>JAIXWV010000020.1 GCA_027491115.1 Pseudomonadota bacterium
AGAGGAATCCAGCAGAGATGGCTCACGATTGCAGTTAGGGTTCGGGCAGCGTCTTCTCATGACCCAAGTCAACGCAAGAGAAAGGCCAATGAGCACACGCACTTAAATTTTTCAAGGAGCCAGGAAAGCGAAACATAAGGGGGCAGTTAGAGTTAGAATTGGAGGTAGATCGCAGCCCCCACCGAGAAATAACTCAAACTCGACGGCTCCGGTCCTGTTGTCGTCCCCGTGAACGAACTCCCCACTTCGCCTCGAACACCGTATCCCTTCGAACTGAGCGGGATGTCCGCACCCAATCGCGCTCCAAGAAACAAAGCCGAAGCACTTAAGCTCGTGACCAGGTCGGGCGGTGCACGCTCGATTGTGCCACTCGCGAGACCAATCCCTGCCCCGACATACGGGAGAATCCTTCTGACGAGGATGGTGGTCTCGGTTCCTGAATCACTCGAACCCCAGGACTGTTGGAAAAGATAATAGCGCGCAAAAAAACCGGTAAACCCCACCCCGGCCGAGAACGGTCCTAGCCTAAAGCCCCTCGAGTGGCTGATCGCGGCAGTGAGTCGGTCGCTCAGGATCCTTTCGATCCCGATCTCCATCGTCCCGATTCCTTCACTCCGGGTCACCAATCCCGGAACACTTGATGTCAAAGAGGAGTTTCTCTTGATACCGGCGCCCCCGAACCCGAGGCCGACCACTGCTCGGTAATCACCCGCCTGTACATCCGTCGTCATCAGCAACAGCGGAATGAGCAGGAGCCTCGGATCAAGCCGCATTACGATCCGCCGAATCATCCTGGTCCCCGAAAGATCCCTGATACGCCATGATCAATTGGATCTCACCTGCATCTACCAACTGCCGGACGCGGACCGCCAACTGGTTCAGAAGGATGTTCTGCTCCTTCTCAGTGAAGCTGTTCTCACGTTCGAGGTCGTCAGAAGCGACGATCGCAGTCATCGGAGGACAAAGACCGATCACGCGGTCACGACTGTCCATCCGCATCCGCAAGAAAGCCACCACTTCATCCGGCATCGCCTTGGAAAACACCGGCCTCAAGGCCGAGTCATTCCACTCATGCAGGAAGGCCAGGCTGAACTGGGAGCATTTGTATGCTTCGATGCCCGGACCCGAAAGCTGCGGCAAAAGCGCCATCTCCTCCATCGGAGTGAGGGCTGAGATCAATTTCTGCAGAGCCGACTCAATGACCACCACGTCTTTGCGGTCATCCGGACGGATGCTGGAGCGGAACTGATGCTCGTAGTTTCTCAAGTCGTCGGTTGCGATCTCGCTCATGCTCAAGGCCTCTTTGAGGAGTTCCAACTTGGTTTCCTCGTCCTGGTTCGACACATACTGCTGTCTCAAACCTTCCGGCATGAACATCGCCACTAGGGTCTTCATCTTCGAGTTCTGCTGGATGAGAACCTCTTGAAGCATGTTGTTCTTCATCGAGGAAACATACGAGAACGGGCGTTCTAATGCCTCGGAACCGAGGTTCATCACCATCATGATGTCCCAGTACACCTTTTTCAGGAGATCACGCTTCTCGATTGGAGAAACCTCAGGCATCTTACTGAATGCGTTAGAAAGATCTTTCATCGCATCGGCCGGGACGGGAAGTTTGCCCATCTCAGACCCGACTGCCTCCGAGAAGCAAGCCATCCGCATCATCCCCTCATCACCCATGTCACACCAAGAACGTACAAGTGTTTCTGATTCGCCAGCCAGTTTTGAAACAAGGTTGAGAAGACGCTTATTGTAATCGCGGATTTCTCGAACTGCCTTAGCTTCTTCAGCCTCGTTCCGTACGGTCTCGATCGTTCCGTCCGAGTTAGCACTCGCGGAGCCGGTTTGATTCACTGTACCGGCACTGGCACCTTCTGCAGCTGCTGCCCGCTCGGCCGCTTCCATCTTCTGGCTACGATTGTTGAACAAACCCCACATGAGCGCTGCGGCCAAGATGGCGAATGCGAGCACCAGTTGGCCCGCGAGGCCTTGGAATTGCTCGAGCTTCTCGAAGAAACTCCGTTGATTTTCAACCGGATCCGCATAGTACGCGACGGTAACGTTCGCGGAGCTCCCAAATTCGCCGCTCACACGTTGCTTGAGCCAGGTTTCGATCTGTTCTTTGGCTGCACTCTGGACCGAGGGTTTCAAGCCTACACGGATATTGGCCGTCTTGACGCGGTAATCTCCGACGAACTGATTGATTTTTGCACGAAGCTCGGGAGTCATGGCCGCCTTCAGTGCCTCATCCAGGTCAATGGATCCGAGCAAGAGGTCTCCAGGAAGTCCGTTGTCTTCTTCTTCCTCTTCTGGCTTGTCGGTCTCACGGGCCTTTTCAACCAGAACCAATTCGGCACCCACCGTGAAACTCTGCCGGTCGATGAACGTAGAGAGACCTTGGGAATAACGCTTGATCAGGAGGTCCTCGAGCAGGGCCTTCGCAGAAATCGCCCCACCCTCGAGTCCGAGAGTATCTGAGCCCTTGACCGACGGCGCGGCGTCTGTCGGAGCAGCGTTCGCTGGGGTATGAAAAGGAAGAATGAACAGTGCGATCCAGAGAAAAAACCGGTTCATGGATTACCTCCCTGTTTCGAAGCTGGGACCCTGCCCTGCTTCGCACGCGCGATCATTTTAATCGCGTCCTCCATCTTGGGATCGTATTTCAAGGCCTGCTCGTACCACTTGATACTTTCTGCGAACTTGCCCTGCACAAAATAAATAGAAGCCCTCATGGACAGTGCTCTCGGAAAGTCAGGATATTCGGCGATCACCCGGTCGAGTTCGATCTGGGCCCGTTCGTATTCTTTCTTCAGGGCGAACTTTTGCGCTGCAAAAAGACGGTCGAGTATCTCTCCGGCGATCTTCACCTGTTTGACATCGTCTCCCTCTTTCATCTTCACATCGACAGAAGTGAGCAGGGTCCCGAACCGGGTGGACGGAACACTTTGTTTCTGTGTCACGTAGCCCTTTTTCTCGACGATGAAGTTGAAGTACTCACCGGCGAGGATGTCCGGACCCGCCACCTCCTTCAGTGTGGAGGGGGAAATTTCCACAGGGGTCCTGCCAACCGACTTTTTCACCCCGGTCTTGGGGTTCTCCACAAAAACTTCGGCGTCGATCGGATCGCTCTTCACTTGGAAGGAAGCACCCGCGCATCCGAGTGCGGAGATGATAGAAATCAGTACCAGTGAAACGAGAGTGTGTCTCATCATACCGGCTTCTTCGGCGGGCCCGCAGAAGATCTTGAGTGCGTCAAAATAACAGCGGTGTTTCAGGGAAATCTTTGCCCATTGTATCGTCTCGCCCCTGAGCTAAACTCATTCATGACGATGCTGACCGAAAATGGAAAAACAGGATCGACTGCGACTGGAAAAACCCGGGCTACCGCCACGTCTTGGTATTACCTGGATGGCGATGTCGAGAAGCGAATTTCTTGGGATGCCTTGCTGATGGCCTACGACCTCGGGCAGATTAAGGGCACCACCTTGGTTTGGTCCACCGACTTGAGCGGTTGGCAACGCCTTGAAACCGTTCTGGGTGAACGTTCGATCCGCCGTCCGGTCATGGGTGCCACTCAGCGTCCGCCATCTTCCCGTCCGAGTACTCCGACCGGCTCATCCCGCCCCCTGACCAGTGGCTCTGCTACCGTAGACGCTCCGGTTTATGCAAGTAACCGTCCAGAGCCAGCTCCTCGCTACAGCGAAACCACAGTGGAAGTCGCAGCAGCTCCGAGAAGAGCGTCCTATCCGGTCCGGATCATCGAGATTCCCAGGATCGAGGTCCGCACGGTTGAGTCCAAGCGGATCTCGATCCCCACTCAGCTCATTGGCGCGATTCTCCTTGTGGCTGGTACATGGTGGTACGCGGCGCCGAAGTCCGCACCTTTTGAGACCCTTCAAGCCGACATGAGCCAGGAAGACTACTTCAGGGTGAATGCACTGTTCAAAAGCACCGATGCCCGGAATGAGACCTTGATTGCAGCCATTCGAGGTAAGGGCTTCACTCCTGCTTTCCATGTTTTTTCGAAGCTTCCTGATCAGACCGAACTCCAGCTGTCTCTGAAAGGGGTCCCAGGAACCCTTCTGAAACAACCCAGATATGAGTCACGTCAACGGGTGAAGATCCAGCAGGGACGCGCCACAAGCGAGAACTTCGTCAATCATGATGGGGGTCCCCTTCCCTACGGCGAATACACGCTCAGCGTGACATCTGTTGCGAATGGAGAGCTCCTTTCGGAACGGACTTATTTCATCGCGGGACAAAAGCCTGCCGACTACGAGAACCAATTGAAGGCCACTCTCGAGGCCCATGCACTGAAGGCCAAGAACGAGAAAAAAGAACTGATCCAGATTTTGAACCTCATCCGGAACCAGTTCGAACTGAACTCCTCCCGATTCAACCACTACTACAACCGGGTCTCCGCGGGACAGACCATGATGACCTGGCCGAAATTCAGGGCAGAATGGGCGACGACCCAAGACCAGATCCGAATGACCCTCGAAAGCGGTAACCCGGCAGAAGTCCGGAACACCCGGATCCTGGAGCAGCAGCACCAAGGGATCCTCAACCTGGATAGAGACCTGCGTCAATTGCAGTCTGAGCAGGATCGCTTCCTGAACAATGGAGCAAATGACGCCGCGGGTCTGAATCGTCTCGAGTCCTTGTCTGAAGAACTCGCCGAGCAGATCTTCAAGATCCGTTCCAAACTGAATGATTGAGCCCTTCCGGACATTGACTCCCGGAAGCGGCTGACGCTTAATGGGTGGAATGGCTCACCACTGGCGTAAAGCATTGATTTTGTGCGCTTCAATCCTCGCGTTTCCGGGTTGCGCCACTCCACCTGCACCCCGTGCCGGACTTCAGCCCACCCAGAACACCAGAGGGGAAAGTTCCTTCGAATCGGACATCAAAAAAATCCAGGGATTGTACACCCGCGGGGAGTATGTCCGAGCCATCGAAAGCCTGAACCGGATTCACGAGCCTGAACTCCGGAATTCGGAAAAAACCGAGTACTGGAATCTGAAAGGACTGATCCGCCTGGCGGAGAAAAACCCGAGTGCGGCCATCATCAATTTCAAGCGGGCCCTTCAGTTCAATCCTTTTCCGGATCACCAACCCTACTATCAATTCAACCTCGCAACCGCCTATCTCGATGCAGGAAAACCTTCCGAATCCAAAAAGACCGCGGATTCCATCGTTATCGATGAAATGGGGTCGACCGACAGGAAAAAAGTCATCGCACTCCGGGAAAGAGTGGACAAGATCCTCACCGGACAAGTCGACCACAAGGCAATCCCGGAGGGAGCACAAGCCACCCCCACTCCGGTGGCTATGGTCACACCCACTCCTCAGCCGGTTAAGGAACTCTACAATGGGCCCGTGAACCGTAAGCGCATCGGAGTGCTCCTCCCTCTAAGTGGAAAGTATGAGAATTTCGGAAAAAGAGTCCAACGAGCGGTGGAACTCGCATTTCAGAGTTCGACGGATGAGCAAAGCAAATCGTTCGAATTGATTCCGGTAGACAGCGGAGATTCGGCCGAGAGTCACGAAGTGGCATTGAAGAAGTTGGTGGAAGAGCAGGAAGTCATCGCCGTCATCGGACCCCTGCTCGGGAAACATCTCGATTCTCTGCGGAACAAAGCGGCTTTTTACCAAATACCCCTGATCTCAGTGGCGCAGGTCCAAGGTGACGTCGATCCTCAGATCTTCTCGTGCTCCATTTCAATTCAGGATCAGGCGGCAAAAATCGCAAAGTATGCAGTTCAGACCCTCGGCCTCAACCGCTTTGCGATTCTCGGGCCGGACAACAAGGCCGGAGAAGAAATGGCTCATGCTTTCTGGACGGAGCTGGAACGGCTTAACGGTGAAGTGAAAGCCTTTGAACTCTACGACCCCGACCTGACCGACTTCCGTGAGCCGGTAGACAAGACGCTTGGTCTCTTTTACACCGAAACCCGCGCGAAAGAGCTCCAGGAGTTGGCGGAAAAGCGAAAAGAACTGAACATCACCCGTAAGACCATGAAGACCCAACAGTACTTCAATCTTCCTCCGTTGGCGGACTTCGAGGCCGTATTCATCGCCGATGAGGCGAGAACAGCCGGCCAAGTCATCCCCACTTTCGCCTACCGGGATGCCAAAGGACTCAAATACCTCGGGATTTCATCCTGGAACTCCCCTCAACTCATCCAAAGGGCGGGAGACCTGGTCGAGGGTGCGGCTTTTCCTGTGGCGTTCAACACCCTGAATCCACCCGAAGAAACGAAGCAATTTTACGACCTATTCCATCGGACCCACTCCAGTTATCCGGGTGAGCTCGAGGCCGTGGCCTTCGACGCCGCGGTCCTCGTTCTCGAGACTCTGAAAGAGACTCCCGGAACACGCGCTGAATTCACCAGTCGACTCGAGGCTCGCAAGAATGTTCCGGGAGCGACCGGATCCCTGAATGTCGTCGGCCACCGTTGCTCGAGAAACCTCGACCTCTACCGGGTTAAAAAAGGCGCATTCGAGCCGGTCGGAGAGCCATGAGCCGTCCTGTCCACAGGATCGAATGGGTCGCCTTTCTCGTCCTCCTGGTCGGTCACGCCGTGGCCGCGTGGACCTCTTACGGCTACCACCATCCTGACGAGCACTATCAGATCCTGGAGTGGGCCAATTACTTTCTCGGTCTCAACCGGGACGCGTCCACACTGCCTTGGGAATATGCCGCCCAGATCCGACCCTGGTTTCAGCCTTTGCTCCATGCAGGCTGGATGAAACTCCTGATCAGCCTCGGCATTTACGAGCCCTTCACAGCGGCCACATTCGTACAAGGAATCTACGGTGCCCTGAACCTGTGGCTCCTAGTGAAAATCTGGAGATTCATGCGGGATCGCTACGGACTCGCGCCCCACGGTTCCCTGGCAATCGCGCTCCTCTGGTTCCTCCCCTACATCCATGTCCGGACCTCCAGTGAGAACCTCGCCGGCATCATGCTCTCATGGGGTCTGCTCGGAATGCTTCAGAGCCGGAGCGCATTTAGGAACGGTCTATTTTTCGGATTCGCTTTTCTGGCCCGGTATCAGATCGCCCTCGGTCTCGCGGGACTCGCCCTGGCTTTGGTGGTCCGAGCTAAAGGATTGAGGAAGGCCCACTTGGCCCTGCTTGGTGGATTTCTAGTCCCACTCGCGTTGGGAGTCCTGTTCGATCGAATCGGATACGGAAACTGGGTGTTCAGCCCCTACCTTTACTTCAAGGTGAACCTGCTGGACGGAGTCGCCGCTCGTTATAATCCTTATCCCTGGTGGATGTATTTTGAGTGGATCCTCCAGTTGAATCCGCTGGTTTCCATTCCCCTTTTCTTGGGTACACTCGGTTTCTACAGAAACGCCAAGGAGGAGGACGGGTGGATTCTTTCCTCCTTCGCGTGGTCATTCTTTGTGCTCCATTGCCTGATCACCAACAAAGAATACCGATTCCTCTTTCCCATTTTGAACTGGGTGCCCTTCATGGGGCTTGTTTATTTCCAGAATTTCTCGACCAAGATGGCTCGACCGGTCTGGTGGATCCCCTTCGCACTGGTCAATCTTCCTGCATTTGCAATCTCGACCCTCCACGGAGCTTCCATGCGCACTCTCGGTGCGCCATTCCTGGCACATAGGAATCTAGATCCCGCGGTACCGGTGGTGGCCAGCCGCGATTACCGGGGGCAGCCCCCCTACTACACTTTTCCAGAACACTCACTGACCGTCTTCGGGAGTCCTGAAGAGCTCGAAAAATCGCTTGAAAAGCCCGGGCCCACTCAGGTGCTCCTCGACGGCAAGGCGGGGGATCCCGCAATCGATCGGATTCGAATGACTTTGGAAAAAAGATCCTGTCATTTAAAGGATGCCGTGGTTCCCGAATGGCTCGGAAAAATCATTCTGAAAACACCCGCAGGACGCTCTCTTCCTCGGATTGAATGGCACTATTGTCCCTAGATTGAACTGAGACCGCCCTCAGGCGCGGGCACTCTCAATCAGGTCTTTGGCGTTCTTCAATGCGGCCGGGGTGAGCTTTTCGGACCCGAGCATGCGAGCGATTTCATCCCTGCGCTCGGCATCACTCAAGCACCTCACCTCGGTGACCGTACGCCCTTTCGAGGATTGCTTGCTGATGGACAGGTGGTGATCCGCAAAGCAAGCCACTTGGGGCACATGGGTGATGCACAACACCTGGTTGTAGCCGGCCACCGATTTCAATTTTTTGCCCACCGTGAAAGCGGTCTGACCACCCAGTCCTGCATCGATCTCGTCAAACAGATAGACTCCGATGCCACCCTTGTCCGCGATCACCCGGCGAATAGCCAGCATGAGACGGGACAACTCGCCACCGGACACGATCTTCTGGATCGGCTTTTTCTCCTCACCGAGATTCGTCCGGACCAGGAGCTCTGCTCCGGTCCCCAGGGACTCGCCGCCCCAGGAAGCCAGATCATCAGAAAAAACGAGCGAGAATCCCACCTCGGCGTCCTGCATCCGGAGCTCTTTCAGCTCTTTGGAAACGGCTTTGCTGAGACCTTCCGCCCCCTTTTTGCGTTTCTCAAAAAGATCCTTTGCGAGCTTGAGCGCCAGCTTCCGTTCTTCTCCGTACTCGTTCTCCAGTGAGTCCAAACGGGTCGAAAGATGCGTCAGGAGATCGATTTCCTCACGGAGCTTCGCCTGATAAGCGATGATCTCATCTAGAAGGTTCCCGTATTTCCTCTTGAGATTGGTGATCAAACTCAGGCGTTCCTGGACCTGCTCGAGTCGATGGGGACTCAAGTCCGCCCGTGATGTGTAGGCGCGTGAAGCGTGGGCCGCATCCTCCACCTCGGCCAATGCCCTCTCGATCGAGGACTGGAGGGACTCCACACCTTCATCCATCTGACAGAGTGACTTCACCTTCGAAAGAGCGATCCGGAGCGCATTGAGTGCCCCTTCCTCGCCATCCAAGGCATCGTGGACCTGGCTTGCGAGCGACATCCGTTGCCCGACAGACTGCAGGAGTCGTTTTTCAGTCGCAAGGGATTCGTCTTCTCCGGGGACCAATGCCGCCGCTTCCAACTCCTCGAGTTGAAACTGCAAAAACGCGAGGCGCTGGACCCGTTCCTCTTCCTTTTTCTTGAGCGACTCCCACTCCTCGAGCAAAGTCACGGTCTTGCGGTATTGGGTCGACGCTTTTTTCTGCAAATCTTCGATACCGGAAAAACGATCCAAAAGCGCGATCTGGACAACCGACTTGAAGAGCGACTGGTGTTCGTGTTGACCACACAGATCGATCAAATCCTCACAAACCGTCGAGAGCATGTTCAAAGTCGCCAGTTGACCGTTCAAGAAAATCCGGTTTTTACCGCTCTTGCTGACCGTTCGCTTGATCAGCAATTCGTTTCCATCGCACTCGATACCGATTTCCTGCAGCCGGACCTTGAGCCAGGGAAGTTGCTCAATATCAAAATACCCTTCCACCACCGCCTCGTCCGCTCCCGAACGGATGGTCTCGCTATTGGCACGTCCTCCAAGCAGAAGCGAAATCGCCTCGAGGACGATGGACTTCCCGGCGCCTGTTTCTCCGGACAGGATGTTGAGGCCCCGCTCGAAGGGGATCTCGGCATTCTCGATCAGGGCGAAATTACGGATCTTGATGGTCTGGATCATCACTTTCCTCCGAAGTTGAGTTTTTCACGCAGCAGGGAAAAATAATCGCGGTTGGGTGAGGTTACGATCTTGAGTTTGTGTTTTTTGAATCTCGAAATGCGGATCAGATCTCCGTCCTTCAGGTCCAGACCATTCTGCCCGTCGAGGGTCAGGTACACATGACCGGGCATGGACTCGAGCATCAACTCGACATTCACATCGTCCGGAAGGACCAGCGTCCGCTGAGTCAGACCGTGCGGACAGATCGGTGTGAGCAACATGCACCCGAGTTGGGGCATGACAATCGGACCGCCCGCTGCGAGCGAATAAGCGGTCGAGCCGGTCGGAGTACTGATGATCATCCCGTCCGCACGGACCGTATTGGCCCATTCGCCGTTGACATTGATCTTCACCCCGATGATCCGGGCGATGGCACCCTTGGAAACCACCGCATCATTGACCACCAGGTCCTTGAGCACGGTCTTGCCCTTCCGGATCACACTGACCTCGAGCATGACACGCTCTGAAATCGCAATGGATCCAGTGTTCAGGATCCGGTGGATGACATCGTGGAGTTCGTCCTTTCGCACCTCGGTGAGGAATCCGAGTGTGCCCATGTTGATCCCGAGAATCGGGATACTCACATCCTTCATCAGACGAGCCGCACTCAGGTAAGTGCCGTCCCCTCCGAGTACGACGATGAGGTCAACTTTGCGCGCCAGCCCCGACTTCTTGACCACTTTCAATTTCCGTAACCGCTCGGATCCGAGGGACCGGAGCACTTTGGCGCTTTCGTCACAGAAAAAGACCTGATAGCCCCGGTTCAGCAGGAGATCGGCCAACTCGAGCGACAAAGCCGCAGCTTCATTATGATGGTGCTTGATGATGATTCCGAGACGCTGGACCTTAATCTTCATTTCTCCACGTTTTCTCCCAAATCCCGCCAAATTGCCACATTGACAATCGGTTTTTGACATAGGAAAACCTTGGGTACAGGGGGTTGATTGTGCGCCGCTTCATTACTGGAATCGGTTCGATGCTAATCGGGCTGGGCATCGCCTGGGCTGCGCCAACCCATTCTAGCGCGGCTCCAGTCGAGCCGGACTGGTCCTCTACTGCACAAATCGATCCGGCCGGCAGACCGAATCCGTATGCCTGGTCCGAGGACGTTTTCGAAGAGAAAGTCCGCAAAGGTCGCCTGCACGCCCTTCAGTACCCCCTCGAGATCACCGGCCTCCTGGTCCCTGAACGTCAGTCATTACGTGTGCTCGATTCCAAACCCGGTGACCCGCTTTTCGGACTGATGAGGTCTGTGCTGGCCCTCGGATCCGAATTCAAGGACTTCAAGGGATTCTGGAAATGGCTCGGTTTACACGACTACCCTGAGCAAGAAGGGGAAATCCCCTTCCCGAAAGGTGTCCGCCCGACTCTTCCCATGGGGGTCTCCTTGATCGAACGCGGCTCCATCCGGGGGGTGACACTGAGCTGTGCTGCTTGTCACTCGGCGCAACTCTTTGGCCGTCCGATCCTCGGACTCACGAACCGTTTTCCCCGTGCGAACTCCTTTTTCATCCATGGAAAACAGGCCACCCGCTGGATCCAGACGGGGCTGTTCGCTTCCATGACCGGGGCCAACCGCGAAGAAATCCGGATGTATGCCGAGACCCGCGAGCGGATCGCCTCTGTCGGATTGAAAATGCCGGAGGCTCTGGGACTCGACACCTCACTGGCCCAAGTCGCTTTGTCTCTTGCACGAAGGGCGGATACCCCGTGGGCCGAGCGAGATCCCGTGACTGCCGCTCGACCCCGTCCGAATCCACTTGAAACAGCGGTTGCAGATAGCAAGCCGGCGGCATGGTGGACAGTGAAATACAAAACCCGTTGGCTTTCGGACGGAAGCGTGATTTCTGGAAATCCGATCTTCACTAACTTCCTTTGGAACGAGATTGGACGTGGCGCCGACCTGCCGGAACTCGTGAGCTGGATGGAACAGAACCGGGGGATCATCGAAGAATTGACCACTGCGGTTTTCGCCACTCGCGCCCCCAAATGGAAAGAGTTCCTTTCGGCTTATCCGATCGACCTTGAACGGGCCCAGCGAGGAGAACGTCTTTACCGGGATTCGTGCGCTGGATGTCACGGCCAGTATGAAAAAAACTGGAATGCTCCCGACTCCGGAACCACCATCGGGGTCCGCTACCCGACCCGCACCCGGGTCAAGGATGTGGGGACCGATCCGGGGCGACGCTTGGGCATGAAAGAACTGGCCCGCGCGCTCAACCCTCTTCGTTTTTCACAGCAGTACGACATCGTGATCGAGGAACAAGCTGGATACGTGCCGCCACCGCTGGACGGAATCTTCGCCCGCTTCCCTTATTTCCACAACAACGCTGTCCCGAACCTGTGTGCCCTGATGACTCCTCCGGCAGAGCGCCCGAAAACCTACTATTCAGGTGAGGTCCTGGATCCATCAAAGGACTTTGATCCGGACTGTGTCGGATATCCGGTCGGAACGAAAACCCCTTTGCACTGGCGGAATGCGAAGGATTCTGCAGAACATCTGTTCGACACGAGCCGGCCCGGGCTTTCCAATGACGGACACTACCGGAAGATCTTCACTCGTGAGGACGGAAGTGAAAAATTCACCCCTGTCCAAAAGCGCGACTTGATCGAGTTCCTGAAGACACTCTAAGCGGCTCTGCTTTTCCCGAAACCCAACGCCAACATCAAAAAGAGCCCTGCATTGACGGCGATCAACTCCACTCCGAGTCGATACCCGCTGAACCATTGTGTACTGTTTAGATCGAGAACAGCGGTGAGAGAGATCGCACCGAGACAAAGAAACGGCACCCGTGCCGGCTCGAGTCTCCAGGAAGTGAAGATCCCGATGCCGTAGAGCCCGATCAAGGGACCGTAAGTGTAACCCGAGCACCGGAGCACCAGATCGATCAGGGAACGTGCTTCGAGAGCGTGGATCACCAGAATCAGAAGCAGGATCACCACTGCAGCGAGGACATGGACCAATCGAACCGGAATCCTGTCCTTCAAGCGCTCCGGAAGCAGATCGATCTCGATCGAAGAGGCGATAGCAGGAAGAATCGTCCCAGCACTGCTGAAGGTCGCAGCAGAGAGTCCGATCAGGAACATCATCGCGGCCCCAGTCCCAAGAGAACCCAGAGCCAGGGCGGGTAAAACTCGGTCGGAAGCGATGGCGCCGCCTGCCAAAGTTGGAAGGGCCAGGTTCCCGACCGCATAGGCCTCCCGGGTCAGGGCACCGAGGGCCATGAATACGAAATTGACGGCCACCATCACAAAAGCGAGGGTGAACATGTTCTTCTGCGCCTCTTTGAGACTCCGGCAACTCAGGTTCATCTGCATGATGTTCTGATCGAGACCGTTCATGGAGCTCGTGATGAGCATGCCTCCGAACAAGGACTTCAAGAAAAAATCAGGCTTCATCGGATCCCAGGTGAAAATCCTCGGCGCCGCAACGGCCTTCAATGGATCGGGCGAGAGCTTCCAGAGTGCGACAAACAGGAACAAAACCGAAACAAGCAGAATCACTGACTGATAAGCCTCGGTCCAAACCAGACTCTTGATTCCGCCCTTGTAGGTATAGAGGACGATCAGGGCCATGGCGAGTGCGAAAGAGAATGTCGGACTGAAACCAAGCCCCCCGAGCAGGCACTGGTGCAGGATCATCACCGAAATGTAAAGTCGGGCCGCCGAGCCGAAGGTCCGAGAAGCGATGAAAAGAAGTGACGCCGTCTTCTGGGCCGGAACTCCGAAACGTTCTCCAAGGTAGGAATAAATCGAGATCAGATTCCGCCGGTAATACAGAGGCAATAGCACTGTGGTGATGACCATGTACCCGAGGAAATATCCGAGCACGATCTGGAAGTAGGAATACTCCTGGGAAAACACAGACCCGGGCACTGAAACGAAGGTCACTCCGGAGACCGAGTCACTGATCATCCCGAGGGTGATCAGCCACCAGGTGGAATCGTGATTGCCAATGTAGTAATCCGACAAAGTGGCCGACCGCGAGCGGTAGAAAGCCAGGAGAAGCAGGCTGACAAAATAAGCCGAAAGTGCCGCCAGTCCGAGGCCCGGGTTCGAAAAACGGGTGAGTTCCATCATGGCCACAGTGTACGGTGGATTCGCAATTATTCAACCGTTTTGATTGAAGAAAATTCCTCTTGTGCTTTAACTGAAAAAAAGGGATAACTCGCCTGCCATGACGCCTTTTGAATCCAACATCGATCGGAATGTCGACATCGTCATTGCCCGCGATGTCTTCAAAACATTCGAGAGTTTCGAAGCACTGAAAGGCATCAACCTCACCGTGAAAAAGGGTGAGGTCGTGGTGATCATCGGACCTTCTGGATCCGGAAAGAGCACCTTCATCCGGACATTGAACCGCCTCGAGGGATTTGATCGAGGTGAGATCGTGATCGATGGCGTCCGCCTGGAAGACGGGGCGAATCTCGACACCATACGGCGTGAAGTCGGGATGGTTTTCCAGAATTTCAATCTCTTCCCCCACCTGACCGTCCTTCAGAACATCACCCTCGCTCCGGTCAAGGTCCGGAAAATGGATCCTCAGGTTGCCGAGCGCCTCGCTTTGGAACTTTTGAAGCGGGTCGGAATTGTAGAGCAGGCCCACAAGTATCCTGGCAGCCTCTCCGGTGGCCAACAACAAAGGGTGGCTATAGCCCGAGCCCTCGCCATGCAGCCCAAGGTGATGCTGTTCGACGAACCGACTTCCGCGCTCGACCCGGAGATGGTGAACGAAGTGCTCGCCGTGATGAAGGAGCTCGCGCTTTCGGGGATGACCATGATCGTAGTCACCCACGAAATGGGGTTTGCTCGTGAAGTCGCGGATCGGATCATCTTCTTTGATCAGGGCCGGATCGTGGAAGAGGGATCCCCTGACAAGATCTTCAAGACCCCCTCTGAAGAGCGAACTCGGGCTTTTCTGGGCCAGATTCTGAGTCATTGAATCGAACCCGTTCGTGGCACGGACCTTGAACTCTGACCGGCATGACCGGCATGGAACCGATTCTCCACAAGCATTGGCGCATACTCTGCCAGGGTGCCCCGGAGCCCTGGCTCAAGGATCTTCCTGACACCGGCTTCTCCATTGTTGGGACGAGATCCCCCCAGAGTCGATCGATCCGCATCGTGGATGAAACCGTTGACGCTCTCAAAGGGTCGGGATTGACCATCATCTCGGGGCTCGCCCGAGGAATCGACGAAGCCGCGCACCGGGCCGCACTCCGGGCCGGGCTCCGGACTCTCGCCATTGTCGGTTCGGGCATCGATGTGGATTACCCTGCCGGTTCTGCCCGACTCAAAGAGGACATTGTGAAAAGCGGAGGAATGATTCTATCCCCCTTTCCGGATGGAACCCCTCCGCTACCCAGACATTTTCATGAGCGAAACCGTCTCATCGCCGAATGGGCCCGAGCGGTATGGGTGGTGGAAGGAGCTGCGGTCTCGGGAACCTTGAATACCGCCCAATGGGCATCCAGACTCGACCGTGATCTTTACGCTACACCAGCTTTTCCCGGTGATCCCTGCTTCAGTGGCAACGAAAAACTGCTCTCAAGAACCCGACCGGACCGTCATCCCTTTGCGCTGCCCTTCTACGGAGTGAATAGCCTTCTCGACACCTGGCCCAGCCTTTTTGAGAACCAGAAAAGCCTATTCCAAGCACTCCCCAATCATCCCTTGGATCGACTGGTCGCTCGCCTCGAGTCCGAGTTCGGCGAATGCCGGCTTCCCCTCTTGCAGGAACACTGGAGCCCAGACGATTGGAGTGGGTTCACTCGGGTGCTTCAAGAAGCGCTTGATGCAGGACGCATACGGATCGAACCCACCGGACAGATCCGGCTTCAAATCCGTTCTCAAACTCCTGGAAAATCCTGAATGCGAAGAATCTCTCCCGGTGCATGATCCACTGCTCTTTGAATGGCCCGCTCGAGCTCTCCGAGATTCCCGGGCCAATCACGTGAAACCAGCCATGACAGGACTTCCCGGTCGATCGACTTCACCGGGACCCCCCGACGCCGGCAAGCTCGGGAAAGAAAATAGGGCAATAGATCGGACTCAAGGTCCGCTGTCCGGTTCCGAAGCGGCAGGAGGCCGAGCACCGAAGCAGTGAGCTTGTAATAAAGCTCGACATGAAACAGACCTTCGCGAACATCGCGATCGAGATCCCGCGAACTGGTCGCAATGATCCTGAAGTCAGTCGGAAACAAACGGACCCCACCCACCCTCGAGAAACTCTCGGTCTCGAGCATGTTGAACACCGCATTCTGAGTCTCGATGGAAAGACTGTCGATCTCTTCGATGAATAAAGTCCCTCCTTGGGCCAGCTCAAAAACCCCGGGCTTACTGAAATGATTCACCGGACTCGCACCCTTTTCGACCCCGAACAGTTCTGTCAACTGAAAGACGGGAGGCAGAGTGGCGCAGGAAACCTGGACAAAGGCCTGGCGGGACCGATCGGACTTTCTGTGGATTTCATAGGCCACAGACCGCTTGCCTGTACCGACCTCACCGGACATCCAGACCGAAGAATCGGTTTTGGCAATCCTCTCCACTTCCTCTCTCAATTTGACTGTGGAAGGCTCACGTCCGAATAAAGGTACGGGCACCGGGCCGACTCCGACCGCGCTCATGATCTCTAGAGCGGGCTCACGGCGTCTGAACCGACGACTCTGGCAAGCTTTTTCAAGGGTTCGCAATAAATCCCCGTGATCGAACGGTTTCACAACGAAATCAAAGGCCCCTGCTTTGAGCGCGGATACCGCGCGCTCGACGGTCGCGTAAGCCGTGAGCAGGATCACCGGAAGATCCGGGGTGTATTGATGGCAATACTGAAGCACTTCCATACCGTCATGATCGGGCATCTGAAGATCGGTGAGCACCGCCGCGAGATCCTCGGTGTCGATGACATTCTTGGCCTCTTCGAAGCCGGAAAATGCCACGGCATCGTATCCGGCACGAACGAGTGTGGCCTCGAGAATCATCCGGAGATTGGATTCATCATCAATGATGACAACTTTATCGCGCATCAGGATACCCCACTTCCACACGGGTGCCCTGCCCCGGCCTTGATTCAAGCTTGAGCCACCCCCGGTCGAACCGGATCAGGCGCTCACAAATCGAAAGTCCCAGTCCGGTCCCGTTACCAGAGGATGTGAAAAACGGCTCAAGCACCCTTAACCTGACCGCATCGCTCATCCCGATACCGTTGTCTGTCACCGAGAACCCCCCCGCTTCGACCCTCACGACGATTTCGGCATCTTGAACCCCCTCGAGGGCTTTGACCGAGTTCTGGATCAGGTTGGAAAGGACCTGCTGGATGGAATCTGGAACGACCTCCACCGAAACCGGGTGATCCCGCCCCTCAAAACGCAACCGAACGTTCGAAGGAACGAGGAATGCCGTATTGGTGATCGCACGGGGAAGAAGCGCACAGAGATCGATCCATTGGCGTCCGCCCTGGGGATTTCTCGAGAAATCCAGGAACTGCCCCACCAGGCGATTCAATCGGGCGGTTTCATCCCGGATGACCTGGACGAAAGGACCTGAATCCTGAAGGAGATCGGCCGCCCCCCGGATCGAACCCAAAGGGTTCCGGATCTCATGAGCCAGACCGGCAGCCATCTCTCCGAGAAGGATCAATCGCTCGCGCTCACGGACTTCGCCGATCCGGGCCAGGCGGAAAACCTGGTCACCGAGTTCATTCATCAGTTCGGGTGCTGCCGGGAAAGGGAAAAAACGCTCGTCCGGGCTCCATCTCCCGGCTGGAAGGCGGATGCGGATGAGCACCACGACTTTCTCATTCGAATAAGCAGGGAGAATCCCGTCAAACCCTGCTGCGTCGAGATATTCGAGAATCATCTCGATCGGTCTACGACTCTCGCGGGTGTACAGGGCGTCCCGCTCCTGCTCGAGAATCCCCCTGTGTAACACCGGCGGAAGGCCCTTCTCGCGGAGCTCGAAAAAATAGGATTCCACATTTTCGGGCAAATCCACTCCGGCGGGGTCGAGAGTGATTTCGACTCTCTCGGCTCCGTGGGTCTTCGTGAAGAATTGCCTCAGGCCCTCCTGCAAGTCTTCCAAAGATGTCACTGCGGAAAGAAGGATCCGAAACCGGTCGACGGTCTCCTTCACTTCGTCGTGCGTCCTTGGAAAAATCTTACGACCGATGAAGCGGAAAAAAGTCACCAAGGGACTCCAAAGAGCGAGCACCGCGAAGGAAATCAAAAAAGAGTTGAGTAAAAACAGAGGAAACGACCTGCTGATGGTGTTGTACAAGAGCGCGAAAAATCCGGTCAGCACGAGGGACAAGGTGAGAACCGCCAAAAACCGCGAAACCAGGGAATCGAGACCGAAAAGTTTTCTCGGATTGATGATCTGGCTTGCGAACCCCAGATATACGGCGAACAGAAGGTTCCCGATCGAAGGAATGGTGGTCCCCATCCACGGAATGTGGTCGAAAGAGCAGAATGCGAGGGAGAGGATTGGACCGAGATAGAGGACCATTTTTCGGCCTCTGGGAAGATTTCCGGATCCGGATCCCGTGTTCCTGCGCGCCTCGAGCACCAAGAGATGGAAGTATTCGACCAGGATGAAAGAAGGCCAGAAACCGGTCGCGAGTTTGAATGCCTCACCATGACCAAGAGAAAACGCGATCAGAAAACACAGAACCCCGCCCCCGACCAGGGAGGTGAGGAAGAGAAGACGACTGAAAGCATCGACCTTCCGGACGAGAAAGTTCGACATGAGCAGTACGCCGGCCGGCGCAAGCAAGACATTGCAGAATAGATGGATGTCGTAAGAAAGGCGCCCGAATAGCGTGGCATGGGACACGAAACTCAGGGCCCAGACCGAGACCAGAAAGCACAGAAAAGAAAAGAGAACGGAAACGCGGTTCCGCCAATGCCTGAAAAGGGTCCACACTCCGATCGTCAGGGCCACGAGACCGAGGATGAGGGAGGTCTGCTTCAGCAACTCCATTCAAATCCCAAAAACTGTGAAGGCCACCCACAGCGCCAATCCACTGACGAGGGGAATCGAGAAATTATCGTCAATGTCGAGCGGAATCATCTCCGCCCCACCCCCGGCCAAACCTCCGGCAAGGGCGGTCAGTGCCGAGGCGAAGACCGGTACTCCAGTGAAGACGAGATAGAAGAAGGCGATCACGGCGCAAATTCCCATACCTGCGGCCGTACCGATCAATGACTTTCCGTTTGAGAACCTCGGGCCTTTGTGTCCCCAGGTGATCCCGAAAATGGACGACACAGGGTCTCCGATGGCGAGGAAAAGGATCGAAAGGATGGCGATGGGTTTAGGGAAAATAGCCACCGACAGGAGTACCGATCCCACATAAAAGGGGGTTCCACTCACCCGGTTCACTTCACTGGACCGCATGATCGGTCCCATCACCTTGATGGCAATCGCATTCAGACGGGGAAACCTGAGTCGTGCGTACTCACCGGCGAGAAAAAAAGCGAGCCCTCCTAAGAGCAGACCAACGCAGACGCTTTTGGGAGTCCCGAGCCCGTAAACCAGAGCCATGAATACACCCATCCCGCAATGCCAAACCTTCCTTCCCAGGTGGAGATCGTTCCTGAGGCGCAAGCGCCAAGAGGGTGACAGTGATGGACGGTCCTGCATGGGCAGATCGTATAACGAATGGATTTCCTTGACAATCACCCCTCGTATTTTAGGCTAAAAGGACAGGTGGTTTCTAGGATGGAAACGAACATGTCACTGAAAGACCCACGCTCGATGACCCATGGTACGCAATTCAATTCCCGGAGTCCTTTCTTGAAGCAGCAGATCTGGGCGATCGGCGGCGGCAAGGGCGGCGTCGGAAAAAGCCTACTCTCCTCTTCACTGGCATTCACTCTCGCCAAAATGGGATACAGCACCCTGGTCGTCGATCTCGACCTGGGTGGCGCAAACCTCCATACCGTACTCGGACAGTCACCTCCGGCGAAATGCCTTTCTGATTTTCTGAACGGGTCCGCTCCCGAGCTGAAAGACTGTATTGTCCAGACCCAGTTCCAGAATCTCCAGATGATCGCCGGTGCCAAGGACGACCTCAAAATCACACAGATTTCAAAAGAAAAAATCCAAAGCATCCTCACGGCCCTCGACCGGATGAATCATCACTTCGTCATCCTGGATCTCGGAGCAGGCACGAGCGCGTACACCCTCGAGTTCTTCAATCACGCTGAAATCGGAATCATCACCGCACTCCCGGAGCCGACCTCGATCGAGAACGCCTACCGGTTCATCAAGGCGAGTTACTACAGCCGACTCCTCGATGTTCCTCGTTTCGAAGGGATTCGCCCTCTGATCGAAGCCGCCATGACACCGAATCATCCGCTCGGGATTCAATCTCCCCAGCAGCTGCTCACCGAAACCAATTTCCAGAATCCGGCCCTGGCCATGGAACTGAGGAATGCCATCAAGAACTTCCGTCCCAAACTGGTGATCAACCAGACCCGGAGTCAGACCGACGTGGACGTCGGATTTTCTATGAAAAGTGTGGCGAAGAAGTATTTCGGCATCGATCTCGATTACCTCGGTTATATCGAGTACGAGCCGAACGTCTGGCAGTCGGTACGAAAAATGCGCCCGATTCTGGCCGAATATCCCCACTCCCGGATCGCGATCCACATCGACCGGATTGTCAATTACCTGTTGAAACAAGCCAGGATTGAACATACCCTTGCAGAATAAATATGCACCTCAACGAGGATCCCCTCAGCCTGTATGACCTTCTGGAGCTCACGCCGGACGCAACTCCCCAGGAGATCCGTTCCGCCTATCTCCGGCTGAAATCGGCTTACGGCAAGGACAACATCGCCCATTACGGCGTGTTTTCAAGGGAAGAGACCGAGCAGATGCTCAAGAATGTTGAGAATGCCTACCTGGTGCTCTCGAATCCCGAAAAACGTCGCGCCTACGATCAAGGTCACGGCATGAATCCGGGGATGCCCTCCTCTCCGGTCTCCATTCCAGAACCGGCAGGTGACTCCTGGCCCAACCCTTCGAGTGCCAGCCTGGCCTCATTGACCTTCGGCCGTTCTGACAGCCCGGTCAGTGTCGCCCCGGCCAAGGAAATCACCTCTCCAGAACCGGACATGGTCCTGGGTCCCGAAGAAACCTGGACAGGTCCAGTTCTCCGCAAGATCCGGGAATCTCGGAGGATCACTCTCGAGGACCTTTCGGATTACACGAGAATTTCGAGATCTTATCTTCACGCACTGGAAGAGGAGAACTTCGCCAAGCTGCCTGCAGTGGTTTATGTGCGGGGGTTTTTGCAGCAGATCAGTAAACGCCTGAAGCTTCCGGTGGACCAGGTCACCCGGCACTACCTGGAACGGATGAAGGCGTCTCTTCCCGAAAAAGTCTGAAAATGAGCCGGAAGTGGATCATTCTGGTCCCCGGAGATTTGACAGACCGAGCTGACAAGGCTTTGCTCCGTTTACTCGAAGACGAAGAGGGCGCCCCATCCTTGTCCCGCTCCCAACTGCAAAAATTGATGGATGCGGAGCAAGTCACCTCGGGAGGAACACCGGTCCGGGGAAAAGATCGGCTGATTCCCGGGTCCGAAATCGTCATCGAGATTCCAGAACCGACCCCCCTGGATGTGATCGCTGAAGACATCCCGCTCGACATCCTGTTCGAGGATGAGCACCTCCTGGTGGTGAACAAGCAGCCCGGACTCACTGTCCACCCCTCGGAGACCCAAAGGTCCGGAACCTTGGTGAACGCGCTCCTACACAGGATCAAGGATTTGAGCGGAATCGGCGGTGTCTTGAGGCCCGGAATTGTCCACAGGATCGACAAAGACACCAGCGGTGCTCTGGTGGTCAGCAAAACAGATGCTGCCCATGCGGGACTCGCGGCCCTCTTCGCCCGTCACGACATCGAACGAAGGTACTGGGCTTTTTGTTACGGATCCCCCCGGTGGGAGGATGAATTCCGCTTCGAATCGACCCTCGGGCGCAGCCAACAGGATCGGAAAAAAATGGCCGTGAATGTCGAAAACGGCCGAAAAGCCGTCTCGATATTCCGCAAAATCGGTGAGTATTCGCTAACCGGAAAATCCCCGTTTGCCAGCTGGATCGAGGCAAGTCTCATGACCGGTCGGACCCACCAGGTCCGCGTGCACCTCACCCACCTCCACCATTCCTTGCTGGGCGATCCGGTGTACGGAACTCCCACGGATTCCCAAGCCAAATGGAAACTGCTTCCTCTAGAAATTCAGCGGGCGGTGAAGGCACTTCCCGGACAGGCTTTGCACGCCCGTATTCTTGGATTCCGGCATCCAGTAACCGGGCAGGAACTCCGCTTCGAAGCCCCTCTTCCCACGGCCCTCCAGGCCTTGGTGGATCGACTCGGCCACGATCAGAATAGTTGACTGTTTTGGTTTAAAAACAAAGTAAAAACAAATCCCTAAAGCAAACCTCCGGGCTCTCCGAACTGTTCCTTGAGTACAACCTGTTGGAGGGTAAATGGTAACTAACTACGACGGCGAACAGATTGAAATCCCACAAACACTACCGATGCTTCCTGTAAGGGATATTGTTGTATTTCCCTATATGATCATTCCTTTATTCGTGGGTCGTGATTCTTCCATCCGTAGCGTGGAAGAAGCGCTTTCCAAAACCGACCGCCTGATTTTCTTGTCTTCCCAGAAGAACATCGCGGACGAACAACCGACTCCGGACGGAATTTACGAAACCGGGACCGTCGCCATGATCATGCGCATGCGCAAGCTCCCCGACGGTCGGATCAAGATCCTGACTCAGGGCCTGTGCAAAGCCCGTGTCAAGAAATTCACTCAAACCGCTCCATTCTACGAAGTGCAAGTGGAACAGGTTCAGGAAATGGCCAATGAAAAGAAGGCCGAATCCGAAGCTCTCATGCGCACCATCAAGGAGCAGATCGAGCGGATGATCAGTCTCGGCAAAGTCCTTGCCCCTGACATCATGATGGTTCTCGAGAACATCACCGAGCCCAGCCGCATGGCGGACCTGGTCGCCTCCAACCTTGGACTGAAGGTCAGCACGGCACAGGATGTACTCGAAATCCACGATCCTTTCGTCAAACTCCAGAAGATCAACGAGATCCTGACCAAGGAAACAGAAGTTCTGAGCATCCAAGCGAAGATCCGTTCGCAAACCAAGGATGAGATCAGCAAGTCGCAGAAAGAGTACTTTCTCCGCGAACAGATGAAGCAGATCAAGAGCGAACTCGGCGACAATGATCCGAAAGGAGAAGAGATCAACGAACTCCGCGAGAAGATCATGAACGCCAAGATGCCTGCCAATGTCGAGCAAGAAGCCATGAAACAGCTTCAGCGTCTCGAACGCATGCATCCTGAAAGTTCCGAAGCTTCAATGATGCGGACCTACATCGAGTGGATGACCGATACCCCTTGGGGTAAGGCGTCTGTCGACAATCTCGATCTCGATCATGCCATGGAGATCTTGGACGACGACCACTACAAGCTCGACAAGATCAAAGAGCGGATCATCGAGTTCCTCGCGGTCCGTAAGCTGAAGAAGGACAACATGAAGGGGCCGATCCTGTGCTTCTCGGGTCCTCCTGGTGTCGGTAAGACCTCGCTCGGCAAGTCCATTGCCAAGGCCCTCGGTCGTGAGTTCGTCAGGATCTCCCTCGGTGGAGTGAAAGATGAAGCTGAAATCCGCGGTCATCGCCGGACTTACGTCGGCGCCCTCCCCGGTCGTATCATCCAAGGTTTGAAGCAAGCGGGAACCAACAACCCTGTCTTCATCCTGGACGAACTCGACAAGATGGGAACCGACTACAAAGGCGATCCTTCGGCCGCATTGCTCGAAGTGCTCGATCCGGAACAGAATTACGCGTTCCGCGACCACTACCTCAATGTGCCGATCGACCTGACCAATGTCATGTTCATCACCACTTGTAACGCCCTCGAGCAGATTCCGGCGCCTCTCCGTGACCGGATGGAAGTGATCCAGCTCTCCGGATACACCCAGGAAGAAAAGCACTTCATCTCTCGCAGGTACTTGATCGAGAAACAGATCCTCGAGAACGGACTGACCTCCGATCAGATCGAGTTCACCGATGCCGGTATCAGTGCCATTGTCGAGAACTACACCCGTGAAGCCGGGTTGCGGAATCTCGAACGTCTGGTGGGAACCGTTTGCCGCAAGACCGCTCGCATGGTGGCTGAGGGCAAGACCGACACCACGGTGATCGATCCTGTGATGGTGGCTAAGTTCCTCGGACCAGCGGTTTACTCCCGCGAAGACGAGCAGGAAAGGGACGAAGTCGGCATTTCGACCGGACTCGCCTGGACCTCGGTGGGTGGCGAGATCCTCTATGTGGAAACCGCTACAACCCGCGGCAAAGGAGGCATGCTCCTTACCGGCCAGCTCGGCGATGTGATGAAGGAATCGGCACAGGCCGCTCTCGGTCTGATCCGTTGGCGCGCAGCCGACTTCGGAATCAACTCCGACGTGCTCAGCGAAACCGACATCCATGTGCACTTCCCTCAGGGTGCCATCCCCAAGGACGGACCTTCAGCCGGGATCACCATGGCGACAGCCATGATCTCCCGCCTGACCGGAATCCCGGTCCGCAGGGATGTGGCGATGACCGGTGAGATCACCCTCACCGGACGCGTGCTCCCGATCGGCGGACTGAAGGAGAAATCCCTCGCCGCAATGAGACACGGAATCAAGACCATCATCATTCCGGAGAAGAACCGGAAAGACCTGGAAGAGATTCCTGAAGAGTACCGCAAGCATCTCAACTTCGTACCGGTGAAATCCATCGATGAAGTCCTCGAGGTGGCCCTTACCGAGAAGGTCCTTCCGATCGAAGGAAACCTCCCCGGTGCCGGCGGCGAGACTCACGAGACCCGTCCTACCAAGACCAAGAAACAAAAACCGGTAGCAGCAGCCGAACCTGCTGTAGCCAAAGCATCCAAGCGTGCCGCTTAATACCGGCAGTTTGTACTCAATCCGGGGAGCCCGGGCCGATCACATTGGCCCGGGCTTTCCTCATGACAGAACCGGGACATGACACTTACCAGCACCCTTCTCTGTGTGTTGTTGATCAGTTGCTCCTTTGTGCTCTCCTCGAGTGAGATCGCACTCTTCTCGCTATCCCGGGTCCAACTCAAAAGGATCAAGGATGAGTCAGAACCGCTATTTCGGCGCATCCGTACCCTGATTCAGGACTCGATGGGCCTCTTGATCACCGTTCTTCTGTTCAACGAGATCGTGAACATCTCGCTCGCCACCATCCTCACCACCCGGATCGTTGAGCCCATGAACCTCGATTGGAAGATGAGCGCCCTACTCGGGATCCTAATCACCACTCCTGTCATGCTCATCGCATGTGAGCTGACCCCGAAGGTGATCGCCAGCAAGGCGAATCAGATGATCATCTCCATCTTTCTCCCGCTTGTTTACCCACTCTACCTCGTGATGCGCCCAGTGGTCTCCATCATCCGGTTTTTCATACCCGCCCCTCCGGTGAAAGAGCTTCATCAACTCCACGAAGAGGACTTCATCATCCTTGCGGAAGAGCAAACGGAAACGGGCCACTTACACGAGACCGAATTGGAGCTCATTAAAAACGTTTTCGAAATGGACGATACACGGGTCGATCAGCTCGCCACACCGATCAAAAAAATCATCACGGTTCCTTCTAGCGCGACTCTCGAGCAAGCCTGCATGATCATCCTGAAAGACCGGATCTACTCACGGATACCGGTTTATGACCGGAATCTCGATGACATTGTAGGAGTCATCAACTCAAAGGACCTGGCCGAACTCAAGGTACGCCCCGAGATGCGGAATGAGAATGTCATGACTCTCGCCAATGAGCCGCTGACCGTGGCGAGCACTCTCACCATCGATTCCTTGTTCAGGAAGATGAAGTCGAAGAAAATTCAGGTCGCCTTCACCCGTGGATCGAATGGAAAGATCGCCGGAATGATCACCCTTCAGGATATTCTCGACACCCTGATCGAAGAGGCGTTCGAAGAATGATTGCGCTCTCGCCTGGAACCATTGCCATTGTTTTGATGTTCATCCTGATCGAGGGATTCTATTCAGGGAGCGAGCTCGCACTGTTATCGATAGACAAGCTCACCCTGAAACGGAAGGGCAAGCAAGGAAATCGGGGAGCTCAACTGGCTCTCCGGCTGCTCAAATCACCCGACCGGATCCTCTCGTCGACCCTACTCATGACCAGCACCTGTGTCATGGGGACTTCAGTCGTGCTCACTCTCGAGTTCCGTAGACTGATGGGCGAACACGGAGAAGCCTATGCAGCGACGATCGGGTCTCTGCTGGTAATTATCTTCGGTGAACTGATCCCGAAGTTCATGTACAGGCGCTTTGCAGACGTCCTCGTACCCAAGGTCGCCTACCCCATTTTTCTGACCCAAAAGGTGCTTTCGCCCTTGATCCGCCTGATGACTCTTTACACCTCGCAGATCACACGGATCGTGACCCCGATGGAACTGGTCTGGAGCGGAAAGAAGCAGAGCGTGAAAGACGAACTCCATGGACTTCTCACCTCGGACTCAGGAGACACCCAGATCAAGTCCAACGAGAAAAGACTCATCCGCAAGATTCTACGTTTCCGGGATCGGATCGCGAAAGACGGATTGGTGCCTTTGGTCCAGGTCGACGCCATCGAGAAGCAAAGCTCATTGCTCGAGGCCTTCGAACTCTACCGTGAAAAGAAGCACTCCCGGATTCCGGTATTTGACGAGCGGATCGACAACATCATCGGAGTGCTCGAACTGCACACCATCTTTCGCCAAAGTGATTTGAGACAAAGAATCGATCGGTTCATCAAACCCGCGGTCTATGTCGCTGAGAACCAAAAGCTGGAAGAGATTCTGAATCGGATGATCGAGGAGGACTTTCAGCTGGCGGTGGTCGTGGACGAGTACGGAGGGGCGATCGGGATCCTGACCCGAGAGGACATTTTCGAGCAGATTGTGGGCGATCTCGAGGACGAGGACGATCTCGAGAAAAAACTGATTCGAGGCACCTCCGAGACCTCTTGGATCATCAAGGCAAGGGCGACGATCACGCAAATCAACGAAGAGCTGCAACTCGAAATCCCGGAAGGCGACTACGACACCCTGGGCGGCTTCCTGTTGCGTCAATTTTCTCGCATCCCTGAGCCGGGCGATGAGCTGTATTTCGAAACACCTGCTGGGAACCTTCGATTCACCGTCAAGGATGCGACACGCCGGAGAATCGAGAGTGTCAGCATTGAAAGAATCCCTTCTTGAGCCTACACTGATTGATGAGGGGTGCCGAATGAAGGATGCATTCAAAACCGTTCTGATCGCTGATGATATTCCCTATGTCCGCAAGACTCTGAAGCAGATCCTTCAGAATCGCGGTTACCGGGTGGTGGGTGAGGCTGAAAACGGAGATGATGCCGTCCGCCTCTACTTCGAAACCAGACCGGACTTGGTCATCATGGATCTCGTGATGCCGAAGATGAACGGTGTGGATGCCACGCGGGTGATCCTGAAGCGCGATCCTGATGCGAGGATTGTGATTCTCTCCGCAATGACCCAGGAGAATCTGGTGACCGAGGCCATCCAGGCCGGCGCCAAGGATTATGTGATCAAGCCTTTCCAGACAGACGAGGTCATGAGGGTGCTTCAGGAAAGCCTTTCCACAGGCACAATTCAAACCGCCGCTGCCGGCGGGGCCGCCTGAGGTTGGGTGAATGTTTTCTTTGCTCTCGACGATTCTGAAATATTCGATCTTCGCGCTGGCAGTCCTCGTGTTCTCCCATGTGATCGAGATTCAGGGGGTCACGGTTTCACGTCATGTCGAGAAGTGGGTGAAGATCGCAGGGGTCTACAACCCCGAGAAACAGGCCAAATTACTCACTGAAGAATACAAGGCCAGTCTTGAAGCCAGAATGCAGGAACTCCACAAACTCGATGCTGACATCAGTCCCGAAGATCAAAAAGCATTGAGGCAGATCATCGAGCGTTCGGAACAAAAAAAGTAATGGTCGATCCGGATCACCGGCCGGAGCCCGCGTTCTGAGCCGAGCGTCCTTTTGCCACCGAGAGTGAAGCCAAGACCAGATCTGCACGGTTCTTCGAGCAGAGCGCCTTGCCACCTTGTTTGCTCGAAACCACTGCAGCAGAAGCGGAAGAGGCGAAGGCAGTCAGGAGGGCGATCAAAGTCATGATTTTCATAGTCACTCCGATGGGGTGGGAAGATTCCCGTTCTCGCACAACGTACCGCTCACCCAAAGATAATGCACGGGGTGTGCCAAAAATCAAAATCCGGCCCCAGAGTGAATTAATAAATAATTACAATCATTTAAGGAAATAAACCCATTCCGTTTCTACTCGGAATGACTAACGGGAAGACGACGACTGTCTTAGATTTAGACAGTGTCTCTTCCCGTTTCCAAGATGATGTGACTTCAGTATCAGCGTCCAGATCCAGCTTGAGTGGATTTAGCTACCTGTGCTCCGGAACCAGCAGCAATTTTGACCTGATGGTCTTGCTCGTTCTTGGTGCAATGGGCCTTCCCGGATTGCTTACTCGAAACGACTCCACCGATGGCAGGGGATGCAAATGCTGTAAAAAGGGCCAAAAGGGTGAAAATTTTCATACGTCCTCCGACGGTTCTCATTCTCTCAACTTCCACTCGACGTACCGCTTGTCTGGGTTATTGCAGAGGATGTGCCAATCTAAAGAACCCAGGAAAAGCCATGACAACCCCACGAGAAATCTCGGGAAAAATCATTGAGGTGATACCAGATCATTTTCGCAGAGAGAGCGGGACCCTCGACAAAAACTGACAGCTGTCCAAGAACCGTACAGATTTTCATTCGCGCCCGAAGAAAAACGACATAGGTTAAAGAAGCATGCGCACCAGGACCAAGATCGTGTGGGGGGTGTCCTTGTTCGGACTGGCAGCCCCCCTTTACCTCATTCCCAATCATTATCCCGTCTTCTCTCCTGTGGAATTGCCACTGACCCGGATCGACACGGCCATACCCTTCATCCCTGAAACCATCTGGGTTTACTTGAGTGAATACCTGCTCCTGATTTCCGCCTTCGTTGCATCAAAAAGACCGGAAGTCCTGAGCCGATATGTGAGGGCCACGCTGGTGGTGCTCTTCACCAGCGCCCTCATCTTCACGTTATTCCCGACAACCTACCCGAGAGATCAATTTCCCTTACCACCCGAGCTCGATCCCTTGAGCCGCTTTCTTTTCGAACTCCAACGGACAGGGGACTCTCCCCTGAACTGTTTTCCCAGTCTTCATGTGGGATCGGTATTGACCTCGACTTTGCTGCTCAGGGATCGACCGAGGCTCTTCCTGATTTTTCTCGGATGGGCCACTCTGATCTGTCTTTCGACCCTGACGACCAAACAACATTACACTTGGGACGTACTGGGGGGAGCAATCCTCACTTGGCTGAGCGATCGATGGTTCCGTCCCAGCTCTCGAGCTCCCGAACCAAACGGGACTCCCATAGAGAACGCCAGTCCGGCCCCTTGAGATCGGATGAGATCCCCTCCAGGTCGGAGATCCGGGTCATGACTTCGCCTCTGAAACCGCAGGGAGAGAAATCCGTGAAGGGCTTCAGATCATTCACCACGTTCATGGCGAGCCCGTGGTAAGTCACCCACTTCCTGACCGCCACCCCGACCGATGCGAGCTTGCGCTTTCCAGACCATACCCCGCTTCCAGCTGAATCCCGATGAACAAGGACTTCCTCGCGAGCGAGCACGCGGATCCACCACTCCTCTAGGAATCGGACATATTTTTCAATATCCCGGCCCAAGTGTGCGCCCCAACGGCCCGTGCCTCCCAGTGAAAGGATCGGGTACACCACGAGCTGCCCGGGCCCGTGCCAGGTCAGATCCCCTCCCCGCTCGATTTCCACATAATCCGTTCCCACGGGAACAAGCGGAGGCGGCATGGCCCGATCGGATCTTTGAGCAGACCACTGGAGCCCACGCCCCCGGGTGATCACCGGGTGGTGCTCGCAAAAAATGAAGGTATCCGAGATCTCTCCCCGGACCCTCTTTTCCAGGAGCTCCAACATGAGAGCATGGACTTCGGAGAACTTCCGGGTTCCTGGAAGCGAAAGGACCTCGAAATCCCTCATTTCTTGGGCTTGAAAATATGGATCGGATGCCCGAGTGCGACCTCGGCCGCTTCCATGATGGTTTCAGGAAGCGTGGGATGGGCATGCACCGTCAAGGCGAGATCCTCGACATGCGCTCCCATCTCGATCGCCAGAGTTGCCTCCGCAATCAAATTCGAGGCTTCGGCCCCGACAATGTGGCAACCGAGCAAGGTGCCCTTTTTGGCATCACTCACGAGCTTGACCATTCCGTCGGGTTCTCCCACCGAGAGCGCCCGTCCGTTGGCAGCGAACGGGAACACACCGACCTGGACTGTGAGACCTTTAGCTTTCGCCTCAGCTTCGGTCAACCCCACGGTCGCGATCTCAGGATCGGTGAAGATCACGGCTGGCATCGCACGCACATCGTAGATCGTTTTCAATCCTCCGATTGCCTCGGCTGCAACCATGCCCTCTTTCGAGCCCTTGTGGGCGAGCAGCGGTTGGCCAGCCACATCGCCGATGGCGAATATATTGGGCACCGAGGTCCGGCGTTGGGAATCAACGGGAATGAATCCCTTCGAGTCTGTCTTCACACCGGCTTTTTCCAGGCCCAGGCCTGCGGTGTTGGGCGTGCGTCCGATGGTCACCAATACCCGGTCGAACTTTTCTTTTACCTCACCTGCGGCAGAAGAAAACACCACCTCGACGGAGTTTTGGAGCTTCTTCACCGACTTCACCGTGGTCGAAGTTTGAATCTTCACCCCACGCTTTTCTAGGCCTTTTTGAACCACTCGGACCAGATCCGGATCGACGATTCCGAGAAGAGCAGGACCCGCCTCCACCACCGTCACCTTGGATCCCACTTTGGCGTAAAAGGTGCCGAGCTCGAGACCGATGTATCCGCCGCCTACACACAGGAGGCTCTCTGGAACCGCTTCTTGGGCGAGTCCGCCGGTAGAATCCAGAACGAGCTTCTGATCCACTTCGAATCCGGGAATCTCAGCAGGGCGCGAGCCCGTCGCGATCACGGCTTGTTTGAAACGGACCTTGTCTTCCCCGTCCTGTGTTTTCACCGAAAGCTCCGTGGCAGACAGGAAGCGCGCCTCTCCGGCCACTACACTGCAACCGTTGGCCTTCAGGAGCTGGGCCACGCCACCGGTAAGTTTCTTCACCACTTCGCCCTTCCAGCCCTGGAGCTGCTTCATGTCGATCTTGGCAGAGTCGGTGCCACTGATTCCCATGGATCCGGCGTGCCGGATTTTGTCGAAGGTGCTTCCCGCATGAATGAGTGCCTTGGACGGAATACAGCCCACATTCAGGCAGACGCCTCCGATTTGAGCGCGCTCCACGACAACGACTTTTTTACCGAGTTGGGTGAGACGGATCGCACAGACATACCCTGCAGGTCCCGCACCGATCACCACCACATCACAATCATGATTTTTCATTTTCGCCTCCGGCCCGATAAGAGCGTTTCAAGGAGCAGAAGCCCCGGATTTTCGATGTACTCGATGAAGGTCTTCATGAACTCCGCGGCCTCAGCTCCGTCGATGATCCGGTGATCCAGGCTCATGGAGAAATAAGTCCAATCCCGGATGGCGAGACGCTCACGTCCGTTCCGGTTCACCACGACGGGTTTGCGGAAGATCTTGTTGAATCCTAGGATGGCCACTTCCGGATGATTGATCACGGGAGTCGCAAAGAGTCCTCCGATCGAACCCGCATTGGTCAGTGTGATGGTGCTGCCCTGGAAGTCTTCCATGGTGAGCTTTTTCTTCCGTGCACGGTCCACCACCTCGGCGATTTCGCGGGCAAGCTCGAAGATCGACTTTTGCTCGACGTGCTTGATCACTGGAACCGTGAGCCCGTCTTCGGTCTGCACCGAGAGAGAAATGTTGAAGGTGTGATGGGTCAGGATCTCCTGGGCGGCCTCGTCGACCGTGGAATTGATCCGAGGATGTTGTTTCAGCGCAGCGACCATCGCCTTCAGGATGAACGGCAGGTAAGTCAGCTTGATGCCTTTCTTTTCGGCAATCAACTTGGCTTTCGCCCTCAGCTTGACGAGTTCGGTTGCATCCGCCTCTTCCACATAGGTGAAGTGGGCCGCTTTGTCCTTGGACTGGCGCATCTTCTCGGAGATTTTCTTGCGCATCCCGCGGATCGCAGTGCGTTCAACAGATCCGGCGGCAAACGTTTTGGTAGCCGAAGCCGGGGCCGCGCTCAACGATTGCTCGAGATCCGCCAAAAGCACTCGCCCGTGGGGCCCGGTTCCGCGGACACGACCGAGATCGATGCCCTTTTCGCGGGCCGCCTTACGGGTCGCAGGGGAGGCGAGGACTTCGTTCGACGCCGATGGGGGCGCAACTGGAGCCGCAGGAGAAGGAATCGCCGCTTTGGCTGTTGCCGCTGCCGGAGCAGCCGCATGGGCAGAGGAAGGAGCAGCAACTGGGGCGGCTGCTTTTGAACCGCTCACCTCGGCAACCAACATCAACTGGTGGACCTTTACAATCTCGCCCTCTTTGGCAACCAGTTGGCGGATCGTGCCCGAGAATGGAGAAGGAATTTCAATCGTGGCCTTGTCGGTCATCACTTCGCAAAGCGGCTGATCGTCCCGGACGGATTCGCCCTCCTTGACCCTCCACTTGACCAATTCACCTTCGTTCACGCCTTCTCCGAGTTCGGGTAGTCTGAATTCCATGTTTCTCTCCTTGTGTTTCGGGCCTTATTTGTTTTGTCTGATCAAACCTTCGAGGAACAGCTCTGCCGCCTTGTAACTCGAGCGCACCATCGGACCTGCGGCAACATACAGGAATCCAGCGGCTTGAGCCTGTTTTTCAAGTGTGGCGAACTCTTCGGGCGAGAAATACCGCTCAACTGGCAAATGACTGAGGGAGGGCCGCAGGTATTGGCCCAATGTGAGCACATCCACCCCTGCCTCCCGCAAATCTGAAAAAGCCGTCAGAATCTCCGGCTCCTCTTCACCGAGTCCGAGCATGATGGCACTCTTCGTGTGAAGCGTCTGTCCCCGGGATCGGGCATGGCTCCCAGCAAAGCGAAGGGTTTCGAGGCTCTGCGCATATCCGGCTCGTGGATCACGGACCCGGTACTGCAAGCGATAGACGGTTTCAATGTTGTGAGCGTAAACATCGAGCCCGGACTCAACAATGGTGGCGACATCCGCCTCATTTCCACGGAAATCCGGAACCAATGCTTCCACCAGGAGATCGGGGTCGAGTCGTTTCAATTCCTTGATCGTGGTCGCAAAATGGGAAGCGCCCCCGTCAGGGAGATCATCCCTGTCGACCGAGGTGAGGACCACGTACTTCAACTTCAGGGCGGCAACCGCCTCTGCGACCTTATACGGCTCTTCCGGGTCGAGCGGAGGTGGTCTGCGAGCGGTCTTCACCGCACAAAACCGGCAAGCCCGTGTACAGACTTCGGTCCCGAGCATGAACGTTGCGGTCCCACTTGCCCAACATTCCGCCACGTTCGGACAATGGGCCTCCTCACAAACCGTATGAAGCCCTCGCTCACGGAGAAGCCCCTTAATCTTGGAGTAATTCTCGCCTGCGGGAGGTCTAATTTTCAGCCATTCAGGTTTCCGCAAAGGAGCAATCATCCTTGCCTCGGAAGGAAGCAAGGGGCGCTCTTGATCAGAACGGGAATCGGGAAGCTTGGACGACATCAACACTCCGCACTAGAATTTAGGGAAATCCCCCTTATCCTAGCGGAGACGATGTGCGTCACTCAATGAAAAACGAGGCGATGACTCACTTACCCTCTGCCGAATCACCCGGCTTCTCAACCTTATCACCGGGAGATTGGGCCACAACTTGGTCGGGATTGTTTCCAGAATCAGGCGCACACCCTCCCTGATCCACCCCGCAGGTCTTACAGCAGGTGCTCGACTGGTTTTCAGCCTTCGCAGCGGCCCAAGCCGAATTTGTACCGACCAGAAGGAAGCTCAATACCAGAATTACTTTCATGCTTACCAAACCTCTCTCTAGCAGTTTAACCAAGACACAGAACGTTGGTCAATAATAAACAATATCCATTTATCAAATGGACATGGTGACACCCGCCGGTGCGGTGATGTCAATGAGGCTCTGGAGAGCCCTCATCACCTCAACCGATACGCTGGCGCCGCCATTACTATCCACCTTGTCCACCTCACCGCTGTTCTTGTAGGTGAACTTGACTGTCCCAAGCTTGGCGTCCCTGATCTCGACTGGCTTGGAGAGCTCATTGTATTTGAACATGAGCTGGCGACCGGCTTGATCCACCAGGGCGCTGATTCTGCCTTGGGCGTCATAAATCAATTTCACTAGCTTCTTGTCACTGTTACGCGCAACGAGGAGGTTCCCGGTTGCCTTGTCGTACTCGAACTCGCTCCAAATCACCGTACCGCTGGTCACCTTTTTGACAACCTTGGAGACCTTCCCGATCACCGGATCGTAAGTCAGTGTTGTGGTATGGAGCGGAGTCACCTTCCGGATCATCCTACCCTTCACATCGTACTCCATGGTGGTGATCTTTCCATTCGCAGCAATCTTCAGTGGATAACCGAGCTTCTCGTCGTAGACGGTCTCGGTTTTTTCGCCGTCCACCGTGGTGACCATTCGTGCGGTGAACTCCTCGCCGCTCGGCTTGGTCTTGTAAAAATACTCGTACTTAGAATCGTTGAGTTTTGCACCTGAGGCGTCTTTCAACACCACGCGGACGGAGTAATAGCCGGGGGTCTTCCCAGCAAGCTCGTACTCATACTCATTCACCGTGCCGTCCAGATTCACCACCGATTTCACGCTGGAGTTCTTTTCTGACCCGTAATAACTCACGATCATCCGCTTCGGTTCGCCCTTAGCGTTTCGCTCATTAGGATACCCGATCTCTGAAAGGTTCCTGTACTGATCTGCCGTGTACTTGAACGTGTTCTCGACACCGGCATCATCCTTGCTGTAAACCAGAAACCCCTCTTTCGAGTACTTGAATTCGGCTTTCTTCCCGCTTTCTCCGGCAATTCGTTCCACCAGACCGAACTGGTTGTACGAGAAAACCATCTTCCGATTCTGGTTGTCGATCATCTGCGCCACCCGGCCGTTCGAGTCATAAGAAAAATTCACGAAGTTCCGGTTGCGATCCATGATCTGAACCAATCGTCCGGATTCATTGAATTTCTGGATCATACCCGCTTCCATGACCCGGGTGTACCCGCCCTTCACACGGGTGAGGTATTGGTATTGATAATCTGTGGAGATGAACTGGGTATTTTCGGCAATCACTTTGCGCTGGAGCGACCCTTTGTTCACGAAAATGGCATACTGTTTCGACCTGAAATCGGGATTCTCTTTAAGGCGCTTTCGGTATTCCTCGAGCCCTTTGGCACTGGTGATGGTCCCTGCCTTCTGAGCGGCACTCACGACTGCCTTGATCCCTTCGTCTACGTCGTTTGTAGAGTAAGTTTTTGGGCTGAAACGGATGTTCGCACCTCCGCCATACTCGCTCAGAAGCAAGCTCCCGTCTGGATCGAATGAAAGACGGGTTTCGTATTCGGTGCCCCAGCTGTAACCAAACATGCCATGAAAATCCGACTTCGAATTATAGACCCGTTCGATTTTCGGCTCCATTCCACCCGGGTAGGAAATATCCCTGAGTGACACGAAAAAATTTCCGTTCCGAAGACTCACATCCGCACGAGCAAATGCGCTGGACACCGAAAGCAATGCTCCCAACAAGATCAAAACTCTGGTCATTTTTCTCACCTCAGACATCGATTTTTGTCACCTTCTTGATTACAAAATAAGCCACGATCATCAAAATTGCCACGGTAGAGAGACCCAACCAACCGAGCCAAGTCTCGAACATGGGCCTCATGAGCTCCGGGTCGGACTGGGAAAGCGTCAATCCCATAAAGGGAGGAACGCCCAGCAAAATCATTCCCTGCCAGAAAGCGGAAGCGGTCATCGCCTTGATCTTGTTCTCCACTTTGATCCGTTCACGAATCAATGTGGTGATGGTATCAAAGGTTTCCGCCAAATTTCCCCCGGTCTCCTTCAGAATGACCACCGAAGTCACGAACATCTCCACTTCGTCCGCAACGACCCGCTTGGACAGATCGATGAATGCAGACTCGAGCGAGGAACCGAGTTTATTCTGGTTCAGGACCAACTCGAACTCTGACTTGATTGGCTCTGGCATCTCTTGGGCAACGAGACCCATCGCCTGGGAGACCGAGAGCCCCGATCGCATACCGTTCGACATGAGTCCGAGTCCGTCGACCATTTGTTCGACGAATCGATCGACACGCTTCTGGTAAAGTACGTTCACGATCGGTTTCGGAAGAAACCAGGCCGCAACAGCGACCATTCCCCCGAGTGCGCCACCCGCCTTAATATTGGGCAAACAAGCCAAAAAAACCAAGCCCCCCAGACCAGAGGAGAATGCTACTTGATACATGAGGATCTTCTCGAGGGGAAGATCGATCATCATCAACTTGAGTTTGTCAGCAATGTAGTCTCGGGTTCCTATGGAGTGGAACCTCACCCAGTCGAGAATACGTCCTGAAAACTGGTAGGCGACCAGCAACGCCGAAACAAATACGACGAGGCCGAGCAGCCAATGAGGAATCACGAAACTCATACCACCATGATACTGAGGTTATTTGACCGCGAAAAGACCCCGAGAGATTTTCATTCCTTTCGCCTCCATCTCTTCCACGAATTTAGGGATGAAACCGGTGGGAACGAACCTGCCAATAATCTTACGGTTCTTGTCTAGACCCTCTTGCTTGTAAATGAAGATGTCCTGGATGGTCACCGTTTCGCCCTGCATTCCCAGCACCTCCGAGACATACGTGACCTTCCTCGTTCCGTCAGTCAGACGGGATTGCTGGATGATGAGGTTGACGGCACTGGCAACCGTTTCCCGGATAGCCTTCAGCGGCAACCCCATACCTGCCATCATCACCAGGGTCTCCAGACGGCCAATGCATTCTCTCGGGTTGTTGGCATGGACGGTGGTCAATGAGCCTGAATGACCCGTGTTCATGGCTTGCAACATGTCCAGAGCCTCTCCACCCCGGCACTCCCCGACCACGATCCGGTCAGGACGCATCCTGAGGCAGCACTTGATCAGATCCCGAATGGAAACCTCACCCTCACCTTCAATGTTTTTCGGACGAGTCTCTAACCGAACCACGTGTTCCTGCCCGAGCTGCAGCTCTGCCGCATCCTCGACTGTGATAATCCTTTCGGTCGCAGGAATGAAGTTCGATAACACATTGAGCAAGGTGGTTTTACCCGAACCGGTACCCCCAGAAACCACGATATTGAGCTTGGCCTCGACACAAGCCCGAAGAAAATCTGCGATCTCCTGAGTCATTGAACCGAACTTCACCAGATCCGAAGCCATGATCCTTTTCTTCGGAAACTTCCGGATGGTGATCGTAGGCCCCCTGAGTGCAAGAGGTGGAATGATGACGTGAACCCGGGAACCATCCGCAAGTCGGGCGTCCACATAGGGCGTCTTCTCATCAACTCGGCGACCGAGGGGCGTCACAATCCGCTCGATGACATTCATCATCTGCTGTTCGCTCGAAAAGGTGACCTTAGACAATCCCGGCTTACCGCCCTGTTCAACATAGATCTGGTCCCGAGCATTCACCATGATCTCGGTCACAGAATCATCGGCCAAAAGGTCCTCGAGTGGTCCGAGACCGAGCGCTTCATCGAGAACTTCTTTGACCAGCTGGGCTCTGAGCTCACGAGTCGGACAAAGTGTCGAGACATCCTCCTTGGCCAAAACATCGAGAATCGCCTTCTGGGTCTTCTCGCGCAGGACTTCTCGTTGTTTGGAGTCCGCCACATCAGCGTTCATTTTCTTCATGTCGACGACATCGATGAGCGCCTTGTGGATCCGCAGTTTCATGCTCGTCCAAGGATCGGTTGGAGCCGATTTGGATCGGGCTAGTAATCCGCCCCCACTTTCTCCGCCGCCATCAGCGGCAACCACGGCCGCCGATCCCGCCTTCTGGGCAACACCAGTGGGCTTGTTCAGTTTAGCCAATTGATCGAGCATTTTACTCTGATCCATCCGGCGAACCAGATCGGAAAACGCCCTAGAAATCGCAGCTCCCGGATTAACCATGGTGAACGGCTGACTCTTTGTGAGGGAATTTTCACACGTGGCGGCATCCTCGGGAATGGCGAAGTAAGGAGCCTTATTGATACTCTTCTGGATGATCTGAGGATTGATTACATTATTCGGAGAGTAGCGGTTGACCACCACTTGGACCATTTCCTGCGGAAAAAGCAGTTCCTGGACCTTTCCAAGAATCCGACGAGTCTGATTCAGTACGATGACATCGGGAGTGGTCACGACAAAAATGAGGCTCGCCTGCTCCATCGCCTTCAAGGCATGAGGATCGGTTCCGTTTCCACAATCAATCACCACCCAAGGGAAGATACCGACTGCCGCTTTCAAGAATTTTCCAAGACCGTCGAGATCGATATCCTTGGCCAAGGCCGCCTCACGTGGTGCTCCGATGAAGCTGAAACCCTGCGGAGAGTTCGCGAGAAAAGGAGTCATCGCTTTGGGATCCCAGGTTCCCACCTGGGCTTTCGTCACATCCACGATGTTCTTAGCCGGGTTCATGCCGAGAATGATGTTTTGGTCTCCCAGACTCTGGAAATCAAGATCAAGAATCAATGAGCGCTGCTTGAAATTCATCTGGTAGGCGATAGCGAGGTTAGCAGCGAAGACACTCTTCCCGACACCTCCCTTTCCTCCAACCACTGCGATGATGTGTCCCATTGATTCTTTTTCCCTTCTTCAGCGGGTGCTCGATGTCATCCGAAAATTCTTTTTCAAATCTTCCGTACCTTCGGAGGCGTTGTCGATGATCTGCGGGTTCACAAAAATGACAAACTGACCTCTGGACTTCGACATGTTCTTTGAACGCTGGAAACTAAAGAGCGGTTTAGTCTGTGCCGCTCCTTGGGTTTGCTGGAATGCTCCCGGGGCGGCATCATCTCGATTGAACGAAGTGGCAACATCCTGCTTGTTCACAGCCGTCAAAGCCGCGGTTTCCCCGGACTTCAGATACAAACGGGTTTTGACTTTGTGACTGGCCACAATCGGTGTGCCATTAGCGCCCTTACCAACCTGGTTGCTTTGTTCAATGTCCACATTCACATCGACGTCCTGACCTTCAAGAATTGAAGGGGTCATCTTGATGTGGAACCCGACCGGTACAGGCTGACCATTACCCTGGGTTCCACCCTGCCCGAGCGCTTGTGTCGGAACCTGAACCTGGTCCCTGACCTCACCTTCCTCCCTGTTCTTAACGATGATTGTCGCTGACTTCATGATTCGACCATAAGACGCATTCGACGGAGGAGAACTGATGGTCGGAAACAGGGAGGTCAACGTCCCGCTAAAGGTGAACCCACCGCCATTGGTACCCACCCCCCCGGTCGCCGTCGTCCCGACACTGATACTCGGGTCCGATGCAAATCCTGGCTGCCACTTGAAGCCAAAAGCTTTGAGGAAGTCCTTGCCCAATTCCACGAAGTAAACAGTCATCCGAACCAACTTACTCTCGCGCTTAGGGGGCGGTGCCTGAACCGTGATATCGGACTGGAGGATGAAGGTTTTCTTGTCTTGTTCCATCTCAATCACATTCTGGTCACTCCCGACATTCTCCTTGAACCTGACCATCGGAAGATAATAATACGCGCGATTGTAAGCGCGTTGTTTGGCACCTTCACTGTCAACGGTACCCTCGAGGATGATTTTTCCGTTGATCACCGACGCACGTACGGTCGGCGCAAACACTTGAATGTCCTGTTCGATCCGTTTTGCCAGGAAGTTCAGGGTGACAGGCGACATCTTCACTTTGTTGATCACCTCTTTGCCGTACAGATCGCCAGACAACTCATTGTTGACGGTACTGAAATCGGCAGTAGTGAGAACCTCTCCCCGAAGTACGATATTTTTCTCTTCGATATTGATCGTGATCCCCTCGACCTCTTTGAGATTGTCGCGCAACCGTTCGAGATTCCGAATCTGGTTGGCCTGAGCGACAATCACCTCAAAAATCAGACGCACGTTTCCGGCATCATCACGCACAGTGACGTTCGTCTCTCCAACTGCAGCTGGCTTGAATATCAGCTGCTTACGTTCCCCGGCGATCACGGGAAGAACATTGACGACAGACACGTTTCCGACCAGAACCTTTTGCGACGTATCCCCAGTAATTTTCAGATTCGCTTCAAGATCAACGGTTTTGTCCACTCCGGCAGTCAAAAGGAGGGCTCGTCGATCTGCCTCAGCCTCACTCCGATCGGCGGAATATCGAGACCGGGCGTAAGTAGCCTTCTCCTCGGGGGCACGACGACGCTTCCGCTCTTTCCGCTCCTCGTTTGTACTTTCCGGATTGCCCTCCCCAGAAGACGGAGGGGCCGATTCCTGCTGTGCCAGGGTTTCAACCGGAAGGTAAAGCACACCGAGCAGAAGCCAGACGGGAACTTTCAACATATCACTTCAAACCTCCGCCACTTGCCGGCAAGCGCTGTCCTTCCGACAAGACATCAGTGGCACGGGAAGGCGCACTGATAGCCACTCGATCGGCATCATCATTGTTTCTGAGTGACAGAATCAGGCGGTTTGAGTTGTCGGTGTATATGGCAGCCACCAACTGGGCTTGAACTGGGTCGAGCTCGAGAGTCACGGAACTGTATCCGTCATATTCGGTCAGAGACCGTACGCGAGCAGCTCCGCCCATGTCGACCTCCACACGACGAGCCACATTATTTGCAATCGAACGACCCACCGCAAGAATCACCACGTCTTGGAATACAGTTTTTGCCGTTTTGACATCGCGGCCACCCACCCCCATGGACTGAACGACTGCAATGACATCCACTCGATCCCCTGGCTTCACCAGTTTTGCGACACTGGTCGACTCGTCAATCGGAACGGCAATGGCACGTTTGCCCGGTGTCACTTGCGGAGCCAGACCGGTACGCATGCTGGGCTCAGTGATTTTGTTCAAAGTCAGCTGCTCACCTTTTTTAATCGCTACAATCGCCACATTCCCAACGATCCGTTTAGATTGTATGGAATAGGCCTTGGCACCCTCTATGGACTCGACGTCCAGTTTCCCGTCAAACTTGACGGCAGTGGGCTCAACAAAGTTTCTCGGTACGGACTTAGCCTCTACCATTCCATCTAGAATGGTCGCCATTTCACGAATGTCTTGCTTTGCGACCAAGACAGTGACTTCGTCCCCGTATTTCATGGTGGCACTCTGTTCAATACTCGAGACGGAACTCATCACAAAGAAAACGGCGACCCCTGCCATCACCAACGACAATGTCATTGCTCTGCTATTCATCACTGATCTCCGATCCAAGACCCGTCATACTGACAGGCCATTTTTCTGAACGGCCAACGTTGATTCGCCAAGGCAGTGACCTGAAGTGAATCCATCGCAGTCCCCTTAGTCACCGAATTGCTCTGGGTACAAATGGCCGCTGTCCCTCTGATACGAACATCGGTCCTGGATCTCACTTCTCCACGCTCATTACTGCCTCTCGACTTTTTATTTCCAATCGACTGTATTTGAGGAATCGCGGGCATATCGCCATCAGACGCCGCCTCTTCGATTGCCAAGGGATCCGACACACCCACCACCAACATGTCGTGTGCATTCTTCACAAGGCGACTCTTCCTAAGCTGCAAACGAGGGTATTCAGGAGAATTGTTTGTCAGAACAAACAGCTGCGCTCTGGCGTAGCGAGCATTGTTGATCGCCATTTGGATCCCCGTGTTCATTCGGATCAACAAACCCACCAAAATGAAGAGGAAGGGAAGAAATAAGATGACTTCCAATATGCTTTGGCCTTCATCAGCATCCATTGTCCCACTCCACCTTGACGTTTTGAACACCGGTCATCGCCTCAATCCTGGCTTTCGCCCTTTGACATTCATCTTCACTGCGCTCACGAGGCATCCAGCTTTCACTGGTCAGATCCAACATCACCGCCTGGTCATTCGCACTAAAGGGGTAAAAAGAGAGTTTGGCCGAAAAATGATAGGACGCACCATGGTTCCACTCCTCGATCGGACCGAGGCTTGTAAAATAGTTCCCATCGCCCACGAAAATACCGTCACCTGACTTAGCTTGGATCAGCCCTTTGAATTTGCCACTCACCATGGTCTGAAGGACCTGCTTGGCATTCTCTTCCTGAACCATCTGGTCTTTGGCCGAAGATGCCAGGGTTCGTGCTGACATGAAGGTCGCGTATTGGATGTAGTTTGAGATTGCAAAGACAGCGCTGAGGCGGACATAAAAAAAGAAAAACGAAATGACAATGAGGAGCCCGAGTATGAACTCGATCACCGCTTGTCCTTCATTGTTTTTCTCAATGTTTTCACACACCATCTCATTCACTCTATCGTCGGATTGTAAAAAATCCTGAAGTTCTGCTCGTCGTATCCCTTACTCTGAACTGTCGGAATGTTGACAGGTCCTCCATCGTCCATCCCCTTTGCTTTGGGGTGCCCGTACCGGTAAGTGTTGCTGAAGTCCTTGGTTAGAGGTTTTTGCATCTTCTGAAAGATCTCACGATCACCAAGCTGACGGATCAATGCCCCATACAGTCCGACCAGAATCGCCAAAAGAATAATGTATTCGACCACGGCTTGTCCTAGGTCGTTCCGCTTCACTTTCTCCACACTCCCGCAGAGGCGGCCCCGGTCCGGAGTTGCCGCTCGACTTTTCCACCTATTCCCAGAACCGCTTTGTCAAACGAACCGTTCAAAGTTCGCAAGAGCCCCACCATGATCAATACAACCATGGATAGGAGTAAGATGTATTCAACGATGGCTTGCCCCGATCGACTTTCCCGAATCAAGAGACCCCCTGTGTAGATTGTTACACAGGTGTCGTATAATTAAAAGCCGAGCCAAATCATCGACGCATTCCCAGGGGACCGAGCAGACTCCAATTGATCCTTGAGTCCATGAGGATCATTGAGGGCGTGGATTTTCTGACGTAAGGTCTGACGCACGCCTCCGCTTTCAAAAAAAACCTGATCTCCCGCCCTGAGTTCAAGCTCAGTCATTTCGGGCTCGAGAGAGCGGGCCGTCCCGAAACTCATGAGCGGCACGGAGTCGCCGGGACCTTCTTCACTCATGGGATCGGTCTGCCTCAATAGACTCCTTGCAGGGATGAGTTCCTTCAACTGACCGGCACGCTTGAGCCTCAGGCGACAGGCTCCCACCCGCGCTACAGACAGGAGGCGCCCCTCCAGATAGCCTGCAACCAAACTCGCGCCGCCAGAATCCTGCCAGTTTCTTCCACGGTTCATCTCGAGAATCTTCTGATTTGCGAAAGCCACAGCATTGAACAGGACGTTCCCTGCGAGCGAGAAGTACGGCCGCAACTCGAAAGGCATGGTCGCATCGAGGTCACCCGCCTCATGCTCCAGGTACTGACGAACTGATTTGACTACCATCTCTGCGGCACGAAATCCCAGTGCTCCACCGAAGCCGTCGGCCAATATGTAGATACCCCGCTCTGGATTCAGCTCGAAGTAGTCTTCTTGCACAGGAGCATCACCTTGAATCTGGAAACCTTCTGCAAAACGGAGTTGAATCCGGGAGCGTGGAACGGTAGTCACTTTCCGCCCTCCTGCGCCTTACGGAGAGTCGTGAAAACTTTCAGCCTCGCCTTGGCTTTAACATGATAAGAATTGTCGGCTGGAACCGTATCAATCACTTCTCGATATTTCTTCTCGGCAACATCATAGTCACCGAACCCTTCCGCAATGACACCATCCGAATAAATTGCTTTTGCCGCGGAGTTCAACTGACCCTGTATCCTCTTGATGCCGGCAGGGCCCTCGGCGTCCGACGGATCAATAGCCATCGCCGCCTTGTATTCACGATGTGCTTCCCCGAGCTTACCCTCTGCCTCAAGTCGCTTTCCATTCTCGATGTGCGGGTCGCGCTCGGCTGCCATCAATTTTTCAATATCCCGAATACGTCCTTCCACCTGCTTCAAAAACTTAGCATCCAGATCAGTCCGCTCGACCACATCGTCCAAGATCTCAAGTGCGTCCACATAGCGCTTCTCTTTGAAGAGACCTTCGGCCGTCTCGACATCCGCCTTGGCTTTAGAGAGGATGCCGACTAGACGCTTCTTGTTCTCCTCTTCAACTTTCCGCTTTTCGCTCTCTTCCAGGATCTTCTTTCTCCAGGCTGAAACCGCGGCATTTTCAGGCTCCAAAATCTCAATCTCAGGAAACAGCTCCTCCGCCTCCAAGTACTTTCCTTCTTCCATCAAGCTACTGGATCGACTCAACAACTCTTCGAGCTTGAGCTTGGACTGTCGCTCCTGTTCCTTTCGCTTTCTGTCTTCTTCCTGAGCCTCAAGGCGTCGCTTGGCTTCCCTGGCATAAGTCTCGATCTCCCTGGCACGCTTGTGCTCCTGGACAATCTTGAAAATCTTGTCGAGCTCAAATAGCGACTTGTCATAATCGCGATTCTTGTAATGCTCGAAAGCCAAATCATACTGCGCGTCGACATAGTCCTTCTGGTCCTTCGTCAACATCTCGTAAGTGACACCACCACCAGGTTTCTTTTCGGTCTTCTTCTGGGCTTTTCTCTGCTCGGCAACTGGATCCACTGCATTGACCGGTGGAGGTGGCTCATCGAAAATAAAATACATCCCGGCCAACACCACCAGTCCGTAGATCATCTGCTGTTTGGTGTTGAGCATCCGGTAACGCTGGATCAGGCGACCGAGCAAGGACTGGGTCTCTTCCTCGGGAACAGTGAAATCGGGAGCCACCGGTTCGGAAATCTCCGGACCCACTTGAGGTATCTCCTGGGTGAAAGCAGGAAAGCCTCCGCCCAGACCCGGGGCGGGCATCGCGGGAATCGGTGCATGAACCACGGACGACGGGAATCCCTCTGACATGACAGGAGATAGAGGCTCCGCCGGGACCTGAAAGAATTCCGCCTTTTTCTGCTCGTAGTCGCTTTGGACCACTTTGAAGGTGAATTGGGTGTCGCCGATCCGAATGACATCTCCGCTGTGCAGCTCCTGCTCATCGACTTTTTCACCGTTCAGTAATGTTCCGTTCGCCGAGCCGAGATCCTTCAGGTGGTGCTTGCCGTTCTTCTGGACGATAATTGCGTGTTTTCTTGAAGAACGCTTATCTTCGAGCACAACGTGACACTTCTGGGAACGTCCAATAGCAATCTCAGAGTCGACGATATCGTAGAACCCCATACTCGCTGTTCCATCACCGAACTCAAGAATGGGCTTCATGACTCGTGAAGTATTCTTGAGCACCCGTGTGGCAGCATCCTGATCGACCTCTGAAAAATCAAAACTCCGGGTCGCTCCTGACGGTGCTGGTTCATGGTCTGGGGTCTGGAACGGATCTGTCGCACTCGGCGAGAACACTTCCGCCTGTTGCGAAGCAACCTCGAAGGGATTGTCCTCGCTCGAAGCTTGGGCCTCAATCACCTCCGAAGCAGGGAATGCGGGGGCGGTGATTGCGGGCTCCGTCACCATTACGGGGGGGGGCGCTTGAACCTCCTGTTGTCCTCCTTTGGCTTGAACTGCCGCCTCTTTCACAAATCGTATTTCAAAGGAACCCAGCTCGAGCCGCTCGCCCCCTTGAATGAGTGCATGTTCGGTTTCTTTACCATTGATCCGGGTCGTTCCAAATTTGGACTTTTTCTCGAACTCAATACCGTTTGATGTCGAGCGGATGAGTGCGTGCTTCCGCGAGATGGCCCGATCATCCAACCGGACTATACATTCTTCGTCTCTACCTAGCCAAAGCTCCTGACCATCAAAAGGAATGGTTCGGAGGAGTTCACCGTTCTGGAAAACTTCGAGACGTAAGGATCCGCTCATTGCGCCTCCGTTTTCTTCAACTCTTTCAATGCCGTCTCACACTCGACAAATAAAGGATTTTCTCGATCAAAATACAAGTGCCTGATCGCAGTCTCGTACAATCCGATAGCCTTGCGATTCCGTCCAAATTCTTTGGCAATTCTGGCGGATTCTACAATCTTACGAATCTCTTCACGATTCTCGTGTTCAGAATGCATCAAGTAGTATCTGGCCCGACCATGATGGGGATTGACCTGCAAAGCGAGTTCGAAGGCCTCCTTAGCACGAAGGTAATTCCCTGCGGTGTACTCGCGGAAACCCAAGGCAAAATGCTGCTCCGCAGTCTTTTCGACCTCACGAGAAACAGTCGGGGGAGCAAGAGAGGCAACATCTCTGACTTCCGCGTCCTTCTTGTCCGAACCTTTCCGGTTTTTTTTGGCACTGCCGTTTTTCGACTTGGGCGTTTCAGGAAGGAGTTCCGCAACTATCCCAAGACCGAAATCCTCGAGTAATGGTCGGGCCTCATCCGGATAAAGGTAGGCTGCGACAGCGAGACCAATGCCGGCGAGAATCAGAGGACTCCGCTTCTCCTTCTTCTTTTTTTGTATCCCGGCAACAGGCCGCGAAAAGTTCTTTACCTTAACTTTCTGCTGGGCAAGGGCCACATCGAGTCGCTCGATATCTCGGTTTTCTTTGACCGGTGCCATCAGGGCCCGATCGGACTCCCGACTCATCAGAAATTCCAGAACACTGTCACCGATGGTGAAATGATCCCCACTCTTCAATTTGAACTTCCGTACGAACTCACCAGAATAGAATATACCGTTGGCAGACCCGAGATCGCTCACCATCCAACCCTCATGGGTGAATTCGATCCGCGCATGACTCCTGGATGATTTCGGATCAGCCAGGATGATATCCACCGTTTCGCCTCGACCCACGGTAAAGATTGATTCTTTGACTACAAAAGTCGCTCCGACATCGGGGCCCTTGATGACCCGCAAGCGCGCAAACTCACCCGCTTGGCGGGGAACCTCGGCCTTATTGAATCGGAAGACCTTGTCGCGAATCATGGATCAGGTTTCCTTCTTTCTGAACAAAAGCGCGATACCCGCCTGATCCCTAGGTCCGACAAGGGTGGCAACCACGGAATAATCGATTCCCTGGAATTCGAACTTGTCGGTGGCGGTTCGGTTCCCGGAGCGCTCGGCATTGCCTTTCATTTCGGTCACAAGTGAATTCATCGCCTGATCACCGACCTGGGCCAGGGTTTGACCCACCGAATCCGTGCGGATTCCGCTCAGTTCCGAGAAAAAGGGATTGACCGTCACGAGTACAAGATTCGAATCAAATCCGATCAACCCCATTTGACCGGAATCGGTGATCGCGAGCCAGGGTGCGAACTCGGTTTCCCACATCACGACACCCTCTTCCCCTGATGGATCGCCCTTACCCATCCTCTGGACCGCGGCATTGACGTTGTCCCACAGCTTTTCTATCGGTCCGACCTTAAATTCCTTAGTTACTCTCGGGATTTCCCCCCGCAAAACCTGGTCGAGGTCGTCGTTCATGACCTCGTAAGGTTTCTGAATCAGTCGCAAGAGTATGAAGTAGAACATCAAGCCAATGATGGCGGTATAGATGATGGCTGAGCCATAAGCGATCTCCAAGCCACCTGCAGTCACCATGTTCCGAGAGAAGTCGATCGAAATCAGGGCAAGGGCCACCACTTCATTGGCGTAAGTTCGTGGATCGGCCGCCTTGATGGGTTCGACATGCACATAGGTGTTAGTGTCGAGGAACATCCCACCACCTTTTTCGCGTCCCTCTCGGTACTCCTTGACCATCCTCCTGGCAAATGCAGCCTCACCACCGACCGAAAACAGCTGCCCCAATCGGGACTGTGGGGCCACAATATTGAGATCCATATTTAGCAGAGCGACTATTTTGATGCTCTCTTCCTGATTCAGTAGGGAAAAATCGATTTGGGACTCTGTATGATTGACAAAATGGGGGGCATAGCGATCCGCGATCTCCCGAGCCAGAACGGTTCCACGAATCTTTGCCTCGCGCTGGATTCCTTGTTCGGCCATGTTCTCCATGGGCATGACCGATGCAAAAACCGCGATGAGCAGCGTGACTCCTAGGAGACCTGCAACAATGTTCGAGAGCTCGCTCTTCATCAACATGCCGTAGAATGTAGGCATGATCTTCCCCTCGAAAAGGAATTTTAGTTTTCCGGGAAGATCTTCCGGGAGCTCTTGACTGGGAACAAGATCGTCGAACTTGGCTTCTTGAAGACTCGCAGGTCCTGACTTCAACGGGCTTTGTGAGGCTCCGGGCAAAGACAAGGCCCCAGCACCACCTGAGAGATCGAATGGGTTTGAGGGAAGAAGTCCAACTTCGAGTGAATTTGAAAATGAACCGGTTTGCCCTGTCGAAATTTGAGCCGAGGCTCCGGAACGCACCAATTCGAGGACGAACTCGCCAACTCCCAGTTTGTCTCCGGGCTTCATTGTATGGCGACGAGCAAGCGCACCGTTTACGAATGTCCCGTTGGTGCTCCCTTCGTCCCTCAAGATGACTTCCTGGCTAGTGACCAATATCGCACAATGACGTTTCGAAACCTTCGAAGACGTCAACACAATGTGGTTGTCCATTTGACGACCGATGGTGTTTTCACCTTCGATCAGGGAAAAAGCACTCCCTCGATTTGGACCGGCGACGATCACGAGGCGATGCATAGCACCTCCCCGTCACGAATATTGAGGCGATCGACGGTCCCGGCCGGTAGCTCGAGAACATCCTGAGCTTTTCCGTTACCGACCGGAAGAATTTTCCATGGTCTCAGGCGCGGATGGGTACTCACGACCCTCCATCCGGATTCGCACTTTCCTAAGAATACGGCATCGATGGGTATGCTCATCATCCACATGTGAATGTTATTGCAACGAGGGAAAAGCAGACCCTCCCCTTCCGGAAACTCTGTGGTTCCGATCAACCCAACCAAACGACTCAGAAAACCGTCCGCGACGCGGGCACGGTGGGCCACCACCGTTCCATCCTGTTGTCGGACGATCCGGAGCTCGCGCATCAGCCGTCCCCCCCGCTCAAGTATGCCTGCAATCCGAAAGGCATCAACATCATGATCAGAATCGCTGGAAGAATCAGCGCGAAGGTTGGAAACATGAGCTTTTGAGCCGCGATCGCACCGGCTTTCTCCGCACGCACGAAACGCAAAGTCCGGATCTGGTCAGACTGCTGACGAAGAACTTTTCCGATCGATGCTCCCATCTGGTCCGCAGAACACAATACGGCGACGAAGGAATTGACCTCTTGGAGGTTGATCCGAAATGCCATTTCGCGGAGGGCTTCAGAGCGCGAGGATCCGACCTTGATCTCTTTCAGCACTTGTTCCATCTCGTCAATGAAAGGTCCCGGCGCGGCTTTCTCGACAACCTTTTGGATCGCACCGATGAAGTCGAGACCAGCTTCGGTAGACAACGCGAGCAAATCCACAACAAAGGGCATGGACTTGATCACTTGGGCATGACGGATTTTGATCCTCCCATTCACCCAGAAGTCGGGATAGAAGTAACCGACGAGCGGGAGGAAGAACATCACGTAGTTGGGAATGTCTGCGAGATCCAATGCACGAATAAATCCACCCACGATGGGAAAAACCACCACGAGCATAATCTTGAATGCGATAAATTCATCGGCGGTGAGCTCGTCTTTCAGTCCACCACTGATGATTTTTCGTCTGTATTTCAGCCTTGCCTCGTCAAATCGAGATTTGCTCCGGATGGCTGGAACGATGTATTGCGAGAAAAACGGACGGGTGAGACGGACGAAGTCGTTCGAGGTTTTCTTTCCGTCGAGTTGACGGAGATTCTCGCTCGCATTCATGTTCTCCTGCTCGGAAAGCAACATGTTCCCGAGAATGAACGTGGCCAAACCGATCAAGGCGTAGCCTGCATATAGAACCAATGTGCGGTACTCGATCAACGCATTCATGTGCATCTCCCGTCAGCTCTTCGGCATCTTTCCTTAATAACTGAAATGAGTTAGCCTCAAGATGAAACCCCGCCCCCGGAGGCCCCTATGTCAACTTTCCACCGCCTTCTCCTCGCACTGCTCCTTCCCATCACTTCCTCTCATGCTGAAGTCCTCTGGGACAATTGGTACGTCGAGTCAGAAGGCGGGACCCCACAGAACTACTATAACGAAAAAGCTGAAACGAAGGGAGACCGGGCCAAAATTCAAGTGAACAAGTGGATTCGGGAGGGGAAGCGGGTCCGCAGCGAAAACCTGGGGGCAACCGCCAAAAACTCGCCGCTCCTCGAGCCCCTATTCTACAATTTCAGAACCCAGGTAAACGGAGAAGAGAAGATCATCGACGGCACGGTTTCAGAGAACGGCAAGGTGTTCTCGGTGAAATCTAAAGTGGGTATCCGTCAGAGTCGCCCCCTCCGCGCCGAAATGGTCCCGAAGCTTTTTTTCTCCTCTTTCTTTCCGGTCTGGATTCACAAGAACGCGAAACGGATCTCGGGAGTCCAGCCCATTGAGTTCCAGTCCATTGTCGAGGACCAAATCGATGACCAGATCCCGGTGTACAGGGGAAGTGCTTACGAGATGAAGCCGGACGCTTTCGCGAAGGAAACGCGAACCAGGAAGTTGAGAATCGAGTTCAACCGGATCGTCGCAATCTGGTGGGTCACACCCAAAGGAGACGCAGTTAAGGTTGAAGTTCCCGCTCTCGGGAAGACTGTGGTTCTGACCACCCGGGAGAAAGCCGAAGCCTCACTCCAACCATGAGAGCCCTCTTTCGGATCCTAATCGTGAGCGCCTTGGTGTGGACGGTGTCACGCTCTGTCGTTTACCTTTTGCCGGGGGATCCGGTGGACTTTCTCGTTCATGAGTCCTTGATCAAAATCGATCCAGACGAATTGCGTGAGCAGATGGACCTGAGCGGATCCCCGATGGACCGGGTTTTTTCATTGCCCACTGGAAGGTCACTCATCAAGCAGACTCCCATGAGCCGTCTCCTTTCGGACGCTCTCGGAAAGTCAGGGATCCTGGCCGTCCTGACCCTCATTCTGAGCATTCCATGGGCACTTGCTCTCGCTTTCTTTCACTTCAGGTGGCCGGACTTCCGCCGGTTCACCCATGGTTTCTCGATCCTGTCCGCTTCACTTCCCCTGTTTGTCCTCGGCCCTGTCCTCCTCCGAAGCCTTCCCTTTCCCAATCCCTGGCTTCCGGCACTGACTCTTTCCTTCCACTTGTCGGGTTTCTGGTACCGAGCCATCTCGAAAAAGCTCGATGGATTCCTTCCTCACAGTCCTGTGGCGGGCGCAAGAGCGCTCGGTTTTCCTGAAAACAGGGTCTTCTTCAGGGCTTTGCTCGCACCAGTCTCCGGATCCCTCCTCCTGTATTTCGGGACCCAACTCGGAACCTTGCTAAACGGAAGTCTCATTGTTGAAGTACTGTTCCAGTGGAGAGGCCTTGGCAGTCTCCTTGCAGATTCAATCTTGAGTCGGGACTACCCGGTGATCGAAGTCTGCATCCTGTCGGCAACCCTTTTGACCCTCGTGTCGCAACAAATCGGGATCTGGCTTCAAAACCTTTGGGAGCCCAGACACAAATGAAAACCATCCCGATCAGGGGCGTCGCATGGATTTGGCTTTCGATCTCAGGTGCAGCGGCGGCAATCTCATCGCTTCATCGAGACCGCATCGAGGCCCACCATCTGGAGCGGGCTCTCGCTCCCGGGTTCGATGCTTTCGGACGCTCCTGCATGGAACTGGTGGCTCTGTCCGCCGGGCAATCTGTCCGACTGATGATTCCGGTTGCCTTCGTTTGCATCTTGTTCTCTTTGACCCTTTCGTCAGTCGCCTTGCTCAGGAGTTCACGACTTGAATTCTTGCTCAGGGCTCTCCTGGATTTCTTGAGTGCGCTTCCAGGTTTTCTGATCGCACTCGCCTTCGGCATTTTTCTAAGGGATGCTTCCGGGACATTCCTGCTGGGCGCCTTGTTGCTTGCCGCCCCAACTTTGACGCGCTTCTTCGAAAGTCAACTGCGGCACCTGAGACTCGAACCCTACATCCAGGCATCCGAGGCACTCGGAGCAGGCCCCCTCCACCTCTGGATCCGTCATTATCAGCCCGAGCTCATCCGGATGCTCCGGGCCATCCTGCCTTTTCTCGCTTTAAGACTGATCCTTCTCGAAACCTCTCTCAGCTTCTTGGGTCTCCAACAGGTACCCGAGCACGAAACCTGGGGTCGGATGCTTCATCAAGGGAAAGACTACCTCCTGGAGGCTCCTTGGATCCTTTACTGGTCGGCGATCCCTCTCGCTCTGACGCTGACCTCATTCCACTTGCTAAGCCGGGAAGATCCTCACTAGACTGGGGGCATGAATTCAGCTGATTTCGACGTTTCCGAATTGGTCATGATGGGGTTCGCCGGTCCGACCCTTTCACCCGAGACCCTGAGGACCCTCCGCACCGAACGTCCCTCGCTCTTCATCCTGTTCGCCCAGAATTATCAGGATCCACGCCAGCTGATTGCGCTGACTGAAGAACTGCAAGCCCGATCCCGGGAGTCAGGTCTCACCACTCCCGTCTTGATCTCCGTCGATCAAGAGGGGGGACGGGTCCAACGCTTCAGAAGCGGATTCACGCTCCTTCCCACCGCACGAAAAGTCGGAGAACGGGACTCGCCTGAACTCGCTCTCGAACTAACCCGGCTTCAGGCGAGGGAACTCCATGCAGCCGGCTTGCAACTCAACTTTTCACCTGTCTGCGATGTGAACACCAACCCTGCCAATCCTGTGATCGGCGACAGAGCCTACGGTGATACCCCGGAACTTGTCGCGAACATCGCCATGGCAGTAGTGAGAGGACACCTCGAAGAAGGTGTCGAAGCCTGCATCAAACACTTTCCCGGACACGGTGACACCCATCTTGACTCTCACGAGTCGCTACCGACCGTTCACACTCCGCTCGAGACCTTGCGGGTACGCGAGTGGCAGCCTTTCAGATCGGCGATTCAAGCCGGATGTCGATTCTTGATGAGTGCACACATCCTGCTTCCCCATCTGGATGCGGTCAATCCGGGAACCCTTTCTCCCACCTTCCTCAAACGCTATTTGCGTGAGGAGCTGGGGTACAACGGCATCATCACCAGTGACGACATGGAGATGGGGGCGATCACCAAAAACTACGGCGCGGAAGAGGCGCCCCTCCGGGCGCTCGAAGCGGGCTGCGACATCCTCTGTTACCGCTCAGAGTCGGCCGCTTTGGTCGCCATGGAATCGATTCGAAAAGCCCTAAAGGACGGCCGGATCAAACCGGATGCTTTAAGACCCTCTGTGGAAAGAAACCGGGCTGCACGTCAGCGGATCCGCCTCGCCTCCCAAACTCTGAGCATCGAAGAACGACTGGCTCGGATCGGGAACCCGGAATCGACCCGCTTCATCCAAGAACGGTTCAACTGAATCATGAACCCGAAGCCCCACCCTTGCCTCACTTGTGGCGCCTGCTGTGGGACTTTCCGGGTTTCCTTCTACTGGTCGGAACCGGTCCCCGTTGAACTCACCGAGAAGGTCAACGACTTCCGGGCCTGCATGAAGCATGCTCCGGATCCCGAACGTCCGCGTTGCATCGCTCTCGGGGGTGAAATCGGAAAAGAAGTGGCGTGCACGATCTACGAAAGCCGCCCGACACCCTGCCGGGACTTCGGTGCGTCCTACGAATCCGGGGAACCGAACCCTCGCTGTGATCTGGCGAGAAGCCGCTACGGACTCCCTCCGCTCACCCCTCGGGATTGGATCGCTTAAGAATCTCCTCGATCTCTTCGCGCGTGTAGAGGCGGCCTTTTCCGACTCCTGGACAAAAGGAAGCGATCTCACGCCGCCAAGTCTTGGCCTTCATGTTCTCGGGCCAGAAGGGCCAGGTCCGGCACTGCTCGGGACGGGCTTCATAGGTGCCACAACGATTACCGTCCTCGAGAAATATGCAATCACCCGACGCCTGTGGAGGATCTTTCAAAAACACATGCCCGTCTTTCGAATCACAATACTGCCGGGTAAACTGAACGGTCGACATTCCGAAGAAGTCGGCAAAGCGCTTGCGATCCTCGAGCGTGAGGTAGACATAGCCGTAAGACCCCCTTGAAGTGCAACACTTTCCGGACCCCTGACACTCGAACCGGATGCCTTCATGGTAAAACGGCTTTGGACCCGGTTTACTCATCAGAACCCCGAATATTCCTGATATTCACCGAACACCGACCGGAGCGAATCGGAGATCTCACCCAAGGTACATTCACTCTTCACACATTGATGGACGAGAGCCATCAGGTTCGCCTCACCCTTCGCCCCATCGGAAAGCGCCCGAAGCGCATCGCGGGCACGTCCTTCGGAACGCTTGGCCCGATAAGAACGGATGCGTTCAATCGCACGGGTCTCGAGCTCGGCTGGAACTTTCAGAATTTCGATTTTCTTCGAGGATCCGGTTTCTTGATGAACGTTGACCCCGACCACTTCGAGCTCCTTCGAGTCCATCCGTTTTTGATCGTCATAGGCCGAATTCAGGATCTCATTTTGAATGTAGCCGCTCTCGATGCAGGAAACGGTCCCCCCTTTTGCCTCGATCTCGGAGAGGTACTTCCAGACTCCGTCTTCGATGGTGGCGGTAAGGGACTCGACAAAGTAGCTGCCGGCGAGCGGATCGACGGTTTGGGTCACCTGGGTCTCGGAGGCGATCACCTGCTGGGTCCGGAGCGCGATCAGGGCCGCTGACTCACTCGGAAGTGCAAGAGCCTCATCCATGGAATTGGTGTGAAGGGACTGGGTGCCGCCCAACACGGACGCGAGCGCCTGAACCGCGACCCGCACCACGTTGTTTTCGGGCTGCTGGGCCGTGAGGGTGGAGCCGGCCGTCTGGGAATGGAACCGCAGCATCTGTGAACGAGGATCCTTCGCTCCGAAACGCTCCTTCATCAGACGCGCCCAGATCCTGCGTGCAGCGCGGAACTTGGCGATTTCCTCGAAGAAATCATTGTGGACGTTGAAGAAGAAACTGAGTTGTCCGGCGAAGGCATCGACATCCAACCCTGCCTTGACGGCCGAATCGACGTAGGCGATGGCATTGGCGAAGGTGAAGGCCAATTCCTGGATCGCGTCTGACCCGGCCTCGCGGATGTGATACCCGGAGATGCTGATCGGATTCCACTTGGGCGTGTTTTTCGAACACCAATCGAACATGTCGGTGATGATCCGGAGCGCCCCCTTCGGCGGGTAAATGTAATTCCCCCGGGCGATATACTCCTTCAGAACGTCGTTCTGGACGGTCCCCCGGAGTTCGTCGACCTTGGCACCCTGCTCTTCGGCAAGCACCGTGTAGAACGCTAGCAGGATCGGAGCGGTCGCGTTGATCGTCATCGAGGTGGAAACTTGCGCAAGCGGGATCCCCTTGAACAAGGTGCGCATTTCGTCGAGTGTCGAGATCGAAACTCCCACTTTTCCGACCTCACCTTTGGAGCGGGCGTGATCCGGATCATAACCCAGCTGGGTCGGCAAATCGAAAGCGACCGAGAGTCCCATGGTGCCTTGGGAAAGCAGATAATGATACCTTCGGTTCGACTCCTCGGCGGTCCCGAAACCGGCGTACTGCCGCATGGTCCAGAGCCTGCCCCGGTACATGGTCTTTTGCACACCACGAGTGAAGGGATACTGGCCGGGAAGCGCCAAGCGCTCGGAAAGATCGGCCGGCAAATCCCCGGGACCATAGACTTCTTTGACCGGAATCTTGGAGCGGGTGACGAAGGATTTCATGCCGCCTCAGCATACACGCGCCCCCCCCTCTTTCCAATGGTTTCGGATTAACAAAACCGGACTTTTCTGCTAGCGTTTAGGCACCTGATCCCCCACCAAGGAGTCCTATGCTTTCTCCCATTGAAGCCCTGACTTTCGACGATGTGCTCTTACTTCCGGGATACTCGGAGGTTCTTCCCTCGCAGGTGACCACCCGGGTCGCGTTTACCCCGAAAATCACCCTCAATATCCCGATCCTTTCGGCTGCGATGGATACCGTGACCGAGAGCCGTGCCGCGATCGTCATGGCCCAAGAAGGAGGACTCGGTATTCTACACAAGAACCTCACCATCCAGGACCAGGCCTTCGAAGTCGAAAAAGTGAAAAAGAGTGAGTGGGGCATGATCCTCGACCCCGTGACGATCGGGGAAGACGAACCTCTTTCACGGGTCCGGGAACTGATGGAGACCTACAAAATCTCGGGGGTCCCGGTCACTCGCGCAACTCCAGAGGGAAAACAACTGATCGGAATTCTGACCAACCGGGACCTCCGTTTCGAGGAGGACTTCAGTGCCTCCGTGGGGAGCCGGATGACCCGGGCCCCTCTCATCACTGCGCCCGAAGGAACGACGCTGGCCGAGGCGAAGGAAATCCTCCGCAGACACCGGGTTGAGAAACTCCCGGTGGTCGATGCGAATGGACATTTGAAAGGATTGATCACCATCAAGGACATTCAGAAGCAACGCGATTATCCTCAAGCCAACAAGGACCGTTACGGACGCTTGGTGGTCGGAGCGGCCGTGGGTGTGGGCGAAGAAGCCTTCCGTCGGGCTGATGCGCTTGTGGAAGCCGGCGTGGATCTGCTGTGTGTGGATTCGGCACACGGACACTCCAAGGGCGTGCTCACGGCAGTGAAACATTTCCGCGATCGCTATGGCGATCGGATCGAAATCATTGGTGGCAATGTCGCGACTCGCGAAGGAACCCTGGCCCTGCTCGAGGCGGGGGCGAACGTGGTCAAGGTCGGCATCGGACCCGGTTCGATCTGCACCACCCGTGTGGTTTCGGGAGTCGGGGTGCCCCAACTTTATGCCATCCAAGAGTGTGCGAAAGCGGCGAAAGAAAAAGGCGCAACCATCATCGCCGATGGCGGGATCAAGCTCTCGGGCGACGTCACCAAAGCCTTGGCTTGCGGAGCCACAGCCGTGATGATTGGATCGCTCTTTGCCGGAACGGATGAATCTCCGGGCGAGATCCTTCATTTCCAGGGACGCTCGTTCAAGATGTACCGAGGAATGGGTTCTCTCGGGGCCATGGCCCAGGCCCACGGCTCCAAAGACCGCTATTTCCAAGCCAGTGTCGAAGACGCCGGTAAACTGGTGCCCGAAGGAATCGAGGGACGCGTTCCGTATCGCGGAAGCCTGTCTTTCAACATCCACCAGATGATCGGCGGCCTTCGTTCCGGTATGGGATATGTGGGCGCAGCCTCGATCGCCGACCTCTGGCAGAAAGCGAAGATGGTCCGAATCTCGAATTCAGGTCTGGCGGAATCGCATCCTCACGACATCGTGATCACCAAGGAAGCCCCGAATTACCGCACCAACAGCTGAGGTCCCCATGAACAAGATCCTGATTCTCGATTTCGGCTCCCAGTTCACCCAGCTCATTGCGCGTAGGATGCGGGAGCTCGGGTATTACTCTTTCGTATTGCCAGGCAACGCCTCGCTCTCGAGAATTCGTGAGTTCGACGCCCGAGCGGTGATCCTGTCCGGGGGTCCCGCTTCAGTCTACGAAACAGACAGTCCGCAACCCGCGGAAGGTTTCTTCGAATATGTCGCGAATTCGAACCTTCCCTTGCTCGGGATCTGTTACGGGATGCAGCTCATGGTGCAGCACGGGCAGGGCGAGATCCGTCCGGCTCATAAGCGCGAATACGGGCGGATGAAGGTGCGCACCCTGGGTGATTCGCCGCTCTTTTCGGGCATCCGCGAGTTCGAGGCTTGGATGTCCCATGGTGACGAGACCACCCGTCTTCCCGCCGGGTATCGACTGTCCGCCGAGAGTGTGGAAGGCGCCGTTGCCGGGATCTCCCATGAAACACGGGCCTGGCATGGCTTGCAGCTGCACCCCGAGGTGACTCACACCGAGCATGGAATTCAAATCCTGCGTAATTTTTTGCAAGGCTGTGCCCGCCTGGAAGCGGACTGGAAAATGAGTTCCGTAATCGAGGAGCAGATCGCCAAGATCCGCGCCTTGGTGCCTGAGAACGCCCACGTCCTCTGTGCCCTCTCTGGTGGAGTGGATTCCACTGTGGCAGCCACACTCGTTCACCGTGCGATCGGGGACCGACTTCATTGCGTGTTTGTCGACACCGGACTTCTCCGGTACCAAGAAGGCGATCGGGTGATGAAGCTCTTCACCGAAAGCCTGCACCTGCCCGTCATGCGGGTGAATGCTGAGGCCCGTTTCTTGTCCAAACTGGCAGGTGTCGAGGATCCCGAGAGGAAACGCAAGATCATCGGAGCTGAATTCATCGCGGTCTTTGATGATGCCGCAACCGAGATTGAAAGCATCATCGGCGTCAAACCGTCCTTTCTGGTGCAAGGGACCCTGTATCCGGATGTGATCGAAAGCTCCCCTGCTCCACAATCAGGAACGGGCGCCTCCCATTCTCACACCATCAAATCCCATCACAATGTCGGGGGATTGCCGAAAGACCTCCAATTCCAACTGATTGAGCCCTTCCGCGACCTCTTCAAAGACGAAGTCAGGGAAATCGGACGTACACTCGGGGTTCCCGAAAGCTTCATCGGTCGCCACCCGTTTCCGGGCCCGGGACTGGCTGTCCGGATCATCGGAGAAGTGAACAAGGAAAACGCAGACCTGCTTCGTGCGGCGGACGAGATTTTCATCCAGATGCTCCGGGATGAAGGCCTGTATCCCAAGATCTGGCAAGCGATGGCCGTTCTACTTCCCGTGAAGACCGTCGGTGTTCAAGGGGACGGCCGGACCCATGCCAAGGTGGTGGCTCTGAGAGCGGTCACGAGTCAGGACGGGATGACCGCCGACTTTTATCCCTTCGATCTCGGATTCCTCGGGCGCGTATCGACCCGCATTTGCAACGAAGTCCGGGGAATCAATCGGGTGACCTACGACATCACCTCCAAGCCGCCTGCGACGATCGAATGGGAATGAAAGAGAAACAGAAATCGCGTGCTCCGCGGAATCGAACCCTGTCCGTAGAAGCCGGAGAAATTCCACGGTTGAAGAGATCCTTGATTTCTGCAGCCCGCCTGAAACCCTCACACCGGAACCGGATCGTGCAGGGTGATTTCGAATCGGCCTTGGAAGGAATCACCAACCGTTCCGTGGATCTGCTCTTTCTCGACCCTCCCTACAATCTTCACAAGGATTTTGGTGGCTGGGCCTTCAAAGAACGCTCGATCGATGATTACGCCGTCTACCTCGATGAAGTGATCGGCGCTCTCGTACCGAAACTGAAATCCACCGCCACGGTTTACATTTGCGGGGACTGGAAGACCTCGGTTTCGATTCCCTCGATCGCAGGGAAGTATTTCCGGATCCGGAACCGGATCACCTGGGAAAGAGAAAAGGGGCGCGGTGCACGGACCAATTGGAAGAACTGCAGCGAAGACATCTGGTTTTGTACGGTTTCGGACCGCTACACCTTCCACCCGGATCGTGTCAGACTCCGCCGGAAGGTGATCGCACCCTATCGGGACGGCACCGGTGCACCGAAGGACTGGGAATCGGGAGCAGAGGGGAGCTTCCGTGACACCGCCCCTTCCAACCTCTGGACGGACATCACCATCCCTTTCTGGTCGATGCCGGAAAACACCGACCATCCGACACAAAAAAGCGAGAAGCTCCTCGCAAAACTGATCCTGGCCAGTAGCGACCCGGGACAGCTCGTGCTCGACCCGTTCCTCGGCAGCGGCACCACTGCCGTCGTCTGCCGGAAATTGGAGCGGGATTTTCTCGGGATCGAGCGTCACCCCGATTATTGTCTGATTGCACAAAAAAGGCTGATTCACGCCCGCCCCGGCGGTCCGATCCAGGGGTGGGATGGCGGCGTATTCAAAGAAAGAAACTCGAGATGAACCTGTACGATGGGAAGACGCTTATGAAACCTTTGATCCTGCTGTCGATCTGTTGGCTTGTCGTGTCCTGCTCGAGTGTCCGTCCCTCTCCGGATGCTGAGGCAGGACTCCCGTTGAGCTGGGTCTCGCTCGGCCCGAACGGGTCTGTCGTGGTCAGGCACCTGACCCGTGAAGCCTCGTGCCCGACACTGAAAACCGAGTCTAAAGAAATCCCTCTTCAAGCGAGGATCGATCATAATGACCGCCCGGAGTTCGAGATCCGGATTTGTGAGGCGGTACTCGATCGGTCCACCCGGAGTGCCGAGATCAACGGACTCGCTCTTGCCCTTCCAAAAGCGGCTCCGGAGAGAATTGTGATCATCGGAGACACCGGATGCCGGGTGAAAACCAAAAAAGGGAAATCCGACTGGATCCAGGATTGCTCGAATCCTGAAGCCTGGCCGTTCCAGAAAATCTCGGAGGTCGCTGCCCGATTGAATCCGGATTTGGTCATCCATACGGGGGATTATCTCTACCGCGAATCCGCCTGCCCCGGAGGAGCGAAAGGGTGCGAAACCTTCCCTTCCGGCGACACCTTCGCTTCCTGGAATGCGGACTTCCTCACTCCTGCCCGATCCCTGCTGACCCGAGCTCCTTGGATTTTCGTCCGGGGAAATCATGAATCCTGCACCCGCGCGGGAGAAGGTTACTTCAGATTGCTCGATCCGCAGCCTTACAATCCGGTCTGCATCGAGGAACCGGAGCCCTACCTGGTCGCGTTCAGTTCCATTCGCTTCGCGGTTCTCGACACCTCTCTGAAGGCGGTTCGTACGGAACGCATTCGTGCATTGAAGCCGTTGAAACTCTCATCCGACATCCTCCTGAGTCACCGACCACTTTGGGGTGAGGAGAATCCGGAAACGCTCGGACCGGTTCCAGGTGCAAAGCTTGTTTTTGCGGGGCATTGGCACCTGTTCCACCTCTCCACCTACGAAGACGGACGGGCCATGCAAGTGGTGGTCGGAAACAGTGGAACAGAATTGATCAAGAATCCCCGACAAACTCCGACCGGTACGGAAGTCGACGGCACCTCATTGAAGGAATCGAGTCTGATCCCGGGATTCGGTTTCACCGTTCTGGAAAGAACCGGAGGCCATTGGGAACTCCAGGCCAGGGATGTCACCGGTCAGGTGAAGATGCGGAAAAAAATCCGACTCACTCCTTCACCCTGAAATTCGTCATTTCGCCAGTCTGGGTCTTTCCGAGCAGACGGGTGGCGATGTTCAGACGGATCGAGCAATTGTATTCGCTGACGGATTCACCTTCCTGGTTCCGGGTGATGTGATAACAGGCGGAATCGCCACCACTCTCGCCGAAGAACTTAACCTCTCCTCGGGTCCTTCCTGTCCAGTCTCCCGGAGCGGCCGGATCCTTGATCGCCGAATAAAGGTCTTTCGCAGCAGTTCCGTTGCAAATCAGCACGAGATACCTGGAGTAGCCGTCTTTCCCTTCGAACTCAGGCACCTGATAGAGAGGATGTTCCTTCGACAATGCCTGCCTCAGGCAGGATTTGACATCCACCTGGACCCCGTTCGCACTCGCGCTTCCGGCGGAAAGGGCCAACCCGAACAAAATCAGAAATAGCATCCATGAAGTCTTCATCAATGTTCGTTTCGGAGCCCCTCACCGAAGACTGAAGTGCTTTAAGGTTGACCGATATGATCGGCTTTGAATCATCTGGATCTCAGGTCGGAACTCCGGCATAGTCCTGCACCTGAGAACCACCACCGGGTTTGGAGCCCGGAGAGGAGTGATCCATGACCCACCATATTTCTGCATTTTATCATTTCATGCCCCTGACTGACCTCGAGGCGTTGAAAAGCGAGATTGAAGGCCAAGCCCGCTCGCTTGGCATCAACGGCCTGCTCATTCTGGGGCCGGAAGGCATCAACACCACCTGTTCTTCTCCTTCAGAGGAGAATCTCACCCGCTTCAAGGAGTGGATCATCGGGCGTTTCAAATGCCCGGGGATTCGCTTCAAGGATGCGACGAGCGAGACCCCTCCCTTCCGTCGCTACAAGGTCAAAGTCCGCGAAGAAATTTGCACGACGGGGATTCCGGGCGTCCTGCCTCCGGAAGGGAACAACCGTCACCTGACACCTGATGAATGGAACCGGGTGATGGAGGAAGAACCTGACACCGTCCTGATCGACACCCGGAACTGGTACGAATACCGGATCGGGACTTTTCGAGGAGCTCTGAATCCGAACATCGAGAAATTCACGGACTTTCCGACCTACATCGAAAAACAGGGGATCAAGAAGGACCAGAAGATGCTCATTTTCTGCACGGGTGGAATCCGGTGTGAGAAAGGGATCCTCGACCTCGAGCAAAGCGGTTATACGAACGTATTCCAGCTGGAAGGCGGGATTCTCAACTACCTCGAGCATCATCCGAACGATAAGTTCGAGGGAGAATGTTTCGTCTTCGACCAGCGAGTGGCTGTGGACCAGGACTTGAAACCCTCACAACGCTACACCCTCTGCCCGCACTGTGGACAACCTGCGGATGTGAAAATCGACTGCGCCCGATGCGATCATCCGATGACCATTTGCCCGGAATGCTCAGCCCTGCCGGTCAAATCGGTCACCTGCTCGAAGAACTGCGCCCACCAGTGGGAACTCCACCCTGGAAGAAAAGGCAACCGTCAGATTCCGGCGTTCACTTCGAATCACTGATCGAACAACATCCGGAGAGGATCACTCCGTCCACATCTGCCTGGACGTGATAAGGATCATTGCGATCACTCATCCCATCACTGCATTGATCGGCGGAGTCGCGAAAAATGGCGAGAGAAACCCGCTGTGTGCCCTTTCCCCGGGAAGCTTCGATCTTGAAAGAATAGCCTGCGGCCATTCCGGCAGACTCACGGGTCCTGACTCCGAAATAGCGTACGTTCTTTTCTCCGCCGAGATTGACTGCGACATACTTCTCCTCGACCCGGATCCCCCAGAACGGCTCCGTCCCCGAACACTGCAAGCGATAGGCACTCGCGTCAGCGGCAGAGAAGAAGAGAGAAAAAAGAATCGGAAGAGAGAAAGTGTTTTTCATGAGCTCGCGTAGTCTGACACTTTTTACACAAAAATACAATAAAAAATATCGTTCATTAACGATCCTCATGGATTCCTCGCATCTCCCGAGTCCACCCTCCCGATTCAATTCGGGATGATCTATAATCATGATCAGGGGAAGGTAAGGGGTATGAAGTTACTGATCGGAATGGTTTTGGGAGTTCTGTCGGTTGATTCTCACGCAATGGCACTGAAACGTGGAAGAGTGTCAGCGCAGAAGAGCAGTGCTGCGGTTTCGGTCGGGGCGAAACCCCCCGCAGCTCCCCGGAGCCCGGCTGCAAGTGACCCAAAGGGCTCCGATGATCGCGGCATACGGGACATGGGTTGCAACGATCGGGACCGCAAAGATCCGAGCAAACCATGCAAGAACGGTGTGCCCGTTGCGGCCACCCCTGTTCCCAAACGGACTCCCGCTCCCGCGCTCCCAGTGGTGATCTCCACACCGGTTCCCCCCCCACCGCCTCCAGTATTGTTACCGCCTCCGGCGGCTCCGGGAGTGCCTGAGTCTTGTGCCCGCTTCCACCCGAGTTTCGGACAGGAGGTTCCGCCTGAAGCAAAAAACGGAGCCGAGTTCGAGTACCGGAGAGCGCGCGATCAAGCGCTCTCACTGTCGGATGCAGACTTGACGAATCTCCTATTCAAGAAGGGAGTCGGTGCCTGCAGACTCGTTGGATCACGGCCCCAATGTCCTCAATGTTTCTGCGATTACTATTTCCAAACACGCGCAGGGACCTGGCACGGGTCAGGAGGCTGGCCTCTGAATCCCGCCAGCCGGGCGAGCACAGGTTGCGTTTCTGAAATCCAATGGGGGGGCTACTTTCCTTCGATGGCAACCTCTGACCTAATGAAGAACGCAGCGGAACAAGCAAGACATGCTCTTTGCCATCCTGCTGATCCATGTCGACTGCATCCGAAAAACCTCGGAGTGCCGATCCACAACAGCGATGTCCTCGGTCAGTGAGCTCCGGATCATGCTGGTCGGAGCGAGCGGACTGACGGGTCAGTCTGTGCTCCGTCTTCTATTGGCGGATGAGCGAGTCAAGGAAGTGCACACTCCCCACCGCGGACCTTCTTCCATCGACCACCCGAATCTCCGCCCGCATCCCTGGCAGGAAAATCCTCCCCGTTTCGATAGCCTTCCGGACATCCCCTTCGACGTTGTCCTCTGCTGTTTGGGTACCACCCTCAAAAAGGCCGGTAGTCGGCAGGCCTTCCAGAACATCGATCGGGACGCGGTCCTGGACCTCGGTGCATGGGCGAGAAGACGCGGGGTGAGTCGCATGCTGGTGATCTCGAGCGCGGGTTCGAATCCCGACTCGGCGAACTTCTACCTGCGGACCAAAGGGGAAATGGAAGCGGGCCTCCGCTTGCTCAAAATACCATCGATCACGATTTTCCGGCCGGGCCTCCTGCTTGGAAACCGGAAAGAACTCAGACCCGCGGAGCGCTTGGGGCAATGGGCGCTCCCCCTGCTGTCGCCCCTGCTGAGAGGTCCATTGCTGGGATGGCAAGGCACTCCGGTCGAGACTCTTGCAAGACTCATGGTTGCGCGAATGTTCGACCCACAATCCGGATTTCACGTCGTTGAAAACCGGGACATCCTCGATCCTGGACTCAAACGAAGCTGAGAAGCTCGGCACCGGTCTCGACCGCTTGGCCCTCGGTCACACGGACTTCACGGACTGCTCCGTCTTGCGGCGATTTGATCTCGTTCTCCATCTTCATCGCTTCCATGACGAGTAGGGACTGGCCCTTTTTGACAGGCTCGCCGGCCTTCACCAGAATCCGCACGATCTTGCCCGGCATTTGCGATTTAAGGCGAGCACCCTTCTTCTTGCGTGTTCCGCCTACGCTGTCGACAGATTCACCAGTCCGAAGAAATGCCAGACCCGAAACCACCCGCGCTCTCCGGCGATTGAGGACCTCATACTTGGGTGGCCCGTCCTCCTGCGAGGTTTTGCGAACATCAAATCCGTAACAGCCCCGGGCAGTCTCGATCCAGATCCCCTGTTCATCGCGCAACCAGGAGACACGCTCGACGGTTCCGTTCTCGAGACGGAGCTCGGCCTCACCTGAGCGCCCGGTCGGGCTCCCCAAAAACTCGATATTCCAATTACCGACGCGTCCCTTGATCATCTGAGCGCCTCCCACTTGGCCCGCAGGTTCCAGGCGGCCGATGTCTCCACAGACGCCGATTCGACGGTTTCGCCCCCTTCGGTCAGTCGCAAAAGAGCAAGTGCCAGAGCGGTGTCGAGATCCGTCTCCGCATCTTCTTGCGGACGGGTCAGCTCCGAATGACGGGGGATCAAGTCTGTAGTGGTGCGACCGGCGATCACATCCGCACAGCGGACCAGGCGCTGAAGAAAGGTGACATTGGTCCGGAGCGATCCCTTGAGCTCGCCCGATGCGCTTTTCGGAGCCTCAATCGACAACTCGTCGAGGGCCACCCTCATCCGGGCCACCGCTTCGTCACGGCTCCTACCCCACACTGAAAGCTTGGCGATCATCGGGTCGTAAAACATGGAAACCTCGCCTTGGGTTTCAAAAGCGGAATCCCACCTCAAAAAAGGCCCGTTCGGCTGGACGATCCGGCCCATTTTTCCGGGAGCCGGCAGGAAAGTTTCAGGGTCCTCTGCATAGATTCGGACTTCGATGGCGGAACCGTTCCGGGTGATCGATTCCTGCTTCGGCAACTCGAGCTCACCGGATGCGAGCAACAATTGCATGCCGACGAGATCGAGGCCCGTCACCCACTCCGTCACCGGGTGCTCAACTTGAAGACGTGTGTTCATCTCGAGGAAGTAGAACTCCCCTTCACCGTCGACAATGAACTCGAAAGTCCCCGCTCCGGCATAGCGGATCTCGCGGGTGATCCGGACTGCGCACTCGAACATCTTGGCCCGGGTCTCAGGGTGGATCTCGAGGATCGGAGCAGGAGACTCCTCCCACACTTTTTGATGTCGGCGCTGGATCGAACATTCGCGCTCACCGAGGTGGATTCCACCGCCCTTGCCATCGCCGAACACCTGGATCTCCACATGGTGCGGCTCGAGAATGTATTTCTCGACATACATCGCACCGTCTCCGAAAGCACTCAATGCTTCACGCGAAGCCGACTCGAAAGCCGCCATCAGCTCGGACGCACTGTCGACCCGACGCATGCCCTTTCCTCCGCCGCCGGCGGCGGCCTTGAGTAAAACCGGGAATTTCACTTTCTCCGCGAAGGCGAGCGCCTCTTCAGCGTCTTTCACAGCGCCTGGACTGCCGGGAACACGGGGAACACCGAGGCGGTCCACGGTCCTCCGGGCCTCGATCTTGTCTCCCATCACGCGCATGCACTCTGCGGAAGGACCGACAAACACCAAACCAGCCGCTTCAACAGCTTCGACAAAATGCGGACGTTCGGACAGGAATCCGTAACCCGGATGGATGTACTTCGCGCCATGCTTCTTGGCGGCTGCGATGATCTTCTCCGCAACGAGATAACTCGACTTAGGTTCCGGAGCGCCGATGCATTCGGCACGGTCACAGGCCTTCACGTGCTCGGAAAAACGATCGGCATCCGAGTAAACCGCGACCGTCGGGAAACCGAGCATCCGCGCGGTCCGGGCGATCCGGATGGCGATCTCACCACGATTGGCGATCAGAACGGAGTCCCTGGGTTTCACGTTGAATTTCATTGCTGCCTCCGGATCAGAGTGGAATGTTACCGTGTTTGCGTTTCGGCCCAGCTTCGCGCTTTCCGGCGAGAAGTGACAGCCCCTGGATCAAACGGGCCCGTGTCAGCTCGGGCTCAATCACCTCGTCGAGGTAACCGAGTTCTGCCGCTTTGTATGGATTGGCAAAGGTCTCTTTGTAGTGTGCGACGAGTCCCGCGCGGGTAGACTCGAGGGTCCCCTTCGATTCCGCCTCCTGGATCTCTTTACGGTAAAGGATGTTGATCGCGCCTTCCGGACCCATGACGGCGATCTCGGCATCCGGGAATGCCAGATTGACGTCGGCGCGAATGTGCTTCGAAGCCATCACATCGTAGGCCCCACCGTAGGCCTTCCGGGTGATCACGGTGAGTTTCGGCACGGTCGCTTCGGCAAAGGCGTAAAGCAACTTGGCCCCGTGACGGATGATCCCTCCGTATTCCTGTGCGGTGCCGGGAAGAAAACCGGGAACGTCGACGAAGGTCACGAGCGGGATGTTGAAAGCGTCGCAGAACCGGACGAATCGTGCCGCCTTGGAAGACGCCGCAATATCGAGACAGCCTGCGAGATGGGCCGGTTGATTGCCGACAATACCGACGGACTGGCCCCCGAGGCGGGCGAATCCGACGACGATGTTGGCCGCGTATGTAGCATGCACTTCGAGGAATTCGCCGTCATCGACCACATCCTCGATGATGTTCCGCATGTCATAGGGTTTGGTCGAAACATCCGGAAGGATTTCGCGAATGCGTGAGCAGGTCCGGTCGTTCGCATCGGTTGATTTTTTTCGCGGAGCCGGGTCGAGATTGTTCGACGGCAGAAATCCTAGCAAGCGACGTGCTCCTTCGAACATCGCGCGCTCGTCGGGATAAACCAACTGGCACACACCACTCGTCGAGGCGTGGGTCTCCGCTCCACCGAGATCCTCCTTGGTGACTTCCTCGTGAGTGACGGTCTTGATGACGTCGGGACCCGTGACGAACATGTAGGAGGTGCTCTCGACCATGGCGATGAAGTCGGTCATCGCGGGAGAGTAAACGGCTCCACCAGCACATGGACCGAGGATGAGACTGATTTGAGGAATGACTCCGCTCGCTTGGACGTTCCTCCAGAAGATCTCGGCGTAACCTCCGAGGGACTCGACCCCTTCCTGGATCCGGGCACCACCCGAATCGTTGAGACCGATCAGGGGCACTCCCGTTTTGAGCGCGAGATCCATGACTTTGCAGATCTTGGCAGCGTGGGCTCCCGAAAGTGAGCCTCCGAACACCGTGAAGTCCTGTGAGAACACACACACCTGACGACCGGCAATCGTACCGTAACCGGTGACGACACCGTCCCCCAGGAACTTTTGGTCCTGCATCCCGAAATCGGTGCAGCGGTGGGTGACGAACTTGTCGAGCTCCACGAAGCTTCCGGGATCGAGCAAGAGGTCGACGCGCTCACGGGCGGTGAGCTTTCCGGATTGGTGCTGTTTTTCGATCCGGGCTTGGCCCCCGCCGAGTTCGGCCAGACGGGAACGCTCTTTCAGAACAGACGTGGAGGGCTGAGTCATAAGTGGGGTCAATCTACCCTGAATCCGCCCCAGAGGGAAGGGGGTGGCGCGTGCGACTTTCGTCGCCGTTTCCACCCCCCGCCTGGTTTCGACCGCACATCGGGTTTTCCCCGTTACGGCACCGGGAGCCGGCCATTTCGATGGAACCGCATTCCCGTGACTCTCCCCGGCTCAAGCCGGCTTCCGGCATACCCCGGGTTCATCACGGTTGGCGCGCTCCGTCTACACCCCTGATATCAGGGAGTGCGGCCTCTCGTCGTAAGGTCCGTTATCCGTTATCCATACGACCGCTCCTGAGGTCCTCGCTCCGACCGGTTTTTGCTCGACCGGTCATCGACGCTTTTCGACCTCGCTGTCCGGCTTGAGGATCGGGAATGAAGGGAAGCCCCGCATCCGTTCTCAAGTCGTTCCGCACCTTGGTTCTCACTCCTTCAAGCCATGTCGCCTTCATCCGCCATCTTGAAGTCTCCGGACTGCAATCATCCAGTCCTCTCATCCGGAGTATGGCCTTCACGGAGTTTCAGGCTCCGCTCGGCACTTCTGATCACACCGGTTTTGCTGGACCGGATGATCTTGATGGTGTTCACACGAAGTTCGCTTACGCTGCAACCTGTACTTGCGCTGATCCCCTGTTCGCATTGCGGATTCCGCATCGGAACCCGGCGGGACCTTTCTGATGGCCGACCTGTAGCGGAATCACTCCCGCACGGACCGGACACTGCTTCGCAGTCACTGGACAACTTCTGCGGTGGGACTTGCACCCACTGGAGTTCGAATCGGGTGTCGCTTCCTTTCTGCCTCCGCCTTTCAGCGCCGGCGATTTCTTTTAGAGCAGGTTCCGTGCCGGGATCTCCTAGGAGGAGAATCACTTTGAGTCGGGAACTTGGGACAAATCCCGCAATCGCCGGGATCCGTCGCCCCACTCAGGTCCCGGCAGGCCAGGTCCCTGGAAAAAGACCGGTTCCAACAGGCGCGTGCAAGGAGTTGAGAGCAGTGGTCTCGTCGATAAAAATGAACGCATCGTATCTCCGGGAAAAGGAGGTGGGCACATAGGTGGACCTTCCTTCCTGATGGGGCGGGGCGACTACCCCTACAGCACGATGACCGATCACTTCAGAAAGAGCTTCTCGATCCGCAGGACCGGGGATGACAAACCCCTGCCTCATTTTCCGGATCCGGAGTGCTTCATGAAAACAAGCTTCGAGTGTACCGTGAGGAGCAGGAGGCAAAGCGATCGACTGCTCCCGCCCACCCCAGGTTGAAGCGGCTAGGGTCTTTCCTGTCCAGGTTCCAAGGCCGATCAATCCCACCGCGGATTCACCGAGTAGTTTTCGGGCGAGGCCCCCTAGATTCACATAGCCCTCGTCCTCCATGTCCGTGGCCCGATAGTCTCCAACGTGAGTATTGTGCGCCCAAACCACTCCTTTTCCTCCCCGACCGTCACGCTCACTCTTTTCGAGTAAGAGATCGAGTGTGTCGAGCATGTGGGAGTCGCGCACATTCCACGAGGCGGCATCCCCGTTCAATAGGGCACGGTAATAATTTTCCGCATTCACAACAATCCGTGCATTCTGGGTGGCATCAAACCAATCCTCGTCCTGTTCCAGATGCTGAAGCCTCAATTTGAGTACTTCCTCGAGATTTGCGACGACTTCCGACGCACAACCTTCCGGAATTCTACGAAGTGACCTTGCATAGGCGATTTCATCCCGTTCATACGGGTCGAAGCAGGCGTAGCGTCTTCGAAGTGCGTTCGACAAGAACGGATTCACCGATTTCACATATTCGAGGACCCGATCCATTGACTCAAAAAGGGAATAGAGATCCAGGCCGTGAATTCCTGCGGATCTCAAGGAATCCGACTGGCGGAGTCCTTCAATGAAGTCCGCCATCTCACGATTCGCCCACATCCAATTCGGCCAGCGTCGGAATCCCTGCATGACGGCACGGGCACTCCTGCCTTTACCATTCCGGACATAACGGTGGAGCCGGGAGAGTTCAGGCCAATCCCCCTCGAAAGCCACAAAAGAAAAGCCCTCCAATCCCAATAAAATCCGGGTCAATCGGTCACGGATCCGGTAGAACTCGGAGGTTCCGTGGGTGCTCTCACCGAGCATGACGACCTGACGGTGCCGAAAGTGCTGGACGAGTGGGGCCAGATCCTCGTCCCGTTCCATCGGTTGCAACAGATCGGCGAGGGTATGGATCATCTTCCTGAGTCCGTTGAACGGATGGTGCTCCGGTTCCGATACCGGCTCGGCCACGGGTTGAAGACAGGCCATGACCTCCTCGTCTTCAACCTGGGAAAAGTCTCGGTACCATTGCCCCACCGACATCAACTGGTCTGATTCGACGAGTGCGACCAAGGTCGACCCCTCCGAACGGACTGCGTCACCGGCCGAGTCCGAACAGACAGGAACCGCTACGACAATTTCGGCTGCACCTTGAAGCTTGAGAGCCCGGACAGCCGCTCGCATGGTCGCACCTGTGGCCATTCCATCATCCACCAAAACCACCATGTACCCATCACAGTCTGGCAATCCTCCCCCAGCACGGTAGAGTTTTTTTTGCTCATGGATTCTGGAGTTCTCATGATCCCGCTCTTCTCTGAGCTCCTGAGCAGTGATCCCTTCTTCCCATCCAGGGTTGAGAAACTGGGTCCCATCCTCGACCAATGCGCCCACGGCGAATTCCGGATTTCTCGGCGATCCAATCTTCCTGACCAAACACAACTCCAAAGGAACTTTCAATTTTTGGGCGATCGGGACCGCAACGGGTACACCGCCTCGCGGTAATGCGAGGACCCTCGTCTTGCCTTTTTCGAATTTTGCGACAGGAATCTGACGCGCCAAGAGAACACCTGCTTCACGACGATTGTTGAATTGCACTCCAGACCCCAAAGCAACCTTCGTGCCCTAATGGCAAATCGGCAAAAATTGCGCTGAGCGCGATCCTGAGATCCAGTTAGTATGGGAGAATGGTGCGAAAGCTCTGGATAGCTGGGTGGATGATCTGGTGTTGGATGCCACACACGGCGCAAGCCACCGGGGCCTACTATGAGGCGGGTACGTCACTCGGCGGTTTTGCAGCAGCCGATTCGTTCTTCAACCAGCCTTCAGCCGCTGCCACCTCGGGCGGGTTTGTGGGGAGCCTCTCCGTTTATGTCCCCGTTTCTAGGCCGAACGCTCTCGGCCGACTTCAAGCTGGATTGCAAACACGTATCAGCACCTCGACCACCGAGGGGACGAACGACGCCCTGGCCATGGGGAGTCTCCACCTCGGTGCCCGGCTCGAGATTTGGCGGTTTTATGTGGGAGCGGGCTATTCGCCTTGGACCTGGGTCAGCAAGCCCCAACAAGGCGTAACCAGCCTTCACCTGAATCCCGGATTCTCCTCCTACATGGCCGAAGCAGGATTGATCTGGCGGGTCATTCCCGAGTTCCAGATTGCCGCGTGCTTCGGGGTCGAATACGGATTGGGGCGGAGCGGAATCCAAAGCCCCCTGCCCGTGACTGAGTACGGCCTTCGCTTCAGGTTTCCCTTCAACCCGAAAGAGGGGAACACCGGCGAGGGGGTCAAATTCGACGGATTCCGCTATCCCTTTGGCGTCATGAGATGAGCCTTATATTTCCTTTTTTTTGATGTGAATTTCTCAAGAATCTCCTAGATTTGAAGGATATGGAAAAGCTGAAGTCCCTCTTCAAATCCAAGGCGGATGCTGCCGCCAATGAGATCAAAGAAATTCTGAAAGAACACGGCCAGAAAAAAATTGGCGAAGTCCAGCTCGCGCAGGCCTACCAGGGAATGCGTGGGATTACCGGAATGGTTTATGAAACCTCCCTGCTCGACGCACAAGAAGGTATCCGGTTCAGAGGTTTCTCCATTCCCGAACTTCAAGCCAAGCTTCCAAAGGCTCCAGGTGGAACCGAGCCGCTTCCCGAAGGATTGTTCTATCTGATGATGACCGGCGAGTTGCCCTCTGCCGATGATGTGAATGCCCTGAGCCGTGACTGGGCGGAGCGGGCCAAGAATATGCCCGAGCATGTATTCAAGACCATTGATGCGTTGCCGTTGAACGCGCACCCGATGACCCAGTTCGTGACCGGGGTGATGGCTCTCCAGACTGAGTCGATTTTTTCTAAAAAATACGCCGAAGGCGTTAATAAAAAGGATTACTGGAGTCACACCTATGAAGACTCCATGAATCTGATCGCCAGGCTTCCTTCGATCGCCGCGTATGTCTATCGCCGCAAATACCGTGGTGGGAAATCCGTGGCTGCGGACGCATCGCTCGATTGGGCCGGAAACTTCGCGCATCTCCTCAGCTTCGACCAAGAGGGCTTCAAGGAGCTCATGCGCTTGTACCTCACCATCCATGCTGATCATGAAGGCGGAAATGTGAGCGCTCACACCACCCATCTGGTGGGTTCCGCACTTTCAGACGCATACCTTTCGTTCGCGGCGGGAATGAACGGCCTGGCAGGACCTCTTCACGGCCTCGCCAACCAGGAAGTGATTAAATGGATCATTGAGATGCAACGGAATCTCGGGACCGACACTCCGACCGGGGAGCAGATCGCTGGATACGTTCAAAAGACACTCTCTGAAGGAAAAGTCGTTCCGGGTTACGGTCATGCCGTTCTCCGTAAGACGGATCCTCGCTTCACCGCCCAACAGGAATTCGCAAAAAAGCACATGGCTTCCGACAAGATGGTGAACAGCGTGTGGCGGATTTTCGAGACCGTCCCCCCGATCCTGCAGTCCCTTGGGAAAATCAAGAACCCCTGGCCGAACGTCGACGCCCATTCCGGGGCACTTCTGCTTCACTACGGAATGGAAGAGTACGAGTATTACACCGTACTGTTCGGTGTGAGCCGTGCTCTCGGAGTTCTCGCAGCCCTCTGCTGGTCGCGCGCCCTCGGATTCCCGATCGAGAGACCGAAATCGGTCACCACCGAGAACGTCAAGGCCTGGCTGAAAGGCGAAGATCAGATCTGGGAGTGAGCCTTACGCCACTTCCCCGCTTCCGCCCCCGCCCTCACGGGCGAGCTTGCGTTTGTCGAGGCCGTATTTCTCGACCTTGTTGATCAGACCCGCACGGGAGATGCCGAGTTCCTTGGCAAGCCTGCTCTTGTTCCACTTGGTTCGACGGAGTCCTTCTTTGATCATGGTCCGTTCGAGTTCTTCCATCGCGTCTTTCAGCTTGCCGGAGAACTTGAAGCTCATGCCTTTTCCACCGCCCGATCCCGAGACGCCCGCTTCGAGAATCGCAGGAGACAGGAGTTCGGGTCCGATGATCACATCGGCCCCGGCAAGGACCACGAGTCGCTCGATTTCGTTCTCGAGCTGCCGGATGTTTCCGGGCCAATTGTAATCGTAGAATTTCTTGAAAGCGGACTCGGAAAGCTTCTTCTCCGGTGAGCCGCTCTTCTTGTGCTCGTTCTCGAGAAAGTGCTTCACCAGGTCCTTCAGGTCTTCCTTCCGCTCCCGGAGCGGTGGCACCTGGATATTGATCACGTTGATCCGGTAGTACAGATCTTCCCGGAAGGTCCCCTCTTCGATCATCCCCTTCAGGTCCCGGTTGGTCGCTGCGATCACCCGGACATCGACCTTGCGTTCCTCGGTACCCCCCACCGGGGTAAGCGTTCCCTGTTGGAGAACGCGAAGCAATTTGACTTGCATGGTGAGACTCATGTCGCCGACTTCGTCGAGGAACAGGGTCCCCTTATGCGCGGCCTCGAACAAACCCTTCTTGTCACGGATCGCTCCGGTGAAGGACCCTTTGACGTGACCGAACAATTCGCTGTCGAGGAGGGTCTCGGTCAGAGCCGAACAGTTCACCGTGACAAAACTCTGAGCACTCCTCGGAGAATGGGCATGTACCGAACGTGCGATCAATTCCTTCCCGGTACCGTTCTCACCCTGAACCAGAACGGTAGCCTCGGATGCTGAGATTTTGTCGAGGATCGTGTACAAATCGTTCATGACTTTGGAATGTCCGCGCATCTGATCGTAGCTGGAACGCTTGGCCTGACGCTCGACCTCACCCCTGCGCTTCTCATCGACGAATGTGGTGATTTCGCGGGCCACGACATCGACCAATTCCCTGAAAAAGCTCGATTTCTCGGCAGAGAGGGGTTTCAAGCGCTTCACGCACTCGTGGAATCCGTCGACACTGAGTCCCTTCGCGGCCACTCGGCGCGCCGCTTCTTCAAGTGTCTCGCCAGAAACGTCATGATCGACATAAGCATAAGTCATCACCGTACCGAACATTTCGCCATCGGCTTCCAGACGGGCGACAAACACCTTGTCGAAACCGAGGGGACCGGGGAACACATGGAATGCATCACGAGAGCGCGAAACCTGATCAGAGAGATCCTGGAAGTGCTGAAGCACCCAATCGCAACCTGCAGTCTCAGTCAGGAGTTCAGAACAAAGCGGACTGTGGAATTTGCGTTGCCGGTCGAAGCGGTCAAAGTTCTGGACGACACCGTTCTCATTCAGGAAGAACACCTCCGCCTGGAAGAACTTTCCGACGATTTCCTTCAGTTTACGAATGACATGGCGATCTTCCAGGAATTCCCAATTGATCATGATGGACCTCTGAATGGTTCAAAGACTATTCCGCTGTCAATCTGATCGTCAAAATCGTGCCTAAACTTTAGTCAGAAGTTTCAAGGAATCCGGTTCAGGAAATAGTCCAGGATTTCCTGCTTTTGCCACTGTTGGGGTCCGATCCACTTTTCTAGGATGATCCCGTCGGGGTCCACCAGGTAGGTTTCGGGGTACTGCCAGGACCCGATACTCTCGGCCACGGAATGATCCGCATCGAGTGCCAAAACGAACTGGGGAGGAAGGCGCTTCCCTTTCTCAGGGAGAATTTCCATGGAGTCTTCGAGCTTCGGATCGAGACTCACGGCGAGGACTTTCAGCTTTTTGGAAGTCCCAACCTTTTCAGCAAAACGAACCAGGCCCGGGATCTCCTCGGCACAAGGCTCGCACCACTTCGCCCAGAAGTGCAGAAGGACGTGATGCCCCTCGAACTGCTCTCTTTGAACTCCGGGAAGTTTCGAGAGCTTTGACCAGACCTGTCGATCCGGGCCCGAATTGCCACGTTGATAGACGAATATCGTCAAAATAATGGCAAAAAGGCCGATTGCTGTGACTATGAGCGCTTTTTTCATGATTCTGCACCTCTTGTATCCGGACAGGCTTTCAACTTATCATGAAAAAGAATGGATGGTCGGGCTCTTCTCTTGAACGCCTCTTTCCAACCTCTGCAGGTGATCTCCTGGCAGAAAGCCTTGCAGCTCTTCTTTTCAGGCAAGGTCGAGATCGTTGAATCCTCGGACCAGGTGATCCGGTCTGTGACTCTGACGATCCAGATGCCCCGGGTCATCCGCCTGATTCAATATTTGCCTCCGAACAACAGGAAGCACATCGTCCGATTCAATCGGCACAATGTCTTCTTGAGAGATCACCACACCTGCCAGTATTGCGGACAAAAACCCGGCACACACCGCCTGACGCTCGACCATGTGATTCCGGTGGTTAAACGAGGACCCAAAACTTGGGATAACATTGTCACTGCGTGTCGCCCCTGCAACCTCAAAAAGGGCGGGCGAACTCCTGATGAAGCCGGTATGCGACTCCGAAGTATGCCCAGGCAGCCCGTGTGGTTGCCGTTTTTAGGTCTGCACCTGGATCTGTCTCTCATGCCGGATTATCTCCGGATCCTGGTTCAGAACTATACAGGCGATTCGGAGTCGGGCTAACATGGCGGGATGAGCGCAGAATCTCCGGTTTTGAGATTTGCAGAATTCTATCTCGGCCCGATCATGAGCCGGAAAAGCCTTGACCTGCTCAAGCTCGAGCTGGTGAAGCCGGCCTCGAAGACAGAAGATCCCGCACTCGGTGAACTCCGCGCGCTACGTGAGCTGGCATCCGTCATGGGTAAAAAAAGAAAGGCCTTGTTCTCGGATGACGAGCGCCAATCCTCCCTGAGCTCCGAACAGAAAGAGCTGTACGCACTTGAACCCGAAGACGCTCTTCTCCTAGCAAGCCACCACCCGTTTAGGATCCCCCTGAAAGACCTTTCTCTGGCGTTCGGTCACCCGGAAGAAAGCCTCAAATTCAGGACCCAAGCCCTGTTGCGCCGCCTGGACGACGCAGGAATCGGGATGGACACCTGGGATACCAGCTCCCAACCCCGTGAATCCGGATATTCTTCCGCACCCCGTCCCACCAACTGGATCGAGAGCTTCCGCGGGCTCCCCGTTGGCCTGCGGCTGACCATTGAGACGAGCTTCATCCTGTCGGGACTCATGGTCCTCCTCTGGCTCATTCCTGAAATCAGGAACCGGTATGAAACCTCCATTCAGAGAAGAATCAACGATTACCTGATCGAGAGCTCCCTGCTCGACGCCCCGGCGCCGGAAGGAACTTCGAAGACTCCTCGCCCACCCGTCGAAACACCAATTGAAACCGGTGCCGAAGAGTCCGAAGCCCCCGTCAGCCGCTCGAGCAGCGAAGAACCTTCGGCACGGAAACAACCCAAAGTGAACGAAGGTGAAACCTGGCGCTTTTCTTTCACAGGGTCGGCCACCAACGAAATTGAATCCGGCGTCCTAGAGATCCTGAAGTCCTATCCCTCCGAGCAGATCAAGCCCCTGACCGTCCCCGGAGGAATCCAGTTCGACTTCATGCTCGCCATCGGACAACTGATCCCGCTCAAGGCCAAACTCGAATCCCTGGTCTACGATCTCCAATCCCGAACGACCACGGACAGACAGGGCGGCATCAATTCCGTGAACATGAGCTGGTACAAAAAAAGAAACATGGGCACCCGGAAAATTCCGGATGCCCATGTTCAAGTCATTGTCTGGATATCGACCCTCTAAGGGAGCAAGATCCTGATCAAGCTTCTTTCTTGGCGGTCTTCTTAGCAGGAGCCTTCTTTTTCTCAGAAGTCTTTGCAGCCGCTTCAGCCTTCTCAGCCTTGGGAGCTGCGGCCTTAGTGGCTTTCTTCGATCCTGCGAACAGCTTGCGGAACTTACTGAACGGATCAGTGCTCACAGCTTCGGTGGTCTGACCTTCAGCAGTTGCTTCCGGAGCCTCCTTAGCTTTCTTTTTGCGATCCAGCACGGGATGATCCACCAGCTCGATCATGGCCATCTTCGCAGCATCACCCCAGCGACGCTCGGACACCTTCACAATGCGGGTGTAACCACCTGCGCGGGCCTTGTAGCGCTCGGTGAGCTCACCGAAAAGCTTCGCAACGACCGCCTCATCGCGGGTCCGGGCGAACGCCAGGCGGCGTGCATTCAGGGTATCGCGCTTGGCGAGGGTGATCAGGCGCTCGGCGACCCTGCGGGTCTCCTTGGCCTTCTCGATCGTGGTGACAATCTGTTCTTGTTGAATCAGATTGTTCGCGAGGTTTTTCAACATCGCGACCCGATGCGAGGTGTTTCTACCAAATTTTCTTCCGTCTACTCCGTGTCTCATATTTCACTTTTCCTGTGTTGGACGATCACTCTTCAGAGTCGTCGTCGAAATCTTCGTCTCCGCCTTCAAACGCCATGTCGGAATCACCCAAACCGGCATCCGCCTCGACCGCCGGACGGGATCCCTGCGCCGGAGCGACGAATCCATCCAGTTTCATTCCCAGACCGAGACCCATCTCACCGAGGATTTCTTTGATCTCGTTGAGGGATTTGCGTCCGAAATTCTTGGTCTTGAGCATCTCGGCTTCGGTCTTCTGGACCAACTCGTAGATGTAACGAATGTTTGCGTTCTGGAGGCAGTTGGCCGAACGCACGGACAACTCAAGCTCCTCCACCGAACGGTAAAGGTTCGGATTGAACTGGGCGCCCTTCTCAGTCTGAATCTCTGCCACGGCTTCTGGCTCTTCCTCGAAATTGAGGAAAACAGAGAGCTGGTCCTTCAGGATCTTCGATCCGAGAGCAACAGCATCGTCCGGCTTAACGGACCCATCGGTCCACAGCTCGAGAGTGAGCTTGTCGTAATCGGTCCGCTGACCGACCCGGCTCTGGGTCACGTTGTAGTTCACGCGACGGACCGGCGAGAAGAAACTGTCGAGAGGAATCCAGCCGACAGGGAGGTCGGCGGTCTTGTTGATTTCGGCCTGACGATAGCCACGGCCCATTTCCACACGCAATTCAGCCTTGAAACTGACTTTGCCTTCGACTGTTGCGATCTTCTGATCCTTATTCATCACTTCGACCTGGTCGGAGCAGATGATGTCCTTCGCGAACACTTCTCCAGGACCCTGGAAGTTGATGGTGACGGTGGTCTTGTCGGTGTGCAGCTTGAAACGCACTTCCTTCAAGTTCAAAATGATCTCGACCACGTCCTCACGGACGCCTTCGAGCGTCGAGAACTCATGTACCACTCCGTCGATCTTGATGGCGGTGATGGCGGCTCCCTGGAGGGAAGACAGCAACACGCGACGGAGGGAGTTCCCGAGGGTCAGACCGAAGCCACGCTCGAGGGGACGGGCAATGAACTTGCCGTAGGCAGTTGTCAAAGACTCCTTGTCCACGTCGAGGGCTTTCGGCTTAATCAGGTCTCTCCAATTTTTTTCGATCATAATCTAGACTCTCCAGCTCGTTCCGGGGTTTAAAAGCAATTAATCAAACAGGAAGAGGTCCCGGGGGATCAGCGTCCTCCGGGACCCTCTCAAATCACTTGGAGTACAATTCGACGATCAGGCGTTCTTCGATCGGAGCGCCGATATCGTCGCGGGCAGGAAGATCGCGCACCTTGGCTTTGAAATCGCCGATGCTCACTTCGAGCCACTGGGGAACTTCACGACGCTTGGAAGCTTCGATCGCAGCCTTGATCTGGATCAAGTTGTGACTCTTGTCGCGGATCACGATCTCGTCACCCTTGTCGGTCTGGAGCGAAGGAATGTTCACACGCTTCCCGTTCACCAAGAAGTGTCCGTGACGGACGAGCTGGCGAGCTTCTGCGCGGCTGTTGGCGAACCCTGCCCGGAACACGACGTTGTCAAGCCTGCGCTCGAGCATGTTCAGGAAGTTCTCACCGGTGATCCCGCGAAGACGATCAGCTTTGGCGAAAAGGTTACGGAACTGCTTCTCGAGCAGGCCGTACATCCGACGGACTTTCTGCTTCTCACGAAGCTGGAGTCCGAACTCGGAGAACTTGATCCGGCCTTGGCCGTGCTGCCCTGGCGGATAAGAACGACGCTCGAAAGAGCACTTTTCGGTGAAACAACGATCGCCCTTCAAGAAGAGCTTCTGGTTTTCACGACGACAAAAACGACAAACTGCACCACTGTAACGTGCCATGATAATCTCCCTTAAACCCTTCTACGCTTCGGAGGACGACAGCCGTTGTGTGGAATCGGAGTCGTGTCCTCGATATATGTAACCCTCAAACCCGCCAAAGACATCGCGCGAAGAGCGGATTCACGACCGGCCCCTGGGCCGCTCACGTAAACGCTCACGCTCCGGAGTCCGAGGTCATAAGCTTTACGGGCTGCTTCCTCGGCCGCGACCTGAGCGGCGAAAGGAGTGTTCTTACGGGATCCCCGGAAGCCTTTGTGACCCGCACTGGACCAGGCGATAGCATTGCCCATCTGGTCGGTCAGCGTGATGATGGTGTTGTTGAAAGTGGAAAGGATGAACGCTTTCCCGGTGGAAACGCCCTTCTTGGAAGAGCTGGTCGTCTTCACCACTTTTTTCGCTTCCGAGGTTTCCTCGGTCGCGGTTTCTGTCTTCACAGTCTTATTCTCGCTCATGTCGATTGTTTCCTTGTCTCAATCCTTATTTCATCGCCTTGACGGACTTCTTGCCGGCGATCGCCACAGCTGGTCCCTTACGGGTGCGGGCATTGGAGTGTGTGCGCTGCCCGTGAACAGGCAGGCCTTTCTTGTGACGGACACCACGGTAGCAGCCGAGGTCCACCAGACGCTTGATGTTCATGCTGGTGTCACGACGGAGGTCACCCTCGACCTTCAGGCTTTTGTCGATGAACTCACGGATCTTGGCCACTTCGGCTTCAGTCAGTTCTTCAATCTTCTTGTTGAGGTCGATCTTGGATGCTTCGAGCATCTTCTTGGCGGTCGAGCGACCGATTCCGAGGATGTAAGTCAGACCGATTTCCGCGCGCTTGTTTTTAGGCAAGTCGATTCCTGCTATACGTGCCACTGGTTTTCCCTTTCGTAAATGGAGATGGCGGATGTGCGTGGTTGGAAACGGATGTCATAATCAGACGCGACCCGTAAGTCAAGCCTGAAAATCCCGAATCCGGCACAACCGGTTTCAATTATCCCTGACGCTGCTTATGGCGGGGGTTTTCACAGATGATGCGGACGACGCCCTTGCGGCGGACCACCTTGCATTTCATGCAAATTTTCTTAACAGACGCTCTGACTTTCATCGACTACTCCTCGCGCTTCTTGGCGCACTTGATCTTTACCGGTCACTTTGCCCGGTAAGTGATTCTTCCCCGGGTTAAATCGTACGGGGAAAGCTCTACGGTCACCTTGTCCCCGGGAAGAATCTTGATGTAAAACATCCTCATTTTCCCGGAAATATGAGCGAGAACCTGATGGCCGTTCTCAAGCTTCACTTTGAACATTGCGTTCGGAAGTGGCTCGACAACAACTCCTTCCATCTGGATCGCACCTTCTTTTTCGCTCATTCAGGCTCCCTAAACCCTTGTTAAAATCTCTGGCCCTTGTTCCGTGATCGCCACCGTGTGCTCGAAATGAGCAGACAGTGCCTTGTCCACGGTAACCGCAGTCCAACCGTCGGACAGGACCCGGACCTCCGGCTTGCCCGCATTGATCATGGGCTCGATCGCGAGCACCATGCCGGGCTTCAAAAGCATCCCTTTTCCCCGGATCCCGAAATTCGGGACTTGCGGATCCTCGTGGAGACTCTTGCCTATGCCATGTCCAACAAATTCTCGTACCACGCTGTACCCGTGGGACTCAACAAAATTCTGTACTGCGTGACCGATATCGAACAGGTGCTGACCTGCCCGCGCCTGCTCGATGCCGAGATAAAGGCTTTTCTCAGTGATTTCAAGCAGCTTTTCGGCATCAGGAGCAACCTTCCCCACAGGGAAGGTCCGGGCGGAATCCCCGAACCAACCGTCTAGAATCACCCCGAAATCGATTCCGACGATGTCTCCATCCTTCAAAATGCGCTTTTTCGAGGGAATTCCATGGACCACTTCCTCATTCACCGACACACAAAGAGTGGCGGGAAAACCGTGGTAACCCTTGAACGCAGGCTTGGCTCCGAGCTCTTTAGTCCGGGTCTGGGCGAAAAGGTCGAGATCGGCCGTTGTCGCACCCGGCTTCACCAGCTCTTCGATTTCAATGAGAACCTGGGCGACGACCGCACCGGCTCGACGCATTTTATCCAATTCAGAGGGTGACTTCAGCAAAACCACATCAACTCCCGTGCTCAGGTGGATCCGAGCGCACGCTCGAGAACCCCGTAAACAGAATCCGGGTGTTGATCAGCGTTCACTTTCAGGAATCCGGGCTTCCTGGAATAAAATCCAACAATAGGAGAGGTCTGGGTTTCGTAGACCTCGATCCGACGACCGACCACCTCGGGCGCATCATCCGAACGTTGGTAAAAATCACACTTTCTTCCCGAGTTTTTGGAACACTCCGAGGCCAACAACTCAGCCTGGTCTTGACTGATGGTCTGACCACAAGTCCGGCATACCCGGCGACTCGAAAGGCGCTCAACCAGAACCCCCTTGGCCACATCGAATTGGAAAATGGCATCGAGCTTGAGTCCCATTCCGGAAAGCAGCCCATCCAAAGCTTCAGCCTGGGGTTCGGTCCTCGGGAATCCATCGAGGATGAACCCTTTCTTGCAATCCGGAGCAGACAACCGATCTCGGATCAAATCGATCACTACCGAATCCGGCACGTACTCACCCCGGTCCATGAACCCCTTCGCCTTCATCCCGACCGCAGTCTGGCGGGCGATCGCCTCTCGAAACATGTCACCGGTGCTCAAATGAACGAGCCCGTAACGGTCTTGCAAGCGCTTGGATTGGGTGCCTTTTCCGGACCCGGGAGGCCCGATGAACAGGATGTTCATGTGTAGGCCGCTCTGCCCTTCACCCGGGCGTGCTTCATGAACCCTTCATAGTTACGAGAAAGCATGAACGTCTCGATCTGAGCGACCGTATCCAAGGCTACACCGACCAGAATGAGAACCGAAGTGCCACCAAAATAAAACGGCACCTTCAGGGTCTGGGACATGATGGTGGGTAGAACACAAATCAGAGAAATGTATACCGCTCCACCCAGAGTCAGACGGGTCAGCACGTAATCAATGTAACGGACAGTGTTTTCGCCCGGACGAATCCCTGGAATGAACCCACCGTACTTTTTCAGATTCTCTGCGACGTCCTCGGTCTTGAAAACGACCGCGGTGTAAAAATAGGCGAAGAAGAAGATGAGCCCTACGAAGAGCACCTCGTAAAGCCAGCCACCTGGAGACAACCAACCCGAAACCGTCTGGACCACTCCTGCGGTCACAAAGGTCCCGATGGTGGCAGGGAACATCAGCAAAGAGGAAGCGAAAATCGGAGGAATCACGCCAGAAGTGTTCAGCTTCAGCGGAATATGGGTGTTCTGACCACCGTAGATTTTCCGTCCGACCACGCGCTTGGCATAGTGGACTGGGATCCGGCGAGAGGCGCGCTCCACGAAAATAATTGTAAAGAAAGTCGCCACGATCAGCGCTCCAACCACCAGAAGCTTGGGAAGAGGGAGTTCACCGGTTCTGACAAGTGAGAACGCCGAACCGATCCCGTCTGGAATCCGTGCTGCGATCCCGGCGAAAATGATCATCGAAGTTCCGTTCCCGATCCCACGCTCGGAAATCTGCTCACCGAGCCAAACGAGGAACATGGTTCCACCGGTCAAGGTGATCGTGGTCATCAACTTGAACGTGAAGCCCGGATCGAGCACCACTGGCGGATTGCTGTAAGCCTGGAGTGTGGATGCGATCCCGAAACCCTGGATGAAACAAAGAACCACGGTCCCATAACGTGTGTACTGGGTGATTTTTTTCCGTCCCTGATCGCCCTCCTTCTGGAGTTCACCCAGATAAGGAACCATCACCGTCAACAGCTGGAAAATGATCGAGCTCGAAATGTAGGGCATGATTCCGAGAGCGAAGATGGAGAAGCGCTCGAGCGCACCCCCGCTGAACAGGTTGAACCAACCGAAGATGGTTCCCTGCATACTCGCAAAAGCTGCCTGGAGAGCAGCTCCGTCCACTCCTGGAGTGGGGATGTGCACCCCGATCCGGTAAATGGCGAGTACCACCAAAGTGAAAATGATTTTCTTCCGCAATTCCGGAATCTTGACTAAGCCTTGTGCCCCTGCCATGTGATGCCCCTTGATGCTTTTGGATTTTTAGAAATCCTAACGCCGAAGTGTCCAACTTCAAACAACAAAAGGTACGACAACGGTGCTTCCGCCCGATGCCGTACCTTTCGATCAAATCCCGCTATCCGCGAACCGCGGATCACTGAACCTTGACAATCTCGATCGAACCGCCGGCTGCGGAGATTTTCTTCGCAGCAGACTCGGAAACGCGGTGCGCCTGGATTTTGAAGCTCCGGGTCAGGTTTCCATTGCCGAGAACCACGAGACGGTCTGAATTCTTCTTGGCCAGACCGAGCTCGATCACGACTTTGAGGTTCAATTCCTTCAGTTCGGCTGGAACTTTCGCCTCGATATCGGCCAGGTTCAACACAGCATGATTGCGCGCGTGAATATTGGTAAATCCGCGCTTAGGAAGACGACGGTACAAAGGAGTCTGACCGCCTTCGAAACCTGCACGGGAGGTCCCGCCAGAACGCTGGAGCTGACCCTTGTCACCTTTACCGGCTGTCGGTCCGAGACCGGAACCGGAACCGCGACCAAGACGCTTACGCTGACTGGTGGATCCTGCCTGAGGCTTGAGAGTGTTCAATTTCAACATGGTCTGCTCCGATCAATTGTCCGCTACGATCTCGAGCAGATGGATCACTTTCTTCACCATCCCACGGACCGCCGGGGTGTTTTCGAGCGTCATTTCTTGATGGCGCTTCTTGAGACCGAGCCCCTTCAGGCACGCTCTCTGGTTTGGATTGCATGAAATCCGGCCTTTTTTGAGGCGGATCACGATCGTATTGTTCTTGGAATCTTTAGCCATAACGTCCTCTTTTCAGATCAAGATTGGAGATCGCTCACGGTCTTGCCACGGGACTTGGCGATGTCAGAGAGGCTGCGAAGCCCCTTCAGCGCGTCGAAAGTCGCACGGACGATATTGTGAGGGTTGTCGCGTCTCAGAGACTTGGTCAGGATGTTCTTCACACCTGCAGCCTCGAGGATCGCACGAACTGCTGAACTCGCGATCACACCAGATCCTTCCGGAGCCGGCTTCATCAGAACAGAGCTGGCACCAAAAGCACCAGTGATCTCATGGGGGATGGTTGTTCCGTGGAGGGGTACGGTCACGAGTGCCTTACGAGCACGCTTCCCGGCCTTCTTGATCGCCTCGGGAACTTCGGTTGCTTTACCGAGACCGACGCCAACCTGGCCTTTTTTGTTTCCAACCACCACGATGGCGGCGAAGCTGAAGCGACGTCCGCCCTTCACCACCTTCGCACACCGGTTGATGTGGATCACCTTATCTTCGAACTCGGTATCTTCTGCTTTGTCGTTGTATCCGATTGCCATTTTCAAGTCCTCTCGGGAATTAGAAGTTCAGTCCAGCTTCGCGGGCTGCATCCGCAAGAGCCTTGATTTTGCCGTGATAGAGATATCCACCGCGATCGAACACCACGTCCTTCAGGCCCTTGGCCATTGCACGCTTGGCGATCAGTTGGCCGACAGCCTTGGCGCCTTCGATGTTCGCACCCGACTTGGAGAGTTCCTTCTCCATGGTGGATGCCGCGACAATGGTATGCGACTTGGTGTCGTCGATCAGCTGAGCGTACATGTTCGCATTGGAGCGGAACACGACCAGGCGGGGCTTCTCGCCCGTGCCTGCGATCTTAGAACGGATGCGCTTCTTGTGCTTGAAGCGAATCACCTGCTTTTGACTGGTTTTTTTACCGATTTTTGTTGCCATATCGACCTCGATTACTTGGCACCCGCGGCAGCCTTACCGGCCTTACGGATGATGTGTTCATTGGTGTAGCGGATGCCCTTGCCCTGGTAAGGCTCCGGTGGCTTCACGCCACGGATCTTGTCGGCGGTCAGACCGATCAGCATCTTGTCACACCCGGTGAGCACCACGTGAGTGTTGTTCTCGACCTTGGCTTGGATCCCTTCCGGGAGTTTGAAGTCCACAGGATGGGAATAACCGACGGTCATGGAAAGGACGTTGCCCTTGGTGGACGCACGATAACCGACGCCGACGATGTCGAGTTCCTTGGTGAAACCCTGGGACACACCGGTCACCATGTTGTGGATCTGGGTCCGGACGACGCCTTGGAGGGCGCCGGCGTTGAGTGCGTCACCCCGGGTGATCTTCACTTCCTGACCTTCAACGATTACGTTCACACCGGCGGGAAGATCGAAGCTGAGCTTGCCCTTAGGGCCTTCTACTTTGATCAAACGACCTTTGAGGTCAATCTTCACACCTTGAGCGATCTTAATTGGAGCTTTACCTACGCGTGACATAAATCACCAAACCTCGCAGAGAATCTCGCCACCGACTTTGTTCTGGGCGGCTTTCTGGGTTGCCAGGATGCCTTTGGAAGTAGAAAGGATCGAGATCCCCACTCCACCAAGCACCTTCGGGATGGAGCCGACGCCGGCGTACTTACGGACACCGGGCTTGCTCACGCGACGGATTCCGCGAATGACGCTTTCGCCGGCTTCGTCGTACTTCAGGTAGACCTTGATCGTGACGTGACCGTTATCATCCTTAATCAGGCGGAAGTTCTTGATGAAACCTTCTTCCTTCAGGACGCGAACGATGTTGGCCTTGAGACGGGAGGCGGGAATTTCCACCTTTTCGTGCTTCTCGGCGCTGGCGTTCCGGATGCGGGTCAGCAAATCTGCTACTGGATCAGTCATACTCATATTCTATTACCTCTTACCAACTGGATTTGGTGACGCCCGGGAGAAGTCCCTTGAGCGCAAGACCTCTGAAGCAAAGACGGCACATGTTGAACTTGCGCATATAGGCCTTGGAACGGCCGCACAGCGGACAACGGTTTTTCTGCCGCGATTTGAACTTCGGGGTCATGTTCATTTTTACGAGTTTACATTTCTTAGCCAAGACTCGATCTCCTCTTACTTGCGGAAGGGCATGCCCATCTCAGTGAGGAGCGCCCGCGCTTGTTCGTTGTTCTTTGCAGTGGTCACGATGGTGATCGTCATCCCGCGGATGGCATCGACCAGATCGTAGTTGATTTCCGGGAAGATGATCTGCTCCTTGACGCCGAGGGAGTAGTTCCCACGTCCGTCGAAGGACTTCGGGCTGATCCCTTTGAAGTCGCGAACCCGGGGGAGCGCGATGGAGACCAGACGGTCGAAGAACTCGTACATCCGGGCGCGACGGAGAGTCACAGCAACGGCGACGGCGTTACCCTTACGGACCTTGAACGCCGCAATGGCTTTCTTGGCGCGGGTCATGACCGGCTTCTGACCGGTGATCGCCATGATCTCGTTCATGGTGCTGTCGAGGACCTTCGGGTTCCCGACGGCTTCCTTGACCGCACAGTTCACCACGATCTTCTCGATACGGGGAACCTGCATGGAGCTCTTGTAGTTGAACTGCTTCATCAGAGCTGGAGAAACAGTTTTCTCGTAATGCTCCTGCATGCGGACCGGGCCAGCAGGAGAGACTTTGAGCTCACCGGCTGGGGTGATTTTCAGGGCATTTGCCAAAGCGGCTTTTTCGCGCTTGCCTCCGGACGCTTTGGGAGCGGCCGCTGGCTTGGCTTCTTTCTTCTTTTCGGTATCTTTCACGTCTGCCACGATTCAATCCTCCGGCTTACTTCTTGGCGGCTGTCTTTTCGATCAGCTCGCCTTTCATTCCGCGCTTGAACTTGGAAGCGCGCATGGGCTTCTTGGTGGTCGGGCTCACCAACATGACGTTGGAGTAAGCAATCGACGCTTCTTTTTGGACGATGCCGCCTTGGGGGTTGGTCTGGGTCGGCTTCACATGACGCTTGATCATGTTCACACCTTCCACGACGAGGCGGAGACTCTTGGAGTCGACCTTGAGCACCTTGCCTTGTTTGCCTTTGTCCTTGCCCGCGGTCACTGCCACGAGATCGTTCTTTCTGATGAACAGTTTTGTCATAAACGCCTCAAATCACTTCAGGGGCCAGGGAGATGATCTTCATGAAGTTCTTCGCCCGGAGTTCCCGTGCAACCGGCCCGAAAATACGGGTTCCGACCGGTTCATTGTTGTTATTGATCAGCACTGCCGAGTTCTTGTCAAAACGGATGTAACTTCCGTCTTTACGGTTGATCTCTTTGGCGGTCCGGACGATCACGGCTTTCATGATGTCACCCTTCTTGACCTTCGAGTTCGGGCTGGCGTCTTTCACCGACACGACGATGATGTCACCGATCGTTGCGTACTTGCGACGGCTTCCACCGAGAACCTTGATACACATCACAGAACGTGCACCGGAATTGTCTGCGACATCGAGTCGCGTTTGCATCTGGATCATGGGAAATCTCCTTCAACCTTCCTTAAGCCTTGGTCAGCATCTCGGAGGATGCCGAACGGATGATTTTCTGAAGCGCCCAACGCTTGTCCTTGGACAAGGGGCGGGACTCGACGATGGCCACCAGATCGCCTTCTTTGGCGCGGTTTTCTTCATCATGGGCCTTGAACTTATTTGCCTTGGTCAGGTACTTGCCGTACATGCCATCGCGAACCTGGCGCTCAACACGCACCACGCAAGTCTTCTGCATCTTGCTGCTGGTCACGATTCCAACCAGCACCCGGCGGTGAAGACCCTTGACCTCGATCGCTTCGGCGACCTTGGCTTTAGGAGCTGCTTTTGCTGCTTTTTTTGCTTTTGTCTCTGCCATAAATTCCCCTATCACTTCGCTTTCTGCGTCAAGAAAGTCTTGAGGCGTGCGATTTCCTTGCGGGTCTTCCACAGCAAGGCGGTGTTCTCGAGCTGACCGGTGGCCAACTTGATCTTCGATTCAAAGAGAACCTTGCGATCTTCGAGGATCTTCTGGTTCAACTCTTTCACGGAAAGATTTTTGAGCGATTCCAATTTCTTCTTTGCCATGACGCCGCTCCTTACTTCGCAGCAGCCGCTGTTGCGGCTTTCTTCTGAGTCGACTTGGCGGTGCGGGCTGCAACTGCCTTGGACTCGATTTCCTTGTTGATCAGCTTGAACTTCAGCGGAAGCTTGTGAGCTGCCAGACGGAGAGCTTCAAAAGCCTCGTTCTGGGGAATGCCGGCCATTTCGAAGATGATGCGGCCGGGCTTGATTACGGCTGCCCACTCTTCAACACCACCCTTACCAGAACCCATCCGGGTCTCGGCAGGCTTTTTGGTGATCGGCTTGTGCGGGAAAATCCGTACCCAGATGTTCCCACCGCGCTTCACGTGACGGGTCATCGCAACCCGAGCAGCTTCCAATTGCTTGGCAGAAATCCGGCCGCATTCTGCAGCCTGAAGGCCGAATTCACCGAAGAAAAGCATTCCGCCGGATCCTGCTTCAGCACGTCCGCGCATCTTGCCTTTCGCTTGTTTTCTCCACTTCACTCTTTTAGGGGTCAACATGTCTTATCCACTCCCTCGATCAGTTAGCTGTGTTTCCGCCGGCCTGGAGGGCTTTCGCCTCGTTCGCAGCCTGGCGCTTAAGGGTCTGGGTCTCACCGTGGTAAACCCAAACTTTCACTCCGATGATTCCGTATACGGTGTACCCTTCGGCGGTTCCGTAGTCGATGTTCGCACGGAGAGTATGCAGAGGAACGCTGTCCTCGCTGTACCACTCGGCACGAGAGATCTCGGCTCCACCGAGACGTCCTGCGACACGGATCTTGATCCCTTTCACGCCCTGCTTGAAAGCAGCAGTCATGCACTTCTTCATCGCGCGACGGAAAGCGACCCGCTTCTCGAGCTGGGCGGCGACGTTCTCAGCGATGAGCTGGGCGTTTGCCTCCGCGTTCTTCACTTCGATGATATTCAGAAGGATCTCACTGGAGGAGAACTTCTGGATCTCGGCACGGAGCTGGTCTACGCCGGCGCCTTTCTTGCCGATCACGATGCCCGGACGGGCGGTGTGAACGTTGATTTTCACCTTGTTCGCTGCGCGCTCGATCTCGATCTTGGCGATCCCAGCAGCATACAGCTTCTTCTTCAGTTCCTTACGGAGCTTGAGGTCTTCATGCAGAAGTTTCGCGTAGTCTTTCTTCGCGTACCAACGGCTTTCCCAAGTTTTGGTGACGCCCAGTCGAAATCCAATCGGATGTACCTTTTGACCCATGGTTTCTCTTTCCTTAGCTAGTAGCGGCTCTTTTTACACTATGTTCCAAAAATCCGCCAGGTTTCTTTGTTTCTTATTTCTTTCCCTTTTTTGGAGCCGCTTCCGCCACGAACACCTGAAGGTGACTGGAGTACTTGAGGATCCGGCTTGCGGAACCTTTCGCACGGCTCTTGAACCGCTTCAAGGTCGGTCCCTTCATCACGAGAATCTTGCTCACCACCAGGCGATCGAGATCCATTCCACCCTTTTGCTCAGCATTGGCAACCGCGCTCTTCAGCACGCCAGCCACGAGAGCCGCCACACGGCGACGGGAAGAAAGGGCAAGGTAATTCATGGCTTGCGCCACTGGCTTGCCGCGGACTTCGTCGGCCAGGAGGCCGAGCTTACGGGGAGTGACCCGGATATTCTTCAAAAGTGCCATCGTTTCCATTGTCAAATCTCCTCAATTCCCGGCTTATTTACCGGAGGCGGCAGCTTCAGAAGCCTTCTTGTCGCCGGGGGTGTGGCCGTGGAAAGTACGGGTCAGAGCGAACTCCCCCAACTTGTGACCGACCATGTTTTCAGTGACGAACACAGGGACGAACTTGCGTCCGTTGTGAACAGCCAGGGTCAACCCGACGAAATCGGGAAGAACCGTGGAACGACGGGACCAGGTTTTGATCACCTTCTTGTCGTTGGCAGCCTTGGCCGCCACCACTTTGTTCAGGAGGTGGTCATCGCAGAAGGGACCTTTTTTCAGTGATCTTGCCATTTCAGATTCTCCTCAATTAAGCGCGTTTGACGATGAATACGTCGGTACGCTTGTTCTTACGGGTTTTATAGCCTTTGGTCGGTTTACCCCAAGGAGTCGTCGGATGACGTCCACCGGAGCTCTTACCTTCACCACCACCCATCGGGTGATCGACCGGGTTCTTGGCCACGCCGCGAACCGTCGGACGGATACCCATCCAGCGGGAGCGACCGGCTTTACCGATCTTGACGTTCTCGTGTTCCAGATTGGAGACCTGGCCGATCGAGGCGCGGCAGTTCACGTGAACCAGGCGGATCTCACCGCTCGGCATACGAATCTGGGCATAGTCGCCTTCCTTCGCCATCAACTGGCCGTAGCTGCCTGCGGAACGTGCAAGACGCCCACCCTTGCCCGGCTCCACTTCGATGTTGTGGATGAAGGTACCGACCGGAATGAACGTGATCTGAAGATTGTTCCCCGGCTTGATGTCGGCTTTGTTGCTCGCCAGGACCTGGTCACCGACCTTGAGTCCTTCGGGAGCGATGATGAAACGCTTGTCACCATCCTTGTAGAACACGAGGGCGATCCAAGCGGTACGGTTCGGATCGTACTCGAGGGAGGCCACGGTTCCAGGAACGCCGTCTTTGTCGCGCTTGAAATCGATCAGACGGTAGTGCTGCTTGTGTCCGCCACCGATCTGCTGGACCGTGATCCGTCCGTAGACGTTACGGCCACCGGACTTCGTCTTGAATTTACGAAGGCTGTTCGGACGGCTGGGGAGCTCGGAGGTCTTGGTCAACACTGAAAAATCAGCGGTGGACTTGAACCGGAGAGCGGGGGTCGTAGGCTTGAATGTTTTGACTGCCATAAACTTACCTGGATCCTCTCAATTACTGTTTCACCTGGAACAGTTCGATCTTCTGGCCGGCAGCCAGAGTGATGATCGCTTTTTTCCAGTTGGAGCGTTTGTATTCGAAACGTCCGGAACGCTTGTTCTTGCCGTGCATGACGAGAGTGTTGACAGCTTTGACCTTCACCTTGAAGAGCTGCTCTACAGCTGTTTTGATCTCAGGCTTGGTCGCGGTCGAATCCACTTCGAACACATAGCGGTTGGCCACCTCAGCGAGAGCGGTGCTCTTTTCGCTGATCACGGGGCGTTTGATGACATTGAAGATTTTGTCTTGCATCTTAGTTCTCCGTTCCGAGGCGGGTTTCAATCGCCTTCACCGCATCCTGAGTCATGACCAACCAGTCATACTTCACGATGTCATACACATTGAGTCCTTCGGTCTTGAGAAGGCGGACGCCCTTCAAGTTACGCACGGACAACTCGGTGTTCTGATCCGCTGCCGCGACAATCAGAGCGTTCTCGAGCTTGAAGGTCTCTTTCAGCACCTTCTGAGCATCAGCAGTTTTTGGAGCTGCGAATGTCAGCTTGTCGAGAACGATGACGCGAGCTGCCTTCACGCGATCGGAGAGAGCCGAGCGGAGTGCGCCACGGATCATTTCCTTGGGAGTGCGCTCAGCATACGAGCGAGGCTGAGGTCCGAAGTTCTGACCCCCACCCACCATGAGAGGAGAACGGGTGGAACCCTGACGGGCGTTACCGGTACCCTTCTGCTTGAACGGCTTGCGGCCACCACCACGGACTTCAGACTTGGTCTTGGTCTTGGCAGTGCCCTGGCGACGATCGGCCAACTGGGCCTTGATCACCTGGTGAACCAATGCGCGATTGACCTCGGTGCCGAAAACGGCATCACTCAGGTTGATCGAACCGACTTTTTCTTTTTTCTGATTGAACAGTTCCAATGCTGGCATCTTACACCTCAGCCTTTACTGCTTTACGGATCGTGACGATACCGCTGATGGGACCCGGAACACTTCCGTGCACCAGGACGATTCCCTTTTCCAGATCCACCCGGACCACTTTGAGGTTCAGGATGGACACTTTCTTGTGCCCCATGTGACCGGGCATCTTCTTGCCTTTGAACACCTTACCCGGGTCGGCACGGTTACCGATGGAACCGATCTGACGGTGGGAGACGGAAGCTCCGTGGGACTTGAAACCGCCCGCATAGTGGTAGCGCTTCATGACACCCTGGAAGCCTTTACCTTTGCTCACAGCACTCACATCAACCAGATCTCCGGCCTTGAGAAACTCGGCGGTGAGCTCCTGACCTTCGGAGAGGGATGCGATCGCCTGGTCATCCGCGGCGCGGAATTCCTGGGCATGATAGAAGCCGGGCTGGCCAGACTTCTTGAAGTGGCCTTTTTCAGCCGAGTTCACACGATTTTCCTTCTTGGGAAGGAATCCGACCTGTACGGCGGAGTAGCCGTGCTTGTCGGCTTTCTTCACCTGGGTCACCGTGTTCTTCTTGATTTCCACTACCGTCACCGCGAGAGCGCGGCCGTCTTCGGAGTAGACCTGGGTCATTCCGGTCTTGACGCCGAGAATCCCGCCACGACCGGAGAGCGTTGCAGTGTTTGCAGTCGCTTGAGTTTCAGTGTTTTGTTCCATAACCTCACCTTTGTTTTGCCGGCTCAACACCGACAGGAGACCGTCTCATCCTCGCCATGATACCGGCGAGTGCCGACTCCACGATTTACGATTTAATCTCCACATCCACACCGGCAGAAAGATCGAGCTTCATGAGCGAATCGATCGTCTGTTGGGTGGGCTCCACAATGTCCAGAAGACGCTTGTGAGTGCGCACTTCGAACTGCTCACGGGATTTCTTATCAACGTGAGGAGAGCGAAGAACGGTATACTTGTTGATGACCGTAGGGAGAGGGATCGGACCCCGAACCACTGCGCCGGTCCTCTTGGCGGTGTTCACGATTTCCCATACGGACTTGTCCAGAACGCGATGATCAAACGCTTTCAGCTTGATCCGGATTTTGTGTTCAGCAACTGCCATAACATTCCTTCTTTCGTCGTCCTCTTCCGGGAGTACCGACCCTACACCGGGGGCCGGACCCTCCTTACTCAAGGAGCGCAAAATTCATTTCTACTTTTTTTTACGACCGAATATCGCTCTCATCATTCGCGGTGACTGAAACCCAGGGGCCCTTTGCTCTCGCAAAACACCCGGTGTCTGGATTTCGCCACATTTTCCGGGAACCCGTTTCCGGGACCGGCCGTGCTTCGCCTCGGTTTTCCCTCGTCAGGAATGGCAACTCAAGTTGAGTGCCGTTGGACCGAGACAGCCCGCGAACTGTAGCAGCAGAGCCAAAATTTGGATCGACAAGTTGGTACGATTACCCTAAGTGGTCCCGAAGCACAAGTGGAAACTGGCGGAAGCCCGCGTTTTCCACTCAAACGCCCTGGGCGCCCGGATCCACGGGACGGGAAGGCAAAATCCCTGCCTTCTGCTTGATCTCCTCGAGCACCTGGGAAGAAACCGGAGAATAGTGCGAAAACTGCATGGAAAACGTGGCCCGCCCCTGGGAGGAAGATCGTAACACCGTGGAATAACCGAACATTCTAGCCAGCGGCACCTCTGCGTCGATCACCTGGAGGTCCGACCGGGCCGTCATCCCTTGAATCTTCCCACCCCTGGCGTTCAGATCACCAATCACAGCCCCCATGTAATCTTGAGGACAAACCACCTCGCACTTCATGTGAGGCTCCAAAATGGTCGGCTGGGCACGGGAGGCGGCATCCTTGAATGCCATCGCCGCAGCCACCTTAAATGCCATTTCGGAGGAATCCGTCTCACTGAACGACCCTCCCAGCAGGGTCGCCTCAATGTCCACCGCCGGGTAGCCGGCCAAGACCCCACCCGACATCGCTTCCTTCACACCCTGCTCCACCGCCTGGACGAAGTGTTTCGGAATCTGGGACTCAGGCGCCCGATTCGAAAAAGAAAACCCTTTCCCACGTTCTGCCGACTTCAATCGAACCGTGCAGTGCCCGTACTGGCCCTTGACCCCTTCGCCCTGGCGGATGAACCGACCCTCGCCCTCGGCCTGCCCGAGAACGGTTTCCCGGTAGGAAACCTGGGGATTTCCGACATTGGCCTCGACCTTGAACTCCCGCTTCAGACGGTCAACGATGATCTCGAGGTGCAACTCCCCCATGCCGCTGATCAAGGTCTGGGCCGTGTCTTCGCTCTGGAACACGCGGAAGGACGGATCCTCGACGGTCAATCGCTGAAGAGCCTGCCCGAGCTTCTCTTGATCCGCCTTGGTTTTGGGCTCGATCGCCACCGAAATCACAGGTTCGGGGAATTCGATCTTTTCGAGGAGCAATTGCCGCCCTTCTGAGCAAAATGTGTCGCCCGTCGTGGCGAGCTTCAGGCCCACGATCGCACAGATGTTGCCGGCGGTGATCTCACTGACCTCCTCGGACTTGTTGGCATGCATCCGGAGCAGGCGGTTGGCCCGTTCACGCTTTCCCTTGTTGGTGTTCCAGAACACTTGGCCCGACTCGAGCTTTCCGGAATACACGCGAATGTAGGTGAGCTGACCCACGAACGGATCAGTCATGATCTTGAAAGCAAGCGCAGCGAACGGCTCCGCAGGATCCGGAGAGCAAAGGATTTCCTTGCTCTCGTCGGTCGGATGATGGGCCACCAAAGGAGGCAAATCCAGGGGCGACGGAAGAAAATCCACCACCGCATCCAACAGGGGCTGGACACCCTTGTTTTTGAAGCTCGCACCACACAGCACGGGAAGGATCTTGAGTGCGATTGCACCCCGACGGATCGCCGCACGGAGCTCGGAAACCGAAGGCTCCTCGCCGCCGAGATACTTCTCCATGATGGCCTCGTCGTAATCCGCCACACTTTCGATCAGCGCCTGCCGGTGAAGATCGGCCTCGTCGCGGAGATCGGCAGGAATCTCTTCAACGGTGAACTTGGCCCCGAGGTCACTCGACCCCCACCGGAGCGCCCGCATTTCGATCAGATCGATGAGACCCTCGAAGCGATCCTCGGCCCCCCAGGGAATCTGGATCGGCGCAGGCTTGCACCCAAGACGATCCTTGACCTGCCCTACCACTGAAGCAAAATCCGCCCCTACCCGGTCCATTTTATTGATGAAGGCGATCCGCGGAACACGATAACGGTCCGCCTGGCGCCAGACCGTCTCGGTCTGGGGCTCGACTCCCCCCACGGCGCACAAGACCACCACCGCACCGTCAAGCACCCGAAGGGAGCGTTCCACTTCGATGGTGAAATCCACGTGCCCAGGGGTGTCGATCAAATTGACCGTGTGGTCTCTCCAATAAGCCGTGGTCGCCGCCGAGGTGATGGTGATTCCCCGCTCCTGCTCTTGAGGCATCCAATCCATGGTCGCGGTTCCCTCATGGACTTCACCGATTTTGTGGGTTTTTCCGGTGAAAAACAGGATGCGCTCGGTGGTCGTGGTTTTCCCGGCGTCAATGTGCGCCATGATCCCGATGTTCCGGATCTTGGCCAGTTGCGCGGCCACTTTTTCGTCGAGCTTCTTTTCCTGTGCTTTGGTCATATGGACTACATCCTAGCAGAACACATAAAAAAAGCCCGCCTGCGAATCGCAGCCGGGCTTTCTAAATCAATGTGAATGAGATTACCAGCGATAGTGGGCGAAGGCTTTGTTGGCTTCGGCCATACGGTGCATGTCTTCGCGCTTTTTCATTGCGGAACCACGCTGGTTGGAGGCGTCGATGATTTCCATCGCCAGACGCTCCGCCATGGTCTGTTCTCCACGGCCGCGGGCGGATTCAATCAACCAACGGGTCGCCAGGGACTGACGACGAGCAGGCTTCACTTCGACGGGAACCTGGTAGTTTGCACCACCGACCCGACGGGACTTCACTTCGAGAAGGGGCTTGATGTTCTCGAGGCCTTTTTTGAACGCCTTGATGCCTTCTTCACTGGTTTTTTCCTGGATCATCTCCATCGCAGAGTAAAAAATCTTCTCGGCGATTCCGCGCTTCCCGTCATAGAGGAGGGCGTTGATGAACTTGGCGACGATCAGATCATTATAGATCGGATCCGGATTGATTTCGCGTTTGGCTGCAACCTTCTTACGTGCCATGGTCCTGGTTCCTTCTTAATTATTTGGCAGCGCCGCCGGCAGCGGGCTTCTTAGCGCCGTATTTGGAACGGCTCTGCTTGCGGTTGGCGACACCCTGGGTGTCGAGCGTTCCGCGAATGGTGTGATAACGGACCCCTGGAAGATCCTTCACCCGGCCACCGCGAATCAACACGATCGAGTGTTCCTGGAGATTGTGTCCGACGCCCGGAATGTACGAAGTGACTTCGTATCCGTTGGTCAGGCGGACCCGGCAAACCTTCCGAAGAGCCGAATTTGGCTTCTTTGGAGTGGTGGTGTACACCCGGGTGCAAACGCCGCGCTTCTGCGGGCATGAAGCCATCGCAGGCGAACTGGTTTTCCAAACTTGTTTTTTACGGCCCGAGCGAACGAGCTGGTTGATCGTAGGCATTCCTACACATTTCCTTTCATCAAAATCCGAAAATCTGAAGAGATACGGAAGGATTACAGATAATCTTTCAGATCGCTCAGGTCAAGCGAGAACTTCCTCTTCCCGCAAACTCTTGTAATCAATCGCATTTACCGAACCGTTTGACGACACCTCCCGCCTTCGCTACCTTGGGCCTGTTCCTTGTGAGCCGATGTAGCTCAGTTGGTAGAGCAACGCTTTCGTAAAGCGTAGGTCGACGGTTCGAGTCCGCTCATCGGCTCCATTTTTCTCGTTTGATTTTTATTCAAAATATATGTAAGATGCGCGCCATGAATCGGTTTCACCTCGTATTTTGCGCTTTTTTGGCCTCGGTCCCAGCTCTGGCGTCTTCCCAGTCCGGTGATTTCCTGATTTGCGCGAGCGAAGACAACCTGATCAAGATGACCGCAGACCTTTCTTCGGGTCGCGGTGAGAAGACCGCAGTGGCTGTGTTCAACGGGCGGCGAATCCTCCTCGACGAGGTCTCAGGTGGAAAAGCCCGGCATCGCTTCATGTTCTACCCCGACCGTCGCACCCCCCTGATGGTGGGTCGTACGGGCGCAAAGGCTCCGGAAATTCGCGTGAGCGTGGATCCGGTGCGGAGCGGATACACGGTGGTGCTCGACCGGAAGCTTCCCGTCCTGTACCGGGTCGCCAAGTATACTGCCAAATTGACGGTGAAATCCCTCGGGATCGAGTCCCGCGAGGTCGCGTGCACTGAAAGCAAGTGGGCCAGCGATTGATTTAGGGACCTGCTCCAAAATTGCGGGAAACCTTCTCCACGGATACCAAACTCCATCGGGCATCTCCCCAAGCGGTTCCTGCATTTTGTTCCAGCCGGATACGGTAGCGCTTCTTCTTTCCCACAACGACGGCAGTCGCCACTCCTGCTCCGCATCGAATTTTGCCGATCCGAACCATATGGTCACCACAAGAGCCAAGATCGGCATCAATTCCAAGATTCAGACATTCCGAACCATGAACATAAACCCGGGGACAGCTCGTGTCTTGGGACTCTGCAAAAGCCGCTCGAACGCCCCATGTCATCGCCATCCAAATCGATATCACGCTTGTTGTCATCACCACGTTGTTCTCCACGATCCAACCTGAACGGTTGGGATGTGCTTCTCGTTACGGAAAAACCCTCCTTCCTCTGAAATGTTTTCTTCACAATCTTTAATCCATTTGAAATGATTGGATAATTAGAAGGAAACATTCGTATGAACTCCCGGTCATTCTCACTGCGGTTTAGACTCCTGCTCCTGATCATCTCCGTCACCTTAATCTTTGGTGGGATGGGGTATTTCATCCTGGAAAGGATCTCCGCAACCGTAGCTCAGAAGGAACTGCACTCTTTCCAGTCCTACTCCCTATCCTTGGCCAGAAGCATCGAAGCCCAGTTTTTCGAGCGCTACGGAGATGTACAAAGTTTCTCGGAGAGTCCACTGGTCAAGTCCCGATCCCGGGAAGCGGCGGTTCCGTTCTTGAATCGCATGGTGGAGCTGTATGGCATTTACGATTTAATCTTGGTCACGGATGAATCCGGGAATTTGATTGCGGTCAACTCGAAAGGTCCGAATGGAAAGTCCATCGAGACCGAGTCCTTGTACTCCCGTGATTACTCCACGACCGAGTGGTTTCGGGCAATCCAAGAAGGCAAGACCACGGACTCCCAAGAAAAAGGCCTGAAGGGAACGTACTTCCAGGATGTCCACATCGACCCGAACACTACGACTGCCTACGGCTCCGACCATTTGAGCAACAGCTTCAGCACGGCTCTCCGGGACTCCCGCGGGCGCTGGATCGGCGTGATTTCTGCCCATGCGGGATCCCGCTGGTTTGAGGTCCCGGTCAAAGAGACTTACGCCAACCTGAAAAAGCTCGGAATGAATACGAGCGACGTGAGTTTGATCGACAATGACGGCACACTCCTTTTCGAATACTCCTCCAACCCGGCGAAAATCGAGCTTGATCCGGCCCGATACGACATGAATCGTCTTCTGAAGCTCAATTACGCAAAGGCTGGATTCGAACCCGGAAAGCGTTTGAGTGAAGGCAAAGAAGGTTCGGGAACCTTCACAGACCCAACTTCCAGCGAGACTTACACGACCGGATTCACACCGCTCAAGGGACCGAAGTTCGTAGACTCGATCGGTTGGGGCGTTCTGGTCCGGAACTCATCAAAATTCAACGAAGGATTGGCGGAATTGACCGCCTTCAAGGTCCGGGTTTACTGGACCATGGGAATCCTGATCCTTGTATCTTGGATCGTAGCGGGCTTTCTTTCGTCCTCTTTGGCACGGAAGATCTCCGAGCTTGCCCGATCTCTCTCGGAAAGAACCCTTGAAGTGGCCTCGGCAGCCCAATCGATTTCAGCATCCAGCCAGAACCTTTCCTCTTCAGTGAGTGAGCAGGCCGCATCGCTTCAAGAAACGGCATCGGCACTCGAGCAAATGGGCTCCATGATCCATTCAAGCAGTGAGAATGCCGCTCGCTCGGCTGAAGCTTCAAAGAAAAGCCATGAACTGGCGGGCACGGGTCGGGACTCGATGGACCAACTCATCGTTGCGATGAGCGAGATCAAGAGCGGCTCCGAAGTCATTTTGGAACGCGTGGACCAGGGTAACGCCAAGATAACCGGAATCGTCAACCTGATCCAGGAGATCGGCCAGAAGACCAAGATCATCAATGACATTGTCTTCCAGACCAAGCTCCTCTCATTCAACGCTTCCGTCGAAGCCGCCCGTGCAGGTGAGCACGGGAAAGGATTCTCGGTGGTTGCCGAAGAAGTCGGAAACCTCGCCCAGATGAGCGGGAGCGCCGCAAAAGAAATTTCGACCCTGCTCGATTCGAGCACTCAACGGGTTGAGGAGATTGTCCGGGAAACTCGCTCCCTCGTGGAACAGGAAGCTCGACGCGGTCGGGACAAAGTCGAGAAGGGCACTGGAGTGGCCACCCATTGTCGCGAAATTCTGGAGCAGATTTTCGAAGGAACAGGATCTGTCCAGGCGATGGTAACCGAAATCTCCGGAGCAACCCGCCAGCAGAGTCAAGGCATCCAGGAGATCAATAAAGCCATGAGCCAGCTCGACCAAGCCACTCAGCAGAATTCGAGCATCTCCCAGACAGGAGCCTCGGCAGCCCTCCAACTGACCACCCAATCCGAGCAGCTGAAGAAGCTGGTTAGCGAGCTCCAAGCAGCTGTGTTTGGTGAGCAACCGAGATCGTCCGACCACCCCGCTCTCTCAGACGTGGTGGCGAATGAAAAAGCGCCTGAACCCAAGACCGAAGTCAGGGTTGAGTTCAAGCCTGAACCGAAGCTCGAAACGAAGCCCGCCCAAACCGAGCGGAAGGCCGCCCAGGTGACCAAACCGGTCGATCCCGGACTCGGAGTTCCGAGTGCAGACGATCCTCGTTTCGAGGATCTCTAAAGATCTCTGCGGTTGTCAGATCCGGGGGTTCGTGCAAAAGTCAGCGCATGCTTTTACAAGTGCGTTCCCTCGAAAAAACCTATTCCCGGGGTGAAGAGACCATCCGTGCATTGAGAGGCGTGAGTCTCGAGATTCCCGAGGGTCAGTTTGTGTCCATCATGGGTCCGAGTGGGTCCGGAAAAAGCACCCTCCTTCATTTGATGGGTGGGTTGGACCGTCCGAGCTCAGGGCAGGTGATCCTCGGAGGGGAGTCGATCGATCGTCTCAGCGACCACGACCTTTCCCTATTCCGCCGTCGCAAGCTGGGGTTCATTTTCCAATTTTTCAACCTCCTCCCCACCCTCTCCGCACTGGAGAACGTGGCGCTCCCCCGTCTTCTCGGAAACGAATCACTGAAAGAGATCGAACCCCGGGCGCGGGAGCTCCTCGGTATGATGGGGCTCGAAAGCCGGATCCATCACAAACCCGATCAGCTCTCGGGTGGAGAAATGCAGCGTGTTGCGATCGCCCGTGCATTGATCAGTGATCCGCTCCTCATTCTGGCAGACGAACCCACCGGAAATCTCGACTCGAAAACCGGGGAATCCATCCTGACCCTTCTGCGGGACATGGCTCTCAAAACGGGGAAGACCATCGTGATGGTGACCCACGATCCGAAAGCCGCCTCCTACGGAAACCGCCTTCTCCGGATGCGTGACGGAGTACTCGAGTCGGATGAGACTGTTTAACGTTTTCCGACATATCGGACTGAGTCACCTGAAAGCACGGCCCGCTCGCGCGGTTTTGACGACTCTCGGGGTCGCCTTCGGGATCTCACTCTATGTGGCGATCGCCATCATCAACCACTCCACGCGGAACTCCATGCGCGACAGCATCGACGCAGTGGCCGGAAAGGCCCGACTCAGCATCTCGGCGGGAATCGCAGGGTTTCCGGAAGACCGACTCGAGGTGATCCGGGTGATCCCGGGAGTGAAATCCGCGGTGCCGATGATCGAAGCACGAGCGTTTTTCGAGGGCGCAACCGAATCGGCTGACGGCCTCCAGATCATGGGGGTCGACCTTCTGCAGGAGGCCTCCGTTCGCACCTACAAGGCTACCGATCAGAAGATCATCGATGACCCCCTTACCTTCCTAAACCAGGCCGATAGCATCATTCTGACTCAAAACCTCGCGACGAAGCGTGGTCTCAAGATCGACGACAAAATCCGGCTCTCAACCGCCCTCGGTGCCCGGGAGTTCACCATTCGCGGACTGCTCGAACCCGAGGGGGCGGCCCGGGCTTACGGTGGCTCCCTTGCGATCATGGACATCGACGGGGCTCGCGTGAGCTTCGGCAAGGAGAACAAGCTCGACCGGGTCGATATCGTGCCCCGGAACGGCGAGGATTTGAACGCACTCCAAACGAGAATCGAGTCCACCCTAGGGGCAGGTTACCGTGTGGAACGTCCCGAGACGCAGTCCGAGCAGATGGAACGCATGCTCGACTCCTACCAGCTGATCCTGACCTTCTTCAGTTCTCTGGCCCTGCTGGTCGGGCTGTTTTTGGTCATGAATTCAATCTCCGTTGCGGTTGCTGAACGAAAACGTGAGATCGGGACTCTCCGAGCACTCGGAGCAACACGATCCCTTATGGTTGCTTTGTTTGTGAGCGAAGTGGTCGGGATCGGTTTCATGGGATCCGCCTTGGGCTGCATCCTCGGAAAAGGACTCGCCCACAAGATGTCCTCACAGATCACCACGTCGGTGGCCGCTCAGTTCCAGATGAGGATTGAAATCTCGCATTTGGACTTCACCACTTCACAGATGCTCTTCACCTTGGTGGCGGGAACCCTCGCAGCCGTAATCGCAGCATTTTTTCCGGCTTTGAGAGCAGCCACCATCCACCCTCTGGAATCGATGCGCCGTCATTCCGAATCCTCGGATCCTGCAGAAACCCGTAGATCGAACCTCCAAGTGGTGTTCGGAGTCCTGTTGCTCGTATTCATGAGTCTCTCGATGATCTTCTCCTGGGGTAAGGTCTGGATCGGGATTGACCTCCTGACCAAGGCCTCGGCGGTCCTGGGGGCGGCTCTCTTCGGTCCATTCCTGGTGCTCGGTCTCCTGCGACTCACCCGGGGATTCGGCGCGAAGCTTTCTTTCCCCGTTCTGCGTCTTGCCCAGGAAAACCTCCTCCGCTCCAGAAAACGTACCGGTGCCAATGTGATGGCCCTCATGGTCGGACTGTTCCTGGTCATGTTGATTGCAAGCGTCCGGTCGAGCTTTCACGACACCTTGACCCAGTGGCTGGACCGGATCTTCGTGGCGGACATCATGGTGGGTTCGAACGGCCGCTTCATCAGCGGAGACGTTCAAGCGATCCAGGACTCAATCCTGCCCGAACTCCTCGCCGTCCCCGGAATCAAGCCGATCGGCACAGATCGCGGTGCGGCCACCCGGATCATTCCCTACTACTACGAGGGCAAGAAGATGGCGATCAAGGCCATTGACCGCTATGCGGACTTTTATCGCTTCCAGAACATTCCGGTCAACGGATCCGACCGCGTCCAAACGGCATTGGACTGGTATGAAAGCCCGGAGCCGGCGGCTTTGGTTTCAAGAGGATTCCTCACCAATGCCGGTAAGAAAATAGGTGACCACTTCGAGCTCGACTCCCCCGGTGGCAAAGTCAGTTTCCGGATCGCAGGAGAAATCATCGACTATGCCTCCTCACAGGGAGTGATTTATCTCGACCGCCGGGTGTACAAGAAACACTGGAACGACTCCCTCGTGACCGTGTTCGTTCTCAACCTAGAAACCGGATACACCTTCGAACAGGTCCGGAGCGAGATCGCCAAGAGGCTTGGCAAAAAATGGAACCTCGTCACCATTTCCAACCGTGAGTTCAAGGACCAGATGCAATCGGCCGTGGAGCGGAGCTTCGCCTACACCCGGGTGATCGAAACCATCGCCCTCCTCGTGGGCCTGCTCGGTCTCTTGAACACCCTCCTGATCAGTGTGATGGAGCGGACCCGGGAGATCGGGGTGCTTCGGGCCATCGGGTCGACCCGGGTCCAAATCTCGAAAATGATCCTCTTTGAGGCCGTCATTCAAGGTTTCTTCGGAGCTTGTGTCGCGATCCTCCTCGGTGCCTACGTGGGAAGGCTGTTTGTCGAGTACGCACTGACCGAACAACTCGGCTGGATCATCGAATACCATTTCCCAAAACAATCGGTCTGGATGACCATCATCACTGGAGTCCTGGTCGCCGCGGTAGCCGGCATCTGGCCGGCACGGCGCGCTTCAGGTCTCGAAATCACGGAGGCCCTCGATTATGAATAAACCCCTCATGTCCTTTTTGTCACTCAGCGCACTCGTGGCGATCCTTCCTCTCCGGGTATGGGCCGACCCCGCACTCGACATCATGAAGAAGAACGAAGAAGTCAGGAAAGTGAACGAGTTCGAGTCCCGCGCCCGTCTTTCCACGGGCAACCTGACCGACAAATCGGAAAAAGTGAAGGAGTTCACGTTCTGGAGGAAGGTGCAAGCGGACCGGATCCACAACAGCACCCTCACCCGCTTCCACTCCCCGGCCGAAGTCCGGAACGAGGGGATTCTCATTGTCGAGAATCCGGATGGAAAGAACGACGTCCTCCTGTATTTGCCGAACTTCAAAAAAACCCGCAGGGTGGAGAGTCAGCAACAGAGTGGGAGCTTCATGGGTTCGGTGTTCAGCTATTCGGACATCGCCACTCCCCACACCTCGGACTACCGTTATAAGATCCTCCGGCAAGAGAAATGTCCGGGAGCCGAACACACTTCCGTCCAGTGCCACGTGATCGAAGCCCTGCCTTTGAACGAAGATGTGCTCGAGCGGACCGGCTATTCAAAATCGGTGGTCTGGATCCGTGCGGACAATTTCATGGCCGTCAAAGGGGAATACACGAACCCCCAGGGAGAGCTCTTCAAACGACTCGAAGCGGGGCAGATCAAGATGGTGGATCCCAAGGAAAAAAAGTGGCTCGCCCATTCCCTGTCGATCGAGAACCTGAAGACCCGTGACTACACCCGCCTCCTCTTTTCGAACGTGAAAGTGAACGGCGGAATCGCAGATGCGGTGTTCACCCAACAAAACCTCCAGAAAGTCCGATGACCCGTTTTTGGATCCCGATCCTGGTTTTCTTGCTGTTCCAGGATCCAGTAGCTCTGGCCGCTCCACCCAGGAACAAGGGATACCGTCGATCCGTCCCTGTAGTCGTCCCCAAGTCCCCGCCTAAACCGACCCCTTCTCCCACCCCTGTTCTGGAATGGCGCGGTCGTATCTATACGGATCATTATTGGTTCACGACGGGAACCCGTCCGGGAGAATTCGAGCAATCGTCTGTGTCCGCCTGGCTCGACGTTTCGACAGAGTCTTCGTCCAAATCCGGGCTCCGCGGGATCGTGCAACTGGACGCTTTTTACCGCGATATCAATCATCCTGACTCCTCGAGTGCCAGACTGCGCGTGAGGGAAGCCTATTACTCTTATCTTGGCGACGGTTTCGAGTTCAGGGTCGGGCAGCAAATCGTTCCTTGGGGACGCTCCGACGGAGTGAATCCCACCGATTACTTTACAGCAAAGGACATGACCCTGCTGAACCCGGACGACGAGGTCAGACGTCTCGGGGCACCCGGGCTGAACTTGAGCTACACGCCTGACGGGGGAGCATCGCCTTTCACTTTCCAACTCGTTTTCCAGGCGGCGTATCCTCAGATGCGAATGTTGATCCCGGACCAGGCGATTCCGCCCGGAATCGTTTTCGAAAAAACCGCCCCTGCACCGGCTTGGTTCCGGTCCGACTCGATCGAAGCGGGAGTGAAGCTTGCTTACCAACAGTCCTCCTTCGACTTTTCGCTGTCCGCATTCCGAGGACGGTCCCAATACGCCCAATACCTTTTCGATCTACCCAGCTCATCGATCCGGGCGGTGCATCCCGGAGAAACTGCGGTGGGTGCGGACGGATCCTTCACTTGGGATGCGCAAGTGTTGCGATTCGAAACCGCCTTGAGGATGCCGGACAACGGCACCCGCGAGGACCCGAACTTCGGTCTCGTCCAACCCTGGCACTGGGACAGCGTGATCGGTGTCGAACGCCCTCTAGGAGACGATTTCAGGGTCCAGGCACAATTCCTTTATCGCTGGCACTTGTTTTACCCGGGCGCCATGGCATTCCTTCCCGTCCAAGTCGCGGTAGGGAATGCGAACGCCCTCATCCTGAACTACCAGGATCAGGGCAATCCGGGAGGCACTCTCCGCCTGGCTTGGCAAAGGGATGGGTCGGACTTCACCGCGGATGTGTTCATGGTGGGATACTTCGCCAGCGGAGAGAGTTATCTGATCCGGCCGCAGGTGGGATACACCCCGTTCACCAATATGAAACTGATCACCGGGGCTGATCTTTACGGAGGAAATCCCGACCGACCCCTCGGTGCTCTACGCTCCAGGAGTCACCTTTTTTTCGAAGCGAAATATGTGTTCTGATCCGTTATTCTGAAGCCAGGGAGAACGCATGATCCGCAGAATTGAAATTCTCGAGGCCGGGCACACCCATCAACTCGAATACCTCGCCAATCCTGTATCCGGAAAGCTCGAATCGATCCGGTTCCCGACCACCGTGGTTCTGATTGAACACTCAACCCGTGGGCTGATGCTGTTCGACACCGGGGTCACCCCCCGGCTCCGACATCTGCTGAACCGTTTTCCGGAGCACCTGTTCTCAAATTTTTTTTCGATCGAGATCGACTACGAAACGACCGCAGTTCATCAATTGAGGAACCTGGGAATCCGGCCTGATGAAATCCGTCACATCGTGCTCTCCCACTTTCACTCTGACCACATCGCCGGAGTGAATGATTTCCCCGAAGCCCGGTTTTTCTATTCTCCCGAAGAGTACCGCTCGATGTGCGGCCTCTCTAGGATCGGTCGCATCAGTCATGCTTTCGTGCCTGAGCTTCTCCCCTCGGACTTCGTTCATCGGAGAGCCGAACCCGGATTGGAAACCGATCTTCCATTACTGGGATCGGGCTTTTCCGGGCGCGACCTTTTTGGGGACGGCTCCCTGTTCCTGGTCCCGCTCCCCGGCCACAGTCTCGGGCATCAGGGCTTGTTCCTGCCCGATTACAAGGGAAAGCCCTGGTTCTTCGTAGGAGATGCCGCCCACCTCAGCTCCTCGATCCGTGATGGAACCTCACCCGTGGCTTTTGGGGCGAAATTGATCTTTCACGACACTGAACAGTATGACGAGACCCTCGGTCGGCTCCAGACGGTTCCGGAGACCGTTTGCCTGCTCCCGTGTCACTGCAATGAAGCCTTCTTACGGGCCAAGACTCAGTTGGTGAGTCCCTGACCCCGACCATCTTTTTGCGACGAATCCAACACCCTTGGCCGTGCCAACTCCAGTGTCTTCGTGGTCCAAGCAGTGAGGAGGTCCATGCCTTCGATCATCAGATCGAGCGCCTGAAGCGTTTCCTTCGCCATGCCTGAAAGGGTTTGGCTCTCGAGATTGTGAATCCTCTGGCGGTACCACTTCAACAGGCACTCGAGTTCGGGTTCGACTCGTGTCACCCGTCCGATCAGGGATTCCATTTCGAGCAGCTTTTTACCGCAAGCTTCGATCGCCTCCCGATCCTCGACCGTCATGAGATGTCCGACACGGTTTCGAGATGCGAGTGTCTCGAGCTCGCGCGCAGTAATGCTCGCGCCCCCGACGATTTGACTGATGACTTGCACCGAATCCTGGAGACTCCGGATGCGCTTGATCAACGCCGGACTCAGGGTCAACTTGGTGGCTTCCTGATCGAGCGCCGGCAACCATCCACAGAACCAAGCGCGGGCCATCTGCCCCCGAACCCGGTAGATCCAGGCCTCGAACTCGCGAATCACTCCGGCGGTTTGTTCGTAACAGACTCCGCCGCCCTCATTCGAAGGACGAATTCTCGATTTGTAGATTTGCGCAGTCTCAAGAAGACGATTGCAACCGAGATGATCGAAATGCCCCTGAATGGTTAGGGAATTCTTGTGGAACCACTCGCTCTGATAGTAGGACCAGGTGGCATAGGCAGTTTCTGGATCCCATTCATTGGCTGAAGCAAGGACGACATGGCCGTTCCCGTATGGACCCGTTTCGGTCCATTTGAGACCGAACTCTCGAGCCTCCGGGCCAGTCGAATAGAAAACCCGCAGATTCACCAGAGACGCGAGGTCGACCATGGGATCCGGACCCGAACAAAGCCAGGAACACTGGGAGAATACGCTCAATATCGTGTCCCAACCCACGTTCTCGGAAAGACGAATGATGCGCGGACTGTCCGGCAGATCCCGGATCTCCCCCTGCCCCACCACGACCATCCCGTAGTCTGGATTCCGGCGAAGCACTCGCTCCATCCATTCCGACATCCGGGCAGGCGCTGAGGTTGCGGAGATCGCAATCCACTTGAGGCCCTTGGGTCGCTGGGTCCAAAAGTCTGGCGCGACAAGAGAAACCGTTTTGAAAAAGTAACGGGACGTTACCTGATGATTTCCAGCGTCCGGTGCGGGCTCACCAGCATGGATCTGGAGCGCAGTCAGGAGCTGCGTGGTGACCAAATCGGTTTCATGAATATCTTGTTCCACTCCACCCTGGCTCCAGGCATGACGGTACATGCTCCAGGCATCAAAGGAACCCTGAACAGTATCCTCGCGGACATGATCGCCCAACTTCACGATGGCTGGAATCAGACTCGTGGCGATCGACGCCATCCTTGCGGTTGCTCCCTTGCCGGTCCAGTTTGCAAGAATGTCGAATCTACGATCCACCACCGGTCCGAGCCAGGTGGCCACACATTGAATTGCCGTTTCCCGTCTCAGGCCTTGAGGCAGAGTCATGACCTCTTCGATCCATTCCACTCGGGAAACCGGATCGACACCTTCGGAACGGACCAGCATGCGCACACGGGTCGAGGGATAAAGTTGTTTCACAGCCTTCAGAGCCATGAGGGAACGCAGAACCTCGGAGAGGGTCCCCAGTTGGACGATCAACAGCTCGAGTGGCCGGCCGGGTGTCTGCGCTGCGGTTTCAACCGGAGTATTCATACCGCCTCCTGGGCGGCGACCGCGAGTTCCTCGGCCGTGAGAATCTCTAGGGCCAATTCCTCAACCAATTGGAGAGTATTCTTGGGCCTTTGATCCGGGTCTTGAATGATCTTTCCTTGCAGAAGTTCGATGTCAGCTACCATCTGTCCTCCATGACAGTTGATCCAGGCGTCGGTTCACTCCGCCTCGATTCGGTTCATCAGGTCTTTTGCACCCTGGTGGTCGGCCTTGATCTGGAGAATCCTTCTCGCAGTGGTCGAGGCTTCGATTTTCTTTCCGACGTGGAACTGCAATCCCGCCAGGCTGTACAACAGACTCGGGCTCACGGGAGCTACGTCCACATAAGAAGAAAGCAGTTTCTCGGCAGCCGCGTATTTCTTGATTTCATACGCACACTTGACGAGGTGGAAAATTGCTGTGGAGTTGCGGAGGTTGAGTTCCAGGGAGCGGGCGAAGGCATCATGGGCTGACTCTTTGTTCCCTTCAGAAACGTGGCACAAACCCAGGCCTACCCAGGCCTTGTCGTGATCCGGATTGGCCGCAACGGCGTCCTGGTAGCAACGCTTGGCTTCCGCCACCTGGCCCTGCTCCAGATACAGAGAACCGAGATTGGCCTGGACCTCGTCGCTCGCAGGACTCAGCTCGAGCGCTTTTTTGTAAGCACGTTCGGCATCCGACGCCTGACCAAGGCGGGCCATGCAGTTTCCGATCATTTTCTGGTACTCAGCCTTCTCCTGGATCCCAAGATCGAGGGAGCGGAGAGCTCGAGCAAGCGCTTGCGCAGCTTCCTGATCTCTTCCTTGCTGAACCAGAAGCTGAGCCAACAATTGGTACCCCTGCTTGTTCGGAGCAAAGGCCACCGAGTCCCATGCGAACTGGATCGCCTGATCCACCAACCCTTCACGATCCGAGCAAGCCGCAAGACCGGCATAGGCGATGTCACTGGCCTCGCCAGTTCTCAAGATGGCTCGGAAAATGTTTCTCGCCAAAGCCACTTCGCCAGCCGCGAGCAAAATTTGAGCGTTTTCAGCAAGATAGGGGATGTCTTCTTTTTCCGGACCCGTAGCACCCGAGACCGCGCCAGTTCCGGTTTCGGAAACAGCCGGAGCACTGATCGGGTCCTGAGCCGGAGCGTTCATGAATGGTGGAGGGGTCACCGCCTTCATTTTCGGAGTACGGATCTGGGCGAGGAAGTACTCGTACTGGTACTCGTCGTCACTGTCCTGAAGGTGGATGGCCACGTCTTCGAGCGAGGCCACTGGATAGAACCGGGTGTTGTCAGATGTAGAGTTTTGCGAAAGCTTTCCCAGTTGTTCAAACATCATGTTTTTCGTCTCACTTAAACCGTTTGATCAATCCCGTCTCCTGTTGGGGGTTGGGACTGGCTTTTAAACTTCGACACCGCCTCTTTTTCCTTGAGGCTTTTCAGAATCCGGCTACGGAGCTCGTATCCTGTACCTTGAATGTATAGAAAAAGTGACTGGTCCGTCAATTGAATCTCGCGAATGATCGTCATCACCCCGTCGAGCACCCCTTTGAAGGCCGGATCCGACTGCAACCGGACGACCTCTGGGGGTGTAAGTGCCTTTTTGGCCTGGTCGATTTCGGCATCCAGTGCCTGCATGACCCGGAGGTTCGCCTCACGCACATCCGAGAGCTCGTCGATCAGGTCGAGTTTTGCTTCAATCTCCACCCCGTCCTGGGTTAGGGACTCCTGGAAGCTCCGGGTCCGCTCCAGGAAGGCACGGAGCAATCTCTGCTTTTCTTCGAACAACTTGACGATCTTCATCCTGCCTTCACTTTCTGTTGTTTGACCTGCTCGATGGCACCCTTCCACCCTTCGAGCAGGTTCTCGAGGAGCTTGCGGGCCTGATCGAACTTCTCCGGATCGTTTTCCAGGTTGCCCCGGGTGATCTGCTCGACCATGAATGCGTAGAGCCGCTCCAGGTTCTTGGCGATGTCACCCCCGACATTGAAATCCAGGGAATTGGACAGCTCGTTGATGATGTCATGGGCCTTACCCACTGCGACCCCTTTACCGGCCAAATCCTTCGCGATGGCGCATTCGGAAGCTTTCCTCAGGTACTTGATTGCCCCTTCGTAAAGCATGATGAGCACTTGCTCCCGGGAAGCGGTGGTCACAGCTGTCTGTCTGTATGCGTTCAATTTACTCACGGGTTCATCCTCCTAATAATTGTGAAACTGGATTGCCTCCGCCCCCTCCGAGGGTGGCTGAAAGGTAACTTTGTTGCCGCTGAAGCTCCGAGAGGGACCCCTGCAGACGACTGAACTGGTTAGTCAAAGACTCGGTCTTTTTCTCGATTGCCCGCTGCTTGCTCGAAATGGATTCGTCGATCTGGCGGATCCTCGCTTGGAGACCTTTCTCTCGGGCGACCATGACCCCACCCTGCACGTTCGAGAAGCCGTCCATCACCGACTTCAGCTGGGTGATAAACCCACGCTCACCGGAAATGACCTCCGCCACACCCTCGAAGTCGGACTCGAGCGCTTTCTGGAATTTATCCTCTTTAAGCTGGACCACACCCTTCTTGTCGAACTCGATGCCGAGCTCGCTCAAGTGCATCACCTTAAAGGAATTCTCGTTCTCCGTGTGGGACCCGAAGCCCTCGTGCATGAGGTTACGTAGACGGAATTCGATGTTCTGGAGCGAGGTATCCCCGGCGAAAGTGCTCTTCGTGTCCGAACTCTCGTTGACTGCGTTTTGTTTATTAATGAAGTCGAGTACCCCGTTGATGCCCTCGACCACGCGCTTGACCTTGTCAGTGACTTTGGCGTAGTCCGCCTTCACATTGAACGTGAACTTTTGTCCGGGCTTGGCCTGCTTCAACTGGACGCCGATCCCCTGCAGGAAGTCAGGGACTTCATTTCCGGGAAGCTCCACCTCGAAGCCATCGACGACGAGGAGCGCGTTCTTCGCTCCCTTGTCCTGATCGATGTACAAATCTTCTTGTCCGTCCACGAAGTACATCTGCGGAAATTTGACCTCGCTCTCGGATCCGTCTTTTTTCGCCGTGATCACGAGACGATAAGGCTTCTCCGTGTCGGTGACATCCTTGAGGACAGTCGCCTTCACCGGACTGTCGAGCATCAAATTGATCTTGTTGGCGATCCCGTAGAGAGACGCATCGTCCTCGGTCACGTAAATGTCCTGACTTTTCCCTTCAGGAAGATCGAAGGAGATGTACCCGACACCGAGAACTTTTTTATTTGGATCACTGAAGCCGTTCGAGATCATCGAAGACCGTTCGGCGAGTTCCTTGATCTCGACCTCCCAGCTCCCGACGTTCGCCTTTTCCTTGTCCACTTTGACGGACATCAGCTGAGCCCCGTCGCCGAGCTCGGCCTGCAGTTCCTTGAATTTCGAGAACCCGATCATCGACTCGAGTGAGCCCTGCAAGGCGGAGAATTTCCCTTTGAAATCGCCGAAGAGCTTCAATTTGGCGTTTTCAGCCTCTTTGCGCTTCTCCAGAGATTTAACGGGCTGTTTTTCAGCCTCGATGATGGCGTTCAAAGCCTGCTTGAACTGGCCTCCGCCCATGGGATCAAAACGTAAACCCACGCTTGAAGTCCTCCTTGACCTCATTTCCTATTTTGAAGGAATTCCCACTAAAATCCAGGGAAATTGCGGCGAAAGATCATTTCATTGTTGGATTCGGGGAAGTTCCCACAGACCAGAAATTGACGGTGAACCGGCGGATAGCCCATATTGAAATAGAATCCACCCAGCGAGTCAAAGTCATGGCAGTGGCCGAGGATCACGCCGTCGAATCCCCGGGCATGGATCCCCGATGCGAACTCCCGGAACACCTTCCTCAAAGCATCCCTTCTGCGGGGATCCCAATTTTCGGGCAACTCACTCGCTTTCCGCTCCATCGACCTCGAGAGCTTGGTGGCTACGCGGTCGATCCAGTTCCCGGGAAGGGCTCGGGCCAATTGCTGGAGGGGGGCGGACCTGAAAAAGGTCCGCAGTCTCAAGTATCCGACATCACTCTGGTCCACGAGATCTCCGTGAGCGACATACAGCTTCCGGAGGGCGCTTTCTGTTTCAACTTCAACACAGACCGCTTCGGGTTCGAATCGAACCCCCCTCGGCATGAAGCCCGAAAGGTGGAAATCATGATTTCCTTCGATATAGAAGATTCGGACCTTTCGCTCGAGCAGGCGTGACACGGCCTCCAAAAACAACCGGTGTTTCTCCCTAAAATATTGAGAATCTCCGACCACAAGATCGAACATATCACCGGCAAAAATCACGGCATCCTCGGATCCAGTGGGTTCATCCAAAGCCGCGATCAAGGAGCTGTACAGTGAATCGTCCGGACGGGTCAGGTGCAAATCCGAGAAGATCCACACCCGGCGAAATCGTTCCATTAGACTTTCTGGTCTAGAAGGCGGCCGGACTTGCTTCCCGCATGGATCGCTTCCCGGAGGCGAAGGAACTCCTCGCCCGAAACAGACCGAAGAATCCCCCCGGCACCATCTTTCAACAGGACCCGAAGTCCGGGCCCGCTTCCCACCGATGAAGCGCTGATCCCGTGGGATAGATTCGTCTCATCTACAGAAAAGGATTCGATCGCCTCTTCCAAAGCCTCGGCCGAGACGGGAGTCTGATCATCTTTTTTTTCCTGCTTCTTCTGGCGTTCGTAAGCATTGGAGCCCGCTCCCCCTTGCTTGTCGTTACCCGCCTCGGTGATCCGGCCGAACGAGGCCTGGATCGGTATAAAGGTCTGGATCTTCATTCCACTACCCTCCCATCCTCTGATCGGCAAGAGCCCCCGAATGATTGAATTTCAGGCAAGGAGAAAGCTATTGCCTTGAAGAATCAGGGGTTTTTTGTCTCTGGAACGGGGCAATTCCTCCCAGAACCGCATGGATTGCGCCACCATCCGGCATTTCCGAGCCTTTACACGCTTTCTTCTTGACTCCTTACATCAACTTTGTGTAAGATGTGCGAAATTTTTTGGAGGATTCCATGATCTCTTCCCGCTTGATCGCCCTGATTGCCGTGCTTCCCGCCTTCCTCTCAGCTTGCTCCGAAGGCGCCTACTCCCCGAATTCGGGCACGCCTTACCTGGGGTCGGGCATGAACCAATTCGGCATGACGCAGCCCGGATTGATTCAGAACGGCATGAACCCGATGGGAAATCCGCTCATGAACCCAATGATGGATCCAATGATGATGACCGCTCAGGCTCGCATGAATGCGGGGTTTTACTTCAACGGCTTCTGGAACATGGGATGCGGGATCAGAACCGGCGTGGCCTACACAGCCGATCAATGCGCATGCGTGAAGGCCCCTTGTGACTGCAAAAAAGTGATGAACCAGTGTCAGAACGGCAACACCACCGGGGGATCAGACGGCATCAATTGTGACTCCAAGACTCTTCCTCTGACCCTGACAGGAGCCGATGCCCGAGCTCTGTATCACCGCCTGGCAAGAGAAGAAGTGGAGGCCGGAAAACGTGGTAGAACCCGGATCAAAACCGGTACCGTGATCAAGTGCTTCAAAGACGGTAAAGGGAAGCGTGATGAAAACTATGCCTGTGACTTCGACATCGCTGTGGCGGATGGCCGTCTTTATGAGTACTACCCGGTGGGTCGCCCTGCTACCGCAGGCGCTGCTTCGGACAGTGTTTACACGGGCTCGAGCCTGGAGATCGGTGGACAGTACCTGAACACCAATGAAGGATTGATTCGTCTGCGCGGCCGGATTGCGGCAACCCTCTACAAGAAGCTCGGAACCGAAGCCAAACCAGGCAACATCGGAGGCACCACCGCAGCGAATATCAAAAGCGGAATGAACCTCAAGTGCTTCGAAACCCTCACCACCGCCACTCCGGTCACCGAATGCCAGATCAAACTCCGGGTTGAAACCGGAGAGGTGATCTCGAACTGATCCGCCCCGAGTCTCTCGTACCCGGCAATTCATTCCTATTCACTCGTGGTTCAATCCCACCGAAAGGTGGGTCAGGAGGGTGACAAGGATGTCAAACCCGGGATTCGGTGAATGGTTGGTTTTCTTGTGCCTGGCGACAATCACAGGCATACCGTTTTACTTCAAATACTGGCTTTCGACTGAAAAACCCGTTCTCCGGGATCGACTCGACCGTCGGACCAACTCCTTGTCTGCGATCATTTTCATCGCCCTTTTTGCGGGAGCCTTCCTCTATCCTCGCCACTCTTGGAAAGTGGCACAGATCCTACTCGGTGCTGCAATCCTCTCTTTCTCCATTCTGTACCAGTCCCGGGGACGTTATTTGGCGGGATTATCCGGTCAAGGAACTGCCAAACCGGATGCCACATTCAGACAAAGTGCCGCAAGGATGGCGATAGGCCTACTCCTCTGTGCCGTGTTTTCTTGGCAACCCCTCTTGATTCTGATCGCTCCATTCGTGATCCCTTTTCTGATGCCTGCGTTTTTGCGCCTGCAGTATTCCACGCGAGCCATGGCGGATTCGCCCCTCCGACAGAAAATCATCCGCGTTTTTGAAGACGCCGCCCTCCCTCTTTCACAGATTCACATTGTGGATGAGACCGGGTCGGGCTCCCGGAACGCGTTCATCGCAGGAAGTCGACTGGGTCGAGGCGCTTTCGGGCGTACCCTCTTCATCGGTCTCGGGCTTTTCGAAATCCTCGACGAGGAGGAGCTTCAAGCGGTGGTGTTCCATGAGGCGGCACACGCGAAGCTCCATCACCTTCGGAATCGCTGGTTCTCCTCCATCGGACTGTTCGTCCTTTGTTGTTTTTGGACCGCGGTACCCGTCGCGTTCTTGTTCCCAGGGGACACCGGTCTTCTGATCGCGGCGTTCCTGATCGCGGGAATGGCCCAGGTCTGGTTCCTGAGCCGGGTGATTCACCGACAGGAGCTGGAAGCGGATCGGGAAGCCGTAAGAATGGGTGCAAGCTCATCAGCCCTGGCGCGAGCATTGAAAAAACTCGACACCGGAAGTTCCGGGCCGTACCCATCCCTCGAGGAACGCCTGGAGGCCCTGAACAACGGATGGTCTCCCGCATCCGGGATCATTCCACAAAAATCATTCCTTTCAGCCTATTCGATGCTGGTGATCGGAGTCGTTCTCTGGTCGGCGCAAAACCTGACTCCGAAGGAGACCGGATCGGCACAGATTGCCCGTTCAGAGCAGGACGGAACGCGTCGATAAGGAAGCGGGAGAAGGATTTCCTATGAAATGGACTGTCGGATGGATCGGATTGCTGGTGGCGCTTGTGATGACCGTACCTGCGGGAGTCTGCTCTGAGAACACTTCCAACGTGAATCTCGATCAAGCCTTCGATGCTTTGGACAAATCGATCAAGGAAGGAAAAGAAGGCACACTCTCCCAGCTATCGCGCTGGAAAGAGTTGGAACAATTTCAGACCGCGCTCTGGCGGGCCATGGCACTTGATCCCACTCCCGGGGCAGCGGTACCGGTGAGCGAGGTCCCCAAGGAACTGTTTGCAGCAGAACTCAATCTCGAATTGAAGACCCAGTGGGAGAACCTCCAGAAAAGTCCGCTCCCGAAACAAACCGGTTCGGAAGCCGAATTCAAACAGTATGCGGCAACCGTGAGCCAGATCCTGACCTTTCGGGAAAACCGTCAATTCCCGCTCGCAAGAGCCATCGCCAAGCGTGGTATCCTGGACCATGACTTCAAGCCCCTGTTGAACAGGATTCAATCGCCGAAAGAAGCTGGCGGATCAAATGCCTCCTGGGCCCGGGTTGAAGACGGATTGAAAACCTTGCGCGACCTGGTTTTGCCCAAAGATCCACAAAAGCGAGAACTGTTTACCAATGGCAACCAATTCATTTGGTATGCGGTGGTCGCATTTCTGGGGTTCTTTGTCGGAGTTATCGGTATCCGGGTCAAACCGGATTTCTTTCAACGCTTCGCTGACACCATCGAAACCGCCACGCCCCCCCATTCGACAGGAAAACACGGGGGTTCGACGCTCGACTACTCCAAGTGGCTGAAGGAGCTCGAAGAGATTCTCAGTCGCCTCCGCTCTTCCCAGATCGGACATGAACGGAGGATCGAGGACATGGTCCAACAGGCAGATCAAATGGTCCAACAGGCCGGTGGTTTGGCTGCAGACGCCCGGATCAAGAACGAACCCAACCTGGAGTTTCGTGTGGGAAGTCTCTTGAAACAACTCCGCGGACAGATGGAACACGCTCAAAAACTGAAAGCAGGCGATCGGGTTCAGGTCACGGTGATGATGGAACACTGTCTCAAGTTGTGTGATGCCATCGAGGCGGGGGCGATTCATTACGACCGCACCAAGCCGAGTGAGCCGCCCGTGATCAAGAGCGCCTAAACGGATTTCCACGTAAGGCAGGCTGGGAGACGGTTCGCCTTGAGGGGCCCCTCTTTTTTATCTTGATTCTCGGGCGAAATAGGATATGATGCGGCGCGTTGACCCTTAAAGGAGGCGCACATGCTCAAGTCCCTGGTCCGGTTCTTGGTTCTCTCCATCCCTTGTTTTGCCCAAGCTGAACCCACCGGTATCGAAGGGGTGATCGGGACCGACGAACGGTATCAGATCACGAAAGCCAATATGAAGCAGCCTCACTTGAGCGTGGGCCAGTTGGTGCTGAGTTTTGCCGGGGGCGACGCTCTATGCTCGGGGACCGTGATTGGAAAGCGACATGTCCTCACAGCAGCGCACTGCCTGGTCGACAACGGAAACATTCCAAGCCGAATCTTGTTCTATCCGGGTTCCACCACCTCAATTGAGACCACGAAAAACCGTTACGGGAAACACGAAGGAGTCGCAGTCCGGGTCCATCCGGGCTACACCAAGGCACGCATCACCGAGAACGACATGGGGCTCATTTACTTTGCCAAAGACCTTCCAGTACCGGCCTTGCCGATCGCCGAAGCTCCCAATTCCTACCTCCTTCCCTTCCAGGAGCTGATCGTCAGCGGTTATCCCGGTGACAAAGAGACTGGAACCCTGTGGGAAGCACGGGGTTACATGAAGACCAATCCCCTGGTCGATGCGAACGCCCACTACCTCGACACTTTTGCCGGGATGTCCGGGGCGTCGATCCGGACCGGCGGTGCGGTGATCGCCGTTCACTCGAGCGGTCATGCGGATGCGAGTGGCAAATACGTTGTGAATTTCGCAAATTTCCTCTCTGCCGCTCGGATCCAAATGCTGAAGAAGTGGCTGAAAGACTAGTAACTGTGTTAGCTTCGCCGCGATGAAGACCGGTTCCGGAAAAAAAGTGATCCTCGGGATGTCCGGGGGCGTCGACTCCTCGGTTGCAGCCCATCTGCTGCTCGAAGAGGGCTACGAGGTTCTCGGTCTGTTCATGAAGAACTGGGACGAGACTGATGAATCGGGAGAATGCTCCGCGACCCGGGACTTCGAGGATGTTAGGAAGGTTTCGGCCCAACTCGGCATCCCCTGCTATTCGATCGAGTTCATCGAGGAGTACCGGAATCACGTGTTCTCGGAATTTCTCCGACAATACGAGGCCGGATTCACCCCGAATCCCGACGTCCTCTGCAACCGGGAGATCAAATTCGATTTGTTCTTGAAAAAAGCGGTCGAGTTCGGCTGTGACTACCTGGCCACCGGACACTATGCTCAGGTGCGATCCCGGATCCATCCGGCCTCGAACGAATCCAAGCAAGAGCTGCTCCGCGGAGCCGATCCGAACAAGGATCAAACCTATTTTCTGACCGCCGTACCGGGTCCCGTTTTTGACCGGGTCTTGTTTCCAATCGGCCACCTCCCGAAGCCAGAAGTCCGTCAGATCGCCAAGAAGCTCGGCCTTGCCACCAGCACGAAGAAAGACAGCACAGGCATTTGCTTCATCGGGGAGCGCAAGTTCAAAACCTTTTTGAACCAGTACGTTCACGCCAAGTCGGGGATCATCCGAGATCTGGACGGGAATCAGGTCGGAACCCACGATGGGATCGCCTTCTACACCCTCGGGCAAAGAAAAGGTCTCGGCCTCGGGGGCGAAGGGGAACCGTGGTTTGTCTGTGGAAAAGATCGCGAACAGAACGAAATCGTAGTGGTTAGGGGCCAGGAACATCCGGCCCTTTACGCTTGGGAGCTGGAAGCTTCGGAATTGAACTGGTTCGGCGGAGTGCCTTCTACTGAAAGCTTTGAGTGCACGGCGAAGTCCCGGTACCGGCAGCAGGACCAGGCCTGTCAGGTCACCCTCACCGGTCCCGACCAGGTTCTGGTTCGATTCACCGAACCCCAGCGGGCAATGACACCGGGACAGTATGTGGTGTTTTATCAGGGCGAGGTCTGCCTCGGCGGAGGAGTGATCCAGAAAATCGGTCGGAGCCTGTATGAGGAGCAGACCGGTCGTCAGATGATCCGCTGAGTGCGCTCATCGAGAACCGAAACCGGGATCTTCCATTCCTTCATCCAGTTCTCGAGTGTCTTCAAAAAGTAATGTTCACTCTCACGATGACCGAGTTCGATCACATTCAATCCGTGACGTGCCGACTCGAGTGAGGCGTGGTAGCCGACTTCTCCGGTGATGTACACGTCGACTCCAAGGCCTTGAACCGGTCCGACAAAGGCAGAACCGCTGCCAGGGGTGAATGCGATGCTTCGTACCGACTTCGGGGTGTGTTGGTTGGTCAAAAAGGACTTCACCTGGAACACGCGTTTGACCCTGCGGACGAACTCTGTGTAAGAAACGGGCCGCTCGAGTTGCCCCACAAATCCGTAACCGAGACCCCAGACCATTCCTTTCATTCCAGGCAAGGGATCGAGCGGAATCAGATCGTAAGCCACTTCCTCGTAAGGATGGGCTTCCTTGAGGGCACGGATCGCAACCGATTCCATCCCGGCCACCACGAGGGTTTCCAAGCGGATCTCTTCCACCTCCTCGAGTTCTCCCACAGCTCCGATGAAGGGAGAAGCACCCTTCAGAGGACGGAAGTTCCCGACTCCGGACGCCCCGAACCCGCAACAGTCGTACTGGCCGAGATGACCGCAGCCCGCAAGGTAGAGCGCATCACGGACCCGCTCGTAATGGTCCACGGGAATGGTGGTGACGAGCTTCTTCATCAGACTGCGACCCTCTTTGGGGATCTCGAGCACCCGGGCGGTGGGCTCGGCACCCAGTGCTTTTGCCAGATTCACCATTCCGTCGATGGCTCCCCGGTCGAAGTTGGTATGGGCCACCACCACACCGATGCCACGCCGGAAACACTCGAGTAAGAGCTGCTCACGGGTCTCGGCCCCTCCCGGAACCAATCGCGCGAGGCCCTTGCCCTTCGGAAACAAGGGGGGATGATGGATCACGATCACATTGGCCTTTTTGCGGACCGCCTCTGACAGGAGCCCCTCGGTGAGGTCGACCCCCACCACGACTCCCCGGACGGCATTCCGTGGATTCCCGGCGACGAGTCCTACCGGATCCCAGGACTCCGCCAGAGAGGCTGGAATTCGGGTTTCGAGCTGTTTCAGAAGGGTTTGGAGAGTCAGTTTGGCCATGATCTGATTGTAGCAGATTCAACCTGTTTCGTTAAACCAATCAAAATCACAAGACTTTTCCGTTTTTTATTTAATTTATGTGTAATCCGTGTTCTAATGCCGCGCATGAAAGCCCTGATTCCACTCGCCCTGTCTCTCCTTTCGGTAAGCTCCACCGCATTCGGCACTCCCTATCAAGTCTCCACTCGCGACACTCAGATCGGAAACATCATCCTCGCAAAGAACTGTCTCGACTACAATTTTTGCGGAGACGACAGGGGATTGATCGCTGGCGGTGATGGATCATGGCGCCTCCACACAGTGATCGATCTGAACAGGATTCAACTGAACCGAGCGCTCATCACCTGCGACTTCAAAAACATCGGCACTTCAGTTTCGATCAAGAATCGCGCCGCGAATGAAGCGGTTTCAATCGAACCCCTCGTCGATGCATCCGAATACTTCGAGGCGGCGCCCAATCTCAACATCCCCTCGATGAGCCCTGAGACGAGGCAGATCAAAGCTGGAAAAGTCGAGTCTCTGCTGAAGGCAGGCAAACATGCCGACGCAGTCAATACCGTGATCCGGGAATACGGATTCAAGAACAATGGGTATCGATTCAGACTGATGGGGGAAATGGGGAATGCTGGTGCGGTAACCGATCACGGGAAGCGCGAGATCCGCATTTCCGAATCCGCTTTCCGGCATCCTTGTGTGCTGATCCAAACTGTCCGCCACGAACTCGAGCACGTCACTCAGATGACCAGGGTCGAAGAGTGCATGTCAAAGTCGCGCACGCACAACTTGATGGATCATGTCAGCCGCGAGCGATCCGCCTACCTGAACGACATCCGGACCATTCCGCAATTCTGCCCGGATGTCGGCTATGCGAAGTCGCTCCAGGAATTTGTCACTGAAACGTTCATCAAGCACTACATCATCCGAAAATAAACTGAGGACGTACTCATGAGTGTTCAAAAAGAAACCATCACCAATGACCGGGTCCGCCGCGAGGCGCTCCTGAAGTTCCTCCCGACCAACCGAGAAGAAATGGCCATGCGTGGCTGGGATGAACTCGATGTGCTCCTGGTCTCGGGCGACGCCTACGTGGATCATCCGACCTTCGGCATTCCTTGCCTCGGGCGCTGGCTCGAAAAACTCGGCCTCCGGGTAGGGATCGTTTCCCAGCCCAAATGGAAAGATGAGACGGATTTTCTGGTGATGGGTCGTCCCCGCCTCTTCGTCGGGGTTTCGAGCGGAACCGTCGACTCGATGATCAACAACTACACCGCCAACAAGAAGAAGCGCACGGATGACATGTACTCTCCGGGTGGCGTGGGCGGAAAGCGGCCGGACTACGCATCGATTGTTTACTCCGAACTGGCCCGCAAAGCGTTTCCTGAAACGCCCGTGGTGGTGGGCGGAGTCGAAGCCTCGCTCCGTCGCCTGGCACATTACGATTACTGGCAGAACCGGGTGCGTCCCTCGATCCTGACCGAACTCAAGGCGGATTTTCTCGTCTTTGGCATGGGCGAGCGCACCACCGAGATGATGGTCGAAGCCTTCAAAGGTGCCGAGGCCGAGGTCGGAGGCCCCCTCACGATCGCCCATCCGGCCACTCAGAAAGCCCTCGATTACATCAAAACCCAGCGCGGGATCGCGTTCATGTCGACCAAGGACCATGCCCGTCAGCTCGAAGGGCGTTTGACCATTCCGAGCTTCGAGGAAGTCCGGGACGACAAGCGGAAATTTGCAAAAGCCGCCTACTTCATCGAATACGAGGCTTCGCCTTACAACGGGAAGCGCCTGATCCAGTACCACGGGGGCAAAGCCGTGGTGATCAATCCTCCCGCCCTGCCTCTTTCGACCGAGCAAATGGACGCCGTCTACGAAATGCCGTTCACCAAAGAACAGCACCCCATGTACAAGCACCGGATTCCGGCGGCTGACATGATCCGTTTCTCGGTGAACTCGGTGCGGGGTTGCTACGGTGGCTGCTCCTTCTGCGCGATCACCCTCCACCAGGGCCGGATCGTCCAGAGCCGCTCGACCGAGAGCGTGCTGAAAGAAGTCGAGGGACTCAACCAGGTGCCCGGCTTCAAAGGCATCGTCTCCGACATCGGCGGACCTACGGCAAACATGTTCCAGACGAGCTGCAAGAGCCCCGAGATCCAGAGCAAGTGCCGGAAGCTCTCCTGCGTCCATCCGAAGGTCTGTCCACAGCTTCAGCATGATCACACCGTGCAAGTGGACATGCTCAAAAAAGCGAAAAAGATTCCGGGCATCAAGAAGATCCACATCGCCTCAGGACTTCGCTACGACCTCGCCCTCTCTGACAAGAAAGCCGGGCAAGAGTACCTTCGCGAGCTCATCTCGCATCATGTGGGCGGACACCTCAAGGTCGCACCCGAGCATCTGGATGACGAGGTCCTCCACCTCATGAAGAAGCCCGGCCTCAAGAACTTCGACGAGTTCGTGAGCTACTTCAAGGAAGTGTCGGAAGAGGCGGGCAAGGAACAGTATGTGGTTCCTTATTTCATCTCGGGATTTCCGGGCACGACCCACGAGAAAATGGAGAAGGTCTACGATTACCTGAAAGAAAAGGGTTGGAACCTCCAGCAGGTCCAAGCCTTCATTCCAACCCCGATGACCCTTGCCACTGCCATGTACTGGACGGGCTTGAACCCGATGAGCATGAAGCCTCTCTTTGTCGCAAAAGAGTGGAAGGACCGGAAGATCCAGCAGGCGCTTCTTCAGCCTCACAAACCCGAGCACAAGGAGATCCTGCGCGAGTACGAGCGCGAGAAGCGCAAGGCCGGCACCGGTCGCGCCTTCACCGCAACGACTGACAAGTCCCGAGATGCGAACGGAAAGCGATTCCGCAGCGTGGTCGAAGCGCCGAAGAAGAAGCTCGGAACGAAGTTGCTACTCGATTCGAGGTGATGCCTCAATGCATCAGCCTGGATGCGATTTCCTCGTTCGATGGCTGATCGAGGGAGTGCAAGATCACTTCTTCCTCGTAATACCCGAGGAAGTCGTAATCGTCCCAAGGAATGTAGTTCTTGTACCCTCCAAAGTCGGCCTTGTTCCCGAAATACCTGTCAGGACTCGACCCGAGCATTGAAAAAACCTTGAACTGGTAAGCCACTCCTTGGGTCAACAGGGCGCTCATCGAACTCTGACTGTAGTTCCCTAGGTCAATCGGAACCACCCCCGCATCGATCAAAAAAGAAGCACTCGTCGTATCCCAGTTCCTAAAGACCACCGTGTCCAAATCGTTTGGGTCGACGTTTACGTCGTACGCGGGGTTCATCTTGAATGCGTATTGATTGTCTCCAGCGATGTACAGAATTGCCTTTTCATTCTCGGATCGGAACACCAAATGGATGTCGTAGGTTGACGCCGGAAGAAATCCATCGATCGTGGCCAAACGATGATAGGGTGAGCTGAACCGGGCCGCATAGCGAGCTGTCGACGGATTGACCTGTATCTCGCGAATTTGGTTCTGCCCATCGTAGGTGACGATCACAGGCATTTCTAAGTCGCTGTAACCGAACCGGTCGCCCCGCCAGGCCGGAGTGAGCCTTACATTGGTTTGATCATAAATCCGCAAAATCCGAACATCTTCATTGTACTGATTGGCGAATGCCCTCAGTTCATCCACATTCAAGTCTCCATTGGAGTCTGCTCGGATGTCTGCCTCAGCCCGGGCCCCCACTGCTTTCACTCGAATTAACGGGCCATTGTAGCCCGGATAGATGACTCGACTGACCGAAAGGGCTCGGAAGACCTTGGATGCGAATCCATCAGGAATCACGGAACCCGGAGGGGTACTGCTTCCTCCACCGCCCGTGGTGCTTCCTCCACCGCCCGTGGTGCTACCCCCACCCCCTGTGGTGCTACCCCCACCCCCTGTGGTCGTTCCGCCACCACCGCCCCCAGTGGAGCTTCCACTCGATGCATTGGAACCGGAGGCGATGGAGCCGGCAGATTTGATCAGGTTCCCACAGGAGCTCATCAGCCCGAGCATCAAAAAAAGACCGATGGTGTTCCAGCCCTGACTGATCCTGAATGTATTCACACCCAACCCCCCGCTTCCTATTTTACCTGATCAATTTAATCAAGCAAGTGGCGCAACTCGAAGCCCCCTGAGCGAATACTCCCCATTTATTTCAATTAGTTATCCTGAGTGCCCCATCAAGGTAATCTTGGTTTTTTATGAGTGGCCCAAGACCTTGCACCCAGATCAAAATTAGCCGATGTCGGGATCGAATAAAAACTCCACCCCGACAAGTTCTGATTGAAACTGCTCGCATCTCTAAACATGGAGTTCAAATTCCGAGCCTGGGTCACATTCCAACTTGAAATATCGCCATTAAAGGTACTCGCACCGAAAAACATCGAATCGAAGTCCTTAACCGTCCCCACTTGAAAGGCCAGAACTTGACTGAAGGTCGTGGCCCCGAAAAACATATAGGACATGTCGGTGGCCGAGATTGTATTCCAAGAAAGGCTGCCCCCACCATTGTTGAACTGGGTGGCATTCATGAACATTTCTGAAAAGTCGTCCACGTTTCCCACTTGCCACAACTCGAGGTTCTGATCGAATTTGCGAGCCCCCTTGAACATGCGGCTGAGATTGGTCGCGGCACTGACATTCCACGCTCCGATATCCCCGTTGAACTCGGTGGCGTTTTCAAACGCTCCACTGAATTCCAAAACCCCGGCAGTATTGGGCGGGTCTAGGGTAGAGAATGCGGTCAGCTGATTGCAGTCTTTAAACATATCGGCGAAGCTGATGAAGCCGTTCGAGCCCCAGAAGCGGACATCGAGCAGGCGTTCCGGGCCATGGCCGAAGAAACTCAAGCGATTGAAACTCCCGGTCAAGGTAACGACCCGCTCGGAGGAATCGGTATAAGTGTGGAATCGGGCCGGGTCACTGGCATCAGAGATCGGACTTGAGGTTCCGTCTCCCCAATACACTTTCAGTCCAGAATATGTTGCTCCGGTAGCAAGGAGCGGGAGATCGACCGTTCCTCCGCCTTGGATCCGGTACTGGAAGGCGTCCGTACCCACGGCTTCTATTGAAATCGGAGCGACTGGAATCGAAGGTTCGAGCAGGGTCAACTGGGTCACCCCGCTGATGGAACTGCTCAAAAAACAAAGAGCGACTCCTTGGGCATTGCTCGGGTCGCAGGTGAGCAAGCCTCCGCTGCCCGAAAGACCGAAGGAGGGTACGATCCCCGCCACCCCGCGGTTTCTGAGGTCCTGGAACCGGACCTCAAAGCTGATTTTGTCTAACCCGTCTGCAATCAGGGGATAGGGAGGAGCAGCGATTTGAACCCTGAAGGCTGGCAGGAATAAGTCTTCATTAGGAAAAGGGTCCACCCCGAGCCCGCAGGCAGACAAAAGCATCGGAAATAAAAGGGAAATCCGAAATAAGGCTCCAGCCCCCATGCTTCAAGGATGCCAAATGGGGACTGTTTTGGTCAAGCACTCTAGTTGCAGGAGTGGAACTCGACGGCATCGATGTCAGTCCGCCCCCCCAGGGCAAGCTCCAGATCCCAGATCCGGGGCTCGGCCCAGTCCGAATCGAGCATGAGGAGGCGCTTCTTTCCGTGGGCCTCGAAGGCGGCCACGGCCACCACGGAGTGCCCGCCACTGTTGCGCTCACCGACTTTGCGGGGCAGCCACAAGCGTCTGTCGAGCTGGATGGTTTTGGCCCCTTGAAGCGCCACCAAGGGGAGGTCGGCGTCGTACATGTTGGGGCCGATGTCAAAAGACACCAGAACCGGAATACCGGCCATCACTTGTTCTGCCACATGGGCCATGGCCCGCACCGGATCCTGGAATTTCCGGAGCACGCAGTTCAGTCCGAATTCCTGTCCGTATTTTTTCAAGATTCCATGGATGGACGTGCGGTGCACGGTCGAAATGTAATAGTCGTTGATCGCGCGCACCAAAAACTGGGTTCGGCCTTTTTCTGAAGCGAATTGTGCCTGAAGCGCGGAATTTCCGGCCAAGCGGTTGCGGGCGATCTGCTCCATCATGTGGTCCATCGCGTAGCCGGTACAAGTGCCGTCCACCTGGTCATAGGGTCGGACGATCTTCTGGTACCGGGCCCGAGGTGCCAAGACCTCGTTCCGATCGAGGATCAGGACCTTCCGTCCATCGAGGTCGAGGAGCATGCGCTGCTCGGCCCGTCCGTTGGCGGCGACCAGGTCTCCTAAAAACATTCCGCGACGAGAAAGGGAATCACCCTCGAACTGGAGCTGCACTCCGGAACCCACTCCGACTGAAGCGCCTGCCTGCTGAGCGGCCGAGACCACGTCCATCCGCACCGCGCCCTCGACCAAAGAGGTCCAGAGCAGGGCTAAACTCAAAAAAATGTTACGAACCAGAACCATACGACCCCCTCAGTTGAGCGCAGGGAGTCATATCTAAGACTTTGGCGTTTAGCAAAAAAAATTATCAGATCAATTGGGTCGGACCAAGACGGTCGATCGCTCTGGAATCCTTGTTTATTTTCTTGGATCAAAAGCCTCACGCAGCGACTCGCCGATGAGGTTGATCGAGATCAGCATCCAGGAAAGTGCGACGGTGGGAGCCACCAACAACCAAGCCGCGTTCTGGATGTAAGTCCGACCCTGTTGGAGCAATTCGCCCAAGGACGGAGTCGGAGGAGAAAGACCGAAGCCCAGATAATCGAGAACCGCCAGAGTGGCGATCCCGCCCGAAACCGTGAAGGGGGTCAGGGTGAGGATCGGAGTGATCGCATTCGGAAGGATGTGCTGGAAAATGATCCGGCCGTTCTTGGCCCCGGCTGCGCGAGCCGCTTCACAAAACTCACGGTTCCGGATCGAGAGCACCTGGGCCCGGAGCTGGGATGCGATCCCGACCCAGGAGAACAGCACCACCACCATCAAGGTGACCCAGAAGGAATCCGCCTTCATGAGCCCGTTGACCAGGATCACGACCGAAAGAAAAGGGAGGATCTCGATCAACTCCTTGAGACGCTCGGTGAAAAAATCGGTGTTTCCTCCGAAGTACCCTTGAACGCATCCGATCGAGACACCGATCACGAAACAGAAGATCCAGAACATGAGTCCGTAAGAGAGTGACACCCGGAGACCGTAGATGAGACGGGCGGTGACATCACGGCCGAGCGAATCGGTTCCGAGCCAGTGCGTTTTTGAGGGCGCGGCCATCACATCCGGAGTCTGCTCGAGAGGATCCCAGGGATTGACCGGAAACAGGACAAAGGTACCCTGACCAGCCTCGCGGTCGCGGGTAACGATTTCACGGTAATCGATCACGAAGGAATCGGTGATCCCGAAAGTCTGGGCGGAGTAATCCACCAGGGCTGGGAAAAACCAATTCCCGTCACGCCTCAACAGCAAGGGCTTGCTGTTCGACCAGAGTTCGGCCGTCATCGAAAACAGGAACACACTCAAAAACCCGGCGAGCCCGATCCAGGCACGCTTTTGACGGAAGAAGGAGTTCCACCGACGTAGGGTGAGCGGAGAAAAAGTCGCTTTGATCGAGAACACGCCCATCACCCCCGCCCTCCGAAGTCGATCCTCGGATCGACCAGCACATAGGCGACGTCACTCATCAATTGTCCGAACATCACCACTCCCGACTGGATGACCGCCACACCCATCAGGACGTTGTAGTCGCGTGAATTCAAAGACTCGATCATGAGACGCCCCATTCCGGGAAGTCCGAACACCGATTCGATCACGATCGACCCTGCGACAAAAGCGGACAGGAACCCGCCGAGTCCCACCATGAGAGGAAGAATCGCATTGCGGAGGGCGTGCTTCATGATCACGCGACGCTCAGGAAGTCCCTTGGCACGGGCGGTCCTGATGAAATCACTCGAGAGCACGTCCAAAAGCGAGTTCTTCATCAACATGGTCAGGAAGGTGAAGCCGCCCAACAAAGAAGCTGCGACCGGAAGGAACATGTGACGGGCGTAATCGAAACATTTTTGCGCGAAAGTGAAAGTGTCCCAATCATCCGAACGGGCCCCCCCCAAGGGGAACCAAGCACCACCCGGAAACACCCGGTCGGTACAGAACACCAGCAAGAGGACCACGGAAACGACCAGCGGAGGAATGCTGTAAGCCACGAACAGCGCGACCGAGCTTCCGACATCGAGACGGGAGCCGTCCTTCAGGGCCTTGACCATTCCAAGGAAAATACAAACGATGTAGGTCAGAAAAAAGCCGGGTATGCCGAAGCCTACAGAAATCGGCACTCGCTCGGCGATGGTATGAATGGCCGGCTCACGAGTGGCAGTCGAATCACCGAAATCGAGCACGGCGATCTTCTTGAGCCAGTTCCAATAACGGACCGGAACAGGCTTGTCGAGACCGTACTGCTTCTCGAGCTCCGCTTTCAGCTTGGCAACGTCATCAACGGACATCGAGCGACCGCCACCATCCCCTCCTCCGAATTGGATCCGGGCCAGCACCTCCTGAACGGGACCTCCGGGCAGGTAGTTCTGAACAGCGAAATAGACCCCGGTCATCAGGAAGAACATCGGAATCATCGTGAGCAGTCTTCGGATCAGGTAGGCGAACATGGTTTCCTCGGATCAGGGTTTGGCGGTGTAAAGCGAGACCGGTGCGGTGTCATTGTACTTCATCACCCAGCGGGACGCACGGATCCGTCCGTTCTGGAAACCGGCCATGAATCCGGGTACCTCGACGAGGAATGCATACGGCTGATCGTCGTAGATGATCGCCCCGATCTTCTGGTTCAGCTTGAAATGCTTTTGCACGTCGAGCTCGGCGGTCGCTTGTTCGATCAGCTTGTCGGCTTCAGGATTGGAATACCCGACCGCGTTCGACCCTTTGTTCTCGGCGGACTTGGTGTGCCAGATCTGCTTGGAATCGGCGTTCAAGCTACCCTTGCCCCAACCCATGATGATCGCGTCGAAATCGCGATTCTCCATGTAACCGAGCAAGGTGTTGAACTCAAGAGCCTGGACCTGGGCGGTGATGCCCGCCTTCTTGAACTGTTCCTTCACGATCTGGGCGATCTTGGCCCGCATCGGATTCTCGGAGTTGTAGCGGAGGGTGAACTCGAACTTCACCTTCCTGCCTGCGATCATCTTCGAAAGGGTGTTGGTGCCGTCCAGGTCGCTCCACCCGTCTTCCCTGAGAAGGGCGAGTGCCTTCTTCGGGTCGTATTTGAAGGCTTTCTTCGCCTGGTCGGGAGCGGTGTTCGGCGTGCTCGACCCGAAAGGTCCGATACAGGGGCGCGCTTCGCCATGGTAAACCTTGCGGATGATCTCGTCGGTGTCGATCAGATGGGCCAAAGCCTGGCGGGTTTTCTTTCCAGAGAATACCGGCCGTCTCAAATTCCAACCGAGATAGGACCAGGGTGCCGGAGCCTGGGTCATGAAGTGCTTGGCCCAGAGCGGCTTCGAGTCCTTCTCGTCCGTTCCAAAACGGTCTTTGTCGGAGCCCTTCACCCGCGTTCCAAAAACCTCTGCGTTCATCTCGTAAACGTCGATCTCGCCCTTGATGAATTTTTCGTACGACAGGGCCGAGTCCGGGATGATCCGAAACACGATCGAATGGAAATTGTATTGGTTCTTGAACTCAGGGGTCTTGAATCCCCACCAGTCTTTTTTCAGCTCGAGCTCGAGCTTCTGATCGCGCGAGAAAGCCTTGAGCCGGTAAGGCCCGCTTCCGACGGGCTCCATGATCCCCTTGGAGCGGTTGAAGTCCGTAACCCCGGCGAACTGTTTTTTCTGAATGATCAGGAAGTCATCCAGGGTCTCGTCGACCGTGTTGACATTCGGTTTGTCGACCAGGAATCGAAAAGTTTGTGAATCGACCTTCTCGAACTTGTATCCCTCGAAATAAGTCCGGAGCGGGGCCGCATCGGTCTTCGGATTCATGAGGGTCTGGAATGAGAACTCGGCATCCTCCGTGGTGACGGGCGATCCGTCTTCCCAAACCGCATCCTTCCTCAGGGTGAAAGTCAGGATCTTCCTGTCCTTCGAGACATCGAATTTTTCGGCCAACTCCGGGTAGTACTCACCCGTTTCGTAATCCTTACGAAGAAGATGGGCGAAAAGAAAGTCGATCACGTTGGAAGAGTCGACATCTCCCGTGACGAAGGGATTCAGAACTTTCGGATTCGATGCGAGCCTCAAATAAAGAGTTCCGCCTTTGGCCGCAGCGGGTAACGACCGGTAGGCGCCCCCTGCCTGTTTGCCGAAGGGCGAGAGTGCAGAGGCGTCCGGCCCGACGAGCCAGGACGAAACAAGACATGATGCGACAAGAATGATTCGGACCACGAGCAACTTCCTCCCGGGTGGTGTCTGATCAGAGCTAAAGTCAGACCTATAAATTGTCATGAATGGTTGGACGCCGCAAGGGCTCTTGACATCTGCCAAGACCCCACCATTCTATTGTTTTGAAAAACAAGGAGCATGCGATCATGATTGAAGTTTCTGGCCTGTCGAAACTTTACGGCCCCCGTGCCGCGATATCCAATCTCGAATTCAAAGTGGAGGCCGGTGAAATTGTCGGCTTTCTAGGCCCGAACGGGGCCGGAAAATCCACCACCATGAAGATCCTCACCGGCTTCATGCCGGCGAGCTCCGGCATCGCTCGGGTGGCGGGCCACGACGTCTTCGACGAACCCGTGGCCGTGAAGCGGAACGTCGGATACCTCCCGGAAGTCCCCCCCGTTTATCCCGAAATGGTGGTCGAGGACTACCTCTCTTATGCGGCACGCCTACACGAGGTGCCAAAAAACCGCATCAAAGGCGCGGTCGACCGCGCCATCGAACGGACCGGCCTGACGCAAGTGCGCAAACGGATCATCGGAAACCTGTCGAAGGGCTTCCAACAGCGCGTGGGATTGTCCCAGGCCCTGGTGCACGAACCGAAAGTACTGATCCTGGACGAGCCGACCGTGGGCCTTGACCCGGTCCAGATCATCGAGATCCGCGAACTCATCAAAGGTCTGGCAGGTCATCACACCGTGATCCTGAGTTCCCACATCCTTCCCGAGGTCACAGCCACCTGCCAAAGGATCATCGTGATCAACAAAGGTCAGATTGTGGCCCAGGATTCGATCGAGCGCCTCACCACCCGGATGCGTCAAGGACTCCTGTTCCATCTTGATGTGAAAGACCCCAACTCCGCAGGAATTGAAGCCATCCGAGGAGTCCCGGGCGTGAAACAGGTCGATCTCGAAGGCAATCGCCTCCTGGTCGAATTGCAGCCGGACGGCGCCGGTCAAAGGGATCGGATCGTTGAGGCGGCCGTTGTTTCAAAAATGGGCGTGATGGAATTCGCGGCCGAGAAACTCAGCTTGGAGGAGGTCTTCCTCCAGCTCACCACACAGGAGGGCAACTCATGAAATTCTCCTTCAATTTCAAAAAATCCTGGACCATCGCGACCAAGGATTACCGGACTTACTTCACCTCGCCGATCGCCTACATCGTGATCGCAGGATTTCTGATCCTCATGGGGTGGATGTTCTTCTTCAATTTGTCCCACTTCAACATGCAGAGCCTGCAATACAAGCAGTTCGGAATGGGAAAGAGCCTGAGCCTCACTGACGGGCTGATACGTCCTCTCTACGGGAACATGAATGTGATCCTGCTGTTCCTGGTCCCCTTCGTGACCATGCGTCTCTTCGCTGAGGAACGGAAGATGCAGACCCTTCAACTCCTGATGACGGCTCCGCTCACATTGATGGAGATCATTGTCGGCAAGTTCCTGTCTGCCTTTCTCCTTGTGGCGACCATGGTGCTCCTGACCCTGGTTTATCCGGTGGTTCTGATCCTATTCGGCAACCCTGACCCCGGAGTCATCTTCACGAGCTACCTGGGCACCCTCCTGCTCACAGGATGCTACATCTCGATGGGTGTGCTGTTCTCCTCCATGACCGAGAACCAGATCGTGGCCGGAGCTCTGACCTTCGCCGCCGGTCTTTTTTTCTGGTTGGTGAACTGGGCATCCCAGTCGGCGGGGCCTGTTTTCAGTGACTTTCTGGACTACCTTTCACTCATCCAACACTACAACAACTTCAGTCAGGGGATCATCGACTCCACTGATGTGATTTTCTATCTTTCCTTCACCGGACTCGGTCTGTTTTTCACCCACCGCGTCCTCGACTCGTACCGCTGGAGGTAATCATGAATCCAAAGAATGAATCGAAAAAACGTGCAGTCTCTTTCGGAGTGAATTCGGCTTTCGTGACCTTGACCGTGATCGGCATCCTCGGGGTCGTGAACTTTCTTGCGGCCCAGAATCCGAAAAAAGCCGACCTCACCAAGAACAAGCTCCACACTTTCTCGGACCAGACCGATAAAGTGATGAAAGCCTTGAAGAGCGATTTGAATGCGACCTTATACGGTGACATCAGCTCGAAAGAACGGAACCGCCCGGTTTTCGACAACTACCGGAAGGCCTCGGGCAAGTTCAAGTTCGAGCTGGTCGATCCGAACAAGGAGCCGACCCGCGCCAAAGCCGCTGGCATCAAAAAAATGGACACCCTGGTCCTAAGCTACGACGGAAAAACTGCCAAGATTGAAGAAATCAGCGAAGAGAAGATCACCAACGAGATCATCAAACTGACCCGCGAGGGCCGCTCGACGATCTGTATGGTGAACGGACATGGTGAAGCCTCACTCGGCGACCAAGGAGCCCAAGGTCTCGCCGCTGCAAAGAAAGGATTGGAGGACCAGTCCTACCTCTTCCGGGAGTTCACTCTTTCTCAAGAGACCAAGATCCCGACTGAGTGCTCGGCGGTGGTCATGATGGGAGCTTCCAAGGCGCTGTTCCCGACCGAGGTCAAAATCCTGAACCAGTACCTCTCTGAGGGAGGCCGTCTGGTCGTGGGTGTCGACGCCGTGGTGACCAATACCGACCAAACCAAGGAGCTCCGCGGACTCCTGAAAGAATGGGGCTTTGAGATCAAGTCGGGACTCGTGATCGATCCGGTTTCGAAGATGCTCGGAGTCGACGCTTCGGTGCCGATCATCGCCCAGTTCAATAAAGAGAACACTATCGTCAAGGACTTCGGAGAACAGTGCTACTTCCCGTTCACCCGACCGGTGGACGTGATGGAAAAACTCCCTGAAGGCTTGAAGGGTTCGTTCATCGGAAAGACCACACCCAAGGCCTGGGCTGAGTCCGATCTTTCCGGTCTGGCTAAAGGAGCCGCCCAGTTCAACTCGGGGTCGGATCTGGCGGGACCTCTCTCAACAGCCGCCAGCGTTCAAGGAAAGCGGAAGGACACTTCCGCCACCAAGGAAACCCGAATCGTGGTGTTCGGCTCAAGTCAGTTTGCCAACAACCAGTACTCACGCTTCGGAGGCAACCTCGATCTGTTTCTGAATTCCGTCAGCTGGGCAGTGGAAGACGAGAGCATGATTTCCATTCGCGCTAAAGAGGGCGAAGCCGGAACCATGGAGCTGACCCAGAATCAGGGAATTGCGATTTTCTGGATCTCGGTGGTGGCCGTCCCCCTCGGGATCGCCGTGTTCGGAATCCTGATGTGGATCCGACGCAAGAAACTCTGATTTTTTGAGGTGATCCGCCATGAGACAACCGAATTGGAAAGCCCCCTTCGTCCTCTCCGCCCTGCTCCTGGTTTCTGGCAGCTTTGCCTACTGGTTGCAGTACTCCCATAAACCGAAAAAAGAACGTGCCGACGCCTTACTGAAGAAGCCGCTTCCGATTGCAGAGGACCGTCAGCTCCGCTCCATTCGCCTTCGTGACGCCGGGACTTCAATCACTCTGGTCAAAGCAAAGGAAGGCGACACCTGGAACATCACGGAGCCGGTGAGCCTTCCTGCGGATCCTGATCATGTCAGGGATCTTCTCTCTAACCTGAACTCGATGTCGGCAACGGAGACGATCGACCTCTCCGAGGACAGCACCGAGCAGCGGGCCCGTCTGATCGAAGAATATGGACTCGGGCAGAAGAAACGTGAAGGCGCTGGAAGCGAATCTATTGAAGTGACCCTCGACAACGGGAAGACCTTCACCGCCTGGTTCGGGGAGCCCCATCCTGTCGGCGACAAGCAGTTCGTGGGATCCATGGAGGATGGCAAACTGAACGAGAAGACCATCTTCCTGATCGGGAACTTCTACAAGACCAACGTTCTCGGCAAGAACATCTCTTGGTACCGGGACAAGAAACTCTTCTCCTTCACCCGCGAAGGGATCGAAGGGTTCACCTTGACAGGATCCTCTGGAAAAGTGAACGGTACCCAGAAAGACGGACTTTGGACCGTGAACGGGCTCGAAGGGGACTATGAGCGGATCGAGACCCTCCTGTCCTCATTGGCACAAGCCCGGGCTAAGGATTTTCCCGATTCGTCTGCAATGAAGGGACTGAAACCCGCGCTCAAACTCTCTTGGCAGGGATCTGCAGGTAAAGGCGAAATCGAAATCTTGACCCGTTCCCAGAAGGGGTCCCAGATGACTACCTATTTCCTAAGATCGCCACTGCTTAAAGAATCCGTTGAGGTCGACGGAAATCTCAATGTCCAGCTGGACCGGTCGTTGACCTACCTGAGACGCAACCTTCTCCTGACTCAGGGAGAAAAGGTCGCCCTGACCGAATTCAAACTCGAGGGGAAAGCGTATCCACAGAACATCGTTTTTTCCTTCGACGGGAAGGACTGGATCCAGAAGTCGGGCGAACTCAAATTGGATTCCGGCAAGGTACGTGAGTTTCTCAATCTGATGTCGGAATCACACTCTCCCTCGATCGTCTCGCCGGCACCGAAGGGCGAGGGCGACACTGCCATCCTCACCCTGGGAGACGCCAAAAAGTCCGACAAGCACCGCTTCGAGATTTACAATTCCCAAGGAAGAGCCTGGGCCAGGATCACGGGATCTCCCCGGAACGAAGCTTTCGAGGTCGAAGCCAAGCTCGGAAAAGCGTTCCCTTTCAATCCGGATTCGTGGAAACTGAAGTGAATGACAGAAGAGCGCTTGCCCGCAGTCACCCCTGAGCCGGGACCCGTCAGGTCCTTCTTGAATGACTTGATCCTGCTTTTGACAGAGCCCGTACGCTTTTTCAGGGACCGGTTTCCCGTCTATTCGCTGAGCCGAGCGCTGGTCTTCGGGATCGTGGTGAACTGGGTTGCAGCAGGCTTCGAGTGGCTCACCCGCTTGGTCAAAAACGAATCTCTGCTGGACGGAGTCCTCCGGATCAAACGCCAGCTGGAAACCCTGCCCTTCTGGAATCAGCTTCCGGACACCCTCTGGAACCAGCATGCGGAACCATCAGTGATCCCGGCCTGGCTGGCGGAACTTTCAGGAATCGCGCTCTCCCCCTTCCAATCCGTTCTCAATTTCACGATTTCCGGAATCAGTCTCTTCGTGGGCGCTTGGTTGCTGATCCGTCGTCGGGACAAAGGGGAAGACCCGGTTGAGATCCCTGTGTTTGTCAGGATCGTCGCATTCGCGTCCGCCCCGAGACTGATCGCCTCCTGGCTGGGCTTCCTGCCTGTCGGAATCGGCGGATTCATCGGTTGGGTATACAGCGCGGCATTGCTCATTCTCGGTCTCAAAGTCCGATTCCGGATCTCAGGACTCCGCGCGCTCGTTCTGGTTTTGCTCCCAGGACTACTCGGCATCTTGGCTGTAGGATGTCTGGTAGGTGGATTGATGGCGATCGGCATCGGTCTGATGGCCGCCCTTTTCGGAACCCACTGACTCTGCTAGGGTGGGAGGATCATGTCCCAACCCCGCTTCAGCATCACCACCGCAATCGACTACCCCAACGGACGACCCCATCTCGGTCATGCCTACGAGAAAATCGTCACAGATTCCTATGCCCGTTTTTACCGCCTCACCGGGCACGAAGTGTTCTTCCTGACCGGAACCGACGAGAATGGCCAGAATCTGGTCAAGAGCGCGGAAAGTGCGGGAATGGGGACCCGCGAGTTCGTCGATTCGAACGTGGTCCACTTCAAGGACCTGTGCCAGAAGCTCAGAATCTCCCATGACGAATTCATCCGGACCACCGAAACCCGGCACGAGCAGGCGACCCATTCGATCTGGAAGCGACTCGAAGAAAAGGGCGACATCTATTTTGGCAAATACGAGGGACTTTACTGTACCAACTGTGAAGCTTATTACACTGACCTCCAGGCTCCGGACGGAAAATGTCCTGCCCATTACAAACCTCTCGATAAAGTGACCGAAGAAGGCTACTTCCTGAAGACCGGACGCTACCAAGATTGGATCGTGAACCACATCCGGAGCCACGCAGATTTCGTCGTGCCGGAATTGTCGCGCAAAGAAATCCTCTCCCGTCTCGAAGGCGAGCCGATGCGCGATCTCTCGATCACACGTCCCTCGAAAGGCTGGGGCATTCCCGTTCCCGGTCGTCCGGAATACGTGATCTACACCTGGTTCGACGCTCTCATCAATTACTACACCGCTTCTCAACCTAAAGGATATTGGCCGAATTCGACTCATGTGGTCGGTCGGGACATCCTCTGGTTCCATGCGGTCATTTGGCCGATCATGCTCCATGCAGCGGGACTTCCGCTTCCTGAGCAGATTTACGTGCACGGGATGGTCCTGGCCGCCGACGGCCGGAAAATGTCGAAGAGTCTCGGCAACGGGGTGGATCCCTTCGAGGTGATCGAAAAAGTCCCCGTCGATTCGTTCCGCTACTACATCCTGAGAGCGATCCCTTCGAACAGCAACGGGGCGTTCGTCATGGAAGACCTCCTGAAGCGTCACCAGTCCGAGCTTGGAAACGATTACGGCAATCTCTTGATGCGCGTGGTGAAACTCGCTCGGAAACGGATCGGCGACGAAATCCCCACCGCCGGGATCTCGCTTCATTTCAACTTCGAGTCGTTCATCGCGGAGATGAAAGAACTGATGGGCAAAAGGGAACACCACCGTGCGCTCGACCGTCTTTGGGTTGAGGTGAACCGGGTGAACGGCTACATCAATGACCAGGCCCCTTGGGCTCTGAAAGACGCCGATCCCGAATCCCGCACCCGTTTTGTGGAAGTCATGGTGAACGGGCTTTACGGCATCGACGTGGTCTCCCAAGTACTCTCCGCCTTCCTGCCGGATACTGGTGAAAGGGCCTTGTCCGCCCTGGGACGTACTCCCGGCCTCCTCAGTCTGGTGCCTGAGACCTACCACCTGTCCGATCCACCGGTTCTTTTTCCCCGAATGGAGCCCGCCAAGGCCTGAAATCCGTACGGATTTCAAATTCTTGGAGCACCGCAAGATTCGAGCGTCGAATCCTTGACACCCCCTCCCCTGCTCGGGTAACCCTGAGCCATGTCTTTGGGGATGATTCAGCAGGGGATGGTCGAGGTGGTTTGCGGAAGCATGTTCAGCGGGAAGACCGAGGAACTCATGCGCCGACTGAAACGGGCACAGTATGCCAAGCAGAAGATCCAGGTGTTCAAGCCCGTGATCGACCAACGCTACAGCGTCGATCATGTGCAGAGCCATGATGCCAACCGCATCCTTTCCATCCCGGTGCAATCCGCCCGCGAGATCCTCGAGAAAGTCGACGACAACACCCGTGTCGTCGGAATCGACGAAGCCCAGTTTTTTGATGACACTTTGGTCGACGTGGCCCAGAAACTCGCCTATCGCGGAACCCGTGTCATCCTGGCCGGACTCGACATGGACTTCCGGGGTCAACCCTTCGGACCGATGCCGAAGTTGCTCGCTGTCGCCGAGTCGGTGACCAAGCTCTCGGCCGTTTGTGTGGTGTGCGGATCTCCGGCCACCCGTTCTCAGCGGATGGTGGCCGAAATCGAACCCGGGTCCGCTGCCATGGAGAACCAGGTCCTGGTGGGCGCACACGATTATTACGAAGCCCGTTGCCGGTTCTGTCATGAGCCGAATCCGATCATTTCCTTCCAGCCGGGACTTTTTCCAGGTGGAAAGACGGGCAAGCTGCTCGAGAAAAATGAAACCGCTTAACGACATCCATTACCTCCAGGATTCCATTCCTCGACCTCCCGAGCAGGAACACCGTTACGGTCCGAATGTGCACTTGCTCTCGGACGCTTGTTTGCAAAGCGAATTGGCGACCCTGTGCTCGGCCGGTACGGAACAGCCCCTGATCAACACCCTCGTTGAATCGATTTACACCTCCCTGATCCGGACGGTGATCCATGCCGAATTCGCGCGGAAAATGACCGAAGTCCGCACACGGATGGCGGAGAGTCACGCCGAAGGGTGCTTCCATTCTCTTTTGCTCGATCCCGAGCAGAAAGCGGTGACCGTCAACCTGGCCCGTGCGGGCACTCTGCCTTCGCACCTGTGTTACCGCACTTTGAATCACCTGCTGAATCCGAGACTGGTGAGACAGGACCACATCAGCATTGCACGCCAGACCGACGCTTCCCACCATGTGACCGGGAGCGCGGTTTCAGGGCACAAGATCGGTGGCAGTGTCGATGGAAGTATCCTCTTGATTCCCGATCCGATGGGAGCCACCGGATCCACCCTCGCTGAAACCCTGAATCTTTACCGTTCCTATGGTCGCCCCTCCAAAACGATCGCCATCCATTGCATCGTCACTCCGGAATACCTGAGAAAATTACGGGACACCCATCCCGAGCTGATCGTCTATGCTATCCGCCTCGATCGGGGCCTGTCGCCGGAGCCTGTCCTCTCCACCGTTCCCGGAACCCATTGGGATCAGGAACGAGGACTCAATGACAACCAATACATTGTTCCCGGAGGTGGCGGGTTCGGTGAGATCATGAACAACGCCTATGTCTGAAGATCAGAAGCCTGTAAAATTTTTCGAACCTCCTGTCTACATCTCCGAGGCGGACATCGCCACTCGGGTGCACGAACTGGCGCAGAGGATCAATGAGACCTACGGGGATCAGGAGATCACTGCGATCTGCACCCTCAAGGGAAGCGTGGTGTTCTATTCCGACCTGCTCCGCCACCTGAAGATGCCGGTGGTCTGCGAGTTTCTTGGAGTGTCGAGCTACGGCAACCACACCGAGTCCACCGGAGAAGTGAAAGTCACCCTGGACCTGAACGAGCCCCTGACCGGAAGACACGTGCTGATCGTCGAGGATATCGTCGACACCGGACTCACCCTTTCTTATTTGATCTCGTATCTCAAAGTGAAAAATCCCGCCTCGCTCCGCACGGCGGCATTGCTCTTCAAACCGGAAGCTTTGAAATCACCCGAATTGCGGATCGATTACATCGGCTTCGAGATTCCCAACCGCTTCGTGGTAGGCTATGGTCTGGATTACGCAGAGAAATTCAGGGGACTGCCCTATATCGGAACCCTGAATTGATCCGACTCGAGGAGACTCGCCATGAGTATTGAAAAAATGAGAATCGAATCGGTGGCCCCGGTCCGTGTGGACCTTGCGGGAGGTACCGTTGACATCTGGCCCCTTTACTTGCTGCTGGACTCACCCAAGACGGTGAATTTCGGTGTGAACCTGTTTGCCCGCACCATCCTCGAGTGCGAACCTTCAGGAACCCCTTCCGTGCGCATTTCATCGGTGGACCTCTCGAAATCCCAGGAGTTCTCCTGGGAAGAAATCCTCGACGAAAATACTCGTGCCATTCCGGAGCTCGATCTGCCGGTGCGCTTGCTCCGGTATTTCGGAAAACTGCACAACAATCCGAGAGCCCTTTCTTTGGAGATCCGGACCGAAGCCAAGAGTCCCGCCGGCGCCGGACTCGGTGGATCTTCCGCTCTCAGCATTTCGATCATCGGCGCACTCTGGAAATGGGTGAATCCGCGCACCCCACTCGATCTGGAACGGGATGGTGAATTCCTGATCTCTCTCACTCGTGATGTCGAGAGCCAAGTTCTATACGGACCTGCAGGGCTCCAGGATTATTACGGCGCCGCTTTCGGTGGCCTCCAGGTGTTGAGCTGGAACATCGCTCGCAATTCCCGCGAAACCCTCCCTGTCGAGACCCTGAAGGAACTCGAGGCCCGGACTCTCCTGTTCTACTCGGGCAAGTCGAGGAACTCGGGAATCAACAACTGGCAGCTGTTCAAGGGACTGATCGACAAGGATCCGGAGATCGACCGGAAATTCCGTGCGATTGTCTCGGCCACCGCCAAACTCGAGACTGCGCTCCTCAAACAGGATTTCCATGCAGTGGTGGCCGCGGTCAGGGAAGAATGGGAAACCCGGCGGACCCTCGCCCCTGGAATCAGCACGCCTGAGATGGAAGCGGCTTGCGCAAGAGCGCGCGAAGTGACGGATCTCGCATTCAAGGTCTGTGGCGCAGGCGGCGGCGGATGCTTCTTCATCTTGTTGCCCGAGAAGAATCCCGAGATCCGCGAAAGGGTGAAGCAGGCAGTCCTGAAATCCTCAGAGATCCGGTCCCTTCCATTTGAAGCGGTCCCGCACGGACTCACGGTCAGGACATGAACCAGAAGCGTTACCTGGGACTCGACCTTTCGGGAGCGAAGAACGCCAAGACCACCTTGGCGGTACTCGAGTATTACCCGAAAGAAAAGAAGGTGTTCGTCCTCGACGTTCATCCCGGGATCGGCGCTGATGAGACAGCCAGTTCGGACGAAGTCCTGGTGCAGACCCTGCTCGACCATGCGGATGGGCATCCGGATCTGAAAATCGGGGTCAACGTACCGGTAACCCTTCCCCCATGCATCACTTGCACGCGTAAATCCTGTCCCATGCCGGCTGCTTGTACCGTGCCCGAGGTCCGTTGGATGAGAAATCACGCGGTCCGCACTTCTCTCGCACGACCTCGTAAGAAAACCGCTTCGAGACGGAACATGCGGCTGAAGGAATACTTCACCCCCTACACCCAAAGACCCGTCGAACTTTATCTCAAGAACGAGGTGCTCGGGCGACTTCCTGAGAAGATCCGCTTCGAGATCGACGAGACTCTCGGCGGAAACCGCGCGCCCCTCTCGGCCCGGATGCACTTTCTGAGAATGCACCTTCGCCACTACGAGCTGCTCGAGGTGCTTCCCAAACTCTCGGTGGCGCTCCTCATGCCGCATCTGAAAATCCCCCAGAAGACGATTCTGCAGCACCGTCAGATCGAAAGCGGTGCCCAGGCCCGGCAAACTCTGATCGAACGGATGTGTGAGAGTCTCGACATTTTCATTTACGAGCGGGATCTCAAGAAGCTGACCCAGAACCTGAACGCCTTTGATGCATTCCTGTCGGCTTACACCGTGTTGCTTCAGGATCGCGGAGAGTGTGTTTCCCCACCGAAGGGATTTCCAATCGATTCAGGATGGATCTGTCACCCGAAATCTTCGCTCCTGGATCCAGACTCCCCTTACGCCTCGAATGAGGGAGATGAGGAAGAAGAGGAATGATGGCGACTTATCTGTTCAAACGCATGATCCAGACCTTGGCAACACTGGCATTCCTGGTGGTGACCACATTCTTCCTGCTCCGCCTCGCTCCGGGGGGCCCCTTCGATGGCGAAAAAGTCTGGCCTGCCGAAATCCAGGCGAATATCGAGGCGAAGTACGGCCTGAACCAGCCCCTGCCGAAACAGTTCCTGGTCTGGGCTGCGGATCTCTTGCGTGGGGATCTGCGAGAGTCCTTCCATTACGTCGGAACTCCAGTTACGGAGATCATCCGTGAGGCCTTGCCTGCATCCTTTCAATTGGGGGGAATCGCCCTACTGATCTCCTTGATTCTGGGTCTGGCACTCGGCATCCTCTCCGCCTGGAAGCGGGGGACCTGGCTCGATTTTTCTGCGATGTTCATCGCAGTTTCAGGCATCACCTTGCCCACTTACCTGATCGCAACCCTCCTCGTGTTGCTCTTCTCAAGCTGGCTCGGATGGTTGCCTCCCGCACTCTGGGAGGACAAGCTCTCGATGATCCTGCCCATTGTGACTTTGTCTCTGCGACCTTTGGCGATCATTGCCAGAATGACCCGCACCACTTTGCTCGAGGTGCTCCACGCCGACTACATCCGCACCGCCTTCAGTAAAGGGCTCGATGAGCGGACTGTGATCTTGAAGCACGCCCTCCGCAACGCACTCATCCCGGTAGTGACCCTGCTCGGACCGATCACCGCTTCGCTGATCACGGGAAGTTACGTGGTCGAAACCATTTTCCAGATTCCGGGACTGGGTCAGTATTTTGTGACCTCGGTGATCGATCGGGACTACCCTCTGGTGATGGGCATGACCCTCACATACGGGATCATCCTGATCCTCTGCAATCTGTTTGTCGATCTCACCTATGGAATCATCGATCCCCGTGTGCGTCTGGAGAACGTGAAATGATGATGAGACGATTCATGAAAGACCGGAGATTCATCTGGAGTGGCGGAGCACTCCTCGTGCTTTGCTTCCTGGCCTTGTTCGCAGATTGGATCGCCCCTTACGCCTACGATGCTGTTTCGGTCGGGCCAAATCTTTCCCCACCGGTGAATGGATTCTGGATGGGCACGGATGTGCTCGGTCGTGACCTCTTCAGCCGCATCCTGTTCGGAGCGCGATTGTCCCTGGCGGTCGGATTCTGCACGGCGATTTTCGCCTTGGTCCTCGGAACCGTGACCGGAGCGGTGGCGGGTTACTTCGGGGGAACCTGGGATCGGGTGCTGATGGGTGTGGTGGATCTGTTTTATATTTTTCCGATGTTGCTCCTTGCCATCCTGCTCACTCTCCTGCTGGGTCGGGGCTTCACGGGAATCTTCCTGGCCATCGGCATGACCACCTGGGTGACCCAAGCCCGATTGGTCCGGGCCTTAGTCCTCCAGGCCCGTGAACTGCCTTATGTGGAGGCGGGGCGAGCTATCGGTTTGACCCATGGACGCATCCTCTTCCGGCACATCGTTCCGAACTTGCTCGGTCCGATGATCGTCTCGCTCACCTTCCAGATTCCGAATAACATCCTGACCGAAAGTTTTTTGTCGTTTGTGGGACTCGGACTCCAACCCCCCTATTCCAGTTGGGGAACCCTCGCCAATGAGGGATTTCGGGGTATCCAAAGCTATCCACACCTGATGATTTTTCCGGGTATGGCGCTGTTCATCACGATGATCGCCTTTCATTTTTTGGGTGATTCTCTCAGGGACATTCTCGATCCGAAGAGTTCGATCGGCTCTCAGTCCGGACAGTAACGTGCTATCCTGTGGGGGCATGAAATCCTCTAATGCCATCTACCTGTTCCTACTGTGCTCCTGCCTCCTTTCCTGCAACCGATCCCAGGCGCCTTCGACCCATTCCATCGTAGAAACACCCAAGACCGACGACTCGAGCGAAAACCGAGTCGTCACGCCCTCTCAATCCATGTTTGATCTGTACCGGCTTCTTTCGAGGGAACCGAAGAACGTCGCACTTTCTCCACTGAGCCTCAAGCTTGCCTTCGGACTTTTACTTCCAGGCGCCTCCGTCAGCACCAAGTCCTCACTGGACGCGCTTTTCGGATTCAACAAGACCGAAAGCTCGATCGTGCCCGCCGAATTCCAACTCTTGGATGAAACGCAAAAAAACAAAAAGAGTTTCGAGTTATCCATCACTAATTCCATTTGGCTGAAGGATCCGAAACAGATCCATCCGGATTACAGAAAAGGGATCGGCCCCCTTCGTGCCGAGGTTCAGCGACTCCAGCTGAAAGATTTGAATGCATGGGTTGAAAAAGCGACTTCCGGCAAAATCCCTCAATTGATCGATCAACTCAAGCCTGGCACCCAGGCCTTGGCATTGAATACCGTCTACCTGAAAGCATTGTGGACCCGGCCGTTCCCGAAAGAACGGACCATTCAGGGAAAATTCCAACCTTCCCCCCACGCCACCAAAGTGGTCCCGATGATGCAGCAAAAGAGTCGCTTCCGCTATCAGGAGGACAAGACCTCCCGTTGGGTTGAACTCCCGTACCGGGATACACCATTGGTGATGGTCATCGGCTTGCCAAAAAAACGCTTCGATCTGCACTCTACTGAGGAACGGATTGGGGTCGAGTTACTTAAAGAGATGAAGTCGCAATGGAATGACCGCCAGGTTGATCTTGTATTGCCTCGGTTCTCGGTGAACCTGAAAGAAAGCCTTCAACCCTTGATGAAAACCGCCGGATTCGGAGCGCTTTTTGCAAAAGGAGCATTTCCGAAGGTGCTGAAGTCCGGTGACTTGACTGCTACCGAAGTGATCCAGGCGGTTTCAGTCGATGTGAAGGAAGAGGGAACCGAAGCTGCGGCTGCCACGGCCGTGACCCTCGAGCGCGGAGCTCTGTTTGAAGGATCGACCGTTCCGTTTTACGCGGATGAGCCCTTTGTCTTCATGCTGATGAACCCGGAAAGCGGAGAACTCTACTTTATCGGGAAGGTCTTCGATCCTACTCAGGGTTGACCACTCGAACGACCAAGTCACCTTTCACCTTCGACTGGCAAGCCAGTCGGGAATGCGCGGTGCGTGTGTCGAGCACACCGAGACGCTCGAGTTCGTCCTCGTCCGGAGGAAGGAGGTTCGCCTCCCCTTCGAGAATCTCGCAGTGACAGGTGGTACAGGCACAGAATCCGCCACAGGCGTGCTGGATCGAAACATCATTTGCCAAGGCGATATCGAGCAGGGCCTCGCCCTCCCTCGCTTGGACTTCGATTCCGGAGGGCATGAACTTGATCTTGGGCATGGGATTCTTCCTCGTCAGGTGGAAAAGCTCGACCCGCAACCGCAGGTCCGCTTGGCGTTCGGGTTACTGAATACAAAACCCTTCCCGTTCAGTCCACCCGAAAAGTCGAGCTCCGTCCCGCTCAGATACAAGAGTGACTTCTGGTCGATCACGAGTGCGACACCCTCTTGCTCGAAAATCCGGTCGGCGCCGGATGGAGGTACTGTTTCAAAGTCGAGCTTGTAACTCATTCCTGAACACCCTCCTCCGACAACACGGACTCTCAGATGAGCCGAGTTCTGGGACGAATCCGCCTCACGAATCCGCTTGATCTCCTGGATGGCTTGCTGGGTCATGGTGATCATGATTTTTCTCCGTTCATTGAAAAAGTTCCAGTTTGTTCCGCAAATTGGCGTTCCATCATCCTAAGGTCGCGGACCACTTCGATCATCTCCGCTGCGGCCACATCGATTTCGGCTTCGGTGTTCCAGGTGCCAAGGCCGATCCTGAGCGTGGCTCGGGCAAGATCCCTTCCGACTCCGAGCTCGGTCAGAACCTGTGAGTAGTCCTGGATCCCGTTCAAACACGCCGATGCATTGCTCACTGCGACCTGCTTCAATCTTCCAAAAAGGGCTGCTCCGTCCACGCCACGGATCGAGAGATTCAAATTGTTCGGGAGTCCGTCTGTCGGACTGTTGCGGACCCATCCTTCAAGCGCTCCGGATAGGTGCTCCCACAACCGATCCCGGAGTCTTCGCATACGCTCAACATCCTGATCGAATGTTCGCATGGCCAACTCCGCTGCCATTCCGAAACCGACAATCGCTGGGGTGTCCGGAGTTCCGGGACGTAATCTGCGTTCTTGACCGCCCCCGAGATAAAGAGGCTCGAGATCGATCCGGGGGTTCTTTCTGCGCGCGTAAAGCGCTCCGACACCTTTGGGGCCCCGGATTTTGTGTGCACTGATCGTAATCAAATCCGCCCCAATGGAATCCGCTGTGAAGCGAACCTTACCGAAGGCCTGAACTGCGTCGGTGTGGAGGCGGCATCCGTGACTCCGGACCAAGTCGGAAATCCGCTTCAAATCCTGGAGGGTTCCAATCTCATGATTGGCCAAGGCCACGGAGATCAACCCCACGTCGGCACCCATGAGATCGCTGAGGTGATTGAAATCGACACGCCCTTCCCGGTCCGTCCGGACCCAATCCACACGGCACCCACGCTCCTCCATCAGCTCGAGCGCCCCGAGAACCGAGGCATGCTCGATTCGGATGGAAAGAATTCGTTTCTTTCCAGATTCGAGGAGTGCGGGCAAGGACCCGAGCAAGGCCAGATGATTGGCCTCAGTCGCACCGCTGGTGAAAATGATTTCCTTGTCCCGGACACCGAGAACAGCGGCTATTTGCTCCCGGGCCTGGTCCACTCCGGCTCGTGCCTCCCAGTTATATCGATGCAAGCCCTGGGAAGCGTTTCCGAATCGTTCCAGGAAATAAGGCTTCATCGCCTCGAACACTTCGGGCGCCAAAGGGGTGGTGGAATGGCCGTCGAGATAAATCATGAAAGTCTTTCGGCAATGAAATTACTACTTTTTTGTATGGATTTCAAACCCTTCCGCCAATCTGGCATTAAAGATTTGAAATGTCAGGACTTTGTAGAATCAGCGCTCGGCGACTTTTTTCTGGCTGAAGGCGGTCTCAAAGGTCCGCCGGGCCAAATAGGAGGATTTCACGGTCCAGTATTTCTTGTGCATGGTCATGACCGAAACCGCGATTTTCCGTCCATGGGCCTGGGCGAAACCCACGAACCAGTCCACCCGTCCTTTGAAATTGCGATCGGTGAGGTGACCGGTTTTTCCTCCGACCTGGAGTTCGCTGAATCGACCCCGGAAGAACCCCCGGAAGGCTTTCTTGGAAGTGCCGTTGATGACGGTTTCGGCCATCAGCGTTCTCAGTTCTTTTGCGGTCTCAGGAGTGACGGTATTGACCTGGGGCGCAGGCTCGGACCGATAAATCGTCTTCCCGGATTTCAGGTAGGCGGCATTCAAGAAGTAAGGCTGCATCATGACTCCGTCGTTGGCGACAGCAGCGGCAATCATGGCTCCGTGGAGCGGGGTCATCACATTGTCCTGGGTATATCCCGAAGCCATTTCGGCCAACTCAAAGGAGTCGTCCGGCTTCGCCGAGCGTGAGAGCTCGATCGGAAACTCGGACTCGATCTGTTCGTTATAGCCGAATCGATTGGAGAAGGCCTGAAGCGGCTCTTTACCGATATTGAACACGGCGAGGCGTCCGAAGACGGTGTTGATCGACTTCCCGAAAGCCTCTTTCAAAGAGGAAATCCGCCTCCACCCTGAAACTTTTTCTTTCAGCACCTGGGACTTGTAGAGGGTATGGTCGCGTCCGGCATAGGCGATCAAGGTGTGAGGATTGGCCTTCTGTTGTTCGATCGCTGCTGCAGCGGTCACCACCTTGAAAACGGATGCCGACGGAAAGGTGGTCTGGATCGCGGGATTACCCTCGATATCGAATGACTTGTTGGAAGATGCCATGGCCAGGACCCGGCCCGTCGAAGCATCCATGGCCACCATCACTCCGAGATCCGGGCGGTACTTCCCGAGTAGGTCTTCAGCAAGAGCTTGAAGACTCGGATCAAACGCATAATCGAGGATGACGGGCTCGGCGATGCCCGGAAGCGAGACCTCGTTCTGCTTGAATTCAAAAATATCCTTACCAGACGCGACTTGGGCCAGACGGGAGCGGAGCTCGCCCTTGGTGAGGAGGGATTGTTCCCCGACGCCTTCGACGCCGACACCCGTCCTGCCGATCCTGGCTCCGAAATACCAGCCACCGAGGAAAATGATCCCCAAAAAAGCCAGAACCAGCGTGAGCTTAACGATTCCAGTAGACCGCGTTTGAAAATTGACAGATCCGTTGTCAACGTGCCGCATGAGTCCATTGTGACTCAAGAAATTCAGGAGTGCAAACCCTGATCCGTATTTTCCGATTCCTCTTCCTCGTCTTCGGATTCCTCCTCAACGGGAATACTCACATCTGCCTTGGCCTCAAACGAGAGCGGAGTCCGCCACTCCTGATCTCTCTCCTCCGACGTGAGGTATCCGGCCGCAACCAGTTTGTTCAAGATGGCCCGGATTCTCCTTCGGGCGAACGGAGTGAGCTCCCTTTTCCGGAAGGAAACGGCGTATTTCTTGGGAGAAGGCAACAGCATGGCCAGAAACGCGCCTTCTTTCGCACTGAGGGCGGAGGGTGACTTGCCGAAATACCTCCGACTCGCCTGACCGATCCCGAAAATCCCGTCCCCCATTTCGGCGATGTTCAAGTACACTTCGAGAATCCTCTTTTTGCCGAGCACTTTCTCGATCTTGGACGCGAGCCACAGTTCACGAACCTTCCGGATCAGACTGCGTTCGTGACTGAGGTAAACGTTTTTGACCACCTGCTGGGTGATCGTGCTTGCTCCACGGGTGAACCGCCCCTCTTCCAGACTGTCCTTTAAGGTTTCGCGGATCTGTTTCTCATCGAAACCCTGGTGCTGGAAAAACGCCCAATCCTCAGACACGAGGATGGCCCCTTGGGCTTTGCGCGCAATTTGACCGAGAGGTGCCCAATGCTCCGGTGGATAGCGCTTCAGGATCACCTCACCCGGCTCCCGCGGACCCTGGTAGACGACGTGCGGATACTGGGTCTTCAGATCCGCGAATCGCGGAATGCATCCGGAACCCGGACCACAGGAGGTCAAGATCAATAAAGCGAGAACTCGGAATCCACTCACTCCCGACCCACTCCCGGAGAATGTGAATCAGTAAAGTGCGCTTGGCGGATCCGGTCGATCACTTCGCGGACCGCTCCTTTTCCTCCCGCTCGGGAAGTCACCGCATGGGCGATCCCGAAAACCTCTGGCATCGCATCCGGAACCGTGATGGCGAGCCCCGCCTCCTTCAATGCCGGCATATCGAACAACTCGTCTCCCATGAAACAAATCGACTCGGGAGGCACACCGGTTTCGGCGGACAATTGCCGGAGCGAGGCCAACTTGTCTTCGCTACCGAGGACCGCATGACGAATTCCGAGATACCGGATGCGCTCTTTCAATTCATCGGAGGCTCCGCCGCTGATGATCCCCACGGGGATACCTAGCTTCTGGAGCAGTTTGATCCCGTAGCCATCGTAGATGTTGTAGCTCCGAGTCCAACCCTGGCCGGGCACATGGAAAATCGTCCCATCGGTGAGTACCCCGTCCACATCCAACAAGAGGAGGCGAATCCCGGAAAGACGTCGCTGGAACTCCTGTTCATCGATTGAAAGGAGCTTCATGCGCGCGTCTCGGGAAGAAGTTTGGGAAAGGTCTTGGCGAGCTTCCGGAATTCAAGGATTTGCCGGATGAACTCACCCACATGCTCGAGGTAAAACGCATTCGGTCCGTCACTTTTCGCGAGCTCGGGACGCGGATGGCACTCCATGAAAAGGCCGTCAGCTCCAGCTGCAAAAGCAGCACGTGCCAGCACCTCGAGCATTTCACGTTTCCCGCCGGTCGACTTCCCCCCGGGGCCACCCCCGGGACTCTGAATGGAGTGTGTGGCATCGTAAATCGTGGGCACACCGAACTTGCTCATCGTCTGGAACGAAGACATGTCGACCACGAGTGCATTGTAACCGAAGCTGGACCCGCGTTCGGTCAGGTGGAGGTCCACCTTTTTGGCTCCGTTCTTGGATTCCACCGCACGCACTTTTTCGACGATGTTCTTCGTGTCCCAGGGAGCAAGAAACTGCCCTTTCTTGACATTGAGCTTACGGTTCCACTTGATTGCGGCTTCGGTCACCGAGACGATCAGGTCGGTCTGCCGACAGAGAAAAGCGGGGATCTGCAAAAAATCGACGATTTTTGCGACTTCTTCGGCCTGGTCGGGCGTGTGGATGTCGGTCACCAATGGAAGTCCGGTCTTTTCTTTCACCTTACCCAGAATCCGGAGACCCTCCACCATTCCGGGTCCACGGAAGCCGTCTATCGAAGAACGGTTCGCCTTGTCGAAAGACGCCTTAAAGAAGAGCTGAACCGGCATTCCGTGAAGCTGCCGCTTCAATTCAGTGGCGATCTCCATGACGAGGCCTTCGTCCTCGATCACACAGGGTCCGGCAATCAAAGTCATGGGAGGAACAGATGTGTGCAACATTTACTTGATCCCTTTCAAACGGGCTTGAGTTCCCTTGGCCGCTTGCAAAGACGCCTTGATGAACTGGACAAAGAGGGGGTGTGGAGACAGTGGACGAGAGAGAAGTTCGGGATGGAACTGGCATCCAAGAAACCACGGGTGCTCGGGGAGTTCGACCATCTCCACCAACTCCTCACCGGTACTGTGGCGATAACGACCACTCACCAGAAGGCCGCATTCTTCCAGTCGGGGACGGAAGGTGTTCGAAACCTCGAAGCGGTGCCGGTGGCGCTCTGAAATCCGTGCATTCTGATAGGCAGTGTAAGCATGGGTGGCTTTTCCATTATGCTTCGGGAGCACGTCACATGGATAAGCTCCGAGTCGCATGGTTCCACCCAGATCGGTCACACTTTTCTGAGAATCCATGAGATCGATCACGTTCTGATCGCTTCCGGGCTTGAACTCGGCCGAATTGGCCCTCTCGAGACCGCAGACATGGCGGGCGAACTCGATCGTAGCGAGCTGCATACCCAAACAAATGCCGAAAAACGGGATTTCCTGGGTCCGTGCATACTCGATCGCCTTGATCTTGCCTTCAATGCCGCGCTCACCGAACCCACCTGGAACGAGAATCCCGCTCACAGTGGCCAACTCGGAAAGATCACCGTTCTCGAGCTTTTCGCTGTCGATGTAAACCGGTAGAACCCGTGCATGATTGGCCACTCCGCCATGGACCAGTGACTCAGAAATCGATTTGTAAGTATCGGCCCAGTCGGTGTATTTCCCTACGATCCCGATCCGGACTTCGTGCTTGGGCTTGTGAATCGCCTCGACCATGGCCTTCCATTTCGAAAGATCGGGGCGCCCGGTCCAGATGCCGAGTTTTTCGAGCACCTTGTCGTCGAGTCCCTCGTCCGCAAGCAACAGCGGCACATCGTAAATGCTCTCGGCATCACGCGCGCTGAACACGGAATCGCCGGGTACGTTACAAAATAGGCCGATCTTATCCTTGATGTCGCGCTCGAGAGCACGATCCGTGCGACAAATCAGGATATCCGGTTGGATCCCGATCTCCCGCAGTTCCTTCACGCTGTGTTGGGTCGGCTTGGTCTTGAGCTCTTTCGCTGCAGCGATGTAGGGAACCAGGGTGAGATGGGCGAAGAGGACGTTTTGTGCGCCTTCCTCGTGCTTGATCTGGCGGATCGCCTCAAGAAAGGGCAAGCCTTCGATGTCCCCGACTGTTCCTCCGACTTCGATGATGCCGAGGTCGGCGTCTTCCATCGCGGCACGGATGTTGGCCTTGATCTGATCGGTCACATGAGGAATCACCTGTACCGTCTTGCCAAGGTATCCTCCCTCCCGTTCGCGACGGATCACCGCTTCGTACACCCGACCGGCCGTGAAGCTGTTCTTCCGTGTGAAGGTCGCATTCTGGACATAGCGCTGGTAGTGCCCGAGGTCGAGATCCGTTTCAGTTCCGTCATCGAGCACGAAAACTTCCCCATGCTGGAACGGACTCATGGTCCCGGGATCCACATTGAGGTAAGGATCCATTTTGAGCATCGTGACCTTGATGCCTCTTTGCTCGAGGAGCATCCCGAGAGAAGCCGCAGCGATTCCTTTTCCGATGCTCGAAAGCACCCCACCGGTCACAAAAATATACTTCTTCTGCTTAGCCATGACGTCTCCCTGAGAGGATGTTTCGGACTTTCTCCAGATCTTCCGGCGCATCCACACCCACCGACTGGAAAGAGGTTTCAAAAACTCCAATGGCAACCCCTGCCTTCATCGCGCGGAGTTGCTCGAGGCTCTCGGCCCGCTCAAGAGCGGTCGGGGGCAAAGCACTCACCCGGAGGAGGGTATCCCTGCGGTAGACATAGACCCCCACGTGCTGGGAGCAGAGATAGGGTGGCTCGGCAGCTGCGGGAAGAACCCTCGAATACGGAATGGGATACCGTGAGAAGTACAGGGCCCGGTCCCGATCATCGACGATGACCTTCACCACATTCGGGCTCTCCAGATCCTCGCGCGAACGAAGCGGAACCCTAAGCGAGGTCAGATCGTAGCGTCCTTCGAGGACAGGAGCGACCGCAAGGTCAATCGCAGTTCCCTCAATGAGAGGTTCATCTCCTTGAACATTCACGAACACATCACCCGGAATCATCCGGGCTACAGCAGCCATCCGGTCGGTCCCGCTTTGTATGTCCGGCGAGGTCATGACCACATCCCCACCGAAGGACCGCACCACAGACTCGATACGCTCGTCATCGGTCGCAACCACCACCCGAGAACAAAGACGGGACTGACGGGTCCCCTCCACCACCCACTGGACCATGGGTTTACCGAGAATATCGGCCAAGGGCTTCGCAGGGAGACGCGTTGATCCATAACGGGCGGGAATGACGGCCACGACGTTCATGGAACACCATTCTAGATCATGCGCGTTGCGTCACGTGAGCGAATTGTTCTCGGGAATCACTGCTCAAGGAGTCCGTTGGCGTGCTTCATCGCCTCGGCAGCATCCCGGAGACGCATCTTGAGATCATCCGCGGTCTGGCGCTCCTTCTGGAACTGCTCCTGGACGAGCTCCATGTTGAACTCAAGGAGGTCCACTTTGCGCTTGAGCTCGAGGATTTTCTCATCCCGGGCCTGGATCAGCGCGGAGGAGTCCTTCTTCAGGATCTCAAGCTGGCTCTCGAGCTCTTTTTCACGAACCCGGATCTTGCGGATGTCGACCTTCACACGCTCCTTGACCCGGGAAATCTCTTCGTGGGTCAGTTTGAGCTTGGCCTCGAAGGTCCGGACTTTTTCAGTCCTGTCTTTAAGTTGGCCACTCAAATCCTCGAGTTGCTTCTCCATGACCTCGAACTCGATCTGCTTCTCCTGATCGTAACCCTTGATTTTTTGCTCACTTTTCATGAGCAATTGCTGGAGCTCAGCACTACGGGCCCGCTCCATCTTCACCTGACTTTCGAGTTGCTTGACCCGTTCTTGCGAGGAACGGAACTGTCCGGAGAGAACTGCAACATCCTGCTCACGGAGCGCGAGGTAATTTTTCAGTGTATCGAGGTCGGAACCTCCGGCGGAGGAAACGTGCTGAAAACGAGTGGAATACTGGGGAGCCCCCTGAAAGGACCCAGGAGAAGAAAGTGACTCTTCGACAGCTGCGCCGAGTTCGGCTCCGAGTTCAGCCTCGAGACTGTATCCAGTGTCCGCACCAACGGCTTGATCGGTCAGTCCGAGAGCATCGGCAACCTGGGTCCGATCGAGGATCGTGGTGCTCCCGACATCCGCTGCAGGCGAGACTTCTTGTTCCACATCCTTCTCAGGCTCAGGAGCGAGGGTGTCGACACCTCCGAGCAAAAACCGGGGGGCGTTGAGAGTGAGCGTCCGGGTGAAGTTCCGGGTGGGCTCCTTTTGGCTCAAAACCGAGGAGAAATCTTCAAGTGGGAGTTCGGCAACTTGGGAATCAGTTTGGGCCTCGAACACGACGGCCACAGGAACTCCGTCTGTACCCGTCGCACCCAGCGACACAGGAGCCGCTGATGAGTTGAAGGCCGTGATCAATTCTTCGATCGCTGCACCGTAAGAAAGGTAGGCAAGGGCCGGGTTCGCCGAATTCCGATGAGCCTGGACTTCAGACTCACTCCATTCGCGGGTGAGGACTACAAACGTGGGCTCCTGCCGCTCTGCAAAGGAAACAAACTTTTCACCGACCACGACTCCATCGAGCTGATCTCCGTGCAAGCGCATCATCCGCTCGGCATCTTCAAGACTGCGGGCACGGATCACACCCCATCCGCGATTGCGTAGAGGCTCCAGGTACTGGATCGGCAAGTCTGCACTGGAATCGACGAAAAGGATCTTCATCATTGTTCGGATCGGATTTCCCTCTCAAAACCTTTAAGCGGTTTGACCCCGCCCGTCTTGCGGTGATATCTTGGGAGCGAATGGGAAATACAGGCAACAACGACAAGGTTCTGACGATTCAGGTCCACGAGGAAAACCTGAACCCGCGCACCTTCAAAGTTCCCGTCAGATGGATCCACCGCGCCTCTTGGTCAGCCTGGTTTCTCCTCGCAATTTCGATCCTTTCCTCTGTGTTTGCGATCCGGCTTTATTTTTCTGAACGGCTGGCCCGACCAGAACTCGTTGCCGAACTGGAGAACGAGGTTCAGGAACTGAAAATCGCTCTCGAAAAAAAGGGCGCTCCTGCGACCGGCGCCGCCTTGACACCTGCACCTCAGGGCTCGGATCCGAAGGCGGTCGAGGAAGCACCTTCTCCGGGACCCGGCGAGACCCTCACTGCGAAGGATGGCATCTGGAACGGGCTGGCTGAGAACATCTCCGCGCCTCCGGCCGGGGTCACCCCTACGGTCCGCCTCGATGACCCTCGACTGGAATGGCAGGGAAAGTACGCAAATTTTACGGTCAATGTGGTGTACCGGGATCCAGGCAAAGGAAGCCAACAAGGCCGCTTAGTCGCTCTCGGAAGAGCGAACGATCGGCTGTTCGCCCACCCCGAAGGCGCTCTCAACACCTCGAGTGGCTCGCCCCTTTTCGACGTGAGCCGGGGGGAATACTACTCGGTCGCACGGTTCCGGGTCCTGAAGGCGCGCTTCGGTCCGTACGAGTCACCCAAACAATTGGCAGAAATCCAGGTATTCATGTTCGATCTCGGAAACCGCTTGATCCTCAATCAGACATTCAAGTATGGAAAATAACCGGCTTCAGCGCAGCGAACTCACGGTCATCGCGTCGGACATCACAATCGAGGGAAGCCTGGAGGTGAGGACAGAGCTTCACCTTTACGGCAAAGTGATCGGCGAAGTCCGGGGTCGCCCGGGCAGCACGGTCATCCTCAAAGAAGGCTCCATGATCGAAGGGAAAGTGACCGGAGAAACTCTCATTGTCGACGGTTTTGTCCATGGCGAGATCCATTGCACCAAAAAGGTCTGGATCACTGGACAAGGGCGCGTTCTCGGCCAGCTCAAGACCCCGAATTTGCAGGTGGATCCGGGCGCAATCTTTGAAGCCCGGGTCAAGATGTGATCACTGGAGCAGGAAATCGCTGAAGTAGATCTCCGTCACCATCGGGACCTTGAAGAACTCGTTAGCAGCCTCGATGACCTGTGAGCGGAAAACATACCTCCCCTGCACCTGATTCAAGTCTTCGAACTTCTTCTTCGACAATCCCTGGATCACCTTGTCCATCACCACAGCCTTGGCCGCATTGAAACGTTCGAGTTCCTTCTCGTCCCGAATCTCGACCGTGAGGGTGATTGCCGCATAATGGACTTTCTGTTTTCCGTCCGCACCTGTGAAGGGATCGAGATTCACCGTGACGGGATCAAGCTTGACCATGGCACGCTTCGCCGAGGGCGACACCACCGAGGTCTTGGCCTTTCCTGCAAGGCGAGCACGCTCCTGGGCTTCAGTGATCGCAGGCCGTTTGTAGATCACTTTCGTGAACACGAAAAGACCGAGCACCGCCGCGATAGCCACGGTATTCAGAAGGCCCAGGATCAGGGGGAGTTTGCTCATCCTGATCAGTTTAGAGCTTCAGCGCCTCGTAAGGCAACCCCAGATCCTCGGCCACAGCCTTGTAAGTGAGTTTGCCTCCACAGATGTTCACACCCTTGAAGAGCGCCGGATCTTTGCCGACCGCCTCTTTCCAACCGAGGTTGGCGAGCATGAGTGCGTACTTGAGGGTGACATTGGTCAGCGCATAAGTCGAGGTGCGGGGAACGGCACCGGGCATGTTCGGAACTGCGTAGTGGATGATGTTGTCCACAGTATAAGTCGGATGCTCGTGCGAAGTTGGGCGGCAGGTCTCGACCGCACCGCCTTGATCGACCGCCACGTCGATGATCACACCACCCGGCTGCATCTTCGAAACCATCTGACGAGTGACAAGCTTTGGAGCCTTGGCACCTGGAACCAGAATCGCACTGATGACTAGATCCGACTCGATCACGGACCGCTCGATCTGCTCATTGTTCGAGTAGAGAGTGTGGATGGAGTTGCCGAAAATGTCGTTCAGATACTCGAGACGATCCACATTCACATCGAGGATCGTCACCTTGGCACCGAGACCCACAGCCATTTTGGCGGCATTCACACCAACCACTCCACCACCGAGAATGGTGACGTTGGCCCGGGCCACGCCGGTCACGCCCCCGAGGAGCATGCCTTTTCCGCCATGATCCTTCTGCAGGTAAGTGGCTCCGATCTGGGTCGCCATCCGGCCGGCCACCGCACTCATGGGCGCAAGCAACGGAAGAGATCCGTCCGCAGGTTGAATGGTTTCATAGGCGATGCCCACGATTTTACGCTCGAGCAGGGCCTTGGTCAGGCGCTCATCCGCCGCGAGGTGGAGATAGGTGTAGAGGATCTGCCCCTCTCGCAGCATTTCGTACTCTTCCGGGAGGGGTTCTTTGACCTTCACGATCATGTCAGATTTTGCAAAAACTTCCCGAGCTGAATCGACGATGGTCGCACCAGCAGCAGCGTATTCCTGGTCAGTGATACCTGCCCCGAGACCAGCAGTGCTCTGAATGAGCACTTTGTGGCCGGCTTGGGTGAGCGCTCTCACTCCAGCTACGACCATGGAAACACGATTTTCTTTATTTTTGATTTCCTTGGGTACTCCGACGATCATGGGCTTCTCCTCGACTTCAGGGACTTCCGAATGTTGATGGTCAGACCATCATACGCCAGTGCGACCGATTTAGGGAGTCTTCTCGAATCCCGCACATAGTCAAAGTCGTGACTCAGGTGGGTCAACACCGTTTTTTTCGCACCAATTCGCGCCGCGTAATTGAGTGCCCGCTCGTAATTGAGGTGGGTGTCGTGCTCGGCGAACTTCAGACAATCGAGCACCAACAACTCCAGACCAAGCAGTCGCCCCAGTGCCTCATCGGGAATCTCGCTACAATCCGTCAGATACGCGAAATCACCGATCCGGAAACCCGCAGTGGATCGGGAACCATGAGGCAGGCGCATGGCCAGAACCGGAATTCCAGCCACCCTGAATCGTCGATTCCACTCAAAGGGCCGCAAATCCACCTGGGCGATTCCCCCACCTTCGATTTTTCCGCAAGGCTTGAAAATATAAGGGTAGCGAGAAGGGAGCTCCTCCAAGGTCCAGTCATGGCCCCATGCGGCAATTCTTTCTCTCTGCACGAAATTGAAACTCCGGATCTCGTCCAATCCTCCGATGTGGTCCGCATGAGGATGTGTGATCAAAATGCCGTCCAAGCGTGGAATTCGGTGGCGGAGTGCCTGCTGCCTGAAATCCGGGGAAACGTCGATCAGAAGACTCTTTCCCCCGACCCTCACCCAGACCGAGGTCCGGGTTCTCGCATTCCTGGGATCCTTTGACCGACACACCCGACACCGGCAATGGATCAGGGGGACACCGGTAGAGGTTCCGGACCCGAGAACCGTGACGCGCATTTCCTTTTCCAGCATGATATAAGGGAGATTATGAGAATTCTCGTATCGGGAGCAAGCGGTTTCATCGGAAGCGGACTGGTCGCCTCACTGGCGGAAGGTGGGCACGAAGTCCATGCGCTCATGCGTCCGAGTGCGTCGACCGAGTTCCTCAAAGGGATTTCATTTTCCAGAAAAAGCGGTGACATCCTCGACCGGGATTCCCTGAAACGCGCATGCGAGGGCATGGATGCCGTTTTCCATCTTGCAGGGCTCACTGCAGCGCCAGATCGTTCCACCTATTTCCGGTTCAATTCGGAAGGCACCCGGAACTTCGCCCAGGCCGCGGCCGCCACTGGCGTGAAGCGATTCGTTTACGTCTCGTCTCTAGCTGCCGGGGGACCCGCCGTCGGGCTCGCCCCGCGGACCGAATCCGAGCCTGATCATCCTGTCTCGATGTATGGCGAAAGCAAGTTACGCGGTGAACTTTACCTCGACGAGCTGAAAGGCAAGCTCCCCTACATCGTGATCCGCCCCCCCACTGTTTACGGTCCTCGCGATCGAAATTTTTATCTGTTTTTCAAATCGATCCAGAGGAATTGGATGCCGATCCTACCGGCCAAATCCCCAACGGGACACAAGTACTACAGCGCGATCCATGTCGAGGATCTGATCCAGGTTCTGATGAACGCGTTGAGCGCACAGGACGCCTGTTTTGAACACGGTGAGCGGTTCTTTGTCAGCGATGGCCAAATTTATACCTATGAGCGCCTGATGACCCTCATTGCCAAAGAACTGAAGGTCAATCCGATCCGAGTGCGCCTCCCGGGTGGAATGGTGTCCTTGCTCGCCTCTGGCGGGACCATTGCGGGCAAAATCCTGAGGAAAAGCCTCCCGCTCAACCGTGACAAACTGAACGAGCTGGATCCTGACTACTGGATTTGCTCCTCGCAAAAAGCCTTCGACCGACTCTCCTTCAAGCCGAAGTTCACTTTCGAAACCGGAGTCCACCACACGGCGGCCTGGTACAAGTTGAACGGGTGGTTGTGATGAGCTCCGAAAGCGTCATCATCACAGGCGCCAGTGACGGCATCGGGAAAGCGATGGCACTCGAGTTCGCCCGGAAAGGGTGGAGCATCGGACTCCTCGCCCGGAGAACCGAGCTCCTTGAACAGGTCCGGACCGAAGCCCTGAAAGCAGGAGCACCCCGTGTCGCTTTCCGGAGCGTGGACGTCTCGAACGAGGCGGAGTTTGAATCTGCCCTCGACGGACTCGATCACGAACTTGGAGGTGCCACGGCATTCATCGCCAACGCGGGCATCACCGGTCGGAGCTCGCTCGGACCGGACGCATGGACGTCCACCAAGCGCATTCTCGAAGTGAACGTCCTCTCGGCGATCCACGGGCTCGAACACATGAAGTTGAAAATGCTCGCACGAGGCCGGGGAACGCTCGCCGGAGTGAGCAGCATCGCCGGAGCGCGGGGGATGCCCACCAGCGGGGCCTACGCGACATCAAAAGCGGCACTCACGAACCACCTCGAGGGACTCCGCGTGGACCTGAAGCCCCACGGGATCTCGGTTGTGACGATCGTCCCGGGATTCATCCGGACTTCCTTGACCACTCACAACAAAGGCAAAATGCCTTTCCTGATGGAAGTGGACGACGCAGCCCGCGTTTTTGTTTCGGGGGTAATCGGCAAACGCGCCTGGAGCATCGCTCCGGCACCGTTCCGGATCATCTATCCCATGATCCAGATGCTGCCCAGGAGCTGGTTCGATTTCTTGATGTCGAGACTGTATCGGACCATTCGGGGCTAAAACTGTTGCTGAACCCGCCTCAGAAGCGGACCATCATGTTGAAGCTCGAAGCAAAGATCGCCTTGTTGACATTGGCCACTGCGGAGTTGCCGGCGTATTCGAAAAACTTTCCGGGCATGAAGAGACCGAAATCCGCACCGAAACGAATCGCCTCATCCCACTGGTAGCCAAGCTGATAATCAACCTCGAAGCCGAGATCCGTGCTTTGAGCGGCCCCGCCACCCCCAGCCTCATAGGCACCGGTGAAGGTGTTGAAGAACTGATTCACACCATCCGCTGCCTGATCTGCCATGGCATACATTCCCTTGAAGACGTGGGTGAACTTGCCGGCGGTCAAGTCGGCAGAGAGCGCGAGAAAGCGTGCGTTGGTAACCCCCGCATCAAACGGGGAGCCGTTGGTGATGGATCCCTGGGTGATGTTCCGGAGATTGTAATTGAAGAGGATCAGGGCGGGACGATAATCCGGGTGGAAGCTGAAGGCTCCAAGCGAGGTCTGAGGACCATTCCCCTGACCATTCGCAGATCCCGCATTCAATTTGAGCTTCCAGTGGTCTCCCACATCCGCTTCAGCCTGTACGGCACCAGCAACCGAATTGTAAGGATTCCCGGCATAGGATCCCGAAGCCACCGGAATCTCGGCTTTCAAGGTCAAAATACCGATTTTCTTTCTCCCGTAAATGTCCCAGAGGTTGTAGGCGAAGCCGGAGGTGGAGCCGCCACCGACCGAGAACGGATTCGTCACATTCGCATTCTGTCCAGCAATCCGGCGCATGAACATGATTCCGGCGTCCATCTGCTCGTCTTCATTCGTGTAGCTGAGACTGAGGACATAGTCACTGTTTCCGGCATTTCCAACTGCTGTACCATTCCTGTGCTGGTACTTCACGAAGGCCGGCATGAACTTGAAAGATCCGAGCTTCGTAACCATGCTGATCGCGTCACCGTTCGAAGGTAGGCGATCCCAACCGTTCGGATTCGAATTCCAAACCAGACCGAGACCGTAGTTCAATGGGAGCCGCCCAACGCGCACCGTGCCGAAGTCGCTGGCGAATTCTGCGAAGAGGGTTTGAGCACTCAGCGCCGCTTGCCCGGCTCGGGACTGATTCGCTCTCGAGGTCTGACCATTGCCGCCGAAGATGCCGATATCCGGGGCACCGAGCCAGATGTCGGAATGGATCGTGATGTTGTCATTCACGATTGCCTTCGGGCGGAGTCTCAAAAAAAGATTCTGGAAGGATGCGGGGGATTCTCCATTGCTCGGAATGGAGTAGCCGGTGAGTGCCGCCGACTGGGGAGCGTTGGCGTAACCAAACAGGTTATGAGTCTCTCCGCGGAACTGACCATGCCAATCCAGATCCAAGGCTTTTGCAGAAGGGGATAACGCTGAAATGACCCCAGAAACCAGGAACGCGGTGCGTGACACTTTTGCAAAAATCCTCATGGTGTGATCCTCCGTCTTGAAATCCGAAAATACGAAGCGCATAGTGATGGAGTCAAGGGTAAAGAATGAATTTTACAAATAAAATCGCCCGAAATCGTCGCGGATTCGTGATCGCCTCGGCCCTCCTCATCCTGGCTTTCCTCACCTTCTTTCTTTACCTGTATCGACAAGTCGATGCTGCGTTCGAGGCCCCCCTAGAATTCATTCCGACCCGCATCTATTCGAGTGTCACTCGGATAGCACCTCCGATGGCCCGTGGAACACTGGAGCGGAAGATCCGAGCGCTTGGCTATTCTGTTCGAGTTTCCCCCCAAGAGCTCTCGATTGTCCTGCACTCGACACGTTACCCGGATTTCTTGATTCCCGACCAACATCCTACACTCTCTCTTCGAGACAAACGGATCACTTTCCAGTTCGAGGGGAAAGGGCCCACCTCGTCCTTGGTGGCGATCCAAACGGACACCGGAACAATCGACGACGTTTATCTGGAGCCTGAGTTTGTCGGAACGCTCAGTGCCGACAAGAATCAGATCCGTGAAGTACTCAAATTCGAGGAGTTCCCGGAACAGATTCCACTGGCTGTGATGGCAGCTGAAGACAACCGGTTTTATGAACACTTTGGAATCGATCCGAGGGGGTTCCTGAGGGCGATCTTCGTCGACTTGAAAACCCTTTCGTTGTCTCAAGGCGGGAGCACGATCACCCAGCAGTTGGTGAAAAATCTGATGGAACGGCGGAACAGGAACCTATTCATGAAAATCAACGAGCTCTTCCTGGCTCCCGTGCTCGAACTGAAATACACCAAGAAGCAGATTTTCGAGCGTTACCTGAACGAGGTTTTCCTTGGGCAGATCGGATCTTTTGAGATCCGCGGATTCTCCGAGGGCGCTAAGTACTTTTACGGAAAAAGCGTGAGTGAGCTCAACACCGGTGAGATCGCCTTGCTCGTGGGACTGATCAAAGGACCAGTCTTTTATTCTCCCCACCGGCATATGGATCGCGCCAAGACCCGGCAACGCTATGTCCTCGAGCGGATGCTCGAGACGGAGCGGCTCAAGGAAGACGAATTCCAGCGCGCCTTGAAACAACCGATCCGTCTGGCCAAGGCTCCGCAGGCCGGGAACCGTGCACCGTACTTCATCGATTACGTCAAAGCTGAGTTGACCGCTCTGATGAAAGACCGCTTCGAGGAAAGCGAAATCCCCGAACTCGGTCTGCAAGTCTACACGACCCTCGATCTTGGTCTAAACCAGATCGCCCAAGAAGCACTCCAACGCGGCCTCGAGTCGGTCGAGACCCGCCTGAAGTTGAAGGGTGTGCTCGAGCTCCAAGGCGCTGTCGCAGCGGTGGATCACACCACCGGCGAGATCCGCACCCTGATCGGAGGTAGGAACTACGCGAAGAGCAACTTCAACCGCATCCTGAACATGAAACGTCAGGCGGGCTCCACCTTCAAGCCTGTCGTGTACACCACCGCATTCCGGACTTTCGAGGACGATCGAGGCAACGCGTTCACTCCTGCGTATCCGCTTCTCGATCAGGAGTGGGGATGGAACTACGATCCCAAACAACCTGTCTGGAAACCCTCCAACTACGAAAAAGAAAAGCTCGGTTGGATTCCCCTGAAGACTTCGATCGCAAAATCGATCAACACCACCGCGGCCCGAGTGGCAAAGCGAGTGGGCCTTGCCGAAGTGTCTGAGACAGCAAAACTCCTCGGCATGTCGACCCGGGTTCCAGAAGTTCCATCGATCACCCTGGGAAGTGTCGAGGTGAACCCGCTCGAGCTGCTCGAGGTGTACATGACTTTCGCCAATCATGGCAAGGGCGGGGATCCGTTTGTGATCAAGGCCATTCAGAATCCGGACGGTTCAGAGTTCTACCGGAGCGAGTACCGGGCGACCCCGAGGATCGACCCCGGAGTGGCAGACATGATGACCTACCTCCTTCAAGGAGTGTTCACGGACGGAACCGCTTCGTTCGTTTCCCAACTCGGATTCGACCGTCCTGCTGCAGGCAAAACTGGAACCACGAATGATTACCGGGACTCGTGGTTCGTGGGCTACACACCCCAGCTCACAGCACTGGTATGGGCCGGACTGGACCAAGGTTTGATTGAAGAAGCCATCACTGAAGCCCGTAAAAAGGACAAGACCATCCCGAAGCGAGTTCGTCTCACCGGCGCCTCGGCGGCGCTCCCGGTCTGGATCGAGATCATGAAACGGACGCTCCAATACGAACCGGCCCTGCCGTTTCCGGAGAGTGACCACCTGGTCGACATGAGGCTCGACTCACGTTCCGGCCAGAAAGCGACAGACTCCTGCCCTGAGTCCCAAGTGGTTCTGGAAAAAGTGATCGTCGGACGCGAGCCCAAAAAATCCACCTGTCTTTCCGAGTACGAGAAACCCGAAGAATGAGCCGTAGGACCCATCACCGGATCTGGATTTCGTTTTTCTTAGCTCTAGTTTTTCTGCGTCCGGAACTTAGGGCGGAGACACTCCAAGTTCACTTGCCCACTGCGCCGGTGAGTCTCGACTGGAATGGCGCTTCGACCATGATCGATGCCCCCCTTGTCCTCACCGTTCATGAAGGACTCTTCAAACAAGGTGGAACCGGCGAACCCCTCGTTCCGGCATTGGCTGAGTCCTTCCTAAGGGAAGACGAAGGAAAGACTTACACTTTCAAGATCAGGAAGTCTGCGAAGTGGTCCGACGGGCGTCCCGTTTATGCCAAGGACTTTGCAGATGCCTGGATCCGACTGATCGCACCGACTTCACCTTCCATTTACACTTACTATCTTTTTGATGTTGAGAACGCCCGTGAGTTCAATTCAGGAAAAGTCCAAGATCCGAATCAAGTTGGCATTCGAGCTCTGGATGATCACACGCTCAAAGTAAGACTGAAGCGCCCGTCAGCGAACTGGGAACAAAACACAGCTTTCTGGCCTCTTTTTCCTGTCCGAAAGGACTTGATCGAGAAATACGGTTCCAACTGGTGGCGTGCCGGAGTGCTGGTCTCGGCGGGACCGTTCATTTGGGACAGTTACGAACCCGGAAAAATGGTCGTTCTGAAACGGAACCCGTATCATGTCGTCGAGGGTGGATCGAATGTCGACCGGATCGAGTTTCACATTCTGAGCAGTTACCAGGAAGCTCTCAAGCGCTTTGAGAGCGGTACATTCCGATTCTTGTGGAACATGCCCTCCGCGATCATTCCCTCCGTTAAAGAGCGCTCCGCTCTCATCAAACAACCTTTGATGAGGGGTCACCTGCTCACCCTGAATGCCGCCCGATACCCGATGACCAACCGGGAGTTTCGGGCTGCGATCCTCCACTCATTCGATCCAGAGGAAATCCTTCCTGAACGATCGGACCTGCTGAAGCCTCATTCTTCTTTGATTCTACCACCACTCCCGGGATCTTCCGGAAACCACCGTCTACTGAAGGACGGCAAGCTCGCTCGCGAAAGACTCCAAAAGTCGCGGTTCATTGTGAGCAATCAGTTCAAACTCCGTATCCTGACTGGCATCTCGGAACCCTACATCTCAATCGGAAAGAAACTCCAGAGCCGGATCTCGGAGCAACTTGGAATTGCAGTTGAATTGGACGCGCTCCCCAGCCAGGATTACACCACCTACATGGACCTGGGTGAATACCACGCAACGCTGATCACCTGGACTGCCAAAGTCCTCTCTCCCCAGGATTTTCTGCTGCCCTACAGTGGTGAGGCGGCTCATTCACGGGTCCGCTATCGGAATCCCTTCTTCGACCAGTACCTCTTTGAAGGAATCCGGTCGAAAACCCCGGCTTTGGCCGCCAAGGCATTCGATCAAGCCCAAAAGCTTCTGTGTGTGGATGAGGCAGTGATCAGTCCCTTGTTTCAAGAAACCGCAACTCATCTCATGGGAAAGTCACTCAGGAATCTCCGGTTCAACCACATGGGTCTCCCGCTCGTCGATCGGGTCATCATTAAACCATAACCGTTTACTCAAGGTTCGCCCTTTACTTCAGTAGGTCATTTTGATACTATGCGTCACCGCTTGTATGTGGTCACATCTGAAATGGCTTTCCCGCATTCCCAAGACCCGAAAACCCTGGCAAGACTTGCTTCTCCCGGGACTTCTCGCCGTAGTGATTGCAGCAACTGCATCCACCTCACCCCTCTCGTTTCTCGAAGCACCGCTTTATGATCTCCGGCTTTGGCTCTCAAAAAAGCCTACGGTAGATCCCAACATCGCCATCATCACCCTCGATGACCAAACACTGAATCAACTGAACGAGACCTCTCCACTCACAGTCTCATCTCACTTGAAGGCGATTCAAGCTCTCGAATCCCATGGGGTCAGAGCGGTCGGCTACGCTGTCGACTTCACCCGCGTTCAACGCATCGACGCACTCAGTTTCGAAACCGATGCGGCAAAGGAACTCTACCGCTCCATGGTTCGACTGAATGCCAAGGGAACTCCCGTGGTGCTCGGGATTCCTTATGACCCGACCGGTGAAGTAATGGCTCCGTATCCCCTGAGCCAACTTCCACAAGCCATGGCAGTGGTCCACCGGGACGGCACCGTTTTCGGAAAAGACAAGGTTACCCGAAGGGCGCTGCTTTCACTTTATCAAAAACCGGCGTTCGAGCTGGCTCTCGCCAATCGGATTGTTCCGGAACAGTCTTTTCAAGATCCACCGGGGAGCTATGCGGCAGCAGAAACAGAAGCCAGGTACTTCCTACTCGGACTGCATCAATCTGGGGGGAAAATCTACGAGCCGGAATACGAATCTTTTTCCTACCCAAGGTACTCCTTCGTGGACCTGGTGGAGGGGAGAATCCCGCAAGGGACCCTTCGTGACAAGATCATCTTGGTGGGCGTTTTCCACCGGGACAATCCGAACGATTACACCTTGGTCAGCGCCCCCGGCGGAGGCTCCGCAGTTCCCAAGATCCTCGTGCAGGCGAACATTCTGGACTCGATTCTGAACAGGCACGGAATTCGGGAGACGCCCCACGCCGTGGTCGCACTCCTTTCCTTCCTTCTTTCATTTCTGGTGATCCTTGCCTCTTCCCGCATCCGTCCAAGCAGACTGATTCTCCTCACCCTCACCTTGATCGCGGTGACCTTCACCGGATCACTGATCTTCCTGCAACCCCTCCCCTGGATCGGAAACATCTGGCTTCCGCTCGGTGCTCCGTACCTGGCGATGGCAATGAGCTTTTATCTCATGATACCGGTAAGGCTCTACATGGAGAATCGCAAACGATTTGAGCTCGAGAAGCAAAATCGTGCGCTCCTACAAGTTGAGGAAATGAAAACCAATTTTCTCCAACTCGTGACTCATGATTTAAAAACCCCTGTGGCAAAAATCCAGGGCCTCACCGAGCAATTGAAGCGCTCATTGGGCAATCGCCTCGAGCCTCGGGACATCGAGACAATGAATCATTTGTTTTCGGCGAATGATGAGTTGAACCATTTCATCAGCTCCTTATTGGAGCTCACCCAGATCGACAGTCACGGCATCCGGGTCAATCTCCAGTCCCGTGATCTCAACCAGCTCCTTGAGCAGGTGGTACTCAAGCATCGTTTCGGCGCTCAAGCGAAACAGATCGAAATGAGGCTTGATTTCGAGCCCCTGTTTCCGATCCGGGTCGATGCAACACTCATCTCAAAGGTCCTCTCGAATCTTCTCGACAATGCGATCAAGTATTCTCCCGAAAAGACCTCGGTCACGCTGACCACGCGGGAATCGGGGGACTGCGTGGAGATCACAATTGAGGACCAGGGAATCGGGATTCCTGAGTCTGAAATCGGAAATCTCTTCAGCCGATTCTACCGGATCAACAACGACACGACCCGGAGTGTGAAGGGCACGGGGCTCGGGCTCTACCTTTCGCGTTACTTCATTGAAGCACATCGTGGCGAACTCACCGTAGACAGCCGCTCTGGAAAAGGAACCCGGTTCCTGATCCGCCTTCCGATGGAGCTCACCCAGGCCGATGTTTTTCGCCCCGGCCTACCCCTCGATGGAATTCAGAAAAGAAATAACAAGGAGATGAAGAATGCGTAGAATTCTGGTGGTGGATGATGATGCCGGCCTTCGCAGTACAGTGACCTCCGCACTCACCGAGGGGATGTATCTGGTGGATCAAGCCTCCGACGGTGACGAGGCAGTCACCCGGGTCCGGGCCGGAGAATATGACATGGTCCTCATGGACGTGAACATGCCGAAAATGTCCGGCATCGAGGCACTGAAAGAGATCAAAGCCCACGATCCTTCCATCATGGTCATCATCCTCACCGCTTTTTCGAACATCCGGGATGCAGTGGAGGCAACGCGCCTCGGCGCCTACAATTATCTCGAGAAACCCGTGAGATCCGACAACTTGGTCTACATGATTGACCAAGCCTTTCGCAGCCAGAACATGGTGAAGAAGCTGTCTTACTCCGCACCGGTCTTCAACCTCCCGAGTGGGAATGAATTTGTAGGCCAGAGTAACGAAATGAAGAAGATTTTTAGCGTCATCGACCGGCTCGCCCGCGTCGAAACCGCAGTAATGATCCGTGGTGAGAGCGGAACAGGCAAGGAGCTGGTCGCCCAATCCTTGCACTATAACGGACCACGAAAGGACAATCGCTTTGTCGCTGTGAACTGCTCGGCCATTCCCGAGACGCTGATGGAGAGTGAGTTTTTCGGTCACGAGAAGGGCGCTTTCACCGGTGCCGACACCCGCAAGATTGGAAAATTTCAATATGCGGAAGGCGGAACCCTCTTTTTGGACGAGATTGGGGAGATCCCGCCCTCTATGCAGGTGAAACTCCTTCGTGTCCTACAGGAGAAGAAGTTCACACCCGTTGGATCGAATCGCGAGATTGAGATGAATGTCCGGATCGTCGCTGCGACCAATCGCGACCTGGAGGCGATGATTGAATCCGGTGACTTTCGAGAAGATCTCTTTTATCGCCTGAACGTTCTTCCGATCCAACTCCCGCCGCTCCGGGATCGAAAAAACGACATTGAGTCCTTGGCCCGATATTTCATCGACAAATTCAACCAGCGTTACTCAAAAGAGGTGCGTGGTCTCACTCCGGAGGCGCTAGCGGCTCTCCGCGCACACCGTTGGCCCGGAAATATTCGGGAATTAGAGAACGTACTCGAACATGCCTTTGTGCTCGAATCCGACGAATGGATCAAAATCGAATCCCTACCCGAAAAGATTCAGAGAGCCACGCCCCCCGAAGCCGTGGCCGAGATCGGACTCGAGGAAGGGGCCGTACCCATGGAAGGCGAAGCAATGAGTTTCCGGATGAGCATCCAGAAGTTTGACTTCCAGGCGAGTAAAGAGGAGTTCGAAAAACAGTTCTTGATCAATGCTCTCCGTGCGTTCCGCGGAAAGATCAACCAGACCGCGCTCCATGCAAACATCCCGAAGAAGACCCTACTCAGGAAACTCGAAAAGTATGGAATCACTGCGAAGGATTACAACTGAGCCGGCTTATTGCCCAGCTCAAGGGTTTCGATGCTCTTCTTGATCTCCACCAGCCGTTGACGCTTCGGCTCGATTTCAACCAAAAGATCCTTGAATTTCAGTAGCTGGGGTGAAGGCAGCCCCTTCTGCTCGGGTAGTGATTCCTGGACTTTCTCAAAAAGCTCAATACTGAGTTCGAGATGGCTCAACTCATCTCTCTGCTGGATCAGAACCGCCCATGGGCTCAAGCTCTCATCCAGACCAGCCTGACGAAGTAGATTCTGGCGTCGGGTCTCCAACTCCTGATCTCTCAGCGCATACCCCAACAAGAGCTCTTCCTTACGTGACTCTGACCATTCTTTCATCACTCGGTCGAAAAAATACTTACGATCCTGATAGTTCCAGTAGCCCCGTTCGGAAAAAGCATTCATCCAACGGATCCGACACTCAACCGGATGCTCCTCCAGCTTACATAGCGAAACCGATTCTTTTTCGAGGAGTTGGTAATGAGTCAGGCGACAACGATTCCCGAGTTCAAAATCGGTAAGCGCGGCTTGCGCCGGCGTCCTGAAGACTTGTTGGTAAAGCCGGAGGATCGACCGTCCGGCCCTGACCCCACAGTGACCAGCCAGATCAGAAAAATCACCGGGCTCCTGCTTTCTCAGTAGCAACTCCCGGGTCAGGACACTCTCGATCCGGTCTACCCCCCAAAACAATGGGGCTACCAGGATGAATCCCAAGCCAAACGCCGTCAAACTCACCCCTGAACGCGCTCGGAGGCTTCTGAACAAAACACCTGAACAGATCGAAGAAACCAGCAAGAATCCAAGCAGGATGAAGAAAGACGATGAACTGTCGATGTCGGGGCGCAGGGAAGCCTGAAACCGGGCACTGAGCGCCCCTAGAAAAGTAAATAGGAACCCAGAAAACGCTAGAGCGGCCTCACCCGATCGGAACGAAGCCTTCCGCTTCGAATGCATGCCTCGGCTCACTCTTTAATTTTCGCTTTACGCCGCAGATCAGTTACGAGATTCCTCAGCATGTCACGCTGCACATCGGACCGGACTTGCTGCTCGACTTCTACAAATTCCGGAGTTTTCCCCACCTTACGGTCGACGACCTTGATGACATGGAAACCGAATGAGGTTTTCACCGGGCCAACGATCTCTCCAATTCCTGCAGTAAATGCTGCGCGAGTGAAAGCCTCGTCGAACATGTTCCTTGAGAAATATCCCACATCTCCCCGGGTGGTCTTGGCCGACGGATCCTTGGAGCGCTGCTCGGCAAGTCGTTGGAAATCCACGCCTCGTTTGGCCTCGGCAAGAACGCTTTCTGCATCAGCCTGGGTCGCAAGAAGGATGTGCTGGGCATGAACCTGGTCGGTCGAGTACCGGGTTTTGTTGCGCTGATAGAAGTCCTTCACGGCAGCCTCGGTGACCTTGGGAGCGAGTTTCTTTGAAACAAGGAGATTCACCAAGGCCTGCTTCCGCATCAATTGGAGGGAATCCTTGAACTCACGGGAAGAATCGAGTTTCTCACCAGCAGCCTCTTGAACCATAAGCTCCTGATCGATCAGGTCCTGTATGATCCGCTTCTTGGTGGCTGGGTCCTTTTGGGCAAGCTCGCGCTGTTGCATCGGGAGACCGGCGATCAAGGCTTGGAAATCCTCTTCGGTGATGCTCTTCCCATTCACGCTGGCCAATACTCCGGCCGAAACCGGCATGGACATCCCCACTCCCCACACAAGCAACCCCAGAACGAAAAATGATTTCATGCTCATATTATGCATGAAATCAACGACCTCCGACAATAAAGTTCAAACAAAAACGGTCTGGATCCGAACCGGATCCAGACCGCCATGAAGTTGACTGTCTCGATAAGTCGATTAACGCTTCGAGAACTGGAAGCGACGACGAGCGCCTGCGAGGCCGTACTTTTTCCGCTCGACTTCACGCGCATCGCGGGTGAGGAATCCGGCTTTCTTGAGAACCGGACGGAAAGTCAGATCCATCGCATTCAGAACCTTTGCGATTCCGTGACGGACCGCGGTCGCCTGAGCGGAAATCCCGCCACCGGACACGTTCACGAACACATCGTATTGACCGTTGTTGTTGGTCAGGTCAAGAGATTGCATGGCAATCTTCTGAAGGGCCGGGCGTGGGAAATAGTCCTCGAGCGAACGTCCGTTTACCTGAATGGAACCCACCTCACCCTTGCGGGGACGGAGATAAACTCGGGCCACTGCAGTCTTACGCTTACCAACCTGATGAATTTCTTTTTCCAACATATTCTACCTTACGCCTTCTTTTCGACTTTTTTAGTCAGAGCCGAGCGACGCTTGGCCGCGAGCGGGAGCTCTTCGAATTTTTGTGCCTGATGAGGATGCTCGGATCCGGCATAAATTTTCAGTTTTTTCATCTGATGACGGGCGAGAGTCGACTTGTTCGTCATGCCCCATACCGCACGGCGGATGATTTCTTCCGGCTTGGTCGCCAACATCTGACGAGCAGTCTTTTCTTTCAGGCCGCTGATGTAACCGGAATAATCCCGGTAAATCTTGGTGTCCATTTTGTTCCGGGTCAGAACCACCTTGTCGGCATTCAAGACGACCACGAAATCACCGGTGTCCACGCTGGGAGTGTAGGTCGCCTTGTGCTTACCCGTGATGATCTTTGCGATCATCGAAGAAATACGACCAGCAACCTGGTCTTTGACGTCCACGACGTACCATTTGGGAGCGTTGGGGCCCTTGATCTCGAAGAAATGCGCGCCCGCTTTTTTAGCTAAATAAGACTTTTGTTGAAACATAGCCTTGAAGGATTACCGCAGGGTGGAGCCACAGTCAATTCGAAACTAGATCACACCCAGGGAAAAATAAAACACGCTGGGCGACTCACCCGGTCGGGGGTGCAATTTGAATCCCCAATCAAAGTTGACCGGCCCGACGGGCGTCAAATAACGCATGCCCACTCCACTGCCCAGCCTCAGGTTTCCGAGAGAAAAAGCATCGAGCTGGAGGTTGCCGGCATCCAGAAATGGTCCCACCGCCAAGTTGGGGTTAGCAAAAAAATCCATTTGAGTCCGGTAGTTTACATAGCTCAGGCTCCCTTGAACCCGACGATCGGGGTCTTGGGCCTGAACATTGATCTCTTGTTCTGTGAATCCCCGGATGGAATTAACCCCTCCCAGGGCGAACTGCTTGATCAATGGAACCGTGATGCGGGGATCTAAAGATCCGTCCTCCCGAAGAGGACTCACGTAGTTTTTGAGCCACCCTCCACGCACGCTCCAGTACCAAACCAGATTGGGAATCAGGTTGAGATAGTAGTCCGCTCGGGCCCGGAACCTGCCGTAGCTCACGGGAACGGGCTCAGTCTGTGTACCCAGGAAAGAATCAGCGAATTCAAACGATCCTGTGGCATAGAATCCGCGCTTCGGTGAGTAAGGATCGTCGCGCAAGTCGAGCCTCAAGGTTGGGGTGATCGACCCGATCGTGATCTGCTGATCCTGAGTCGCATCGATTGCATTGAATTGTCGGACTCGTTCGAGGGAGTATCCGAGCGATGCGGAAATCCGGAGAGGAGAATACAACATCCGGTCAAGATTCATGTTCAATCCAAAAGTCTCAGCATCAAACTGGATGTACTGACGCTTCTCCGCACTTAAACTCGGCTTAAATGTCGTGGGCCCTAGAAACGCCCAAGGCATCGTATACGTGACCTGGGCGGTGTACTCCATGAAACGATAGATCGTGAGACGACGGTTCAGAGTCGCGTCCAATGCCCAGGTGTGGTTCAGACCCCAAAGGTTGGAATAAGAGACTCCACCGAAGGTCCGGATCCCGAGATCGTTCCGAAAACCGATACCGGCAGTACTGTTACCCGGAACCGCTTCCTGGACCGAAACTTTCAGGTCCCGCACCAGAGAGCGCTCGGGGTCATTTCGAGATTCAAGATTAACCTGACTGAAGATGCCGAGTCGACGGAGGTTATCCTCGGTAGCCTGCAACTGCGCTTCCCCGAGAGTCTCTCCTGGACTCACCAGAATCTCTCGCTCGATCACCTTGCGTCGTGTTGCATCGTTCCCGTAAATCTCAAACTTCCCGAGTGAGTATCTCCCCCCCTCGTCGAAATCAAAACTGAGGTAAGCGAACTGGTTCTTTTCGGAGTAACTCACCAGCTGCTGATCGATTTCATTGGTGATCAGGAAATCCATGTACCCCAGATTTCGATATTCCTGTTTAATCCGATCAATTCCGTCTTCGAGCTTCGGCAGACTCAATGGTTCACCCTCTGTGAAGCCGAGCAAGCTCAGTAGTTTGGGCTGATCGATGATCCCATTCCCCCGAAATTCGATACTCTGGATTCGGGTCTGAACACCCTCGTTCAAAAAACAACGGATCTTTACCTCTGAACCGGCATCCAACTCTTCCGTCTTAATTGCAATCAGTTTGGCCGAGAGATAACCTCGATTCTTCAATTCCTCGATCAATGCGGCAGCCCCTTCATCGACCATCTTGCCGTTGTAAATCCTGGCCCGGATGCGATCGGATGAAACACGATAAAACACTTCTGTGAGTTCACCGTCACTGAATATTTCGTTACCTTCAAAATCGAGGGCACGAATCGTGGCACGCAATCCCTCCTCGATACTGAAGATGAGCTTTTTAGGTTCGTCACCGTTAGCCTCAAAAGTCAGCGGGGTGATTTGAACCTGTCGGTAACCGTGGTCGATGTATTCGTTCCGAATCCGATCGATCAATACCCCCACATAATCCCGACCCAACCCGACTGCACGCTGGGATTCGATAATCGACATCAACTCGGTCCGCGAGAATGCTTCGTTGCCCTGGACGGAAAGGACGACTTTCTGACCTAAAAAAACATCGAACCGAACCACTGGCCCCTCGTTGGCAGGCTCGATACCGATATCGATAACCCTCGAGTCGATGAAGTTCTGTGAGGCGAGAACTGAATCCACTGCCCGGCGCATGTCGCGGATACGTTCTCGATCCAGAAGCTCTCCGGGCTTCCAATCAACCGCTGCCTGCAAACGTCGAAGCAACTCGGGTTGGATCTTCCCCTCTCTCGCATCAAAGCGGACCAAAGAAATTCTAAGTGGGCTACCGAGTTTAGCCCGGAAGACCAGATCCGCCTCACCTGAATCTCGAACAATTTCGGCGGTCACTCGGGCATCCGGGTAACCCTTTGAGATGAAATACTCCGTCAACTTCAGCCGACCTCGCTCTGCACGGGCCGACTCGTATTCGTCCCCTGGATTGAATCCTCCCACTAACTTGGACTGATCCATCAACTCCGAGGGAACTCCCTCAAATCGGATTTCTGACAACGGCATCGCAAGCACTGACTCGACAAAGAGCAACAGTCCAGATAACAGGGTGATCATGGACCATGCACCCTTCACTTGAATCTCCTGTTGAACTTGAGGTCCAGCCCGAATGAAGTTCGTGTTTCTCGGGAGTTCGCTTCTTCAATGTTATTCCAGACACCCATCATCGACATGCCTGAAGAAACCTTGTACTCCGCGTTGACTTCACGGAGGCTCCTCGACCCAATTCCTACCGTACTGCCAAACGAGAAACTCAAGTTTCGCCCCAAGCTTCGCTTGAGAACAAGCTTGGGTGCGGCCATGTTTTCAGCCAGATTTTGCGGGCGGAATATGCTCGCCGCAGTCTGGTTGTCAATCGCCTCCTGGACGTCAAACTGGAATCCCGTTTTTTTCTGAACGTCCTTACTGAAATCCATCGAGTGCAAAATCAGCGATGCCGCCTCCCCCTGATTGACCAAACTTCGGTCGCGGAACTGGAAGCGCCCGGCATCGCCCGATGCGCTTCCAGATGAAAGGACTGAAAAGATCTCATTCTCCTGAAGAAACGGTGTACTGCTAAACTCCAACTTCCACTGTGTAGACTTGCCCGATGCCAAAACACGGATTTTGTACTGATTTACTTCACTGATGGCCGTTGCGGTGAAACGCGGGTTGATCGAGTAGGGGTCGTCAAACACCACCTTGGCGCTTTCGAATACAAAGGGTCGATCCTTGAACAACACTTTGCCTTGGACCAACTGTCCTTCACCGAGTAATTTCGGACTATCCGGCTCGCCAATCAGGCGTGCTTTACCCTTGAACTCGGCGTCCAGAATCTCGTTCCGGATGAAAACCCCTTGAGGCGCATTCACTCCAAGGTCCATCACCCACCAGCCACCTGAAGTCCGCTTCTCCAGGTCTTTAGGCATGAAGCGATCGCCACGATTTCCAACAGCTCCTCCCTGTTTGGAGAAGCTCCGGGTCCAGAGCGCATTGACCAGCTCCAAGGCACCTGTGATCAGATAGGGTGGTTCCTTGCCTTTGAGCAAGAGCGTACCCTTCGCCTGGATCAGATCGAAAGGCTCCATCTTGATCTTATTGTTATCGAGCTGGACCCGAAGATCGAACTCTGGGAGCCGATCCGTGAACGTGAGGATTCGTCCCCCCATCGAGACGAGCTCTTCTCCTAGGAATCCTTCAAGGTTGTCGACCAGGATGTTGCCTTGTTGGAGACGGATCATCCCATCGAGATCTTCAACCGGTGATTGCAGGCCGCGAATAGTGAGTCCCCCGGATGCAATTGCCAGCTCACCATCGAGCCGTAAATTCTTCAATGGTCCGTGAATCCGGATATCCGGTAGAACCTTGCCTTTTGCCGCGAGGATCATCGGACTTAGAAACTCCGCCAATGCCATATCCGCCTTGCCCCGGATCCGGACATCGACATCTCCTCTTCGCCCCTCTCCTTCAACCTCGATTTCGGAATCGTTGAACTTAAAGGATATCGGAGGAATTTCGAAATATCCGAGTTGGATCGGAACACTGAAGGGCCGGACCAACCGCATACTGGACCCGGTCTTTGCGAGCTCATAACGTTCAACTGACCACTGGCCTCGTGCGAGCTCCGCCTGAGTGCTGAGGAATTCTAGGGACAGCTGTCCGCTCATCACACCCACCAAAGAAAGATCGTCGAGTAGCTTCGGATTCAGAATGAGTAGCAAGGGAGAAAAATCGAAGTCATTCACCTCCAGGCGTATGGAACACGGCTGCCTCGGTAGGAGGGAGTACTTCACCTGTGCCGCGAGCTGATCCCCGAAAATACCTGCCGAAGCACGAAGGGTGTTCTCACCGGTCTCGAGAAAAAAACTCGAAGAGTCGAAGCGCTCACCCTTGATTCGGGTTTCGAAAAAGCGCCCCTCAGTTTTCGACCTCAGTCGACCCATTTTGCCGCTGCCCGAACTGGTAACCTCAACCCTGGACTTCGCGGGGATCTCAAGCCTCTCCAAAAAATCGATGTCTGCGAAACTGAACCCGTCGGTTTTGAAGTTCCAGGTCATCTCATCCGTGGAACTTTTGAACTCGATTCCGCCCCGAATGGAACCGGATGACTTGATGATATTCGCTTCCCGGGCAAAATAAGTCCCCCGGTCATACCCCAGTGACATTCGCACTCTACGGGCTTTTTCACCCATCCAGGACCAATCCGACCCTTCGATCCGAGCCGAGATGAGCATCTCAGGGAGCTGGACCTTGCCTCCGATTTCGAGGTTGCCGTGAACCTCTCCCTTTAGGGAATGAGGGAACCAACTGATCTTCGAAACAAGATTACCCAACACCTCAGCCAGATCCTCGATTCGACCGGAGTGGATTTCAATCGGAAGGTAAAGTTCGTCGGTCCCCGACAGATCGATGGACCCTTGCGGAAGTGAATAGTAAGTGTTTTTGTGGCTCGCATGAATTCCCGTGAATCGGAGTTCCGACAAGCCATCATCGTAGGTCACCCGTCCCTTCAGCTTTCCAAGCTTGAGATCAAGGTACTCGGCATTGACGAGGCGGGTGTCGAAATCGAGAATGACACCGTCGGATTTTCCATGAATGTGAGCCTCGAGCTCCCCTTCACCCAGTATGCGACTGCCAGCGATCTCATGGATCTCCTTCATGTCGACTGGGCCCTTCGCCCTGAAATCGAAACCGGTTTCACCCTTCACACCGCCGGTCACTTTGAAACGGGTTTTCTCTATCGAGAGACCGAGATCCTTGAACTCGACGCCATCCGGTCCGATCTCGAGCCCTCCGTCCAATCGGATAGGCTTACGAGGTCCGAGAACCCTGACCATCGGCTTCGGATGGTCAAGGGACTGGTTGGTCAGTTGGAATCCGGCGACCGTAAGTCCCACCTTGGTCTTGAGCTTCCAGGATTTCCGCTCAGGCTGAAACCGAGCATCCACCTTGCCCGTGACCAAGCCCTCCAAAGGCGCAAGTGCGGCAGGGACCGCCCCCCCAAGCCAATGCAGGTCTCCATTTTCAATCTGCACTCCGATCTCGAATGCCTCTCCGAGCGATAAGGGAATCCTCGAGTGCCCGAGCCTGAGTCTGCCGCCACCACCCGAACCGTTTGCATCGAGCGCTTCGAGTCGATCGAGTTCGATCCGATGATTCGCGAGGTCAACCGTGCCTTTTGCCGAAACCTGATCAGCCCTCATCCGGCGCCACTGAATTCCCCGCCCCTCAAACTCGAAGCCGGCCTTAAGGGTTTTCATGAAATCAGACAACTGCGCCTGCACCGATGATGTGACCCGGAGCTCACCTGACCAGTCCTTGGCACCAAGATTCGTTAAGAAAAAAGTAGAAAGATCCGCCTCAGCCCGAACTTTGGCTTGCACCTTGGGGTGAGCAAGCGGATCCAAAAGATTTCCGTCCACACGCCCCTTGACCTCGACCCGTACGCCCGGCAACTCGGCGGAGAACGGCTCGAGTTCGAGGCCAGTATCGTTCAGGCCAAGGCTCCACTTGAGGCTGACCGCTTCGCGTACGGGCAAGGGCTTCCAGCCCAAAGGAGATTGGACCCGAATCGAGTTCACCTCCGCACGTGAAATGATTCCGTCCTTTCCTCCGACCTTTCCCCTCCCAAGGGAGAGGTCGGTCACGACGAGTTCAGCCCCGAACAGGGATTTTTCACGATCTGGAATTTCGAACTGAACATCGAGCTTGGTATCCACGAACCGGAAGCCATCGATTTGAAGCTGGAAAAGATCCTGCCAATCGAGTTTTCCTCCGGACACCTTTTGACTCTTCCCTCTCCAAGTCTGAGAATGGATCAAAGCTTTCACTTTTCCTGATCTGACCTCGACTTCAGACACATGTAGAGTTCCAGAGAGCATTTGGATCGGAGCGAACCCCACCCGCAACTCTCGTGCTTCAATTTCGCCATCGACCGGCAGTCTCGAGACGTTCTCTTTCTCGATCCGGATCCGGGGGTTCACCACTCCGACACCGGGTGGAAAGAGATAAAGTTTTAGATGAGAAAAGTCGCCGATGATTCCGAGCTTTTGTGGTGATCTCTCAGATATGAGGCGTTTCACGAAGTCCGCGAAAGACTGACTTTGTAAATAGAGGATCCCACCGGTTGTGGCCGTGCCGACAATCAACGCGAGTGAGAAAAACGCGATCCTGAGTTTACGAACGGTACTCAAAGGAATCTCAGCCTGAACTCGGCGTCCCTGAAAGAGGGCTCCGTCTCGAGCACCTTCCTATACCAGCCTTTTGCAGAACCAGGATGACCAAGACACTCCTCTGCTCGCCCCATCAGGTAATAGAGGCTGGTTTTTTCCTCGTGAAGGAGTTCGACATCCGACAGAACCGGCTCCAGCACCATCTTTGCGTCAAAGGCTTCACCCGAAAGGATCAAAGACTCAGCTAGAAGAGCGGTCGCCGACAGCCCGACTTCGCCGAGTGTTGAGGTTTCCTGCAACACTTGCCGGATAGTGTGCCTCAACTCTCGTCCTGAATCCCGGAAGCATCCCATTTCAAAGAATGCGATACCGAGATCGAGTGACGATCTTGCATCTAAATCTACAGAATGTTTCCAAATTTCTATTCCAGAATCCACCGAACCACTCGTCGGTTCTTCTAGGCCGAGATCACTCTCCAGCCTCCGGACCACTTCGTCAGGATCCTCCAGAGCCACTTTCCCTTGAGCTCTTATTGGGGAATGATACAAATGCTCGATCTCGTACTTGGAAATTTGCTCGAGTAACTCACGACCCTTGCGGTAGTGAGGGCTGTGAAGGAGCATCCGGTAGAGGATGCGTTTCGCCTCTTCCAGCAAACCTTCAGAGTAAAGAATCTTAGCGCTCGCCAGATCGTCCTCGAGCGAGGGCCTCTCAGGCGCAAGAGACTTCGGCAATGATGCGCTTTCGTCAGTATTTCCAGACACTTTCGACCTGAACCCCCATGGATTCAGGATAAGGCTTTCAGGTCCGTTTTTGGAGGAATTCTTCAATAAAGCGTGTTGTATATTTCGACTCGCCAAATTCCTGACTTGCAAAAATCTGACGGTGGACCGGAAGAGTGGTTTTCACTCCCTTCACAATGAACTCGTCCAATGCTTGACGCATTTTTGCGATCGCCTCTTCGCGCGTGCGACCGTGCACGATCAATTTCGCAAGCAAAGAGTCGTAAAATGGAACCACTTTGTATTCGTTGTAAATAAATGAATCCACCCGCACCCCGAAGCCTCCGGGGAGGTGGAGCGCTGTGATTTTTCCGGGACAGGGATGGAAGGTCTCTGGATCTTCCGCATTCACCCGTACCTCGAACGCATGACCTCGCAATTGGACCTCTTCCTGGGTGAACCCAAGAGGTTCACCAGCTGCGATTCGGATCTGCTCCTGGATGAGATCGATTCCGGTCACCATCTCGGTGACGGGATGCTCGACCTGAATGCGGGTATTCATCTCCATGAAGTAAAATCTACGATCCTCATCCACCAGGAACTCAACGGTCCCCACCGACTCGTATCCCACGTCGGCACACAAGGCCAAGGCGGCGGCCCCCATTTGCTCTCGGATCTGCGGTGTCAGCACCGGACTGGGAGCTTCTTCGATCAATTTCTGATGTCTCCGCTGGATCGAGCAATCGCGCTCGCCCAGGAAAACCCGGTTACCGTACCGGTCACACGCCACCTGGATCTCGACATGTCTCGGTCGTTCACAAAATTTTTCGACATAGAGAGATCCATCGCCGAAAGCGGCACGGGCCTCCTCACTGCAGCGCTGGAATGAATCCGAGAGGTCCTTCTCGTTCCGGATGATGAAGATTCCACGACCACCACCCCCGGCAGCAGCCTTCAGAATCACGGGATAACCGATCTCACGGGCGGCTTCGATCGCCTCCTCGACACCTGCTACCGCACTGAGCGTTCCAGGAAGCATCGGCACTCCGGCCTGCCTCGCCCGGGCACGGGCACGGGTCTTTTCTCCCATCGCCTCGATATTCTCGGGAGTAGGACCGATGAAGGTGAGCTTGCATTCACGGACCAATCGCGCAAACTCGGCGTTTTCAGAAAGAAATCCGTATCCCGGATGAATCGCCTCGACTCCCGTCACCTCGGCCGCCGAGAGGATGCTCATCATGTTCAAATAAGATAACTTCGGAGCAGGAGGTCCTATGCAAATTGCCTCATCCGCGAGCTTTACATGCAAAGAGCTCTCATCCGCGCTCGAATAAACAGCAACGGTTTTGATGTCCAACTCACGACAGGCACGGATGATCCTGAGAGCGATTTCGCCTCGGTTTGCGATCAGGATTTTTTTGAAGGGCGGCTTCTTCGCACTCACGGTCCCACCCGTCTCACGCGGTGTCGATGATGAACAACGGCTCACCGAATTCAACAGGTTGCCCGTTTTCAACCAGGACCTGGATGACCCGGCCTGCGAAATCCGCCTCAATTTCATTCATGAGCTTCATTGCTTCCACAATGCAAAGCGAATCCCCGGGAGAAACCCGCTTCCCGACCTCGACATACGGAGCAGAGGTGGGCGAAGGCGCCCGATAGAAGGTTCCGACAAATGGAGAAAGGACCTTTTTGTAAGTGGGCGGATCACGTTCTTCCACCGGTGCGGCCGACTGTGCCTGAGGCACCTGGACCACGGTGTGGGTGGCCGCCTGGGCCAAGGGCTGAGCGGCATGGCCGGTTTTCAGAACCAGTCTGTTTTTTCCGTCCGACCACTCGAACTCGACGATTCCACGCTCGCGCATGAAGTCAGAGATCGGAGCCAGATCCGAGGCCAAGAACGGCAAAACTGCTCGAGTATGAGCCTTGACCTGCGTCGCTGGGGCTTTCTTATTTGTTCGCTTTTTCGACATAGGAAGAGTCCCGGGTGTCGATCTTCAGCACGTCACCTTCGGAAATATGAAACGGAACCTGAACCACTGCACCGGTTTCCATGGTAGCGGGCTTTGAGCCTCCGGTAACGGTATCCCCACGAAAGGAAGGATCGGTCTTGACCACCTTGAGTTCGACGAATGTCGGTAACTCCACGGTGATCGGCTTCTCGTTATAAAACACCACCTGAACTTGCATGTTGTCTTGCATGAACAGGGCGAGCTCACCGATTTGCTCTTCGCTAATGATCGTCTGTTCGAAATTCTCAGTGTTCATGAAGTTGAAGCCACTGCCATCCTTGAAGAGGTACTGCATGTCCTTCACTTCTACGTTGGCGGCCGGAACGCGGTCACCCGACTTGAAGGTCCGCTCGATCACGTTCCCGTTCAAAAGGTTCTTCAGCTTCGTCCGGGTGAAGGCGCTTCCTTTCCCTGGGCTAACATGCTGGAAATCGACAATCTGATAAGGGGTGTTGTCGATGTCGAGCTTGATGTTTTTCCTGAACTCATTGGTAGGGTATACAGATGCCATAGATTCTCCGGTTGCCTAGGGGTATCAATAATCAGGCTTGTTTCGCAAGCCTAAAGCGCTGGACCCGGACCAGCAGGTCCTGAAGCATCTCGATGCGGGCCATCCATTCCCGTTTCCGGACCGTCGGATCGCCCGAAATCGCGGTCTCGGCCGGTTTAACGGAATAACTCTTCAATGGAATGGGATCTTTTTGCAGAACCAAAAGCCCATCCTCGTATGCCTGGGATTCAATTTCCCGGACAAGTCGAGCCACTTCACCGTCCTGAGGCATGAAAAAAAGCAACATTTTGTAAGCCGAAAGCGCATCCGCCATCCGGCCGAGAATCAAGTAACTTTCAGCGAGTAATTTCTGAGCCACCAGATTGTCCGGAGCATCAAGAACGACCGGCTCGAGCTCCTTCACGGTCTCAGCGTACTGCCCCTTGTCGAACAGTGCCCGGGCCAGGGCCACCCGCCCTCCGATGAAGTGGGGGTGAATCCGAAGCCCGTCACGACAGATCTCGATCGCCTCTTCAAGCAAGCCCGCCTTCCGGTAAGCCTCAGCTAAAGGTGCGAAGACTCTTGACCGGGGATCCTCCTGATACTTTCTCAGGTAGTGGTAAATCTGCGGGGTACCACGGATCGGATTCATAGTTTTCCGGTTTCCTTGGCGTCTTCAGTCGAGCCTGCAGCGTCCCCTACGGTCTGGTCCTTCCCGAGATTCTTCTCCTGATTGACAATTCGTGGGGTCACGAAGAATACGAGCTCGGTTTTCTTGGTGTTCCCTCCGGCCTCTCCGAACAACCAACCGATGATGGGCATTTTCCGCAGGATGGGAAACCCTCCCTCGTTCGAGGTCTCATCCACACTGTGCACACCACCGAGCACGAGGGTGTTCCCGCTCTCGACGATGACCTCAGTGTTAATGCTTCTCGGCGCGGTGACAGAAGTCCCACTGATGGTTTCAACCGTGTCGCGGGTTAGATTCAAGTTCAGGAAGACCGAGCCGTCGTTGGTCACCCGAGGAGTGACACCCAGACTGGTGTTGTAAGGAATGAAGTTCTGCGTGATCTGAGTGCCCGTTGGAGTCACTGTTGAAACCGAGTTTACGATATTCGACCCTTGAGTGATCTGGGCTCGACGTCCGCTCAGGACCATCACCCGAGGGGAAGACACGACCTTCGCGGTGTTTTGCGTTTCTGAAAAAGCCAACAAAGCATCGAGAGTTGCCGTATTTCCGATCCCGAACCGGAAGCTGTTGCTGTTTCCGGTGGAGGTCACCGGCGCACCTATGGCCGCCGGGACACCACCGTTAAAATCCATTCTATTTCGATTATCAGAAGTCAGCGACATGCTCAATCGACCTCCGATGGTCTTTGAAAAAGACTCTAGAGCGTCGATCACCTTTGCCTCAATGATCACCTGCGGAGTTTGCACGTCAAGCAACTGGATCATCTTCTTGATCCGCTCCACACCCTCTGCCGTGTCGCGGACAATCAGTGATTGGGTGTTGGCGTTGGTCAGAATGGTGGCCGGAGTTCCCCCCGCCGTGCTCTGCGAGTTGGCAAAAGTGGTGAGCAAGGACTGAAGGGTTCCAAGCTCGGCATAGCTCACAGGGAAAATGCGGGTGATTCGCGGAGCGGCTTGCGCCACAACCCGCTTGGCATCGATCTCGGCTTGTTTCTCATTGATCAATTGATCACGTGGCATGACCCTGAGAACACTGTCTTTTCTGTCGGCCGCAAGCCTGAGCGTAGTCAGGACGACATCGAGGGCCTGATCCCAAGGAACCTGCTCGAGAGACAGGGTCAGCCTCCCTGAGACCTGCGGATGAATCACGATATTGAATCCGCTTGCGTCCGAGATCAGACGGAGTACTTCGTGCACATCCGCATCTTTCAACTTTAGTGTAATGGGTGAGCCAGTGAATTTCTGGTCCGTCTCGGCACTCATGATCGTGGTAAGAGGATCAAGATCCGAGGGTTTCAAGTCCGGCAACCGCTCCCGTTGGATCGCCACAGCTGGCTTATCATTAGACAGCGGAATCCTGATCGTGATTTTCCTGTCGTTCGCATCAATTTTGTACTGGAGCTTTGACTTGAAATCGAGAACGACCCGGGCATCCAGATCGGTGAAGGGGTAACTCGAAATCTGGACCAAGGGTGAATTGGGCGACTCGGCCGAGGGGTCGAACGTCTGACGGGCAACATCTGCCAGAGTTGACTCCTTGAAAGTCAATACCAGCTGGGGAGGCGAGGCTTTCTCCTCCTTGAGGTAATCACCGATCCCGTTTCCAACGATTTCGATCACACTCTCGTTTCCTACAGTCTTCACCTGCATCGACTGGATCTGTCCGGCTTCGGCACCAACCGCCATCATCATCAGGAGCGCCAGCATGAATGATCTCATTGTTTGTCCTCGTCTTTCTTGGTGAGAGAGACCAACTCTCCCGCCAACCTCAATTCGTAGATGTCAGGAACGTTGCGTCCTTTTTCATCCTGATAGAACTCAGTCACCCGAACGGCATCGGCCGTGATCTGGGTAATCTTCCCGCCCCGAACTCCAATTCGATCGCCGACCTTCACAAAGTAGGTCTTTCCACCCGCACCAGACAACATCGCCCTGACTTTACGAGGACCAGAAATGATCCCTTGGAGCTTGAAGTCTTTTAGCGCAAGGGTTTCGAGCTCTGACTTGGGGGTCTCCTTCTTCATGATCGCACTCAAAGGTAACTGAAACGGATCACGTAGAGCCCTGATCAAATCCTCACTCAGAATTGAGTCCATGGCCGTCTCCTGATCAGCCATGACGACCTGCTCGGCAGGAGGTGGTGGCGCGGGTGCTGCAGATGCCATGACAGGATGAAGGAGGACAGCTAAATGAAGCCAGGCATTCATGGTCCTCCTCCTTTGGGCCGCTCACTTGCAGCCGGAGCGGCTTTCTGGCCCGCCTTATCCTCTACCTTCAGCTTGTCGTCCATTTTCGGTTTATCCGATTCTTTTTTCGGCGAACCCTCGGATCCGATCATGTCCTTCGGAATCTCAGCAATCTGAAGCTTATCTTCCTTGCTGAGCGTGTACTGATAAGCACGTACCGACAAGTTCGCCGAAAGGGTGATCGCTTTGGCTGATACACTGGAAGCGGCGATTCTCAGTGTGACCCCTTCGATCCTCAAGATCCTTTGCAGCTGGGAGACCCGATGGATGAAGAGCAACAGATTCTGGAAAGTCCCCCGCACATCGAGCTTGAACTCCTGCTCTAAATAATACTCCCTCTGATCTTTTTTTCCGGGCTCGATCCGATCCACTTTCAACTCTGCTCGCTTGGCCTCAGTGTCAAGTAGGCGGAGCAAAACGGGCACATCAGGTGCCTCCGAAAGAGCGCCTTGGTACTCACCCAGCTTGACGATCTGGGCACGGATTTCCTCGCGCTTTTGATCGAGCGACTTCATGAACTTATTCCCATCGGCGAGCTTTTTCCTCAAGCCCTCCAATTCAGAATTCGCACTTGCCAATGCTGAACGATGAAGCTCCACCTCACCTTCGGGCGAGTAACTGAAGGTGTAGTATTCGAAACCCAGATACCCCAGGAAAGCGAAAAGCATGAGGTAGAACGGCGTCGACTTCAAACTCGCCATCAGTCCCGCCTCGCAGTCAGCTCGAAGTTGATCCGTTTTTGTGTCGGATCGCTCGAAGAGTTCCGGAGCGTGACATCCTTGTAATAGATCGTCCGCCCAAGACGGGACATAAAGTCACTTACCATGCTGTACTCGATCGCTCCGCCACGAAGAGTATAGGCTTTGTCCACCTGACTGAATTCGAGAATCCATGTGTCCTTGGGCATGGCCTGCACCAGACTGATCATCGACTTGGCAGTGAAATCCCTTCCACGAATCAGGTTTTCAATGGTGTCCATCTTGGCACGGATCACCATCGAGTTACGCTCGAGCTCCATCTTGATCGCCTCGAAACCTTTGATCTTTTGGAGCTGCTTGTTGATCTTGTCTTTAGCCTCCGCCACAGATGCCAATTCCTTAGCCTGCTCGTCCCGGATTGCCTGGATGGCTTCGTCGTAAATGTAATTGGCAGAAAGAGCAAAAACGGCCGGAATTCCGATCTTGTAGAACAATGGGGCCAGGGTCTTGCCGCTCCCTTGACCGACATTCTTCAGAGCATCGAAATTGATCTTTGACTTGAAATCGTCGACCTTGGCTCCGGCGCCAGATGTGGCAACAGAACGTTTTTTGACTAAGTTGACCTTGATCATGTCTTGTCCCTCGCACGGATAGCAAGACCGATCGGTATCACGGCTTCAGGAGCGATACTGTCTAGGTACTCTTGACTCATTTTTTTCGGATCCCCTTGGATCCGCTCGAAAGGATTCACGATCTGCACCGAAACACCCACATACTCCTGGACGATCGGAATCATGCCTTGTGCCCGAGATCCTCCGCCCGACAGGTAAACGGTGGACACTGGGGGACCCAAATTCGAGGCGTTGTAGAAATCGATCGATCGCTTCAGCTCGGTACCGAGCACATGACACATCCTCGAGACGATCTCGGAAACCTCCTGCGGCAATGTCTCGGAAATCTTGAGCGTCTCTGCATCGACAAAAGTCGGGAGCTTCAATTCACGCTGAATCTCATTGGTGACATTGATGCCACCATAAGGAGCATCTTTGGTGAAGAGGGGGGATCCGTCGGCACAAATGGTCACTTTCGTACTCATTGCACCGATATCGGCGATCAGAACCGCCTCGTTTGGCGGAATCGTGTAATTTGATTCAAAACAGTTTTGTAGCGCAAACACCTCGACATCCATCACCTTGGTCTGGAGTCCGGCCTCTTCGATCACTCCAAGATACTGATCGATGTAATCGTTCTTCACCGCAACGACGACAACTTCGAATTCATTCTTCTTAGTTTCACGAATGGTTTGATAGTCGATCACAACATCGTTGATATCGAACGGGATATACTGTTCAGCCTCCCAGTAAACCTGATCCTCGAGCTCTTTTTTGTTGTTCACGCTGATGGTGATATTCTTGATGATCACCCCGCTCCCCACCAGAGAGGAGCACACTTCTTTAGATTTGACTTTGGTCGCCGTCAAAGCTTCTTGAATGGCGAATGCGATGTTCGCCGCGTTCACCACTTCACGCTGATCCGAGAGGACCTCTTCAACCGGAATGTTGGCGTAGGCCGTCATCATCCAGGAGTTGGATTTCTTGCGTAATTCGACCAGCTTGACGCTCGACGCACCAATGCTGAGACCCACATACGAACGACCAAGCATGAAAGAGAGGTCAATGCCCCCCTTCAAACGTGCGAGTAGACTACTTCCTGCCCTTCCTTGAGCGGATGCCATGAATACCAGAGTATCGGGTTCGAGTAAGAATTACAATTCATTGACACTAGTTTATGGAAATTTTTGCCGATTCGCCGTCGAGGATCACGTATGAGGCCCGATCCAGTCGACCCGCAGTCAAGTCATTGACTGGAACCACCACCACCACATTACGGACCGCCTGATTCAACTCGAGTCCGAACACTGGATCGAAACAGATTTCATCAGTCGCCAAACCCAGGGAGTACCGGGCCGCCTCGGAACGCGAAAGAATGACCAACTCCTCGGACCTCAGGGTCCAGGTCCCCGGAGCGAGCTCCCTCAACACCGGCCCACTTCCACATCGCTCCAGAACGTCCACCTGGTATTGACCACCACCGATAAACTTCAAGCGAACAGGACGTTTTTCCTGGATGGAAAGAGTTTTCACACGCTCCAGCTCAGTGGAGATCTCTCTCGCCGCCCGCAAGGACCTCCACTTGGGAAGGCGTTCCTTCACTACCGGTACCGCACAAAGGGAGAGGAACAGGATGAGCGCCGATCCAAAAATGAGGAAGCGTTTCCGATTCTGCCGGATCCGGACCTGCTCATAGAGTTCAAAATCCCGCCACTGCACTTCTTCTTCTATAGGCCGATCCATGCTGACACCCCGAAAAAGAGTTCTACCAGAGCCCCGAAGACCAGGAAAGGCCCATAAGGAATCTGGGTCCTGAGCACCCCATCCTCCCCGCCGTCACCCTCCCCACGCCGCTTGGACCAGGCCGCCATCAACAACCCCACCAGGCTCCCTGTAATGGAACTGATCAATATGGCCGACCAGATCCCCCCGAACCCAAGAAACACTCCAATCGTTCCCATGAAGTTCACGTCTCCCCCGCCCAACCCCACCCGCCCGGTCAACTTCTCGTAGAGCAGGCCAAACAAAAAGAAAAAACCGAACCCAGCGACCGACGCAGCCACCAGCTCTCCAGGTCCGTGACGATAATCAGCAAAGCAAGTCAGAAGCCCCACCCCCCAACCACCAAAACTGAGGGTGTGAGGGATGATCCTGTGATCGAGATCGATGAAGGTGACTGCTATACCGATCGAAATAAATATCCAGATCCTGAGTTGATTCACCACCTGAATCCCATCAAGCGGCAGACCCAAGTAACTACCCCAAAACAAGAAAGCGGTCAGGAGCTCCACCAAAGGATAACGAGGAGAAATTTTTGTTCTGCACCCTGCACACTTTCCCCGGAGCACCAGGTACCCCAAAACTGGAAGGTTGTGAAACCATCGAATCGATGCTTTACAGGTGGGACATCGACTCCCGGGGTGCACAATCGACTCTTCGAGCGGCAGTCGGTGGATGACCACATTCAAAAAACTTCCCAACACCAGACCAAGAATCACGACGAGGATCGATTCGATCATCATAGATTCTTCCTATAAAATACAGCGTTTCCAATGAGCATGAACAAGAGGGCCCACGCCAACCCGTACCCCATTCGCTGGATCAACTCAAATCCGCCGAGCGCCACATCGTAATAGACCCGGGTATCCATCAACAAAACCTGCCCATTCGGAGTCAACTGCTTGAGCAATGAGAACACAGGGGATCCTTCACCAGCCTGATTCTTCAGAAAATCGAGCTGATCGTGATTGTGACTCAGAAACAAGTAGGCCATGCACACCATGACCGAAAGCCCCTGACGAAAAAACAACGACACCAGCATGGCGGTGGCTGAGACCACCCAGGACTCCACCCAGATCAGGAGTGTGGCCTGAATCAACGCCTCATTCACTCCACCCCCGGTCACACGAAGCGCAATCCATAAAACCATCGTCAGGAGCAGCAGATTCACAGCACAAAACCAAAGGATCCCAAGCCACTTTCCAAAAAAATAACTGACTCTCGAGACCGGCCTTGAAAGAGGCAAATAGGCCACGCGTTGCTCCACCTCAGACCTGAGCAACCTGGCACCGGCTCCCCCTGCAACCAGATATACCGAAAGTGCATTGATCATGATCCCGAAGTGGAGCATGACCCTGTCCTGATGACCGTAAACCAACAGGGCCGCTAGGTACCCGAAGAAGAGCAAAAACAAGGATACGAAAAAGATATTGTACAGAATTCGCTCGCGAAGCAGATCCTGAAACGCCTGAGCTGCCACGAACATGGTCTTTGTCAGATATGCACCACCCCGACTCATGTGCGCGCCCTCCACTCCGAAACGGTTCCCCTGAACCGAATCTCGCCGTCTTCGAGAATTAAAACTTCATCAGCGAGCTGCTCGACATCCTCCATCACATGGGAGGAAAAGATGATGGTTTTTCCCGCATCACTCCACTTGAGGATCTGGGCCTTGACCGACTCCCGGGACTCGGGATCGAGGCCGCTCATGGGCTCATCCAGAATCTTGATCTCCGGATTGCCGAGAGCAGCCTGGGCCAACACCGCCTTCTGCAGCATCCCTTTCGAAAAAGTGCTCAACGAATCGTCGAGGTGCCCACTCAATCCGACCTCTTGAGCGATTTGCTCAAACGCAGCTCGGTCTCGAGGCACTCCGGCCAAGCGGGCATGATAGTTCAATAGAGAACCGAATTCGTGATCCAGATTCAAGTACGGACGTTCGACCACATATCCCATTGCCGCGCGCGAACGCCAATCCTCGTTCGACCTCCCGAGGATACGAATTTCTCCTGCGGTCTGGTATTTCAGCCCGAGCAGAATGTGGAAAAAAGTAGTCTTCCCGGCACCATTGTGACCCAACACAGCGAAGACCTTCCCCCGCGGAATGGAAAAATCGAGACCTTTCAAGATGCGTTTCTTGCCAATGTCGAACTTGAGCCCGACAACTTCGATCGCGACTGATTCACTCATAAGCCTTGAGCTTCTCCTCGTATTTCTTCCTGACCGGACCGGGCTCAGTGGTGGAAACCATCCATTTGAGCACTTTCACCGCGAGCTTCCGATCACCGTCTCCCTCCTGAAGCCATTTTTTCATGCTCTGCAAATAGGCTGGAGAACCGGGGGAATAAGCGGCTTTCAAATAGTCGTTGCGGGCCTGACCCCAATCATTCCGCATGAACGCGTTCACATACGCCCGATACAGGTACAGACTGTAAGGGTGGGTCCAGTACCGCTTCGGAGGACTGGCCCGTTCATAGATCCGGATGCCTTTGTCGATAAACTCGAGAGCTGCAAAGGGGGCATCGAACAAACAGGAAAAATTGACCGCGGCTTGGTCATAAATCTCGTAAAAATACGGATCAAGCCCCGTAGAAAGCCGGTAAAATCCGACACTCTCCTTGAGTGCTTCGGCACCGTAGTTCCCCGACCCGATCAACTGAAGAGTACGAATCCAAAGGTAATCGTGAGCTGCCGGCCAGAACCCTCCGGAGATCAACCTAAAGAACTGCGGGGTCAACTGATAGTCCCCAGCCCGCAGCAAATGCGGCCGATCGAAATCAACTTCTTTAATTGATAAATAAAGAGGCAAGCAAAAAACGAGGGCGACAAGCGCCTGACGGTGAAAAACACCTCGCCATTTCATAAACTTGTCAATAGAATAAAGGTATGGGCGGACGTAGGGAAGCCCAAAATACCCTTTTAAGGAGGGGATGCATATGGAACGTAAATGGAACGTAAAGAGTAATGCGGGTTTCACCTTGGTGGAACTCATGGTGGTCGTGGCAATCATTGGGATCTTGGCGACTCTCGCCGTACCTCAGTACAAAAAGTTCCAAGCGAAAAGCAGGCAAAGTGAGGCAAGGCTCTCTTTAGGGGGTGCCTACACCATTGAGCAGAGCTTTGCCGCAGAGAACTCCTCTTACACTCAGTGCTTGGGCCAAGCCGGCTATGCTCGGGATGGCGTAAAGTTCTACTATACAGTGGGATTTTCTGCCGATGGCGGCAACACTTGCGGACCGAATGGAGCCCTCTCCTGCGTTCGAACCAATTGGGTTTTCCTCCCTGCGACCCAGGCTTACTCGGACGTTGTGGCGAACGGTGCGGTGGAATGTACCGGTACTACAGCGAACACCGATATCTTCTTAGCGACCGCAGCTGAGAACAGCGGCACCTTGACCGGCATCAACGCTACCACCGGTCGCACTCGGCTTAGCAGCACGGCAAACGCAGGCGGTAACGCAGCAGCTACTCTGACCCAACAAACCTTCACCATCGGAGCTTCAGGGAGCATCCTCACTGCTGGTGGAGCCTTGGCTCTTACCAATGGCTACGATGGGTGGACCATCGACCAGAACAAGCAGCTGAGGAACACCCAGAGCGGTCTTCAGTAAGCTCAGATCAAACGGATGATTCCAAAGCCCCCGGGTTCTGCCCGGGGGCTTTTTTATTTCTCTAGAACCAACGCGTCCGCTTTTCCGGAGTCCTGTGCACTGAATACCAGTGCCTCGTGACGATAGAATCTTCTGACCTGTGAAAAGATTTCGTTAAGGTCCACTGGTCCTAGGCTGAAATCAGCCTTCAGTACCAACTCCCGGGGCTTTCCAAGCTCTTTTCGCGCAGCCAGAACCATCTCTGGCGGTAAGGTGGTGATTTGAATGGAATGGCTCGACTCCAAAGTGCAAACCCTCTCTAGGATGTTCTCGAGCTCACGAATGTTCCCGGGCCATCGGTGAGCGAGAAGAATCTGCAAAGCTTCCGGAGCGAAACCCTCGAGCTGACGCTGATACTTTTCATTGTAGCGCTTCAAGAAGAACAGTGCGAGCTCCTCGACATCACCAGCCCGTGTCCGGAGCGGTGGAGTCTCAAGAAGGATCACATTGAGCCGGTAATAAAGGTCCTCGCGGAAAGTCCCCTTCTTTACGGCGTCCTCGAGATTCCGATTGGTGGCGGCGACAATTCTGACATCGATCTTGATATTGTCATTGCCCCCCACTCGCCTGATCGAGCGGTCTTGAAGGGCCCTCAGGAGCTTCACCTGCATAGTAAGTGGCAACTCACCCACCTCGTCAAGAAACAAGGTTCCTCCGTCGGCCACTTGGAACAAACCTTCTTTGTCCGCGACGGCTCCTGTAAAACTTCCTTTTTTATGTCCGAACAGTTCGCTCTCAATCAAGGTTTCTGGAATTGCGCCGCAATTGACCGCAACAAAAGGGCCACTTTTGACCGGACTGAGCTCGTGTAGCGCCCTTGCCACAAGCTCCTTTCCTGTTCCGCTCTCTCCGATGATCAAGACATTGGTCTTCGAGGGAGCGACTCTTTCGATCATTTTCTTCAGAGCGGCCACCTGAGGTGACTTGCCCAACAAAGGTCGTTTGATCTCATCTATTGCTGCCATGATCACTCTCCTCCGCCGCCTGCACTGCCTGCCATCTGGAAAATCGGTAAGTACATCGAGATCATCAATCCACCCACAATCCCACCCATGACCACCAACATCACGGGCTCGATGAGTTTCAGCATGCCTTGGATCGCATTTTCCACTTCTTCTTCATAGAACTCGGCGATTTTCTCGAGCATTTTGTCGAGATTTCCGGTGTTCTCACCCACCGAGCTCATCTGGATGCACATCCGCGGAAAGAGCTTGGGAAACTTAGACATTGCTGCCGTGAAGCTGGCTCCGAGTTCGACGTCTTTCTTCATCTCGGTGATCGCGTCTTCGAACGCGACATGGGTCGCTGCCGCTTTGCAAATCTCGAGTCCGTCGACAATCGGTACACCTGATGCAAGCAGGGTCGCCAAGGTCCGAGTGAAGCGGGCGACACCGCTCTTCACGATCAAGGGACCTGTGAGGGGCAGACCCAGTGCAATGTTTTGCATCACGATCCGACCCTCGTTGGTACGCAAATAAGACCTCAGCATGTAAAACCCGATCCCGAGCATCCCGAGAATGGTCATGAAGTTGTCGATCACTGCGTGGGACAACCACAAGACCACCTTGGTCGGGGCCGGCATCTCTCCACCACTGCTAATAATCATCGCCTCAAACTTGGGAATCACTACAGTGAGCATGAGAGTGATTACCCCGAGGGCGATCACCGTCACAGATATCGGGTAAGTCATCGAGCTCTTCAAGAGCTTCTTGAGTCGATAGGAATTCTCGAGGTACTTGCCGATCCGCTTCAGCATCACGTCGAGCGTTCCGGAAGACTCGCCTGCACGGACGAGTGCCACGAAGACCCTCTCGAAAGTATTAGGGTACATCGCAAAGCACTCCCATAGGAAACTACCGCCGTTGATCCGTTCTTTGCAGGCTCCGAGAATCCGACGGAGTGTCGGATCCGTTTCCTGTTCGTGAAACAGTTCAATGGCCTGAATCAGCGGAACTCCGGAAGTGATCATGGTCTGAAGCTGCCGGATGAAGTTCATCAGGCGCTCGACATTGACCGTGTCCGAACCGCCAGCCAGACCCTTGATGGCCGTACCGACGTTGATCTGGGTCAGGGATGCTTTGGCGATCTTGTTAGGACGTAGGCCCTGGCCCCGCAAGGCCATGCGAACCTCGCCCTCGTTGCTGGCCTCCATCTTCCCTTCGACTTTTTTCCCCGCTTTGTCCGAGGCAATGTAGACAAATTCAGGCATTCAGCATTCTCCTCAGACCATCTTTCCGAGTTCGTCGGGCATGTGACTGTATGCCATGGCGTCAGCCTTGGTCAGATTGCCTTTACGAACTAGCTCGGCGAGCGACTGATTCATGGTCTGCATCCCGGTACCGGCCTGGCCCGCCTGCATGGCACCGTAAACCTGGTGCATTTTGTCCTCACGGATCAGATTCCGAATGGCTGTGTTGGGAGCCAAGAGCTCGAATGCGGCAGAACGTCCGGATTTCCCCGAGTTCGGAACCAATTGTTGGGTCAGTACGCCGATCAGTGTGGCAGCGAGCAACTGGCGGATCTGGGGCTGCTGGTGCGGAGGAAACACGTTCACCACCCGTGCGATCGTCTGAACAGCGCTGTTCGTGTGCATCGTACCGAACACCATGTGACCGGTCTCAGCGGCGGTCAAAGCCATTTCGATGGTCTCCAGATCCCGCAACTCTCCCACCAGAATGAAGTCCGGGTCCTGACGAAGAGCGTGCTTGAGTGCGTCGTGGAAGGTGTGGGAATCCGCACCGATCTCTCGTTGGTTGACAATGCAGTTCTTGTGCTGGTGGACGAATTCGATCGGATCCTCGAATGTGAGAATGTGTCCGTTGTCTTCACGATTCAAAAGGTCGATGATGGCCGCGAGGGAGGTGGACTTACCCGAGCCGGTAGGGCCGGTGACCAGGAACAAACCGTTCGGCTGTTTGACAATCTTTCTGATCGCATCAGGGAGACTGAGTTTGTCGAACTCGGGAATGTTCACCGGAATTTTCCTGAAGACAGCTCCCATCGATCCACGCTGAAAGAACAGGTTTCCCCGGAATCGAGCCACATCCTTCACACCGAACGAGAAGTCGAGTTCGTTCGAGGTCTCGAAAGTCTTCTTCTGCTGCTCTGTTAGAATCTCGTAGACCAGTTCCTTGATCGAATCAGGAGTGAGGGGGTCCGTCTTGGCTTTCATGAGCTTGCCGTGGATCCTGAACTGCGGCGGAGTGTTGCAGGTGATGTGCAAGTCGGACGCGTCCTGATCCACCATCGCCCGGAGCAATGCTGTGAGTGTCAGCTTTCCCATTGTACCGTCCTTTTCATGAATGCCTCACTGTTCCGCGGTCATCGAGACCGCTTCATCGACCGAGGTCCTGCCCTCAACCGCTTTTTTGAGTGCCGAAACCCTGAGCGTTTGGAGTCCGTATTGTTCGACTGCGGTTCGCTTGATTTCGATGGCCGTCCTTCCGGCCAGAGTCATCTCCTTGAGCTCGGAGAAATACTCGAGCACTTCGTAGATGGCCACACGCCCCTTGTATCCCGTGTTATTGCACTCTTTGCACCCCTTCGGGCCGTAGAAGTTGGCGTTCGCCGCGAACTTGTTGATCCCCAGGGACTCCATTTTGTCCGCTGGAATCTTGATCGGCTGTTTGCAGTGTTGGCAGAGCGTCCGGAGCAGGCGCTGGGCGACGATGGTGTTCACAGATGCAGTCACGAGGAAGGGCTCGATCCCCATGTTCACCATCCGGGTGATGGTCGAGACCGTGTCGTTTGTGTGAAGCGTGGACAGCACCAAGTGACCGGTCAGAGCTGCCTGAACCGCAACCTCTCCTGTTTCAAAGTCCCGGATCTCCCCCACCAGAACGGTATCCGGGTCTTGGCGGAGCAAGGCTCTCAAAACCGCAGCGAAGGTCAATCCGACATCCTTGTTCACTTGAACCTGGTTGATCCCCTCGAGATTGTATTCAACAGGATCTTCAACGGTCGAGAGATTGTCTGAGACCTGGTTCAGCTCCATGAGTGCCGAATAGAGTGTAGTGGTTTTTCCGCTACCGGTCGGCCCTGTGACGAGCACCATTCCGTTCGGTTGGGCGATCCCCTTGCGGAAGATTTCCAATTGTCGATCCTCGAATCCAAGGGTTCTCAGATCGAGCTGAAGGTTACCTTTGGACAGAATACGCAACACGACCTTCTCGCCGAAAAGGGTCGGCAGGGTGTTCACCCGGAAGTCCACTTCCTTGTTTCCAAGCTTGATCTTGATGCGTCCGTCTTGCGGCACGCGGGATTCCGCGATGTCCATCCGGCCCATGATCTTGAAGCGCGCGACCACCGCACGCTTCATCTCCATCGGAATATGTGTGACATCAATCAGCGCCCCGTCCACACGGATCCGAACCCGAAAATCGCGCTCATAGGGTTCGACATGGATGTCCGATGCCCCACGGCGGATCGCCTCGGTCAGTACACTGTTCACCACGGAGATGACAGGGGCATCATCTCCAGTGGCATTGTTCACATCGTGAACCTGGAACTGCTCGATCTGTTGGATCTGCTCTTCCTTGCCCCCCTTCGGGCCTTGGGCGTCTTTCTTGAATTGCTCCAGGGCACGTCCCAGGTTCTGCGTTCCGGAGTAATACTTCAGGAAAGCGGCATCAAAGGCAGTGAAAGTGGTCAGTACCGCCTCGACGTTCATTTTCGTAGCAAAGCGAATGTCGTCGAGAAATGCGATCTGTGTAGGATCGGGAACGGCAACCACGAGGATCCCACGACTCATTTGGATTGGAATCGCTTGGGCCTTGCGAGCGAGATCCGCACTGATGGTGGCGACGACTTCAGGCTTCACCTCGAACTTGGCTAGATTGATGCTCTGGAGGGAGAATTTCTGATTGAGGAACAGGAGCAGTTTCTGTTCCGACAGAACCTTTTTCTCGATGAACTGACGGATGGCATCCCCATTGCTTTTGAAGATGGCCTCGGCATCCTGATATTGGGACTGTGTGAGGAGCTTGTCCTTGTAAAGGAGCTCGACGAGTTTCCTGGACATCCCCTTCATTTTAGGGCTGAAGGAAGCCTTATCGCAATTCTATTTAAGAATTTCGTGAACTTAAGAGATGACCCGCCAATTCCGTGTCGGCCTGAATCTGGTGTTTCAACTCGTCAAGCGATCCGAACTTCCTCTCATCGCGGATCCTTTCATGAAACGAAACTTCGAGAATCTCACCGTAGAGCTCAAGGTCCTCATGGAGAAGGTGGGTTTCCATGCGGAGCTCAGACGAGTCGAAGGTGGGTCGGGTACCCAGATTGGTGACTGCCGGATAGGTCTTCCCCTGCCAGAAAACTGTCGTTGCATAGACTCCGGACCGCAGGGGGAACTTCGTGTCACACTTCATGTTCGCAGTCGGGAACCCGATGGTCCGACCCCGCTTGTCGCCATGGACCACTTCAGCCCTGTAAAAAAACGGCCGGCCGAGCAGTTCTCTGGCCAGGCTGACTCGCCCCTCGGAAAGGGCCGCCCGGATCCTCGAGCTCGAAACCGGAAGACCGTCCACCTCGACCGGAGGCAGGGCTCGCAAGATCACCCCTGCTGCATCGCAAAATCCCTTCAAGACCGGAATGGTCCCCTCTCGGTTCCGGCCGAATGTGAAGTTCTCACCCACGACGATCACTCTTGCATGAGCCCTTCCGACCAGAATCCGGTCAAAAAACTCCTGAGCTGAAAGACCTGCAAAAGTCGAATTGAAAGGCTCTTCGATGCAATAATCCACACCCAGGCCCTGTAAACGGATCCGCTTCTCGTCATAGGTCATGAGGAGTCTCAAATCTGACTCCGGCTTCAGCTCCAGGGTGGGATGTGGCTTGAAAGTGAACGCAACGACCGGAAACCCGATCGTCCTGGAGTCTTCCATGGCACGTCCGAGAATGGACTGATGCCCCAGATGAACCCCGTCAAAATTTCCGAGCGCCACCACGGTTTGAGGCGGAAACTCGGCGTCCAGAAATTGCGAACCGAAGTAGGTTTTCATGGGGTGGGTTAAAGCCATAGTTTTACACTGGATTTGACTGGAGCGACAGGATAAAGTGGGGGCTCACTTCTCGGAAGCGCGCGTGGTGAAATTGGCAGACACGCCAGACTTAGGATCTGGTGCCGTAAGGTGTGGGGGTTCAAGTCCCTCCGCGCGCACCATCTTTCCTCGTAAAAAACCCTCCCGGACTTCGTCAGACTTCTCTCGCGCTCCCGCGGCGTATATCACGATACGCCTTGGTCACGCTCGCTCTTCTTCCTCGTGCGGGAGGGGTTTTTACGGGAAACATCGCGGGGCGATCAGGAGGGACTTGAACGGGAGCGTCCGACCGCGGACGAAGCATGCCTTCGGACGCGGACAGCCATGCACGATGCATGGCTGAGGATGCGGCCTGGCCTGAAGCGAGGGAGCCGGAGGCGAGCGAAGCGGAAGGCAAGTCCCTCCGCGCGCACCATCTTTCCTCATACACACCTGCGGCGTATACCTCGATACGCCTTTACAGAAAACGCAGATGGCCATGCAGAATACATGGCCGAGGATGCGACCTGGACTGGAGTTTTTGATCCGAAATGACGATCAGCAGAACATGAGACTGCTCCTCATTCCCTTTCTATTCACCCTCACCACTCCGGTCTTTGCCAAAACCATCGATCTGGACGGCCTCTGCGTGGGACTCCGGGCCGGCGCGGCCTTGAGCGCAGAAGGGAAAAGCCTGCTCGTCAGCAAATCCCTCGATCGGGAACTCGACGTCGCCCTGAAGGATGCGGACCGTGTGCGGGACGCTGCTTGCATCATCGGAGAAGCCAAACGGTCGGTACACTTGGGTGCCTTGCTCCAGGTCCGTAACGAGCATCTGGTACCGGAGATATTCCAGGCCATCACCCGCATCGCCTCACCCAAGAACGAGGAACAAATCCGGAATTCCATGAAGTCCTGGATGCAATCCCCCAACCGCGAAGATCACATCCTGAAGACTTTGGGAGCACTTCAAGTGCTGGGTGCAATTCAGTGGAAACCGACCCTCAAGGAACTGCAAGGGCTGCTCGAGTCGAGCATTCCCGAAGTGAAAATGGGAAGCCATGATTTCTTGTTTCAGCGCTTCGATCAACTGAGCCCTCAAGAACGACAGGATTTGATGAGATCCGCCCTGAAAAGAGACCCGCTTCAGGTCCGCATCAGTGCGCTCCGAACCTATCGGGCTCTCAAGGATGCGGACAAAAAGATCCTTCAAATTGATCTGAAGGACTGCAAGAAGGATCCAGAGGAAGAGGTCAGGGAGGAGTGTCCATGAAGGCCGGAATGACCGTGGTTACAGTGTGTTTGCTCCTTCAAATCCATTCCACCCTTGCACTTGCGGAACCGTCCTCCGCAAGCGAGGTGACGCAAACTCTCGAACAAGTCACTAAAATCAACCAGAAGCCTGCATGTGATCCCTGGAGCTCGATGTCCCGACTGAAAAAATGTCGGGAAAAAATGAGGCGTTTGTACCAAGACGGTGTGGCCAACATCCACCTGTTCATGGGGTATGGCGACTCGGGAGGGAATCCTCCGGTAGCCACCGACGCGATTGAAAGAGCTTATCTTGTCCAAAAGCTTTATGCGACATGCGGAGTCGAACCCTGCGGGTTCCGTGCCGACCCGAAGAACGCCAACCACATCAGCAAATCTCTTCCCGGGGGTAAAAAGATAGTGGTGAAGCTTTACACGAGCGCGCTATCCAACCGCGATGATCTGAACCGAAAGAACCCCAAACAAGCTGAGCACACCAAATGGATGAACGAGAAATTCAAAACCAGCCTCGCATCATCGGAGGCCGTCTTCTATGTGGGACACTCCCGAGATGGAGGAGGTCCTGACTTCGGGCCGCCCCGACTCCTCAGTAACGGGCACACCGACTACGGCTGGTACCGGAAAAACCGCCCGGGATTGAAAATGATCCAAGAGAACATGAAAAAGGGGCGCCCAGAAATCTACGGATCGTTTTCATGTGACTCTCTCAAACACTTCGCCGCACCGATTCGAAAAGTGAATCCGGATGTGATCTATTTCGGAACCACCCGCCTCGCCTACTACAATTACACGAGCAAAGTGGTGAACCAAGTGAGCGTTCCCGACCGGATCGGATACAGTGAGTCCATCGACTCGACACTAATCGCCATCGGCGGCGTCGCGGATCAAAAGTGCGAGTTCAACACGAACTTCAAGAAAAAGAAACAGCCGACCGAAGCCGATTACGAGTGACGGGATTCAGATCCCGGCTTCATGTCGGATGAGATCAGTGTAAGTTTCGCGCTTACGGATCAGCTTGACTTGACCCCGGTCTACCAGGACTTCGGCCACTCTGGGGCGGGAGTTGTAGGTGCTACTCATCGAAAACCCGTAGGCTCCGGCCGAGAGGATGGCCAGGACTTCGCCAGGGAGTCCTTCCAGCGCCAGTTTCCGAGATTTTGCAAAATAGTCCGTACTCTCGCAAATTCCACCAACCACATCCCAGCTCACCGGTTGAGGTCCCTTCTGCTCCAGAGGGAGGATCTCGTGATACGCCTCATACAATGCGGGGCGGACCAGGTCGTTCATTCCGGCATCGAGGATCAGGGTCCGGTCTTTTCCGCGCTCCTTTGAATACACCACCTGACTGACCAGCGCCCCCGCATTGGCAATGAGACTACGACCCGGCTCGATGAGGATCTTGGGAACTCCCTTGAAGTGCTTCAGGATGAGCTCGGCGTATTCACCAAGATCGATCACCTTCTCCTGGTGGTAGCGGACCCCGATCCCACCTCCGAGATCCACATAGTCGAGCTCGCGTCCCAGGTGCTCCTCCACTTCGAACTTCAGATCCGCCAGCCGCTTGAATGCCCGATCGAAGGGCCGGATGGAGGTGATCTGGCTTCCTATATGTATTGAAAGTCCAGCGATCCTGACAAAGTCGTCATCACCATAAGTGACCGCCAGATCGAGGATCTCCTCGCGGGTGAGACCGAACTTGTCGTGTTTCCGTCCGGTGGAGATCTTGTCCAAGGTTCCCGCGTCGACATCCGGATTGTACCGGAATGCGACCGATACGGGACGCCTCATGGAATTGGCGATCAGGAGGATCATCTCGAACTCCATGACCGATTCGACGTGGATGGATCCGACCCCACCTTCGGGTAACCGGAACAGGCTCTCGAGCTCGCGAGCGGTCTTGGCCACACCGGAGAGAACTCTTTTTTCACGCGGAACACCCGCCCTTTCAGCCCGATCCCACTCTCCATAAGACACCAGATCGCATCCAGCACCGAGTGATGAAAGCAGACGCAAGATGGATAGATTCGAATTGGCCTTCACTGCGAAGCAGATTTGGACCGGTGATTTTTTGAAAGCCTTCGTCAAGGCCGCATAAGACTGGCGGATCGCTCCACCCGAATACACATACAAGGGAGACCCGTATCGCTCCATGATGCCCTGGAGAGGGATGCCCTCGACAGACAGTTTACCTTTTTTGTACTCGAAGTAGTCCCGGGGTCCGGGGAGAGCGGTCAGGGATGATTTCATGCCCTGAGTATGAACGAGAACGAGTCCCCGGTCAAAGGACCATCCTTCGACCGGGGCTCATCGAGAGAGAGATGAGGGTTGAGGGGGACAGCTGGAAAAACTCAGTTACGCGTTCCGTTGATGGTGATGCTCCCAAGGCATCCATAACCAAAGGAAGAAGATGGGTTGAGAACTCCTTGAATGGAAGTTCCCGAAACCATCAGAACACCTTGATAAGTGCAATTTGTTGGGGCAGCACCATACATGCCTCCTCCGTAACCATACATGCCTCCTCCGTAACCATACATGCCACCACCCGCTTGACCATAGGCACTGGTTGCACCACTGACTGGAATGAGGGAAAGAGTCACATTCATTTGCCCATTGGCAGCCCGGGTCCCGGACAAAGTCTGGTTGAAGCAGGGATTTGAACCGGACCCGCTGATCTGGTTGCTGGATTCACTCACCGAAAGACGAATTGTGGAACATTGGGTATTCGAGAACTGGGCCCCACTCTGGGTCAAGTTGTAAACACTGGTGCCTTGCATCCCGCATCCGATCCCTGAGATCAGGGTCAGGAACATCCAGGGTCTCATGGATTTCAGGATTTCGAACTTCATCTTCATCATCGTCTCCGTGTGAGATTGATAGAGCAAAGACGATGCCAGCCACTAGAGGCCCGTGAATTCGATTACAAACGGATTCAACCTTGAATCTATCCCTTCGAGGTGTCCAAATCCGTTACAGCCGAGAGAGCCGATGACATCGGTCTCATCCATCAACTGATTCGATTTAGTGGTGAAGCTCGAGCTCTTGGGCTAATTTTTGCCGCATCCGTTCGACTCCGGCATAGATGGTGGCCGGATCGAGCGTCTCGAAACGCCCTTGATCGAGCAACACCCTTCCATCGCAAATGACCGTATCCACCTCGAGCCCCTGGCAGGCGTAAACCAACTGGCTCAGGACCGAGTGCATCGGCATCAGATGGGGATGATCCGTACGAATCAAGATGAAATCTGCCCGCTTGCCCGGCTCGAGTGACCCGACCAGGTGCCCCAGGCCCAACGCCCTGGCCCCTTCATAGGTGGCGAGATTGAGCGCATCGAGGGCGACCATGGCGGTGCTGTCGTGATGGGCGACCTTCTGGGCCTTGGTTCCGAGATCCATGGCTCCGAAAAGAGACAAATCGTTGTTCGATGCGGAACCGTCCGTTCCCAAGGCACACTCCACGCCCGCCCGACGGAACTTCGTGATCGGTGCGATTCCGGAGCCCAACTTGAAATTGGAATCCGGATTGTAAATCACAGTGGCTCCGGTCTCACGGAAGAGACGGATCTCCTCGTCAGTGAGATGGACCCCGTGTGCAGCGAAAAAACGGGAGTGTAGAGCACCGAGATCGTACAACCGCTGCGCCGGAGTCTTGCCATATTTGGCCACCGACTCACGGACTTCTTTCTCGGTCTCCGAGACATGCATGTGCACTGGGACCTGGAACCTGTTGGATAGAGCGGTCACCTCGCGAATCAAATCGTCACTACAGGTGTAGGGGGCGTGAGGTCCAAGAGCGGGTCGGATGCGCGGGTGATTCCGGTAACGTTCATAGAACGCCTGGAACCGGGCGGGCCTACCTGACAGGGCCAGATCCCCGAGATGCTTCTCGTCGGGAACTGGAAAGTCCATGAACGGCCAGGCCAAAGTGGCTCGAAGACCCGAGTCATCGAGTACCTTTGCAGCTGACTCGGTGAAGAAGTACATGTCATTCACCGTGGTCGTCCCGAAGCGGATGCACTCCAAGGCCGAGAGCGAGACGCCGACTTCCACGAATTCCGCATCCACCCACTTGGCTTCAACGGGGAACACCCGCTCGAACAACCACTTGTGAAAGGGTAAATCGTCCTCATAGCCACGAAGGAGACTCATCGCCAAATGGGTGTGACCGTTCACGAGTCCGGGCATCACAATCCGGCTTCCGCTGTCGATGAATCGGGAACATTCCTGATCCCGCCCCTCTTTCCAGGGGACTGATTCCACAATCAGTCCGTCTTTCACTCCGAGGAACTGATCCAAAAGAACCTTACCTTCTCCTCCAGTCATCGGAAGAAGCGTCCTGCAGCGGATCCCGAGATCGAAGGTCATCTCAGGCCCCGCAGTTCTTTTCGACAGACAACAGAATCGCTCTCAGGATTCTGGTGGACGAGGTTTTACACGCATCAAGAATGGCGAAATGATCCAACTCTTCGGGCTCTCCATCGGCACCCCCAGAAAGACCTGCAGCGATGTTGCTGATGAGCGAGATCCCACAAACCCGGGCTCCACTGTGCTTGAGGGCGACCGTTTCCCAAACCGTGGACATCCCCACTGCATGAGCTCCGATTCCCTGGAAGAAGCGGATCTCAGCCGGGGTTTCAAATGCGGGACCTGCGACACCGACATAGACCCCTTCATGAACCTTGAGCTCTTCCGACTGAAGTGCAATCGACACCTCTCGTGTCCACTCACGGTCGAACAGACGCGTCAGATCCTGGAACCTCGGACCCCAGGGTGTTCCGTCCGGGCGCGACGGATTGGATCCACTCAAAGGATTCTTCCCTGAAAGATTGATCTGGTCGCGGATCAGCATCACATCGCCGGTCGTATGAGCAGGATCCATTCCGCCGGCTGCATTGGTCAAAAAGAAATGCTCGACCCCGAGTTCACGGGGGAACATGACCGTCCGGACCACTTCCCGAGGCTCGAGGCCCTCGTAACCGTGAAGTCGCCCGACCTGGATGATCCCGCAAAGTTTCCGGGTGCGGTGACGGATGAAAACGTATTTCCCGGAATGTCCCGGGGCTGTGGAAGGGTGGATTCCGGGAATCTCTCCAAACGGAACTTCTGCGGCGATGACGAATCCGGACGGGATGCCCTGATCGAGAGCGTCCTTGAAGCCGGAACCGAGCACCACCTGAAACGAAGGGGAAGGAAGACCCTGACGGGTCAACAAGCTCTGGATCGCACGGGCTCCATCAGACAAAACTGGGGTCATGCCTCCCACTCTAGTCTAAATCCCCTTGAAACCAAACGAAAAAGGCCCCCGGACCTCAGCCCGGGAGCCCTTTTCAAATCCGAAAAGAACGATCAACCGTTGTTCGGGTTCGACTCGTTCGAGCGGCGCATGAAGGCTGGAACATCGTAGTCCTGGCCTTCGGAGCTCACCATCCCGAGACGCTTGGCGATCTCACGAGCACGTGCAAGTTCGGAATTCTCATTCCCTGCGGCGGCCAGATTCTGAACCGACTGAGGATTGAAGTTCTCCGATACCGCCCCGATACCCTGGCTGTTATTGGCCTGGACATTGTTATTCTGGGTGTTATTGGCGGGAACATTTGCAACATTGCTCGGATTGTTGATTGGAGCATTGTTCTGACCAGGATTCTGGGCATTGCCTAGGTTCATGGTGTTCGCATTGACATTGTTCCGAACGGCAGGATTGGCGTTCTTCATCTCGGTGATCTGAGCCGAGGCGTCGCAACCGAGTCCGGTCGCGATCACGGTCACCTTCACCTTGTCATTCAAGGACTCGTCGATCACGGTCCCGAAAATGATCTGGGCGTCTTCATCTGCAGCTTCCTGGATGATCGACGTGGCCTCGTTCACTTCATGAAGGGTCAGGTTCGAGCCCCCAGTGATGTTGATGATGATTCCGGTCGCTCCGTTGATCGAGATGTCCTCGAGCAAGGGAGAGGAAATGGCGGAAGTCGCAGCTTCCACGGCACGGTGGTCGCCCTGACCGAAACCGATCCCCATGAGGGCCAGTCCCTTATTTTCCATGATGGTCCGGACGTCGGCGAAGTCGCTGTTGATGTAACCGGTGTGGTTGATCAGGTCGGAGATGCCCTGAACGGCGTTCAGGAGGACTTCGTCGGCCTTACCGAAAGCTTGCATCATCGAAAGCGAAGCGCCCGAGATGTTGAGCAGGCGGTTGTTCGGGATGATGATCAGGGAGTCCACGCTCTCACGCAGCTGATTGATCCCTTCGAGGGCCTGCTTCATACGCTTTTTGCCTTCGAACAGGAAGGGCTTGGTCACCACACCAACGGTGAGGGCGCCCACTTCCTTGGCGATCTTGGCGAACACGGGAGCAGCCCCGGTTCCGGTACCACCACCCATTCCGGCGGTGATGAACACCATGTCGGCCCCGGACAGCATTTCAGAAATTTGAGCATAATCTTCGAGAGCGGCTTTGCGGCCAGTGTCCGGATTGGCACCGGCTCCGAGACCGCGGGTCAGCTCCTGACCGATGGCAATCTTGGTCGGGGCCAGAACGCTTTCGAGCACCTGCTTGTCGGTGTTCGCTGCGATGAACTCCACGCCGGTCAGACCGGCACGGATCATGGTATTGACCGCATTGCAGCCACCACCGCCGACTCCGACGACCTTGATTTTAGCACCCAGAACCTTGTTTTCTTGAATTTCGAACATATGTACCACGCCTCCTTGTGTCAGTTGTTTTCGAAAAGCTTCAGAACAAATCCTTCATCCAGTTTTTCATCTGTCCACCGATCTTACTGAATACTCCGTCGTCCCCGAGGAGTCCTTCAGCCAGAAGCGACGGCCCCCCAGTGTGAACCCGATTCAGTTTGTCGGCCCCGAACTTGAGCAACCCGACCGCAGTGGAATATTTTGGAGAATTGACCACATCCTTGAGTCCGCCGAGACGGATCGGAGCGCCACGCTTGAGCGGAACCTCGAACAGGAAATCGCCGTACTCGACCATTCCTTGCAGAAGAGTCGTACCGCCGGTCATCACGATGCCTGCAGCCAGGAGATCTGCGTATCCCGAGCGGCTGATCTCCTGCTGGATCAACGAGAACATCTCTTCGATACGAGGCTCAACGATTTCGGCCAGAATTTTTCGGGATACCACGCGTGGCTTGCCCTCACCTACAGAAGGAACCTCGATCGTCTCGTCTTCTTTTACCAGTGAAGACATGGCACAACCGTGGGCGATCTTGATTTTCTCGGCCGCATCGAGCGATGCGCGGACGCCCACAGAGATGTCGTTCGTGATGTGCATTCCCCCAACAGGGAGGACAGCCGTGTAAAGGAGCGCTCCCTCACGGAAGATGGCGATATCAGTGGTCCCACCACCGATATCCACCAGTGCGACACCCAATTCTTTCTCGTCATGGGTCAACACGGCAGAGCTCGAAGCGATCGGCTGCAAACACAGCTCGGTGACGCTGATCCCGGCGCGATTCACGCACTTGACCAGGTTCTGAGCGGCACTGATGGCCCCGGTCACAATGTGCACCTTGGCCTCGAGACGGACTCCGTTCATCCCGATCGGATCACGGATGCCGTCCTGATCGTCGATGATGAATTCCTGGGGGATCACATGGAGGACTTCGCGGTCTTGCGGAATCATGATGGCCTTGGCGGCCTCGATCACGCGCTGGACGTCCTGTTCGGTGATTTCCTTGTCCTTGACCGCGACCACTCCCGAGGAGTTGAAAGACTTGATGTGGGTGCCTGCGATTCCGACATAAGCTGAATTGATCTTGATTCCGGCCATGTTCTCGGCTTCTTTGACCGCTTTGCGAATCGCCTCGACCGTGGAGTCGATATTGATGACCACCCCTTTACGAAGCCCGGTCGAAGGCGCTTGGCCGAAACCGATAATATCTATAGAGGAGGCTTGGGTCGGAGTCGCCGGATGAACTTCCCCGACGATGCAACACACCTTGGTCGTCCCGATATCGAGACCGATGACTAAATCTTTTTTAGACACTTGACCCTCCTCCTCCCATGAGCACGGGTACCGTTCGAGCTGCGACAAAATTCCAACTGACGCAACTTAGCTGAAAGTCTATGGACCCCTTGAAAATTTGACAACGATTTTCTTTCCGTCCCCTAGCCATATTTTTGACGCCGGCTGGGACCGGCTGGAGAGGTAGTCGAAGACCTGCTTCAGGTGAGCGGAGGAGACCCCATTGGCCTCTTCCAGGTTGAGCCCGAGCTCAATCACGGTTCTCATCAACTTCTGGTTCTTCATCGGGTAGATCACCATAGCCTTCAGACCGGACTTTTCATCGTAGCTCAGTGAAGACAATCGTAAACCAGGGAGACGCTCTGATGAAAACCAGGTCCCCATAAATTGATTCAAAGCCTTCAATGTCGGAAGATCCGCAGCCGGAAATCCGGTCAAGATGGGAAGGTCCGCCGGATAGACCATGGCCCGGTCTTCGAAGGTCGACCCGTCCTCTTCCAGATACAGGATGCGTCCCGTGCTTTCACTCAGGAGGGCAACCGGGGTCCGTTCGATGATTTTCAGGGATAGAGTTCCGGGAAACTGCTTACCGATCACCACCCCTTTGACCCAGGGGTTTCGGACCAACCGAGTTTCCATGGGTTCCAGATCGAGATGGAACAGAGAAACCCGCCCAAGAGGCGCCTTGGCCATCTCGAGCACGGCCTCCCGAGTGAGGGGGTATCCAGGAGAAAGGGACTCTACCTTGACTGCCTTCAACAGGAAAATAGAGGAGCGGGAAGCCTGCAGGACCCCAAAGCCCATGGCCAGCAGCACCACGGCGGCGACTCCTGCATGAAGCAGGTTCCGGTAGGACTTTCCGTCAGAAACATAACGGAAGTTCTTCTTCTGAAATGCCGCCACGGACATGCTCGATCCCCCCAACCCCGAATTTAGGCCGGCCTGAGGACCGAGTCAACACATCAACACTGACAATCCTGAAACATTTGAAGGATAATCTCTCCATGCGCACTCATCTGTTCCTATTGATCTGCGGAGCCCTTCCGCTCCTTTCCTCCTGCTCCCACACCGGATCCAACTCCAAAAAGGAGACTCGGGACGGTGCTTTCGAAACCCTTCCCTTTGTCGGAAGCTTCGAAGTGAAACGGGCCGTCCTCCCGAATGGATTGAGACTCATCATCCAAAAGGACAGTTCTTCTCCGACCTTCGCTTATCAGACCTGGTTCAATGTCGGTTCCAGAAACGAGGTTCCGGGAAAAACTGGGTTGGCCCACCTTTTCGAACACATGATGTTCAAGGGGACTTCCAAATACCCTGACGGTCGCTTCGACGCCCTTTTGGAACAGGCCGGCGCCGAGGGCGAGAATGCCTTCACCTCGAACGACCACACGGTCTACATCCAGGAAATGCCAAAGGATGGGTTTGATCTGATCTCCGAACTTGAATCCGACCGGATGGTGAACCTGATCGTGAACGACGCATCCTTCAAGACTGAGCGCGAAGTGGTTCAAAATGAGCGTCGCTTTCGAAAAGAAAACTCTCCCGAAGGCACGATGTACCAAACGCTATTCGAGACCGCCTTCACCACCCACCCTTACCGTTGGCCCGTCATTGGCTACGAACAGGACCTCACCTCCATGAGTGCCCAAGACGGACGCGACTTCTACACCCGCTTTTATAGCCCAGACCGCGCGGTGATCGTCGTGGTCGGCGACGTCGATGAGCACCGTGTGCTGAAGCGGGTGGAACGCCTCTATGGCCACCTTCCGGCACGCAAGACCGAAAATCCCGCCTATGAACAGGAGCCCGAGCAGACCGCCCAACGCCGGAAACGTCTGGAGTTGAATGTGGAGGTGGAAAAAGTCTGGCTCGCATTCAAGATCCAGGGACTGAACTCGGCCGACACCCCTGTGTTCGAGGCCATCCAAGGGCTTCTGACCGAAGGCCGGAACGGTCGCCTGAACCGGGCTCTGGTCGATGCCGGAATTGCCACGTCAGTCGGCTCGGGATCGATCGCGCTTCGTGATCCGAGCCTCTTTTTGATCGAGGCCGATCTACAAAAAGGGAAAACCGCCCTGCTCGCGGAATCAGTGATCCTGCGTGAGCTCGAGCGACTCAAGAACACTCCCGTCAAAACGGAAGAATTGAAGCGCGCGACCAACGTCATGCGCTTCCGCTTCATGAGCCGACTACTTACCTCACACGGCAGAGCCCACGTCCTCGGACAATTCGAAACGGAGAACGGTAGCGTCGAGGCCGGACTCGCTCAACAAGAACAGGTTTATTCGGTGACTCCCGAACAACTCCAGGAAACCGCCAAGCGTGTGTTCCAGACCGCAAAACTCACTGTGATCACCGGCGTACCGAAGTCCGCCGCAGCAGGAAAGGATCAGCCATGAAACCCTTCATCACCCTTCTCGCCCTTCTTTCTTTCGCCACTCCAGCGGATGCCGCCCAGTTTTTCTTTGAAAAAGACTCTTCTTTGCCATTGGTTTACGTCACAGTGGCCTTCAAAGGGGGCGCCACCCAGGATCCGGATGGCAAAACCGGAGTCTCGAGCCTCATGGGGAATATGATGCTCCGGGGAACCAAGAACAAAACCAAACAGCAGATTGATCTTGCACTCGACGCCATGGGGGGCTCACTCGAGTTCGAAACCCGTGCCGAATTCATTGCCTTTCGGGGCATGGTGCTTGCGGACCAATTGCCGAACTTCCTGTCCCTGCTGGCCGAGATCCTGACCTCACCCTCGTTTCGGACACAGGAGCTCGAACGACTCAAAAAAGAGGAGATCTCATCGATCCTGAATGAACTCTCGAATGACCGGAACCTCGCGCGACTCCGCTTCGACGAAACGTTCTTCAAGGGTCACCCCTTCTCCAAGCCCTCGAACGGAAAACTCAAGGACCTGAAGGATCTCTCGATCACCGACATCCAATCTCAGTTCCAGAAACTCATCCATGACGATTCGATGATTCTCCTCGCCACCGGGAGCGCTGAAGAAAACACCTTCCAATCCCTCCTCAACTCCATCCGACAAAAACGTCCGGGCGCAGCCAAGACACAGAACGTTCCGGAATTTGCTGGAGAGCCTGGCAAACTGCGGGTCATGATTTTTGACAAACCGGACCGCACGCAAACCCAAGTAGTGATTGGACAAAAAGGGGTCTCCATCCGACACCCCGATCTCGACGCACTCCAATTAGCCAATCACGCCTTCGGTGCGGGCGGATTCCAGGCCCGTCTCATGGTCGAACTCCGAGTCAAACGCGGTTGGACCTACGGAGCAGGGAGCGCGTTCAGGCTCGGCACCACTCCACATTCTTGGAAGGTGTCTTTCTTTCCGAAGAACGCCGACACCCCGGCCGCCATCCGCGAAGCCCTCCGGATGATCGAGGACCTTGGCAAGAATGGCCTCACCGAACAGGAGTTCGAGAACTCAAAAAAGAGCCTCCTGAACGGGGCAGGCTTCAGCTTCAATACCCCCGCCAAGAGAATGGAGAACCGCCTGACTGAGATCCTTTTCGGGCTTCCGGAAGGATACTTCCGGGACTTCGCGAATCGCCTCTCGGGAATCACTCGTGATCAAGTGAACTCGGCTCTGGCCACCTTCATCCGCCCCGACCGCCTCATGGTGGGACTGGTGGGCACCGCGAAGATTTCAAAGCCCGCGATCGCTAAGACCCTCGGACTTCCTGAAGCGCGGATCGAGGTCCAGAACTATCAAAAAGAATGAGCGACCTGATAGAGCACCTTGAGACCGACACCGCCCACCAACAAGTAAGCGAAGGTTTCGATTCTCGGGAAACGATTCAGGAGAGCGATCATTTTTTCGGCGGCAAAACGGATCAGGATCACGCCGAGGATTCCACCTGCGACAATGCTCCAGTAGTCCGTCGTCACCGCCACCGCCGCCAGGATGGAGTCGACAGCAAAAATGAGATCTGTGACCTCAATCCAGAAGACCACCACCCAAAAATTGGCCGAGGTCTTGCGGGATTTTGATTCTTCTTCGCCTTTTCGAAAGAAATACTTGATGGCGAGCCAGAGCAGATAAGCCCCCCCGATGGCACGCAACCAAGGGTACTTCACCACCTCGGTGGCCAGCGCCACAGCCATCAAACGCAACACCACGGCTCCGATCAATCCGTAGCGAAGGGCTCGCTTCTGCAGCTCGGGCTTCAGCTCGCGGGCCATCAAGGCCAGGATGACGGCATTGTCGATCGAGAGGAGGGCCTCCAGCAGGGCCAGGGAAAGGACGGTGAGGCCGGTTTGGGTCAGGGTGGGTTCCACAGTGAAATAGTGAATCAAGTTGGAAGTATTTGAAATGACTTTGAAAGTGGTGAGTCCAGAAGGATTCGAACCTTCGACCCTTTCATTAAAAGTGAAATGCTCTACCAGCTGAGCTATGGACTCATCTACATTGTGAAAGGAGCCTCAGGAATAGCAGAAGGTGGAAATCCGATCAAGGGATTTTTCATCAAAAATGGGTTATCCTCAAAGGGTGGGTATTCGTGGTCTGCCGGCGAGTCTGATCGGGTCCCTGGCGCTGCTCAGCGCCTGCAGTCTCGATTCATTTCGTTTCAAAGAACCCGCCATCGCCAGAATCTCTCCTGAGACCCCCGAATCCGCCCCCGGAGGGGATTCCACCCCAGGTTGTCTTTCCATGCTGAACGAGTACTGCGACTCCTTGTATCAGCCTGGCGTGGAAGGGAATCTCATCATCCAGAAGAAAAAAGGGGGCTCGCTCCGAGTCCTTCAAGGGAAAACCGTGAACGGGTTCAGACAGGTGTTTGTGGAGTTTGCAAGGAGCAAACTTCGGAACCGACGCCACCTACCGCCCGACTTGCAACTCATCCTGAATGCCCATCAGTACTTCGAGCGTCTCGAACAGCTACTGAACAGAACGCCGTTCGAGCACATGACCTTGATGGATCGGGTAGAAGCACACGAGGAAGAGTCGGGAATCTCGCACACCTGGGATCTCGCCATCCGGGACACCCTCATCATCCGGATGAGCCGTCGATTCAAGGAATACGCCCGAACTCCCGCGGACCTCCAGCCCCCGGAAGTGATTCACGCCGAGGGAGTGGAACGGAAGATCCTCTTGGCCCAGATCTCTTCCGCGATCTGGAAGGACCATCCGAACTGGAAGAAGGTCCAATCGACCTTCGAGGCGCTGAGGAAAAAAACCCTCCTGCTGATCGACACCTTACCGTTCGACGGAAAACTCCGAAAGGAATGGAAAGAAAGGATCGCCTCGGTCAGACTCGTTCTTCCTGGAAGTCTCCCAGAAATCGTGGATCGCGACTGTTCGACCACCATGATGAACGCCTATTACTACACCCCCCTGAACGTCATCACAGTGTGTGCCGGAGATTTCAACAGCGAAGAGATTCTCCCCACTCTGGCTCATGAACTTTCACACGCCCTCGACAACGACCGGAGCCTCTACCTCTTTTTCAAAAACAGCCGGATCAGCCACTCCCTGGAAGGATTCAATCAAAACCTGTGTTCTCCTCGGCCGGCTCACTTCTCTTGTGAACGTTGGCGTGAATTCAAGTCTGGAATCCCAGGATTGCTTTCAGAGCTCGGCTCCTACCGCCCCAACCTTCCGGAACTCCAACGCTGTCTCAAGAAAGACCGCGACACCGAAACTCCGAGCACGGAGGCGATCCGTCGAATCGCGACAACCACGATCCGCGAAACCATCCGGGAACTCGCGGCCGAAGACGCATTCATCCGAATCACCCAGGACAAACTTCCCCTGAACAACGGCAAGAGGGTGAGCAACCCCTCCTTCATGAACCCCTGCCTGTTTTTGCAAACCCACTGGAGCGACGAGACCCTCGACAGTGAGCTTTCACTCCTGACCGCATTCGCGGCCGAATACCGTTGCAGCACCGAACCCGACTCGGGGCTCCGTCTCGAGAATTCCATCCGTGCCACCCAATCCCTCTTTGAAGGACTCCTTGAGGGAATGATCCGTTCAGAAGGCGAATTTTCAGACAGGAAAGCGATGATCACCGAGGGATACAGTTCTTCGCCGACAGAACGGTTCGCGGACTTTTTCGGAAGCCGATTGATCGCCTCGCAGCTTGAGGATTCCCCTTCTCTTTGGGACCGGCGCATGACCTTTCTTGCAGGGAACTCCTGGCAATGCCCGGGCCCCTCCCTTTCCCAGGCTTTCCCGAAAGAGAGCTCGGTCCTCAGGCGCTACTTGCTGAACGCCCATACGGACGGTCAGGACCGACGTAAAGAATCCTTCTCCGCGCCGCTACGAGAAGTGCTCGGATGTGAAAAGGACTTCGAATGGCCGGAGTGCTCTCTCAGCGGGAGTTCTCGCGATACACCTTGAGAACGGCCCCGACTCCCTTACCGAATTCGACCGGATGCCCGAGTTCATGTAGAGCCAGCTCAAGCGCCCCGATACCTGTGGCGACATCGAACACGTCACAATAGCCGAAATGAGACAAACGCAGGATCTTTCCTTGGAGTTCATCCTGCCCCCCCATGATGATCACCCCATACTTCTCCTGCATGAGCTTCTGGATCGCCTTGCCTTGATCGACCGAGAAGGACGCTGGAACCCTCACCGTCGTCAGTACGGGGGATGGCGCCTTTGAAAACAACTCGAGCCCGAGAGCCAAAGCGGCCTCACGGGTGCATTTGGCTAAAATCTCATGACGTGCAAACAGGGTCGACAAGCCCTCCTCGCGCAAAAGCCCGAGCGACTCGACTCCGCCTTCGATCAATGAAATGGCAGGGGTCCATGCGGTCTGCTGTTTTTCCTGCATCTTCTTTTCGCGCGTGAGATCAAAATAAAAACGGGGATTCTTGGACCCGGCAACGGCCTGCCAGGCTCGGTCACTCAGTGCGATGAAAGCCAGACCCGGCGGAAGCATGAGCGCTTTCTGCGAACCGGTGATCAGGACATCGATGCCCCAAGCATCCATCGGAAGATCGAGAATCCCGACAGCTGTGATTCCGTCACACACACTCAGAACCCCGTGCTCCCTGCAAAGATCCACAATGGCTTTGACCGGATTGAGTGCTCCGGTGGAAGTCTCGGAGGCTTGGAACAGAACCGCCTTCACGGTCGGATGAGCGGCCAGCAATCGCTTCACTTCGGCGGGATCGGCCGCGGAGCCGCGCTCCACCAACAGTTCGTGAACCGTGAGCCCGTAAGTCTTCGCCAGCTTGGTCCAACGCTCTCCGAACTTTCCGAGGTTGAGAACGATGACCTCGTCCCCCGCAGAAAACAAATTGGCCACGGCGGCCTCCATGGCTCCGGAACCGGTCGCGGTCAAAGTCAATACGGGTTCCCGGGTCTGGAAGAGCCATCCCAGATGGTCTTGAAGTTTTTTGAAACGCGCCTCGAATAACGAGGTGCGGTGATGGATCACGGGCTCCGCGAACTTCGAAAGCACCGACTCGGGAATGGCGGTCGGTCCGGGCGTCAAAAGACGGATCTTCTTCATGGGTCGAAGGTACCACAGTCCCCCGCGTCGGTGCACTTCCTTCTTGCCCGCTCCGGTCACCGCCCGTACCCTGAAACCATGTCTGAAATCTCGTCTGTTCTCAAAGAAAAGCGCAAATTCGCGCCCTCGAAAGCCTTCTCGAAATCGGCCCATCTTTCTTCTCCTGCCGCGTACCGGAAGCTCCGCGACGAGGCCAACCGGAACCCGAAATCCTTCTGGGCGGCCCGCGCCAAGGAACTCCATTGGCAGAAGCCTTTCAAGAAAACTCTCGAGTGGAAGCATCCCTTCGTGAAGTGGTTCATCGGCGGAAAACTGAACGCCTGTGAGAACGCCCTCGATGCACACCTGGGAACCTCCCGCAAAAACAAGGCTGCACTGATCTGGGAGGGCGAACCGGGCGAAGTCCGCACCCTCACCTACCAGCAACTCACGATCGAAGTGAACCGCCTGGCGAACGCGCTCAAGAAACTCGGGATCAAGAAGGGCGACGTGGTCGGCATTTACATGGGGATGGTTCCCGAAGCCGTGATGGCGATGCTCGCTTGCGCACGGATCGGTGCCACCCACAATGTGGTCTTCGGTGGATTCTCGGCCGAAGCCCTCCGCGACCGCTTGAATGATTCCAAGGCCAAAGCTCTACTGACTCAGGACGGCGCTTACCGTCGGGGCGCTCCGAGCGCACTGAAGAGTGCGGTTCATGCGGCACTCGACGAAGTTCCGACGCTGGCCCACGTACTCGTTTTGAAACGCACCGGACAAGAAACTCCGATGAAAGCCGGGCGCGATCACTGGTGGCACGAGACGGTTCCTGCAGAGTCCCCCGTGTGCAAGGCGGAGGCTCTCGACAGCGAGCATCCTCTCTTCATCCTTTACACGAGTGGCTCCACCGGAAAGCCCAAAGGAATACTGCACACCACGGGGGGTTATCTGACCCAGGTCAAGTACACCACCCGGCACGTATTCGATCTCAAAGACGAAGACATCTACTTTTGTACTGCCGATATCGGCTGGATCACCGGGCACTCCTATATTGTCTATGGCCCGCTCATGAACGGTGCCACTGTCCTGATGTACGAAGGCGTGCCCACCCATCCCGGACCCGACCGGCTCTGGTCGATGATCGCCCGTCATCGCGCAACCGTCTTTTACACCGCCCCGACCGCGATCCGGTCCTTCATGCGGCTCGGTGACGAGTACCCGAAAAAGCACGACCTTTCCTCCCTTCGCCTTCTGGGTTCCGTCGGTGAGCCGATCAACCCGGAAGCCTGGATGTGGTACAACACGAACATCGGACGCCAGCAGTGTCCGATCGTGGACACCTGGTGGCAGACCGAGACCGGAGCGATCCTGATTTCGCCGATGCCCGGTGCGGTTCCGACCAAACCCGGATCGGCCACTTTGCCTTTGCCCGGAATCCTCGCGGATGTGGTGAACAAGGACGGCAAACCCTGCAAGGCGAACGAAGGTGGACTCCTGGTGGTGAAACACCCTTGGCCCTCGATGCTCCGGACCGTGTTCGGCAATCGCGAACGCTACGTGACCGGTTACTTCGGCGATTTCAACAAACAGAAGTGGTACTTCACCGGAGACGGCGCGCGCCGGGATGCAGACGGATACTTCTGGATCATGGGCCGGGTGGACGACGTGGTGAACGTCAGTGGACACCGTCTGGGTACCGCCGAAGTGGAGAGTGCCTTGGTGGCCAACCCCAAGGTCGCCGAGGCAGCCGTAGTCGCGCGGCCTGATGAACTCAAGGGAAGCGCGCTCGTGGCTTTCGTTTCACTCAAGGCCCAGGTCGCAGGAAGCTCTCCCGACCTGAAAGCAATCGAAGGCGAACTGAAGAACTGGGTAGCGCGCGAGATCGGTCCGATCGCCAAACCCGACGAGATCCGGTTCGCTGACGCCTTACCCAAAACGCGCTCCGGCAAGATCATGCGCCGACTGTTGCGTGAGATGGTGACCACGGGCAAGACCTCGGGCGACACGTCCACCCTCGAAGATTTTTCGGTGCTTGAAAAATTGCGTTTGCACGACGAGGAGTGAATCCGGAATGAAAGCCTCAATCCTCACCATCGGTGACGAACTCTTGATCGGTCAGGTCCTGAACTCGAACGTTCAATGGATCAGTGAAAAACTGACCGCGATCGGCGTCACGGTCACACGGCACCTGAGTGTCGGTGACGAAATGGAAGAGATCACCGGGGCTCTCCGGTTTCTTCAAAGCTCTTGCGATGTGTTGATCATCGGCGGGGGCTTGGGCCCCACCCACGATGACCTCACCGTCGAGGCACTGTCGCGGTACTTCAAAATCCCGCTCCGGTACGACGACGAATGGGTCGGCAAGATCGAGGAGTTTTTCAAATCGCGCGGTCGCCCGATGACCGAGAACAACAAGAAGCAAGGCTACCTGCTCCGGGACGCTTTGCGGATCGACAATGATTGCGGCACTGCTCCCGGGCAGTTCCTGGTGGAGGGGAAGACCCGGATCTTCGTGGTACCCGGCGTGCCTCACGAAATGAAGAGCATGATGGAGCGGGTGATCCTGCCCAAGCTCTTGAGTGACCCAACTCTCGGCTCGACCCGGATCCTGAAAGAAACACTCCTCACCTCCGGCGTCGGTGAAAGTGCGCTCGCTCAGAGGATCGAAATGGATGTGGAGCGAATCCGGAACATTCCGGGGATGAGCCTCGCCTTCCTGCCTTCGAATACCGGAGTCCGCCTCCGTCTCCAAATGCGAGCCTCGACCCCCGAGGAAGAAGCCTGCTTCCGGAGCGAATTCGCCGCTCTCGAAAAAGCCTGCGGGTCTGATGCTTTTGGTGTCGAACCCGATACGCTCGAAGAATGCATTCATCGATTGTTGCATAAACGTGAAGAGACGCTTGCCGTTGCGGAGAGTTGCACGGGCGGACTGGTTTCGCAGCGACTCACCCGGATCGCGGGAGCCTCCAAGATCTTGCGTGGGACCCTCATCCCCTATCAGACCGAATTGAAAACCCAGGAACTTGGAATCCCAGCCACCCTCTTCGAGCAATCGGGAGTGGTGTCTGAAGCGAGCGCGAGAGCCATGGCCGAGAACATCCGCACCAAGTGGGGAACCACCTGGGGACTCGGGATCACCGGCTACCTGGGCCCCGAAGGAGACGTCTTTGCTCCAGGCGGAACCGTCTGGATTGCAGTGGCCCGAGAAAACCGGACCCTGGCCCGTGAGTTCCACTTTGAGAACCATCGGGAACGCGCCCAAGAGCGAGCTGCTGCTTATGCTCTTGACTCACTCCGTCGAGCCCTGATCTGACCGCACACCGGTGCCAAACCGCACTAGAGAATCTCGGGGCCAAAGGGTCACCACCACTCCCTGTACGAAGCACCAAACTCATGAGACATTGAAATCATTGACCAATCTTTTGACATGATTTTGGCACAGCCCTTGCTGTTTGCATGGCTGACGTGAACCACACGATGCCAGCACAAGGGGGGGCATCTCTATGAAAACGATCTCTCAACGACTCTGCAATTCCGGACTCCTCATCTTGACTCTGTTCTCTCTGACCGCCTGCGAAACGGTGATTGTTCAAGGAGGCGGGGGAGTCTATGTCGACCCCTACCGTCGAGCTTGGTACGACGTATACGGAAATCAATGCACCTCCTATGGATATCCAATGGCGGGTTGCAACTTCTACGCGGACGGCTCGAAGATCACCGCCAATCAGGATCCATTTGCTTCGAGCCGCACTCTCTATTTCGACTACTGGACTTACACGGACTCTTACGGTTTCCGCAGGGACTACATGGGCTACGCCTGGCTAAGCAGCACCGGTATCCTTTATGACTCCTTCGGGAACGCCTTAAACGAAATGGAAGACGGCTCATCTCAATCCGCGGACATCATCGCCTCGGCAGCCGAACATGAAGAGGCCAGCTCCCGCGCCGCTGGACGCACCCTTTCACAAAAATATGCTCTCGCTGAATCCGCGGGCGTGAGTATCGCAAAAACACTACAAGACTGGGCGGTGCTCGGACGTGACCGTGCCAGAACCCAGGCCGATGTCGAAGACTTCAGTAAGCGCCTCTACGGAGTGAATCTTTCTCGAGCCACCCTAGCCGTGAAGGAAGCAGCAAAGGGCAACCGTCAAGCCCTCACCGAGGTCAACATCGATGTTGCGGCTCACTGGGGAACCAGTCCGGAAACCTCAAAACAAATTTTGAGCGAATGGTACCGAGAGGAACTCGCCCGACTCGGAGCGAAGTGAACCTTTTGACATCACAAACAATTGGCACCTGAAACGCCCTGTGTTTCAGGTGCTTTTTTTTTACCGAGCCTTTAACCTTGTAGCATGGATCAAGCAAAGGAGTTCCTCCTCCAATACCAGGGGATCCAGGCCTATCTGGTTTTTTATTTCACACTGATCGGTTGTGGAATCGGCATGCCGATCAACTCCGATCTCACCCTGATTGCGGCCTCGGTTCTAGCGGCACTCGGTTTTTTCAAACTGCCGATCCTGATTCCGGTCGCCTTCCTCGGTCTCCTCAGTGGAGATACGATCAATTATCTGGTCGCGCGCAAGTACGGGCCGAGAATCCTGAAGAGAGCGCCATTCAGATGGATTCTCACTCCCGGAAAGGTGGCCGCTGCCGAACGTTATCTCGAAAAACGGGGAACCCGGTTCCTGTTCTTGGTCCGGTTCCTTCCCCTCATCCGGACAGCACTGTACTTCACAGCGGGCTCCTTACAAGTCCGCGCCCGGACCTTCTTCCTTCTCGATTCAATCTCGACCGTGATTTACCTGCTCGGACTCATGAATCTCGCTTATGCCGCCGGAGAGAACATCGACTCCCTCATTGAGGGCTTCAAACGCTTCCAGTTCGGCCTCCTCGGATTTCTCCTTACCGGATCCCTATTCATCCTCTACCGGAATCGTCGGACCAAAAGGACTCTCGCCTCATGAATCGTCTGCTTCTCTGGCTCTCAGCCCTCCCCCTGGTCCTCATCGCGGCCTTCTTCCAGATCACACTCGATCTGGGGGAACGCGGAGAACTGGAATCCGGATTCCTACGCGAGACCATCTATCCAATCGCACGATCGGTGACGGGAGCCCTGACCAACGTCAAATTCCGATTGCGTGGACCCGAATCCGCCAACCAGAAGATCGTGATTCTTGCGGCGGACGAGGAGTCCATCACGCAATATGGTCGTTGGCCCTGGCACCGGGAAGTGTATGCAGAGATCATCTACCGGCTTCTCGAAATGCGGGTCAAAACCATCGGTCTCGATGTGGTGTTCTCGGAGCCCGAGGAGCGGATTCACGAACAAGCCTACGAGCTGATCCGGAAACATAAACCCTCCCTCATGAAGCAATTTCTCGAACTCGAGAGCGATCCTCAACTGGCTCAAGCAATCGCCGCGGCCAAGGATCGCTTGGTGCTGGGATATGCCTTCGACGGGGCCTGCCAGCCCAGGTATGAAAAAGGTGACTTTTGCCCACTCACCCTGGAAGGGATCTCCGAGGATATCCGCACCAGTAGCGGCAAGTTCGCGATTGGGCAACCCTATCCCTATCCCAAAGAGACTCTTTGGAAGACCTCTCTCAAAAACCTGTATCATGTGATCCCGAATATCGATCTCTTCAGTGCCAATGCCCGCTACGCCGGGACCTTCAATGCGGATCCCGACCCCGACGGTTACATCCGTCGTTACGGACTGTTCTCCTTTTCCGAGAAACTCATCCTTCCTTCACTTGCAGTGAAGATGGCGGAGCTCGCCCGGGATGATCAGATCCAGATCGAATTCCGTCCGGACGGTCTCATCAAGAAAGCTTACTTCAAGAAGGACCCCGCGAATCCGATTCCGGTGACTCCGCTCGGGTACATGGACATCAACTTCAAAGGACCCACAGGACTCCACCTCGACAAGCCGATTCCCGGATACGAACCCTACCACTACATTCCGGTCCATCGATTGTTATCCAAGCTCGAGCCACTCGAAGAAGCCGAGCTGCAAGAAATCCTCCACGACTCACATGTGCTGTTCGGTGCGACTGCTCTCGGGGTTTATGACATGAGGGCCTTCCCCTTCGATTCGAACACCCCCGGGGTCGAAGGTCACGCCACCGCTCTCGATAACCTGATTGCCGGAACCCAGCTCCGTTCGGCCAGCGCCATTCACATGAGTTGGCTGCCTTTGACCTTGATCGTGGTCTTCGGCCTGATCTTCATCTTCCTGTTTTCGAGCCTGGACGCCATTCCGAGCATCCTCGTTTTCATCGGATTCTTGAGCGTCTTGGGTTGGTTCGACATCCGCATCCTATTCAAGAACCACATCAACCTGTCGACCGTTTTCCTCCTAATTGAGACTTTTCTGATTTTCGTCACCCTGCTCTCGATCCGGTACATTTTGGAAGAGAAAAAGAAGAAGTTTGTCAAAGAAGCGTTCTCGAAATACCTCGCCCCACAAGTCGTGGAACTGGTTCTCGAGGATCCGAGCAAGCTTCAGGTAGGGGGTGAGCGGAAGGAAGTCACCATCCTGTTCAGCGATCTCCGTGGCTTCACGAATTTTTCGGAGAACATGGATCCGAAGGTGTTGACCCAGTTCCTGAACGAGTACCTCTCCGAAATGACCGAGATCATCTTCCAGCACGAGGGGACCCTCGACAAGTACATCGGGGATGCGATCATGGCATTCTGGGGCGCACCCATCGACCAGAAGGACCATGTGGAGCGGGCCTGGCGGGCGGCCGTGGCCATGAAGAAGCGTCTCGACGAGATCGCACCGGACTTCAAAAAACGTTACGGGATCGACGTCAGTGCCGGAATCGGGATCAATTCGGGACTGGTCAGCGTTGGAAATATGGGCTCCAAGCGGATTTTCGAGTACACGGTGATCGGAGATCACGTGAACCTTGCTTCCCGACTGGAAAGTCTGACCCGATTGTACGGTGGCGACATTCTGAGTACCGAAGTGACCCGGGAGAGGCTCTCGGAAGGAGTGCAGGGACAATTCCACACCCGGATTCTCGATTCGGTGATCGTGAAGGGGAAGACCAAGGCGGTCGATCTGATCCAGATCTCGGAAGTGGAGTTCGACCCCGAGCTGATCCGAAACTTCACCGAGGCCCGCGAAGCATTCAAACACCGTGAGTGGGAAGTGGCCCGCGCCAAGTTCAAGCTCGCCAGTGAAATCCAAAAAGCCCGCACCGGTTCGGTCGATCCGGTCTCCGAGATTTACCTCTCCCGTTGCGTGGAATTTGAGAAAGCCCCCCCTCCAGCCGATTGGGATGGGACGATAGAAATGCACAGGAAATGATATGAGCGCCAAAGAAGTCAGCCTGAAACAAAAAGACCTCCTCTTCGAGGAGGGCGACCCCTCCAACAACCTCTACTTTGTCAAAAAAGGTGCGATCCGTCTCTTTCGCAGGAAAGGCGACGGGAAAATCGAGATCGACACCGTCCGCGCGGGGTCCGTATTGGGTGAGTTGGCGTTTTTCGACGGCCAACCCCGCTCGGCTTCGGCAGAGGCCTTGCTCCCGACCGACCTGATCGAGATCTCCAAAGGGTCACTCGACGATGCTCTTTCCAAGATCCCCGAGTGGCTGGTGACTTTGATCAAGACCATCAGCTCTCGCCTCAGGGCTGCGAACAACAAGGTCCGGGTTCTGGAAAGTCTTTCGACCGAATACGAGGTGGACAAGCACGGGAACCGTTCGAAAGAGTACTGCTTCGTGACCACTCCAGAGCTGCTGAAATTCTCGACCGCCCTGCTCACAGTGGCCTCCCGCTACGGCAAGAACGAGAAGCCCGATGGAATCGAGTTCACGTCCGCCATGCTCGAGCGCTTCGCGACCCAGATCCTCCAGGTTCCCTCGGCCAAGGTGTTGAGCCTGATCGAGCTCATGAAGACGGTCAAGATCCTGAAAGACGATCTCATGCTCACCGACATCCGGTTCCTCGACCAGTTCATCCAATTTGTGAATGAACAGAACCTGACGGCCCACGAGAAGAGGCAGACCCTTTCAGAAACCGGATTCAAGATCCTGGGACTCATGGTCCAAAACCGGGCTCAAGCCAAGCCCCTGGCCGACTCGGTCGAGCGTCTCAACATCGGACCTGCCATTCAACAGGCCAGGATCCCCGTGGGCCAGATCCAGGAATTGCAGGACCAGGGCTTCATCAAGAACATCACTCTTGTCTCGGCCAACGAGGTTCTGCTCGACTACGAGGGAGGCAATCTGCTGTTCCTGTACCGGGTGTACTGGGTCCTGACCGAGATCGACCGCCTCAACGAGGAGAAGCGGAAGAAATGACGACGAAGCTCTCGATCTTGCGCTTCGAGACGAGCTCCTTGCCCTTCGCTTCGGCGGCCTTCCGGGATTTGAATCCCGAAAGCACGACCCGGTAACGGGTCTCGCCGTTCACTTTTGCAGTCCGGACCTCGGTCTTCAGTCCGCGCTTGGTGAAGACCCCCGTTTTTTTGCGGGCGGCCTGGAGGTTGGGGTAGGAGCCCAATTGGACCGCGAAGGTTTCGGAGGGTGCCGCCGGCTTTTCCGCGACTTCCTCCTCTTCCTCTTCTTCCTCTTCGGCGACTGGTGGATGGGTCACCTCTGTCGGGAGGGCCATGGGCGGATGCACGGTTTTCTCGGTCGGGAGCTCGACTGGCTTCGGATGATCCAATTTGATCCCAGATTCAGCCGCTGCTTTCTCAGTGGCGCCCTCGATGGCCTCTTTGGTCGCCTGGTCCACGTACTGGGCGCCTTGATCGAGAACAGCGCGAGGAGGAGTCGCCTCATGCCCACCTTCGACCTTCGGAGCAGGTGTTTCGACCACCGGTTCGTCCATGCGGATCTGCTTTCCGTAGTGCAGTCCGAGCGTGAAGCAGAATCCCAGGGCGGTCACCACGAGAAGTCCGAGAACGAACAACTCTTTCCAGCTGAAAATGAAAAATTTTTCGCTCTTTTGCATCAAGTTCGAGTCTACTCCCGTTGGCGCAGTTTTTGTAGACCAAAGAAACATGAATCGAATCTCTTTCAAATGCCCGGATCGAAGTGGCCAAGGCTTGAGCGAATACATCATTCTCGTCATGTTGATCGCGGTTTGCTCGATTGCCGCTTCCCGGATGGTGGGCACCACCATCAAGACCAAACTCGATACCATCAACCAGAAGCTCCTGGAGATCCACATCCCCTGAATCGCCGGAACGGCCAAAGTCTCATCGAGTTCCAGTGGGCGATGCTACTGATCCTACTTCCACTGACGGCAGGGGCGGTCCGGATGGGGTGGATGGAATTCACCCGAATCCGATGCGGACTTCGGGCATTCCAATCCGCTCGGGAAGAGCTTCTCCGAACCGACGCCTCTGTGGTTCGTGTGGAACCCTGCGGAGGCGGAATGGAGGAGCGGATCCGTCTCCTCCCCTTGGAACGACTCGATCGGACCGGGCGGGTTTCTCCCTCCTCGGAGGAGTTCTCCTTCTTATGGCCCTCAGCATGGGAACCGGTCTCTGGATTTCCGCCCGACACCTCAGAGCCATCACGGAGCGTCAGGTGAACTTCGATCGCTGTACTGGTCTGGCTGCTCTGAGGATTCGGTCCTGGATCACTGCACACGACCAGTCCTGGAAGCGGGTCGAGTTCGCACGAAGGATCACTCTGGGCTTACTTCCCACTCCAGCAGGTCCGACCGCTGTCGAATCCTTCCGGATCCTGCTGTTGGCAGAACGCGGGAATCAGGAAAGACTCCGTCTGGAATGGCGGCGAGAGGCCCTGCGTTGGAATCTCCTGACCGGGGTCGGCTGCAGACTGCGCAGACGCCCTGAACGGAGTGACTTTCCGGAACACGACTTGACCCTGGTGGAGCCAGATGTGGAAACGGTCCTTTCCGGTGCCGGCCAAAGGGGGGCGATTCCCCGACAAGAGTACCGCGTCAGGATTGCCTCCCGGAATCAACACTCTTCCGCCGTCGCATGGAGGTCACCAAATGAAGCCTGGAAGGTCCGATGGATCCCCTAACTGGAAACGAGGATCCGCATTCTTGGAGGTAGCGCTATGGTCCGGTCTGATCGTGTTCGTTCTGGTTCTTTGCGCCAATCGCTTCGCCCGAACCTATCGGGGATTCTATCGCGCCTTGGAACACCAGCGATCGACCCTGCATTACTGAGGCAGGTGCGGGCCCTGCTGGGTCTGCTCGCAGGCCTTTTGCTGGTGGCCCTGGCCCATCGAGGGTCCTTCGAGGCGGGGGCGCGCCACTTTCATGAGGGTCACCTCCTACCCGGTGAAGCCTGGCGAGCCGTACTGTCCAGTCGTGGTTTCCGCCCCCTTGCCGTGAACCGGGGCTCTCCGGGAGACGGGAAGGTGAGGATTTCACGAGATGGCCGGATCATCGAGTTTCCAGGTGGGATCCAGGACCTTCCTACCGGTGTCCACATTCGGGGGATCCCCGCCCTCAAACCGGATTGGATCGAGCTCAGCCCAGGAATTGCCGGTTATGAGGCCTGGATCCGGAGCCTGGACGCCCATCCGATTCCCGTTCTGCAGCCGACGAAGCTCCGGGTCAATTCGATTGACCCCAAAGAGTTCCGCTATTAGAATCCCGGCCATGCACACAAGCCCCACCCGTCCGATTTTGACCGTTGGTTCCATGGCCTTCGACTCCGTCCGCACCCCTGCCGGGAAAGCGGATCACGTCCTTGGAGGCTCGGTGAATTACTTTTCCTTGGCAGCATCGCTGTTCACGCCGATCAAGATCGTCGCGGTAGTCGGTGATGACTTCCCAAAGGAGCACCTCGGATTCCTGAAAGAGCGCAACGTGGACGTCTCGGGCGTGCAAGTCGCGGCCGGCAAGACCTTTCACTGGGTGGGCGAATACGATACCAACCTGAATGAGGCCAAGACCCTCGCCACCGCCTTGAACGTGTTCGAGCATTTCGATCCGAAGCTTCCCGAGACCCACACCGACTGCCCAGTGGTCTTCCTTGCCAACATCGATCCAGTCCTCCAGCTCCAGGTCTTGAACCAGGTTCGCGGTCACGAGTTCGTAGCCTGCGATTCGATGAACTTCTGGATCACTGGAAAGCCCGCAGAGCTCAAGGAGACCCTGAAGCAAGTGGATCTCCTCTGCATCAACGAAAAAGAAGCCTTCTTGCTTTCGGACGAAAAGAGCCTCGAAAAAGCAGCTCGTAAGATCCAGTCCATGGGTCCATCCAACATCATCATCAAACGCGGTGAATACGGCTCAGCCCTCTTCACCCCGACCGGCACTTTCCTCGCCCCCGCATTCCTGGTCGACGAAGTCATCGATCCGACCGGAGCCGGAGACAGCTTTGCCGGAGCCGTGATGGGTTATTTGGCCGAGGCCGGTGCCAACCGCGCCATGATGAAGAACGATCCCCAAGCCTGGGACCAACTCCTCCGTCGCTCGGTCGTCTACGGAACCGTCATGGCGAGCTTCACCATCCAGGACTTCAGTATCGGCCGCCTGAAGACCCTCTCCCGCGAAGACCTGATGCACCGGAGAGAAAAGTTCATGAGAATGATGAGCGTCGGATGATCCGAAGATGAGTCATGCGAACCTGATTCGATTCGCACTCTTCTTCACCACGATCTCCTTCCTGGTCTCCTGGCTGACCTACCGTTTGCTTCGGAGACGACTCGGCCTCACCCCGGTCGGAAACCGCAGGATGCTGGCCTTTTTCATGGCCTCTGCGGGACTCATGACCCTCGGCCCCTTTTTGTACCGCTTGCTCGAGGCTCCGGCCGGTTCGTTCCCGGATCTGATCCTGCAATGGACCCAATTCACCCTGCTTGGCTGGATCGGATCCGTTTTCATCGTGTATTTATTCGTCGAGGTGATCCAGTCCGCTTCAAGACGATTCGATCCTCAAAAACGGATTTTTCTGACCGAGGGCGTGGGGCGCACCCTACTGGCCGGCACCACCCTCACTTCGGTGGCAGGATTCTTTGAAGCGACCTCCGGAGCGGAAGTCGTCCGGGTTCCGGTGACCTTGGACCGTCTCCCACACGCGTTCGAAGGACTCAAGATCGTCCAACTCTCGGACGTACATGTCGGGCCCCTCATCCACAAAGGTTATCTCGATCGGGTGGTGGATCAAGCTCTCGCAGAAAAGCCGGACCTGATCGTCATCACCGGGGACCTCGTCGATGGGAGTGTGAACCAACTCCGAGATCAGATCGCCCCCCTGGGCCGATTGAAGGCTGCTGAAGGGGTTTATTTCTGCACCGGGAATCACGAGTACTATTCAGGTGTCCACGAATGGGTGGCTCATTTGGCCACGCTCGGGATCACCGTGCTCGGGAACTCGAACCGGGTGTTGCGTCGACCGGGAAAAAGCGGCGAAGAACGGATCCTCCTGGCCGGAGTATACGACCATCAGGCTGCACGATTCGAACCCGCCCATGCTACCGATCCGGTGAAGGCGGCATCCTGCTCTGAAGAAGTGGCCTGCAAGATCTTGCTGGCCCACAATCCTTTCAGCATCGAGGGTGCGTGCAAATCGGGCTTTGATCTCCAACTTTCAGGACACACTCATGCAGGCCAGTTCTATCCCTATTCCTTCATCGTGAAACTCGTCCTGAAGTATTCCGAGGGACTGTACCGGGTGAATGAACAGACCCAGCTCTACGTGAACCGGGGCACGGGTTTCTGGGGCCCCCCGAACCGTTTCGGGAAACGTGCGGAGATCACCTCACTCACGCTGAACGGACGATTCAAGGGCTGAGATAGAAGGTCTGGGTGTCGTCGTTGTAACCGAACATCTCGGCATAACGACCCCAACTCACCACGGTTCCGAAGGACGACTCCGCGTCCTCATTCGGAAGGAGTTCGGCCAGTTTCTCGAGCATTTCCTCGCGGCTCACCTCGGTGCCTTCTTCGCGGGAAAGGTACTCTTTCACCATTTTGAACAGCGGGATCTCAGCGAGCTTGTCTCGGATCAAATCCTTCCGGTCCGTGATGGACGCATCCACCACCTGGTTCCCGAAGGGCTCGACGACCACGTCTCCACCCGGAGTGTGCACCAGGCCGAGCATCTCGGCGGCACGGATCACGGTCAGGGTCTCACCGAGCTCCATCGAGAGTTCTGCTGCGAGTTTGTAGATGTCCTCACGTCCGCCTTTACCGGCGAGTAATTCGACTAGTCCGAGGATCTGGCTGATTCCTATTTCAGGGAGGGCTGCGGGTTTCATGAATACAGGTTCCTTTTTACGCTGTTTGTTCCGATTCTGTTAAGCAAGAAGTGAAAAGACCCGATCCACGTACTCCACGAAGTGCGGGTCCCGCTTCCGACGTGGACGCGGCAGGTCAATTTTGAGTTCTCCGGCGATCCGGCCGGGACGGTTGGAAAGGATCAGGATACGGTCCGATAGCTCGATCGCCTCTTCGATATTGTGGGTGACCATGATCATGGTGTTCACGACATTGTCCCGGTCACTCCAGATGTCGAGCAATTCGTTCCGAAGATTGATCGAAGTGAGCACATCCAGTGACGAAAAGGGCTCGTCCATCAACAAGAGGCTCGGTTCGACCGCCAAGGCACGTGCCAATCCGACCCGTTGTTTCATGCCGCCCGAAAGTTCTCTTGGGTAGGCTTCTTCGTAGCCCTCGAGACCGACCTTCATCACGTAGTGCCGGACCCGGTCTCGCCTGAGCTCCGGATCTTTAGTGCGTGCCTCGAGACCGAGTTCGATGTTTTGAGCCACCGTCAGCCAGGGAAGGAGTCCAAAGTTCTGGAACACCATTGCGGTCTCATAATTGATCCCCCGGCGCTCTTGCCCTTCGTACAAGATGGATCCGGAGGAGGGCTGAAGGAGACCGTTTAGCATCCGGAGCAAGGTGCTTTTCCCTGCACCGGAAGGCCCGACGATGGTGATGAACTCCCCTTCCATTGCCTGGAAGGAGATGTCCTCGAGTACAGTGACCTCTCCTTGCGGAAGAAGAAAACGGCGCGAGACATTTTTCAATTCGATGAGATGTTTCATATCAGAATTTAAACCTCTCGAGATTGCGCTGATAAAGCGGTTGCCAGACCAACAGATTGACGAACAGGATCCAAGCCACCATGACGAGGATGCACAAGGTGATCGCCCGACCGTCGCCGAGTTCGTAGACGGCGGTGGAAAGCAAGGCACCGAGTCCTTTCACTTTCAGGACCTCGTGCTTCACAGTCATGTATTCCGAAACCACGAGGGCGTTCCAGCCGCCCCCCCAGGCCGTGATAGCCCCGGTGATGAGTGCCGGACGGATGGCCGGGAACACGAGTTTCCGGAATGTGGCGAACGGGGAAAGTCCGTAAGAGCGGGTCGCATCCACCAGATCCGAAGGAATGGTCGATGCGCCGCCGATGGCATTGAACAACACGTACCACTGGATCCCGAAGGTGAGGAGAATGAGAGTCGCCAGATCCATTCCACCACCGAATTTCCGGACTCCCACCAGGACAATGAGCGGGAAAAGCGCGGTAGCCGGAATCGAGGCTCCGAGTTGGGCGACCGTGGTCAGGATGTGACGAAGCCGCGGCTTGTTCCAGGTGAAGTACACCAGCGGCAAGATCCACAAGAACGAAATGGAGAGAGCGATCAGGATCCTGCCGGTCGAGTACAGGAGTCCGAGCGGGAGATCCCGGATGACCGGTGGGAGCGGTCCCTTGAACCAGTTCCAGATGTAGAAGCAGCCAAACACGACCAGGAATCCTAGAGCGAAATATCCGATCGCGACCCGGGCTTTCTTGGTCTGTTCGATCACGGGCTCGATCGGCTTGCTGATCCCGTGAAAAGCCTTGGACAACAAGTAAGCGGGCAGATCCCAACATAAGGGGAAGACCACCTCTTTCAGGAACCAACGGGCGGGAAGAGTGAACGTGTTCAGCATCTGAAGCAGGGGCTCGGTCAGGAACTCGAAACGTGAGGCGATCGTCTTCGGGAGCCTCAAGAAGATCCCCACATCCTCCTCATCCTGGTTGGCAGTGGCATCCTGTCTGAACCGCTCCGACCAGATCATGAGCGGCTTCCAGATCATCACGTCCAGAACGAGGATCATGGTCGCAAGGGAAAGCAGGCCCCAAAGAACCAGTCCGATCCGTTCTTCTTCTGCGGCCCGGGCCAGGAAACTCCCGATTCCGGGAAGATTGTACTGTACAGGCCCGATGGCGATGATCTCGCAAGCAACCAGGAAGAACCATCCATTCGACCAGGAAAGAATTGAATTGTAGACCACCCTTGGAATCGCCGCCGGAAGGTAAAGCCTGAAAAAGCGCTGGCTCTGGCTCAATCCGAAAGCTCGTACCGCCTCTTCGTTCTCTCCGGGAATGGCCTTCAAGGACTCATAGACAGCGAAGGCCAGGTTCCATGCCTGGGAGGTGAAGATCAGAAAAATCGCCGAGAGCTCCACTCCGATGCGGTGTCCCTGGGTGATCCCGATGAAAAAGCTGATGGCCGCCGGAAAGAATCCCACCACGGGCACCGACTGCAGGATGTCGATCAGAGGCAGGATGAAGCGGCTGCCTGAACGGGTGCGCGCCGCGAGAATACCGAAAACGAATGCGAAAATGAGAGATCCGGCGTAAGCCAGGGCCATCCTCATGAAAGAAAGAAACAGAGCCCCAGGAAGATCTGGCAAATAAACGGTTTCGGCACGGAGCTCTGAAAGACGCACCCCACCCCGGTAGATCCCGATCATCGCGATGATCAACCCGACAAAGAGCAACAAATAGATGACGCTGGATTTGGTTTTCTCCAGAATTGCGCGGGGAAGCAGTGCCATGGTTACTCTTTATTGATACGCTAAAGGGTATGAAGTTGCACTTCATTTCCATGCTGCTTTTCCTTCATCTGCCGAACGTCATGGCAACGAGCTTTCACGCCGAATCGTTCGAAAGCTTCACCTCGAAGTCGAAGCACATCGTCCGGGGGACGATCAGACGTCAACAAGTGGAGAAGACGACCGCTCCAGACGGCACAATCACAATTTACACCTACGCACTCGTCGAAGTGAAAGAACCCCTGAAAGGGGGAATCCATCAAGCAGAGATCCGAGTTCGACGACTTGGAGGTGAGACCGAGGGATACCATCACGAGGTCCCGGGATCGCCTGAGTTCAAAGAAGGCGAGGACACGGTTCTCTTTTTGACGGGGGAACAGGAGGACGGCTCCTATGAAGTTGAGAGCATGGAAATGGGGAAGTTCGGACTCCGGATGGAAAACGGGGCCGAGATCCTGACGGGTGGGATGCTTCAATTCATTCAGCGTGCGAAGAACGCTCCCGAAAAACTCGTTACCCTGGGTAGCTTGAGAGAAATCATCCGAGCGACCTCGACCACGCCTCCTTCCGCTACGACCGGGGGAGCTCAGGCAGATACCACGGCATCTCCCGAGTCCCGTCCCGATTCAGCGGTTCGCCGGGAGGGGACAACGCCGAGCGAGATCTCGACTCCGGATACGACTCCATCTACCTCCGGGTTGGGAACACCCCTAGGCGCCTTGGTTCTGGTAGTGCTCGCTTTACTCGGGTGGCTCGCGCTCCGTCGCAGGCGAAAGCACTGAGGTTGTCTTCGGAGATCGCCCGCGCTACACTGCATTCAAGATGAAATTTACGCTCGGCTTGCTCACTTCTCTCACTTCGTTGGTACTCCTGGTTACTGCCTCACCTGCTTGGTCACAATTCGACGAATCCGCCTTTCGCCAGGCATTGAAGGTGAAACGTAACGTTTATCTTGCCGAGGGGGCCTTCAGCGGAGGCGATCGCTTGATTTCGGATGTGAAAATTTCGGGAGTCCGGATCGCCGCAAACCCGGCCGGCTATGACCGGGTGGTTGTAGATTTTTCAAAATCCGAGCGCCCGCCCTTTTACTTGGTCGAAAACGATCCTTCCAACCAGCGCGTCACGGTGACCGTGTACGGGAAGATCAAGACCGACTTTTCTACTCAAAGTACGATCCAGGCAGCCCGAAAAACACGCACCCTGAGCGCAGTCGAGTTCCTGCCCCAGGTGGAGTCCGACCGGTGGATGTTTACATTGAATTCTAAATTCCCCATGAAAACCGAGGTTTTCGAGCTCTCCTCTCCAGCACGGATGATTATCGACCTCAAACCTTGATTTCTCAAGAATCGACACCATTGATGGGGTTGTGGAACACCCCCTGATTCTCCCAGACCAAATCCTTCCTCAGTCCCTCTTCACCATCGCCCACCCGGGTCCTGTGCTGTATCCCACCCTCATGGCCCCTCTGGTGATCTGGCATCCGAAGGCCATCGCCACCGTGGAAGAAGTCCTGGCTCGAAAGCAGCATCATCTGGGACTCCTTCTGACCCGTGGTGACATTCCTGAAGATCACACGACCGGGCAGGATCTCTACGATGCCGGAGTCGTGGTTAAAATCCTGAAGCGGATCAAACTTCCCGATGGTTCGATCCAAATTCTCGTTCAGGGGCTCAAACGCTTCAAGGTCCGCAGGCTTCTCTCCGAGCAACCCCACTTCGTGGTCGACGCTGAATATGCAGATGATGCGGTGCCCGAGAAAACGCTCGAGATCGACGCCCTCACCCGTTCGATCATCCAACACGTGAAAGATCTCTCGGAGACCCACCCGTTTTTCAATGAGGAGATGAAACTCGCCCTCTTGAATGCGCCTCACTCCGGTGTCGTGGCCGACATCGTCGCCTTCGCGCTCGGACTGGACAAGAAAGACGCACAGGATTTCCTTGAAACCCTCCCGGTGAAATCCCGATTCGAAAAACTCCTCCTGTTCTTGAAGCGGGAGCAGGATGTGGCCACCGTTCAGAAAAAAATCAACGACGAAGTGAACTCCAAGATCACGACTCTCCAGAGGGAGTTCTTTTTGCGGGAACAGCTGAAGCTCATCAAAAAAGAGCTCGGCATGGAAGAGGAAGGCAAAGACAAGAACAGCAGGACCTTCCGGGAACGGATCGCAACTGCAGGCATGCCAGAAGAAGTGCGGAAGGTGGCACTCGAAGAGCTCGAAAAGTTCGAAACGCTGAGCGAGCAATCACCCGAGTACAATCTGGCACGCACCTATCTTGAAACACTTTGTTCACTTCCATGGTCCCACGAAACCGAGGATCGGCTCGAGCTCGCTCACGCTCGTGAAGTGCTCGACTCGGATCACACCGGACTCGAAAAGGTGAAGGAACGGATTCTCGAATTTCTGGCAGTCCGGAATCTGCAGCGTCGACGGGACCAAAAAAGCGGCAAAGGGTCGATTCTGCTCCTGGTGGGCCCTCCCGGTGTGGGCAAGACCTCGATCGGAAAATCAGTGGCCAAGGCCATGGGACGGAACTTCTATCGTTTCTCCCTCGGAGGCATGCGGGATGAGGCTGAAATCAAGGGCCATCGCCGGACCTATATCGGCGCCATGCCCGGAAAATTCATCCAAGCCGCCCGTCGGGCCGGCAGCAAGAACGCTGTCATTCTACTCGACGAGATCGACAAGTTGGCCTCCCACTACCAGGGCGATCCGGCCAGCGCCCTGCTTGAGGTCCTGGATCCGGAACAGAATTCCTCATTCCTCGATCATTACCTCGATGTGCCTTTTGATCTTTCCCGGATGATCTTCATCGCCACTGCCAACACCCTGCAGGGGATTCCCGCCCCTCTGCTCGATCGGATGGAAGTGATCGAGTTGAACGGCTACACCTTGGAGGAAAAAGAGAAGATCGCACGGACCCACCTCCTTCCCAAGGTACTTGAAGAAAATGCAATCGGTTCGGCCGATTTGAAGCTCGAAAAGACGGGCCTCAGAAAACTGATCCGGGACTATGCCCGTGAGCCGGGGCTCCGGATTCTCGAACAGATGCTCGCCAAGATCGCACGGAAGACCGCAACGCGGATCGTGGAACGCCGCGAGTCCCGTGAAAGAATCCGTCTTCCTGTTGTGATCCGTGACGAGGACCTCGAGACCCTGCTCGGCCCTGCCCGCCTCACCCAGGAACTCGCCGGCGCACATCAGCTTCCCGGTGTCACGATCGGACTCGCCTGGACCGCACTCGGAGGAGACATCCTCTTTATCGAGGCGACCGAACTCCCCGGTTCGGGCCAACTCAAGCTCACCGGACAAATGGGCGACGTCATGCTCGAGAGTGCTCAGATCGCCTGGACCTTCGTGAAGAAGCGACTCCTCGACGAGATGGTGCTGACTCCGGGTCGCCTGAAAGATCGTGACCTCCATGTCCATATCCCCGCAGGCGCCATCCCGAAGGACGGTCCCTCGGCTGGCATCACCTTGGCGACGACCCTGTACTCGCTGTTCACCGGAGTGCCGGCCCGGGCCAAGACTGCCATGACCGGTGAGCTTTCGCTCACAGGTCGCGTGCTCCCGGTGGGAGGCATTCGCGAAAAACTCCTCGCTGCGCGCAGGGCCGGTGTCGAGCGGGTGATCCTGCCCCGTGAAAACCGCAGAGACCTTCATGATCTCCCCCTCGAATTGCTGAACAGCCTCGACATCCGCTTTGTGGAGCACATCAACGAGGTGTTTCCTCTCGCCATCGGCAACCCTCCCCGTCCCAAGGTGATGAAGAAGTCACCCGTCAAGAAGCCGGCGCGTTCCGAGAGTCGGCACTTAAAGCAGTAGCGGAGCGCCTGCCCTTCCTGCAAAATGAAAGGGCATGAAAAAGCAAAAGATAGCCATCGTCGGCCTGGGAAAAATGGGTGAAGCGATCGCACAGGGCCTGATGAGCGGGAACCTGAGCGAGGACTATCAGATCAGCGGGACCACCCGGACGGAAGAATCCGCAAAAGATGCGAGAACCCGTCTCAAGATCCACTGCTCGACCGACAATTCCGAGGCATTCAATGAGGCGGACATCATCCTTCTCTCGGTGAAGCCCCACCAGGTGGAGAAGATCTTGCGAGCGAATGCATCCCGGATCCATGAACGCCAGCTCTTGATCTCGATCTGCGCCGCCATCAGTACGGAGCAATTGTCCGAATGGAGCGGCGGCAAGGCCGCGATCATCCGGGCCATGCCGAACACGCCCTGCCTGATCAAGAGTGGCGTGACCGCCATCTGTGCGGGACCGAGGTGCGAAAAAACCCAACTCAAAACAGCAGAAAAAATCTTCGGCGAACTCGGACTGGTGAGTGTGCTCGAAGAAAGCCTGTTTGACGGAGTGACCGGACTCTCGGGATGTGGCCCGGCGTACATCTACCTGATGATTGAATCCCTCAGCGAGGCGGGGGTAAAAGTGGGGATTTCCCGCAAGCAGGCCACACTCCTCGCGGCCCAAACCATGATGGGTGCGGCCAAGATGGTGCTCGATCGTGAAGAGCATCCGGCTGCACTTAAAGATGAAGTCACGACCCCCGCAGGTTGCACCATCGACGGACTCATGGCTCTAGAAGAAGGCAAGCTCCGGGTGACCCTCATCAAGGCGGTCTTGGCCGCAACCAAACGCTCTAAACTGATGCGGGGCTGATGCTCAAAATTTGACCGAATAATTCACCATCAGGAACAGCTGACGGATGAACAAGGGCTTGTTCTCAAGATCGGGGTAAACAGGAGAAGAGTAGGTCCTTCCCGATGCGATCTGCGTGGAAGCGTTCAGATAGCGGTTCCCGACCAGGAATGCAAACTCGTCGTCGCGTTCCCTGAAAGGAGTGAAACGGATCCCTGCTCGGTAGAACAGGGTCCGCAGATCCTGCTGCCTCCTGAAGAACCAACTCACATATTCGGTTTCAGCAAAAAGGCGGTAAAACACATTGAATCGGATCTCGGCATCGGCCTGCAGAGTGAAGGTGTCGACATCGTCGCCGTAGGCCATGATGTTCATCAATGTGGTGTAGGGTTTGTCGTTCTGGTCGTAGGCCACGAAGTTATGCATGACCCGACCCGGGAGCTGCCCCAGGATCCGACTGCCGTAATGCCGATACTGGGGCTTGATCCGGTAACCCAACATGCCCACATCTCCCTTGAACTCGGCATAAGCAAGAGAGGCCGAAGCATTGGAGTTGGCGCCGGCTTCAAGACCGTAAGAGAAACCGTTGTCGTAGACCTTGCGGCTGTAGAGGGTACCCGTCAGCCGGGGCGCACGGAAATCCGTCTGGATTTCTTGCACCAGCACGGTCCCCCCGATCAGCCCGTTACCGAAAGACACATCCATTGTGGCCAGGCCTCCGTCGAGACGGAAACTCCCCGTTCCATCAACCATCAGTTTGGCGGTGAATCCTTCGTCGGTCGCAGTGATCGAGCCCCCCACGGTCTCTTTCATCTCGACGAAGAGACCGGTTCCCACTGTCTGCCGGACGATATCGCTCAGACGGAACTCCCAATCGAGCCCCAGAAAACGAGGCACCCGGTAAGTGAGCCCCACATGAGGAATCACAAAAGCCAGGAAGGTTGGGCCGTTGCTCGAGGTGCCTTGGGTCAGATCGAGTTTGACATTGATGCTCAAGTCGTCGACCGGGCGGTACTCGGACCGGAAACTCAACCAGAAGCCGTTGCCATGATAGAAATCGAATTTGTAGAGGTTTGCATCGTTCGCACCGAGGAACATGGGCTTGAAGAAGTCGGCATCGACTGCGAACACCCACTTCTCGGTTCGTGGCAGGATCCTGAACGACTCATTCTCCACCTGACGGAAGAGGTACTCGTTCGGAGCATAATCCAAATAAGAAAGAGCCGTTCCCGGAAGGAACAGCGAGAAAAACAGAGCCGCGCCTAAGCGTCGGAGCGAATTCACTTCACAGTTCGCCGGGGAGCGGAGCTTCGTCTTCGCCCTTGTAAAGGGGCTTCACTTTGCCTGCGGCAATTTCGCGGAGGGAGGTCACGATCGTGCGGTTCTTGCACTTCACGAGAGAGTCAGAGCCCTTGAAAAGCTGGCGCGAGCGGCGGGTGGCCAGGTGGATGAGCTCGTACATGTTATCCACGTGATCCAGACAGTCTTCGATTGTAACTCTTGCCATGACAACTCTTCTCCTTGGGATTGCTAGTCTCTCGTTTGTACACGAAAGGGCCGTCCCCTGTCCAGACGCGGCGCGTTTACCGCCGACTGCGCTTCATGGCCTGCTCGATCTCACGGTTCTGGCTGCGCTTTTTCTGGTCTTCCCGCTTATCGCCCTTCTTTTTGCCTTTGGCGAGAGCGATCTCGACCTTGACGCGGCCCTTCAGAAAGTACATGCGGGTCGGAACAATGGTCTTCCCGTCCTGAGTGGTCGCTCCGAAAAGCTTCCGGATCTGGTGGCTGTGCAACAGGAGTTTCCTCCGCCTCCTGGGCTCGTGGTTCCAGATGTTCCCGTGAGAGTACGGACCGATGTGAAGATTGACCAACCAGGCCTCGAGGGTCGGAGCGTTCTTCTCTCCCCGTTTTTTGTGAGTCACTTCGACAAAGGAATCCTTCAGGTTCGGACTCTGGTTCCTGAGGCTCTTGATCTCGGTCCCCTGGAGCACGATACCGGCCTCGACAAACTCGTCGAGGAAGAAGTCGGCTCTTGCGGAAGGATTGGAGGCGATCAGCTTCTCGCCCCCGCCTTTCGTGTCACTCATGGGGAACCGCCACTCCCAGACTCAGGATGAGCCTGAAGGCTTCGTCCACTTTCAGACCGCTTTCGATGACCTCGCTCTCGCGAACCATGAGATGAAAACCGGCTGTCGGGTTCGGTACGGTGGGCACGAACACGCTGATGCAACCGGGAGGAAGGCCCTTGAATGCCGCCTGGCCGGTCACAAAAGCCACGGCCCAGCATTCCTTGCGAGGGTACTCGACGAACACCACACGGTTGAACTGCTTGCCGCCGCTCGAGGACACCGCAGAAAAAAGCTGATTCAACGAAGAATAGATCGCTCCGAAGAACGGGATCTTCTCGATTCCCTCTTTGAGCCACTCGAACACTTTGCGGCCGAAATAGAGCCTCGAAAAAAAACCGATTCCTGAGATGATCATCACACCTGAAAGCAGGACGCCGATCATCAACAGAAACTTGAGTACCCCGACAACCTCACTGGCAGGATTGTCGAAAAAGATCCGGAAGGGAACCTCTTCCATCCAGGCCATGATGCCCCCGAAGATCCATTGGAACACCACCGCCACGATCAAAATCGGAGCAAGCACGAGCAAGCCGGAAAGGAAATGGTCCTTCACGATCAGGAGGGGCTGTTTGAAGCGGCTACGGAAATCAGACACGTGCGGAGTCTCCCTCAAATCTGAGTATCATGGAATCAGCGATGTTGCCAAAGCGCGACCCACTCTTCCCATTCGAGCGCCTCCGCCCGCTTGGTCGGATCCACACCGGACTTGGTGAGAGCCTGCTGCCAAGGTGTCCCCGAGAGATTGGCCCGGAGCATCTTTCGACGGTGAGCGAAGGCAGACTTGAGAAGGGCGTTGAAGGCAGTGCGATCCTCGGGATTCGCCACCGGAATCCGCGGGTCGCTCCGACGCGTCAGCCGGACCACTTCCGACATCACCTTCGGGGCGGGACGGAAGGCTTCGGGTGGAACCAGCAGCAAGCGCTCCACATCCCACTCGTTCTGGATGTAAAGGGACAAACTGCCCCGATCGGGAGTCGAGGCATCGGCACGTAAGCGTCGGGCCACTTCAGCCTGGAACATGAGGATCATCTCCGGAATCTGCCGCGAGCGCTCTGCCAGTTTCACCACAATGGCGGTCCCGGCCGAATAAGGAAGATTCGACACCACCACGAGGGGCCCGAGCACATCCAGAGTCTCATCGGACTGATCCAAAAAATCGCCTTTTAGGAGAGTCTGCACCCGGGACTCCCCCTGCCAGTACTCGATCAATTCCCGATCGCGCTCAGCCAGATGAAAAGGAATCTCAAGCGGCAACTGTTCGAGGAGAGGACGGGTCAAAGCACCCTTTCCGGGGCCGATTTCGAGCAACGCGTGCCCACTGTGACGTTTCACAGCTTCGATTGCCGCATCCCGGATCGAGCGGATCACACCCTCGTCCTTCAAGAAATTCTGACCGAATGCCCGCTGTTTGTCGAAAGTCGCCATGGTCAATGCTCCGCGATCGCAAAAGCGTTCAGTTTCAGGAATCCGGACGGATCGAGTCCCTGTCCTTGGGAAAACCGGATCGCACCGGCCGCTGCGATCATGGCGGCATTGTCGGTGCAATAACGCAGGTCCGGGACGATCACAGGCACCGGAGATTCTTTCGACAAACGGGCTCGTAATCTGGAATTGGCAGCGACTCCACCCACAACGACGATCGACTTCGCCTTCTTCTGCCGCGCGAGCAAGAGGGTCTTCTGGATCAATGGATCAAGAATGGCCTCTTGAATGCTCGCGCATAAGTCCGGAATCGCCGCATCGAGGATCTTCTCCTGCTCGAGACGCTTGGCCAGCAACAGCACCGCGGTTTTGAGTCCACTGAAGGAAAAATCGAAACTGTCTTTTTGTTTGAGCCCCCGGGGCAGATCGAAGGCCTTCGGATCGCCATCTTTCGAAGCCTCGTCGATCCAACGCCCACCCGGATAGGGGTAGCCGAGGATCTTCGCCGTTTTGTCAAAGGCCTCTCCGGCGGCGTCATCGATCGACCGGCCGATCAGCGAGTCCCGAAGCAAGGTGGGACTCCAGCCCTCTGGCGCGGACTCGATGTGGTGAAGGTGCGTGTGGCCTCCAGAGACCATCAGGAACACGGCCGGAAACTCGATCCGTTTCGGGTCGTGTTTTTCGGATTGCAGGAAGGCACTCATGAGATGCCCTTCCAGATGATGAACCGGAACGAGCGGCTTTTGCCTGGCATAGGCCATGGCTTTCGCCGCAGTCACTCCCACCAACAACGCACCGATCAGTCCCGGACGATTGGTGACCGCGATGGCATCGAGATCCGCGATCTCGACCTTGGCCCGATCGAGAGCCTCGAAAATCACCGGCTCGATCTGCTCGAGGTGGTTCCGGGAAGCGACCTCGGGCACCACACCGCCGAAAGGTTGATGAAGTTCGATCTGCGAAAAGGTCACCACTGAAAGCGGGTTCAGGCGCTCTCCTTCATGATGAAGGACGGAGGCGCTGCACTCGTCGCAAGAAGTCTCGATACCGAGGATGACGCTCATGGCTTGGCCTTCAGGCGTTTCTTGCCCAACATGCCCTCGGCGGTTTTCGGAAACTTGTCGACCAGCTCCGAATAGAAGGCCTTGGCCTCTTCTTTTTTCCCGAGAGCGTCGAAACTCTCTGCGATCTTCAGAAGCGCTTTCGGATGATACGAGGATTTGGGGAACTTTTCGGGGAATCGCGAGTAATCGACGATGGCCTTGTTGTACTGCTGTTTCTTAAACTGGGATTCTGCACGGAAGAATGTGGCCTCTTCGGCTTCCTTACCCGATTCGGACGCACTCAAAGCCTGGGTGAAGAAGTGAACGGCCTCATCCAAGTTTCCGGCAAGGTAGGCGTCTTTCCCGGCTTGAAAATTCGATTTTCCTTCGGGCAAGGTCGGCACCTCAGGTGTGAGGTCCTTGAGTTGTTTTTCGAGCTGGGCGATCCGCTCTTGAGCCTTCTTGAGCGCCTCGGCGGTTGACGCCTCCGACTTCTCTTTTTCATGCCGGTATTCCTCGGCAAGTCCGGCCACACGGGCCAGCTCGGCTCGCAACTCTTCCACGCCGTAATCGGCGGCCTCGGGCCTCAAAACCGGTACTGGAGTCGGCGACTGTGTCGCAGATGGAAGGGCGAAGGGAGGAGCCACCGAGACAGGAGCCGGCGTGGGGGCCTCGGGCGTTGGCGCAGGGGTCGGAGCCGTCTCGGGGACGACCTTGACCGGAGCGAGATCCTCGCTCTTCACAGGGCGGGCAGGTTCCTCGGCCGGAGGCGCGCCCTCCGGGCCTTCTTTCCGCATTTGATTGAGTTGCTCGCGCGTGGTCACACAAGATGACGAGAACAAAAACAGAACGAGCAACAAACGGGATCGATCAAACTTCATGTGAAGAATGTCTCACTTTCAGGGGGGATTGGGAACCCCACCCGGAGGAGGCGGAGGGGGGCCGCCCGGAGGTTTCGGCGCATCAAATGCGCTACCTTCGACAGGGGTCGACAAGGGTACCGGCGCATAAGAAGGGTCTGCCAGGGGGTCTGCCGGAACCAGGTCCCGCTTGGCACCGTTCCGGATCGCCTCGAACTCAGCCCGTTCGGCATAAGCGCGGGCCTCGTCTGCGAGTTTTTTCGCAGCCTTGAAATTTTTCAGCCGGTAAGCCTGACGAGCCTGCAGGCCCACTTCATTCGACATCCGGTACAACTCAGGCGCGAGCGTGTCGGCGTTCACTTCCTTTGCAGCGCGGATGCTGACTTCCATGTTGGACATCTCTTGTGCTGGACGGAACGCCGTCACCGAGCAAGACGCCAAAAAAAAGGGGGCTACCAGTAGCCCCCTTTTCATGGATTTCATTCTTCCGTTCACCGTGCGGTCACGACGAAGTTCGCGCGACGGTTGCGGGCATACGCTTCTTCAGTCGTCCCTTGGTCGAGGAGTTTTTCCTTACCGAAGCTGATTACAGAAACGCGATCGGCCGGAACGCCGAGCTCGATCAGGAATTTTTTCACCGAGTTGGCGCGCTTTTCGCCGAGAGCGACATTGTACTGGATCCCACCGCGCTGATCGCAATGGCCTTCGACTTGGATCTTGATCGAAGTCTTGTCCTTCAGGATCTGGGAGTTTGCTTTCAGAATCTCTTTAGCTTTTCCATCGAGGACGTAAGCGTCATATCCGAAGTTGATCGACTGAAGCCCCATGGCGTTGCCCCGATCGGAATCACCGATGTTCTCATCGGCATTGGCGGCGGACGCCAAGCCCGACTCATCCGGCTTCGGCTTTTTGGAACACGCAGGCGCCGCGAGTGTGGCGGCAAGCAGCAACATGACCAGTTTATTCATCTTTTTGTCTCCTCAAAGGTTGGTTTAGCTCGCTCCATTTAATCCTCTTTCACCCATTCCTGCAAGACATCCTCGTCAAAAACATGGTGCGTGCAGAGTCGGAACCCGGCGCCCGGCCCAGACTCCAGCCACTCCCTTTCAGAGAGTCGGTCGAACTTCTGTACCCCGGTGAACACGTGCGCCGCATCAAAAACTCCGCACCCGGCGAGAGTCCGGAGGAGGCGGGCGCCTCCCTCGACCATCACACTCTGGAGGGGCTTCTGAAACGGAAGGGATTCAAGGGTTGCCCTGAAGACGGCCCCGAGCTCGGGAGAATCCGGATCGGACTCCATCCCCACAAAAACCGTTCCGTGTTGCCTGGCCTCGGGGATTCGGTCCCGACAAACCAAGACCTGGAAACCCACCAGCTCAGAGTCGGGAAGCTTCAACAACTCGCCTTTCGGATCAAAGACCACGCGCTCGGGTTGCCGCTGCCTCGGAAGAGCGCAATCCCGGACGGTCAGGGCCGGACGGTCGAGCAAAAAGGTTCGAGCTCCGACCACCAGTGCATCGTACTTCTGCCGGAGCCAATGCGTGTAGGCCCGAGAATGCGCATGGGTGATCCACTTCGAGTTCCCGTCAACGTCTGCCAAGTGACCCGAAGGCATCCGCGCCCACTTGGCTACCCAGACGGTTTTTTTCAAACCTCGTGTCTTGATGAACGGAAACAGGAGGGCTCGCACCTCGGCCTCCAGCACTCCGGCATCCACCCGGATGCCCGAAGCCGCGAGCCGACGCAACCCCTCCCCGCTTACTCGAGGATCCGGATCACCTGCTGCGACCACGACCCGGGAAATCCCCCTGCCCGGGAACAAGTCCGAACAAGGGGGCTGGAATCCGGTGTGCGAACACGGCTCCAGCGTGACAAAGACTTCGGCTCCCTCGAGATTCACGTCCGAAGGCAGGGCACCGAAGGCCATGCGCTCGGCATGGGGATGCTTCCACGCCTGGGTGAACCCACGCGCCAGTTCGCGACCGTTCTTGACGATCACGCAGCCCACGCCGGGATTCGGCGACGAGATCCCCACCGAGTTCATCGACTCGATCAAGGCTTGCTCCATCCAGAATTCGTCGGTGCCGGCCGGAAAGCACGAGTCTACCCGCTCGGACAAGGTCCGGTCGATTCTTCCTGACAGTCCGAATCCGGGGCGCAAAGGCATCCACTGCATTGGCACAAGAATCGCAACCTCATCAGGTCAACACAACCTAAAAAGGAGGAATCATGAGAGACATCAATCGAGTCATGTTACTGGGAAGGATCGGCAATGATCCAGTGGTGAGACAAACCAAGACCGGCATTCCCGTGGCCAATTTCAGCCTGGCGACCGAGTTCTGGAACCGAACCAAAAATGAGGGGGAAACCACCTGGCACCGGATTGTGGCTTGGGGCCGTCCAGCCGAATTGGCTGAACAAGAACTCAAAAAAGGAATGCCCTTGTTGGTCGAGGGAGGCATCCGGGTCAGGAAATACGAAGACGAAGAAGGTGAAGTCCATTACCTGCACGAAGTCCATGCGGAACAGCTTCACTTTTTGCACTCGAAACCGAAACTTGAAGCCACCGGCGACACACCTCCGGTTGAAGAAGGCGCTTCAGCGAGCTAAACGAACCAAGTCACCGATCATCACCGTCTGGGGCAGGAGCGAAACCTCCTGCTCCAGCGAAACAAAGCGATCCACCCGGGCGATGGCCGTCTTCTCGTCTGCATGGATGACCTTGATCCGACCGACCGGAATCACGTGTTCTCCACCGACCTTTTCAGAGAGGATATCAAAGCTGACAATCTTCCGGTAAACATCGAGTACCGAGCCTTTTTTCACGCCCTGGTTGCTTCCCATGTTCACAAAAATCTCTTTGGGCGGGGGGCGGTCCGATTCTCCGAGGTCCACGGCACGGAAGACCTCATAGACACTGTAATCTGCGGCTAAGGCACGCAGGGGCATGACCATCTCCAGGATGCATGCGAATCCAATCAGGGCGGCAATTCCAAATTTGCTCTTCATGTTTCCTCTCCATGAGGCGTAACGATTTCTGCCGCATCCCTGGCAACACTTCGGGCGTCCTTGCCCATTCACTCATCGGGTCCGGAAGGACACGGCTTGAGTGTTTAAATCGTTCTCAAGGAAGAAACTGCGTCAACTTTTTGACAGCTTCTGAAGAACCAGCTCGCGCGCCGCGGCAATCGCCTGATCAAGCTTCGAGGCATCCGCTCCACCGGCCTGTGCAAAATCGGGCTTCCCGCCACCCTTGCCACCGAAAACACCGGCTGAGTTCTTGATGATCTCGCCCGCATTCACTCCGAGCACCTTGGCACCGACCGCAACCACCAGGAAGGGCTTCTCGCCTGATTCACCGATTTCGCGGATCCCGAGCAAGGTCACCGAGGCCGGATCCTTCTGCTTGATCCGGTCTGCCATCTCGCGGAGCTTCTTCATGCCTTCTCCCGACGGGGCGGCCTGACCGGCCACCACTCGAACCCCCGAGTGGGTGCTCGCAGATTGAAGCAGGGTCTCGATCTCCACCCCTTGCTGGGCGGCTTCGAGTTTCTCGATGTGCTTCTTGAGTTCGCGGGTTTCGTCAAACAGTCGTTCGACCTTGGTCGGAATCTCATCCACATGGGAGGCCTTCAGTTGATCCCGGAGGGACTTGAGCTTTCCGTCTTGTTCGCGCAAGAACTGGAAAGCGCCCTTCGAGGTGTAGGCGATGATCCGCCTGACCCCGGCTGCAATACCGGCTTCAGACGCGATTTTGAAAAGGTGAATATCCGAGCTCTGATCGACATGGGTGCCGCCACAAAGCTCTGTCGAGTAATCCCCGACCTGCACGACCCGAACCTGGTCTCCATATTTTTCGCCGAAGAACGCGATGGCTCCGGAGGCGATCGCCTCATCCTTGCTCATGACCTGTTTCTTGACCCGATCTGCACTCCAGACCTTGGCATTGATCAGATCTTCTACCCGGGCGAGCTCGTCTGGCCTCATCGCCTCGAAGTGAGAGAAATCAAATCTCAGAAGTTCAGGCGTCACAAGTGAACCCGCTTGCTTGACGTGGTTTCCAAGCACCGAGCGGAGGGCCCACTGGAGCATGTGAGTCGCCGTGTGGTTGCGTGCGGTGAGGGCACGGATCTCGTCGCTCACCTTTTGAACCGCACGATCGCCCACTTTCAGAATTCCTTTTTGCACCTTCAGGTGCGCCACGATCAACTCCGGCACCGGGCGCTTCACGTCGACCACTTCAGCCGAGAATTCTCCGGCGGTCACCGTTCCGCGATCGCCCACCTGGCCCCCGGATTCGCCGTAGAACGGGGTCTTCGAGAACACCGCCAGCAGCAGATCCGAACCGTCTTCGCCTTTGGCCGGCATGACGGCCAGGGTCTCGCCCTCGGCCTGAAGCTGCTCGTAACCCACGAACTCGGGGAGCTTGCCGGATTTCTTGAGCGTGTCGACGAGGGTGAACCATTCGGCCTCGAGGACCTGGTCTCCGGTACCCTTCCAATGTTTGCGCGACTCTTCGCGCTGCTTTTCCATGGCAGTCTCGAAGCCATTTTCGTCCACCGTGATGCTGCGCTCGTCACAGATGGTGCGAGTCAGATCGAGAGGAAATCCGTAGGTGTCATAGAGCGTGAAGGCGACCGCACCCGGAAGTGTTTTACTCGAGCCGAGTTTTTTCAGCTCTTCGTCGAGGAGGCCCAGACCCCGGTCAAGCGTCTTGAAGAACTGCTCTTCTTCGGCGAGCACGGCACGCTCGATGAAGGTGCGCTTCTCGATCAGATCGGGATAGGCGTCTTTCATCTGTTCGATCACAAATCCGCAAGCCTTGTGGAGGAACGGCCCTTCGAATCCGAGCTTGCGACCGTGACGGATCGCCCGCCGCATGATCCGGCGGAGCACATACCCGCGACCTTCGTTCGAAGGCATGACGCCGTCTCCGATCAAGAAGGTCGTGGCGCGAGCATGGTCGGCCACCACACGAAAGGAGAACACGCTTTCGTCTTTCGATTTCGGATCGTATTTCTTGCCGGCGAGCTTGGAGGTTTTGGCAATGATGTCGACAAAAATGTCGGTGTCGTAGTTGGTCTCGACATCCTGGAGGATCGACGCCAGGCGCTCGAGTCCCGCGCCCGTGTCGACTGAGGGCTTCGGAAGCGGATTCAGTTTGCCGGTTGCATCGCGGTCGTACTGCATGAACACGAGGTTCCAGAACTCCATATAGCGGTCGCAATCACAACCCATCTTGCAGGTGGGTTTACCGCAGCCGTATTTCTCACCCCGGTCGATGAAGAGCTCGGTGCAGGGGCCGCAAGGGCCGGTGTCGCCCATCGACCAGAAGTTGTCTTTTTCGCCGAAACGGTAAATGCGATCGAGCGGCACACCTTCTTGTTTGTGCCAGATTTCGGCTGCCTCGTCGTCGGTCTCGAACACGGTCACGTAGAGCTTGTCTTTCGGGAGCTTGAGCTCCTTCGTGACCAACTCCCAGGCGAAGTGGATCGCGTCTTTTTTGAAGTAATCTCCGAACGAGAAATTCCCAAGCATCTCGAAGAAGGTGTGGTGGCGCGCGGTGAAGCCGACATTTTCGAGGTCGTTGTGCTTGCCGCCGGCCCGAACACATTTTTGGGAGGTTGAGGCGCGGGTGTAGGAACGCGGGTCCTTCCCGAGAAATACGTCCTTGAACTGGACCATGCCGGCCGTGGTGAACATGAGGGTCGGGTCGTTCGATGGAACCAGAGATGAACTCTCGAGGACCGTGTGGCCGTTTTTCTTGAAATAATCGAGGAAGATCTTACGAATCTGTGCGCCTGTCATAGGCCTTAGACGCTACCGAAGTCAGGCCCTGAGTGGCAAGACTCAACGCACCCTGCCAATCAAAAGATTGAGCACCCGTCCGGTCTTGTTCTCCTGGAGCTCGGGCCGGATCCGGATTCCCTTGGCGGCGATGAACCGCTGAAGCGCGGCCAGGGTAGCCTCCGCGCGCGCTGTTTCCACACGTGCCGACACCTCGAGGGTCATGCAGGCTCCGCCCGTTTCGCGGGTCCGAGACCAGCGCTCGAGAGAAATCTTCTTGCCCTCTTGCTCCCACTTCCAGCGCTCGCTCTCGATCTCTACCCGATTCCGGGCATCCGGCTTCTCCGGAGTCAATCTCGCCAACCAAGCGAGCTGCTCACGAGTGAATTGTCGGCCCTCCACCTTGAAAGACCAGGTGGTGACCCGGGACTTGAGAGTCCAATCGCCTTCACTCTCGATTCCGGGACCCGCAGGAGGATTCTCCGCGGTGGGCGTGCGTGGGCGGAATTTCACGGTCACATCGTTGTGGTCTCCGGTCCGCTTGCGAAGGATGACTCCTGCCTTCAAAAAAGGCAGACCGCGCTTTTCAAAAAAAGTGAGGTGGTCGGTTTTCGGTTCCTTCACGACTTGGAGCCGCTCGAAGTCCGAGCAGTCGAGCCCGATCTTGACCTCGGTTTCTGCAGGTGCAGCATCGGCACTGGCGGCCGCCATCCATAAAGCAAGACTCAACCCCAGAAGACCCATCCCTCGATTGTAGCCCAGGATTGCCTGCTTGCCCACCCCCACACCCTCGGCTAAACTGGGTTCACTATGAGCGCACTACCCACTCCGGCATTGTTGATTTACTTCAAGGATTACGAACAGTACCACCGTACGAAGGGTAACAAAATGACCCACATCCTCGGCATCCCGGGCGTGCTGTTCAGTTTGCTCGGGCTCCTCGCCCAGGTGGTACTCTGGTCACCGGCCGAGGGATCCTTTTGGACTCTCGATCTGGGCGTGATCCTCCTTTTGGCCGGGGCCTTGTTCTCACTGAAAGTGGATTGGAAGCTCGGCATCCCGTTCACGCTTTTTGCGGTGATCAATTATTTCCTCGCCCGACTCCTTCCGATGCCGGCCCTGGTGGTCATTCAAATCCTGTCCTGGGTGCTCCAGCTGGTCGGGCATTATTTTTATGAAAAAAAGTCTCCTGCGTTTTTGACCTCGCTCGAACACCTGTTCATCGGACCCATGTGGATTTTTTCGTTTTTCATCGGTTACTACAAGCCGAGCACCTGAATGAAGCGCCTGTGGCCGCTCTTGCTCCTGCTCCCGGCTTGTGACTTTCATTGCAGTCCGGCGGCGGGCCCACTGCCCACGTTCGATGGTGATCACGCGCATGAGCTGATTCTCCAGTACGAGAAACTCGGTCCGAAACCCGCCGGGAGTGACGCCCTCGCACGGACCACAGGTTGGATCCGACAAGAGCTCGAATCCTCGGGAGCGAAAGTCCTCGTTCAGGAAGTGAAAGTGAAGCCTCCGGTGGGTCCTGAAGTCACCGCCCGCAATGTGATCGGGCAGTTCGACCCCGAAAAAAAGGAGCGCGTGCTGCTCTCCGCTCACTACGACACCCGCCCCTTCGCAGACGAGGAGTCCGACCCGAAGAAGCAAAAGCAGGCCGTCCCCGGTGTGAACGACGGAGGCAGTGGCACGGCTCTTCTTCTTGAGTTGGCTCGCGCACTCAAGACCTCGCGCCCGAAAGTGGGAGTGGATCTGCTTTTTTTGGACGCCGAGGATGCCGGATTGCCCCACGAAGCCAACAGCTACTGTTTGGGTACACAAGCCTGGGCCAAGAACCCGGTACCTGCAGGTTATCGAGCCCGATTTGGAATCAATTTTGACATGGTCGGTCGAATCGGGGCGGTTTTCCCGGTCGAAGGGCACTCCGGCACCCGGGCCGCCTCCGTGGTGGCAAAGGTCCACGCAGCGGCCAGAGACCTCGGACTTTCGGATTATTTTCCTGCTCAACGTGCCGGATTCGTGATCGATGATCACGTGTACCTGATGGACGGACTCGGCATCCCGGTCATGGACATCATCCACCTTTCTCCTGAGGGCAGATTCCCTCCCGAGTGGCACACCCTTCGTGACACCTCCGAATTCATTTCCCGCGACACCTTGAAGGCGGTGGGTCAGGTGACGCTCCGGGTTTTGTGGTCTGAGGAGTTTTGAGGAACCGGCACCCCTGTGCTACCCTGCTCTGCATGACTGATTCTAAGGAACTCACCAGCTTCCAAGACCTCGTTTCTCTTTGCAAACGTCGCGGGTTCATCTTCCCGTCGTCCGAAATTTATGGGGGCTTGGGCTCCTGCTGGGATTACGGCCCCCTCGGAGTCGAACTGAAGCTCAACATCAAGGAGTCCTGGTGGCGCGCCATGACCGACCGGGATGATGTCGAAGGTCTCGATGCCTCGATCCTCATGCATCCCCGCACTTGGGAAGCTTCGGGCCATGTCGAAGGATTCGTTGATCCTCTCGTCGACTGCAAGACCTGCAAGGGCCGCTTCCGTGCCGACAAGCTCGAGCACGCGAACTGCGGTAAGAAGTCCTCGATGCGTCCGGGCCAGCACGGTGAGTGTCAGCTGACCGAGCCGCGCCAGTTCAACCTCATGTTCAAGACCTTCATGGGTCCACTCGAAGACACCGCCAGCGTGGTGTACCTCCGCCCGGAAACGGCGCAGGGGATTTTCGTGAACTTCGAAAACGTCCAGCAAAGCTCCCGCCAGAAGATCCCGTTCGGGATCGCCCAAATCGGAAAAGCCTTCCGTAACGAGATCACTCCCGGGAACTTCATTTTCCGCACGCGCGAGTTCGAACAGATGGAGATGCAGTTCTTCGTGAAGCCCGGAACCGACATGGAGTGGTTCGAGAATTGGAAGCAGACCCGCATCGACTGGCACCTTTCCAACGGCTTGCGTCGCTCGAAGCTCCGCTTCCACGAGCACGGGCCGAAGGAACTCGCCCACTATGCGCGGGCGGCCTTTGATGTCGAGTACGAGTTCCCGATCGGCTGGCAGGAAATCGAGGGCGTTCACAACCGCTCCGATTTCGATCTGCGTCGTCACCAGGAGTTCTCGGGCAAGAAGTGCGAGTACTTCGAAGAGTCCACCAAAGAGAAGTTCATCCCCTATGTGATCGAGACCTCCGTAGGCTGTGACCGCGCCCTGCTCGCCACCCTTTGCGACGCTTATCGCGTCGAAGGTGAGCGCACGGTACTGAAGCTGCATCCGAAGCTCGCGCCCTACAAGGTCGCCGTATTCCCTCTCATGAAGAAGCCAGAGCTCCTCGAGATGACCGACAAGGTCTACGCCGAGATGAAGCGGAACTTCCGCGCCACTTACGACGAGGGCGGAACCATCGGGAAGCGTTACCGCCGTCAGGACGAAATCGGAACGCCGTTCTGCGTGACCGTCGACTACGACGGACTCACGGATCAGACCGTGACCGTGCGTGAGCGCGACGGCATGACCCAGGAGCGGATCCCGGCCGAGAAGCTGACTGCGTACATCCGTGACAAGATGGGCGCCTGGAAGTCGGAGTGATCAGGGGCTCTTTTTCAGGAGCCCGAAATTCAGCTGCTCACCCGGCGCCGCAAGGTCCTTTGGTAAATCTCGAGCAAGCGTCCGGTGCGATGACCCCGGTCGAAATTCTCACGGGCATATTGCACGGAACGCTGGCCCATTTTTTTCAGCTGCTCGGGATCTTCGAGGAGAATACGGAGTTTCCTTTGCAGATCGAAGGAATCGCCCGATCTCATGAGCAATCCGCTCTGGGAGTTTCCGGTCCACTCCATCGAATCAGGGCCGGCCGCACAGATGATCGGAGTTCCCATGGCCAGGGCCTCGATCGCCTGAAGTCCGAACATCGCCTTACTGGAGGGCAGGACATACACATCGAGCGATCCGAGAACCTTCGGAATGGACTCTTCGGCCGGTGCGAGGATGATCGACTCTTGCAAGTGAAATTGCCGAATGAGGTCGATGAGTTCCTCGTTTCCGTCGTGTTCGAATCCGACGATCACAAACTTGGTCCGCGCGGCCAGATCTTCATTCCGTAGAAAGGACGCGGCCGCCTTGATGAACGCGGCCTGCGCTTTCTTGTACTCACGGGAGGCGATCATTCCCACGACGTAATGAGACGATTCGATTCCCCATTTGCTCCGGAGGATCTTGAAGTCAAAATGATCGGGATTGAAGATATTGAAATCGAGTCCCGGGTGCACCACGCGAATCTTGCTAGCCAGAATAGGTCGCATCAGGGCCACGCGCTTTCTCAGGGTCGAGGTCGGGACCAACAATGCATCTATACGCGAGTAAAACAGGGACTGGAAAAAGTGGCGCAAGCGTTTCTGCACATTCGGTCCCTCACTAACAATGAGAGGCACGTCCGAAAACTTCAGCATCCAAGGCAGGATCGATCCCAAGTGATCGGTGTCGCAGCAATGAACGATCTTCACTTTGAACCGACCGATCTCCATGTTCAAGAACTCAAGCAGGTTCCAATCAAGATTCTTGCGGGGAACCTGCTTCAAGGTTTCGACCCGGTCCGGGGCCAAAAGTTCGAGACGCCGATGAATCTCGGAATCCTGGATGCAGATGGCCCGCCAGGGGAGAGCTCGCCCGTGGAGCTCACACAGGTCCTCGAGGGCGAGCTGTTCGTCCTCCCCGAATTTCCCGTTCAAAAACAAAAACAGAACCAGAGGGAGTTCAGGATTCAAGGAAGCCACTTTCGATCTCCTCCAATACGTGGGCTGGGTGGATTCCCTTCAAGCAGGCGTTTTTCCGATGATCATCGAATTTACAGAGATTCCGTTCACAAGGCCAGCACTCCACCGGATTCACCTTCACTTGAACGGCGCCAGGTCCGATGGGCTTGGTTCGACGCGGATCGGCCGCACCACAAACGATCTGCACCCGACTTCCACACAGGGCGGCGACATGAGCCAGACCAGATTCGTTGCACACTGTGAATCGAGCTGCACGGAACAGCTTCCAGTGTGCGGCGACCCAGCCTTTTCCGGTATAATCCTCGATTTGAACTCCGCGTCTGAACAAGGCACCCGCAATCGCTTTCTCGGCAGCACCTCCCACCACCACGGCTTTCAAACCGTGTCGCGCCATGAGGGATTCAATGAGATCGGCGAATTGCTCGGGAGTCCAGCGACGAGAATCAGCCGTCGCACCGGGAGCCACAATGAAGTAAGCACCCTCAGGGGGCTCAATGGGTTCGATTTCAGGCCAATGGATGTAGGGATCGAATGACCACTCTCCACTCCGATGCCAGTACTCCTGACCTTCGAAATCCGGTGTGGGTCCGGGTAAGAGGCCCAGATAAGCTTGAGCCCGGTGTGTGGAGCTATCCTGAGGGAATTGGATCCGCTCTTGAAGCAAAAATCCACGTGCATCGGCATCGTAGCCACGCCGAACCCGGACTCCCGCAAATGCCATCATGAGAGCAGCACCGAAGGAATTCGGAAGACTGATCCCAAGATCCCAGGGGCCTTTCTTTCTCAAAAAGACCGAAAACGCGATCAGGTTCCAGATCGTTTTGAAAATCGAATCTCCCTTTCTCCTCGGCAAAACCACTACCTCATCGACGGCACCCTTGAACTGGATGTCCTTCACCCATTCGGTGCAAACGACCGAGATCCAGGCGCCGGGATAACGCGCCCGGAGCGTGCGGTAAAAGGGATAGGCCATGATCTGATCGCCGATCCAATTCGGCGCCCGAACCAGAATGCGCTTCATAGGATCTGATCCAAGGCGACGGCGAAGGATCCGATCTTGAGTTTCGTTTCGATCCGAAGCACCAGTCGTCTTTCATCATCGGAAAGCCAGATCTTGTTCTCGCGGTTACGTAGCTCGCCTTTGTGATGGTTCTCTACCTGATAAACCACCGCTTCCCGCTCTTTGCCCCCGGCATAAATCTTCTCTTTACCGGCATAGCGCAAAACCGACTCCCAGGGTTTCCCGTCCAGAATCACCGGATAACGAAATTCGGGACCCGCCTCACGCGGCAGATCGACCGTGCGGAGGAAATAGATGGCAGAGAGCGGATCCTGTGACCAAGGTCGGATTGAATAGGACTCCTTCTGTTCTATGAATCCCTTCTCGGAATGCTGGATCCGGTTCCAGAAGAAACTCATGTTCTTGTCATAATCGTACAGTTCGATCAATTTTCGAGACTGCTTCGACTCATCCAAATCCATGGTGAAACGGTGAGAAAACATTCCGTCAGCATCAAAGTAACTGAAGACATTGTCATCTACGCGGTAAACCAGGTCGAACACTGGGACGGTCTTGATCTTTGAGCGAATAGGAATGACTTTGCGCTCGGAAATCGACTTCTCGGGCATGACTTCAAGCTCCATGTGAGCCGCTGTCACGCCGACAAACCGGATGTCGTAACGGAGCTTTTCTCCGACCACGAATGGCATAGCCTGAGGACGACGGATCGGAATGACTTTCGCCTTCGGGGTGGCGTCGACTTTCTTTTTCTTGCTCTTCTTCGGAGCCGGAGTCGGACTCGGAACCGGAGTCGCCGACGGAAGATCCTTGATTTCGAACTTCTTCGCGATGTCCTCAGACATCTCTTTGCCCAGATCGCCCTCCTCGAACTTGCGGAGGGGACCGGAGGAACATCCGGACAGGATGGACAATGCCAGCACCAGCTTCAATGCATCACAAACACGGGGTCGGACCATGCCGATAATTTTAATGCTTACGACAACTTATTGCAAACCATCCAAACGATCCTCCACCGCATGGAGAACAGATGGATCAAGCATCCTGCGTCGAAGCACCCAAAGCCCATCAAAGCCCTTCGTCGGAAGTTTGACACGATCCTTCGGAGTCACCGCAAGAAGGGCTCCCTGCGACTCAGCCTCGATCATGCGTTGCCTGACCCACTCTGGGTCGAGCTCCGCGTGATCGGGCAGCGAAAACAAGCGATCCACACGAGCCCCGGCCTGCTGATAGAATCGCCTCACTTCTTCGGGATCACCGACTCCACACAAGATCCAGAGCGGCTTGCCAGGAAGTGGCGCACTCACCCAATCGATCGGGACCGCCTTTCCGAAACGCGACGTCGCACGTCCCTTCGCCTGAAATAGAAAATCCGCATGACGGGCCTGCGAGTCGAAGTCTCGGTACAACACCCGATCCCGATCCAGATCCGTCACCAAGAGTACCGTGACCTTCGGCTCGAAACCGAGATTCTGGAACCCGTCGTCGAGAATGAGGACTTGAGCCCCAGCTCGCTTCAGCTCATGCGCAGCCCTTACCCGATTGGAATCCACTCCGAGTAAGACCCCGGGCAATTCGTCGAGCATCTCTCGGGCTTCATCTCCGATAAGTGTGGCCGTATCCGAGGATGACGCCAGATGAAACCTTCCGGAAACACTTCCACCATATCCCCGAGTGATGATCCCCACCCGCTTGCCTCGATCCATCAAGCCTCGGGCGAGCTCAATCACAACAGGGGTTTTTCCGGTGCCGCCCGCCTGAAGATTGCCCACGAGGACCGCCGGCAAGGGTAAGGATTCGATTTTTCCGACTCCGTGTCGAACAGCAAATCTTCGCATGCCGTTCACCACAGACCACAACCACGAGAGTGCCGCGATTCCGAGCTTACGGGGAGGCAGACGTAAGGGCACAGGTCTCTTTTCGATCCATCCACTGATTCGCGCTGCGACCGCGGCAGGAACATCCCGGAAGGGGACGAGGCTTTCTTTCAGGGATGCCCCCTGATTTTGCAATTCGCGGAGACGGGACTGATCCTCGATCAAACGGAACAACCCAACAGCAAGGGCCTGCGGAGTGGCATCGACTCCGAGCCATTCCTGAAAGGGAGCGTCGATCTTCCGCTTCGCGCCGAGCAAGATGTTCGGAAGTCCGACCGGGCCTGAATAACGCACGATAAAATTAAAAATGAACTCAGACAGCGGACTCACCTTGTAGAAAATGACCGGCACACAACCCAGCACCGCTGCCTCGAGGGTCGAAGTCCCAGACTTGATCAACCCCAGGGAGTTCCGTGCCAGCACCTCGTGAGATCCATCCTTGAAAAAGGAATACTCCACCCGGTCCGTACTGGCCAGTTCCCGGCGGATCAAGGCCTCGCCCACTCCACTTGGAACGGGAACCTCGGCGTGGACCCGCTTTCCACTCAGTCCCGACAATTCTTGCAGGGCCTTTGGAATCACCTTCAGGTGTTGCTTGAGCTCTGCTTCCCGGCTTCCGGGCATCACCGCGATTCGGACATCTGAATCGGTGAGCCAAGGGGTCTTCAACGGATCCCCTTCGCGGAACAAATCGGCGACTAGCGGATTCCCCTCGTAAATGACGGGAATCCCCCGGGACTCGTAAAAATCGCGTTCAAAGGGCAGGATCGTCCACACCCCGTCGTAAAGAGCCCGGATCCGCTCGACCCGGTGTTGGCGCCAGACCCAGACTTTCGGCGGGATCCCACAAATCTTCAGCGTGCCTGAAAGCTCGGGCATTCCGGCAACCGCCTCCATGAGCGAAAGGTGGAATTCGGGATAATCAAACGTGAGGATCACATCGGGTGGGTTTCGCTTCAACTCCGACAACACCCGGTCTCGGATCCGACGTAGCTCACGCAATTTGAATAGGACTTCTGTGAATCCCATCGCCCGGAGGTTTTCTGCCTCCTCCCAAGCGGTGAAGCCCGGAATCGATCGGAGAGAAGGACCTCCGATGCCGAACACCTCGATGCCACCCTGAGGGTGGTGATCAAGCAGGGCCCGGACGATTTTGGCCGCATGAAGATCGGACGAGATCTCGGCCGCGGAGACGAAAATCCTCATTTGATGCAGCCGTTGCCACTTCCACGGATGAATTGGAGGAGACGCTTCACTTCTTCGATCTCACCGTACTGGCTCTCGATCTCGAGCAGACACTGTTCCTTCATCACATCCGGACGCTTCCAGAGCTTGAGCGAATCGTTGATGGCTGAAATGACATCATTCTTGAACCCTTTACGACGGAGCCCGATGATGTTCGCCCCCTTCACTTCTGCAGGTCGTGACCCGACCACGACGGCAAAAGGTGGCACATCACGGTCCATGATCGAACACCCGCCGATGTAAGAGTAAGCACCCACTCGGATGAACTGGATCACGCCCGTCATGCCACCGATGTTGGCATAATCTTCGACCACCACATGCCCGGCGAGATTGACCGAGTTGGCGATGATGCAATGATTTCCGACAATGGTGTCGTGACCGAAGTGGACATAAGCCATCAGGAGATTGTGGTTGCCGAGGGCGGTCTTGCCACCGCCCTGGACGGTACCGAGATTGAGCGTCACCGACTCGCGGATGGTATTGTCGTCACCGATGATCAGCTCGGTCGGCTCATTCTTGTACTTGAGATCCTGCGGGACGGCACCGATCGAACCGAACGGAAAGAACACATTGTTCTTGCCGATCCGGGTGTGCCCGTCGACATAGACGTGATTCATGAAGCGGGTTCCGGAGTCCACTTTGACATGGGGACCGATCACGCAATAAGGACCGACTTCGACATCGGGAGCGAGCTCGGCTCCCGGGTGGATGATCGCGGTCGGATGGATGCGGGTCTTCGAATCAGCCATGTTATTTCCCCTGGTTCATTCCGGCCATCACCAAATTGGCCATGATTCTCGCTTCGGCGACAAGCTTGCCGTCAACGGTGGCCTTGCACTCGAAAGTCCAGAGGGTCGAACGACAGGACACGACTTCGGTTTCGACACGAAGGCTGTCACCCGGAGTGACCGGGACCCTGAATCGGGCCTCGTCGACCCCGACCAGGAAACACTGGAAGCCGTGATTCGGATCCTGCGCAAGATGTCTCATGCTCGGGTACATCGAAAAGCTGGCGACCTGGGCCATGGTCTCGACCATCAACACGCCGGGCATGATGGGCAAGGTCGGAAAATGACCGGCAAAATGAGGCTCTGTAGCGGTCACTTGCTTGATCCCGATCACGCGGATTCCGACCTTGTTCTTCGAGCCCTCTTGCTGCATCCCTTCAGGTCCTTGAATGTCTAGGATCCGGTCCACCATCAAAAAAGGATGACGATGGGGTAAAAAAGCGAGGATGTCCTTCTGGACCAATGGGAATTCCAAGTTCGAATTCATCTCTTCTTCCTTTCACGGAGAAGCTTCTGTTGGAGCGCAAGCAAGCGGTAATGTTCCTTCATCGGACGAGCCGGATAACCTGCCATCTCGGAATGGGCCTCGACATCCTTCGTGGGCGCGGAATACGAGGCGATCATGGAATAATCACCGACCTGAACCTTGGTGGCCAATCCGGCCTGTGGCCCGAGGATGGCAAAACGCCCCAGAGACGATCCTCCAGCCATTCCAGCACACCCACAGACAATCGCACCCTCTCCGATACGACAGTTGTGACCGACCTGGACCTGATTGTCGATCTTCGCACCCTTGCCGATCACGGTGTCCCCGAAAGTGCCACGATCAATGGTTGTTCCAGCCCCGATCTCGACTTCGTCCTCGATGAGGACTCCGCCCAAGTGGTAGATCTTCACCTGCCGCTCGGGGAGCTTGGTTTCAGAATTTTTCTGGGGTGCGTAGCCAAAGCCATCCGAGCCGACAGTCGAGTTGGCGTGGATCCGGCAGGATTTCCCGATCCGGGTTCCCTCGTAAACCGCCACATGCGGAAACAAAACTGAATCGGCACCAATTCGGACTTTCCGTCCGACATAAACCTGAGGATACAACACCACGCCGTCACCGATCACGGCTCCAGCCTCAATCACCACTCCGGCACCGATCTGCACCAAGGACCCGAGCTTAGCAGAGGGATCGATCACGGCGGATGGGTGGATCTCGGATGCAGAAGCCCGCTCTTGGTGATCGTGTGCCGAAAAGAGCTTGGATACTTCAGCTGTTGCTCTTGCCATGGCGAGGTAGGGATCTCTTGCCGCGAGGATCACGGCGTTCTTCCAAACAGGCAGTCCGGATGCCTTCAGGGGTTCCACAAAGGCCTCACCGGTCAGGATCAAGCCAGCCTGAGTCACTTTGAGATCATCTTCGTAAAGTTTTGAAAAAAAGAAGGCTGCATCCTGAGGACCGGCGTCCTCGAGGGTGGCCAGACGGGCAAGGTCCATAGAGTGAAAAAGCGCGGCGGGTCCGGCCTCGTCACCATTCACCCACCGCGCTTCACACCAGTTCGAAAATTGTGCCGGGGTAAACATCACCGCCGTCCCTCGGGCGCTCAGTCGAGAGCTTTGAGGACATCTTCAGTGATGTCGGTCTTGCCGTCGCTGTAGATCACGATGTTATCATTCTTCTCGAGTACGAGCCCGAAGCTCCGCTTGCGAGCAATCTCTGCGACTTTCTCACGGATCTTGCGGATGATCGGCTCGCTCATTTCCTGTTCTTTTTTCTGGATGTCGGCCTGGGACTTCTGCACCAACTCCTGGTACTTCATCACTTTTTCCTGGAACTTGGCTTGCTGTTCTTTTTTGGCCGCGTCAGAGAGGGCGGCCGCCTTTTTCATGATCTCTTCCTGCTGCTTCTTGAGAGAAGCCTCTTGGTCCTGGAGTTCCTTTTTCTTCTTGTTAAATGTTCCTTCGAGCTCGGCACGAGCACGCTTGCCGGCACTGGAGGTCTGGATGCACTTCTGCATGTCGACGACTCCGACCAACTGGCCATCCGCACTGGCGATACCGGCATTCAGGATGAGACTACACAGGATGAAGATGTAAGTTGCGAGTTTGTTCATGACACCACCTTAACCTAAAACGGCTGTCCGATAAAGAAAATGAATGAGGGACTTGCCTCAACCTGACCGGTAGTCCGGATGAGACCCGGATTGACCGGGAAGCCCCATTCGAAGCGCAAGGGTCCGAGCGGAGAGAACCAACGGATTCCGAAGCCGTAGTTCTGCCTGAGCCGATAGGGGTTTTCCGGGTCTTCCGCATCGATTCCCGGGAATCCAGCGAAAGAGTTCCCCACATCGTAGAAGAGGACCCACTTGATCCCTGCCTCGCGAATGAGTGGGTGCTCAAGCTCAAAGAGGGAGTACACCTGTGAAACGCCGCCGAGCTTTTCGTAACTGGCGCCGAGTACCGGATCCATGTAGGTCCGTACCGGAGACAGCGAGAATACGTCGAAGCCCCTCATGTTCCAGGGGCCACCCAGGAAGAATTTCTCGGAAGGCGGGATACCCCGTCCTCCGGTGTTGAAGAGGGCTCCCACCTCGGTGCTGTTCTTGAAAACGAAGTTCCCGATGATGTTGTTGTAGTATCGGTTGTTGGCCGTGAACTTGGCGAAGTTCTTCACCCCACCGAGCCCGGCCAGCTCCAGCGCCACATTCTGGTAGTTCCCACCGGTGGTCTCGAAACGGTTATTGCGCTTGTCGCGAATCACACTGACCACCACGCTCGACAGGATCCCCTTGTCGAGCGAATCGTCCGCACGAAGAGGCGGAAGCCCGAGCGAAGGATTCGCGGCCAGGAGCGCGTTCCGGTCTTCCGCATAGTTCGCAAGCACCCGGAGGTGTTCGAACTTGTAGGTCACAAAGCCCTGTACATCGTCTGTAATCGGATAACCCGCCCGAAGATTGAACCCGGAACGACGGATGAGGTAACGGTCGGGAATCGGGGAGTTCGCCATGAAGAGGTCGAAACCCGCACTCCACTTGGTATCGAAGGCGTACGGATCCAGGAACGAAAGCGAGAAGCTTCTGACCAGATCCTGCCGACCCCACTGGGTCTCGAAGCTCAGGTTCTGTCCGCGACCGAGGAGGTTGATCTCCTGGATCCGCCCCTGGAAAAAGAACCCTTGAACCGAGCTGTAGCCGGCTCCGAGCGTCACTGATCCGGTCGAACGCTCCTTGACGACAATCTCGATGTCCACCACGTCATCTCGACCCTTGCGGGGAATTTGATTGAACTGGATCTCTCCGGGAGCGAAGAATCCGAGACGCTCTACACGCTCTTTCGAGACTCGGAGCATCGAGCCACTGTAGAGCTCGCCTTCGTAAATGCGAAGCTCGCGACGGATCACCCGGTCGTAGGTCTTGGTGTTGCCAACCACCCGGATCTCACCAAACCGAACCAGCGAGCCTTTTTCAAAGGAGTAATCCAGGCTCACCGTCTTGAGCTCATCGTTGAAATCCATCTTCGGGATCACGTTCACGAAGGCGTAACCCAGGTCCTGGTATTTCTCGGTGAGGCGCTGGATATCCGCGTTCCGGCCCGAAATCGAAAAAACCTGTCCGTCGCCCATCTGGATTTCCTTGCGAAGCTCATCTCTCGGGAAAAGCAGATCTCCACTGAAATCGAACGATCCGATCGAGTAACGATCGCCTTCTTCGACATAAATCGAAATGAACACGTATCGTTTGTCTTCACTGATAGTCGTGACCGGGGACTCGTGACGAAACTTCAGGTACCCGTTTTCGAGGTACCAATACGTCAGTCGCTGGAGGTCCATCTTGAATGATGCCTCGCGGAAAGTACCGGAGTTCGAGAAAAACCCCATCGAGCTGCCTTCCTTGGTTTCGCCGAACACTCCCTTCAGTTTCTCGTCGGTGTAGTGCCGGTTATTCAGGAACACGATGCGTTTGATCTCAACCTTGTCGTAGTCCGAAACCTTGTAGACGAGCTTCACTTCCCCGGTCTTGTCAGGACGGAGCTCGTGAGAAACTTTCGCAAGGTAGTAACCCTTCTCTTCGTACTGTTTCTGGATGATCTCAATGTCCGCTTGGACCTTGTTCACATCGAGGATGGACCACTTCTTGACCTTGATCGCCTCCTGGAGATCGGAGGTCGAGATCTTCTCGTTCCCCTCGAACAGGATCTCATTGATCAGCGGACGCTCTTCGAAAGCGAAGGTGAGCACCACGCCGTTCGGAGCCGGGTCCTTTGAGATCACGATGTCATCGAAATACCCCATGCCATACAAGGACTCGATGTCGGTCCGGATGCGGTCGGCATCGTACTCGGTACCCGGGCGGGAGAGGATCTTTTCGAGGATCGCGGCCCGTTCAATCCGCTTCAAACCCGTGGTCTTGACTTCAGCGATGGGAGCGGCAAAGGCCCCATGAATCCAAAAGCTTGATGCGAGGAGAAAAGTCAAAAATCTCACGTAGATCCGGTCTTATCACGAGTTCGTGATTTTTCCATCTCTCATCGTCAGGACCCGCTTCATTCGACGGGCCACGTCATGGTCATGAGTGACGATGAGGATGGCGATTCCGAACTCACGATTCAGATCGAGCAGCAGGTCGATCACCTTGCGGCTGTTTTCGGAATCGAGATTGCCAGTGAGCTCGTCACCGAGAAGCAGCTTCGGACGAAGGATGACAGAACGCGCAATCGCCACACGCTGCTGCTCTCCCCCGGATAGTTCAGCCGGTTTGTGATCGAGACGCTCGCCCAAACCCACAAACCGGAGCAGCTCGGAGGCCTTTTTTGAGGCCTGATCTCGATCCATGCCCGAAATGAGCGCAGGCATCATCACGTTCTCGACCGCCGAGAACTCCGGCAAGAGATAATGAAACTGGAACACGAAACCGAGGTTGCGATTCCGGAAGTCAGAGAGCTCCTCATCGGACATTTTCCAGAGATTCACCGACTTTTCGCCGAAGAAGATCTCGCCCTGCGAGGGACGGTCGAGCGCACCCAGAATCTGGAGCAAGGTCGACTTCCCGGCGCCGGAGGCTCCCATGATCGCCAGACAGTCACGTTCGTGGATGTCGAGCGATACGCCCTTCACCACCTGGATGCGCTCACGCTCCTTCACGAACTCCTTGAAAACGCTTCTGGCTCTCAGAATCACATGGTCCACTTGAGTCCCTCGACCGGATTGCGCCTGGCGATCCGGGCGGCAGGGCCGACCGTGGCCAGAAAGCAGATCACAAACGCCATTAGACCAATCGCACACCACTCTGTCCAGCGCACAACCACAGGCAGGTACTCGAGGTGATAGACCTCAGCAGGCAGGCGAATGAAGCGGTAGTGCCGGAGCACCCAGACGGCCACGAGCCCCACCACGACCCCGAGCAAGGTCCCGATGAGCCCGAAGAACGAGCCGATAAATGAAAAAAGATGGAACTGGTCGCGACGCCGCACCCCCAGAACCCGGAGGATGGCGATCTCTTTTTCTTTCTCGTGGACCATCATCAGCAACGCACTGATCACATTGAAGGCCGCCACGACCATGATCGCGGTCAGCAGCACGCTGATCACGACTTTTTCAAGCGCGATGGCATAGAGGAGGTTCTTGTTGAGCTGACTCCAATCGCGCACCCGGTAAGGGAAACCGAAGTGCTTCGAGAGTTCGGCCGCCACCTCGCGTGCCCGATCGGGGTTCTTGAGCTTGATGCGAAAAGAAGTGATGTGGTCGCGCGACTCGTTGAAAACCAATTGCTGGACGGACTTGAGCGGCGCGTAGGCATATTTGGAGTCGTAATCGTACATACCGAGATGCACGATGCCAGTGACCTTGAAGTCTTGGACGCGCGGAGACCCGAAGCCTTGATCCTCGTCGTCGCTGAGACCGGCAAACGGAATGATCACCCGGACGGTGTCACCGACCGCGGTACCGAGCTTCTCTGCCAGAGCGGATCCGAGCAGGATTTCGCCCTCGTTCTCGGGAAGGGCCCCACCCGGAGCCAGGCGTTCACCCACGGAGATCACCTGTAACCACGTTGCGGGATCGACCCCTTCGAGCGCACCCCCGGCCACCCCGTTCGGCCCCCCGAACATGACCTCACTGACAAACGAGCCGGTGATGTCCTTGATCCCGGGCGCGAATTGCCAGATCTTCCGTTCCAGGTCCTGCCGATCGCGGATCGGCGCCCCTCGGGTGTAAAAGAGCACATCGCCCTGGGTCCCGGAAATCACACGAGAAAGCTCGTTCTCAAATCCGTTCACCACACTCGTGACGACGAGCAAGGCCACCACCCCCACACAGACTCCTGCGATCGAGATGGCGGTGACAAAAGAAAGGAATCCGCCTCGGGTCTTCGAGCGGAGGAACCGGAGAGCGATCTCGATGGACAGGCCCAGCCGGCTCACACTCAGCCGTGCTGATTCTCGAGCCAGCGCTCGGCATCGATGGCCGCCATGCAACCGGTGCCTGCGGCAGTGATCGCCTGACGGTACACGTGATCGGCCACGTCACCCGCGGCGAATACACCCTCGATTTCGGTCTTGGTCGTTCCGGGTACGACAATCAGGTAGCCGGCGTCATCGGTCTTCAGCTGGTTCTGGAAGAGCTTGGTGTTCGGCTGGTGACCGATGGCTACGAAGAGGCCAGTCACCACCAAGTCAGAAAGCTCACCTGTTTTCAGGTTCTTCAACTTGAGCCCGGTGACTTCGTTCTCGCCGACGATATCCTCGACCGCAGTGTCATAGATCACTTTGATCTTTGGGTTCTTGAGCGTGCGGTCCTGCATCACCTTGGAGGCGCGGAAGGTGTCGCGACGGTGAATGAGGGTCACACTTTTTGCAAAGCGGGTCAGGAAGTTCGCTTCTTCCATGGCGGTGTCGCCCCCGCCCACGATGGCGATTTCCTGATTGCGGAAGAAGAACCCGTCGCAGGTGGCGCAGGCAGAAACGCCGCGACCCATGAGGCGTGATTCGTTCTTGAGACCGAGCAGCTTGGCCGAGGCTCCGGTCGAGATAATGAGAGTCTTGGTTTTGACTTCACTGCCGTCGGCGAGAGTGAGGGTGAAGGGACGCTTCGAGAGGTCGACCTTCTGCACATCCCCTTGCTTGAAGCGGGTGCCGAAGCGCTCGGCCTGCTGGCGGAAGCCGATCATCATCTCAGGGCCCTGAACACCATGCGGAAAGCCGGGAAAATTCTCGACCTCGGTGGTGATGGTGAGCTGACCGCCGGGCTGGGTGCCTTCGACACACAGAGGGCTCAGGTTCGCTCGAGCCGCGTAGATGGCGGCAGTGAGCCCTGCGGGGCCCGTGCCGAGGATGGTGACATTCTCGATGTCCATTTGCTCAATCTTCCAATTCATCCAGACTGGTGAACAGCGCGTTCTCGCTGTCATCGGGAAGCTTTTCGATCGCGGTCTTGACTTCTTTGTCAGAGACGACGTTCCGAACGAGATTCCTCTCGATCATGCGGGTATCGAACTTCTTGTCTTGAATGGCTTCGTGAAGGAGTGACATAGGAGGTCAGATTTAGCGGAAAATCCGCAATCCGTCAACGGCGGTAGAGGTTTCCGTTCGCAAAGAGCGTGGAAGCCGCACTGCGACTGATCATTCGGGAGTACCCGAGACGGGATCCGTCAGTGTGAAACTGGAATTTTCCCTCGAGGGTGTTGAATCCGGTGTTGTAGTTGGAGTAGCTGCCCACGACGGTGAGGGTACGAGTTTCGGGGTCGAACTTGGCCCGACCGAGAGAGAGATCGAAGTCCTGGAAATCAACGCGCCACTCGCCCTTGTTTTCGGTAGGGATCAGGAGCCCGTCGCGCACCGAGCTGCAAAAACCGCCCATGGGGGCGAAGCCTTCTTCAAGCCACACCATTTGGTAGCGTCCTTGGCCTGCATCAAAAAACTCAACCGTGGCGTCGGTCACGCGGCACCATTCATTGAAGGGGTTATTGCTGACCGAACCCTGGTAACGCCCGCCGGGGAGCTGGGCATGGGCCGCCAGGCTCAGGAGCAGGGTGGAGAGGGCGAGAAGCAGGGTACGGGAAATGGAGGTGTGCATGGGGCCTGTATAACGCAAAGCGCGTGCTTTCGCAACCCAACCCGAATGCCCCCCTCAGCTTGCCATTAATGCCAAGTTCGAGGGCCACCGCCCCGCTCGTCTTCCTCGCCCGACTCGTCCTTCACCAGGCGCAGGTGGTTCGGACGCTTCTTCGACCCCGATGAACCCCCGCCCGACGGTCTCGGTTTACGACGGAAGCTCATCCCTTTTGCCTGAAGGACCAGAAACAGGTATCCCGCCCCCATCCCCGACAAGTGAGCAATGGCACCGAGACGCCCCTGGCCCGAGTACAGAGTCTGCAAGAACTCCACTCCGGCCAGCACCCAGACAAATTGCTTGGCCTTCATGGGCAGGAACATCATGAAGAGCATCTCGCGGTCCGGGAACAGGATCCCGTAAGCCAGCAAGAGTCCGTAGATTCCGCCCGAAGCCCCCACCATGGGGAGCCGGAGCGAAAGGGGATCGTACATCAGCAGCTGAAGGACCAGGTAAAAGAGCCCGGCCATCAGGGTACAGTAGAAAAAGAATACCAAGAACTTGCGACGCCCCCAGATCGACTCGATGTCGGAGCCGACAAACACGAGCACCATCATGTTCAACACCAGGTGCATGACATCGGCGTGGAGGAATCCGTAGGTCAGGATCTGCCAGATCCGGCCATTCAGGATGTCGACCGGAGTGAGTGCGAACCAGCCCCGGAGATTCCCTCCGAAGAACTGATCAACCACACTTTGCACCACGAAAACGCCTACAAAAACGTAAAGGAGACGCTTCAGGGTCTCACTGATTCGGATGGGCATCACGAGCCTCCATGAGTTCGATCAGGACTCCACCAGCTGTGGCGGGGTGGATGAAGTTGATGCGCATGCCTTGCGCGCCCGCCTTCGGTGTTTCGTAAGTAAATTTGAAGCCTTCGGCAGTGAGGGTCTTCATGAGCGGATCCAAGCCGCCCTCTTCAACCAAAAAAGACAAGTGATGGATGCCGGGGCCTCGCTTTTCGATGAATTTGGCCACAGATCCGGCAGGATCCCGGACCTCGAGGAGCTCCAGATGCGGAGGCGTTCCCTCCAGGTTGAAAAAGTGGACATCCACGCCCTGTTCGGCGACCTGCTCACTGACGCCTCGAGTGATCCCGAGGAGACGGAAGAGTTTCTCGAGCTGGGTGTTCCCGGCAGCCGTAGCGATGCCGATATGATTCAAGCTGACCTGGAAAGCCATGATTCGAGAGTAACGAAAAAAAAAGGAGCCGTCATCACCTGTGCTGTACCCCGGATTGACCTCCTCAGTCAGTGGTCCTTCCGAAATCAGATGATGCGGCCCCCAGTCAAGTGCCCAAGCGTTTTAGCACCCACCAAAGTGCCTCCAACCTGGACAATGTTCTCTTCGGCGGCACTAAAGGGAACTTGAGGCTTTTTTTCTCCGAGACGAGAAAAATTTAACTCGTTGCAAAATACCCCCTGATCGCCTATAGTTCGCCCCGACTATGGCAGCGACCGAGCGAGTGACCCTCATTCAGACCGAATCCGAGCGCCTCCGAACCCTTCCCCTTCAGGGAGGCGAGACTGCAGGATTGCGGATCATGGCGCGTACGACGACCGCTTCGCTTTCTGATTACCCGGAGTGGAGCCTGGATGAACTTCGAAGCTACCGCCGCGATGCCGTTGTGACCGACGGTGCTTGTTCCTGAGTGCCCCAACTTGAGAATCACTGAGTCGTCCACCCCAATCCCAAGACAAAAAAGTACATAATTTCAACGATATGGGTTGAAATTCCTGGATTTCAACCGAGACAGACGAGCCGCTGTGCGCTAGCCTGTAAAGGGGATGATTTTGCTCAAGAATTCGGTGCGGGCGACCGATCCGATTCTGACGCTCATCCGCGCCAGAAAGGGAGTTCGTGCTCACCAGGGTTCACCTGAGTACTATTTTCTTCCTCACTCTCCTCACCCTGACAGGGTGTGGAAGGATGCGTTCACCCGATTGGGGACAAGCTGGCAATCGTACAGGCGACACGGGGTTAGCACCTTCCAAGATCCGGACAGTCAAAACCTCCTCAAGCCATTCTTGCGCAATCAACGATTCTGGCGCCTTGTATTGCTGGGGAAATAACAACTCTGGGCAAGTCATGCCCCCTCCTGAATGGACACCCCAAACGGTAAGGAGGCCCTCCTCTGCCAGCCTCTCCACCATCGACACCGCCCCCAGCTCCCCCACACTTTATGACCCCATACATAGGAAAACCATCACCTCTCTGTCTGCGCAGAGTAGCTCCCTCGTAAGCGTGAAACACTTTTGCATGATTGTCGGCGACAACATCCCACCGAAAGGAAACGTGGTGTGCCTGGGCAAGGCAGATCCTATGCAGCTCTTGGGCGGTGCAGGTAGCGATGGCGTGCTGCCGGCGCCCAACGGAATGAGATTCACACGCGTCAAAACCGGCAAACAGGTCACATGCGCTTTGGGCGCGGATGGCGCGTTGTACTGCGCAGGTGTTTCACCCGCCTTGCCCGGTGGCGTGAGCAGTACCTTGACCCGCTTGGAGTGGGGACTCGCTTCATCGGTAGTCATCGATTTTGCGGTCGGGGATGGTCACATCTGCGCAATTCACCAAAACGAAAAACTCTACTGCTGGGGAGACAACTCTGAAGGCCAGGTCGGTCCACAAGGAGGATCAATTGATCAGCTCCCAGATGGAACCCTGGATCCCTTTACTCAGGTGATCGAATCACAAACGATCGATAACTTCACGCAGGTCTTCGCCTCCGACACCCAGACCTGCGCTATTGCGAAAAACGAACAAATTTACTGCTGGGGACGTAACACAGGCCCGCCCCGTCGGGTCTCGAACCTGGGCTGGAAAGTCGTATCGGCCTCGCTCGGCCCCTTCCACAATTGTCTGATTTACAATGAGGGAGTGACGGTAAGTGGCAGAGTCGCTTGCGCCGGAGCCAACATGAACGGACAGCTCGGGCTTGGTTATTCCTCTGTGATGTTTCCAGTGCCTGCGACAGGCGATCTCAGCCCCGTGCTCCGAACCCCCGGGGTCCAACTGGCGAATGTGGTCCAAGTTTCAGTGGGACTTCAAAATACTTGTGCTGTTGATGGCACCAACAAGGTTTGGTGTTGGGGCGAGAACTCGTCAGCCTACGAAATCGACCAACCCACCCCAGCTGTTTATCCCTTTGCATTACTCACCCGAACATCGTCGAATGCGGAACAAGTGGTCACCGGCTCCGGCTTCACCTGCGTGGTTCGGACTGATGGCTCCCTGACCTGCAATGGGATCAATGTGTTCCAGCAAATTCAAGAGCCAATGAGTGTCACCACCGAATTCCTGAGTTCGACCACCGTTCTCGGGCCGCATCTTTTCGGCTCAAGTATCCCCATGCCGCTCGGATTCCAGCTCCAGCCGATCATTCACCCCCTGTCATCGAATAAAGCCAGTACCTGTGCTTCCGTTAGCGAGGAGGGCGGACGCCTCTACTGTTGGGGATCGATGTTGGATCTCAACCTCCCCGATCAGCCGACGAGCAAAATCTACCAAAGTCCGGTTCCGATTCCTGGACTCGAAGATGGCGTCACTTCAGTTTCGCTGGGAAAAGAACATGCTTGTGCCATCAGGGCGGGAGCACTCTACTGCTGGGGGAACAATCAGTCCGGTCAAGTGAATGGAAAGTGGGTGAGTGACCCTGGTGCAGCAGGATCCGTGATCGTATTGCCTCAGTTGATTTTCAGGTCCGGGGTTTCTGCCGTGGCAGCAGGAGGCGATCACACCTGCGCCGTGGTCGTAGACCAAGTCATGTGCTGGGGCGCCAATCAAGTGGGCCAAGTCGGAGCCGGGCGGGTTTCGAAAAATATTCCCTACCCGGTCGCGGTTCTCCAAGGTCCGATCGTGGCGCTCACTGCGGGTGCGAACCATACCTGCGCGATTCAGGGTCCCTCTCCTGGAACGATTTTTTGCTGGGGAGACGGATCAAAGGGACAGCTCGGATTAGGGACCACCGCCTTCGATCGTCCGACCTTGATTTCCTTGAACCCTGCTCTGGGAGTTTACGACCCAGTCGAAATCGTTGCGGGCGACTATCACACCTGCATGAAAGCTCTGAATGGATCCCTCGAGCCTCACTTGCTTTGTACGGGCCGAAACGACCACGGACAAATTGGGCTTCCCATCGGAGTCCCACAACAAGAAAGCTTTGTCCGTCCGAACGGATTGGTTTTGGCGGATACGACTGCCATCGCGGCATCCGGGGAACTGACCTGCCTGGTGGCCGATACCCCGGGTATCATGCACGATTTCCAATGCATGGGGAATAACACCTCCGGGCAACGCGCCATCGGGTACCCGACGCAACCTGGGGCTCCAGGAACTGAAAGTATTCGCATGGTCGATCCCTCAGCCATCCTTCACCTCGCCCCAGGAACAAATCACCTTTGCTTTAGTGAAGGAAATGTACTTTGTGTGGGTTCGAACGCAAATGGTCAGCTCGGAAACGGCTCTCAGTTTCAGCTCGCATTCTACAGTCCGCAGCTGGTGCTGGACGGTGGAGTCACAGATGTGACCCTGGGATCCGAGCATACCTGCGCACTGAAAGAGGGGAACCTCCATTGCTGGGGCAGCAACCAGGCCCACCAACTGCCGGTAATTGACCCCGCCACTCCTTATCTGGTCTCAGCCACCACACCCCTGGTGAGTGGAGTGAGCCATGTGGCTACAAAAGGTGACACGGTTTGCATGGTCCGAAACCGCGAAGTCCGGTGTTGGGGACAAAATGCGAACGGAACTCTCGGGCTCGATAGCAACACCACTCAATTGACATACGTCGACTCGATCGCTTCACCCCCTATTTTCAGCCAAGACATCTCGCAGTTGGTGGTGGGTCAAACGAATACGTGCGCGGTCCTGATGGATGGGGCCCTTTGGTGCTGGGGCCAAAATGATAAGGAGCAAATTGCTCCAACTGGAGAAGTGGGAGGCCCCGGCTGGGTGATTCAGCCATTTCATGTGAACACGAACAGCACATCCGTGGCAAAGGTCATCGCAGAAGAAACGCTGTGCTGGGTGGGCATGGATGGATCGCTCGGGTGCAGAGGAAATGTGCCATTCGCGACTGAAGTGAACAACCTGAGTGCACAAATCAGCCCGGTTGCAGATCTCATATCTGGAGCCGATGCACTGTGTGCTCTCACAAAATCAGGGGAGATCTACTGCGGAGGAAACAACTCGGATCAGATCCTTGACCCCAATGCACCCCAAACTACAAACCTACCCTTCAGGAAAGTCCGGAATGGATTCGAAGTGACCTCGTTTTCGATATCGAATTTCCATGGCTGTGGAGTCGAGGCCGGAATACTGAAATGCTGGGGAGACAACAAGGAGGGCGCCCTGGGGATCGGGGAAGTCGACCTGGGGATTCATCTGACTCCGATCGAGGTGGTATTCCCATGAAGACCTCCGGTGACATTCTTTGCCGAGCCCTGCTTTGGGGAGCAATCGCATGGGCCCTTCCTTCCTGCACCAGCCCCCCGCCTTTTGGTGCGAAGCCGGGCGAGGTGTGGAATCAAAAGCCCGCGCCTGTGGCGGAGGCTCCGTCTCCGAGCCCGACCCCCAAGAAGGAGCCGGAGTTTAAATGGCGCTGTCAGGCCCTGAACGGTGCCGGCAGGATCTTTGTCGGTCTCCATGAAGATCGTTATATGGCCCAGCGTGCAGCATTAACCCCCTGTGAACGACAGTACCGGGGGTGTTCGATTTTGAACTGCAAGGAGATTGAGGAGGAGAAGTAAAGAAGCCTTAACTGCCATGTGACTCTCACACTTATCGGAACACAAAGGTGATACCCTCGGCCTCGAATAAATAGGGCTGTAAGGCTTTCAAGCTAGCAATCTCAGATGCAAGTGCTGGGTCACCCAGCGCAATCAGGACACCCGATTCTGGAGAACCAGCAAGAAGTCCCTGCCGAATCCTTTCAAGTTCCGCATCGATCGACTGAGTCGCGCTTCTGGCCACATAACTTGGACCAATCGGAAGCCGGTTACTGAGCGCCAGCCAAGTGAGTCGCCCTTCTGGTAATGCGTCACTCCCATACAGAACTAGCCTTCGTGCGTTCCGAAGAGCTTCCTCTAATCTCGGTTCGACCACCCCAGTGACTTTCAGTCCAATTTTTCTCAGGTTCCTATGTTCATCACGGATTACAGAAACCCAAGGAAAGACACTCAATGTTTGAATGGCAAGAGCAAGTCCGATCCACACCGAACGAAGCCTAAGGGTAAAAAGAAAATAGATCGACACATAGATCAATACCCAGCCCCCGCGACCACTCGAGCGGGCCATGAGGTTTGAAAGATAAACCAACCCAGTCAGCGCCATCGAAAGAACCCCTGCCACCAACGGGGTAAACCTTTGGATCCATCGAAAGAAAAACAGAGAAACGATAAGATAAGTCGCCAATGTAACCGGTACAGCGAACCGCCATTCACCGACCGCTAGAGAGCTTGATAAGGAATAGAGCAACACGAAAAAGAACAGCACTAAATCAGGCGAACCTCTGCTGCATTGCAAGCGCCGACAGATGTCCGCACGGTTCTTAGGATCCATGAGTGCTGAAAATACCAAAAAAAGTAACCCGAACCCCATGAACAGATTACCCTCAATCTGCTCTGGGTAATTCACACTCAGGAAAGGGCTTACGGGTGAAAAAAGATTCATGGAAAACTCACCCAATGTTCCAGTGTTCACACTTGAGATTGGAATCTCAAAGTAACCGAATCCCAAAGCTGACAACAAAAGCACCGCGATCAATGCCAATTCGCCTCGAGTGGGGAGGCGGAATTTCATCCAACGATAGCGGGACAATACAAAGACCATCCCGGAAAAGAAGAAGAAATAAAAATGAGTGCCTAGCTCGAACCACAAAAGCGCCCCCCAAACCCAGAGAGGCATCCGCTTTCCCTTCTTCATCTCAACATGATTGAAAAGTATCGAAAGAATTAATAAAAAATGAGCAAAGAGGGTGTAGTGTCGGGTCCAACCCGTCACCCGGGAAAGATACGTTGGAAGAGTTCCGATAAAAAGTGCCCCCATCAACGCCTTACTGCGGGACCCACACGCATGGAGTAAAAACAGATATCCCGTGACTAACTGAGCCACCCAACAAAACAATATCCAGATCCCGTGAAACTGAGTGACTGCCTTTACTCCCAACATCTTCAGGAAGATCGAGAGTACCGGAATAGAATCGGTGTAAACCAGCGATGTCCCAAAAGGAGCGTTATACTCCGTGATTCGACCCAGGATCCAACTCCAAGAGGTGTTCAAATAAGCATTGAAGCCGAAAAAGTGCTGCCCTGAATCCCCGGACAGGAGCCATCGATTATTATTCGGATTAAGCAGATCAAAACCGAAAGCTAAACTAAAGAGAAAGAAACCGACACCAGCCAAACCGAGCAGTTGAACGCCATGCTGTTTGATTGCCTTCATCAACCTCGATCCACTCCAGCCCCATTCACGATATGATCTCTTCAATACTTCTTGCCCATAAATTTTGGAATCACTTGGCTGGTTTCTTCACGCGATATACTCCCTTGTGCTCATTCGAATCAGCACGTCGACGAATCAGCTCGGCAATATCCGGATCGTGCTTTTGCGACTCCCTCGGAGCAAACAAAGCCCTCTCTCGAGGAGATGCCCCTTCCTGGGGAGCACAAAGGTAATAAACAGCAAGCGACTTCCTATAGATCCCAACGGGAAGCTCAACCGGACGACTCATTCCATGCCAACTATTCTTGGTTGTATCGAAAATCACCGCCGTATTAAACGAGGGCGCATATTCCTCGATCAACTTCCCCGGGGAGTGGGTCTCTGCGTCATTTTGCCAAAACCCCAGATGCCCCCCATGTTCTGGCCTAATTCCTGAAGACAGGTACACAATGATGTTCAACCTACGTTGTAACTTGAGCTTGGGATGGATTGAATAGTCCAAATGAGGGTTTAGATTACCTCCTCTGCCGTGAATGTGCCATCCGCCTCCATGAAGTCCGGGGTCTGGAAAAAGCGGGGTTCCAACTTGTGAAGACAAGAGGTTCACGAATTCACTCGAGCATAATTCAGCCATCACCCTGTAAGTCAGAATAGGAAAATAAGCCCAATTGTTGAGTGCCTTCTTGTTTTCAATAGGATTCTCATAGGTAAACCAGCGAGAATCATCGTACTCTGGAAAATCATTCTCCAGCGACCTCGCAACCTGCTCAGGAAAAAAATCGGGAATAACCCAATGGTCGAAAGGATCGCTCTTTTTCGAACAGGTCAACTTTCGATGTAGATTCGTGACGTCAAATAAAGCTGTATCCATCCGTAAGGATTATCCCTTGCCCGGAGAAAAAGAAAAGATGGTTCTTAGCACTGTTCGCGAAATCACTAAATAAAATGTAGAATCAGATCATGAGACTTCTACTGGACCTCCTTGGCAAAACCCATCAACGTTTTGTTTTCCAACGCCGTTCCCAAGTATTAGCAAGAAATATTTCCGCACTGCTTGAGGAAGGGTCATCAGTCCTCGACGTGGGCTGCGGAAATGGGCAAATTGCAGCACTGATGATCCAAGAAAAACCAAGCCTCCGAGTGACCGGGGTTGACATCCATGCGCGCCCAAGTTGCGCCATTCCCTTTGCTCTTTATGATGGAACCACAATTCCCTATCCGGACAGGTATTTTGACGCCGTCATTCTAGTGGATGTGCTTCATCACACTCACAGACCTGCCGAGTTACTACAAGAATGCGTGAGGGTTGCGAAATCCAATGTCATCATCAAGGATCACTACGCTGAGGGCTATTTCGACCATAAGGTCTTAGCGTTTATGGATTGGGTTGGGAATCGAGCTTGGAACGTAAAACTCACCTATCACTATCTATCCAGACGAGAGTGGATAGATCTATTTAAACGACTACAACTTAAAACCGAGAAGCTCTATGAAAAAGGAATTGGACTCTATCCACTGTTGTTCAAGCCATTCTTCGAGAATGGTCTACACTTTATCGTCAAACTTAAACCACTCTCGACCGAGACAGTAAACCAATCGCAATCAAGACACTCGCAAGAAAGCACATGAATGCAGGGAAATAATACCTAAATACACAGTCAGGGCCATCGACGATGAAAATCGAATAATAGAGCAATCCTGCTACGCAAAACATAAGCGGTGAGTAGTCTTTTTTCCGTAGGACCGCCACTGACGAAAGAAATAGCGCAATCAGGATCATGATATAGGGGCGCCCAAGAAACCCGTAAAACCCATAGGTGTAGGCTTCCATGCGACCCCAGTAGTCCATTCGGACCGGATTAAAAACCATCTTGTATTCATCATTGATGGAGGGGGTGTTATTCATAATTTCACTAATCACCCCCTGATCCATTGGGGCCTGAATACCCAGAAAATTCCCAGCAAAGATTAAATTATTCTTAATCCAGATCTTAGGCTCCTTGATAGCGAAATCAAAAAAACATCTTACCTGTTCAACGGTTGAGCCCTCTTTTTTTATGTTTTGATAGATCTCCTTGCACAAAACCGTTCTGTAACAGCGATCATCAAATATCCTCTCTTCGTTGTGAAATACCCCTTTGATGCTATTTCTGATGCAAGAGCTTTCCTTCTCCCGAAGAAAGGAAAGGTTCCTCATCAATACCCCATGAAACGCTGTATCCATAGGATACACATTAAAGTACCGAGTCCCCAAGATCGACGCAACCACACCCAGAGGCAAAAGTATGGCCACGCAAGACCTCAAAGTCAGCCTCGATCGAGACCGGTATAGGCTCACCGGGATGAAGAAAAGTAGCGGGAGGAGGCTGACAAAATTGTATCGAAAAAGCAGACTCAAAGCCAAAAGCCCAGAGGCAAGGTAGAGATAGAATAGCTTCTTCGTGCGAAGGAAATTTAAAGCAAATGCGGTCATAAACAGCAAAATGATCGCAGCCGGCGTATCCGCTGAGTGAAAAATTCCGTAATTAATCAGAAAAGGCGTGAGACAGACGAGCACACCAGAGATAACCGAGTACCAACCCAATGAAGTGAAAGAAATCAAAACATAAAAAATGCTCAGGTTAGTAAGAAAAGACTGAATCACTGCGTAAGTGGATGGGCCCACCCCTAACTTCAAACACATCAGCTTGAAGAACGTGTTGAACAAGGGCCATTGTGATGTGATGCCGAACTTACTTAGATCGGCATCAAAACCATCATTAAGTTGGTAGGCCCAACCCCATTGGGAAGCCGAATCCCAAAACAACCAGCCCGGAGAAAGTCTGACTCCATGATAAACTGAAGACGCCAAACTAAATAGGACTACGAAAGAGACCCATAGCTGCTTCTTGTTAAGAATATCCATTTCCCAACTCAGCCTTTCCTTCAAAACTCGGCCGACGATAGTAAAGTATTCTTCTCGGCTCCCTTAGAGAATCCTTGAATTAAGTAGAATACCTGTCAAAAAAAAGTCTAAATCACAAAGACTCTGGTCAGCTTGACGGGTTCTTCGCTGGGCATTATCTTTTGAGCATGACAGGCCAGACCGACCTCACCCATTCGTTAAAAAAACCGGTTGTGGCCATTATCATTCCATCGTTCAACGAAGGTCCTCGGCTACTGAGGACTCTCAGAACCCTGGTCTCCTACATAGAGGAGGCAAACCATCCCACGATCCGCGAAAGAGACTTCCACATCTTGGTCGTGGATGACGGTTCTCACCCCCTTACCGACACCAAGACATTACAAGAGTCTCGAGGTAGCCAGTGCCAGATTTTTCTACTGCGACACTGGGTGAATCTCGGACAAGGCGCTGCTCTTCAAACTGGGATCGAGTTCGCCCGAGAAAAAATTCATCCGGATCATTTTGTTACCATGGATGCTGATGGGCAACATTCACCATCCGATCTTCCACTACTTCTGGAAACCATCATCAAAACAGAAACTGACATTGTGTTCGGAAATCGTTTTATAGGTATCTCCAACACCCCCGCGCTCAGGCGAGCTGTTCTCGCAGCTGCTGGCTGGTTTGAATACTGGATGACAGGACTGAAGCTCGGAGACGCTCACAACGGATACCGTATTTTCAACTCAAAGCTCGGTGATGCCATCAACCTGAAATATAATCGCATGGCCCACGCAACGGAGTTTAAGGAGTTTGTCGGAAAATACGGGTTCCGCTTTACGGAAGCAAAGGTCAGCATCCACTACTCCCAAGAGTCACTCGCAAAGGGTCAAAGCAACATAGGCGCATTCAGGATAATTAGAGACCTGATTGCGGGCCACATTTTTGACTAGGAGCTTATGTACCGATACCACGTCGTCCTATTCCTGTTCATTATCGCTCTACTTGTCTGGGATTGGATTTTTCTGGAAAAACCTTTCCGGCGAGTACTCGGCTGGCTCCTATTCTTTTTGACCTTGGTTACGGTAGGCTGTCTCAATTCCGGACTGGTGGTGAGAGCGGAACGTCTTCTTCAGGCCCAGAGTCTGTCGGACCTATTCATTTATATTGTTTGTGTTCTTTTTACCCGTGAAGTGATCCTCAGCCGGGCTCGCAACAACAAGAAAAACGTTGAATTCACAAAAGTGGTCCGGGCCTTGGCGAAAGAGCGCGCTGAGAGACTTTGAGCGCAAAATCCCGGTAGGTAGAAACGCGTACGCTCTGGTTCGTGAGGTTTTTAAGTCGACTTAGTGCGTCTCTCCTGTTCCAGTAGAGCAATAAATTGAGGAGTGGATTTCTATTTACCCCTCCATGCATGTAATACTCCTCGTCTGGGTCAAAGTCATACGGGTGGAAGTAGGTAGGAATCGCTTCCCCTGAAGCAATGGAACGACGGACAGCGCTGAATAACATTCCACGCGGAAGCAGCCTAAAGTACACCCCTCCTACGGGTACGGACCAAGGTCCTAATTTTACAGGCCTCATTGGGATCTCTACCACTCCTGCCGCAATCCTGGGCTCCGGACCATATCCGGCCCAGCCATGAAGCGGGTTGGCTGCTGGTAGAATGGAGGAAGAGTATATGAACCCTGCTTTACCCAATTCCTCATGAGCCCAGTTGGATTCGGGTGTGAGGGAGAAAATGGGAGCTCGGTATCCGAGTATCGGAACTCCAAGTTGCTGCTCGAAATCTTTAGCAATCCAGAGATCCTTCCGGAACTCTTCCCGGGACATCTCATTCAATGGTCGATGGGAGTCTGAGTGCCAAGCGAGCTCATGTCCGGCGGCAATCACCTTAGCGATCAGTTCGGGGTGATTCCGCATGATGTTGCCGACAGTGAAGAAGGTACACTTGAGCGATAGGGGCTCAAGCAGAGAGAGGAACTTTTCCGTATTGAACACTACGCGCGAGGGATAGCGACACCCCCTCTCAGAGTCAAGACGAGGATCTTCCAGATCGAGACTCAATAGTAGTTCGCCATCGTTTCTCAATCTATAACTCCCCTTTCTTCAATAGGTCGACAGCATGATGGCAAGCTCTGGCCGTGAGTGCCATGTAGGTGATGCTTGGATTCTGACAGGCACTTGATGCCATGCACGCTCCATCAGTCACGAATAGGTTTGCCACCTCATGAGACTGATTCCACCCATTCAAAAACGAGTCTCTCTTGTCCCGCCCCATCCTAGCTCCGCCCATTTCATGGATCGAGTGACCTGGAATGGCGGGCTCTTGAATGGGAATCACCTCTTCCGCTCCAGCGGCCTCAAGCATTTCTACGGCACTCGCCTGCATGTCCCCCCTCATGGCGTACTCATTTGCGCCGTATTCAAAATGAATTCGAACCAAAGGCATTCCGTAAGAGTCGCTCTGAGTCCTATCTAGCTCAATGAAATTCGATTGACTGGGCAGAGTCTCTCCAAACCCATGAAAATTCACTAGCCAGTCTCCCTCATTGTCAATCATCCCGGAACTGACTTGGTAGCCGAATCCGCGAAGGTAGTCTCGAGAAGGCTCCACGCCTAGGTTACGGAACCGTGGAACATACGAGCCCCAGGGAACTTCAGATTCCTGGTTCGAGATGTCACTGGGTAGTCTAATCCTTGCATTGGCCCCAGACTTCCAATGATGGTCGACAAGATATCTCCCGAGAACTCCACTACTGTTACCGATCCCGGTTGGAAACTGCCGCGAAGTACTATTCAACAGAATCTGGTTGGTGGGAATAGTTGATGCGCACAAAAAAACAATTCGGGCCTGATACTCCGCCTCAGCCTTCGACGTAGCATCGATGACCCTCACCCCCGAGGCGCGCCCGCTTCGGTGATCCAGGAGCACAGAATGAACTATCGATCCGGTTTTTACAGCGAGTCTTCCGGTAGCCATCGCCTCGGGGAGCGCACCGTTAATGCTAGAATAGTACACAACTCCATCGGAGTGAGTTTCACCACAAAACTGACAAGACCTCTTCCCATTTGAGCGTCCCTCGGCGATACGACTCGGAGTGAGCAGCCTAGTAAATTTACCCTGAAGAGTTTTCCGAAGATGCTCCTCCACAGCATTGAGAGACCTTGCCTTACCGAACTCACCGTCTGGAATCTGGGGGACTCCTTCTTTCCTTCCAGTCAACCCAATCAGTCGCTCGACCTTCGAATACCAAGGGGCGAGATCCGTATAGCGAATGGGCCAGTCACAACCCGCACCGTCAACAAGATTCGCATTGAAATCAAGATCACTCCACCTGTACGACTGCCCGGCCCAGGTGGCAGAACGCCCCCCGAGCTGATATCCACGAATCCACCAAAAAGGCGCATCTGGATCGCTCAGATAAGGATGCTCTCGATCATTCACAAAATAATGGGCCAGGTTAGGCCCTTCGAAAAGGTAACAGTTCCGCTGGATATGAAAATCATCAAGGTCGATACTTGGAAATGACGATGCGGGTAGACTCGGACAAAGCCTAGGCGATCCCCTCTCAAGCAATAAGACCTCGAGCCCCGCTTGGGTCAGCTCTCTTGCCGCCAAAGACCCAGTTAATCCACTTCCTACCACTATCGCATCATAATGAGTCTTCATCATTGATCTCCGTTCCGAGGTGAACCCACCGCAGCTGCATCCTGTTCCAGCCTTTTCTCAACTTCCGAAACAACCAAACTGACACCGAGCGGATTCCAGTGCGTGTCGTCTGATTGATGCAGAAACTGGCCCGTTCTTTCGAAGTGATCCTTGAAAGCACGAATCGTGTTCACATACTCGAACCGGAGTGACCCTCGCCTATTTCGGACTTTTTCAAGAAACTCCGGAAAACGTTCTCCAAATCTCCCTGGGGCCTCACCCGAAAGCTTGGGATAAAGAATGTTCTTCCTAGGCATCAGACTCAAGTAGAGTCGGCTTCCGAGCTTTTGCAGCTCTCCGCCGAACCGATCCAGACTAAGAACAATTTCCTCAAGCTCCTCATCACTCCAACTATCCGGCTGCCTAAATGCAGATGCCTCGTCGAAAAGCTGGCGCGGCTGGGTGCCAAAGGGGTAGGTACCCATGAACTCATCGGGTGGAGTGAAAGACCTGAAAAGAGCGGAATGGAGCCCGTGAGACTCTCTAAAGTTCCAATATGGATTTTTTCTGATCCTCGAGTAGGCAGTCAACAGCCTCGGAAAAGGGATCACCGACTCGCTCCCGGGCTTGACATCCGCGGCCCTAAATCGATCCACAATCTGAGCAAGAGGAAGTGCTACATAGTCCCCAACCGAGATCAATATCCACTTAGGTCGATAGCCAAGATTGTAAGCATGCTCCACATCGAATCTGAAGTTAGATCCGGCAAAGGATCTGACGCATCTTCCTTTTGAAAGAAGTGCCGTCAACGTTTCATCCTGGGACAAGGATGCCCCAGCGGCGGTGCTGTCACCGATCACAATACCCTCTGGCTCTTGACACGAGTCATTAGAGTTTCTGTAGCCATCTTGATCGGTCTCCCATCGGGTACGTTTTGGGACCGAATCCTCAGTATATGGCCCTAGATCACCCATCTCTGTTGAGTCAAGCCGCTGGTTCGGAAAGAAGTTTCCGTTCCAGTAATCTCCGTGAACAACCAAAGCCTCCCATGCGCGGAAAGTGTACTGGTTGAGAGGAAGGCTCAGCTGCCAGACAAACCAAACCAATGCCGGCGTTGATACCAAAGCCAAACGCAGAACCAAAGTTATGAAGGATTTTTGATTATTCATATCAGAACTGGAAGTAAATAAATTGTTCACCAGAAAAATGCGCTCCGAATAGGAACACAATCAAAATCAAAAAATAAAGTCCCCAACGCAATAATCCTGGAAGAGATCTCACCCTCTTCCAGAAGGGTTTCTTTTCGTCCCACCATTCGAAGAAATACATCGCAACTAGTAGAACCACGAACTCGTAAACCACGTCCCGTCTCAGAAGGTCAAATCCCATTAGGAACGGACGGAAAAAGCCCTTGAACATATCGGCTACACACTCCATGGTTTCTGAGCGGAAGAAGATCCAGGTGATCATCATCGCCAGGAAGACATAAACTCTTCCTAGCCACTTAGGCCAATTCTCACTCCGATACTTCGTTGGCACGAGGCCCTCGAGGATAACATAGCCACCTTGAGTGGCCCCCCATAGAATAAATTGCCAACTCGGCCCGTGCCAGAATCCACTCAAAACGAAAGTAATCATGAGATTGAGCCGAGTCCTGAAAGCACCATGCTTACTTCCCCCCAGTGGGATATAGACATAGTCCCTAAACCATGAGGACAGAGAAATATGCCACCTCTTCCAAAACTCAGTCATCGAGGTTGCAAAAAAGGGCTTATCAAAATTCACCATGACCTCAATCCCGAGAATCTTTCCTGACCCTCGAGCGATATCGGAATATCCACTGAAGTCACCATAACAACGTAGGGCCAGAGCGCTACACGCCAGAAAAATGACCAAACCCCCGAAGCGAGAAGGGGCTTCAAAGACACCATTAATGAGGAGCGCAACCCCATCAGAGAGAATGCACTTCTTAAATAGGCCCTGGGCGATCAGATAAAGTCCGGAGACCACCCGCTCATAGTCGAACTCGTTCTTCCGCCAAAGCTGAGGGATCATATTTGCAGGCCGCTCGATCGGCCCTGCAACCAACTGTGGGAAGTACATGACGTAAACGGAGTAGACCAAAAGATTCTTTTCAGCAGTCCATTTTCCTCGATAAACATCGATGACATAAGATAAAGACTGAAAAGTGTGGAACGAGAGGCCAATAGGAAGAATGATTTCTAGTGCTTGGATAGAATAGTTCCAGTGGAGCGACTTAGCGAGTGCATTGATATTTTCGATCAAAAAATTTGAGTACTTGAAGAAAAACAGAATAGAAAGGTTCGACAGTACACTTAGGGCCAAATACCATTTTTTCTTTTCTGTTGTGCCTGCGGCCTGAATCATTCGTCCCGCAAAATAGTCGATAAGAATGATCGCATAGAGAATCAGAAGATACTTTGGCATGAAAAAGCCGTAGAAGATCGAGCTCGAAACTAAGAGGAGCCAAAGGCGATTGCGCTGCCCGAGCATGAAGTAGGCCGCACAGACGAGAGGCATGAAAATCAGAAATTCAAATGAATTGAATAGCATACTTTCCCCTTGACCGCTTCACACGCGAGTCTCCCGATCCGACTCGAAATCGTTTCCTGCATTCAACATTTCAAAATACTTTCCTCGGGTCGACATCAGGAAATCATGATCTCCTTCCTCGATTACGTGCCCCCCCTCCACAACCAGAATACGATCGACATTCCTCACAGTGGAGAGACGATGGGCGATGATAATCGCCGTACTCCCATGAAACACTTCCTTGAGGTTCCTCGCCACAATCCCCTCTGAGTCTGCGTCGAGAGAGGAGGTCGCCTCATCAAGAATGATCACGCGGTTTCTACGGTAGAGTGCCCGAGCGAGGATCAACCTCTGCTTCTGGCCTCCTGAGAGGCCCAATCCCCCCTCCCCCAGTCGATATTCGTACTGGTTCGGAAGCTCATGGATGAACTCATCGCAGTTCGCTAGGCCAGCAGCCCACCGGATCCGGTCCATGTCGGGGGTATCGTCTCCATAAGCGATATTGTCGCTAATCGTACCCGAGAACACCTTGGAGTCCTGGTTCACATATGCGACTTGACTACGAACTGTAGACAGATTGAGGGAGTTGATGTTGACCCCGTCGAGTTCAATTGCACCCTTTTGAACCCTATAGAATCCTGCGATGAGGTTCGCGATGGTCGACTTCCCTGATCCGCTACTGCCCACGATCGCTACGACCTCACCTGGCCGTACCCTGAAGTCCATGTCACGGAGAACTGGGGGGCCCTCCGGGCGGTACTGAAACGAGACACACTTGAAACAGATTTCGCCGCGTAATGAAATACGGATTCCCGACCCGACATCGTCCTGAGACTGTTCAGACGGTGACAACAGGATCTGTCCTACTCTTTCGAGTGAAAGTTTCACATTCTCCCAGTCCAATACCATCGAGCTCAAGCTTGAAACTGGACTAGAAACCATCTTCAAATAAAGGTTAATCGAGATCAGCTCGCCCGGCGTGAGCCGCCCATCGAGCACTCCGCGGGCAGCCAGATACAATCCCACAACCGATCCCGTACCAGAAATCAACGAAGTCACTAAACCGAAGTGATTCATCCTCATTTGAAGCCGATAACCTCGAGCTCCGAGGGAAACGAGCAATCCCTCCCAACGATCGAGAATCTCGCGCGTTACGGAATTAGCTTTGATGGTCTGGATCGAAGACACCATTTCCGCAAGGAAGCTATCTAGCTTTACCTCATCCCTGAATAACAGTTTCGATTCCTCGACATATCCTTTTTTAAAAATCAGATTGCCGAACAAAAGACTTACAAAAATGGCTGCTGGTATAGCGAGGTACTCTGCTCCAAAGGTAGAGAGCATCACGCTCCCCGCCACGACCATGAGGACATCCACTAACAGGCTAATGGCGCCTGTCGAAATGAAGCGTCGAATTCCGCTCATTTCAGACATCCGAGCAACCACCTCCCCGATTCGGTCTCCAGTAAAAAGATTGGGATGAGCCGCAAGGTACCGATGATAAAAAACAGAACTCAGATGGAAGTTTGACTGATTAGTGAATTCATTGATCACAAACTTCTGAGCTGTCCTCGAGACAATTGAAAAAAGTCCTAGAGCAAAAATCAATCCGACCACTCCCCAGACGAGTCCGGGTTCCTTCAGGGGCAGAATGTCGTCAAACAGGTACTGCATCACTTTTGGAAGAATGGTCTCAATCCCGACTACAAGTCCGAGTAGCATCAGAAAGGTCAGAAAAAACGACCGATAAGGACTCAGCAACTCCCAGATGATTCTCATGACTCGAAATTGCTTGCGCTCCGTCGATTCACCCTCAGGAACCCCCTCAGCCCGGGATCTAACCTCGATCAGGGTCCTGTTCCAGATCTTTCCGATCTCATCGAGAGAAGCCCTTCGGAGTCCCGACATTCCATCATAAAGAATCCACTCACTCGCTTTACATTCGAGCACCACCACAACTCGCTTGTTCACTAGAATACAAAATGGACAGCGATTCTGGGGCCCCGCTCTTTCTGCTTTCCAAATTTTTACATATAAGCCCTGTGACTCAAGGACCTCAGCCAAAACTAAGGGGGTCCTTGCACGCTTGAGCGACAACCCCTTGGCTAGTGCTTCGGAATCAACAACCACTCCCGCCAGAGATCCATAAACACGGAGCGCATCGACGGTAGCCTCAGTGAGCGTCTTGGCCTGACGGGAACGCTGATCGATCTGCGACCACCGCTCATCTTCCATCGACTCGCCAACCATCTCGATCACTTCCGATCCCACCACGGGGACCGCCCTAATTGCACGCTTCAGGCAGGAGTTTGAATCAAGAACCATCATCAATTCAGCGAAATCATCCTTAGGAAGCGGCATGGAATTGATCACTGCCGCGGTAAGGGCTTCGCAAGAAAACCGATCTAGGACGAACCAGGAGCCCGACCCGAGAAACTGGGGAGTAGCATACTCAGAATCGGAGGCGTCCGGATGAAGAAGAACCTCTCCTTCATCTACCCAATAAAGAGCCCCCTGATCGTTTCTACTTAGCACTTCACCTTTTTGAAGCGACTGCCCCTTACCGTTTGTTTCGCCGAAAAAACGCACCAAACGACCCGCAGGAATTCCGCTGGAGCGGAACAAGGCATCGAGATTCTCTAAAGCGGAACAACTGAATACGGTCTTGAGATACCAACTCCCCTCATTGTTTTTTCGGAAAGACGTTTCAATCAGGTCGACTGAAACACTTAGGAACCATACAGGGAAAGGGGCTATGTAATCTTGTGCATGCGTTTGATTGAGGATCCACTCCCGAAGACCATAGGCCCATGGAGAACTCAGCCCGGATACGGAAAAAAGTATATGCTTAACCGATTCTCCCTTTCGAAAGATCAGCTCTCCCTCTTTGTAGGAAACTATCCTGCTCGAGATCAAGCAATCTGTTTCAAGACTGGGAAACAACTCCAGCAAACGCTTGAACTGGGAGGAACGATGGATCACCTGGGAAACATTCATGCCCGGAGTCATGATCGATCAGCCGCGACTCCGATGTTGAACCAATCTCGCAAGATCTTACCCAAGGGGGTCCAATAACCCTGCACCACCATCGCGTTAACGTGCATCCCTGGCCGTAGGGCTGAGTCTCCAGACAAAATTCTGGCATCATTCGAAAATGGTCCGGACACCGCAGCAGAATAAGTTGGGGGTGAACCCATCGGCTCATTCCGGATCGACTCAATCACTCCCTCAAAAGGTGGAATCAACTTTTCCGAGACCCCATCCACTCTCAAAATGACTCGCATTCCTTTTTTTATCTGGAGTGTTTCAGAGACACCCAATTGGACCAAGGCGATTAGACGGGAGTCCTTGCCATCGATCTGTGCGAGAACCCCCCTTGAACTCACCGTATGCGGTGCCTCGAAAAAAGAAGCGTACCCCACCGTCAATCCAAGCAACACCAGCAGGAGTCGCACCGAATAACTAACCGCGGCACTTGGTCTTGAAGCGACAAACTCAGCCATCCCCCAAGATACCTTCGACGGGCTGTACGTCACCGCTTCTTCGGAGGAGTCGGAACGCTCGGCGGGTTCAATGTGCATACCTTAATTTCAACATATTTCTCCCTCTTTTGCACAGCTCTTGCTAAAATAATTGTGTCCTGAACCCTGACAGAAATGGATCCTTCTTGAGTAATGAACACACAAAGGCGTTACTGACTCTTGCAAGCGATCTCACATTCTTCAACTTCAACGAAGTGGAGATTCATGAAACTCTAGAACTGTTTCGACAGATGAGTGAGAATCTTCAGCCGCGAACCGGCGAACGAGCCGTGATCATATCGCTCGAATCGGGCGCTTACCGGATGACGCTCGGCCCCCCCCGACCCGAACCTGGGTTCGACGGGGAGCTGATTTTCCTTACCGAAGAAACTTGGTCTTCCCGAGTAGGCAAGGAGAAGACTGCACCCTTCCTGGATTTCCTCGAGCATGAGATTCCCAGCGAAGCTCACCTCAGCGGTGAACAAACCACAACTGACCCAGACGAGGAGATTCGGCTTTTCCACAAAAACTCAAATGCACCAGAAGGAAAACCCGTATTTATCCCTCAACACGACGAGATGGACTGCGGAGCCGCCTGTCTTTCGATGATCGCGCATTATTACGGGAAAAAGATATCTGTCCCTGACTATCGCTCAAGAGTCCATGTTACCCGCGAAGGGGCCTCCATGCTCGCCCTCAAACGCGCGGCCGAACAAACCGGTTTCGACGCAATCGGAATCTACTCTGGATTAAACTCGAATCTACTTCAGGTTCGCACTCCGTTCATCGCCCTCATGGACTATCATTTTGTCGTGGTCTATACGGTGACGGAGAAAGAATTCCTAGTTGGGGATCCCGCAGTTGGAATTAGATCAATCCCACTGGAAGAAATAAGAAAGTCGTGGTCGAAGTTCCTGCTCCTATTGAAGCCAAACTCCACTTTCAAAGACCAGAAAGAGAGCTCACCTACATTTAGAAAGTATCGACGTGTTTTTCAAGGAGAAGGAGGCCGCCTTTTCGATATCGCGACCGCATCGATCTTGAGCTTATCTGTAGGGGTGATCACACCACTCTTCATGCAAACCGTTTTCGATCGTGTATTCAGCGAAAAAAGCCAGGATGGACTCACGGCCTTGGTCATTGCCTCAGTGGCCGCCACAGTCGCATCGACTTTCTTGGGCTGGGTGAGCACCTACACATTCTCCCATTTATCCATTCGTCTAGATTCCAAGTTCTCCGCTCTGTTCATGCGACACACCCTATCTCTACCCTCTGGATTTTTCGCTGTGAGGCGGGTCGGAGACATTACCACACGTGTTCAAGAGTTGGGCGTGTTGAGGAGTTTTTTTACTGGGGATCTCCTCGCGTTGCTGATGTCACTCCTGTCTGCGGTCATGTATTCAGTTCTTGCGGCGCTTTACGACTGGAGAATCCCTCTTCTGGTATTCTGTCTTCTTTTCTTTCAGGTACTTTTCGTTCTTAAAATTTCAAAGAAAATCTCTGAAATTTACCAGCAGTCCTTTAAGTCTTCGACGAAGAGTCAAAGCCTTCTTTATGAACAGATCCATTCGATCGAGACGCTTAAAATCCTCAATCAGACAACTCCGGCCCGCTGGCGATGGGAAGAAACTCTTCTAGACTCCCTCAGGCTTCAAAGAAAACTCGGTCTATATACTGCAATTTCAGCAGGCAGCTCGGAATTCTTTAGAGAAGCCTCCCTCAATATTTGTATCTTTCTATGCCTTTATCTTTACCTACTGAACGATCTGACTCTCGGTCAGATTGTGGCGGTCACTGCCCTGATCGGGAACATCACACCGGCGATTGTTCATCTGGTAGAGTCACTTACTACCATCAGCCAAATCAAGGTCTCTCTTGCAAGGGTGGATGACGTGATCACTTCGTCTCCAGAGAAGACCGAGGGTCGCATGGATTTCGATCCTTACGGAAAGATCGAGTTCAGAGGAGTATCATTCCAGTACGGAAATGAGTTATCGCCATATGCCCTCCGGAATGTGGATCTAACCATCAACTCCGGGCAGTCGGTGGCTTTTGTGGGAACAAGCGGTTCTGGCAAAACAACTCTTGCCCAGATGATCGGGCTACTCCATCGCCCCACACAAGGCAGTATCCTGATTGATGGTGTCGACATCACCACTTTGGACCTGGAGAGACTCAGACAGCATGTCGGAATGGTCCTTCAGGAAAACAACCTCTTCAGCGCGAGCGTACTAGACAACATCACCCTAGGGGACCCAAACCCATCCCGACAAAAGGCGATCGAGGCAGCCAAGATCGCTCAGATCGACGAACTGATTCAGACTCTGCCTGGGACATATGATTATCTGATCGACCCAGTTCACTCCGGCCTTTCGATGGGCCAAAAGCAAAGAATTGGAATTGCGCGAGCAGCCTATAGGAATCAAGCCATCCTTATCCTAGATGAGGCAACCTCTGCGCTTGATGGAATCACAGAGAAAAAAATCATTGAAGCTCTGATGCGGCACCGGAAAGGCAAGACAACAGTGGTAATCGCTCACCGGCTTTCTACTGTTTCTGGAGTGGACCAGATCTGTGTTTTTGAAAAGGGCACTCTGGCTGAAAAGGGAACCCTGAAGACTCTCACTCGAAGAAGGGGGAGATTCAGCGAACTATTCGCCAATCAACTTCAATTCTGATCGTCCCGATCCACCCAGGAAAGAGTCATCTCGATCCGCACTCGTCTCCGATCCTCGATACAGCTTTCAAGCAGATATCTTGCCTCCTCCTGATACTGTGCGCAGGAGAACTGCGATGCAAGCCTAGATTCGATCCTCTCAACTAAACCTGCCGTCCACTTGAAGTGATGAACTGGAACCGCTAGCTCCGCTCTCTTGACCGAAGCAGGATCTTCAAGCACCCGATGGAGCCCGGGGCCCAATCGCACGACCGGCCTTGATAGGGGAACCTTGGTGGAAGAACCCTTCAGAATGTCGGCTGTGAAAAGCGCCTGAACCGGAAACTGCGCAAAGATCGAAGTGGTCCCCAAGACCGGGTTCAAAGCTCCAAGAGGAGCGAATCGATCAATTAGAGTTCCTCCCAGATAGTCGTACGGACTAACAATCAGCTGGGAAAGAAACCCCGGGTCCAAGCTCACGAATTCGTCACTATCCACTGTCCAGACCCACTGGTCAGACTTCAAGACCGTGGACTTGTACTCGGAGATCTTGGCCACTCTTTGCAACTCGTCCACCGAACCCACACTCGACTCGATCAGGGTCACTGGATTCTGCGCGAACAAAGCCAGGTAAGGGTGCACCGAATCCTGGATTCCAAGAGGATTACTGAAAAAAAGATGAAATCTCTCAACTCCCATCTTTCGGTAAAAGCGGAACCATTGCGACAGGATGTCGATCGAGTCTGCGGTCGAAACATAGGCAACCAGATTCATGTTGCGACACCACTCGTTTCAAAACCGTACATACTGATCTCCCCTAACCAATAACCCCAACCCCATCATCGACTCGATTTCACGAGGATTGAAAAAAGCAATCTCCTCACGGTAGTATTCCGGCAAGAGGGCCTCTTTCCCGGCCAGAACCATATCTCGGGCCTCTGGAATCACCCCCTCGGGCCGAATTCCACTCTCCGACTCCTCGTACTGGTTGATCCGATGGAGGTTGAAACCCGAGACTCGACGGCGGAACATCTCGAACCCACACATCGGGAAATGGAGAATAAGTGCGCTCATACTGTCATCAATCACCACTGAAGCATTGGTAAGATCGGGGTGGTAGTGATGCACCGTAGAGGGAGTTTCGATATCTATGAAGTGCCTCGGCCTGAAAACACTCTTTCCATGAGCATACCCGACGAAAGGAAATCTCCGAAAGGCGCGATATCTCATGTACAACCATTGCTTCTCACTCAATATGAAGCGGGTCTTTTTAAAGAGTGCCACCTCTCGAAAGGCGTCTCGGTACTCAATCTGCTGGGGAACTGCCTCAACATTAGGAACAAATACCTCTGAGACACGATCATCGAATCGACTCAGATACTCGCTCACTCCGCCACAGGTTCTATCGACCCCAAATAGCTCGTCTGAATCGAGGTGACAAAGCCAGTCTATTCCCTCCTGAGCAGCGAGTCGTGTGGCATACCCAGTATTGAGCTGCTGCCGCGTCACCACTCTTCTGGAGTAGGTCTCAGCATGATTCTGATAAAAAATAGTTTTTTGGAGCACCTGCAAGAGGCGGTCGTCATGCTGAATAATCTGCACAAAAGAAGAAAATTCTGACGCCTGTAGAAGTTCCAAAAATGCGGCGTCATAAGCTGGATCATCCAGAAAAAGATACACCTTTTCAAACCCAACTGAACGGTGGTGACTTAGAAAACTAAAAAATCCGGAATCAAGCCCTTTGGCTGTAGTCACCAGTGCGGACTTCAACCCATCCCCCAAAAAAGAAAAAGGGCGTCCTTCTTCAACAAAGAAGGACGCCCCGAAATCATTACTTACCGCCGGCTTTGACCGCACCAGGCTTAGCCCCGGCAGGAGCAACGCCTTGCTTCACCGCGGTGGCGGCACTTGCCTTCTGGAATGGGAACTTGGATGCTGCTCTGAAGCCAGCGCCACCCACCACCAGGTTCGCAAACCGGGCGGATGCGGTGAGCTCGTCGGTGGAGATACCACCTCCGGCGAGAACCGCCATCTGGGAATCACTCAGCTTCTTCATTCCCCATTCGGAGTCGAAATGAATCAGGTCATCGAACTCTTCAAAGGTTGAGCAAACTCTGGCGACTTTACCGAGTGACAGTGCGTCTGCTGCGTCAACGGTAGGTCCGAGTAGTTTTGCTTTGGCTTTGATAGAGGTTTCGTCATCCCTTCTAAACGACTCATAAACAGACTTCAGAATCACCTTTGGAATACGCCCCTTGGACATCGACATGCTTTCTCCTTACCAGCGGAATAAAAGTAACCGCTTTTACATGATTGTAATGTTTCCTTGTCGGATCAGGTAACAAATAATTAATATTTTTTATGTAAAAAAAGCCGTCTGATTCAAGGGGTTCCATAGAGGTGTCAAAAATGACACTCACCAATTCGAGCCTCACCTCATGAAGTATTCAATAAATGGCTCGATATTGGCCTTCTGATCCGGACCCCCATTTCCATGGATAATGAGTGGCTGCGTCCCGGTGAGGACATTTTCAACTCGACCCCCGCTCATCGTATAATCCCAGCCGATAAATCCCGGCGAGAAAAGGGTATAGAATAGCTCGCACCGATGATCGAGTTTAATCAGGCCCGGGTTCTCGAGAAACAACCGGGTGTAGAACCTCTGGTCATCCCCCCAGATGTCGACTCCTGAGAAGTTAAAACGCAATGCCGCATTGCGAAAATACTCAATCTCAGCCATGAAGCACCCAGCATTGAGGAAACGCCAAGGTGTTTCACAGGGGGGATAGCGGTCTTCCATACCGGCGTCCGGCCAGCAACTCTGTTCGGCATTAAACACCCAAGGATGTTGAAGTTCGATAAAGCGACGCTCCACCTCCTGTAAGGGAGCTGTGACGACTACATCAAACGCGTCCATGACTAGTACATGGGTGAATTGATCGCGCATTTCCTCGATAGTTTCGAAAACTCGCTTGATCTTGAGGGCATGAGAGTACTTGGGGAACCCCTCGGGCCAAACGTTTCGAACCTCGTAACCAAACGAATTCCAGATCCTCGAGCACTCCTTGAAATAGCCACCTTCTCCGTTCCACATGGATAGCACCAGTGTTTTCATGGACTCATAAACCTCGCGACTTCACGATAACGATTGAGATTCTCCGGTGGGATGCCGGCCCTGAAATACTTGTACACTTCTTCCACTTCGACGAAATCGAGCTCCTGGAACACCTCTACCGGACCGATCGGCAACTGGTACCAAAATCCGGCTAATTCCGTTCGATAGATCCCAGAAAGAATATCGAGCTTAAGCGAGAACTGATCTGAGGAAAGAGTATGAGCGGTGTAGTTTCTGGAGAATGCTCCCGGTGAAAACACCGGAACGCCAAGCTCGGCGGCCGCCCAATGAACTGCATACGAGACATCCTGATGCTGGATGTGCCCATACTCGCCGTGTGGAGAATGGGTATAGACCACCTTGTATCCTCCCGAGCGGATCAAGTTCAGAACCGCCTCGTACACTTCCTCTACGGGCAGTCGCTCGCGAAAGCTATCTTTCAGACTAAGGAGTTCAATCCGAGGCACACCGAGCGCCTGACCGGCGGAATGGAGCTGCGCCATTCGTGCCTGACCCCTGCCCTCATAGTTTCCGTCGGTCACACAACACAAATCTGCAGCACCGGGGTAAAGCACCGTGAACACCGAAGTAAAGAACAAGGTCTCATCATCAGGGTGGGCAGCAACCACTAGCGCTTCACTCTTCATCAGGTCTTAATCTACACCATCAATCAAGGAATACGGAGAGGCCAATGCATCGTCAGAAATCCGTCGCTATGCCCAAGCATTGGGAAAGGATAATTTAGCTGAAGGAGCACACGATGCGAACGAAAATCCGGGTGCATTTTCACATCCCCGAGCCCGATGTGGGCGGTGCCGAGGTTCACGCACTGAACCTATGGAAAACCATCGATCGGTCGAAGTTTGAGCTTACAGTGAGCGCTCCTCCGATGAGGCCAGAGTTCCAGTGGTTCGAGGAAGAGATCAGGCGCCACGCTCCACTTCACATCTTTTCACGCTCTCCATCCGAGATCGCTCATTTCCTGAGTTCGGTTCGCCCATCCTTGATTCAGTTCTACAACAGCATTGATTTTTGTGATGCTCTCGACACTATCGATTTCCCCTTCGCCGGGATCGAGCTCATTCACGCAAAAAAGTTCTGGGGACAGGACATTACCAAGACTCCAAAGCACCACGTCCGCATCATCATTGGAGTCAGTGATGATGCCTGTAGGTTTTACCTTGATAACCGACTGGAGCGGGACATCGAGGTCAGAACCATTTGGAATGGGATTGATACCGGGAGATTCCCGCCGAGGCGTAAGGAAGACCCGGATCGATTACGATTCCTCTCGGTCTCTCGACTCAGTATCGAGGATAAGCGACTCGACGATTTGATTTACTTCTTCAACCGACTCGGGGTTTCCACACACGAACTCCACCTGGTCGGGGAAGGCTCGGATGAGGGCGTTCTTCGTGAGTTTGCGGAGTCACTCGGGGCTGGAAACGTTCGGTTTCGTGGCTTTCTTGAGGATCCCTCAACCGCTTATTCGGAAGCAGACGTCTATATCTCGCTGTCCGAACGCGAGGGGTATGGCCTAAGCCTGGCTGAGGCAGCCGCATGCGGACTTCCAATCCTCAGCTGGAACTGCGGAGGGGTCATGGATCTATTTGAGGACGGCAAAAATGCTCTGATCCTTGAAAAAGACGGAGACATTCTTCCGGCGATGTCCCGGATGCTCAAGGATTCCGAGCTCAGGAGAATGCTCGGACAGAACGCTCGTGCCCTGGCTCAAGCAAAGTTTGATCTCAGAGGAATGACCCGGAGCTACGAGAAACTCTACGAGGAACTCTTGACTCCCCATTCATTCGGTTGACGGCGGCTGTCTGCTCAATTGCACTTTAAGCCGAATCCTGCCACGATTGTTGCATGGGGAATCACCTCTACCGCTGGGACGAAATCCAAAAGCTAAAGGATCTAGCGATCCGGCCGGAGGTTGCCTCTCCATTCGTCGAAGGCTCGGTTCGGACTGGCACTCCGATCGTCCTACGGAACCCGGTCGGGGGTGCTCTTTTTACAGAAAGGGACACCCTCGAAGTGATCCGAGATATTTTCCTGAATCCCTTCAGGGATCTTCCGAATCCGAAAATCATCCTCGGAGACTCAGAACTCTTCTCTGATTACAGCAACGATCCCGACGGGCTCGCCGAGAAACTGCTTCGCCTTGCGCCGTTACCCGATGAAGAGACCGTGAGCAGTTATGTGGAACGAGTGAAGCGAGAGACTGGCTCGAGCGAACTTTTCTATTATATGAAGATCCGTTCAGCAAATCATCCCCTCCTCTGGTTCAAAGTCCGGGAGGTGCAGAAACACATCTTTAACCGAATGCCCTATCCGGCCGGAGGTGTCGAGCTGGATATTTTCTTCGGCGATTACTCCAAAACACCCACTAACATCCATCGGGACGGAGCCGGCTTCATTTATGTCGTGAGTGGATCAAAAAAATTTCATGTGTGGCCGTTCGACCGATTCAGCGGACTCGATTCGGTCAAAAACGATGCCCGATTGAGGCCCGCTTACTTTCTTGGCGAATCTGTACGCTTCGAAGATGCGGTGGCGACAGGAATCCCACTCGAGGGGAGTCGAGGCGACATCATCTTCTGGCCAGACGACCATTGGCATATCGCGGAGGGAGACGGAAGCATTGCGATCACTTTCTGCATGAGTTTTTTCTTTAACTTCTCCATTCTCAGTGAAATCGAGCCCGCACTCCAGTCCATCGGTGCAGGGGATCCACAATCATTAGTCCCGCGCGAGCTATCGAAATCGGGAGGATCAGGTCCGGATGTGACTCCGTTAAATAATGAGCTGGTCACAGCCCTCGATCGCTGGTGGAAGGATACCAGCGTCATTTACAGTAGGCTACGAGAAGCCTATACACTGAAACAAATCGAGAGGACGAGCGGAGCAGGTTTCAACCAGCCCTTTTTTCCAGTTAGGATCGATCGGGAAAGCCTGATTGGGGTTCGCCTGAAATGTGATCCGGAGTTCCCCTTGCATCATGTTGTCCTGGGCAAGGTCACCCATGTTGCCGCAAATGGCATAAGCAGCGCCTTCACGGACGCTTGTGAACCGCTTATTCCATTTCTTACCTGGCTCAACACAGGGGCGGAGTTCACGACCGACACAGCAACCATATTGTTCCAGGAGACGACACGGCAATCGGTCAACGAGCGCGAGCGTAGAACTCTTGAAAGCTGCCTCGAATTCGTTCTGTCGATGAGAGCGGCATTCATTGTAAACGGAAGCGGTCCATGAGTTCCGTCCTCGACCTTCTGCGCACCCTGGACTTGCCGAAGTCCAATCTCGCTGTTTCCATGCTCGAGCAACGCTCCATGGAGCCAGATGATGGCGGGGTACGGATTTTCTTCTATGACTCCCCAGAATGGTTGGAGCTCGAAGAAAAAGCTGTTCGCGCCTTCAACGATGAAGGGCACGTCTATCCGGAGGACATTGCGCTCTATGTCCTGCTCAGAGACCGATTCTGGCAACATCGCGTCCATCGGCCGGAGGAAGCCGACTTCGTTTTCACTCCCTTTCCTGCGACTACGGCCCGATGCATTCCTCAAGACGAGTTCAACAGGGCACTTGGACGCATGAGCCTTTTGGGTAAGATTCCACACCTGCTCATCGACACCCACGACGCCTATTCCCGCCCAGGATACGCGCAAGGGAATCCTTCGCGGGAATCGTTGGCGGAACTCAAGCAAGCTCTCTTCGGCTGGATCAGCGCGGATTTCACGCTTTTGTATCTTGACTCGACCCCGCAGGACCATCCGGATGATATCCCTGTCCTTCCGTTTTGTGGCTTCGAAACGATCCCACCTGATGCGACCGAGAGGCCCTACTCCACCGGCTTCGTCGGCACCCTGGGTCAGGAGCATTGGCCAGCAGGAAACATCCGCGGGAAAGACGCGTTTCAGAATTGGATGGATCTCAAGGATTCCTTTGGTACCGATGCTTTTATAGGCTCCAACATGGAAGCAATCCTCACTCTTTCGGGTATCACATCCCCCCTGATTGAGCTTCCTCGACTCTCTAAGACTTGGCTTTGTCCGCGAGGATTCAGTTCTTATACCTACCGAATCTCGGAGTCGGTACTGAGCGGTGCTGTACCGTGGATCTTGGCCGACGACTACCGTCTCCCGTTTGAACAGCTCATCGATTGGAGTGGGTTCTCCATCCGGAGCCGGGAGTCCGATTTACCCCACCTGAAGGAGACTTTCGTTCAGAACCGTCTCCCTATCGAACAAAAGATCAAAAAACTCCATGATTTCCAGCATTATTTTACTCCGGAGGGGCTATTCCAGTTGATCCGGATGGAACTCAAGAGGAGGAGGAAAGAATGAAACACGAGCCACCTCTTTTTGGAGCCTACTTCTACCCCATTAGTAGCAAGTGCCCGGTCCGAAATTCCCGCGCTGAAACCCTCGCTCTGCCCCAGGTGCCGAATGAGTGCACTCTGGCATTGAATGCCACACCGCTGTTTCCCGGCCACGAGCAACCACAAAAGTACTGCATTGATCGAGAGCTCACCACCACTTGGGATGATGCTGACCCCGAAACAATGAGGAAGCATGTCCAGCTCGCCAAGGAACACGGGATCGACTTTTTCCTGTTCGATACCTACCTCGGGCTCAAGGACGGAAAGGTTTACCATGAGCTGAAGGAGTGCATTGACCTCGGAATGCTTTCTCAGCAGCTCGGTGACTTCAAGTTCGCGGTTATGAATGTACCCGCCAGTCCTCGAGTCATCCTTCCGATGCCGAAAAACCTCGAGAAACGACTCTCAGACTTTTATCGCGAAGAGCGGTTCTACGAAATCTCTGAGGCCTGCGCCGAAGTAATTGTCGACCACAATCAATCGAAATATTGGGGACATGCCAATTATCTTCATATCGACGGACGCCCGGTTCAAGCCCTGTTCATCGGCGATTTCCGCTTTGAAGATCCAGAGCTTGAACGAAAGCGAGTGCTCGATTTTCTGCTTCGATTCAAGAGCTACTCCTTTGAAAAATACGGTGTCCGTCCTTATGTCATTGCCGTCATGGTGAACAGCCTCGACTTCATCGAAGAGTGCATGGCTGCAGAGGTCGATGCGATTACCGGTTATGGATTGCTAGCCTATTTTGAGAAATACGAGTCGAGCGTCCAGAACTACCCCGACCTTGTAGAGCGACGGATCGAAGACTGGCCACTGATCCAGTCGATGATCGGAGATATCCCTTTCATTCCCCCCATCGTCCCTGGCTTTGACTCCTCTCCACGCGGAGAGAATCACACCAAGCTGGAAGAGGTGACGGGGCGCTATCCATTCACGCCCGTCGTTGCGAACTCTAATCCCGAGTCCTTCGAGAACATGATGTCTGCGGCGCGGACCTTCATCGAGAGTCCGTTCCCAAACCGTCCTCCGCTTTATTTGTTTTCCACCTGGAACGAGATCACGGAAGGAATGGCCCTTCTCCCCAAGGCTAACCGCGGAACCTTCGATTCGACCCTACTCGAGCGGGTCAAAAAATTTAAGGAAACACTCAAATGAGCTCAACTGAAAATAAGAAGCTACTCCTTACCATCGCTTGTGGAGATTACTATCAACGAATGGCGGAAATCACCCATCCCTTCCTGAGGAGCTATGCGGAAAAGATCGGCGCGGACTTCCATTGCATCTCGGAACACCGTTCAGAGCTTCCCGCCCATTTTCAGAAGATGTCCATCTATGAATTCCTGGAGCGCTACGATCGGATCCTCTTCATGGATACGGACATTCTGGTTCGACCTGAGGCTCCAGATCTTTTTTCTATTGTAGATGAGCAGCACCTCGGTCTTCTGGACCAGTCCCAACACTATTCTTCGAGTCCGATCCAGTTTAGATCCGCCGTGAGCCTGTGGGGGTATGACCTTTCACCCGAACGCTATTACAACACCGGAGTGATGGTGATCTCGAAGATCCACCGCAATCTTTTCCGCATACCTGTTGACATCCGACCGGAGCAGGTCCCCTTCGACCAGGAGCAGACGATCCTTAATCTTAATTTTCTTCTCTCGGCAACCCCAATCCAGGAGCTGGAACTCGGTTACAATCACCTGGTCACGAGCGAAATTGACTCAGATTATTCGAAAAGTCCGGTGATCCACTATGCGGGTTACAAAACGACCTACGCCACCGAGCTGCTCGAGAAAATCCGCGAGGACGCCGAATTGCTTGCCACTGATCAGTCTTGATCAACCAGGGATTCGATCAGGCCTTCATAGGAATCGATCATCCTTCTCACGGAGAACTTCTCGGCAAAAAAGCGCTGGTTTGCTTCACCCATCGATTCTCGAATGGTTTGATCAGATAAAATTCGAGCAACTTCGCTCTCGAATTCTTCCTGGGAGCTGACGAGTGAGACCCCAGGGCAGCCCTCCAGAACCGAAGAAATTCCACCACAATTCCACATCACCACGGGAAGCCCCCTCACACCCGCCTCGGCGATCGAGAGGCCGAACCCCTCCGCCTCCGACCGCGAGACATAGAGATCGGCTTTCTGGTACCCCTCCGATGGGTCCGCCACGAAACCTGGAAGAACAAAGCGATCTGCATCCAATGCACCCGCATAGGTGCGGACGGTTTCCATATCAGGACCGTCCCCAAGAAGTGTGAGGGTCCATTCTTTGCCGGAACTCATGCCGGCTCTTCGCACCCCATCGATGAGTTCGATCAGTTTTTTTCCCTCGATATCCATCCTGCCAACCGTCAAAAGTGCAACACCCCCCGCATCCTGGCTTTGACTCTTTTTCTTTGGCGAGAACGAAGGAACCTCAACCCCGTTCCAAATCAAATGATGCTCCCCCGACCAACCATTGAGTCCGGCAGCAGCGAAACGAAAGGCGGATTCACTGACAGAAACGATTCGGTCTACTCTCACCTTGGAGGTTCGGGTAACATCTCTTGCCCAGTCGTGGGAACAATGAGAGATCTCCACCAAGCGGCACGGATCATCCCGACTCTCCAGGATTTCCTGTACATCGTCCTGATGAAAGCTGACGATCACCGCAGGCTGAAAGGCCTCGATTTGGCCAGAAAGCCCCTCTCGATCTACGACCTGATGCCATTCAACCTCATGTGACACCGAGCGACGGTAATCTTGATAAATCTCTTCGAGTGTCGGGCTCACGATCCTGCATTCAAAGCGAACGGATCGGAGGCCGCGAGCCAGGGTCACGGCATGTGTCTCAGCGCCACCTACGAAGGATTCCGGAAGATAGAAAAGGACCTTTATTTTTTTCAACCTTGCCCCCGTTTTGCGGATTGAACTCGAGACACCTTACTCACTATAATCTCATGAGGCCGAAAGAATTTGAACCCGATCCAATCCGACAGAGCCATGACCTTTCATCGAATCCCCCACTTCGAATCTCGAAATGGGAAACTTCATTTCTTAGGATCACCGCGAATATTTCAAACTCTCAGTAAGGACGAAGAGATTCTCTGGAACCTCCTCAAGTCACCGAAGACCTGGAACGTCATCAGTCAGACATTCGGTAAAGATGCCCGGGGCATGGTCGAGCGACTTAAAAGCCTCGGAGTGATCGTCGAAATCCAGCCAAAGCGATCCAAAAAAGGAGGCCCGATCCTGGTTCTGGAGCCGCACCATGACGATGCCGCACTGAGCTTGGGCGCCTGGCTACTCGCCCGAAGGAAGCGGCCCCTTCGCATCCTGACGGCAACCAGCCGCTACATCAGCACCACCTTGCTTGAGACCGGCCGTCGGAGGGTTCTTTCGGTCGAACAGGTCTCGGAGCTCCGCTTGACCGAGGGAAGGCTGGCCGGCCGGATTCTCGGTGCTGCGAGTACCTCTCTTCCCCACCCTGACGCTCCACTTCGATACTGCCGGAATCCAGAAAAGCTCCACCGGGTGAGTGAGGAGCGATTCTCGGGGGAGTATGAACGATCAATCAGTGAAAATCTTCTGCGTAACAGTAAAACGGAGGCGATCGAGCTCGCTCGACAGATCTTGAGGCGCATGACTGCGGACTCAACCACGTTGCTCGCGCCCATGGGAATCGGGGCCCATCCGGATCACCTTTGGGTGAGAAACGCGGCACTCTCCCTTCTTCTGGATTCGAAAGTCCCGGAGGTCGGACTGTACGAGGATCAGCCCTATGCCATGACCCGTCCCGGTCACCGTTCCCGCTTGATCCAGGCGCTGACCGAATCTGGCCTTCGAGTCCGGGTCGAGGAGTCCAAGGTCGGCTCCCGGCACCGGGCGAAGCGAAACCTCCTCTGTGTTTACGCGTCCCAATGGAAAATTGATTCCATCACCGATCAGCTTGGGCTCGGCCCCGAATCGATCGAACGAATCGTCTGGGTCAGAAGGGGAAAATCTCAACAGCCCACCTCGGACCTTGGCACTCTCCTGGAGCACCTCCTTGAGCTCGAACTCGAAAAAATTGTGGGCAGTGACCCGATGGCTTGGCTCGAGCAACTTGGGCGGGATCAGGAGATCCAGATCTATCTTTTCCATGACCTCCGCTACGCCAAGACTCTTGCCCACCACCCCTTACTCGAGTCCACGGGAAACAAGATCCGGTTTCATATCATGGGAACGAAGCCGATCGTCGGTACCCAGACCCAATTCCATGAAAGTGAAACCGACATGATGCTCTCCGTGGAGCAGTCCACAGCGAATCATCCTGTCGTCGTGATCTCGAACGCCTATCGTTTATGGGAAAACCTTTCCGAACTCGGACTTCGAGCCGGTAGCCTGCTCGCCGCCCGGAACGCCGGAGATCTCTTGAAACTGTTCACCTTCCGGGAGAACCGGGAAAGGCCAAAGCCATGAGCAATCGAATCCACGGAATCGCGGTTTGTGTCGATTATGACGACTTTCTCTCGCTTGCAATCGAATCGCATATCCGCCTCTTTGATCGCTATACGGTGGTCACCACACCCGAAGACCTCAAAACCCAATCGCTTTGTCAAAAGCACGGTGTAAGGACCGTCCTTTCGAAACGGAAGAACCTGAATGATCTCGACTTCAACCTTCCCGCCTTGATCAATGACGGGCTCAAAGATCTGGGATCAGACACGTGGACTTGCAAGATCGACTCAGACATCTACCTACCGGCCGAATTCATCGAAGAGGCCCGAAGTGCCCCGCTCGATCGGGAATGGATTTATGGTGCAAGGCGGGCTTTTTGCGAGAAAGTGGGAATCTTCCGCTCCTACCTGGAAACGAGGAACTTCGACCTCCTCGAGCCACCTTTTGAAGATACTGAGACTGCGTACGGCTTTTTCCAACTATTCCACCCGGAAGCTCGGGCCCTGCAGTCCACCGGTGCCTTCTACGATGAAGTCAACTACCACCCCCCGAGCTATACGAACGACCGTGATTTCAGTGGCCGCTTCGAAGGGAGGGTCAGCGCACTCTCAAGTCCGGTGGTCCACTTGGGACTCGAAGCAATCGGCACAAACTGGTTTGGAAGAAAGGCGCCCCCATTCCTATGAGTGACACTCTCCCCATTACCTCCCGCTTTTTCCAGCCTGGAGATGAAAAACAAATCGAACCTCTTTTTCGGCAGGTTTTCCAGCAGGAGCAAAGTTACGCCGAGTGGAAATGGAAGTTTCTGAACTCCCCGTACCAGAAGAAGTTCATCCATTTGCATTTCGACCCCACGGGGGAACTGATCGGTCAGTTTGCGGCCTCGGTGGCTCCGTTGAACTTTCTCGGTCGGAAGGAGTGGGGTGCTCAATCCGTCGACTCAGCGATCAAGACGGAGTATCGCTCGCATGGATTATTTGTGCAGAGCCTGGTCACCTCGATGGAAAAAATGCGGGAGGAAGGAATCTCCGTATTGTATGGATTCCCCAACCGACTATCGCTTCCGATCGTCCTTTTCAAGATCGGCGTGAGTTTCCATTTTGAGCTCAAACACTTTTTCTTATCCCCGAACGAGGAGTATCTCGATCACCTTTATCGGCAATTGCTCGTCCACTCCACCCATGACGCCGCTCATGCACGGATCCTTTCCGGCTTCACCCTCGCTGGGTCCGTCGATGCGGTGAACGCGCTCTGGAAGTCGGTCGCTCCCCACGAAATCTGCTCCCTCTGGAAGGACCACGAGTACCTCCAGTGGCGCTACGCCGAGCACCCCACGAAAAAATACCGGATCACGGCGTTCGGGACCGAGCACCATCTCGAGGCCCTGATCGTGTGGCAGCAGAAAGGGAGTCAGGCCTATGTGTCGGAGTTTCTGGTACGAAGAAAGGACATCGTCGCAGGACGCTTCGCATTGGTGGAGTTCCTTTCGCTTTTGAAGAACGAGCAGATCGGCACCTATGTTTTCGCCTGCGGAGGAGATCGATTTCAGGAACAGGTCCATGATGAGATCAAATGGTCCTCTTCGAAGGAGCTCTCTTTCGCCTCGGTTTCACTTCGCCAGGATATTGCCCATATTGTGAACCAGCCTCAAAACTGGACCGTGGTAGCGGGGGATTCCGATGTCGACTGAGCCGTTTTCGCAAAGTGCGATTTAGTCGGCTTGAACTTGAACCCGCCGCTCCGGATCCAGGACCTCGCGCGCGATCGCCGATAGCTGCTCCGGTGTGAGCTTCAGAGTTGCCCGAAGACTTGATTGACGGGTCTCGAGAGCGCGGCCTCGGCTTTCCTCTGTCGCGATTGCGATTGCCAGCACCGTGTTCCCGGCGAACTCGGCACGGATCTCTTCCTCGAGCGCTCGCTTCGCCGCATCGAGCTCGTCCGGAGAAGGCGGGGTCTGACCGAGTTCCCGTAATGAATCGAGTGAGAGCTGCCGGAGCCGGTCGACGGAAGTGGTCTCCGAACCGCGGATCATGAGGGTGAAGAGCGATCCTCCGCGGTTCTCGAAGTTCTGGATACTCAACGATTTGGCCATCCCCGGCCCGACCAGTCGCTTCTTTAGGAGTCCGCCCTCTTTGCGGTAGAGCACGAGGCGGAGGAGATCGAGCGTTTCGGGGGTGGGATCACTCCGAGCCGGGCTCCTGAAACCCAGGGCCAGGACTGTCTTCAGATCGGTGGTGCGGATGCGGGCTTCTTTCACCTTGATTGGTCCGGGATCAGGAAGAACCGGGACGGGTGAAGCCATTCCTGGAACCATCGAGCCAAAACACTTCCGAATCGATGGCAAAAGTTTTTTGGGGCTGACGTTCCCCGCCAGCACCAGGACCAGACGCTCCGGACGATAATTTTGTTCATGGAATTGCAGGAGGGTCTTGAGCGGAACCCGGCGCAATCGGGTCAAGTCCCCAATGGTCGAGTGCGCGTAGGGGTGGCCAACGAAGGCGAGCTCGAAGAGTTTACGATAAACCTTTTGCTCTGGGTGCTCAAGGAGCAGTCCCCGCTCTTCCTCTTCTACCGCCTTCAGCTCAGCATCAAGGAGAGCCGGGTCTTTCTGCAGAGCTAGGATGCCCTTACAATCCCTGGTAAAGAGGTGCTCGATTTTGCCGGCGTCGAATTCCTGAATGTAGGCCGTGTGATCTCTGATGGTCAGGGCAAAGGGGTTGCCAGAGTCGAGATCGCGCGCCAGTGAGGAGAACCCCTGCCCCTTGAACACGACATGTTCCACAAGATGGGCCAGGCCTGGAGCAAACTCCGGGTCCTGAGCGGATCCGGCATCCACCCACAACTGGATAGCGACCCGCTTATTTTCCGGCACTGGTGCGATCAAAACCCTCATTCCACTGGGAAGAACTTCGCGAACCAGGGATGAAGACTCGACACAGCTTGCAACACCGAGGGCCAAGATCCCGAGCAAAAAAAGTCGCAGAACGCTGATCCAATCACTCATCGACGAGTTCGGACCAGGCTTGAATCGAGAACCGTTTGTTCTCATATCGCCCCCCTTCCAGCTCGACCCGCGAAACCTGGTGCAGGGTATGACAGGGAAAAACAACGAGCCGGTTTTTCCTGAACTCGATCTCTGCCTCGCGCGCCTCGTCCACAGGGTCATGGAATTTGAGACTTCCCCCGCTGAAGGACTGCTCTCCGATGCACCACAGAAGATTGATGGTGATCCGAGAAGTCCCCCCCGCATCGAAATGGGCTACATAGTAGTCTCCATGGCCATAAGCGGAAATCTGGATTTCTCCGACCTGAAGACGCTTTCCCCGCAGTTCGAGACCAGGATGAAGGGCGACTAGACTGGCTCTGACCTCCGGGTCCCGAAACAAACCTTCAAACTCGGCTCGAATGAGGGGGCCAATCTCGTTTTCAAAAGCCGAGGCGGAATCGTCCGGCCTCGATCTGAAGACCCGGTTGGACTTCAGGAAGGGTTGATCGACCTCGACCTCACCATCTGCCCCGAGAATCCTGCCGGCCTCAAAATGGGAAGCGAGCGCCAGTAATGTGACATCAATCTGATCTCGGGCTGATCCATGGATAAATCCATCAGCCATCAGGGAGCCAGGAAAGCGATCGATCTTTTGCCAAACCATTCAACCCCTCCCAGTGGTTCCACATTATCTTGGCATAAGATTCCCGCCGTAATAAAGTCAGAAAGTCGGGTTTCGTTCTCAGCAAAACTAAAGATGACTATTCAAGAAATTTTCCAACTCGATTTGAAGGGCTACTTGGTGAGACGTTCGGTTTTCTCTCCGAGCGAGGTCGCTCGGATTATTGAGGAACTGAAGAAGTTCGAAGGACTCGAGAAGGATCAGTTCCCCTCTTCTCATGCCTTCGGGAGCTGGACGCCCAAGGTAAACGAGTACCGCATCCATAACTTACCCGAGTGCTCGGATTTTTTTCTCGACCTGATCGATCATGAGGGGCTGTTCGATATCATTGGTGAATCCGTACCTGGTCCGCAACGCCTAACCGAGGCCTACAGCATCACCCGTACGTCTGGCATGGGCATCCCCCTCCACTTTGTGGACATAGCAATGTCCAGAAGAAGCGGAAATCGCCTCCTCACCCAGCACCTGAAGGTCGCCATTGTACTGAGCGATTGTCTGACAACAGAGGACGGACCGTTTGTTGTCATCGAGGGGAGCCACCGCATCGGCCATGATTTTCCTTTTCGCTTACTTGATCCGGATTGGGCCATCGATCCAGAATCCGTCCGGGCCTATGTTCCGGATGAAAACCGGCGCGTCCCACTGCCCTGGAAGGAGATTCCCGGTTATCGGGAAGTCTTCGTTCGCGCGGGCGATGTCGTCTTCTTCACCGAGGACCTGTGGCATGGAGCCCAGACCCTGAAGACTGATCACTCGAGGAGGACGATCTACCTCGGTTACAGCCCCTATCACTATTGCAACTGGCACGGCCTGACTCGCTCGGATGCGCTTCTCGATCGCGCCACTCCACGCCAGAAGATGCTCCTTTCTGGACCCTACATCGGCTACAACTACGAAGACCAGATCTCCCCCCAGGAGTATTGCCGAGAAAATTTTGTCTTTCTTCCAAATGAACGTAAGAAGTTCTCGAGTGACTGAATGAACATACTGGTGACCGGCGGAGCAGGCTATATCGGTAGTCACACCTGTAAAGAGCTTTTCCGAGCAGGATTCCAACCGATCGTCTTCGACAACCTGAGCCGCGGCCACTCGCGAGCAGTAAAATGGGGTCCTCTCATTCAGGGTGACCTTTCTGATCGAGAACTCATCGAACGCTGCCTCCGTGAAAACCAGGTCGAGGCAGTGCTTCATTTTGCTGCGTTTGCCTATGTGGGTGAGTCGGTCTCGGATCCGGGCCTATACTATCGAAACAATACGGGCGGGACACTGAACCTTCTTCAGGCGATGAAGACTGTGGGGGTCCGTCGGTTGGTATTTTCGAGCACCTGCGCCACTTACGGAACGCCTGTTTTTCTCCCCATCACCGAGAATCACCCTCAACAACCGATCAACCCCTATGGGCAATCCAAGCTGATGAGCGAACGGATGATTCTCGATTTCGGTCCAGCTCATGGTCTTCAGAGTATGATTCTTCGTTACTTCAATGCGGCAGGTGCCGATCCGGAAGGAGAACTCGTGGAGGATCACGAGCCTGAGACGCACCTGATCCCGCTTGCGATCCGCGCCGCACTCGAGGGCACCGCTCTTCGAATCTTTGGAACCGACTACGACACCCCGGACGGTTCCTGCATCCGGGATTATATCCACGTGAGCGACCTCGCTCGGGCCCATGTCCTCGCCCTCCAAAGGCTCTTGGATGGCGGTGCCTCCGGGATCCACAATCTAGGCACCGGCAAAGGGCACTCGGTTCTTGAGGTGGCTGCGGCGGTCGAAAAAGTAACAGGAAAACGGCTTCGCCAGGAAATCTCGCCCCGCCGGGAGGGGGACCCAGCCGTTCTGATCGCGGACTCCATCCGTGCACGAAGCGAGCTCGGATGGACCCCTACTCACGACGATCTTGAAGAAATCATCCGGACAGCGCTCCGGAAGCCGGGATGAAAATCCTGGTCACAGGCGGGTCTGGATTCATCGGTACCCACCTCACCCGGGAACTGATCCGGCTCGGTCACGAGGTGCACTTGTTCGATCTGGAGGCACCCCTAGCCCCCCTCGACTCGGTTCACTTCACTCGGGGCGATGTTCGATCTCCGGAAGAGATCCGGTCCGTCCTGACCCCGGGCTTTGATTTTGTTTTCCACCTCGCCGCCATCGTGAGCGTACCCGAGTGCGAGGGGGATCCTGAAGGATCCCGCCTAACCAACCTCGAAGGCACCCTCAATGTGGCCAACGCCTTGCTCGCTTCGCCGAACCCGGGAGCCCCACTCGTTTTTGCCAGCTCTGCGGCCGTTTACGGAGACCGGTGCGGGCCGGGAGAACGCCTTTCGGAGGCACTCACCGGGCTCGAACCCCAATCGCACTATGGCAAGCAAAAGCTCGCGGGCGAAGAGACTCTCCGCGCCCTTCACCATGATTTTGGATTGCGGGCACTGTGCTTCAGGTTTTTCAATGTGTTCGGAGAGGGGCAAGATCCGGGCTCTCCGTATTCTGGTGTGATCACCCGGTTTCGGGAGGCCATCCGGAACGGATCCCCGGCCACCTTGTTCAACTCCGGCCGCAATACACGGGACTTTATTCCGGTCGAAACCATCGCCCGGGCCTGTGGCTTGAGTCTAGCGCTTCCCCGGACGCAGTTTGACGGAAAGAGCGTGAATCTTTGCACGGGAATTGCCACCCCAGTCTACGAGCTATACCTGAAGATGTGTCAGGAGGCCGGAGCCCCCCACGCACCGATCCTCGCCGATCCACGCATCGGAGACATCGAACACTCCTGCGGAGATCCGGGGTTGGCGCGGGAGCTGGGGGTGTTGGA
>JAIXWV010000018.1 GCA_027491115.1 Pseudomonadota bacterium
CTGCTTGTCGAGCAATTGGCCCATCGATCCAGAGCTATCAAGAAGAATCACCACTCTCGGCTTCAAGGTCTGGTCTAGATTCTCGTCTGAGTACTCGATGCTGGTTTGAAGGTCTTTCATTTCCGGAAGCTCGAGCCGAAAGGGCGTCGGAGTAGGGGAAGCCGCTTGGGCGGCAATCGGAATAATCAAAAAAAGCCTCAATATCCGTCCAATGAAACTCATCTGGCTTTTTCTCGATCACTCGCAAACAGACTCTGGATCGGATCGTCAATCCGGATCCCAACAAAAAATCGAAAGTCGATTTCGCGCTCATTTGCACGAGTACCAGGATCAATGGTTTCGGATCCGAGTGCGGTCGATTGAACCGGATCTCCCGAAAACTTCAATGAGTAGGATCGCATTCCCACTGAACCTTGGGCCACCCACCTCTTGAACAAAGGAATGAATTGAATCCAGGCCAACAACGTCGCGCCCGCCCTCACTTGGTATCCCGAGGATCCGGCCGAACCACTCCCACGACTCACCCCGACATCACTCGCCGTCAAGATCGGATAATACATTCCCTCAATTTGGATCGATTGAAGCCTCATAAAAAAATCGCCCTTGGCGGGCTTCCAGACCGGACTCACCCACTGGTAGCGTGCCCGCCCCCCGAATCCCATTGCAGAAACCTGGGTGGTCAACAAGTTTTGGTCGGCATTCGCCGTCTCGAACCGGTCGGAAAGGGTGTGAAAAGAGGCGGAAAACTCGAGCTTTCGATCAAGCAAAGGCCGAAACCGATAATAAACACCGATCCACGATATGGCTTCACTCGAGTTCACGCGTTCGGACTCATAGGTGGAAGTTGGGAAACTCCCGCCATGCTCCACCCGCTCGATGCCGACTGGAAAATACTCAGAATAATACGAAAACTGAGAATTCTTGAATCGATAGGCTGAGGAGCTTTTGGCAACATTCGCTGCCGTATTCGTATCCGTCGTCAGGCTCCCGATCATCATTCCGAGTCCGTACTCGAGGTACCCTGGGCGGTCATTCACCCTTTTACTGGACTCGTCTTCAGGCAGCAGGAAGTCATTATTCTCTTTTTTGTCCCCACTCCCATCCGCAATGGGATCCGAAAGCAATGCCGCATAATCCCCCTCGTGGGGGTATTTGATGACGGAATCCTTGTCGAGCTCGATCTGGTAAATCAATTTCTTGGTCTTCGTATCCACCGTTTCCGTCAACATTTTACCGCGAGCGATCATTTCCAGACGGCTCCCCTTTTTCCGGAAGAACAAGATGGGGGTATCCGCTGCCAATGAGTGCTCCCGCTGAGACGAGACACTGACGACACCCTCATCCTCACGAATCACCCTCATCGCAGTCTTCAGGATCTCTTCCACCTTGGACAACAAGAAGTTGTTTCCAGTTGCAGGCGGGGTCGTCGGACGAACTTCTTCGGCCCGTGGAACGGGAACGATGGAACAAAAAGTGAAAGCGACAAAAACGCAACACCTGACCCAACGACCCCACATTTTATTGACTCTTTTCATTTAGCAAAAAGAATTATTCTATTTAAGGAGTGTATCGGAAAACCCCATGAACATTAAAGGAACTTGTCTGAGTCTAGCATCGCAGAGTCCCGGAGCAGGCTCAAGGGATGTCTCAAGCATTCCGATCAGAGACTGTGGAGCTGCGTGCGTCTCCCAGGACACATTGACGCTTGTGAGGGGTGTGCGTAGCCTAAGTAATAGGGTTTCAAGTGGTTTAGGGGGTTGAAGTTGAAGATCGGGGTCAATTTGAAAACTGCAGTCATGAGTGCGTGGATGGGGCTGTTCGCCGCATCGTGCTCTGACTTGGGTTTCCAAGGTGGAATCATCCCGACCAATTTCCAGGGAATCACGTCGCTGGTTGCGATCTCCCCCGAAAGCGTCCAGATGAACTGGGACCCCTACCCTGGAGCTACGCAGTACAAGGTTTACACCGCTGATTTGAACGACCCCATCAATGACCGGGTTGGTTTCACGACTTTCATCACGAAGCCTGTCGGCGCTCCTCGTGAAGACGGCACTTATCTTTTTTCAGCCACTGCGGTTGATCCGACTACAGGTCTGGATCAAGGAGACCGCTCAAGTTATTTGAGCGTGCGACTCCTCCCGCGCCTGACTTACCACCGCCCCTCGAATGAAGGAGGCGGAAAGGTCACTGCTCTCAACACGGGTAATAACCCAACCGGCGCGGTCCGGGTGACCTGGACCGCCTATCCCCTGGTGAATTACCAAGTTTATGTGACCGAACGGAAAGCAGACGGTTCGGTGAATTTCAATTTCAATACCTCGAGCGCTTCAGTGACCGGCCAAGGCTCGGTGGACATCACTGGCCTTCTGAAGGGCCGTTCGTATTGCGCCATTGTAGTTGCAAATTACCTGGACAGCACCCGAGACGGACCCAACGGACAAAAGCTGACCGTTCCATTGAGCAATTTAGTGGTGGGTCCAGGCGGTGGGTTTGGCGGAAGCGTGATTTCAACAGTCATCAATGAGAGTGAAAAATGCGCCCGGACGACAGCCTCCACCGGGTTTGCGGGAATTCAAGCCAACTCCACTGTTTATGCATCCGTCGCGGTGCCTTCTACCAAGCCAACTTTTTTTGCCGTGGTTGGGCAAAACGATACGTCTGAGAATGGTTCAGGCGACGCAAAGATTTCCGTCTATCGAGAGGATCCGGTAACCAGAATCGGGACCTTGGTGGGTGAGCGGATCGGTTTTGGCAAGATCACGGCCCTTGCTGCACTCCCTCCTGGACGACACAAGTTTTATGCCGTCCTAGAAGAGATCAATGGGGGTTCCGCGCAAGCACGACTGGAAGTGCGAGTCGGTGGAGCCGCAACCAGTGCCCCCTCTTGGATGTTTTTGAGAGGGTTTTCTCAAAGCTCCGACCCTGGACATTATCCCGAGCTTCAGCAGCGTGGGTTTGGTTCGCTTCGCATGGGATCTTCCGTAGCTGTCGGTGATTTCAATTGTGACGGCAGGGGAGATATCGCAGTAGGTATGCCCGAAGTGTCAGAAACTTTGGCCGACAACCGAACCGCCAAATTGGGTCGTGTCATGATTTACTACGACGTCCGGGACACCAGCAACATCTTGCCCTGCACTCGCAGTCAATCTATCACTTTCGACATCTCGGACTCGATTCCAGAGGGCCGGGACTTGCGTCTGGGAACCGAACTTTTTGTAGGGAACTTCAACGCGGATTCTCAGGGAAACAACAGTCCTCCCGACTTCCCCGACCCCACACTGAAGCGCAACTTCACCTGTGATGACCTTGCGATTGGATCTGGTCACGGGCCTCTTTTTGTTTTGTATGGCCGCCGCGACACGATTCCCGTTTCACAAAACAACAGCTGCACCAGTGCCACTAGCACCATCCAAACCCCGCGACCAGATGGGGGGTTGAACTATTTCGGTCCCAAATCATTTAACCAAAACCCTTCAGCAGCATGTGCTCCTTCGACCGGAATCTGCCAGCCCTCGCTGTTTCGTTATCAAACCTCCTCACTTAAGCTTGGGCGGGCCATGACTTCTGGGGACTTCGATGGAGACGGCTATCTCGATTTGGCGGCATCAAGCACCTCGACCTCTGGGATTTGGGTCTTCCGTGGGAGCGAGTTCGGATTGATTCCTCCCGCTCGCTACACCGCCTTGGCTTCTGAGACTCTCAACACCGATGTGGGTCCCGGCGGAATTTCGAGCTTCCCCTACCTCCCTGCGACTACGAACCACTTCCCGAACTTGAGCTCGATATCAATTCTTCAACCTGACAACTCTGGCACTAACCCATTGGGCGCTCTAGGCTGGGGGAACGGGTCATTCGGTTCGGGACTCGGTGTTCTAAAAAACGCTTACCATGACCAATCAACGCAATTTGGCACAACCTGGAGCGGAACAGGCCGGGTGCGCGACGTACTGCTCATTGGTAACCCCGGAGCGAACAACGGGGCGGGACGGGTGATTGCTTGCATACCGAAAACCGCTTTCCTCCAGAATGACCCACTTTACGGGGAGGCAGTCAATTCCACCTCTGATTCTGGAAAAGCTCTTGCTTGGGACTGTAATCATCGAATTGATCCACCCTCCGGCGTTGGAGCCCGATCTTTCGGCACAAGCCTGGCTGGCTTTGAAAACGCCCTTCGGTACTTTTTGGATGAATTCAAAGCCCCGATGGACTCACAGGGTAGGCGCTGTTTTTTGCGCGGGAACAGCAATGAGGTTCCATTCGACCACCCGAACTGTAACCCTAGCGACAATAACCGACGCGAAATGGGCTTTCCTGGAGCCGTAGCAATAGGAGCCCCGGGATCAAGCCAGGTCTTCGTTTATTACGGACTTCATCGTCCCTTTTTCAGCAACCTGAATGGCGGCGTCTGCAGTTCGGACTCTTGTAACCGGCCTGCCTTGGGCACCTCCAGGAACCGCTACCTGACCGAACAGATCCTTGACCGAAACGCAGCCGCTTTGGCCGCAATACCGGTGGCAGACGATCCTTGCGCCACGACCACAGCTTCCAACATCACTTACGAACAGTGCTCCGTGCAAGTGGTCACCCCCCCGCCCTTGCCACCTGGCCAAGACAGCGGAAGCTTCGGAACACGAGTCTTTGCATTTAGAGGAAACAACCAAGGGGTGAATACCAACAACCCGAAGGAGTCCGTGTTGGCGGTCACCGCGCCCATCAAATCATTGTCGATTGGAATCACCCGATATTCTCAAGTGGGCCTGGTTCAACTCTTCCAGCAGAAGTCGGTATTCTCAAATAATCCGATCCAAATTGGCGGAAGCATGAAGCGCTTTTCCACTGGAATCGCCACCTCCATCACCTCGACCCTCGACTACGACGGCCCCCTCAATGACTACATCGAGTTCGGAGGAGGCGGGGTGGCAGCAGGTCCGCTCGAACCTTCTCCAACCGGAGATGACTACGCACCTGCGACTGACCTGGTAGTGGGTGCTCCTGGATTTGTCCGCCCGACCGACGCTCAGGGAACACCCATTCCTCCGGTCTACGACAACGGGGCGGCCATGGTTTATTTTTCACATGGCGGAACCTATCGGAACTTCCGAGTGACCCAACCAAGCGGCCCTGACTCCAAGTGGCACCTCATGAGCTCGGCGGTTTCTTCAGATGGTCTGGCGCAACCAATCGGCCAGGAATCAGACACTCGTTTCCACCAGGTGATTTCTATTGGGGATGTGGATCGAGATGGAATCGGGGACGTTGCGGTGCGCATTTCTCGTGGTTCCACCAGGAATTCGATTCGGATTTACCCGGGTGCAGAGTGCTCGGATGCGTCGAAAGTCTCTTGCCAAGTGGGGCTCAAAAAGAGCTCGACTTCGGTCATGAATCTGAGTGTCCCGGACGATCCGACTGCCGGGTACCGTTTCGTACCGGCGGGACGACTAAAAGGAGGCACTGGAGAAGCCTTCTTTATTACAGGTCTTTCCACTTCGTATCTTTACTTCGGAGGCACCACAGGAATCATTCCGGGCAATCCAAGCAACTCGGGCTCGCCCCGTAAGTTCGAGCGGCCCACCAGAACTCCGAAGTTCCTAGACAACACCGATTCCAATGCCCGTTACCTCACTTTTGGGGATGCCTCTTTTTATCATAGAGAGTCTCTAGGAATCACCACCACCCTCAACAACTACCTTCCCTTTGCGCGTGGAGACTTCAATGGGGATGGTTTTCAGGATTTTGCCTTTGCGCAGAGTGATTCCGGGATCGAGAGTGCCGGCATTGTGGATAGCACTGCACAGACCGCCCTAGCTTCCAGCACTAATCCGTCCTCTGCCGGCAGTGGTAGAGTCTATGTGTGGTACGGAGGCGCTGAAAATGGGTTCCAGGTTCAAGTGGACCAGAATGGGGGTTACCCGATTCAGCGAAGCTATCGCGGCCTCGATGGCAACATCTATGGGTTCTCCCCCCTCAGTCAAACCTTGAATCTCGGCTTGCCCGGACAACCTGCGCCATGTTCGGAAGTGAACGGTGCCTGGACATGCAACCGCGTTCAGGTGATTGCTGAACAGGGTACCGCATCATTCGGAAGCTCGATGACCTCGATGGTCGTGGGTAAGTGCGGCAACAACGATGCCTCAGCCCTGGTGGTTCGAGCCACGCTCACCGCCTCCAATCAATCCATCATCTATGTTTACCGACCGAACTGCATCCTGGATTCAAATTCCTCCAGCCTGCAAGGACTAACAGTAGAACAAAGCACAGGCCAGCGTCAGGCACTCAACGCAGTTAATGCTCCACTAGGCCAGTCAGGAACGATCGGCTTTTCGATGATTTTTTCGGCTAACCTGATGGGAGTGGGGAATGCCCCGAACCTGGCCGGACATTTGATACTCGCGGATCAAGGTGCTGCTCAGGGACCTCAGATCTTTGCTCTTCCAGTAGAACGCGCGAACAATGCGAACCTAACCCCCGCCGGAACTGTTTTGTTGCCTGCAGCAGGAGCATCATTTACAGACCCCGCCTACCAGGCTCTGGGGGGCAGGCGCGTGAATTATTTGGGTTCCAATTTCCTCTCCGGCATGACTGGATCTCAAGCCGGATTTGGGGAGGGCATGTCCAACCTGGGTGACTTCAACGGAGATGGTACGGACGACATTGCAGTCAACATCTCTCGTTTGAATCGGATCGAATCCAGCTCCACTATAACGTCCCAGGGCGGCTTGTTGCTCCTGTTCGGAAAAATGAACTCGGGCCTGCAAGTGCTGAACAGCTCAAATATTGCTCTTCCACCCGCCATGAGCGCCGACTGTTTCGTTCGACCGGTTTCCGGAACTTCTGGACCTCTTGAATCCGTTTGCAATCCCACGCTGTTTTTTGCACCTCAACCCTCAACCTCATTGAGGCAGGGGGCCCACGAGTACAGCTTCTTGTCGCCATACTCCCACGTCGCCACCGGAACTCGATCTGGAGCCACCTGCCAGACGGCGCTTTCTCCGAACGACTGTCTGGGCACCTTCGTGTTTGGTGTTCCGGGACGCGACTCGATTGAGACTCAACCCAATCGTCCGATCTTGCAAGGGGGGGCTTTCTATGTTGCTCCGTAGATTGAAGGATTCTGCGCTGAAGTTTTTCCCCTGCTTCTTGTTCCCGGTGATCACTTCTTGCTCGGACGGGCTCCTGGGAGGGGACATCACAGCAAAATTCCTGGGGATTGATCAAGTGACCGTCATGGGTCCGGAGACCGTCAGCGTCAACTGGCGCCCGGACAGCAAGTGCACCACTTATCGCGTGTATGCCCTCAGCTCAAACACCACCGAGCCGCTGGTGACCGTTTCGCTTCCGCCCGTGATCCTGCGCTATCCGCAAGTGATGAGTGAAAGCAACTACAGCTTCGCAGTGGGTTGCGTCACTGGAGAAGTTGTGAACGGTCTGGATGTGGCGGTTCCAACCACCACCTGGAAAGAATTCGACGGCAAATTGAGCCCTCCCACGGTGGCAGGCAACAGCCAGTTTAGGATGACTTGGGATTATCCAGCAGGAACCGGGACCAAGTTCATGATCTACGCCATCGAACCCTCCGTGGCGGGAGTTGAAAAAAAATTGACCAAGGTTGACCCAACATCATTCAAGGGGTTCAAAAAAGGATATTTGGAGAATCCTGTTTGCGTCACCTACGACACAAAAATTGTGATCGGACCCGGTGGAGACTGCAACCCGAGCACGAGCGAACTCAGGCCCGGGGCGCTTTATCAGTTCCGTATTGTGGCTCAGTACCCGGACAACAATCACTCGGACGATGTAACAGGCAACTTTCAGGAGAAGCTCATAGAAGCTCAGTTTACACCCCCGAATTGCACCTTGACTCAGCAAGGTTTGGGGCCCGATGCGTCCAGTACGTTTCTCTTTTTGCGTTGCTCTCCAACCGGGACCAATACCGCCACCTGCCCTTTCCCTTCGGTGTCCGTGAAAGCCTTCCAGGGGGTTTCTGGGGTCAGACGCGCGGTTTCGGATGTGCTAAACCTGAACACCTCCGGATCGAACCTCTTGCAGATCCAGGCCAGTTCGGGATTGAACCCGCTGAATGACCGAATCGTTGAAAATCTTGAAATTGAGTTCACTTGCACACTCAACAACGGAGCCAAACAAACCGCAGTGGTGCGGTACGATGGCACGCAACCCCAGTATCCCAAGCCGGTTTTGAAGTACGGCAATTCGGGTCCTGCCATGGGGTATGAGCTCGCACCCGAGGGATCATTTTTGGTAGATCCTCGCGCCGCACTCCCCAAGAAACAAGCACCCAGTCAATTGGGTGACTCCAGCGCAATCGGAGATTTCGACTGTGATGGAAATCCAGACTTAGCGGTAGGCCTGCCTCGAATTACCTACAATTTAGCTCCATATTTCAATGAGAGATCCCAATCCGGGGCGGTCAAGGTCTATTACAACTACGTGACCACTGCCGACGGCAGCCCCTCTGCTCAGAGTGGGGTTCAGTTCCTGTCCTTCATGGATCTCGCGGAGGGAGCACACTTTGGTCGATCGCTGTCCGCTGGCAACATCAACCGCGACAACTATGTCCGAAATAACACCGCTTACAGTTGTGACGACCTGATCATTGGTGCCCCCGGCACAGGACACCCCAGCTCACAACCTCGAGCCTACATATTCTACGGACACCCTCAAAAGTTTCCACAGCAACCCCTGAGGGCTTCAGATTTGGCGATCAACGCGCCCACTTGCGGCGGTAACTTCGATGCCGCCACATGCTCGCCTGTGATGCTTTTGCCAGAATTGAATCGCTTTTTCGGAGTGAATCCCTTGACTTCGAATATCAACCAGACGACGGCCTCCGGCTATGGGTCAAAGAGTCGTTACGGTTGGCAGGTGTCCTTCGTCGGGGATCACGATGCTGACGGATACGGGGACGCAGTGATCACCGACCCGATGTGCATGTGGGATGGGTACATCCGAAACATCAATACGGGCTACGAGTTTGGAAACGTGTTGGCTGAAGTCGGTTGTTTTTACCTGTACTTTGGGGGTGCCTCTGGCTTGCAGGTGAAGCCAGTGGGGATCGCCGCAGGCGAGAGCACCCGCTTCTCAACTGCTCAGACCGTGAACGGCGTGACTATTGGGACCACCCTTAGAACTGTGATTCGTTCACCCTTTATCAAGGTTTATCCCCCGATCCCGCTGCGAGGCATGCACTTTGGTTGGAGCGTTTCCCGAGGGGGAGAAATAGACGGTCGGATGCCCGTACCGATTCGAATGCCTGGCGCAACAGGGCCAAACCCTCCAATCATCTTGGCGGCGGGAAGTGACTTTGTGGTGGGCGCACCAGACTTCGATTATTCACCGACTTCAGGAGAAATGGCGGAACTGGGCCAGACGATAACCGGCTCATGGACTCCCCAGTCTACTGAAGATTTGGCTAACTCATCTCAAGACCCCTTGCCGACTGTCTTTGCAACTGGCACGGCTTCCACCGCTAGCGAAAATCGCAAGATCACTCCTCCCCTCAATGGCGCTTGGGCTGCGGCAACGGCTTGGAATAATATTACAGGCTTCCCGAACCCTGCTTCAGCGACTCAGGGGAAAGGATTGGTGAACTCCACCGGAATTGCGTTCACTTATTTTGGGCGGCACTCATTCAAAGGCTATACTGTAGGTCTTTTGCAGGATCATCATCTGATGCCAGGTCAGATTCTCAACACGGGTAGTGGTCCATTCGGAAAAGGCGGTGTACTTTCCCAGCTCTCAAGAAGTTGGCAAGATCGGCAGAACGGTAGCGACAAAATCACGCTGGAGGGAGCGATTGATTCACAGATCAGCCCGATTCGTGGTTTTTACAATTGTGGCACCCGTGGGGGTATTGCAGAAACTTCAGGAGGAACCCTGACCTCTTATTCTCACTTCTCTTGCTTGGCTGGCCGAAACAATTTTTCTGTGCTCTTCCCGCAGGTGGCCACCACGGATTCGGCCGTCTCGGGCTTCGGACTGAGTGTCGAAGTTTTGGGAAGTAAAGAACAGAATGCCATTTCACTCTTCAACAACAGCTTGAACCTCGGCGAATCGGCGTTTGTTCGTCCGGATTCAACCATTGCGGGATTCAATCCCCTGATGTACCAGGCGCAGGGTAAGATTCACGATCGAATCCGGGGTACCCACTTATGGGAGGTGGAGGTAAATGGCTTCCACAACACCCTAACCACGGGCATCCCCGGGACGGCCTCAGACCTCACCGCCGCTCGTCGATCATCTGTCACCATCAATGGACGCCGGCTCACCCGATCTGCTGTCTCAGAAACGATTTCTCTCACCGATCACACTCCTCCAAGCGGTGGATCCCGCGTCCAATCCGACCTGAATCGCGACGGTTATGCAGACATTGCGGTGGGTTCAAGACTGTCTTCGGGCACCGGGTTTGACAATCGTGCCACCCTGCATGCGTTTTTTGGTAACGCCGCGGGAGATTTTTCATATTCGTTTTCAAGTACCCCAGACGCTCCAGCCGACGCCGGTGCGAACTGCCTGGTTCGGAGGGAGTCCAATCTCCCTGTTGCCAGCGGAACTCCGTTTTCTTCAGCATCGATTACCCCAATTCTAAGCAATGAAATCCGCGCTTTTTCGACTTATTTGGCTCGTCTAACCACCAAAGACACAACGCAAAGCCTGACCTCCGAGGTGCTGGCCGAGCACCCCTTGGTTTTTGGGAATGCACCGGGAGCCTTTTTTGGGATCTATGTCGGTGAGAACGGTTCGAACAGCTCGGGACTCAATTACAGCTCCCGACCGACCCACAGCAATCCACTCACTGCACCCACTCGATGCAAACCGCAGCTTCGTAAATTTTTATCTTCAATCGATCGACTTTCGGCAGCCGACCTCGATTACGACGGCTTGACCGACGTGGTGGCGGGATTGAGTTCGGGCAACAACAATCAAGGAATCGCGAGCGTAATTTATGGTGCCCCGGGAGGGGGGGGCTTGGGCACAGAACAGCCTCTCACCCTAACGGAAGTGGGAGCTCGTCTCGGATCCACCTTGGCCGCTACCAATTGGCGCTTCATTACGCCAAAGATCAATCAAACTGACCTGGAGTTCAATGAGGGCTTGCGTCGTGACCTGTGGGCAGGAGCGATTGGCTATCGTTCAGGCGAAGGCGCTTTCTATCACTATGGCAAATCCGGGTTTGGAACAGCTCAGCTTTCTTCGAACCCCAGCGGACCTCCCTTCACGGACCTATCCAACTCCCCCAACGATCTTCATGCACAGTATTCAAGAATCATCGGCGATGTGAATGGGGATGGATATGAGGATTATTCGGTGCCGGTGAAGCGGATGGATACGATCGGAAACCCTTACTACGATCTGATGATCCATTTCGGATCTGGATTCGGGCCCTTGAGCAACTCGTTCTGTCGTCAGCGGCATTCTGAGATCAAGACCCAAGCCGGAGGGAGCCAGTCGATCAGTCTCAGTGATTGCCTCGGGTCGGCAAGCGCGGTAGCGGCCTATTTGAACAATTCAGTCGTCCGTCTGCCTCAGTATTTTGAACGGGCCTCCGGTATTGGTTCGGAGACTCTCCGATTCGGGTTCCCTGCGGGTGACGTGAATCAAGACGGCATGGACGACGTGGCGTTCTTCGACACTAACAATTCGAGACTTTATTTGTATTTTGGGAGCGAAAGCGGTTTGGTGAATGGCCAGCCACTCCTGGGCCAGTCCTCAAACCGTGTCCCCCAGTGGGTTTCCAGCAGAATTGTTCTCCCTCGTCCATCTTGGACTTGGATGTACAACTGGGAAAGCCCCGACCACACTCGCCCCATCGTGAATGGCGACTTCAACAACGACGGCTACCTCGACCTTGCCGTCGGAGTACCCGATCTTAACAGCCCAAGGATCCGGGGTTCATGGATTTGCACCAACCCCAGTTCGAACCAGGGCGATGCGGACTACGGTTACTGCAATCCTTCGGACGGGCCCAGCTTCGATTTGCACGGCGGGGTCATCGTCCTCTACGGCAGCAGCGGAGGGTATCAGACGCCCCAAACAGGCGACTTTGGATTGAACCAATCACCCCTTTGCAACGCATTTGGAGAGAACTGCGAATACTCAAGTGACCCATCACTGGTGGATGTGTATGGCTCGCTGGAGGTGTTTGAGCCGACCCCGGTCACCTACCAATTAAAGCCCGAGACTTCATGGCTCAATACCAACCGATATGACCCTGGCACCCCTTGCTCATTGAGCAGCACCTCTTCCGGGCACCGTATGTGCTCTGGGAGAGCGTCGATCATTCGTAACCCAGCCTTTTTCAATTTCAACAGGGCCTTCAATTCATTGAGTCGAATGTACTTCGGCAGCTCCCTGGCTGTAGGGGACTTCAACGGCGATGGCATCACCGATTTGGCGATCGGAGCACCAAGGTTCTCTCTTCCGGGACTTTCCCCGGTCCCCTCGAGCTTCTCCCCAGCTGGCATCACAGAAAACCAAGGGACAGGCTTGAATACTGATCAGAGTAGCAAGGGAGCAGTATTCATCTACTACGGCACCAATGGCGGAGTCGTGGCCCCTCTTGGTCGGTACATGATTGGAGATCGGGCGCTCGGCCTGCTCAACAATACAAGAAGCCCTGAGCGGGCAGTGTTCCAAGTGTCACCCAGGGCACACAGCCCCGCAGCTGGAACCACCGCACCTGAACTCGATGGCTCACTCAACACCACCACATGCCTCCTTAACCAGAATGGCGACAGGGCGCCTTGCAGAAGTTTCGGTATGTCAGTGGCAGCCGGCGATTTTAACGGGGACGGCTTTGCGGATTTAGCCAGCTCCTCGATCAATGGCCAGCTCTATGTGTATTACGGTCCCCTCTGCCAAACCGACAATGATCCTGCGATACTCAATGCTAGTGCCTATGCCAGCTCCGACCGTAATCGGACTCGCTTCTTCAATACCAATAACGTCACGGGCGCTGACTGCAAACGGCTCAATCTCATGACCAGCGGAACGGCGAACCCCCTTGCAATTTCCACCACCAGCATTCCGAATGTGTCGACCAAACTCCATCCACAGATGGTCACCATAAATGGAGTATCGGCCGGGACTAAATTCGGGTCGACCCTGTTGAGTCGTATGCCAAATGACGGAGGAGACCTCAATGGTGATCCTAGATTGGGTCCAGGTACCGTGGGGGTATCCGACCTGATCATTGGCACTGGAGATCTATCAGACCCGGATGTGACCACCGTGGGCGACAAAATCACTGGAATCGGTTATGTTTTGTTTGGTCACCGTTACGCCAAAGAAGGTAACCCGACGACGCTGATGAAGACTCAGCCGGGTTTGTATGTCGGGGCTCCCACCTATAACCTGAGCATCGTTTCTACTTCGGATGGAAACGGAGGTCTGAACTTCCAGTATCAGACTGTGAAACTCAAACCTTATGAGTCAGATGGTTCCGTGACGGGATTCTTCAAGGCCCCGGCTTCGATGGGTGATCTCAACGGTGATGGGTCCGGAGACCTCTTGATTCCGACCTCTGACCTACGGCTTGGATCGGACAGACAAACGAACGTGATTTCCGGCGGGGGATTCAAGTTGATTTATTGATATAGAAAAGGGGAAATACTTGTTCAGGGTTTGGGGACTGCTGATATTTGTTTTTGGATTGAGCTCATGTACGGGGAGTTTGAATGACCCTCCTGAAGGGGCTGGCAGTATCAAAATTACCCCCGGTCAGAACATCCAGGTGGATCTGCAGGATGTATTCAAGCTTGGGGTCACCGACTTCACGGTCACCCTGAGAACCCTCTCAGACGACTACAGCCAGCAAACGGCATTTTATGATGTCACCCCCCTGGCCCTCCAAGCCCTGTCGAACGGAAGCCAGCAGTTCACTCTCGTCCTTCCGAAATCCATTCAACGCCCTCGCCCCTATCTGGTCGTAGTAGAACTCCCTGAGCTTCAAGAGTATGTCGTGGATGCCTTGTTTGACCGCGACAACTATTTAAGACCCGGACTAGCTGCAAAGTTGGCCTATGACCTATTGGACTCTTATGACACCCCGGCAAACCCGCGCCCACTCGCGTCTTATACCCGGACCCAGTTCAGATCGATTCAAGCAACCATCCAGGAAAAAATCGATCTCATTTCAAGCCAGTCAGAAACGCTGAGTCCGAATACTGTGAACTTCGCGCGACTGATGCGCTTTTACAAGAACAGCATGGCGTTTAACCCGACCGTACTCAATCGGTTCAAAGAAAACAGCGTGCACTTTGCGTATGAAACCGGAACCATCCAAGGCGTCAATGTCGCCAGCATTCCGGACGACCAGACGGTGGACGATTGCTTTCGGGGCTATTGCTACAAATACGCCAAGAATTTCAGGGTGGTGACACAATCGGGTGTGGAAGCCGCAGCTACGGATCAGCCATTCAAGCACAACACCAATTCTCCGGCGCAGCTCCAGTTCGGGGCCACTCTCCCCCTCCCGAGCTCCGACCTGAGCGTTGAAGAAAAAACCCAATCCCCCGGAGAAGATCCTGTAATCAACGTTCGAGTGGAGGGGTATGACCTCGACGATGATTACATGGAAAAAGTCGCGCGGGTGAAGTTTACTCCGAGGGTGCTCCCGACAGAGCGAACGAGCGCACCAGGTTTTCCGTTCAAGCCCGAAAAAGTAGCTGAACAGGGTTGGTGGGGAGCCTCCTCGAACTTCAGGGGTCGCCTGGTCATTGGAGTGAGTGGCGCCAGGGACAGTTATCAGCTAGACTCGATCGAATCCGACGAAGCATTGAACCCCGCTGAGCAGTTGGCACCGAACGGAGCCCCTTTATGTTCGCCAAACGAGTGCAGGACTGCCTCGAGAGAGCTCCATTACCTGATCAGCGACGGTATGGCTTGGATGCCCTACCGGTGGCGCTTTGCTTACACCGACCGCAACCGCAAACCCCAATTCTTGCTGAACTCGAGTAACGGAATCAACAGCACGGTTTACGATCAAGCCATCAACGCCATATTTAATGAGGCCGAGATTCCTGGAACCAATGGGTGGCGGCCTCATGCTTCCACTTGTGAAAGCGACCCGAATGACTCCAGGAAGTTCATCAAGAGCAGGGCGGACTCGCCTTGGAGTTGCGCCTTTGTCATGTTCGATCCGGATCTGGACGAGGATCCAAACGGTGCTCCGGATCAGTTCTTTGTTTCTGCTTACAAAGAAACGGATATTCTCTTGGTAATCAATTTCGGGGCCCAACTCTTCAATGGCTTGTTCAACGCGCAGGTGGCACCCCTTAGAATGGTCTGGCCCCCGACCGGCTCCGCCACAGTCGAAAATCCAGGACGCTTTCCAGTTTTACGAACCCTTGATGAATGTGAAGGGCATCGCAGGTGCGGGGCGGGCCTGGTTCAACTTCCGATTGATAATGCAGTAAAGGTCGCCGCTGAGTCACAAAGTGACCAGACCGTCAGCTACGACATCAAGATTTTTGACCGCCCCACAGCGGGTCAGGTTTCGAAACGCGCAATCAGCCGCAAAGCGGAATTTGTGCCTCAGCCACCCTTCTTGATCAATTTTGCTTCGACCACACCGACTCCGATTCCAGGGAATGTTTCGGTTCCACAGCTGACTACCGACATTGTATTACCCAATGGCAGTCGGGAGTTCATTCGAGGTGAGACCCACTTGGGTGAAATCATCAGTGGTGCCAAGCCGAGCCCTACCGCCAATCCGAACGATCTCTACAGTCGAATTGGCTTCCCTCCAGAGTTGATGGACACTACCCGTTTGGCAAACAGAACCGTGACTGACTTATCCGGTCAGGCCTGGGTCATGAGTGGCGTCATCCATCAGCCATTTTCACAATGCCGGTTGGTAAACGGAAACTTCGCAGATATCAATGGCAACTTAGGCCCGGGCGGAGGCTCCCGAAACGGCGAGAACTGCCGAGGGCTTTTCAATCCCGATTACACCACGGATCCACTGACGGGAGTCATCCGACTGACGAACTTCACCGGGGCTTCACCTGTTTTTCTAGGAAACTCCCTGCGTTCGATGACTCGTGCGCGATTCAACAATCAAAATCAGAATGAGAGTCTCAGCTTCGATCGCTACTCATTCCCAAGAGAGAACGACCTTCGATGCTCGATGATGAACTTTAGCACAAGCCTTCCTGAATGGGATCAACGTGCACCCAGCAGTGATTACCTGGTTGGACTTTTTGCAACCCCCACCCCGCCCCCTTTTGGGGCACTTCTCGGCACACCGACTCCGACCCCGGCAGCACGGACACCTCAGAACATGGCGGGGGTCGTCTTTGAGATCAATGCAATTGACTACGATAACCTCGACTTGCTCCCTCGGGAGCCGTCTGATCCGATATATATTTCTCTTACCCACGACCTTGCGGATTCAACCCGGATCGCTTTTTGCCATCCTCCGACTCCCAATATTGACTCGAGAATTGGTCAGACTTATTTGCCGACCAATGCGTCTGGAGACAACGGGATCGATCCAGACTCCTGTACCCAGTGGTCCTCTTCTCCGCCCTCGACCATGCAGCCGATCCCAGTGATTTATAGGGGCTTGGACGAAAACAACCTGAGTGTTCCGAAAAAGCTCGTTTACCATCGTCTTCGGGTCATGTGGAACCCGGCCGATCAGGGTCACCAGAATAAGCTCGCAGGGGCTCTCGATCCACCTGGCGCGATTCGGAATGCACTGAAGGGGCTCAGGCTTCACGGAAACCTCTACCAGAATCAGTCCCCGCCCAAGAGTACAGACAAAACGGAACTGGTCTCTCTGGATGCGAACCTCAATCGACGCCGCATTCCACTTGAATTTTTTGCCCAGAAACAAAGCTTTACACCCTGTTTATCTGGATCCATTCGGGGCCAGGACATCAGTCTTCATCACGAAAATAGGGATTCAGGAAACATTGAATTCTCGGTGGCCGACTCGGATCGGGTAAACCAAACCGGGACAGGATGGGACGGTACCGTCAGTGGGGTGTATGAAGCCGAGTTGGCACTCATGGGTAATGACCAGAACGCATCAAAGATTTACCCAGCTGGATCAGGCCCAATGGGTGTCCGGAACCTGTTTGATCCAGAGGTGGTGAAGTGGGTGCCCCACATCGTCGATTGCGGCCTGGTGGAAAGGCGTACTAACCTCACCGCCAGTCGAGTCCGCTATCGGTTTGCAGCGCAAGCCAACGCCACAGGTTATCGGGTTCGCTACACCACCACCTCGGCCGCAGGGGTGGTCTCCCCACAGGTGACCATTCCGGTGCCTGCGAGCAACGACCCAGAATTGAGTGTGACGATCGACCAGCTGGCCCCCTACTCGACTCTCACGCTTTCGGTAGACGCCAGCGTGGGTGGTGTTTGGACCCCCGTAGCGACAGGAGACCGGATTCAGGCCAATCCTTCTCCGACTCCTTTCAACAACTCGCCATCCGCCGAAGGACTGGCCCCAGCACTATGGTACAGCTCGGACGCGAATGGTAATTTTCCTCGGATTCGACTCAGGTCTCTTTTCAACCCACAAGGGTCTCAGCAAATGTGTATCAAGACCTCGCTCCGCCCAGCCCAAGACGTGGGAGAGGTTCCATTTGTCGGTGTCTGGCGCATCAGCCGTACGAATCCGGCGGATACCTCCTCCCATGTTTTGGACCTGGCCTCTTTCCCTTACCTGCGCGCCTGTACAGGAAGGGATCGAATCACCCTGGACATGCCCTCCGGGGCTGGAGACCCTGCGCCCCAACACCTACTGGTGGGAGTGAAAGATGTCGTCCATAATGGCTTTGCCTGCGCACCGAATTTGACCACCCTGAATAACAATGGTGTATTCACACAAGTTCCCCAAACGTTGTTTTCCGGGGGCGGCCTCCAAGTCAGCCTCATCTATAAAATTGATTATTCCTCCCCCATTTTTGGAAGCCTCGCAAATGTTTCGCCCGCCCCGACTCCGATGAACCTTTCCATGTTCCGCCTGGATTGGTTCCCACAGATTTACGAGCGATCATTTTCTCCAACTGTCACGAAGCAATTTGGTAACCAGGTGCTCCTGGTGGATGATCGATCCTCCCGGTCCGCATTGCACTTTCAGGTCAATCCTTTGAACCTCTATTCACTGGACACCAATCCCAACTCGCCTACTTTCGGTCTAAAGCGCTTTGTGGGGTTCAATTCTTCAAATCAAGTCTGGTGGACCAACACACACGATCCAAACTCAAGTCTTTTGGCAGGAGAACCCTTGAGCGTGAACGTGGCACCTCGTGTTCCAATCCTGCCCAACCAGAGGCGTGAACATGATTTCGGAATTCGCGCGGTAGACTTCGACTCTCAGCTTCAAAGCATCCAGTTGATGACTCCATTGAACGGGGATGCAAAATGTCAGAACTCTTCTACGTTTTGTGTCAGGAAAACGGACGACAGGGGACTGGAACTCATCACCTGGGCTCCGACACCGGGCCCGACAGCAACTCCATCACTTTCGAGTTTTCTATTCAAAACCTCGGATCACGTCTCGGGTGGAATGGAGACAGATCCTTTTGACGTCCACACTTACGTCATCACCACCCCAACGCCGATCCAAAGCCAGCCCAATCCTGTTCCGGTTCAGACCCCCTCCCTATCCGGACTTGCAGGGCGCCCCTCCTGCTCGGCCGGGCCCAATAATTACCCCAATAATCAGTCTACACTCGACAGTGTCGTGCTTGATCCCTTCAAAAAGTGTACCTTCAACTGGATCGCGCACCCCGACGACGCAGGAAAAACCTTCAACTATGAGATTCTTGCCCAAGACAACTTGGGGGCAAATCCGAGTGCCACTCCGGTCTTGCAGGGCGTGGGAGGACGTCACCCGATCAGTGCTGCCGATGCCTATATTGATTTCAATTGGGGAAATAACCCCTTTCAAGTCATTGAACTGGGTTTGGCGGGTAGTCCTAATGCAACCTTTACCCGGGTTGCTGGCACAACTACTTCTGTTTCCTATACCGTGGATCCTGCGGATACCGCTTCAGTATGTCGTCGGATGTTTAATTTAGGCGGGACGCGATCCTATCAGGACTTCATGACCCGCGACGACAGCTTGGCAGACTGTCTCCACGCGGGGTCTCCGGTTAATGATGCATTGTCACCTGGATACAATCCTGCTCAACCGATCTCGCCCAATAATTTTCCTCCATGCGTTTGCCATTATTTTCGGACCTGGGTGACGGTCCCGGCTCAGCAGTGCGATCAAACTGCTCGCTTTTGCAGGATTACAGCAACCGACGCGAACAAATATCGGACGCATGAAATACGGATCCAACAACAGGTCACCTCGAGTCTGGGGGGTGCGGCCTTCAACTACGTCAACAACCCCGGATACGAACCTCCCAATCCATACACGCGACTCGCTGCCAATCAGGTTTTGCAAACGGTTGACTCCTTCCCAGTGACCAACTCGCCATTGAATCCATTCAAGGTCAGGATCATTGCACTGGAGCGAAACAACGCTCCATACTTTCTTTCCAACGGGAATCCTCTACCGGACACCCTCCGGTACACGGGTACGGCCGGTACGGCATGGGACAATATTTTTTCTGGGGGTGTTTTCCCTTCCAGCATCTGCCTTCCATCCAACACACAAAACTTTGATTGTTCGGCCACGCGTCTCACACTGAATTCACCGGGTGACCACTTTTTGGCGAGCAGCACTCCCCGCGTGCTGGAAGAAGTTCCTCTGGGTGGCACCGTGACCCTGTTCGATTACGTCGCGGAAGATGTAGCAACCACTCTCAATCTGAGAAAGTTGCGAGCATTGTCTCCGACACGCGTTCTGGTTCTGGGCCCTCCAAATAGCGATATCCGCTACAGTACTTATTCCGCCCCTTCATTTGCTCAAGGCAAGGTCTCCTTTGCCGCCACTGAGGAGCCCGGGGCACCTGCGAATACGAGTCGATTACGAATCTCTTTCAAATGGGCCCCAACTGACGAGGAAGCTTTTTTTCTTTCAAACTCGGAGGGATTCTTGATCCCGATCGTAGTTGAGGATGACAAGGAAGATCCGAGCAATAACGACCCTAGCTTTTCTCAGAACTTCGTCTCTCAAAAGAAGACCACCACACTCTGGATTTGGTGCAAACTCAAGGTCTTGAACCAGCCCCCGATGGTGTTCTATCGAGCACTGGACGCCAATAGAAATCCAGTCGGGCCCAAATACCCCCTGGCCGGAGCCACTTTACAATTCCAAACGGGGCCAAACAATCGTGGCTATGTGATCCTGACCGAAGACAAAGATGTCGCACGCTACTTTAGGTCGGCCTCCAACTCCCCCGAGCGAACATCACGTGCGTTTTATCCGTCTGACTTTTTTCCGTCTAATCCCCCCATTCAGGCCAGTGCATCTCCTTCGCCCACCCCTCCGGCGACCTACCTCGATTCGAACGCGGCTCCGACGGTCGTGATCCAACAGTTTTTCTTGAACGCCTCACCCAACAATAGCCAAATCGGGCTTCACCCCATGAGCATTAAAGTCACCGATCCGGGTGACCCGGCTCGGGGCCCGGGAGGTCTCACCACGATCGCTCACCCGGGCGAACCTGAGCGCGCCGGTTTGCCGGGAAGCCAAAGCCAGACGGTGAGTTTCAATCTTCGCGTGGTTGGTAAGCCAACATTCTTGGCGCCTGCTCAGGAAGTTGGGAACCAATATACCGAGTTGCAGTCTGCTTCACTGTTCGGGATTTCTTATCCCTTGTCCTTGAATCTTACCCGCCCAGAGGAGCGATCAGACAGCAATACCAATTATAATTTCTTCATGGGGATCGTGGTGAAACCCAGCCCCTCGCCCGGCATTCCCTTGGCAACCGCCATCACTGGCTTGAGCTCAAACGGTTTTGCCATCAATGAGCGCTACCTTCTGACTCTCGGACCGAACACCTTCGGAGATCCCTCGGTGGACACGAGCCGGTTGATCACAATCGGTGCGGTAGCAGATCGCGTGGTGAATGCAAGTGGGAGCATGGTGAGTTCAAATTACTGCTCCGCCAACCGGTCCTCCATTGATACCTCGAGCAATACGGCCGTAACCCTACAAAGACTCAGGAGCGACGGAAGCCAGGAGTTCTGTAATCTCTCCCCGGCAAACGCGACCGACAACCTTGCACAAGTGACCGTTCGACACACTGTGATTCAGAGTCGCACGACAGTGCCTTCAATCGTGAACACCGCAATGGAACGCGAAACCACTCATTCACCGCTTGGGACCCAGGCCGCCAACGAGGAGTATCGCGATTTTCAAACTCGATGCCTTTACTGCTCCGATACCGCGGTCAATGACGGAATCGTTTTTTCGGGAAGTGAAATTTCCGGATATTTTCCTGGATTGCCCTCCGAATCCAGGCACAGTGTCTCGAGTGGAACTCACAATGGAAAGCTGTCCCGATTCATCATTGACCCGTTGAACAGTAAGATCCGAAGGGAAATCAGCGATTCATCGCCATCTGGCGCAGGATTCCTGGAGAGTCGGGTTCAGAAAGGCGAGTCCCTTAAGTTTCGAGCCAACCTTTCTGGAATCTCGAATGGCGGACAGGGGCTCGTGGCCCGCTGGTACGTCAATGGTTGCTTGAAGGCCGCTCAACCGGTCACCACTCAGTCGCTTGAATACTCGACTGTGGTCGGTGATGCCGCAGCCGGACTCAACAACGACTGCTCCGGTCAGTATGAGCGGACAGAGAGCTCTACAGCACTTTCGACCTTGGGGTATTTCAAAGTCACGCTCCGTCTTGTCAATGGTTCGGAACCTCTGAACTCCACACCTGGATCCTCTGACGGTAGCTCGGTAGGATATGATTACATCCTGAGTGTGGTGAACACCAATCCGGCTCCGATGTTGGCGGGAGCCGATCTTCGAGCGGTCCCCATTACCAATTTGGTTGCGAGCACCAGCACCTATCCGATTAAAAATTTGCTGGGGTTCACACACAGTGGCCAACCCATGTTTGCTTACGTGGAACAACAGAGTTCCAGCGGTAGCGCCCTCCGCATCCGTGCCTTGACCGATCAGGGAACCCTTCGCAACGGGACTTCCATCAACTTGAGTTGCAACACTTTAGACGGTGAAGTGAACTGGATCGGGATCAATACGATCGGAAGTTCGTTGCAAGTCGCTCTCGCGAGTGGATCTGGAATTTTCGGCGTTGGCTTGAACACATCGTACCCGGTGAGCGCGCTTCAGAGCGTATATGCCAGTCAAAGTCACACCTGCTACCACGGAAATATCTCCGGCCTGAATTCGACTGTTACTAACTTAGCCGGTCAAAACTCCGTGGATGCGGCAGCGCGGACGCTCGCATTCGGAACGCACCGCCAGTCCTCACGGATCACCGCCATGCTCTCGAATGGCGCAGGGGGCGGGCACTTGATGGACCAGGGGGTTGCTTCGAGCGAATTCTGGAACGTCGCTTCTCCCATGTCCGGAAACACCGGGTTCAACTCTTCAATGTTTGGAACGCCACAGCCTGAATTGAGTGGTTTCGCGAACAATACGATCCTGAAGAACTTGGTTCAAGGGCAAAAGTTGATCCAACTGATCGGCGCGGACCCCGGTAAGTCGGCGACCAGTGTTCGGGGGTTTATCACTGTGAATGGGCTCACAGTTGACGGGCGCAGGTTAAGTGCCAGCTCTGAAAGGTCCGTCGACTTCGGCGCCTGCGACGGGTTCGATTCAATCGATACAGCCAACAACCCCACTCCAATCGATGCGATTTTTCATTCGGCAAGCGACACCCTTTTTGTGCTCGCAACCGACACCAGCGCAGACCCGAAAGGTTACCTGGCGGAGGTGCGTGGCTTGTTGAACGGTGCGGGTCATTGTCGCGTGATATCCAAGTCAGCCTCCGGTCCGACGCGCCTGGAGGCCCCCTCCAGGCTGATGCCGGTGCACAACACATCGGTAACCAAACTGACTCTCGATTTGAGCGGAGGTATTCTCTACGGTGTCATCTCCAAAGGGGTCGGGATGCCGGGGCAAGTCTTCAGTTATGACTTCGTGACCCGGAAGCCCCCGAGGTCGCAGACACTCAGCTTTGCTCCGACCGCAATTCTATTCACCCCATCCATCAATGCGGTACACGTCTTGGATGGCACCTACTCGGCGAGCCCCTTGTCCTTCCCCACTCTTTACAGGATTTGGTAATCGGGACATGATGATTCAAGAATGAGGAAGTTACCCGCTACGCGCCGCCTCCTCGCTGGGGCGTTCATTTTGGTCTTGGTGATTGCTCTTGCTTACTGGATCCGCCAGAGGCCAAAGCCCGAACCAGAGCCTTCGGTGAAAGCGCTGTTTGAAGACCGTAGATCTCAGTCGGTCGAGAACTTTCAGTCGCCAATTGGAGTCGCGATTCAAAAAAAGTCATGGCCGGAGGTTTCCAAACTGGCTGAAGAGACCGGAGGGGCAGTCGCTCTCGCTCGGGGTGTCCGGTCACTTTTTGTTTTGATGGAGGACGGAAAGTACTCACCTTCTGACCTTCAGCAATTATTGGACATTTTGGTCACGACCACGCAGAAGCAAATTGCTCCCGGGACGCCGATTCCACCCGAGGTTGCCAATCAGATTCTACGACTTCCGACGCCGTCCCACCGTTCTGCCGCTGAAAGAATATTGCTGGGGTGGCTCTCACTTAAGAATGCACCAGGAGAGCAACGCGCTTTTTTGGCAATGAGGAAGCTCCTGTCTCAACGACTCAACCCCTCACCAGATGTTATCCAACGCTTAAGTTCCGCCTTGATTCAGAGCTCGGGAATGCAAGGGAACGACACACCATTCTTGGTATTGGACGAGATTAGAAATCCGAAGATCAAAGCCCAACTGGTATGCGAGCTCGCCAAAGGCTTCAGGCGAGTTTCAAAAGAGCGTCAACCCCAGGCTCTCCGTGCATTGGTACACAACTTGTCTTATTGTCCGAGAGCTTTGCCACTCGTCAAGCTCATGACCCTTCAACAGCTCAAATCAACCGAAACATTCTCCATTGAGGCCGGACTCAGAAGCGTTCTCCCGATCCATCGATCTCAGGCACTAAAGCCAACTGAAATAGAGGGGATCGTCAAAGTATTGACATCTATTCCTGAGGCCCACAGAACCCCCTTCGTCAAAGCGAAGGTCGAAGAAATCCTCAAGATCCTGCAGCCCTAATTCGAAACATTAAGTTTTCCACGCAGCACTCCGATGGGTGTCTAGGATGGAAACACTCTATCGAAATTTAGGAAACTTTCTGACGACGATGGCGCTCCTGTGCCCCCTCTTCGCCGAAACCTCCCGCGCAAACGAGGCCATTTCGGCTGCTGAGATCCAGCACTTCGAACAGACCTATGAGGATCTAGCGGCCAAGGTGATCCGCAATCTTCAACCCAAGCTGGAGTTCACAGTTCTGGCGCGGGTTGAGCTCAGTGCTCACCCAGAGAAAATGGCTGCCTATGAAGAGACGCGGGCAACCCACCACCTTCCCGGCCTGCCCGAAGTCACAGACTCCAGCTACTCACATCCTTTTGAGAGCCCTCTTCTCCCACTTCTTGAAAAGAAAAGAGTCAAAATATACTTTCGCTCCGCCCTAACTCAGGATCAAGACCGGGTAATTCGTGAAGTCGTGCAAGCCAAGTTGAAACTCACCGGTGCCGACGTTCTTGAGTTCGAAACCACTAGTGGCTCTATGAGCGATCGTTCCAAGAACAGACCCTCAAAAAAGATCGCCATCCTGGGTCTCGCAGCAGGCCTGGTCATGATCGGACTGGGACTCTTGGGGCGAAAAGGGCGGTTCTTCAGCAGAGGAAGAAAAGCTGATCAGAGCAAGAACGCTCATATTCCAGCAAACCTGGCCGCATCCAGCCTTCCAGGCAGTCATCAGATCTCGAATGCCAATACTGCAACCATCCGCGAGGCACTGGCCCAGGAGCGGGTTGATGTAATTGCAAAGGCAAGCATGAACGCCACACGTCGGTTTTCTCACCGCATTCTCGGTGAAATGGATCAGGAAAAGTTTGATCTCGTGAATCAGTGGATCGAACGCAACAAAGGCCTGGTTGCCAGTGCCGATTCAGCTTATGCCAGGCTGATGCTCGCTGCACGAATCCAACAACTCCAGAATCAATCCCTTATGAAATCGATTGAGGGGTTCTCTAAGAACCGCACCCTGAGAAGAGAACTTCAATCCCGGAAAAAGCCTTCACAAGCACCCTCCCCCAACCCAGAGGTGACCGCATGAATATGAGAACTGCTGGCCGAATCCTTCTATTTATTGTCCTGAGCGTCTGTTTGGCACAGGCAACGTTGGTACTGAGTTTCGCCCAGGACACCGGGGTGAGTGTCAGAGAGGAAACCACGACTCTCGAGAACCTGTACCAAGAAAAAGTGCGGTCGATATTGAGTAACCTGATGGCTCCCGAGGACTACACCTTGGTGATCAGCGCCACCATTCGGAATGACGATACCAAGCTGAAAGAATACTCAGCCGCCGCTGAGCGGAAGTTTCTGCCGGGCCTTCCCATTCAGGATCCATCCGGATACGCCGAAACCAACAACATCCTGCTCGAACTCAAGCAGCGGGTTGAGATTCAAGTGATCCTGACCGACAACGTCCCCGCGGATCGCGACCAGATTGTACGAGATGTGATCAAGAACAAACTCAAACTGAATGAAGAAACTGGCGACTCGATCGCCGTCGTGCGCGCAGCTCGTAGCATACCGGCCCCGAAGACCCAGGAGTCACCAAAACTGCCAGAATTGTCGGCAAAAATGATCGCATTTTGGATCATCGTGATCATGATGGTCCTCACTGGAGTCATCCTCTGGCTTCAGCGTCGGAAAGAAAAACAAAAGGAAGCCGAGCGGGCAGAACAAGCATTATTGGTTGAGCAAAAGCGCTTGGCTGATGAAGAGAAAAGGTCCGATGAAGAGGACAAAGCCAAGGAAGAGGCCAAGGAAGAGCTCAAGGACCGCTACCAAGAACCCCTTGCAGATGATGTTCGGATTGAAGTCTACGAAAAGCTCACCAAAGAGAAAGAGGCAGTCCTCGCACTGTGCAAGAACTATCCAGGGATTGTCACTCGAGCGTTTGAGGAGTTTATCACACAAGGCCACGTCACCGAAGCCGTCATCATCATGGAAGCTCTCGGGTGGCATGAGTCCAAATCCCTGTTCCGAGAGATGGATCCCCGTTACTGGTCCAAGCTGGGTGCGGCCCTTCGAGTGAGAACCACGGAACCGACCTTGCTGGAAACCTACAAAGCGGTTTCATTTTTCCACCGATTTGCCCTTTCGTTCGTTCTCGAAAGAACTGCAAAGGAAGATGGCAATCCCTTTACCTTCGTCTTCAAGCTCAATACCAATGAAAGATTGGATCTATTGATGCAAGAAAAAGCGGAGAGCATTGCTCTGATTGGAGTCTACTGCTCAGGTCCACAGCTTAGCGAACTGCTACAGGGACTCGAACCCGAGAAGCAAAATGATGTCCTCTTTCACCTCACCCGGATCAAACAGCTTCCAGAATCCGAGATCCGCACCGGTGTCGATGCGTTTCTGAATCGCCTGGAAGCCATCAAGAAGGCCCCTTCGGTTTACGCGGATGGCCCGATGCTCGCAGCGGATTTCTTGAGAAGTTTGCCGGCTGGTCGCGAAGAAGAGTTGCTACAATACCTGATGTCGGACCACCCGGCTGAGGGAGAAAAGCTCCGGAAGGTCCGCGTCTTGTTCCAGGACATCCCTCAGTATCCTCAGGAGATGACCCGGAAGATCGTGGAGAGCTTCGAGGCCGAGGATATCCTGAAAGCCCTCGCGGGATACGATCCCAACTTTGTCGAGAACTTCCTGTCGCTCCTGCCAACCAAAAAAGCTCTGATGATTCAGAACGATCTGTTCCATATGACGGAGTTTCCTCCAGCATCCCAGTGCGCCGAGGCGCGGAGGAGAATCTGCTTGAAGATCGAAGAGGAGTTCGAGACTCAGCGCTTCAGCCTGGGAGACTTCTGGAAATCCCAGGAGGCGTCCCAACCTGGCGAGTCGGGGATTGAAGAAGTGACACAAGAGTACGATGGCGTCAGCCCGGAGTCCGGTTCGTCTGATGACGACGGTCAGGGACAGGCTGCATAAATTCAAGTTTAGAGGAGAAGAATAATGAATATCGCAGGCTTATTCGGAATTATCAGTGCACTGAGCGTGGTCACTTTCGTGGTCACCACATCAACCAAGAACATCAAGGTCTTCTTGGATGCACACGGTGCCGTGATCGTTCTCGGGGGAACACTGACGGTCGCCCTCCTCTGCTTCCCTTTCAACCGACTCTTCGCGGCTCTGAAGATCGTCGTTGGAAAGATGCTCGGGCATCATGATCCCGACTACGCTGGAATGATTGACACCATCGTCCAAACTTCACAGGTGTATCGGAGCAACCCCAAGGCATCGCTTGATCAAATTCCTGAAGATGCCCACCCATTCTTCAAGGAAGGCATGCAAATGCTTGTGGAGTATGGATTCAACTCCGAGGATCTTGATCGAATCCTCCAGAACAACATCGACGGAAAGAAAAAGCGCGACCATGATGAAGTGAAGGTTTGGCACACCATTTCGCGGTTCCCTCCGGCGTTCGGACTTCTGGGTGCGACCGTAGGGATGATCTCCCTTCTCCAGACTCTCGGTGAACCGGGAGCTCAGGATAGGATCGGTCCCGCGATGGCGACTGCGCTCGTTGCGACCTTTTACGGCCTCGTGTTCGCCAACCTCGTGTTCATTCCGATTGCTGAAAAATTCCATGAAGTGGCGCAAGAAGATGTGATCATGCGCAACCTCGTGAAAGAGGGAATCCTGATGATCCAAGAGAAGCGCCATCCGCTTCTCATTTCTGAGTACCTGAAATCATTCCTGGACGCCAAAGACCGTGGGGCTTCGACCGCGGGTGAAGGTGGCGCATCCGGAGCCAAGGCGGCCTGAGTATGAAAACCCCGAATGTCCAAAAAGCGGGAGAAAGTCCCGAGTCGGTTGCGCACAAGAAGGTGCACAAACGCAGGAAAGCGGATCACACCGGTGAGGCAGCAATGGCTCACGACGAGTCGAACTGGCTCGTATCTTATGCGGACATGATGACCCTACTCTTCGGATTCTTCGTTTTGATGTACTCCTTCAGCCGGGTTGATGACAAAAAATTCGAAATTGTCCGGAAAGATGTCGCCCGTTATTTCGGCGGACAAGTGAAGATCAATCCGACCGTTAAGAAAACCGAAGAAGAGGTCCAGGACATCATTTCGGCTGCAGGATTGGACAAGAAGGTTCAGGTGATCGCAAGGGACTCGGAAATTGAACTCCGGTTTAACGGAAGCCTGCACTTCATTCCTGGCACCGCCAAACTCAACAACGAGTCTGAATTCGTACTGAACAAGTTGATCGACAGCATCAAGAGAAATGTGAAAGCCGATCTCGTCACTGTCGAGGGCCACACTGACGATAGCCCCATCGGGACTACCGTTTTCCCCTCGAACTGGGAACTATCGACCGCTCGCGCTTCAACCGTGGTTCGGGAGTTCGAGAAATTTGGGTTTGATTCATCCAAGTTGACCGCGAAAGGCTTCGGCTCCTCTCGCCCGGTTTCGCCCAACCGTGATAGCAAAGGGATGGCCATTCCCGAAAACCAGGAGGCCAATCGCCGCGTGATCGTGAATATCGCCTTCACGCACGAGATGGACGACGCGATTCGCGCATTGAAGACCGGACAATTTGTCTCTGCTGACGCCAAAGAAGAGGACAAATTCCGGACTCCCCTCATTCATCAAGGGGAGGGCGAGCCCACTTGGCACGAGAAGGTGGCCCGCGACATGGCTGTGACCCAGGACAAGCTGAAGCTCGCCGAAGAGCGCCTGAAGGAAACCGAGGAGCGTGCTCGGGCCGCCCGGAGCCTGGCGGAGATGCAGGGTCGCCTGAAGCAAATGGAAGGACGGATCCAGGTTTCGGAAGC
>JAIXWV010000039.1 GCA_027491115.1 Pseudomonadota bacterium
CTGACCTCGTTCAAGGCATCCGCTTGTTCGCTCAATCTTTGAGAACCCTGAGCACAAGGGAGCCCCACCGAAGTCCTGAGCGGACACAATCCCTGAAGGGTTTCCCGGCCGCCTCTCAACGCGAGCGCGGTCAACTGGGATTCCGTATTCCGGAGGTTCTTCAAAAACGAAACACCCTCAGGACCGGAACCGGTGAAGTCAGCCGAAGTCCGGACCGCGGTCGGCTCCGAAGACGGGTCTTGATAGGCGATATCGACCACCCACTCCACAGGCTGATTCCAAATCTCACGGCCGGGATCGATGTCGATGATCATGTTTTCACCACGGGCTTTCGCCTCGGATGCCATCTTGAGCACCAGATCCGGAGTGAAATCCGTGCCCCCTCCGAGCTCTCCGAGTTTGGCCAGGGTGAGATTCGCGTCTTCGACATCGGCTGGATACTGGAACGAATGGGTGTACAGCTGCCCCAGGAACTTTCTTTGGCTGAAGGGTGGCGATGGATACAACACCGTCAACAGCTCCTTCAACTCACCCCTCGTGAACGGGATCATTTCATTGCACAGGATCCCTTTGGACATCTGATTCAAGGAGGCTTGGATCTGTGGATCGAGACTCCATGCGGACCAGACGCGGCATCTACCCGACATCGCGCTCGCATCCGGATCCGGGACGAGATCCTTCAGCATTCCATTCGGGTCGCCCATCCAAGCGACGAGTTCGGGATCCTCCGGAAACCGGTACTGCAAGGCGGTCGTGTACTTCTGGATGAGGCTGAAGCCCTCACCGACCGGAGCCCGGTCTGGCGACACCACAGGATTGAAATAGGTGGAGTTCTTGATTCCGGGAGCCTCGTTGACATGGACGAATGCTCCGGGACTGCCGTCCGGATTCGACTCCCGGATCTTGACGGGTTTGACTCCGACCGGTTGGGTTTGGATCTTTTGGTAATCACCCGAGATGGCTTTGACTCCGAAATCGACCTTCGAACAGGAAATGACCCGGACCCCTGACTTTTCGAGTTCAGCGGTTTGCTCGGAACAAACGTCTGCCCCGGCCCCATGGATCATGAACCCGAACCCGATGACACTCCACCAACCGAACCTCATGGTGTCACCCCCGCTTCAGAGAGAACCGAATCCCTCACCTGACAGAGTTCCCGGAGTTCGACCAATGACTGAAGTGCGACCGGGCATCGTCCGTTTTCGACTCGACCGATTGCCGCGGTGGCGTACTGGAACCGGAGTTTCTTCTTCTTTTCGATTTTCTCACGCTCTTTCAGCGCAGGGAGCAAACTCCGGTCATTGAACAGGACTGAAAAAAGCATCGCCTCGTAGGGGCTCCGGTCGGAACGTGCGGAGCGCAGGACTTTGCCGACCTGCCCGAGCAAACCCTTCCGATCCTGATGGACTGTCTCCAAAACACGATGGTAATCCGTGCGCATCTGTCGGCAGGACTCCGGGAGTCCGGCCACCTCTGACGGACCCGCAGCCCGACTCCGGATCCACTCGAAGCAACCCGGGGTACCGGACCCGAGGTGCCTGAGCCCGGAAGGACGAACCCCGCCCCAAGCCGGCTGTCCGAACCCTAAAATGATCGCGATGACACTCCACAGTCCCACCCCTTCAGAATAGCTGAAACCGGGGAGGAATGAGCGCAAAAATGATTGCGACAACTCTTTGACTCCGCTAGAGTTTTTCCCATGAAACTCCAATCCGGACTCGGAAATCATCTGGAATCGGAAGCCCTTCCCGGGGTGCTTCCTGTCGGTCAGAATTCGCCCCAGCAGGTCGCCCGGGGGCTCTACGCCGAACAGCTGAACGGCACCGCCTTCACAGCCCCCCGTCACCGGAATCTGAAAACCTGGCTCTACAAGATCCGCCCATCGGTGGTTCAAGGGGCATTCGTTGAAACCGGACACGCGACCTGGATCACCGATCCGGGCCAGGGGAACTTCATCCGGACACCGGAGGCCCTTCGCTTCCAGCCGTTTCCGCATGCTTCATCATCCAAAGACTTCCTCGAGTCCTTGTTCACTTATGCCATGAACGGGAGTCCTTTCAACAATACAGGCTGTGCACTCCATCTTTACGCCTTCAATCGCAGCATGGACCGGAAACACTTCTACAATGCGGATGCGGAGATGATGATCGTCCCTGAAAGCGGATCGCTCGTGGTTCGGACCGAGCTCGGCGTGCTCGAAGTGGGTCCTCGATGGATCGCCGTCATTCCACGCGGAATGAAATTCAGGGTCGACCTCGCTCCGGGCTCGAACCAAGCCCGAGGATACGTGTGCGAGAATTTCGGCGCGCCTTTCCAGTTGCCTGAACTCGGCCCCATCGGCGCGAACGGCCTGGCCAATCCGTCGGACTTCGAAGTTCCGCAGGCTTCCTTCGAACAGGTGTCAGGAGAGCACGAGTTGTTCGCGCGGTACCAGGGATCGCTCTGGCGGACCGTGCTCGAAGCATCCCCCCTCGATACGGTCGCCTGGCGCGGAAACTACGTTCCTTACCGCTACGATTTGGGTCGCTTCAACACCATCAATACGGTCTCCTTCGATCATCCGGATCCCTCGATCTTCACGGTCATGACCTCTCCCAGCGCGGTTCCGGGCACGGCGAACATCGACTTTGTGATCTTCCCGCCCCGTTGGATGGTGGCCGAACACACCTTCCGTCCTCCCTACTACCACCGGAATGTCATGAACGAATTCATGGGCCTCATCACCGGAAAGTACGACGCCAAAGAAGAAGGATTCCTGCCGGGAGGGGCCAGCCTTCACAATGCCTTCACCGGACACGGCCCGGACGCTGACGCTTTCCGCAAAGCCACGGATGCGAGTGCGAAACTCGAGCCGGTTCGCTATGAGAACACTTTGGCCTTCATGTGGGAAAGCCAGTACCCCTTCTGGCCGTCCGAACAGGCCATGAAGCGCACTGACCTCCTCGACCGGGATTACCGGAAATGCTGGGAAGGATTGAAGCCGGGACTCGAAAAATGAGTCTGTCCCTGAAGGAACGGAAACGCAGGGCCGGTGTCATCGGGGCGGAACTCACACGTCTGTACCCGGATCCGAAACCGCCCCTGGATCATCGTGATGCCTTCACCTTGCTGGTGGCGGTCGCCTTGTCCGCACAAACGACGGATGCACGGGTGAACTTGGTCACGCCAGCACTGTTCGCCCGGGCACCGGACCCGGCCTCCATGGCCGCACTGAGCGCACAACAAATCCTGTCTTTCATCAAGACTTGCGGATTGGCTCCAACCAAGGCCAAGAACCTGAAAAAACTCTCCCAAATGCTGATCGATCTCCACGGGGGTGAAGTGCCCAGAACTTTCGAGGAGCTCGAGGC
>JAIXWV010000010.1 GCA_027491115.1 Pseudomonadota bacterium
GGAGAGGTGAATGCGCGACGGGGTTCACAAAAAGCCCATGAGGGGCTTTTTGCACAGCGCGAGCGGTAGCGAGTGCTGCCCGCAGGGTGAGGGCCAGGAGGGCCCGAATGAAATCCCTCGTTAATGCGTTACCTGTGTCTCGAAATGGACAACAACGGAAAGGGTAGCCAAGTCCTAAGTGACTAACACCTTCGTGAACTTTTCAACGATTGCTCCAGGCTATTTTAGCTCGCCCAGCCACTGTCAAAAGGCATGGAATCAAGAACAGGGTAAAGAGGGTTGATGTGATGGTTCCTCCAAGAATCGCAATACCCATTCCCGTCCGTTGGGCAGAAGCTTCGTTGAGTCCAATGGCAATCGGCAGGGTTCCTGCCATCAAGGCAAGACTCGTCATCAGAATGGGGCGCAGTCGTTTCACGCACGCATGGATCAGGTTTCCACCCTCATGCACGGACTCCACAAGAAGGATCGAGTTTTTCGTTGCCACACCGAGGAGGAGGAGCACGCCGATCAGAGAGTAGATGTTGAGGGTTTCGCCCTTGAGCCAGATGGCAAACAGCGCACCGCTAATGGCAAGCGGCAGACTAAAGAGATTGAGCGCTGACAAAAGGAAGCTCTCATACAAACTGGCCAGTACCAAGAAAAGAAGCACAAGTCCGAACAAGGTTGCTGTTCCCATACTCTCGGACATCTCTTCATAGCTCTCGGAATCGCCCTCATAGACATGTTTAATGTCTCCGCGCCCCTGCGCAGCCTCCCTGACATAGCCGTCGACGACCTTCAGAATTTCTCCAAGACCAGCTCCGTCTGCAAGATCCGCAGTGATTCTGACAGAGTAAAGTCGATTCAGTCTCTCGATCCGCGAGGGTCCGACGACCTCGACAAACTGAGCCGCTTTCCTGAGATCCACCGGATTGAAATTGAGATTCGGTACAAGGATCTCCTGATCGCGCTTGTACCAATTCCGTGCCGGATCCAGAGTCTTGAGACGCAAATCGTACTCCTTTCCCTCCGAGCGAAAACGTCCGACTTTCAGTCCTTCCAGTCTGCCACGAACCTCAAGTCCGGCTGTGACCGGATTGATGCCCAAGAGGCCGGCCCCTTTTGAATCCATCTGAATCTGTAGCTGCTTGGATCCCGGCTTCAGCTCAATCACAGGAGAAACCAAATTATCGTATGACTGAATCTTAGCATAAACGGCTCGGGCCACTTCCTCTGCCTGCCTCAGATTTTTGGCTTGAATCACCAAATTGAATGGCCGCATCCCCGATCCGGAAATGTCATTCTGGGAGACGTAAACCTCAGGATTCTCTGGAACCCCTTTCACCGTAAGGTTCAGCATTTCTCGAACTTGTTCGCGAATCTCGCTCGGTGATTTACCAGAGCGATCAGAGGGGCCCTTGAGTTTCACCAGAATCGAAGCTCGGTTGATTTCTTGTGAGGCGTTGCCGACTTGAATCGTCAGATGATCAACCGAAGGGACCTCACTGACCTTGGCTGCAATATGTTTTGCAACCTTTGCAGTGGTGGAAAGAGCAACCCCCGGATTGAGAGTCACTTGAACGCTGAACGTGTCGCTTTGGTCAGTCGGTAAGAAGGACGACGGGGTCTTCGTCACAACCGAAGCAAGGGAGATCGAGGCAATGAACAGAATCCCGAGACTTTTCCAGGGAGACTGAATCGCCAGACTGAGCGCTCGACGATAGAGGTCTTCCAAACGATTTTGCAATTTCTCAAACCTTCTAACCAGCCACTGAATCGGGTTTGTCCTCTTTTGGTGAATCAAGGCCGCGTGCCCGCCCCAATATGCAGAGAGCATGGGGGCTACAGCCATCGCATCAAAAAGCGAAACCAATACGGCAAAACAAACTGTCAGACCGAACTCACGGAAAAACTGTCCTGTAACGCCTTTCAGGAATCCAACCGGTCCAAACATTGCCAATATCGCAGCGGTTACCGCGACTACGGCCAAGGCCACTTCATTTGCACCGTTGATCGCTGCATCCCTCGCTGAACTTCCTGCCTCGCGGTGTTTGAAAATATTTTCACGTACGACGATCGCATCATCTACAAGCAAGCCGACGCTCAAGCTCAAGGCGAGCAAGGTCATGATGTTCACCGAAAATCCAAAAACCGCCATCAGCAGGAACGCACCGAGAAGGGAATTGGGTATTGCAAACCCTGTGATGACGGTTGAACGGAAAGAACCCAAAAAAAGATAAACGACAATAATCGTAAGCAAGATCCCCAGTGCGATCGACTCCCAAACATCAAAAATGTTGTCGCGGATCGGCTTACTTCCATCTTGAATCACTTCGATCGAAAGATCACCGGACTGAGTCAGTTCTTGGCTGACTTTATCGATTTCGGCGCGGGCAAGATCGGCAACCTGGATCGTATTGGCGCCGCTTTGTTTGTAAAGATTGACAATGATCCCCTGCACACCATTCCTGAAAACCTGGGATCGTTCTTTCTCGGCTCCCCATTCCACAGTGCCGAGGTCAGAAACATGAAAAGATCTCTCGCCGCTTCCAAAAGCCACAACCCGGTTGCGGACGTCATCAAGGGAGGTGAACTGGGCGATCGAGCTGAGTGTGGTTTCGTTCCCGCCGTTTGTAAATGATCCAGCAGGGACATTGGATCCCGAGTCTTTGAGCGATTGAGCGACTTGCAAAAGCGGAAGACGCGCCAACCCTAGCCGTTTCGAATCAAGGGAAATCCATACCTCGGGCTTTTGTCCTCCAAGAATTTCAACCCTGCCAACCTTAGGAATTCGCGTGAGCGCTACTCGAAGCTCGCGCTCAGTCCAATCAGTGAGATTTACGCGATCCATCGACTTGCTCTTTACGAAGATGGACAGTACGGGCTGGTTTGACGGGTTGAAGCGTTCGAGGGTGGGCAATTCAGCATCACGTGGAAACTTCGCACTCGCCTGTGCTGCACGCTCTCGGAGTCGCTGTTCGGCCCCATCGAGCGCGACATCCAAGTGAAATTCGACCCAGATCACTGAAACAGATTCCTGACTTGTCGATGAGACTTTCTTTACACCTTCAAGACTTGCAATTTCATCCTCAAGCGGTTGGGTGATCGCGCTTTCAATCTCGCTCGGACCCGCTCCAGGATACACAGTGGTCACGGCAATCCAAGGCATAGGGGTATCCGGAAACAAGCTTACCGGAAGAGAGGTGAGGCTTCTCCACCCGGCGAACAAGATCAGGAGTACAATACTTGAGATAAAGATCGGACGATTAACCGAAAGCTTTGCAATGCTCATTGGGTAACTTCCTCATAAAGTCGTAATTCAACCGAGCTTTCCAGGCGGAGCATCAAAGCATCAAGCCATGCCAATTTGGCGGTGAAGTGATCCTGTTCAGCCCGTAGGATGTCAAATGTTGTGGCACGCCCCTGTTTCTGCCTCTGTCGTTCGAGCAGCAATCTCTGTTCCTGGCTACTTAATACCTGTTCGGCGAGCCCAATCGAACGTGATTGGAGGTCAACCGAACCTTGGATGCGATGATAGTTTGCCATCGACTCGATTCGAATTTGTTCAGCGCTGAGTCGCTTTGCTTCGGCGGCTTGTTCAAGCCCTAGCTGTGCTGTCGAACTCGTCGGAACCGCAATGGGAATTGAAAGGTTGAGTGCGACCGAGAATTGACCGCATCGGTCTATGCTGACACAACGTTGGCTGTCGTTGTCCTGAGAGCCTCGATTGAACGCCAGATAGCGACTGACGATCTTCAGGTCTGGTCGGTACTCCTCGCGCTTCAGTGCCAGTTCATGTCCTTCGGCCTCTGCGGATCGAGCGACGACTTCAGAGTCGATTCTTTGTATGTGACTGGGGTCTTTAGGTCCGAGATGGGGAGATATTTGGTGAAGTGGGCTGAGCAAGGGCATCGACTCGAGGGAGGACTCCTGTCTGAGGGCTTGAAACTGGGCAACGAACTCCGAGAGGCGTATTTGTTGTTGGACAAGCTCAAGTTTTCGCTGGCCAAGTGCCGCTTCGGCCTGAGCAGCCTCTGCGGGGTCAAGGAGTCTAAGGTCGACCCTTTTTTTTGCCCACGCCAAAAGACTGATTCCACGCGACACCAGGTCTGCGCGCATGCGATTTTCCTCTTGAAGCCTTGCTACTGCAAAATAGGTTTTCTCAGCCTTGATCAGAAGCATCTGGCGCTCAAGTCTTGCCTGGGCACCTTTCGCAGCGGCATCGGCATGAATCAGTAATTTTTGATGTTTGATGTCGCGACCAAAAGAGTTCTTGAGTAGGGAAAAGCTCAATTCAGCTCCAGTGCCCGACAAGGCAAGGGAGTTTTGATTGGAAGGTATCAGCGCTGCACCCAGTGCCGACTGTTGATCGTTAAAATAGAAAACTCCTGCATTCAGACCAATGTCCGTTTGCGTGTCGATCCCGAGTTGAAATCTTCGTCCGATTCGTTCCTTACCTGTGAAGTCGGGAAAGAGCACAGGGCTTCGATCGTTCAGATAGGAAGCCTCGCCCTTCAAGCGTGGGAGGGTGAGTAAGGATGCCTGGGACGGCAATTTCGATGCCGCATTCTCCATGACCTCTGCCGATTTAGAACCCGGATTGCGTTCCGAAACCTGGACCAGATAGTCAGCAAGGGTGAGCTCGTGCGCCGCTGCAAGGCAGTTTGAGAGACCCACCAAAAGTGCGATTCCGATGTGCACCGGGTTAATGCGTCGTTTTTTGTCCATCACCATAGATCTCCACCAGCGGTTTTCAGTCAGACGCCCTCCGAGAGTGCGCTGATTTCCTTCATCACTTGCGCATGTTCGGCGTCGGTCATTCCGTAGATGCCGAGGGCTTCGCCAAGCCAGAGTCCATCCAGGGCAAGGTTGAGAACGAGATCCAATCCTTTTGGCATGCCTGAGTTCGGCTGACCGGTCCCCAGGCCACGCAAGTACGCCATGTTCAAGTCGCGGTAGCGGGCTACTGTTTTTGGCGCCTGAGAAAGACAGAGCATCAAGGCCCTCGCAAAGGCGATCGATTTTTCAAATTCAGGCGAATTGCGGCTGATCGCTATCGCAATCCAGGCACGAGTCAATGACCCCTGCGGATTGCGATCTTGGGAAGATCGCAGCAAGAGTGCATCCACGAGCTTCGGATAATGGTTCTCAAGAATGGCCAACATCAGGTCATCTTTCGACTTAAAATGATGAAAAAATCCACCCTTGCTGATCCCGGCTTTGGCGATGACATGATCAACCGATAGGGCCCCCGGACCCTCCTCAATCAAGATTTCATTCACCACCCGGATGATGCGCTCTTTCATTCCTTGAGAAGGAGCCTCGTGATGCGCGGCGGTAGGTTTTTTGGATTTGGGTTGAAGCGGTTTTCGGGCCTTGGAAGCGGTTGCCGTGGCTTTTCGATGTTTGGTCATCCATCCAGTATACAGACTGACTAGTCGGTCTGTAAAGGGCCTTGAATCGTGCCATTCGGAAGGGAAGGGTGTCCGACTGGCCACCGCGCAAGCCAAACCCATGCTAGGATGTCGTATGAGCCAAATTTGTTTCTTCTGTAAGCGCGCCCCTTCCGACCATCAGTGTGAAACCTGCAAGAGATGGGTCTGTCTGCAGTGTTCAGGTCCCCACAACCACAATTGCTATCCACGCGATTGAATTTCAATGGCCTCCGAACACCCTTCGATAAACAGATGCTCTCCCTGCAAACGAGAGCCAGAGGGGTCCAAAGAGGACGAGGTCCAGAATCCGGTTTCCGCTGGAGTAAGTGATGTCGTCGGTGATTTCTGAACCTCCGGAAGGCTTGGATCTGACACCGTGATGGTGTCGCCACTTCTTCAGGGGGAAGGGGAGTGGTCCTCCTTCATCAACAAAGCTCCAAGAGTCTTGGGCGAACTGGTGAAAAGTGATTCGACTGACCCAAGTCTGAAGGAGTCCCGGAAGCCCCACGCGAAGGTGGATTTCATGCCCGACTTCGCAGCCATCGAAGCGGTCAAGGGCCAGTTGAATCAGGGGTGGTTTGAGCTGAAGAAACAGGTTGCGGTCGAACCCCTGTTTCACCTGTTCGAGGGACGATGAGACTTCGGTTTTGAATTTCAGATTCATGGGATGGGGTGACGATAGCCAATGACAATGGCGAACTCAATCCTATTGATTATCCTGATCGCCCGGCCAGGGCGATCATGGTTCTAACCATTTCGGCCAACGCTCTGGAGAGTTCCTTGATTCAGCTCATGGGAAAGGGCATTTGACCCACGGATGGTCGTGTAAAGACGATCCACGAGGGCTTTCATCTGTACCGCTTGTGCGCTCAACTGCTCGGCGGCAGAGGCGGAATGGGTCGACACGCTGGCGTTCTGCTGGGTCACTTGATCCATCTGGTGCATGGCCTTGGAGACTTCAGAAACACCGGTGGATTGTTCGTGGCTTGCCGATGCGATCTCGTTCACCATGATTTCCACCTTTTCTGCGTTTTCAAGAATCTGGATCAAGGATTCCCCGCAGCGCCTACCGACCTCGATTCCGTGATCGACCCGGGCTTTGCTCTCCCTGGCTTGGTTCTCGACTCGCGCGCGGGTCGACTTGACGATGCTTTCCACCATGGTCACGCTGGTTGAGAGAAGGTCCGATATTTCCTTCGCGGATTTACCGCTCATTGCGGCAAGATTCCCGACCTCCTCCGCCACCACGGCAAAGCCCTTCCCGGTCTCGCCCGCTCTTGCTGCTTCAACCGAGGCATTGAAAGAAAGGAGCTTGGTCTGGAAAACGATGTCGTTGATCACGTTGGTCTTCGACTCGATCTCACTGATCACGCTGACAATCTTGGTGAGCTCCTCGTTGCCACTCTCCACCGAATTCATCAACTCGAGGGTGCTGGTCTGAATCTGTTGCACCTCCCCGACAAGAACCTCGACCAACTTTTTGCCTTGTTGGGCCACCTGTAGGCTGGATGCTGCCGATTGCTTGGCTTGGCTCGCGTTCTGAGAGTTCCTGGTGATCATCGAACTGATCTCTTCAATGGCACTCACCGTCTCCTGAAGCGCTGCCGCCTGTTCCGTTGCCGCAGTAGAAATATCACTCCCATTTGAAGAAACCTGTCGGGCGGCCACCGTGACGTTTGCCGAGCTTTTCGACAAATCAAGTGCCAGTGACTGCAGTTCTCGCGTGATGGACAGTGCAACCAGCGTCCCGAGCCCGATCGCCAGGATGAAGCCCAGAGCCGAGCCGAAGAATATGGCGTAAGTGGTTTGTTGATTTGCGGCATGCGCGGCTGCCACCAGAGCGCTGGCCTCGGTCGACTGCTGTTCCACGAGTTCGGCGATTGCCTTTTCCACCTTTGCCGCCTTTACCGGGCAAACTTCACGGATCAACCGTGCCGCTTCATCAAGCTTGCGTGGGTCGTGTGCCGAAGTCAGGGCGATCAGATCACCACCGAAGTCCAGGAACTCCTTGGACTCGGAATCGAAACGCATAAAGAGTGCCCTCTCTTCGTCATTCTCGATTTTGGCTTCATACTCTTTCTTGGCCTCCAGAAAAACTCCCACGGCCTTCTTTGTGCTGGCGAGGTATTCGTCAATGGCTTCCCACGACATCCCTCGGATGGGAACCGTTCGAATCTGGATGCGGATGTCGCGGAACTTGAAGACGAGCTCGCCGAGTTGTTTGGTTTTAGGCAACTTGACACTCGAAATCTGTTTCTGGAGATCGTCAACTTTCTTTGATTGATAGTAGGTAAATGCTCCGAGCAAGGGAACCATGGCACCGATGGAGATGCCCATGAGGATCAGTTTTTTTGCGAGACTCGGTTTTTTGCTCATCTTGGTGTTCCTTAGTCGTGGTTCGGTGGGGGGGGCGCAACTCGATCTGAAAAACTATCGGCATGGTACGCGGTAAAATAAACTAAACATTGTTAGAGGCGACGATAGCCTTTCTGTCATAAGGCGGAACCCTGGTCCGAGGCCGGTGCCTCATGGTTGGGGTGCATCACGGCGCCCCGCATTATTTTTTAAACAACCGCTGTTTATTTTATTGACTCCGCCGTCGCTGGGAGGTAAAACACGCCCTTTCCAACCCCATTCGGAGATCGAATCATGAAAAAGTTCATCGTCTCGTCGCTTACCTTACTCCTTTCATCCCAGTCAGCTCTCGCAAGCGATTACAATGAGGTGTGTTTGAATCGATACCGCGACGCCACCTACATGCTCATCGATGCGGCCAGGTCTTTCAATTCGGGAGATATCGGTTCTGCCCAGATGCTTGCCGAGTTTTCGCTGATCGAATCTCAGATTGGTGCGAAGCGACTCATTTGTGCCTTAGAAGAATCGTCGATTAAGGATTGCGTTCGCCTTTACAAAAAGCAGTACAAGAAAATCCGCGATGAAATCGATCTGGTTGCCATCGGAGGCGGAAATCAGACCAAAATCAGGGTCGGCCTGGTAGAGGCCGGGCTTGGTTTGGCCGATCTTCGGTGCCAGTGAGGGTTTCGCTATGATGACCTTGGTTCGAAAGATTCTAGGTGCCTTGATTCTTTTTCTCGACCGGGTCTTTGTTCCGGTAGTCAAAGTGCAGAGGTCTCCCGCGGACCAAGCCCGCGTCGATGCGAAGCTCGCCACTTGGACTTTGTACCACCTCGAGGCGTGCCCCTTCTGTGTGAAAGTTCGCCGCGAGATGAAGCGCTTGGCGGTCACCATCCCGATGAAAGAGATCAATGCGGATCCCCGCCACCATGAGGAGCTCATGGCAGGAGGCAAGATGGATCAGGTGCCTTGTTTGCGTTACTTTGACGACTCCGGAACCGAGCATTGGATGTACGAGTCCGATGACATCAACGCGTTTTTTGCCAAGCTGGGAGTGTAGTACTTCTCCATGAATTCGGCCCGATCGTCGCGGTACGAAGACACGATTCCGAACTTCGACCAAAGGCGGATGATCTCAAAAGCTCCGTCAAACTGATAAGGAAGGAATCCTGAGCGGGCTGAGCTCGCATAGAGGTGGTGGTTGTTGTGCCACTCGCCTGCGACGTAACCCGGCCAGATCTGGTTCACCGACTGGTCCTTGCGGTTGAAGTCGATTCCGTCCTGGCGTCGGTCCTTGCCTCGACCGTGACCGTCGTAGTTGAAGGTGCGGACTCCGAAGGCCCAAACTCCGGCCATTCCGAAAATCGCGACCGCCAAGGGAAGCCCACCGATCCAGTAGAAGAACGCGAAGTTCCCAGCCCAGTTGAGCAGGTAGTGGGCCACTGTCCGGGCCGGATGCGCAACACTGCCCCAGCGCAGGTACTGCGCATAGGTGTTCGGTTTCACTCCGGTGTGTTCGACCATCCGGACGACTCTGCCGTAATCCATCTCCGAAAGGTTTCTTGCGATGGACTGATGATTCGCATCCGACAAAAAGCAATACAGCCATCCGCCATTCACATTGTACGGATCCCAAGCTTGCTCGGAGTACTTGTGGTGCACATGGTGCGAGACCACATAAATCTCTTCGGGGATCACCTTGATCACCAGATTCCGAGCAATTTGAAGCCAAAAGCGATTGCTGAACTTGAAAGCGCGGTGGGTCCCATACCGATGCAAGTAAATCGTTCCGTGGGTTCCCATCAGGACCATGCTGTACACGAGTCCGATCGCAAACAGCTTCCAGGAAAAGAATTTCAGGAAGAACAGAAAGAACACCGGCACAAAGCAGAAGGTCATGAACCAACCGAAGGCGGTCAACCAGTTCCGACGGTCTTGGAACGGGTTCATCCGGAAGAGGAATTCACGCCAAAGTTGTTTGGAGTTCGGTCGGGTGAATCCACCCTGATCGTTCGTAAACCCGTAGTGCGGTCGATCCAATACCGATTGTAAAAAACACATTTCCCATTTCTCCCCTTAAAGTTCCAAAGGAGTGTACGGGAGGAGTGCCTGATTCCCTATCAAAAAGTAGGGTTTGTCATAATTGACACAGATTGGAGGAACCCCCGAGATCATCTATTCTAATGGAATGGTCCGGGCTTTCCCCCTTCTGGTGTCGTTGACGTTGCTCCTGGTTGCGATTTCTCCCGGCCGGGCCTGGGACGATGAGCCCGTGGTGCGCGACAAGTCCGCGGTCTGGGCGAAATTGTCCGAGCGTTTTCCTCCGGAACGGTATCCCGATCTCACCCGTATGATGAAGGTGTTGCGGGAGGTGGAGGAGAAAAAAATCCGGTATAGCCAAGGCAATCGGGGAACCGGGTCCAATCTCGATTGCACCAAGGCGATCGAGACAGTTTTCAATCAGGCCTTTGATCTCGAGCTCGAGAGAGACCTGGTCCGCGAAAAAAAGGGCTCCTTCACCACGGCACTCCTCACGCGCTATTTCCAATCTCCCTCAGCGTTTCCGACCCTGAATCGGGAGTTCGAAGTGATCCCTAAGGCCAAGCTAAAATCCCCAATCAGGCTGACCCCGTCTCATCACGGGTCTGAAATCCCCGTTCATCATTATTTCGAGGTGCTTCCGGGCTCGGTCTGTTTCTACAACAAAAAAGGAGTGGGGCACGCTTTTGTGGTCGTTGACCCTGAACAGTGTATCGGCTTTGATGTCAGCAGCGATCATATGGGAGTCTCGCGCTATCGCGAAGAGTCCGGAGGAAAGCTCGAGTCCGATGCCTCAGAGCTGATCACCTTGTCAGGTTGTGAGAACGGGAAAGTGTGGGATTTCAATCTTGCTCCGGGCGCGACCAAAAACCACCCCTTGTCCGGCTGCATGAATCATCGGAAGGTGGCGTTGGAACAAAAGCTCACGCCTGTTCCGGAAGCCGGAGCCATCTGCAACGTTCCCGGAAGAGCGCTTCCCGCATCGACCGACTCTTGGATCAAGGAAACTCTCCGCAGTTCAGGGCGCGGAATTTGAGCGGTTTCCGCCCCGGATCAGATACCGGTCCACGGTGCGGCCCTCCTGGTCGATTTCGTGAATCACCCGGTCGCCTCCCTCGAACTCCTCGGTTCTTGAGACAATGACCCCCGAGACATCCTGGTGCACATAGAGCATCGAGGTATTCCGAAAGCGCCACTTCAATGCCTGGGTGAAGCCGTTGTCATGAAAAGTTCGGCTGATCTCTTCGCCTTTTTCGCGCTCGAGCTTTTCAGCAACGATCAGGCCACGTTTGTCGTATTCGCGGAATACTTGGTGGCCGCTAGCGATCTTCTCCACGGTGTACAGGGTTCCGTTCGGGCTTTGGTGCTGGCTCAGAACTTCACCCTTCACGGGAATCTCTTTCAGTAGCGCGGCCAGGTAGCGTTCGAGCTCGGGCTTCAGCAAGCGGGGCGCATCCGAGCCGAGCTTGGACCCTTTCGGGACCGGGCTGACCGAAGCCACCGGAGTGGGGCTGGGTGAGGGTATAGAAGGCTCGCGGAGGGTTTCTTTGGAAGTCTCTCCTCGCTTCGAATTCTCATTCAGGATGAGCAGGGTCACTGAGCCGAAAATCCCCAACATCAAAATTGCAAAGAAGCGGTTCATGGACACAGCCTAAAGCGAGGGCGGGACTTAGTAAAGGTGTCTCAAGCAAATCACATTCCGTGTCGAGCCCGACACTCTGAAGAATGATCCCCGCCCATCCGATAAAGATAAAGATGGGTTCCGGATTCAAGGCATGGTGCTTTGTGCTCAGCTTGCTCGGCGCGACCTCCGGTTGCGGCCTCGGGATCGATCCTTTTCCGAATGCCCCTTTTCGCTCCACTGCAAGTTTGTCGGGTTCCGTCTTTTTTTCCGGCTTCGACCCCTTCGAGGAGCACCTGTATCGGTTGACTGAGGGGCGCATTCGGAAAATCTCCCTCCCGGGTCTCATCGACAAATCCATCGAGAACCTGATTGCCTTCAGGGGGGCGTTGTATTTCACGATGATCATCGGAAAGGATCCGAACACGGAACTCTCGATCTACCGGATCTGCCGCTATGGACCCGATGGGGACATTCGATTTTTTCCCTTTTCGTTGTCACACCTTCAGAACCTCCGCTACCTGAAGACGATCGGAGATCGACTGGTATTTCTTGCAAATAATTCCGCCGGGTTCAGCAGGCTTTACCTTTGGGATGGCGAGGGAACGCCGTTCGAGGTTCCCTCGCCCAACCCAGAGGCGCAATCGGATGATCCCCGGGATCCGGTCCTGTTCGGTGATTGGCTGGTCTACGTGGCATTGGGTGACAATCGAGGAAGCTACGAGGATATGATCCGGGCCTACCACCTGACCACCGGCGAGGTCCTGAATTTTGCGGGCGATCCTATGAGATATCTTTTTTCGGGAAAGGTATTCTTCCCCTGGGGTGAGTGGCTCTACATGCGGGATGATCACGGCTTGCTGATGCGTTGGGACGGAGTCGGAACCGCCTTGTCAGAGCTCGGCGGATTCACCAACATCTCGAATCTCATTCCTACTGCCTCCGGCGTCTATTTCGCCGGGCTGAGGTCGGGATTTCGAAGGCTCCATCGGTTCCCTGTTGGATCGAGCTTCTTCACCGAGCCTGTGACCGAAACGGTTTTGAATGACCATGAAGTGAGTTACATTTCGCCTCTTTTTTTGGGCCCAGATCGTCTTTACTTTCTTTGCCCGCCTCCTTCGAGGATGGGTGGACCGGATCGGCTTTGCTCCCTTCAGTTGGGTGGCATGGTGGTTTCAGAGGTCAGGTCGACTTCAAATCAGGAGCCAGAGCATGGAGATGATCCCCAAGATGCCATGATTCACGCCGGACGAGTGTGCTACACCGCCCACAACCCAATCAGGATGCGCAAGCTCTACTGCCTCTCCGGCAATACGCCCATCCAGGTCGGAAATACCAATCCGGGAGCGGGCGATGACCCCGCAGGCCTTCTGTCGACGACCAGCGGGCTGCTTTACGCAGCGGTTCCGCCTGGGTTGGGGGTCGTCGACAAGAAGCTTTATCTCAGCACGGACTTGGTCACCTCGAATCCGATTCCTTCAGATGAGGAGTACTGGTACGCACCCACCACTCCTCCCTACTCTTTCCCCTGAGGTTCGGGTATCGTGGTTGCATGAAACCTTCTGCTCCCCGTTTGATCGATTGGATTTCCGGAAACGTCACCGAAGACCCGCGCGCGCTCGAGTGGTTCGGGCGGGGAGAGCAGCCGGATCCCGAAGAAGAACTGGTTTGCGAAAAACGCGTGGTGAAGGCCTACAAGGAGCTGCTCTCGGGTTACACCATCGATGCTTCCAAAATCTTGAAGACCACTCGGAAGGTCGAGCCGGGCGAGCGGGTCTCCAAGGTGACCGTCTCCGACATCACGTACTATTCCATGTGTGCCCATCACTTCCTGCCTTTCTTCGGCAAGGTGAGCATCGAGTACCTGCCTGGCGACCGGATCCTGGGTTTGGGTAAGTTCCCGCGCCTCGTGCAAGCCTATGCCCGCCGGTTCCAGATCCAGGAGGATCTCGTCCGCGACATCGCCGAAGAGGTGATGCGTTCCGGACATGCCCGCGCCGTTCGCGTGATTTCTGACGGGCGCCACATGTGCATGTGCAGTCGCGGGCCTTCCGATGCCAGCGCCACCACGCGGACCGAGTACGAAACCGGCACATGGTGATCTGGCTTTTCATTTCGATTTTCGCCCATGCTGAATCGCCTTTCCCTTTGAGCTTCCACGATTCGGCACTGAAGCAGACCCGGGTCGATTCGAAAGGGACGCTTCCGATGAGCAAGGTGCGCGTTCAGGATCCCTACGAGCTCAAATCGATTGAATTCGAAGGTTATGCCCTGACTGATCTTCTTGATCTTGTGTACGGCCCGGGGTGGCGCAAGCTGGCCGACACCCATCAGCTTCGGATGAAGTGCCTCGATGGGTACCGGTTGAGTGTGCCCTTGGCCCGCATCCTGAAACACCGTGCCCTGGTGGCTGTCCGCCGCACCGATCAGCCCGCCTTCACGCTCCTCAAAAAAGATGTGACCCCCGCCAAGACCGTTGAACTTGGCCCGGCCTACCTGGTGTGGGAAAACGAGCAGGACCTCGTCATCCGAAGCGAAGGCGATTACGGGTGGCCCTTTCAGTGGGCCGAGGCCTCAATTGAAAAGCTCGGCGAGGGCGATCCTCTTCCTTTGCCTCCTCGTGGGGCGAGCGCCTCCGCGCTCCGGGGATATTCGCAGTTCAAGGTCCATTGCTTGAAGTGTCACTCGCTTGCAGGAGTGGGCGGCAAGGTCGGACCCGAGCTCCATTCTCCGCAAAATGTGACCACTTATTGGAGGCCCGGTAAGCTCGAGGCCTGGATCCTGGATCCGGCTTCATTCCGCACTCCAAACGGAATGCCCCCGATCGCCCCGGCCCATCCGGACCGGATCACTCTGGCTCGTGACATCGTCGCATACCTGTCGAGCCTTCCGCCCGCAAAGGAGAAGCGATGAATCCCGGTTTTTTTGAAGCGTTTTACAACAGCCCGATCCAGCACCCGGTTTTGCTCTGGGCTTCGAACCTGGTGGGTACCTTGCTCGCACTTCTGGCGCTCCGACTCCGGACCGGAGAGGGCGCCACCCGTCTCCGGTGGTTCATTCTTTTTTGGGCAGGTGTCTCAGCTCTCGATGCTTGGCTCTCGGCTAACCTGGTTTTCGGAATCGGTGCACTGACTGCCCCCTGGAGTTCGATCGTTCCCTTGTTCTTTGTGTGGATGGGCGACTTCCGCATTTTCCTTTCGATGGAGCTCTTCGGAGCGGGGTTCCCCAATCAAACGGTCAAGCTGCGGTGGTGGAGACCGGTGCTGGCATGCTGGATCGTTCCGATAGTCGCCGGACTGCTGACCCGGGGAAGGGATTCACGGGTTTTGTTCCTGGTGTATGAGGCGCTCTTTTTGGTGATGATCACCGGGTATGGTCGCTTCACGGGCACCACCCAGAATCCGGCAGCCAAAAGAGTACGTAACCTCTCTTGGGTGTTCTATTCCCTATGGGTTTCAGCGGATGTGGCGATTCTGGTACTGCCCGAAAGCCTGAGGGACTTGGGCTTCGGAATCCGGGTGCTCCCGAACCTCATCTACTACGGCGCGTTCGGCTGGGTCTGTGCCCGCGTCTCAAAGTGACTCGCACACTTCGATTTTCGGAGTGACGGTGATGTGGTTTTTCAGGTCCGTGATCGAACAATAGTGGGCGGTGGATCCGTTTGTCTTTTCGTGGACGCACCGGATCCGGAAGGTGAGTGCCGGAGCTCCGTTCGAGTTCCGGATGACTCGCACACGGTATTGCTCACCGGGGGCTTTTTCCAGGCGCTCGGGCTCGAGTGCGGTGAAGCGGTCGCGGACGGTTTCGAGGTTCCCCAGCGCGCGCTTCAGTGACTCGATGCCTTCTTCGGATGAATAGATGCAGTTCATTTTGCCTTCAAAGAGGATCCCGAAGTCTCCGTTTGCATCGTCAGTTCTCAGAGCTTCATAGAGCCGGTACAGAACACCCTTCGGGTTGTAGAGGTATCCGTACTCCCACAGGCCCGGGTCGCAGGCGGAACCCAGGAACGAAACAACCCATACCATTGCAATTGAAGCCATTTTTGAATTCATGGTGCGAACCTTATCCCAGGTGAGGGGAGGATTCAATAAAAGATTGACGCATGGCGCATTCGGGTGGTACGATCCCGCCACTCAGGAACAAGATATGACACTCGCAACTCGACTCAGCATCACTGCCGCTCTCGTGTTCGCCCTACCGGCTCAAGCCGGCGTCTGTGGCGACCCGGACTTCTTGTTGGCTCCCCAGGACCGGGTGATCTCAAGTTTCGAGTGCAAAAACGCCGTAGAAACCTTGTGTGTGGTCCAGGCCTACAACGGACTCCGCTCCGCCCATTACTATCGGGTGAAGGGGCACAGCCGTTTTGCCTGGCCGCTTCATGCCTGGATCGACTCTCCGACTCCCGAGAGTGCCGCGAATGACGGTGAGTCAGCACTTTCCTTGTACCATCAACCTCCGGGTATCCTCGGTGGGCCCCGCTTTCGCCTCGAGATGATCATTCAAAAAGCAACCGGGGATGCGGCCTTCATTGTCGAACAGAATAAATCGGGTGCAATAGCGGGCTGGGAAAACGTCATTCAAGAAGCCCTCCGTTGTAAGCTCCAGAAGTGAAAAACCCACCCCGTTCCGCATGGTCCCGCTCGCTCGGTCTTGCCAAACTGGCCGCTCGTGTGGCTGGAGAAGAATTGCTCGGGAGGGTGGACCAGGTGAAGACCCGGATCGAGCAGACCCGACTGCTGGTAGAGGAGCTCGGACGACTGAAGGGAGCCGCGCTGAAAGCCGGCCAGTTCCTGACCCTCGAACTCCGCGAGCACCTTCCCCCCGAGGCGAATCTCATCCTCCAAAAACTGCAAGATGCCGTGACCCCCGTGATCTATGCCGAAATCGACCGCATCCTTCGTCGGGAGCTCGGACCCGAGCGTAGAGGCCGGGTGGAGGCCTTGTCTGAAACCGCCATTGCCGCCGCAAGTATCGGGCAGGTTCATTCTGCGCGGCTCAGGTTTCTGGACGGCACTTCAGTCGATGCGGTCTTGAAGGTCCAGTACGACGGAATCCGAGACAGCATCGAAAGTGATCTGGCCGTTCTGCGTCGGATCTCCACGGTGATGATGACCTTGGGCGGAAAAAAGGGTGATTTGGAGCCCATGTTCCGCGAAATACAAACTGTCCTCGTTTCTGAAACCGATTATCTCCTCGAGGCTCGGAACCTCGAATCCTATCGCGAACGCCTCTCCAAACGACCGGATCTCGCCAGTCGGGTCCGAATCCCGAAGCTGCATCCGGAGTTCAGCACCGCGAAGGTCCTGGCATTGGAGCACATGCGCGGAATTCCGCTCGAAGCCTGGATTCGCGCCAAACCGTCCTTGGAGCACCGTCAGCGGATCGGAGGTCTTCTGCTCGAACTGCATTGGGCCGAGTTCGCTGAATGGGGGTTCGTGCAGACCGATCCGAATCCTGGAAACTTCCTCGTCATGGAGGAAAACGGTGAGCCGAGCTTGATCCTGCTCGACTTCGGATCCATGAAGGAGTTCTCGGCGGAATTCAGGAGAGACTACTTCTCGCTGTTGCAGATGACCGTGCACGGAACCGAGCAGGATTTTGTAGAGGGCTTCATCCGCATGGGGATGCTCGATGCAAAAGAAGACGCCGAGACACGCCAAGCATTCGCTGAGATGGTCCGTCATTCGATGTGCCTTTTTGAGCCCGCTCGCCAACCGGTCGACTTTACAGATCCGGAATACATGAAACAGTCAAAAGATTTGGCCCTGACCTTCATTCGTCGATCCAAGCACACCGCTCCGCCCGAGTCTCTTCTGTTTTTGAATCGAAAGATCACCGGATTGTATCGCCTCCTCGGCTTGCTCGAGGTTCGACAGGATCTCACTCCGTATATTGAACGGGCTCGAGCTTACTAAAGCCGGTCGTCTTTCTCGTCCGGCATGTCGCGATCATCCGGCAAGGCATCTGGAGATTCGTTTTGCTCTTGATTCAAGGTTCTGAAGCGAGTGGAGGCTCCGTAGCCCCATTTGTTTCCTGAACGGCTGTATCCCACCGTAAAGTTCATCAATCCGCCCGGAATCACCCGGAGTGCGAGCCTGCGTGCCAGGTCGTCGGTCGAGTTCGGATCGAGAATGATTTCGTTCACACCTTCCTTGAATCGATCAGCACGGTTATACACGACGAGCTGCAGGGGCTTGGACTTCCTCCGGGGGACGAGTAGCGGATTCAATCGGAAATAAACAAACTCGGGTTTCTTGGCGAGTGTGAAGCTCAGCTTGGTCCGACCATCCGCAAGAATGTCCGTGCGCACGCCGTTGACGATCGCCTCGGGATCGAGAGGGACTCGGTCGGTTTCCGAACCGATACCCATCGACTGGTTGGTTTGTTGGAGGATGCGCTCCATCGGGGACTGGTAGTTCCCTCGGAGTTGAACACTCCCGAAGGCGGTCGAGTTGGCAGAGAGGAATTTTACCGCGCCCCCCTTGGGAACCACAGAGCTCAATATCCTCATCCAGCCCATGACGTGCTTGCGGTCCTTGAAGAGCTTGGTCATCGATTCACGAAACGCATCGGCCCGACGTTCTTTGGCGTGGAATTTGGCTTGTTCAAAATCCTCGCGCTTCACCCGGATGTCCAGTTTCTTGGCTTGGTCCTCGATTTGATTCCAGGGGGTTTCCAAAAAGTTCCGGAGCCCCTCGGCGTCCAGGCGAACCCCAAAATAAAAGGAACTCCGACCGAAGTTCGACTTTCCAAGCCTGAGGGGATTGCCGTCGTTCGGGGCCTGTTCGGGAAATTTCGGAAAGATCTTCGATTCACCGAGAGCACCCTCGATCTCCTCAGCGTAATCGTTCAGTTCTCTGTAGCGGGTAATCGGATCTTCGATCGAGCTCTCAAGCAGGAGGGCTGCGGATTCTGGATCGCGGTCGACATCATTGTAACCGTCTTCGTCAACAATCACCGACACCCGTCGCATCCGGCTCTGTCCCGCCCCAAAGAATCGGAACGAATTGTTCAATTGGTTCTCAGACTTGAAAATAGTGACTTCGCTGTCTGGCTGGATGACTTCCGTTTCACTCACTTGCTTGCGGTGTTCGCGATTGTATCTGAAAAAGTTGAGGATGTTCCCGAGAATCCCGCCGGACTCTGTCTTCCGGACCTGGCTTCGGTTGAATAAGCGTTCGACCGGTTGGTCTCCTCCCCGGTCTGCGATTTCGCTCGAAGTAGAATAAAAGCCGATCATGGCACGATGGTAGGCTTCGCGGCCTTCTTTCGAATGCAGGTCATAGCGATACCCGAGATCCACCTCGGTTTCGTGCCTCACGTCCTCATAAAGTCGGAAGGGCTGCCAGGAAGGCGAGTAGGCAAAAAAGCGTTTTTCGAGCTTCTTCCCTTTGAACACCACGATCCCGTCGAAGAGCTGGTTGTAGTTTCCGCCGACCTGGAACCGGAGGGAGGCGCCACGACCCTTGATCCGGCTGATGCGAACCTTGGCGTAGCGATCGGACTCCTTCAAGACTGCAACCTGGTAATCACCGCTCAGGTAAACATCCACTCCTGCGCTCGCGGCGTTGGTCAGATCTTCGATCGGGGGGAGGACCTGAAGGCCCACGTCCACTCCGAAGCCGATACGACCCGAAAGCGTGTAGCTGATGACTTCGCCCTCGCGCATGTATTTTTTGAAGGTGCGGTGTGAAAACGGAATGCGGACCGGAAGGGTCACCAAGCCGAGAAGGTTTTTGAGCTTGGCTTTCAAGGGCGAATCGATCGTCGAACCGCGTAGATGGGGGTTCAGTTCCGTGATGTCGCCTTCATCGATCTCATCACCCTCGTTCGCCCCTCTGGCGCGAGGAGGTTTACGGGCATCGGCTGGACTCACCTGCCGAATGCTTTTGATTTCCAGGACCCCGGAAGTCCCGACCCGAACATTGAGTCCGAGACCGGCCGTCAACGGGACCGGAAGCTTGAAGTCGTAGAGCCCGTTCCCGTATCCGACCGAGAAAATCATCCGGTCGATCACGGTCCACGAGCCCAGCAAATCGAAATTGTCGAAAGCCCGACGACCGAACCGGAACCCGGCCGACACTCCATTCGGGAAACCTTGGTTCCAGGGAGAGATCAATGTCTCGCCTTCGAAGAGCTGGTTGGAGATCCGGTAACTCAGGTCGCCGAGCCCCCGCATCACTCTTTGGCGGAATGATTCTTGGAAGGGTTCGACTTCGAGATCTTTTAGCTCCGCTTCCGGAACCAAAGGAGGTCCCGGCTCCGCCCGGGAGTGGGCCCCGAGGAGTGTGATTCCGAGCAGCAGTAAGATGAGAAACCGTTTCAACAACAAGACCCGAGGATACTAACCGATGGGAGGCGCTGTGTCGAGGGCTCTCTGTCATGAAAATGCGATGAATTTCATTTAATTAGGCCCGATCCGGGGGTTAGGATTCACGGATGGATGTACCGACCAAGTCGAAGACCGTTCTCATCACCGGTGCGAGCGCCGGAATCGGGGCCGAGCTGGCCCGAGAATACCATGCCCGAGGATTGCAGGTGGGGCTCTTGGCCCGTCGTCAAGACCGCTTGCAGGCGCTCGAGACAGAATTGAACACGAAGCGTCCCGGATCGGCCCTGAGCCTCATGGCGGATCTTTCAGATCCAGCCCACCTTTCCGCCGCGGTTCAAAAAATGTTGGGGGTGTACGGGCGTATCGACGGGTTTGTTGCCAATGCCGGATTCGGCGTCGCCGGTCGTGTGGATTCGCTGACCGTGGAAGATTATCGACGCCAGTTCGACACCAATGTGTTCCCGGTGATCCACGGGTTCCAGCTGGTGCGGGATGAGTTGGTCAAAAACGGCGGGTTCTTTTGTGCCGTAGGGTCGGTGAACTCTTACTTGTCGCTTCCGACCGCATCGGCCTATGCCATGAGCAAGTTTTCAGTCCGAGCCCTGATGGAGGCGCTTTACTGGGAAATGAAACCCCTCGGAGTCTCGGTGACCTTGGTGTGTCCGGGATTTGTGAAAACCGAGATTCGCAAAGTGAACAACCGTGGAGAATTCCGCGAGCAAGCCAAAGAGCCCGTACCGGAGTGGCTGATGATGGATGCGAACGTGGCGGCGAAGCAGATCCTGCACGCGATCGAGCGCAAAAAACCGGAGGAAGTGATCACCCTTCACGGAAAGATCCTCGTCTGGATCCAGAGGCACTTTCCTTGGGTGCTGACTCCCGTACACCGGGGCTCGGCTCGAGCCCGAGAAAAGTGGAATGGAGACAAGAGTGGAACATAAGCGAGAGTTCAAGCTGGGCGAAACCGAGCTCTACTTCTTGGGTGCTGCGGGAGAGGTGACGGGAAGCAAGTGTGTGATGCTGACCCACGGCAAACGCATCCTGATCGACTGCGGTCTTTTCCAGGGTGAAAAATCCAGCCGCGAAAAGAACTGGGCTGCCCAGGATCCCTTGCTCGAGAACCTCGACGCCGTGATCCTCACCCACGCACACCTCGATCATTCGGGATATCTGCCCCGCCTGGTCCGCTCCGGGTACCGTGGGCCGGTTTATTGCTCCGGCGGTACGCGCGATCTCCTGTCGGTCATGCTTTACGATTCGGCACACATCCAGGAAGAAGACGCCGAGTTCGCCAATCGCTCGGGGTATTCGAACCACAAACCTGCCGAGCCGCTCTACACGGTTCGAGATGTCCAGCAGACGATTCCTCTGGTGCAGTCCCTGCCGCTCTACCTGTGGCACACGATCGTTCCAGGGGTCGAGGTCGAGCTGACCCGTGCGGGGCACATCATCGGATCGACCTCGCTCCGGTTCCGCATCAAGGCGCACGGTAAGGAGCAATTCATCACCTTCAGCGGGGATGTGGGCCACTCGCGCCAGAAAACCATTCAAGGCCCGGATCCCCTGAGTCCCACAGAGGTGCTCATCGTCGAGAGCACTTATGGTAACCGCGAACACACGCAAGAAGACCCGCTCGATCGAATGGAGGAAGTGCTCAATCGCGCCAAGAAGCAACACGGCACCGTTGTGATTCCCTCCTTCGCCGTGGGTCGTGCCCAAGAGGTGCTGTTTCTGATCCGCCTGCTCGAGGATCAGGGTCGCATCGAACCCGTGCCGGTGATCCTCGATTCGCCGATGTCGAGCGAGGCGACTCAGATTTATCTCGAACATCCGGAAGATCACCCTCCGGGGCTCAGCTTTGAAAAGAAGGCGCGCAATTTCTTTCCGAATCGCTTTGAACTCATCCGGAGCTCCAACGAATCCAAGGAACTCGCTGACCGAAAAGGTCCGATGGTGATCATCTCGGCTTCGGGAATGCTTCAAGGGGGCAGGGTGCTCCATCATTTGAAGCGACGTTTGCCGGATGAGCGCAATATCGTGCTCTTTGTGGGCTACCAAGCCGAGGGAACCAAGGGAGCCTTCCTCAAGAATCATGGAAAGAAGGAAGGCGAGCTCCGGATCCATCACGAGCCGGTCCCGGTATCGGCCTCGATCGAGGCGATCGAGTCACTCTCGGCTCACGGGGATGTGCGCGATCTTCTGAGTTGGGTGCGTACCGCAGGAGTGCTTCCGAAGCACATCATTTTGAATCATGGATCCCCCGAAGCCATGGAGTCCATGGCCCGGAGGATCCAAAAAGAATTCGGAATTAAAGCCGGTCAAGTCGGGTGATCACGCGATTGATCGCCTGACCGTTCATCGCGCGGATGTGAATCAAGGTGTCGGTTGCCGGAAATCCCTTGAGGGTGACGCTCTTCTGATAACGGACGGCAATCGCTTTGCAGTTGTCGCGGGCCACGGCCAGAGTCGGCAGGATCTCGATCACGTTGTTCGCGGTCTGGCGGATCTCGAGGTTGGCAGGACTCAAGCAAGAGTTGGTCAGGATCCCGCCCAAGGTGATCACCGGCTCGGACATGGCCGGAGTCATGCTGAAGCTGACCGAGGTCACAGGCGCATAAACGCGCTCGTCAGTCGAGTGAGTGTTCAACACTGCGGCTTTCGCGATGGGAATCGAGCCCATGCGGATGAAGTTCCCGCTTTCGTCTTGAGCGCCAATTTCATACTGGCCTGCAGGGAGCGGTCCCAGGTCGACCGCGTTGGAGTAAGGAATGTACATGGCCAGGTCGGTGCACCCGTCTGCGATGGTCACCGAGTGGGTCAGATAAATGCGACGGTTGTTCAAGTCGACTTTCTTCTCGATGGACCGGGTCTTCATGCAGTAGCCGGTGAAGGATCCGCTGACCACCACTTGGGCGTTGTCATTGCTGTCGAATCCACGCGGAGAGTAGACCACTTCTGGCTTCAACACGGTCACGCGAGTGCGCGCAGGCTCGGCTTGTGATGCCGTGCAGAAAATTGCGAACGAGAGAACAGACAGAATGAATGAGTTTTTCATGTGGCGCGTTATAGCGCATCGGTGCGTTAAATGCCATGAAGAATTAAACAAAAAATATTGAGAGGGGCTTTTGACACCGATCGGCAGGTAGGGCTTTGAAATTCCAAAGGAAATTTCAGAATCCACGGGAAATGCCTGCGCCCGGATGGTAAGCTGGGATCATGAAAACACTTCTCTTCTTGCTCGGTAGCTTCTCTCTTTCTGCCCAGGCCGGCGGATTCCACGACTTCAAGGTGAATCGGATCACCGGCGAGAGCGAAGCGCTCTCGAAGTACAAGGGCAAGGTTCTCTTGGTGGTGAACACGGCCTCGCGTTGCGGGTACACCTCCCAGTATCAAGGGCTTCAGGCACTCCAGGAAAAATACGGTGCCCGCGGATTTCAGGTTCTCGGGTTCCCGAGCAATGATTTTGGGGGCCAAGAGCCCGGAACCGCCAAGGAGATCAAAAACTTTTGCGAGACCAAATACAAGGTGAGCTTCCCGCTCTTCGAAAAAGGCGTGGTCTCCGGTTCACACAAGCAACCCCTCTACGCTTGGTTGGTGTCGAACGAGCCCGGAGCCAAGAAAGATTCGGTCAGTGAAGTCTCCTGGAACTTCGAAAAATTCCTGGTTTCCAAAGAGGGTAAGGTCTTGTCCCGCTTCCGTTCCAGCAAGAGTCCGGAGAGTGAGGATGTGGTCCAAGCTGTTGAGTCCGCATTGAAGTGACCATGCAATCCTCGGTCTGGGTGGGGGTCCTGATCGGACTCACCACTCTCTGCAACACCGCCTGCACAGCCGCCACTTCTTCCAAAACCAAGGAGCGAGCCATGTCCGACGCGAAAGTGATCCAGAACCTCACGCCCGAGCAGTACCGCGTGACCAAACTCTGCGCGACCGAGAACCCGTTCAACAATGCCTACTGGAACCATCACGATGCTGGAATCTACGTCGACATCCTCGATGGAAAACCCTTGTTTAGCTCAAAGGACAAATTCGATTCTGGAACGGGCTGGCCCAGCTTCACTCGCCCCGTGGAAGAAAAGACATTGAAGACGATCGAGGACCGCTCTCATGGGATGGTCCGGACGGAAGTGAAATCCAAGGTCTCGGATGCTCACTTGGGTCATGTGTTCGACGACGGACCTCGACCCACCGGCAAGCGCTTCTGCATCAACTCCGCCTCACTCCGCTTTGTGAATGTGCTCGAACTTGAGCGCGAAGGCTTGGGCAAGTTCCTGGCCCTGTTCTCGAAAGAACAGATCGAAGAGGAGAAAAAGAAGCGGGCGGATCGAATCAAGAGCGGGGACTATCGGACTGCGCTCTTGGCTGGAGGCTGTTTCTGGGGTGTGCAGGATCTGATCCGGAAGATCCCGGGGGTGATCGAAACCGAAGTGGGCTATACGGGCGGAACGACCTCGGCTCCCAACTACGAACAAGTGAAGAAGGGTGAGACCGGCCATGCCGAGGCGGTCCGGGTCCTCTTCGATCCCAAGGTGGTCTCGTACGAGCGCTTGCTCGATTTTTTCTTCACGATGCATGATCCGACTACCCCCAATCGTCAAGGCAACGACATCGGATCACAATACCGCTCGGCCATCTTCTATGCAGATTCCAAACAAAAGGAAGAAGCCGAAAAGAAGATCAAAGAGTGGAATGACACCAAAAAGTGGAAGAAGCCGATTGTGACCGAAGTGGTCCCGGCAGGCGCGTTCACTTCTGCCGAGGGCTACCATCAGGACTATCTGGTCAAAAACCCGGGCGGATACACCTGTCATTACTTCAGGGAGTTCTGAGTGAGCTCGAACATCACCCCATCTCCGGCGATTGCGGTTCCATCAGATACCAGCATCCGCGAAACCCTGAGGGTGATGCGCGAGAACAATGTGGGCTCGGTCTTGGTCAACGATTATCAGTCCCCTTACGGATTCAGCGGGATTTTCACGGAGCGAGACTTGCTCAAGTGGGTCGGCGAGATCGAGAAGCACGGATCTTGGGACACGGCGATCGGTACGATCATGACCAAGAAGGTGATCACCCTCACGCCGCTGGAGATCGACCGCGCACCGGAGATCATGGTCGAGTACAATATTCGGCACATTCCGATCGTCTATGACAGCACCGACGGCAGTCGGGTTGTGGCTGGAGTGGTTTCCATGCGGGATCTCTTCCGTGGCATGATCCAGGACCGGAAGATCGAAAAAACAGTCCAGCAATTCAAGGGAAAGCGAACTTTGCTCCTGGCGCACTCCGATCGCGAGCGTGAAACCCAGCGTAGGCTCTTGTCCGATCACCTTGACTTGCAAGTCATGCTCGGGGATTTCGATTTGAACACCCTGATCCCTGCCATTCTCTCTGGGGACCTCTTCATTTTCGACCTCGACCGCTTCCCGCCGAATTTTTGGCCGGTGCTTCTTAAAAAACTGCTCGACGAAAAGCACCGTCCCGAAATTCTCATCATCTATGACCCATTTTTGCAGGAGCCGAAGAGTGTCCAGGTCTTGCGGCAATTGTCGAAAGGCTCTGTTCTTCATGTGTTCCCGAAACCCCTGAACCTCCTCGAGTACCTCCGAAGGATCGAGAAGTGCTTATCCGAGAGCGTCAAATCTCCAACATGAAAATGATCGATTCAAGATGTCCCCGCGATTGAAAAATCTGTTAGAATCAGCCTGAAACAAAAAAATTGAGAAAGGATCAACAGCCATGATCAGTTTCGAATTATCAGACGAGCAAAAGCAACTTCAAGAACTCGCCCGCAAGTTCGCCAAGGAAGAAATGATTCCCAAGGCGGAACACCATGACCATACCGGTGAGTTTCCCTTCGAAGTGACCAAGAAGGCTTGGGAACTCGGACTGATGAACACGCACATCGGGCAGGAATACGGCGGACTCGGTCTCGGCGTGTTGGACGGCATCATCATCACCGAAGAACTGGCCTACGGTTGTACCGGAATCGCCACTGCGATGGAAGCCAACGCCCTCGCTGCAGCGCCCGTGATGGTCGCCGGTAATGACGAGCAAAAGAAGCAGTTTCTCGGCATGTTGACGAACGAGCCAAAATACGCGGCTTACTGTGTGACCGAGCCGGGTGCAGGTTCCGACGTCGCCGGCATCACGACCACGGCCAAAAAAGTCGGCGATGAGTACGTGATCAATGGCGCGAAGATGTGGATCACCAACGCCAGCGTCGCCTCCTGGTACTTTGTTCTGGCTTACACGGATCCTTCGCAGAAACACCGTGGAATGAGCGGCTTTCTGGTTCCACGCGACACCCCGGGCATCACCGTGGGTCGTAAGGAAGACAATCTCGGCCAGCGCGCCTCTGACACTCGTGGCCTCACATTCGAAGACGTGAAGATTCCCGCCAAGTATCGTCTCGGAAATGAAGGCGATGGCTTCAAGATCGCCATGAGCGCCTTCGACCACACCCGTCCGGTGGTGGCTGCAGGAGCCGTGGGTCTCGCCCGCCGGGCGATGGACGAGTCGATCAACTACGCGTCGACCCGCAAGACTTTCGGAACTCCGATTGCGAGCTACCAGGCCATCAGCTTCATGATCGCCGACATGGCGAAGGACATCGAGGCTGCGCGTTATCTGGTCTGGCGCGCCGGTTGGGAAATCGACCAAGGTCGCCGGAACACCAAGTTCGCAGCTTTCGCCAAGGCCTATGCCGCAGACATGGCCATGAAGGTCGCCACTGACGCGGTTCAGGTGTTCGGAGGGTACGGGTACTCGAAGGAATATCCGGTCGAGAAACTCATGCGCGATGCCAAGATCTACCAGATCTACGAAGGCACTTCGCAGATCCAGCGTTTGATCATCGCAAAAGAGATCTTCGAACGTCGTTGAAGACTTCAGGCACAGGAACAGGAATGATGAAGCCCCTCTTCGCGGCCTCGATCCTCTTCCTGTGCCTATCCGCTTGCGGGAAGCTCAACTTCGACCCCCAGCCGGTGGTGGGAGACGATTTTTCACCGAATTCCATTTCCGGGCTCAGTTTTTGGCTGCGCGCGGACCAGGGGGTGAGCACCGATCCTTCGAATGACAATGTCACCTCTTGGGTCGAGTCGATTTCTGGAACCATGAGTTTTATTGCCCCTTTGGGTTTCGGGACGGTGACGCCGCCGGTGTTCAGTGCATCCAATGTCAATTTCGGGGGAAGGCCAACTGTCGGTTTTGGTGTCTCGAGTGGGAGCGCCCTCAAGCACCTTCAGGTCGACTCCGCTAACGTGCCGGCGTTGTGTGATGGGACCTACACCATGTTCGCGGTGATCCGGCCGAACATGGTCGTGGATGGAATCAATACATACTCCTATTTGAACTTTACGAGTATGAACAACACGCTGGCGAGAGCCGCCGTGTCTTACAACACGGCGGCGCCTCCCGGTCATAACTTCACTTATGATCTCACCGACTTTTCCAGCCCTCAGAAATGGGTATATGCCTTCAACAGTACCTTGGCGCGATTCTCGACCGGAGTTGTGGCGATGGGCGCTGTATTCAGTGTTTCAGGTGGTGCGACGACCTTGTTTCGGGATGGGTTGACCAATGTCTTGCCGAATTCAAGTAGCTTGTCCTATACCGGAGGCTGTTCTACTGTAACGGCAAAAGTGGGATTCCTTTCCAATTCAACCGGGGTTCTTGCAAGCACCCTCGACATCGCCGAGTTGATGATTTACGACTGGCCGCTCGGTGCCACCGAGCTGAACGCGCTCGGATGTTACGCCAAAAAGAAGTACGGGATTCCCGGATACACCGGCACTTGTAATTGAGACTCCGATTCAGTTCGAACCGAACTCGATCCCCACGTGGTACACCGCCGTCGGATCCGGCACTGCGCCTTTGCGATCATAGAAGCTCATGCCGAGCACCAGGCCCCGGATCGGGGCGCTCCGGGGGGATGCGCCCAGGATGAGGTGTGCGAAAAAAAACGGTCCCGCATTCGTGTACTGGCCCCAGCTTTCGTGTCCGATCCCGGCTTCGGCGACCAAGCCACGCGTGAGGCTGACCCGCCCACCGAGGCCGACCCGCGTGCACAAAACCCACTGGCGAGGGGCTCCCAATCGGAGCGGAAATCCAGCCAGATATCCCACCAGTCCGAGGCGGTTCATCAAGCGAACTTGAGGGTTCCAGGACAACTGTCCGGTGTAGTCCCAGCCCAGGGTATTCCGCTGAAAAATGTAACTCGCGCCGATTCGAAAGCGTGAAAAATGGGTCTCTTGGATTCTGGTTTCCGAATCGGATTCGGGCTCGCCCGCAAACGGATTCCGAGGGTCGAGTCCGTAAGTTTCGGGGGTCATGCGTTTTCCGTCGAGTTCGCGCTCGTAGGAATTCGGATCGAAATTCCTGACGGCGCCAATGGGCAAGTTGGCACTCGTTGCATTGGCCAGCCATTCGCCACCCTTGACCGGAGCTCCTGCTCCTTTGGCGAGTGTTCCCTCGTCACCCGCAACTTCCACCAGTCCCTCGAGCACACGGGTGTCTGAATTCACGCCGTCAAAGCTCATCACAAAGTCGGTTCCGCGTACGCCCATCACCGCGGCGCGGTTCTTGAAGAGGTAGTGGTGGCGTACGGCTTTGCGATCGAGCTTGCGGATGATTCCCCGGACCGAGCCCTTCGAGAGCTCATTGGTTTCGACTCCGTCGATCTTGGCCTTGACCTCGAACTTGGTCCCCGGACCCAGCAGCGCGCGGGATCCGTCCGGATAGGTGAGAAGCGCCGAGGCGGTTTCGTCCGTCTCGATGATCTCACCGACCTCGAGCACCCGGCCCGGCTCGGCGGGCTGCACGTAGCCGTTCCAGCCGATGATCTTGGCTTTTCCTTTGACCAGTGCCGAGAGCACCGGGCGGTCCCCGGCCCAGCCGTGAGCCATGTCAGAAAGCAGCCCCTGCGATACGAAGAGGCTCGTCATGATCGCAAAGAAACGGATCGCCTTCATTCTTATCGCCCCTCATCCTCGAGAGCCGCACGGATTCGAGTGTAACTCTCAAAACGGGGGAGGTGCGAGTACGCCTCCCGCTTTTCTTGCAACTCAAACAGCTCAGGAAAGTACTGGATGAGATCCTTCGCGTCGACCCCGATCAATCCGAACTCCTTGATGCCCGGAGTGTCGATGAAGCGGGTTCCGCCTCCCACTGGAATCAGCTTCGACACCGTGGTGGTGTGCTTTCCTTTTCCGGTCGCCTTGCTGATCTCGCCGACCCGGCCGACCACCTCGCCAAAGAGCGCAGAAAGAAGTGAAGTCTTGCCGACTCCCGAGTGTCCGCAAAAAACAGAGGTCTTGCCCTTCAGCATGTCCCGGAGCGTGTCCACCCCTTCGCCGGTCTGGGTCGAAACCGGCACACAACGGTAACCGAGATCCTCATACAGTTTCCAAGGAGCTTCTTCGCCCGCGCGAAGATCCATCTTGTTGATGACCAGAATCGGCCGGATCTGCGCGACAGTCGTCGCAATCAGGAAGCGATCCACCAAGCCCGGAGAAAAATCCGGATCATGGAGTGAGGTGGTGATCACCACGAAGTCCACATTGGCGGCGATGGTGTGCATGATCTTGCCTTCTCGACCGGGCGCCCGTCTGACAATCGAGTTCGTCCGGGGCAGCAGCTCCTCGATCACGCCATCCTTCGAGCCGTAGGCGTGGATCTGCACCCGGTCACCCGGAGCGACCGGCGATCGTTCGCGCCATTCGGCGTCCCGGTCCACAATCTGGCCCCTGCGATAAGGACAGAGCACCTTCTGGTTCTCGTCTTCGTCGAGGATCACGTTCGCCATCTTCGGAAACACTTCGCTGACGGTTCCTGTTTTTTTCATGGGCGTCTCGCCAGGATGGCGATCACATCGACTCCGTGATCCCGGTATTCTTTGAAGCTCAGGGTTTGAAAATCCTTGAAGGCCGCCTTGAGAGTGGAGCTCTTCACCAAGAAGTCATCGGGAGTGGTTCCGGCAGCGGGCTTGCCGGTGTCGGCTTTGACGTAAACCATGATGTGCCCTCCGGGCTTGACCACTTGTTTGAATTTCGGAATCAACTGTTCCATGTAAAAGAGCGACACGAATACAAAGTCGTAAGTTTGCAGAGGATAAGCATAGGTGGTCAGATCGGCGACAATGCCTTTCACCGAGACGTGTTGGGATCGGGCCAATTCAACAGCACGATCCACGGCAATGGGCGACAAATCGACTCCGTCCACCTGGAATCCATGGCGAGCGAGGTAAACGGCGTTGCGGCCCTCTCCCATTGCGGGGACAAAGGCGCGTCCCTTTTTTCGCACCCGGTGTAGATTCTCTTTCAGGAAGCCGACCGCCTCTTTGCCGAATACATTCGATTTGTGCTCGTAGAAGCTATCCCAGATCGAACGATCTTCATCCGGGCTGTCGCCGGTGACCGCTTCGTAACCCGACAGAGCAGAAGGGGGGGCGCTCCATGCAGAACCCCCCGCCCCGGAACAGGCGATGAAGAGGCAAAAAATTGAGATCGCAAAGCGGGCGGTCATTCCTGCAAAATCCTACGAAATTCCCGTGACTCCGTCAAAGAGATGCTCCAAAATATCGGGAGCATGAAGTGCTCCCGGACCCTGTGGGTCGCCACCTTGTTCATGATCGCTTTCCCACTGGTGTACCCCTCGTTCACCGCGATGCTGTTTCAGTTCGGATCGAAAGGGGTCGTGTCACTCGGGCTCTCTCCGTTCTTTTACCTGACCTCAGCACTCTGGGTGGCCTCCGGAATCGGGATTCAGACCCTTCGGCACTGGTCCTGGTACACCTTCGGTGTTGCAGAGGCCCTCACGGTGTACTTGAATGCGTGGAGCTTGGTGGCCAACAGTGAATCCGAGTACAAGGTGTTCGCCTTCGGTGTGATTTTATTGGTTCAGTATCTGGCCTTCAAATTAGTAGCCCGTGAGCTTCGTGTGCCTTACCTGTTTCCGCGCATCAAGTGGTGGGAGAGCGGCATCGCCGGAATGCACCATGTTCAAGCTCGCATCCTCCACCCGCGGGGTCCGGAGGGGGTGTTCGAAGCGCAACTTTTGGATGTGAGCCCAAAAGGCTGTTTTTTGAAAATCCCTGTTGATTTCGGCTTCGGGGAAGCGGTTCGTATTCGGGTCGCCGCCTACGAACAAGAAATCGATCTCCCGGGCACCATCGTGTGGAACGCCAAGAGTTCGGTGACCCACCCTAAAGGAATCGGCGTGCAGTTCGGCGTGCTCGAGCGCGCTCAGCGCCGCAAGCTTCGGCAGATCGCAAAACAGTTCAACCAAGAAAAGGCACTGACCCGTGGACTCCCGGTCATATCTTCTTGAGGCGCTGAAGCTGGCTCAAGAGGCGGCCTTGCGGGGCGAAGTGCCGGTTGGCGCAATCGTGGTGAATGAGGGGGCAGTGATCGGGCGCGGTTCGAACACCCGTGAGGCCGATCAAGATCCGACCGGTCACGCCGAAATGATCGCCATCCACGAGGCTTGCCGGAATCTCGGATCCTGGCGACTGGTAGATTGCGAGCTCTACGTGACGCTTGAGCCTTGCCCGATGTGTCTCGCCGCCTGCCAGCAGGCGCGGATCAGGCGGGTGGTGTATGGCGCCAAGGACGAAAAGGGCGGGGCGATCTGTTTGGGCTTCCATGTGCACGACCATCCCCGGCTGAACCACCGTTTTGCGGTGGAGCACGAGCCGGTCGAGGAGTGTGGCGAGGTACTGCGGGAGTTCTTCAGGAATCTGCGGCGCGGCTCAGGCGGCTGACTTCAGAAGCACCTGAAATATATGCGCTTTATTTTTTATGGCGGGGCCTGTTAAAAACCGCTTAATCTAGTCAACTATTTGACCGATACTGATCATATGGATCTGAGGGGTGGCCTCTGGTGGAGGCGTTCAGCATCGAGTGCGGTGGATTTTACTCTGGAGCTCTGGGGCGGTCTGCTCGGCTCCTATTTTGGTGCGATGGTGGCCGCTTTGGTCACTACCATGAAATCGAGCGCCCCTGAACAAATGGAGCAATCGGTCCGGAGTGGCTTCGGCCTCGGATTTGCCTTTTGGGCCCTGTCGATTTCTTTGGTGAATCGCGTACTGATTCAAGGTGTATCCAGAGCCTCGATCGGAAAAAAACTCTTCAAGCTCGAACTGATTTCCTCGGGTGAGCCCATCACCTGGACGACCATGCTCAAGCGTTGGGTGGTGTCGGTGGGTTCGATGGCTGTCGGGGGCTTCGGTTACTGGTATGCGTTTTTCAACGACGAACGCAAGACCTTGCACGATCTCATTGCCGGAACCGATGTGGTGCCCATGTTTGAGAGTACTTCGGTGGCCATGGAGTACTCGCAGGAGTCCAAATCCTTCGAAGAAATTCGCGAGATTCTTGTGCCTCAGCCAGTGGCTCCACTCTCAGTGGAACCCGTGCTGGTAGTAGCCGAAGTGGTCGCAGAAAAGTCCACTTTGGCGGATGTGATCAGTATCGAGGAGTGGAGGAAGGACGACGACGAGAATCAGGACGAGAAGAAGCGGGTCGCTTGATCGGAATTCCGATCTTCACGTTGCCCTGAACACCCTGATTTCCGCCCACCCCCTGAATGAACCCCGAGATGTTCGTTCCACCCTCGGTCTGCAGTCGGAGCCCGCCTTGCGCGCCGGTCGGGGCATTCAATAAATTATTTTGTGAGCGGTATCCGCCCCAATTCCCGTTCTGGTATCCGACGAACGCGTAAACCCTCACGCCAAGCGGCGCCTGCACGCTGAGTCCGGTGGTGATCCCGGCCACCTGCCCGATTGCTGTGCCTTGGTAATCCACCTTGGTGATCGAGCTCATTCCAGCCTGGATCGGCACATGCATTGCGCCCTGTGCATTCACTTGGTTCAAGATCAGACCGGAGTGGTCGAAGGTCCGTTTGATCCCGTTCCAGCCTGGAGCCGACATCGCGCCGTGGTGAGCGCCGACGTTGGTGAAGCCGAAAAAGTGATCCACCTCCGCACGCCCCGTGAACACCGGTGCCTTCGGATTCCGAGGAGTGGTGCGGAAATCAATCGCATTCTGGGTCTGGAAATTACCCGAGAAAGACGGAATCCAACTGCCCACCGCATCTGAATCCAGATTGCGTCCATAGGTGGCGTCGAGTTGCACGCCGGTCGTTCCACGGATCGTCACACCCGGGCCCACGTACTGGAACACCTGACGACTCAGGTTCTGCTGGACTGCAAACACCACATTCACGGGAGATTCGCTTTGATGCAGTCGCTGGACGCCTCCGCCCACCTGGGTGAACGACTCGAAGCCCAGGAGCTTGCCACGGTGCTTGGCGACCAACACCAAGACCTCCGAGTTTGAGGTTTGGGCCACACCCGCACCAAGTGCATTCCTGCCTCTTTCGAATTCGGCCAACAAGAGGCTCGGTCGGTAGCCGGTCTGGATGATCCGGGTCCCTTCGCCTGCGGCCATCCGGAACACTTGCCCAAGTTCAGTTTCAGCGACGGTCACCTCGCGCATCACGCCTTGGTCGACTTTGGCGATCCTGGTGTTGGTGGTGGGCATCTCCGGGTCGATGGTGATATCTCCCTTGCCGGTCGTGCGTTCGTCTTGGTTGATGATCGTCCTAACTTTACCTTCATCACTCATCAAAAGGGCGTAGTGGGAGCCGCTGTTGATGGTGAACACGTCTTCTTTCGGGAAGAGTTTGGCGGCAACCTGGGCCAGGGCTTGGTTGATGTCGTTGCAGACGCCTCCTTGTTTCTCATTTCCGGCCACGGCAGCGTTGATCATGTGCGAGAGCGAAAGATTCTGTGTTGCGATCGGGTCTTTACCTGTGTGCTGAAGCGGGTTGCGCTCATCATTGTAGTTGTCATAGAGGAGCTCCGAGAGATTCGTCAGCAATTGGAGGCGAATTTCCTTGTCGGGGGAGTAGGCCTGCATGGCTCCGGCAATGCGGGTGGCGATTTCATTTTCACTGAGTCCCGGGGATTCCTGGGTGAGGCGGGCCAGTCCGTTGATGAACAGGGTCTGGGCACGAATCTCGTTTTCGCCCGAATTGGCTTTCGCAAAGTTGACGAGACTCTGGGTCGGCCATTCGTTCGTGCCGCCATGGCTGGGGGTCGGGTAGGCAAGGGATCCCTGCAGATTCCTCACGCGATTGTAATCCGGCGACCGAACCGGGCCATTCGGATTCCGCGTGTTCTTCTCGGCAATCAAGAGAATCGTCGTCTGTTCCTCTTCTTCCTTTCCGGGGTTGGAAGACGGAGTGGGCCCTGCCAGAGAAGCCGTGCAGGCTGCCGGAGTTGGACTCGGAGCAGCCGCATGGATCAAGGCATCGAATGGAAGGTTCCGACATCCCTCTTCTTGAGTGAGGCACTGATTCACCAAATTCTGACCGAGGGCACGTGTCAGCCCGGTCAAGCTGCTTCCTCCTGCAAGGGCACGGGACTCTCCCAGGAGGGGCATCAAGAGGATGGCAAACAGGATTCGATAAAGGTTCACTCACTCGGATCGGCGGGCGCGCCCCAAAAGATGAGTCAAACAAGACACATTATGGGACCCAGCAGAAACAATTATCATCATGGAGTCAAGGCAGGTGGAATTCTGACATGATGGCACACGTTAGGACAGTGAAGCAGGGGGTGAGGTTGGGAGCGATATCCGTTCTGACACTTGCCTGGGTCACCATTTTTATTCCGATCTCGTTTGCCCAAATGGCCAATCCCGACGCACCTCCCTCGACCCAGCCCCAAGAACGTGAATATTGCATCATGGATACGGAGGGAGTCTGCCTCACCACTCCCACCCCCACAGCAGGAGGGGGCGGAGTGAGGCCTGTCGGCCCATTGGGACCCCTAGGGCCCTCAGGACAATCAGGCCATTCTGGCACGACGCCGGTGACGCCGGATCCTTATGGCGGGACTAATGAAGGCACGTCGGGCCCCAGCGTGAATCTGAATTGCGTAGCTGGAGTGGCTTGCACGGGTCTTGGGGGTCGAAGCGGGGTCTGGTTCGTGGGGCGAGGCAACCCCTGTTGTGGAGAAGGTGGAGGATGCTGTCAGGTCGACCCTCGCGGAGTTCCGATTGCCTGTCTTGCGGGACCCTTCACCTGTTCCGGGGGAGCGGAATCTTCTCCGAGGCCTACTGCGACACCCAATCTCTCGCTGCCACTTTGCGCCGAAGGAGTGACCTGCACCTCCGTCACGCCACCCAATCCATCCGGGAAGTGGACCAAAATTTGCGGTCCAGGGAACTTAGATTGTTTCTCCTGTTGCATGTCCTCCACCCGACCTTTTTTTGCTGGAGGAGGGAGCTTGCCCCCAGTCATGAGCTGCCATTCGGGGCCCTTTCAGCAATGTCGTGCTGAGCCCACGCCTCCTCCTCCGGTGTCTTCTGCGTCCAACTGCGGAATTGGCCTTGCTTGCCAGAGTGTCGGTTCCGGAGGGGTCGGTAAGATGACCCTCGATCGGGGCTGTTGCTCGACTGAAACGGGATGCATGGCCCCCCCTTATGTTTGCCCTCCAACCATCGGCGTGACTCCACCATCACCCCCGAGCTCGCCGTATCTGGACCCGCTTCAGCCAGCCCAGTGCCAGAAAGGATTCACGAAACTGGGGGGCCGGTGCGTGATCGATCCTGTGTTTCACACCTGCGCGCGATCCGCGAATGGATCGGTGATGTCTTCGGCATCGGGTGCGGATTTCGATACCTTCTTGAATCCCAAACTCAAATGTTGCATGGGTGAGTACGACGGAACCTTCATCGGTGGAGCTCACTACAAGTTCGATTGTATTGAGAATGTGAAGTCCTATCCGGATTTCGACCAACTCTGGGATAAGAGCGATCTTGATGTCAATGGGGGGGCGCCTTACGCGGTGACACTTTCTGGCTTTGCATCGAAGCCCGTCACAGGATTTTACGCGCTGGAGTCGGGTAATTTGCGCCGATGTGGAGAGTTCAGCGAGTTTGCGGCAAACGGGCCGATTCAGCCCTATCGAGTCGACGGGCCTCAGACCGTGGTTCAACAGAACAAAGTGGGCGAAGGGGTCAAGGTGCCCGTGGGGTCTCCCATTCCGATTCCGACGGGTGCGGGATTTTCTTCGATCCGTTCAAAGGTGCTGGGTCAAGGAAAAAGGATTCCTGAAACAGTCCAGGAGATGCGGCGCTGTCCGGTTCTGGTTCGTGCAGCGATGCTGATCAATTGTAAGCCATCGAGTTCATCCAATCCCAACACCTATGTTGACAACACCGCCTCCACTGACAAGGTCCGCTGTATCTCTGGGGCCAGTGTTCAATTCCAGATTCAACTCAGGCAGGTGTACGAGATCACCGGACAGGCAACTTTGAAGACCGTGGACACCTTAGTGAACTCTGGAGCACAGGGAACCTTGTCGATCGAGCAAATCTTGAAGACTCGCGTGGATCAATAAGTCCGGTTGGTTCTCAGGGAAGTCGCGACATCGCCGCCCGCACCGGTGGCGCATCGATCAGGGCCTCAATCCGGCCGGTGACGGTGGCCACCACCTTCTCGAATGCTTCCGGTCGCGCCACTCCAGCGGCATACTCGTGACCACCACCACCGAGTTCCATGGCGATCTTGTTGATCACGAACTTGCCCTTCGACTTGATCGAGACCCGGGTCATCTCGCCGTCGTCTTCTTCGCGGAAGATGCACACCACTTCTGCCGTGCGGAGGACAAGGAGCAGGTTCAAGAACGACATCGTGTCGTCGGCTGTGGCCTTGAACTTTTTGCGCAGATCGAGCCGCATCTCCATCCAAGCGAGCTTGCCGTTCTTCGAGACCTTGGTGTTCTGGAGCAAGAGCCCAAGCAACTGCACATGCGAGAGCTCTTTGGTGCTGTAGATCTGTTGATAGATCTCTTCCGGATTCACACCGAGCTCGATCATCTCGGCTGCAATACGATGGGACTCGGGCGTGGTCCGGGCGTATCGGAAGCTGTTCGTATCCGTCATCACCGAGACATAAAGCCCAAGGGCCATGTCTCCGTTCAGCTTGGTGAGTTGCAGCTCATTGAAGAGTTGATACAGCAATTCTCCAATCGAGCTCGAATGATGATCCGAGACCACCATGGCGTTTTGAGGCAATGTCGGGGTTTCAGAAGAAGTGAGCAGATCGGGGTGATGATCGAGGAATACGATCTTCCGTGCGCGGAGCGGAAGCTCCTGCCAGAGCTTGCCGAGTCGACGTGGATCATTGGTGTCGACGATGATCCAGAGATCGCACTGATCCCAGATCTCGGCCTCGCCCGGACCGAGCAAAATGGTTTTGTCAGGATCCAGGAAGCGGTATCGGTTCGGGATCGTGTCCGGGTTGTAAACCTTGACCGATTTCCGGGCGCGCTTCAGGTAATGAAAAAGCGCGACTTCGGCCCCGAGGCCGTCGCCGTCGGGCTGGACGTGAGTCGAGATCAGGATACGTTTTGCGTCTCCGATCAAGGTCTTGAACGATGCGAATTCCTTGTTCTTCGACAAGGGCACCGGTTTGGTTTTTTTTGCGCTCAAGCTCCACCTCGGAATTGCCGAAATCTTTCTCAAGATGACTTCACTTGATTCGGCAGCTAAACAAGATCCTCTGTACACCATCTTCGAACAACACCTCTTCAACTTTCAAGATCCGAATTCTGACAGGAATGTGTTTGTCGAGACCGTCATCCAGGACTACCTGAGTCACATGCGCCGATTGGGGCTTTCGATTCCGGTCGAGTGGGAGCACCAGATTTTTGAGGAATTGTTCTTCCAAGTGAACTCGATGCTCGTTAAGAAGATCTACGGATGTCAAACGATCGACGAGTACACCGCCAAAGCTCCGGCGGCCGCGAAGCGCAAAGCACGCGCGAATTACAATCGCCTGAGCAAAGCCAAGCCGAAGACGAAGAAAGCCGCCACCAATCAAGCCGCTTGAAGGTCGCGATCGTCCACGATTGGCTGAACGGCATGCGCGGAGGCGAGATCGTCTTCGAGGCCCTGCTTGATCTCTATCCGGATGCGGACGTCTTCACTCTGATCTACGAACCGCGGAAGCTTTCGCCCGGGCTTCAAGAAAAACTCAGGCGCACGCGCGTGCACGCCTCGTTTTTGAGCGTGCTGAAGCTGACCCGCAAATTCTACCGTCAATTATTGCCCATTCTGCCCTTTGCGATCCGGAGCTTCGATCTCTATCCCTATGACCTCGTGATCTCGTCTTCTCATTGCGTGGCCAAGGGGGTGAAGAAGCGCCCGGATGCCACCCATGTGAGTTACATCCACGCGCCCATGCGTTACATGTGGGATCGCTTCGATGATTACTTCGGCAAGGGGCGGGTTTCGCCCCTGATTCGTCTGGTGGCCCTGGTGTGCCGACCTTTTTTGCGGGCCTGGGACCGCCGGTCTGCCCGCACCGATAGAATTGACGTGCTCCTTTCGAACAGCGACTTCATCGGTCAGGAAATCGAGCGGAACTACAGCCGCCCCGCCCGGACCCTTTATCCCTTTGCCCGACTCGAGCGCTTCCGGCGCCCTCGCCAGGTCGGGAACTACTATTTGATGGTGGGGGCCTTTGCTCCCTACAAAATGACCGATCAGGCGATCGAAGCCTTCGCCCGGCTGAGCCTTCCGCTCCGGATTGTGGGCTCTGGGCAAGACGAAGCCAGGCTCTTTGCGCTTCGTGACCGGCTCCATGCCCGCAACATCGAGTTCGTCAAAAGCCCTGACAATGAGAGAATCGAGCGCCTGTACGCTGAATGCAAAGCCTTCATTTTCCCTGGAAAAGAGGACTTTGGCATTACTCCTCTGGAGGCCATGGCCTCGGGGGCGCCCGTGATTGCATTTGGGGAGGGTGGGGCCTGCGAGACCGTGAGCCCGGACGCTGGGATCCTTTACCGCCCTCAAACCGTCGAGGCATTGATGGAGGCCGTGCTCGAGATCGAGACCGGCCGACGGTACTTCCAAGAGCAAAATTGCCGAAAAAGAGCAGCTTTTTTCACCGAATCGCGCTTCAAAGCCGAGTTCCAAGAGGTGGTCGAAAACGCTCTTTCGGCAAAAGCCGACCGTAAAAGAACATAAAAGATCCAAAATGGCACGCCGCATTTACGCGGGGCGCATGGGCAAAAAATACCAAGTGCCGGGGTTGGGCTCGAGGGTGCCGTAGGAGCCTGCGGGAAAAAGATGGCTGATTTTCGGCCAAAAAAAGCAGGTTTTCCGAAATCCGTGCGTGAATAAGGTCGTTGATGCCTGTTCTGCCGCCCGGCTTTGCCGAGGGGGAAGGGTGGGCCCCATGTCGCCCCGAAAATTGACAATCATCGGTCTGCCCTTATCCTGAGTGCATAGACAACAGAAGAGGGGCCCAATAAAGGGATCCTCAAACAACAACGAAGAAAAAGGAGTGTCCAGGTTATGAAAAATACCCTCGCACTAGTTCTGGCTTTAGCAGTTGTATCGTCCCCTGCATACGCATCTCGCGCGCGCCTCGAAGCGCTCGGCGAAGGTAAGAA
>JAIXWV010000031.1 GCA_027491115.1 Pseudomonadota bacterium
AGCTTGTGCGAGGCGCGGGATCTCCTTGCTCGTCAGTGCTTTGATGTCATTCTCCTCGACCGGCACATCGGGTCCGAGGACGGACTCACCCTGCTCCCGGAGTTGGCATCCCTGGCGCCGGGGTCTGTTTGTGTCATGGTGAGTTCGGATGAGGACGGCGACGGAATCCGGGAGGCGCTCGAAGCGGGGGCCAAGGATTATCTGATCAAGTCTTCAGACATGGCTCAGGATTTGAAGCTGAGGATCCGGATCGCATTGAAGACCCGACAGGAAGAACGCTTGAATCAGGCACGTGCCCATTCTTCGGAACAGGATTCTTCCGGCTGGGTCGGGGATTCAACGGCTACCCGCGCATTGAAGGAAAAGGCACGGAAAGTGGCTCATGCCGATGCTCCGATCCTGATCACCGGAGAGAGCGGCTCCGGGAAGGAGGTGTTCGCCCAGGAAGTGCACCGGTTACGTGGAGACTCCAAGCGACCCTTCGTGGCGGTGAATTGCGGTGCGATCCCTGAAACCATGTTCGAATCAGAGCTTTTCGGGCACATCAAAGGAGCTTTCACCGGGGCGCTCCACCACAAAGAGGGCTTGGTCCGGATCGCCGACGGGGGGGACCTGTTTCTCGATGAGATCGGAGATCTCCCTCTTGCCCAGCAGGTGAAGCTACTGCGGTTCCTGCAAGACGGGACCTTCACACCCGTGGGCTCCGGCAGGATGGAGTCATCGAAGGTCCGGGTGATTGCGGCCACGCACCGGAATCTCGAGCAAGAGGTCGCAGCCGGGCGATTCAGAGAGGATCTCCTGTTCAGGCTCGATGTGTATCGGGTGCACACCTCTCCTCTCCGGGAGAGGCGGGAGGACATCGGACCGCTTGCGAGATTTTTTCTGGGCAAGTTGGCCGGTGACCGTAAAAAGATTTCCAGAGAGGCGCTGGCTCTCCTTGAAAAGCAAGAATGGAAGGGGAACGTGCGCGAGCTGTCCTCGGTGATCCAGAGGGCACTAATTGAAGCGGGTGAGGAGGATCTCAGGCCTGGCCATTTCCGGTTTGTCGGGGGGATGGCGCCTGCGCAAAGGCAGGCGAGGGTGCCCGCCAACCCGGGTGAGGTCAACGGCAAGCGTTACCGGCAGTACCTCGATCATCACGAGAAAGAGTTCTTTCAGGCCGCCCTCGGGTTGCTGGATGGCGACACCCTTCGACTGGCCGAATGTCTGGAGTTGAGTCGGGCGACGGTCTACAATCGGTTTCAGAAGCTGGGTCTCAGGCCCGGAAGGAAAAAGCATGAATGACCCTGTTTCCCGGCACGACGAAAAGAACGCCCTGCTGTTTCTTGAGATGTTTCCGGATCTTCTCAAGGCTGTGTTGAACGCGGGTGAGGGGCCCGGTTCTCCCGGGTTCGAGGAGTTGATTTCCGTGTTACGTGAAAAAGTCTCGGTCCTGAAGGGTGGAGGTAAGAGGTGAGCTCGATCCGCTCTCTTTACCGTATTGGCGCAGGGGTCACGGCGTCACTCGCTCTTGCATTCTGTCTTGAGTGGATCGAGTGGAAGGCTGCACCGCCCGGGAGCCTGTTGTGTGCGATGGAAGCGGCCATCGGGGTCATGGTCTTGTTTCAGCTCTGGACTCAACGGCGTTTCAGTTGGATGGCGATCGTCGCTCCCTATTGGATCGGAGATTTGGTGTTTTATGCGATCCAATACGGACACTACCTCAAGGCCGACACCTGGTCCAAATTTGCGACCGGGCTTTATGACTTGTCTTATGTCGCTTCCACTGTTTGGCTGGTGTCCCGGCCCGGGTTCTTCGGTCCCGGATTCTGGAAACGGATGGTCGTACCTTTCGGATTGGTCGGAGCGCTGCTCGGGTTCTATTTTTTTCCGGCTTTGAGTGAGGCCAAAGCGAATGTCCTGACGGTATTGTTTCCCGGGTGGCTCGAGACTTTTTCTGTCCTGGTCACGACCATGGCCATGCTTGCCGCGTTTCATGCAATCATCCATTCGGCGATCGGACGCATCAGTTTTCTTTCGGTCGGGATCGTGTTTCAGGGTTTGGTGAATCTCGCTTTGACGGCCGAGGCCTATTTGAAGGGGGCGATCACATTCGGGTTTTATGAGTATTTCTGGGCCGCCGGGGTGTTCTGGATCGGCTGGACAGCCCTTTTGACTCCGCAGACCGATCGAGAGGAGCTCCAGAAGAACTCGATCGCGTCGAAATTCCATGCTGGGGTGATCACCTTCACGCTCGGTCTGGTAATGGCTGCGGTGTTTTCCGGGATCACGGGTAGCTCGGGTATCCGTCTGGTATCTGTCGGCATGGCAGGAGGCGTATTGTTCGCACTCATTTTGAGTACCCTCGTCGTCGAGACGGTCGAGGTGTATTCGAGTCTGTTGGGGAGGGCGCTCGAGCGGGGCTTCACCAGTTCTCTGACCGAGCGGGTTTCTGTCGAGCGTCTTCCGGTCGAGTTGGAGGCGCTCTTCGGTGCCGTGTTCGAGCGTTCGGTGATGATGGATCGTGAACGTCGTGAACGCTGGAGTCAGTCGATCGTGGTCCATCGCCGTTTGGTCCACGACATCCGGAATCCGATCCGGGGTCTGATCGGGTTGCTTCAAGGGTCCACACTCCATGATCCGGAGACGCGGGGGGCTTGTCTCGACTCGTTGAAGGCATTGGATCGGGTGTCCTCCGGGATGCTCAGTCCGACCAAGGCCTGTAGCTCTGCCCCTTCGATCCAACGGGTTTTGTTGCAGTTGGAACGGTGGTTCCGGGGATTGAATCAGCAGACCGGAAAAAACATCGCTCTCGATCTCTCCGGGGTTTCGGGTGGACCCGGTCACGTTTGGGTCCGTGAGGAGGTTTTGGAACGATTGCTCATGAACGTCCTCGTGAACGCGACAGAAAGTCAAGGATGCGGCCGGATTCGCATCGGGTCCCGGATGGCCGGGGATCGGCTTCTGTTGGAAGTCGAGGACGACGGAGAGGGTTGTTCCGATGCCGATCTTCGGATGTTGAACGAGGGCGTCGAGTTCACACGCAAAGAGTCCGGTCATGGTTTGGGACTAAGCGGGAATCGTGAGGCCCTCCTGTCAGAAGGTGGGACCATCCATTTCTATCGGCCGTCGAGAGGCGGCTTTCGGGTGGAGCTCGGTCTCCCCGCAGCGAGTTCCCGGATCATCCTCGTGGATGATGATCGCGCCATCCGCTTGGTTTGGCGCACACTGGGACGCTCCAAGGGGGTTGAAGTCGAGACCCTCGAACCCACTTCGGGTGCGATCGAAGAGTTGTTGTCCGCGGGAGAACGGGATGTGGAGATCTATGTGGACCTTCATCTGGGCGAGCTTTCGGGACTCTCATTGCTGGATCGATTGAGTCGGGCGGGATACCAGAAGCTCTATCTGGTGAGCGCCGAGCCCGAGTTGGCACCGGCTGATTGTCCGTATCCGGTTCGCGACAAAGCCTTTCCACGCATTTAGGCTGACATCGTCCTTGGCAAAGCGCGGCGGACGTTTTAAAAAACAGTATGAGGATTTTCCAGTTTGCGCCATGCGTTATTCTTCTGTTCTCCAGCCTGACTTATGCTTCCACTTGGAACGGTCGGATCGAAGAGGGGTTCTCCGGCGCATCTGTTTCGATCGCTGATGTGGCGGATCGTTTAGCTGATTCAGATTTTGTCGTTCTCGGTGAACAACATGATGTTGCAGCGATTCAGAGTGCTCAGGCCGCAATGATCGCGGAAGTGGCAGGTCGTCGGGGCGACCGTGGTTTCTCCACGGCTTGGGAATTCCTCGATGCGAAAGACCAGCCACGGATCCAGGAGGCTTTTGATGCATTCAATTCCGGGTCTATGGATGCCCGTGAGTTTTTGGTCCGGACTCAAGGAAGTGCCCGTTACCTCAACTATGCTCCGATCCTCGAAGTGACCCGTTTGCTCGGGGGTGGTTTCCTCGGAGTGAACCTCTCCCGTAAAGACAAGGAACCGGTCGTCCAAGGTGGGCTCGGAGCCGCCTTGCCCGGGACCGTTCCATCCGGGTTCGGTATGGAGTTCGGAGGTTATTTTGATCGCTTCAAAACGGCGATGGAGGGACACGCCACTCCCGAACAGATTTCCAATTATTACGCTGCCCAGTGCCTCACTGACGATGTGATGGCGTACCATATGGTTTCTGGACGTGTTGCATCCGAACTCCGTTTTTTGGTGGTCGGGGCTTTTCACTCTGACTTCGGTGACGGAGTGGTGAAACGTTTGAGGCTCCGCTCCGGTGGCGCCAGGGTGAGGACGGTCCGTTTTGTGGATGCAAGCCTGTACACCGTTGC
>JAIXWV010000005.1 GCA_027491115.1 Pseudomonadota bacterium
CTACAACCCGATGTACTACGGCTGCCAGATGAGCGCGGTGTGGATGAACCACATGGCCGCTGCCAACGTATCGGTCCAAACCGACGGGACCTGGCTCAATCCTTGAGCTCAATCCTTGAGCTGAATCCTTCAACTCAGTCCCGGATTGAGTCGAGGACTCCCCGGACATCCTCCCGCTGGGATTGTCCGAAATCAGAGTCACTCAACTTGGAAAGCCTCTTCAGAAAAGCAGCCACATCCCCATGGTATCGATCCAGGAGCTCGCGGAATCCGCGATCACCCGGGTCATAGGTCTTGAACTGAATCAGGGAGGCATTGTTCAATTCCCGTTGAATCCCGGCTGCCTTCCGAAGATCTGCGATGATCCGCGTTTTCCCGGCCAACTTCGCATCCGCACCCACTCCGGACCGGTACAGGGTATCCAACTCCCGATAGGCGGAAGAAAACAGCTCACGCACTTTCCCGATGCGAAGGCGGCGTTCTTGATACCGGTTCCAAAGGGCCTGCCCGGACTCCCCTCCCGAACGAAAGTAACGTTCGGTCAGGACATCTGCGACAAAATCAGCCAGACTCTCGTTGAAGTAAGACTGTCCATTGAAGTAGAGGGTGGCATGAACCGATTCATGCAGATAAACCTGCACCAGCTCCGGTAGTGCGTCAGGATGGATCTTTCCTTCGGCGGTCTTGGGAATCATGGTCGAGAGCAAGGGATCAGGAAACCATCCGAGTGTAGAGTACGCAGAGGCACCCCGGATGTCGACGTCCAATCCCCTTTGGCGGTAAGCTGATGCGAACGACTCGGCGTCATTCCGGTCGAACCAACCGATGTAGGTGAAGCTCCCGACCAGTGGAAACGTGAACACTTCCGGCCTGAAACTCAGGGCATCCGAAACGGTGACCACGTGAACCACCGATTCTCCAGGCAATTGAACGTACTCCCTGTAATTGGCAGTGGGCTTCAGTCCCTGGGACTCGCCGAAGGTATGGATCCCCGGTATTTTCAACAGCAACTCCCTCAAGGCGGCATCGACACGCTCGTCAACGACAAGCTCTTCGATCGGTTTCCCACGGTTCAAGAGCATGAGCTGACCTCTACCGGCCTGGACGAGAAACTTGACTGTGGAACACCCGGTCAGGAAAGTCATCATCGTGCAAACGAATAGGCACACCCTAAAAATAAAACGAGCCTCCGAGAGCAAGGTTGAAGTTGTCTTTCCAGGTCGCAATACTCCCTCCGGTCAGATACGAGGTCCCGTCTAGACGAAGCCCGAAGCGACTGGTCAACTTCACCTTCAGCCCGAGACCGCTGATCACCGTCACTTGATCAAGCCGCCCTGGAGGTGAAAAACCCCCTTGGTAAGTACCGGTGGCATCGCGGTTCAATTGCCCTACTCCAAAACGTAAAAAAGGCCTGACAGGCGAACCTTCAGAAAACATGTGATACAAAAAATTCATGCTGTATACGCGGTCACGGTACTTGATGTCTTGGACATTGGGGACAAATTCCGTGTTCAAGCTGTCCTGATAAGAGAACTGAACTTGACTGTCTTGCGTAAGGTAATATCCCAAAGCACCATTCCAACTCTGGGTCACGCTGTAGCTTCCACCATTATAGGCGCTACGGGAGTAAGAAAAACCAAGAGAAGTCTCGAATACACCGGCACCGGCGTCTGAGACAAATGCAAAGGACAGAAGCAGGCCCAACAGGATTCTAATCTTCATCATTTTTGCCCCTCCTTGGGCCGGTACTCACTCTTCTGAGGAGTCCGGCCGGAGCGAATCGATCTCCTTACCAATTCGCCTGACCTCTGTCTTCAAACGTTTCTGATGAACACCGTATTCCTCATCCGAAAAAATAGGCGGCACAGCCCTGGATGCGGGCTTACGGTCATTCTCCACCTTGGCAACTTCCGAAGGCCTTCCGAAAAGACGTTCACGTAGCCTTCCCATGACATACTCTGCCTCGAGCACGTCGACAGCCGCTCGGGCTGACTGTCCAACCGATGCAGGGTGACGACCCTGATCCTCATCGGGGGTTTCGTTCCAATCTTCGATCTCGGAAGCGAGTGCCTCACTTCTGGACTCATGAATCTTCTTCACTATCGAGACCCACTCCTTGACCTCATCCGCAGGGAGCCCAAAGCGAACCAACAAAGGCGCTACCACAGAGTGATTGAGGATCTCAGGCTGCGAGGGACGAACCCACGCCTGCTGAATGATCATTCTACTGATCTCGCCCGCTTGAACCTCACGGTTCGCATCGCGGTTGAACCGATTGACGAAGCGAGCTTTCCGGTTGAGTACCAGCAGGGCACTGGATCGCTCTGACGGTTGGTACTGAATCCAAACCACCCCGCCTTTGTAATCTACGATCGAATTCGGCGAGGTCCAGGTCACCGTCGAATTCAATGCGGGCCCGGACACCAGCACTTCTCCACGATAAAGACTCCGGATCCCTTCTCCCTGAAATTCGACAAAAGTACCCGGAGCGATTTGAACCGTGGTCCTATCCTCCAGCCGGATCCGTGCCACCCCTTGGCGGGTCATGACCATCGCACCACAGGGGAGCGGTTCTTGTGCGGGAAGCTTAGTCTTGACCACGCCCTTAGCAGGGATCAACTGGGTTCCCGGATCGGCGTGCTCGACCAATCCACAGATTTTTGAATCATTTCCGGCATGAACCGCGGAAATTGAACCAAAAAGAGAGAAGAAAGTAATCCATGCCAAAATCCGGATATCAGTGGCCATGATGGGCACCCTCCTGGGCGGGATGGGAATCGGGCTCATGCGAAGCGTCCTCAGCAGCCGGACGACGCTTGCCATTCAACCAATCCGCCTCTTCTGAGTTTGGATAAAGCTCAATGAAATGAAGCATGGTCTGTTCGGCTTGCAACTTCTTGCCGAGGGATCGATAACATAGGGCCTGCCAAAACATGCCCTTCCGATGTCCGGACTCGCCCCTCTGACTCAAACGAATCGACTCTCGGAAGTCTCTGAGCGCCAGATTGAAATTTTTCAAGTGAAACCAAGAGATCCCGCTCATCAGATAGGTCTCGGGTTTACGGAACTGGGAATCGTCCTTTAAAGTCAGCAGGTGGTGTAAAACGATCGCCGATTTTTCGTGATCCTCACGACGGAAGTGACCTACAGCCAAAGCGTGAAGTTGATGGACTGCCAGGTGAGAGGGAACTTCGTACTTGATCGAATGCAATGCGGTTCCCAGCTCCGACCCCGCCTCGTTCTTCAGGCTCTCCTCAAGCGTCTCATTCAGAGAGGCCAGATCGCGGGTGGCCCGGGCCGCATCCCCAAGAATCTGCTCCTTCTCAAGCTCTGCTAGCTTTTTATTGAGCTGTCGATTCTCTCGATCGAGGATTGCAAACTCATCCACCCGGTCAACGAATGAGAAAAAATGCTTCTTATAGGTTCCATAGATACCGTACTGTTTAAACTCTTTCATGGCAAAAGAGCCTCGAAACTCCTCCACCACGGGAGTCCCCGCTCGGTACAATCCGAATACACCGACAGCACAGAAAAATCCGGCCAGTGTATAACGGAAAGCGGGTTTATTGAGCAAATGAGGAACCTTCACGTCTCTCAGATCGGCGTTGTTGATCTGAAACTTGAGAAAAACTAGGCCGCTTTCCCCGATTTCTTCGGGCTTCCAGAAGTTTCAGACCGTGTCGTGAGTAGATAAGCCCGCGACTGAACGAACAACTTGAACAGGACTCCATCGAGCTTACCCTGCTTGACCTCGGATTCCAGGATTTCGAGGGCCTTGTCGAGCGGGACCGCCGCCTTGTAGGGACGGTCTTTCGCGGTCAATGCGTCGTAGATGTCCGCAATGGTGAGCATCCGACTCTGAATGGGGATATCCTCACCTCCCACTTTAAGGGGGTACCCGGTCCGATCCAACTTTTCGTGGTGACGGTGGGCAATAGTCGGTACCTGCTCCAACCCACGACTCCAGGGGACCATTTTTAGAATCTCATAAGTGAAAGACACGTGTTTCTCGATCTCAATCCTTTCTTCAGGGCTGAGGGAACCACGCGGGATACAAAGGCGCTGACTCTCGTGGGCATGGAGGGCGCAACAGACCTCCCCGTCATCAATCTTGACTTGCAACTTGGTCAACTCGAGGATGTTCTCTGAAACTTCTTGCGGGAGAACGGTCGGCTCATTCGCTTTCAGGATAGTCTGGTATGCTTGGTCGAGATCTTTGAGACGTCTCCCGAGCTCAAGCTGGTTTTCCTCTCCATGAAACTCGAGACGATAGGCGCTTTTCATCAACTTGAAACGCATCTCGATTTCTTTCAGCTCCCAAGGATAAAGTTTCTTTTCCTTTTGAAGAATGTGCTCCTTTACCGAGATCTTACCGATATCATGCAACATGGCTGCATAACGGAGTTCCCGGAACTGGGTTTCAGAAAAGTGGATTAACCCGAGGGGGCCAGACTGTTCACGATTCACAGCGGATGCCAGATTCAAAGTGAGGTCACAAACTCGTTGCGAATGCCCCGAAGTCACCGGATCGCGCGCCTCAATAGCAGTCACGCAAGCGTTCACAAAACCATCTAGAATATTTTCTTGCTCCACAAGTAGCATGCTGTTTTCAATCACCAAAGCAGCCTGTGAGGAGACAATTCCGCAAAGCCGCTCGTCTTTCTCGCCGAAGACGGCTTCAGTCTCCATATTTTCGGGGATCTTATTCACTAGTTGAATCACCCCGACCAAATCGCCCCTCGGTGTCAGCAAGGGAGCGGAGAGCATATTGAGGGTTTCATAACCCATTGCGATGTCAATCGCACTCCGGGGGCGCTGACGTGGGACTGTTCCGTCAGCAGTTGGCTGCACGGAAATGACACTGTCGTTGTAAACTTCACGATTTAGTCCGGTACGACCGACGGTGCTGTTTTCGTCCAAACGGAAAACGAGACTCCTGAGATGGGTCGGAACAGCTTCAACTCCCAAACTGCGTGTGATCATGGCCTTGAACACCAGAACATCATCACCCTGGAGGTTTTTTTCGAGCGTATAGATCGAGCCCCCGTCACACCCGATCAAATCGAGGAACGAGTTCAGGATGGAATGCAGATCTGTGGTCAGGCTCTGTCTTGACATGATCCAAAGGCTCATCGGAATAGAAAGGCGCGATATTGAGGGAATTTCATGCTGTCAATTTTTTGGACAACCCCCCAATTCTCAATCAACCCGAGAAGAAGGCTCAGGGCAAAGGGTGGGCGAATGTCCAAATAAAACATTGTAATGACAAGATAATCTCTTGAGATCCCCTTGAGACCGCACCTGGCTCAACCTTTGCATCCCTCACTATGAGAGTAGAGAATATGAACAAATCAAATTGGTTGAGAGCTCTAATTTCCCCAGCCCCCTTCAGTGCCTTACTGCTCGGGTTGACCGCTTGTGGGCCCCAGGCCTTTGTCCCGAGCGGGATGGCTTATCGTCAAACTGCGGCGGGTTCTGTGAACATCCCTCCGAAGGTTGATCTGGTCCTCGGTGTATCGATGAACGGAACCATGCAGAACATCGCTCCCGGGATCCAGACCGAGATCCCAGCCTTCCTGCAGGGCCTCGAGAACAGCGGCTGGGATTACCGTTTTGTATCGATTCCCCTGAGTGAACAGACCCCCGTCGATCCGCAAAGTTTCCCGATCGAGCGTAAGGTCTCTGTATCTCGCTATGACACCAACACTCCGGAGGCGAACTGGCTCTCACCCTATCCAGGAGCCAGGTATGACGATCCGAAGCTCGGCATCGCCCCCCAACTGATAGCACCCGTGTTCACTGTTCCGTCGGTAAACGCCGGAGTGATGAACGGACGTGAAACTGGAGTCCACAACCAGGTAAATTTCCTCTCCCGAGCAGACGTTCTTCCCTCCAATGGAAGAAATCCGAACGCCAACTTCCTCCGCAGGGATGCCTTATTGGCCGTGATCACTCTGTCGAACGGGGACGATCGCTCTGGGGGTAACTGGGTCTACGACCCCTACTACAACCGGACTGTCTGGCAATCCGGTGGAACCGCCGTTGACCTTGCCTATCGCGACACCTTCATCGATGTAAAGCAGAGTGCTTCACTGGTTCGTTATTACTCGGTGGTTGCACACCAACGCACCAGCTGCCGTGGATACGGGACTTGGTCGGGAATCCGCTATGAAGGGTTCGCGAGCATGCTGGGCGGGATCTCTCTCGATATTTGCGACAATCCAGTGAAAACAGCTCTCGAAGCGGTTGCCAACCACCTTCAAACCGTGAAGCTCTCGTTCCGGAAAAAATTCCTCGTGATGGGAACCGAGCCGAATCCAGGGACGATCAAAGTGGTCCGGTACACCAATGGCGAATCCTCCAGGGCGGAAGTGATTCCTCAGAGCCCGACCAACGGATGGACCTACATCGGATACCGCACCAACCAGAACACGATTGATGCACCCCTTGAAATGGAACCAGCAACCGGCTACATGGTGGAACTCCATGGTACCGCGAAGCTCATGGGTTCTGATACGGCTGACATTACCTACCAGAACGCCGGTGAGCCGGTTTCGAACTGAAAATGAAAACTGGGAAATCGGTCCTTAACGGATTCCTCCTGCTCTCGGGTACCTACGTCTGCCCTCATGACCCGAACATCTGTGACCAGGAAGTCCGGGTCTACGGAAGGAATGGCCAAACCACCGCAGTGAAAGTCGAATACACCGGGTACTGTGGGAGCATGGGGCCCTACCTTTATCCCTGCTCAGGACGGATCTGTAAAGACACCCACGCCGAGTTCAAAATAGAAAATGAACGGTCGTACTCATGGAAGAACCTCGGGCACCCCTATTCGTGCCGATTCGTACTAAAGACGAAGCACCCGTCTCAATTTCTTCCCGCCGAATGAGGGGATTCCCCGGTGAAACCGGAGGACAGGAGCTTGCCCTCCGATCCGGACGGCCAGATCACCCACTTCTTCACCGACCCGACGCTGGATCCTGGGAAAGTCATCTTCCCCGGCCTTGATGTGGATATCGATCTCGCCCAGAAGAGCCTGTGTGACCAGATATTCTTCGATCGCGTCATCCGCGGTGATCACCGCCCGCCGGATGAAATCGGGAAAGACCGCAACCGATCCCTCTCCCGAACAGCTTTTGAACTCGAGGACATCATCCGAGCGACCTTCGATACTTTCGATGGCGGTCATCACCGAACCGCACGGACAAGGTGACGAACGGAGAGTCAGGATGTCATTCAAGCGATACCGAATCACAGGTTGAGAGGTCCTGGTGAAATCCGTGATGATCGGGATGAACTTGGTCCGACTGGAATCGAGCCACTCAGGTTCGATCCTCACGCAGTCCTCGTTCAGGTGGAGAGTCCCTTCCTGACAACTGGCTGCGAGAAAGCCCTCTGTGCACTGGTAAATTTGGTGCACCTTCATTCCAAAAGACCTCGATATCCGTCGTTCATCCAAGGGATCCAGCGTCTCGGCTATGGAAAAAATCCTCATCGGACGGGATGAAATCCTACCCTCTTCACGGGCCTCGGCAAGCCGGATCAGCATTGAAGGAGGAGCGAACAGCAGATCCGGCTGCTGGGCTTCCAACCGCTTCAAATGGTCCTCCATGGAAGCCAGGAGGTCGTAGAACTCGAACTGGATCCTCGATCCCGCGGAAGCGGTGTAGAGATTGGAATTCGCCCTCATGAAAAACGCAACACGATACCGGCTGAAAATCGACCCAGGCAGGATTTTCCCGAGAATCGTCCCTGCATGGCGGGCCCGCTCGGAATCCGAAACCAAAAACAGCCCGCGATTCCCACTAGTCCCGGAGGAAAGTCCCACCGTGACCCCGTTCAGGGTTGGGGTGAAGTCACGGCTGTTTTCAGCCATGAAAGCCAGATCGAAGGCGCGATCGCGCTCCACCCCGACCGTATTGAGATCGGAAAAGTGTTCCATCATGATCTTCTTGTCAATGACCCCTCCGGACCATTCTCTGTAAAACTTCGAATGCCGCCGAACCCAATCCAGATGACTCGCAATGCGACGATTCTGAAAACGCTCGAGTGACGCCCGATCCCGGAAACGTCTTCCATACCGGGTCATCAGGTAATGAAAGAGGATCCGCAACTTAAACCACATGGGTCCGCTCTCTCTCCATCGCTTCGTCACAATGGCAGGTCAGGATCCGGAGTCTGCCTGATGACCGGGTCTCGCAGTCGAGTCGATGAATCCGTGCAAGGGTGTCCCGATAGGCCGGTGGATCGTGGAAGATCAAATCTGTGATCCGCATCGGCGGGATTTCTTCCCGGAAGGAGGGGGTCAGCCAGGCTGCATCGGCTACCAGAAGATAGTCCACTCCCCCGACTGAAGGAACATAGAGCCCCATCTGTCCGAGAGTATGACCCGGGAGTGGCACGAGGAAGACACTTCCGTCACCCAGCAGATCATTGCCCGTCCAACCCGGACCTAGAGATTTCAACTCCACAGGAAAATCGTCCGACCAGAGGGTTCGGGACTCGAACGAGTCCGGAAGGAGGGCCTTCAAAAAACCGTGTCTCACCTGACTGACGGTTCCTAAAGAAACCAGGTGATCGTATTCTCTGCGTGAGGCGACATACCGTGCCCGGCTGAAATCCGAAGCACCTCCGATGTGATCCGCATGGAAGTGAGAAAGAATGACGTGTGAAATGTCGGTTTCTGCGAGACCAAGACCACGTAAGCGGCCGACAGCACTGGTCTCAGAACTGACAGTCACCGGGGTGACCCAGGCATAAAGCTTTTCTGGAAACCGGCGGGTCACCTCTTTGAATCGGCCCGAATAGCCCGCATCGAACAACAGATACCCGTGCCGGGGATGTTCGATCAATGCCACGGTCGATGGAAAGCGGATCTTCCGCCATTTCCCGGTGACCGGATTCACGATCTTTTCATACTGCTCGGTGAATCCCGCTTCTAGAAAGGTGATCGAGCGAACCATGGGATCGTCCTTTCGAGTCCCTCCTGCATCCCGATCGCCGGGTGGTAACCGAGGAGGGTCTTGGCTTTTTCAATCGACAAGGTTCGGGTGTAGGCAAGCGTGCAAACCCCGTAACGGGTCAGCAGGGGTTCCCGATCGGGTGCGAGATTCCGGTGCACCCACTCCAGCAATCCTGCGATCTTCCACGCTCGTTCCACCGGGATGTACTTTCTCTTTACCGGATAACCCAGTCTTCCGAGCAGCGCTTCGAGTGTGCGCAACTGATTCACCGGCTCGCCGTTCGTGATGTTGAATATCTCTCCAAGAGCCTGGGGTCCGGCACCTAGAGCACAAATAATCGCAGACACCACATTGTCCACGAACGTCAAGTCAATCCGAACTGACTCATCCATCACGGGAACAAAACCCTTCTGAGCGACACGGATGAGTCGAGGCAAGATAGCGGTGTCCCGGGGGCCGAAGATCCCTTGCGGACGCAGAATGAGCGTCCCGAGACCGAGCTGGAAATACTCTTCGACGATCCTCTCGGCCTTCAGCTTCGAGTCCGCATAATCATTGATCATGGTGGGAGGCAACGGATCACTCTCACGAATCGATTCTTTTGAGGCCTTTTCGACATAAACGCTCGGGGTGGAGATGTGAACCAGGCGCGCAACACGCTTGTCGAGGGCGACCGAACACAGGACCTGGGTAGCCAGCACATTCGAGTGGTAAAAATCCGCGGTCCTGCCCCAAGGACTGGAGAGGGCCCCACAATGGACGACCATCCCGTTTTCCGGAATGACCTTTTCCAAAAAAGTCCGGTCACCGAGATCTCCGGCATGCGTGGTGGCCCCCAGAGCCGAGAGGCGGGCCAACGCGACCGGGTTCCGTCCGAGAGCGATCACACCCCGCCCCTGCTCGAGCAGGAGTTCGGTCAATCGACCACCGAGAAATCCACTGGCACCCGTCACGACCACCGTCATGGGCCGTTCCATTCGATGTCGCGGGTGGAGGCTTCGAGTGGAGTCACCTCGTCACGGAGCCCCGCACGAACCAGTTGGTAGAATGAAATGAACTGATCAAAAAACGGTACTGGATCCCGGGAATCGAAGACCACTTCCCGTGCACCAAAAAAAATGGAACCCCAGAGTGAAAGTCGATGCCAGGACCTGACCGATGGAAGCCCGTAAACCAACATGGCCAATCTCAACTGGGCCGAATCGCCCGCCCGGGGCGTGAGCGTTTTCGGGGAGCTCACTTCACCGGCAAGAAGCTCGGCGAACTCGGCGTTCCCTGCAAACAGATGCAGCCCGCTGGTCGCTCGAGGGTTACACTCCAACGCGCGGACAGTGCCGGACTCATCCTGGATGAAATCAAAAGCGATCTGACCGGTGAACCCGGTCGCTTCAACGAAACGCGCCACCCAGGCCTCAATCGCAGGATGTGAAACCGCTTCAAAACAAATTCCAGCACCCTTCCCGGCCTTGAACTCATGAGAATAGGTCAAATGGGCAAGGAGACGACCTTCCCTGGCAAGAGAATAAGTGCAGAACTCCTTCCCGGGCAGGAACTCCTGCACACACCAGGCTGTGCCGTTTGCAAGTTCTTCCACATCGGTCAATGCCCGGTCCCGATCCAGAATCAGGGTTCGAGTCGCGAAACGGGAGAATTCGGGTTTGAGCACCACACGGTCCCCACCGATCGCGTCGATCGCAGACCTGAGCTCCTCGAGGGTGGTAGCCCGGAACGTGAACGGCACGGTCAATCCTGCGGTGAGGGCAAGCGTGTTGAATTCGATTTTGCTGTGCAAGCGGCTCAGGGTCGCAGGATCATCCGACCAGAACAGCACACTGCGGGATGAATCTTTCTTCAGCTCACCTCTCAAGGGCGCGAGATGAAACACTTCCTCGCAGGTGGGAACGAGAACCTCCACGTTCTCTTGCTCGAGAACCCTCCTGACAGCTGAACGAAACGCCTCCGGCCCTGCATTGGGAGCCGGTACTTGGTAAAAAGCGGCGAATGCATTCGACCTCCTCGAGAGGGCATGGTCGAGACTCTCCGCTCCGATCACACGATGCCCTGCGCGACTCAATGCACGGGCAAGATCCAATGTCACCGGGGCCCGGGCTCCGGTCAAAAGAAAGGTCTTTCCCATCTCAGTACTCGAAGATCACCATTCCGAGGGACATGCCGGCGGAGGTTCCGAGGAGGAGTACCTTGTCCCCTCTCCGAATCCGTCCTTCCTCGACTGCATGATGAAGCGCGAGGGGAATCGATGCGGCAATCATGTTTCCGTGCTTCGACAGGATGTCCATGTACTTCTCTTGGGCAATTCCGAGCTTCCTCCGGACCAACTCCATTCCGTTCCCACTGGCCTGATGGGGTACCACGAGGGCGATATCATCGAGACCGAGTCCTGCCTCATTCATGGCTTCATCAAAAAATCCGGGAATGGTCTCAAGAACCAGACGGAACACCTTACGTCCGTCCATACAGAACAGGAATTTTTCAGAATCGGGTTGTTCTGTCTTCGGATGGACCCGGGTCCCTCCTCCTTCAATCCGGCAGTACCCGGCCCCTTCACTGAAGGTCTTCATGTGGGCATGGATCACTCCCGATCCCTCTCCGGGAGCAGGACGGGTGACGATGGCTGCGGCCGCTCCGTCACCGAACAAAGCATAAGCTTCATGCTGTGCCGGGTTGAGGCCGACCGATGCAATCTCGGTTGAAACGATTGCGATCGTGCCGAACCGGCCTGTCGCGATAAGTGATGAAGCAAGATCGAACGCAGTCACAAAACTGAGGCAAGTGGAATTGACATCGAAGCAGGGAATCGGGACGTCCGGACGATTCAAGGCTTTTTGAATCAGAGCCGCGGTTCCGGGAATGGCTTGTTCAGCAGAACCACTGGCACAAATGATGGCATCGAGATTCTCGTAGCGGACTCCTGATTTTTCGAGAGCGGACATCAGGGCGAACGCGCCCATCTGGGAGGCGGTTTCGTCGGTGACATAACGGCGCTCGGAAATCCCGGTCATCTGCTCCGACTTACCACGGGCAAGACCCAAGCGATCATCCACTTCAGCAGCGGTCACCACCCGCTTCGGGAGGTAGGATCCAGTGGACAGAATCTTCAAGGGACGTTTGTCGATTTTCATGAAGCGAATCTTACCTGACCTTTTTTGTTTTTTCAATAGACTTTATGTAATAAACCGGATATTTTCTCTCCCCCATGGAGCGTTCTGAATGGCTCAACTGAAAAAGTGGTTCCGGTTTCTTTCTGCATGTTTCTTGTTGATCTCGGGCGGAGTGATCCTCATCTTCAACCGCCGCAACTACAAGCCGATTTACCGTGGTTTCCGGTACTTCATGGAGCATGAGAGTTATCAGATCACTCTCCGACGTCTCCGGGAGGACCCGGGGACGCGCGAGCTCCTGGAAACGCGTTTCCGGCAGGGGCTCCCCGTCGATTGGAAAAGACTGAAGGAACTACCCGAGGACACCCTCGGGTTCCAGTTCGCCCGCTTCATGAATCACCCGGAGGTCACCCCCTTGGAACGCCTCCCGGAAGCCAAGACCGAGATTTCACCTGAAATCGACTACCTCAGGCAACGAATCAGGTTGATTCACGACATTCACCATGTGGTGTGCGGATACCCTGCTGATGAGATCGGTGAAATGGGGATCTCGGCGTTCTATGTGGCGCAAATCAACAGCCCCTTGAACTCCATGCTGCTCGCGTTCGGACTGATCAAGTGCACGCTCCAGATGCCCGCCCGCCTGCCTGAACTGATGCAAGAAATCACACGCGGTTGGCACATGGGCCTGAACGCCAAGAATCTGTTCGGGATCAAATGGGAAGAACTGTGGGAGACCCCTCTCGACGAAGTCAGAAGACAAGTGGGAGTGGAGGTCTTGTGAGTTCCGGATTTTCAAAAGAATTGAAACATGAAGTTCTCAGCCTTCTGAAGTCGGATCCCCATGGACGATATGCCGACCCACTCACCTGGCTCAAAGTTGCGATCCTGTGCGGTCTTACTGCCCTCTGCTACGTCAGTCTCGTCTTCCTGCCATCCACTTTTCCAACCCGCTTGGTGCTGGTTCTGGCTCTTGCAGTCAGCACACTCTTCCTCGGTCTGAATGTCATGCACGAAGCCGCACATGGCAACCTTTCCAGGCACCCCATGGTGAACCGTGTGTTGGCATTCATTTTCGACCTCTTCGGGATCAGCTCCGATCTGTACGCCATCAAGCACGTTCACTTTCACCATCACTACACGAACCTTCACGAGTTTGATGGGGACATCAACGAGGCGCCACTGATCCGGATGTCCCTGGAGCAGGAGCGTTGGGGCATTCACCACTACCAGGCACTCTACACACCGTTCCTGTATTCACTCATTACCCTGACGTGGCCGATCTTCGATCTCATGCGACTCCTGCAACCTCGGGTCGGGCAGAAACCCTTTAACCCTCCTCATCCCGGGGTCATTGTCCGGATTCTCCTGTTCAAAGGAGTCCATTACCTACTCGCCCTGGGGCTCCCCGCATCCCGGTTCGGATTGCCGGAAACCCTTTTCCTCTTCACTCTTTTTCATGTGATTCTCGGAGTAATTCTGGCCCTGATCTTCCAGGTGGCCCATGTCCACGAGGCGGGACTACTTCAGCCCGGAACCACCAAGAAAGACTGGCACCTTCACCAAATGCTCACCAGTGCGGACTTCAGCACCGGGAACCCATGGACTAATTTCACCTTTGGCGGTCTCAATTTCCAGACCATCCATCATCTGTTTCCGAATGTCTCCCACCGGCACTTCCCTGCGATCCAGAAGATCGTCATCCGCCTCTCGGAAAAGCACGGAATCCCCTACACACGATTTGAAAGTTTCGGTGAGGCGATCCGGGCGCACTTCAGTCTGCTTCAACGGTTGGGACGGTCCTGAACCATGATTGAGATCAAGGTTCACGAGAACGAGGCGGGTCCTCGTGAAAAATCACTCCTAAGCATTATTCAGGAAAGCCGCGTTCCCGGCATGGTGACTTATCATTACGAGCGCCCCGAAGGGTACGAGGCCTTCGCCCGGCTCCAGGGATCCGGATTCCAGGTGGTCGAAGCTGTGGAAGAAGGAGTCACCCTTGGATTCACCCAAGTGACCTTCGACCGAGTAAACTGGGAAGGAAATGAGATCAGCATCGCCTACAGTGGAGACACCCGGGTCGGAATGGCTTCTCGTGGCAAGCGGATCTCGGATGCCCTGATCAGTCAAGCATGCTCGCTCACGGTTCCGGTCTTGGGGGCTGTGATGAACAGCAATTCGACCGTTCTCGGTTCGAAGCTCCAACACTGGAGCAAATCGGGAATCCACTTCCAGCCGATCGGCGAGCTCGAAGCCTGCTTTTACCCGCCCCTGAATAAACCCCGATCCCATCCGGATCTGACCTGCCGCCCGGCCCGGAACTCCGACTTACCGTCCATGTTCGCATTGTGGGGACTGTATTCAAAAAGTCACAATCTGACACGGGCCTACACCGATCTCGACTCCTTCGCAAACGACTTCCCGCGCGGTACCTCTCTTGAAACGACACTGCTCGTTCATCAAAATGGCGAACTGATCGCCATGACCGGACTCTGGAACCAGGATGAGATCCGGACTATTCGGGTGGACTCGAGGGCGGGAATCTTGAACTTCGCCCTGTCCTGGATCCCGGACACATGGATCCGGATTCCGGCGGCAGGAGAAGAACTGAAGATCGCCTACTCCTACCGGCATGCTTGGATTCCAGAGCATCCGATGTCAGCACAGGCTCTCCATTACCTCATTCAAGAGGCCCGGTACCGCTCCGGGCAGTGGAACCGTCACTTTTTCTGTTTCGGAATCGACACCCACGACCCACTGGCCCTCCAAGCACGAAAAGGAGTCCTTTTCAGTAACAGGGCCCGTATCATTTGTGATCCTCGTGGAAACCCAGACATTCTAAAAAGCGCCAAAAGCCTGCACCTTGAAGTGGGAATGGGCTGAACGGGTCGGATCTTGATCCCAACTCAGACGGGAAAAGTCATTTCGGGGACATCGCCAGTGACCAAGAGAGGGGCTTCGGTGGCCCGTACAATCTCGTCTACTGTGACACCGGGAGCCCGCTCCACCAGCTTGAGTCCTTGTGGCGTCACATCGATCACCGCGAGCTCCGAGACGATCCGGTTCACACAACGTTTTCCGGTCAAGGGGAGCGAACATTTGCGAAGGATCTTGCTCTTGCCGTCTTTCGACACATGTTGCATCGCCACGACCACGCGCTTGGCTCCGGCCACGAGATCCATGGCTCCCCCCATGCCTTTTACCAATTTTCCGGGAATCATCCAATTGGCGAGATCACCCTGTTCGTCGACCTCCATTGCACCGAGTACGGTCAGATCGATCTTTCCGGCCCGGATCATGGCAAACGAATCGGCGCTCGAGAAAAAGGCCGCACCCGGAATCACGGTTACGGTTTCTTTCCCGGCATTGATCAAGTCGGCGTCGACCTCCTGTTCGGTGGGATAAGGGCCGAGACCGAGAATCCCGTTCTCACTCTGGAGGACCACCTCGATTCCCCGGGGGATGTAGTTCGCCACAAGGGTCGGAATACCGATACCGAGATTGACGTAATACCCGTCACGAAGCTCCTGGGAAATCCGGATGGCGATCTGTTCACGTGTGAGACTCATGATTGTCCTCCGCTTCGGACCACTTTTCTCTCGATCCGTTTCTGATAATCTTTTCCTTCGAAAATTCGATGGACATACACCCCGGGCAGATGGATTTCGTCGGGCTCGAGTGCTCCCACCGGAACCAGCTCCTCCACCTCGACGATGGTGATCTTGCCCGCCATGGCACACAAGGGATTGAAGTTGCGGGAGGTCTTCCGGAAAACAAGATTCCCCATCGAGTCGCCTTTCCAGGCCTTCACAATCCCGAAATCGCCGACGATCCCCTTCTCCAACACAAACTTACGCCCGTTGAATTCACGTTCTTCTTTACCTTCAGCAATCAGAGTCCCGACCCCGGTCGGCGTATAAAAAGCGGGTATCCCCGAGCCTCCGGCACGGAGCCGTTCGGCGAGAGTCCCTTGTGGTGCGAACTCGAGTTCAAGTTCACCGGAAAGGACCAACTGTTCAAAGAGCTTGTTCTCACCGACGTAGCTCGAAACCATTTTTCGAACCTGTTTCTTTTCGAGCATCAGACCGATACCGAACCCATCGACTCCTGCATTGTTGGAAACGCAGGTGAGATCCTTCACGCCCTTTCTCACCAGAGCGGCGATGGAATTTTCAGGAATTCCACACAATCCGAACCCACCCATGGTGAGAATCGCACCGTCGAAAACATCCTTGACCGCTTCATCCGGACCGGACACCACTTTGTTCATACCCTTGGCCATGATCACTCCTTCGTCAGACAAACTACTCTTTTTCGGACGGTACGTCATCCACGATCACTCCCGAAACGATTGGAAGAGCCACATGGTTGAACTCCAATTTGCGCACCCAGGAATGCTGGAGAATCGAGTACTCCTCGTCCAGGAGGGGCAACATTACGAATTCCTCTGTCAGGTAATGCCGCTGTGCCTGCTCATAGGCTCTGAGCGCCTCGTTGGGAAGCTTAGCCTGCATACCTTCCTCGACCCACTGCTGGAAAAAAGGACTCTCGAACTTGAGCCGACTGTTCGATGCCGACTTTCCGTAGGGCCTCAGAAAATCCTCCGGCGTCGGAACTTTAGCACTCCACCCCACCAGAATGACGTCATAGTCGAAAATATTGGCATACAGATTGAACTCCCGTTCATGGAGAGCTGCGAGGTCGACGTTGATTCCAAGTCCTTTCTGGATCTGCTCTTGGATTTCCTTACCGACCGAAACATTGGCCGGATCGATCCGGGTCAGGATGCGGAGCTTGAACGTTGGACCGAACACGAGCCCGGATTCTTTGAGCGACTTCCTGGCCTGGACGAGATTGAACTCAGGAGTGAGGGACTTCCTGGATCCCGGAAGCGGATGGGGAATGAGACCGTTCGAAATACGACCCGGAAAACTCGCGGCGGTGCGAACTTTGGACCGGTCGATAGCCCTGAAGACGGCTTTCCGGAAGTGGCGATTGTTCATTGGAAACTTGAGGGCGTTTGAAACCAAAACATGATTCCGGTAAATCCGGGGATGCTTGAGGTCGGGCTTTCCCCGGTAAGGCTTCACCTGGTCGGCCTTGGGGTTGGGTAGAAACGCGTAGTATCCGCTCCGGTACTTTTCGAGAATGGTGGTGGCATCCTGTTCGAAATGGACCTCCACCGAATCAACATTGGACAGACCCTTTGGATAATGGGGGTTCCGCTTCAGATTCAGCTTTTTACCGGGCTCAAGACTGTCGGTCAAAAAAGGTCCGTTTGACGGCAGGATCCCGGCGCGCCAAAGATTCCCACCGTACTTTTCAATCATGTCCTTCCTGACCGGATAAAAAGGCCAGAATGTGGTGAGCGACTCCCAACCGGCCATTGGCCGCCGGAACTCCACCTCGAGCAAATGGTCCCCTCGGGCACGGATCCCCACTTTCGAGGCATCCTGGATCTTCTTCTTGCGGAAATCCTCGGCATGGAGAATGTCGAAAAAATAATAATTGTAGAGAGAAGTCCCGAAGGGGGAGATCACACGAAGCCAAGATTCGACGAAATCCTGCGCATAAACAGGTCTTCCATCGGACCACTTGGCGTCCTTGCGAATGTGAAACACATATTTCTTCAGATCTTTTGATTTGACCACCGATTCGGCCATGGCCGGCACAAGCTTTCCGGACGGATACTCATACCGGAATAAACCCTCGGCGATCAGATGAATGATCGGTGCCTCGGTAGTGGTGACCGTCGCGGTCCAATCCAGAGTGGCCGGTGCGTCGGGAATCGGAAAACGCAAAACCGCGGCGTTAGCTCCGGCTGGAATCAACAGGAGCAGGCAAAAGAACCGGAATGCATCATCAGCACAATTCCAGCGCAATCGCAGTCGCCTCCCCGCCACCGATGCAGATTCCGGCAAGACCTCTCCGGAGGCCCTGTTCCTTCAGCGCAGAGATCAGGGTGATCAAAATCCTTGCGCCAGATGCTCCGATCGGGTGACCAAGACTGATCGCCCCACCCCTCACGTTCAGTTTTTCAGCGGGAATGGAAAGCTCCCTTTGGGCGGCCATGGCCACCACAGCGAACGCTTCGTTCACTTCGAACAAATCGACATCACCCACACTCCACCCGGCCTTCTTCAGCGCTGCCTTCATGGCACCCGCCGGTGCCGTGGTGAACCACTCGGGGGCTTGGGCATGGGTGGCCATCGACACGATTCTCGCGATCGGACGGGCCCCCGTCTTCAATGCACGCTCCTCACGCATGAGGACCAGTGCCGCAGCCCCGTCATTCAAACTGGAGGCATTCGCAGCGGTGACCGTTCCAGCTTTATCGAAGGCGGGCTTCAGAGTGGGGATTTTCTCGAACTTCACTTTACCCGGAGCCTCGTCGTGCTCGAAGGTCACCGACTCACCTTTCGGGCCCTTGATCGTCATGGGTACGATTTCGTCTGAAAAGGCACCGCGGGCCTGGGCCGCTTGGGCGCGCTGATAGCTCGCAATCGAGTAGGCATCCTGGGCCTCCCGGGTGAATGCGAACTCCTTGGCACAAATCTCACCACAATTTCCCATGTGCTGCGAGTGATAGGGATCCCAAAGACCGTCGTGAATCATGGAGTCGAGAACCTGGGAGTTCCCCATTCTGAATCCGCCACGGGCCTGGGGCAGAAGATAGGGCGCGTTCGACATGCTCTCCTGTCCTCCTGCGACCACCACCTCACTCTCGCCTGTCAGCAAGGATTGAGTGCCGAGCATGACGGCCTTCATGCCGCTTCCGCAAACTTTGTTGATGGTCAGCGCCGGGACGGACACCGGAAGTCCTGCGGCAATCAGCGCCTGCCTCGCAGGGGCTTGACCGACCCCGGCAGTCAACACGTTGCCCATGATCACTTCAGAAACCTGATCGGGCTCCACTCCGGCGCGTTGAAGAGCGGACCGGATCGCATGGGCTCCCAGAGCCGGAGCGGTCAATGTCGCAAGGGCTCCTTGAAAAGAGGCGATCGGAGTACGGGCATAAGCGGTGATCACGATATTGGAATTCATGCTCCCCACTCTAGCCAAAGGCCTTCACCCTTGCAATGTCATGAGCTTCGGATTATTCGGAATTCCATGCGATTTTCACTCGGTTTTTTACTCGCCGCACTACTCCCCGCACTATTCCCCACCCCGGCCTCCGGGGGCCCATTCAATCCGGAAAATCTTCCGGATCTCGTCGACCGGATGGCTCCGTCCACCGTACACATCTCGACCCGGATCGATCAACGGCGGCAATTCAAGGCGGCCGGATGGGGTGACTATCTCCAGTATTTCGGGATTCCGGAAGATCAACAGACCGGGTCACTCGGCACCGGCTTTCTGATCGACCTGGAGGGGCACCTCCTGACCAATTATCATGTGATCGAACAGGCCGCAGAGAACGTCGCGGTCGACATTGTCGTGACCCTGAAAGACAAACGCCAGTTCGGTGCGCGAATCGTAGGCAAGGACCCGAAAACCGACATCGCGCTACTTCAGCTCCGGGACAAGAGTGGAAAACCTCCATCCATGATGATTCCGACCCGGATCGGTGATTCCGACCGGGTCAGGATTGGGGAACCGGTAATTGCGATCGGGAATCCATTCGGTTTGGACTATTCGGTCTCGGCGGGGATCATTTCCTCCAAGAATCGAAACATTGGCCAAGGTCCCTTCGACAACTATTTGCAAACCGACGCCGCCATCAACCCCGGTAACAGCGGAGGACCCTTATTCAACACCAAGGGTGAAGTCATCGGCATCAATTCGGCGATTTTCTCCCGCTCGGGCCAATTCGGAGGCATCGGATTCGCCATCCCGATCAATGATGCCAAAACCGTTCTCGAGAGCCTCAAAAAATTCGGCCGGGTGAGGCGCCCTTGGCTCGGCGTGATCACCCGTCAAGTGAGTCCGACCCTCGCTTACATGTATAGCCTTCCAGTCGATCACGGGATTGTCATCCTGAATCTGGTGGACTCTGCACCAGCAGACTCGAGCGGGCTTCGTGTCGGAGACATCCTGGTCGAGATCAATGGCAAGAAGATCAAGGAAGGAATCGAACTGGAACGGGAGCTCGGGAGACTGAAGCCCGAGGACACGGTCCAATTCACTATACAACGCGGCCCCCGTAGGCTAAAAACAGGCGTCAAACTGGAGGAATTCCCTCCGCAATTGAACCGGGTACGTGAAGGAGTCATTTGATCCATGACCATGAAATGGGAACGCAGGAAGAAAAGCTTGATCACCGCTCCGGAAGGAGCGCCGGGGCCACTTCCAGTGGATTTTGTCCGATTGGTCGAAGAAACCCTCACCCAGGGGCTCGAAGAGGGCCTGACCGCCATCCGTGAGATCCACCCCGAATCAGGATTCCGCGCCGGGGGTGCCATTTACGGAAATGAAATCCTGCTTGCCATCACACTCACCCACGGAACGAGCCAGATCTCGGCAACGACCGTGTTCGGCAGTGCCGACTATGATCCGAATGCGGAGAAGCCGGCATTGATGGAAATCCTCTCGGCATGCCTGGATGCAGCAGGTTCCGTATTCCAGCACTATCTCGACCCGGCCTATCCGGAGCGGATCGCCCAGATCGCGGATCAATCACTCGGTGCACTCGAAGAGGCTCCGTTCCAATGGAGTCCCCTCAAATCGGAAAATCACCCCAAAATCGAAGTGCATGTAAAGATCGACAAATCCAATCCGGTCCTGGACGCATTGACCGAGGATTGGCTCCGAAAAAACGATCCGAATTACAAAGAAGAATCCGGTAAAAACAAGGATCAAAGCCATCAAGAGGCCGAAGACTTCCTCGAGGAACGACTCGATGCCATCCAAGGTCGTAAAGGCGGAAAAGGCGGAAGCACCCCTCCCGGATTGCACTGAAAATCGTAACCTGATCGGAAGTCAGCCGGTCAGAAATCCGTGTCGTCGATGCCGTCGTCTTCTTTACGGATGCTGCCGATCAGAGAATCGATCGAATCGCTGTCATAATCGAGATCATCCATGGACTCGTCCAATTCGAGGTCGTGAATCACTTTATTGAAGTTCACTTCCGAAGACAGATCTTGACGGATCACATCGATGTACTTGTCAGGATATTTGCTGACCAATTCCTCGATGTACTGATTGAGCTTCCCCTCTTTCAGGATCATTTCCTTACGTTTGATCTTCTTCCAATTCTTGATGTAATCGAGACGGCAATAACCTTTTGTGGTTGCGGAATTTTCGCAACCAGTCTCACGACACATTTTCTCATTGTGGACGTGCACGACGGGCTTGGTGCCTTTTGCAGTCTTGGCGCCCTTCCCCGGCTTCACCAATGCAGCCACCGGAGGAAGCGGAAGAGTTCCTTGTTCTTGACCCTTCGCCTTTTTTACCTGAGGTGCGGCCGGTGTCTTTGCCGGAGCGACTTTCACGGGAGCGGACTTGCCCGCGGGAGCGACCTTGACGGGAGGGGCCGCTTTGACTTTCTTAACCTTGGTGTCGATCTTGGCAGGAGCCTTCTTCGCGCCGGCCTGCGCCTTCACGGCCTTGACCGTCGGCTTTGCGGCCTTGGGCGCTGGCTTGGTCTGAGCTTTTTTGGCGGGCTTAGCCGACATGGCGCGGGCCAGACCTTGGGCAAGCTGCTTCACCTGCTTGAGGACCTTGGAGGGACCCTTGACCTTGCTTTTGATTTTGTTCGGTTTTTTCGAAACAGGGGAGCCTTTTTTCATGCGCATGGTTTCCTGACTCTACAGGGGTGCCCCAAAGCCGCGGGAGCGTCAAGCTTTTTCTTGACAAATTCCGGCAGTTAGAGGAACTTCAGGTTTCTAAAAATTTCAATCGAAAGGGTACAAGGACCATGGCAGTTCCTAAGAAGAAAAGTTCTCGCAGCCGTCGCAACATGCGCCGCTATTCCGCAGCTTACAAACTGGATCCGATTTCCGAATCCACTTGTGAGTTCACTCACACTCCGGTGCGCTCGCACACGGTCTCGATCAAGGCCATCAAGAACGGTCTGTTCGAAGCCAAGAAGAAGACATCCAAGTCCGCTTCTGCCCAGGCCTGAGGGCCGGGATCCGGAAGGGTCCCCATGACGGCATGAATTTGAGAGAAACTCCCGGCGGATCCAGTCCGTGGGGGGTTTTTCGTTTTTGGAGGTAGATACAGGTGATTGCAGGTTTCTTCCCCGGGCAGGGTTCGCAAAGTGTGGGCATGGGACGCGAGTTCTATGATGAGTTCACGGTTTTCCGTCAGACCATCGAGGAAGCTTCCGACACGCTCGGCATCAATCTCAAAACTCTTTTGTTCGAAGGTCCCGAATCGGACTTAACGCTGACCGAGAATGCTCAACCGGCGATTCTTGCTGTTTCCACCGGATGCTTTCGTGTCGCCGAATCGGTGATCGGAGCCAAGACCTCAGTGCACCTCGGCCACTCCCTCGGAGAATATTCCGCACTCGTCGCTTCGGAGGCATTCCCCTTTGCGGATGCGGTGGCTTGGGTCAGGACGAGGGGTCTGGCAATGCAAAAAGCTGTGCCTGTAGGTCTCGGAACCATGGCAGCGGTGATCGGAGCTGAAGACGCCGATATTGAGGTCTGGTGCCGGGAGGCCACTGACGCAGCCCGGGCACTCAGGGCTTCCGGTGCGCAGGAAGTCCAGGGCGAATTGAAGTGTACGGTGGAGTGTGCCAACTACAACGCCCCCGGGCAGGTGGTGGTCTCCGGTTCTGTGGACGCGGTCGAACAGTTCGAAAAGTCAGTGTCCGCCAAGGGAATCCGGGGAGTGATGGTGAAGCGATTGTCCGTGAGTGCTCCGTTTCACAGCTCATTGATGGCACCCGCCCGGAACCGGATGAAGGAAGAGTTCGATTCGGCAAAAGGACGGGGCCTTCCTGAGGCGCTCAAAACCCCGTACATCCCCAATCGGACGGCCATCCGTACTTCCGAGCCCGGAGTCGTGTTCCCTTTGCTCGAAGAACAGGTCGACCATTCGGTCCTGTGGAGTCAGAGCGTTTCCCACCTGCTCGATTCTGGGGTCACCAGGGCGATTGAGTTCGGTCCTGGAAAAGTCCTCCAGGGGCTCGCCAAGCGGATTGCGAAATCAAAGAGCCTGTCTTTTGAAACCATCCCCGTATTCGATCTGGATACTCTGAAAGCTGCCGAAAAAGGAATGCATCCATGAGCGAAACCATGAAGGATAGCTCAACATTGAAGGGTCTAGCATTGGTGACCGGGGGCTCGCGCGGAATCGGTGCGGCGATCTCGAAAAAACTCGGAGCACTCGGTTTCCACGTGGTGGTGAACTATGTTTCGAACGAGGCGCGCGCGATCGACGTGGTCCGGGAGATCGTGAACCAGGGCGGTTCTGCAGAACCCCTCAGGTTCGATGTTTCAAAGGAAAATGAAATCCAGGGCGCATTCGCGAAAATTTCGGAATCCCCTCACCCGCTCCGGGTTCTGGTGAACAATGCGGGAATTTCGGAGGACTCACTGATCCTCCGCTTGAAGAAGGAAAGCCTCGATCGGACACTCGACACGAATCTTTCAAGTGCGATTCTCTGTTCAAAGGAAGCGGCCCGTTTGATGATGAAACAGCGGACGGGATCGATCATCCAGATCTCGTCAGTGGTCGGAGAAATGGGGAATGCCGGGCAAGTGGCGTATGCCGCCGCCAAGGCCGGCATGATCGGTCTGACCAAGAGCCTGGCCAAAGAGCTTGCCTCGCGGAACATCCGGGTGAATGCCGTGACCCCGGGATATATTGAAACGGAGATGACGGGTGCGTTGACTCCAGAACAAAAGGAAGCGATCACCCGGAACATCCCTCTCGGCACGCTCGGTCAGGCTTCGGATGTTGCTGAAATAGTTGGATTTTTAGCCTCTGATGGCGCCCGTTACCTGACCGGTCAGGTGATTGGGGTGAACGGTGGCCTTTACATTTAGGCCCCGGCGCATTAAAACACCGGAATCGTTTTCAAGCGATCATAAAGGAGAAGACAGAAATGTCCACGAACACAGAAGACAGAGTCCGTACGATCATTTGCGACCAGCTGGCGGTTGAAGCGGAAAAAGTGAAGCCGGCAGCATCTTTCATCGAAGACCTCGGCGCAGACAGCCTCGATATCGTCGAACTCGTGATGACCATGGAAGAAGAATTCGACATGGACATCCCCGATGAAGAAGCAGAGAAGATGAAGACCGTGGGGGATGTGATCAATTACATCAATGCGAAGGCCAGCGCTAATCACTGACCAACTGCCCCACTTCACTGTTGATCATTTCAGACATTAACAAGGTTCGGCCTGGTTTTTGTGAGGTTAACTCCCATGAAACCAGGCTGCCCTCGTTTAAAGTGTCCATCTCACAAAATCCCAGGTCCTAAATCCGGATCAGTGATCGCAAACGGAACATTCTTCCGAGCATGCGACAGCCGCCGGGTCAGACGGTACATTTGTCGCTCCTGCGGACTCAACTTCTCCCAAAGCACCGGCACACCGAGGTACCGCCAAAAAAGAAGGCGCATCATCCAGCCTCTATACCGCCTTATAGCCTCTACCTTGTCCCAGAGAAGGGCCGCGATTCTACTAGGTGTCGATAAGAAAACCGTTGTCCGTTACTTCCGCTTCATTGCAAGTGAATGCGCCAAACGTGAGAAGACTCGCCTGATCAAATATGGAGGAGACAGACTGAAACAGCTTCAGTTTGATGATCTCGAAACCTTTGAGCACACCAAATTGAAACCCTTGAGTGTGGCTCTCGCAGTCGATCCTAACACTCGAAAAATCCTTGGTATTCAAGTTTCAAGAATGCCCGCCAAAGGGCCCCTTGCACGAAAATCTGTACAAAAGTATGGACGGAGAAAAGATGAGCGTAATCGGGGATGGAATCACTTATTCAAGAGCTTGGTACCACTGGTACATCCGGATGCAGAATTCCTATCTGATCAAAACCCGCATTATCCTTCAATTTTGAGAAAGCATTTTCCCTTTGCAAAACACGCAGTCACGCCGGGTGGTCGCGGGGCGGTGACAGGTCAGGGCGAATTGAAGAAACTGGTGTTCGATCCACTATTCGCACTCAATCACACCTGTGCCATGTTACGCGCAAACCTGAGTCGCCTCATCAGACGAACTTGGTGCACGACAAAAAACATCCGGGGACTTGAGGATCACCTAGCCATTTATGTTGATTATCACAATCGGGTACTCACCCCCGAATAATGAGGTGATCCACAGTGAAAGGGGTCAGTTTGTGGTGAGCCACGAGGCAGCCTTCTGAACCGCCCCCTTGTACTTCTCCCTCGCCATCCCGAAGGTCTTCAGCTCCACCGTCGGGCGGACACCGAAATTCTCGATATACCCCTCAGGATCGATCGTCCGGTCTTTCCGCACGATCAACGACTCTGTCTGTCTCAAATCAAGGTGGCTGTTCGGCGCTTGATTGTGGTTCACCACGTTTCCGCCCGCTCCCATCGTCCTCTGGCCGATCACCGTCGCCATCCCGTTGTCCTGCAGCATCGCGGCAAAAATATCGCACATCGATGCACACATTTCGTTCACCAGCAGAACGACCTGGAATCCCTCTTCAAGGGCCGTATTCGGAGTAATCGAGAACGGCGCCAGAACTTCTGCCGACAAAGGTGCCGACAGACGGAGTCCTGCCCTTCTCTGAGACTCGAAATCCCCGAGAATTCTGCGAGAGATTTCGCGCTCCGAATCGTTACTGGCATTCATCGACTCCGACTCGAACTGATCGAGCCAGCTGTCCGAAAGACGGAACTGCATCTTCGGCATCTCGATCCGGGTCGAGGACAATGCCTGAGCCATCTTCATTCCGAGAACCAACGACCCACCGCCGTTGTTGATGGTGTCGAGGATCAGACGTTGCACGCCCAGAGACTGCATGGCCTTCAGGGTCGCCTTGAATTCGGCCATCACCGTGCTCTCCTCCTGGTCTGGAGAGAAAGTGTCGATCAAGACATAACCCACGAGTTCCTTCTTCTTGGTCGGTTTACCGGTCGAATCCAGCAGCCGCACCGGGGCAACGTATGCGGGATAGGTTTTCGCGACATCGATCATCACTGCATTCTCGAGCACAAACCTCCGCTTTGAGAGGGCTTCGAGAGGAGAAAGCTCCCCGGCAGCTCCGGAGGCACTCTCCACCGGACTCCAGGTCTCGATCCCGTCGATGAAGCGGAATCCGTCGACAAATGTCTTTCGAACTCCGCGGAGTACGCTTTGAATCCGGTCGATCGGCATTTCCATCCTGCCGTCGAACCCGACAAACCGGAACGAGAACACCCCGGTTTCTGCACGGTTGTCCGCAACCATCATGAAATTCCCATTCTTCTTGGCTTGGGCGGCCTTGGCCTGGTCCTGCTCCATCCTGAACTGGAACAGATCACGGACCACCCAAGGAAGATCCAGTTCCAGGGTCTTTCCGTCCCGCTCTACGGTCAGCACGGCATCTTTACCCTCCGGAAGCCCGTTCTGGGTCGAGATCCGGGTGAACAGCTTGTTCATATGGAAGGTCAGGTTCGCTTCCTCATTCCCGAGGTCCCGCAGTGGAACCAGAACGCTCTCGATCTGCTCACGAAGGGACTTCCCGTCGAGTTTACGGATCTTGTCTCCGACCTTCACGGGATACTCCGACTTGGGATCAATGGTCGGGAGCAACTGGCTCACGACCAGATCCTCGCCCTCCCGATACCCGGCGAATCCGAGAAACGCCACCTGGGCGCGATTCGGCAAGGATGCGTTGGTGAGCGCTGCAGAGGTGTGGGCGTCTTTGAACTTCGCGACGAATTTCATCATCAACGCGTAAAACTCGTCATTGTCCTTCGTCAGGGTCGCCGCCTCGTTGGTTTCGCGTTTCAACCGCTCATAGTCGAACCCATGGAGCTTCTGCTTCATTTCCAGGGGTGCGTAGTTTTCTCCGAACTGCGAATAAATCCACGCGAGATCGGCCAGCTTCTCTTCGGTGGTCAAGGTCCGACGGGGAACCGGATCACAAGCGGTCAGGGTCAGAAAAAGTGTGGCGATCAGTGACACAAGAATGATGAGGCGTTTCATGCCGCCGGACGCTACCCCGACCTCTATGCTTTGTATAGGATTTTTCAGGGTGCGTTAAGCGCCTTTGCGTCACACAACTTAACGCTTTGCACAAAGCAATGAATTCGACACCTCTTTCCTGTTTCCCTTTCCGACCCGGATTGGTTAAATTCCGGGCATGTCACGTTATGGAAGCCACCGTGTTGCCGTCACCGGTATCGGAATCGTGAGTCCGGTCGGACTGACCCGCGAGAGCAGCTGGAGCGCCGTCTTGGAAGGCAAATCCGGCATCGCCCCCATCACCCTTTTCGATCCCGAGGATTGCTCGTGTAGGATTGCGGGCGAAGTGAAGCACTTCGATCCGACAGCTCCACTGCCGAGTCCGCTTCACCCTCGTGGTGCAGCCCAAGCACCTCTCACTCAAGCCGTGTCCTCAAAAGACATGAAGCGCATGGATCGTTTCATTCATCTGGCTCTGGTGGCCGGTCTCGAGGCGTATGCGGATTCAGGTCTCGATTCCGCTAGGGATCGCATCTCTCCCGAGGACATTGGGATCAACATCGGTGTCGGAATGGGCGGACTCCCTGGAATCGAAGACACCCATGACACCTACCGCGATAAAGGCATCCGCCGGATCTCTCCGTTCTTCATCCCCCAGGTGATCCCGAACCTCGCTGCCGGACAACTCTCGATCCTCCTCGACACCCGGAACATCAACACTTGCTCGGTCTCCGCCTGCGCTTCAAGTGCCCACTCGATCGGTGAGTCCTTTCGTGCCATCCAAAGGGGTGAAGCAAAAGTGATGCTGGCCGGAGGCGCCGAGGCCGTGGTTTGCGCCCTAGGCATCGGAGGATTCGCATCGATGCGCGCCCTCTCCACCCGCAATGATGAGCCGGCGAACGCTTCGCGTCCTTTCGATGTGGGACGTGACGGGTTTGTGATGGGCGAAGGCGCCGCAATTCTGGTCCTCGAAGAATTCGAACAGGCCAGATCCAGGGGTGCAAAAATTTATGCGGAAATCGCGGGCTATGGTGCCACAGCCGACGCATACCACATCACAGCGCCTCTCGAGGACGGGGCTGGCGGCTACCGGGCCATGAAGCTCGCTCTCGAAGATGCTGAGTTGGAGCCTGCATCTGTCTCCTACGTGAATGCCCACGGAACTTCGACACCGCTCGGAGATGTGCAAGAGGCATTGGCGGTGAAACGGCTTTTTGGTGACGCCGAGAATCTTCACGTGAGCTCCACCAAGTCCATGACCGGGCACCTGCTCGGTGCCGCGGGAGCGATCGAAGCCGCATTCTCGATCCTGGCGATCCGCGATTCTGTCATTCCGCCGACGATCAACCTCGACTCTCTGGATCCGAAGTGTGCGGAGACCGGGCTCGACTTCACCGCCCACACAGCGGTCCGAAAGAACGTGACGGCTTCGATGAGCAACAGTTTCGGATTCGGAGGCACCAACGTGTCCCTGGTGTTCAAGAAGGCGGGTACTCCATGAAACTGCTGATCGCCTCCGATCATGCCGGCTTCGAACTGAAAGAAGCCTTGAAGGACCGGGCCGGGACCCTGGGCGTGAGCTTCAACGATCTCGGAACCCATTCCCAAGACAGCGTCGATTACCCTGACTACGCCCACGCGCTCGCACGCGAGCTCCTGAAGCCGGGATCCGGGGCTTCGCTCGGAATCCTGATTTGCGGAAGCGGAGTCGGCGTGAGCATCGCCGCGAACCGGCACCCGGGAATCCGTGCGGTTCTCGCCGAATCCCCGGAAATCGCTCGCCTCGGTCGCGAACACAATCATGCCAATGTCCTCTGCCTCGGTGCCCGCTTCCTGAGTCCCGACCGGGCTGTCGAAGTGATCCGTGCCTTTTTGACCGCAACCCCCGAAACCGGTGAACGCCATGTCCGCCGGGTCCAGAAACTGGGAGAACCCTCGAAATGAACCAGAATACGAATTTCACGAAGCCCCTGAAACTCACTGACCCGGACCTTTACGCAACGATCACCGCCGAGTCTTCACGCGAAGAAGAAGGGCTTGAGCTGATCGCTTCCGAGAACTACGCCTCACGAGCCGTCATGGAGGCACAAGGGTCGATTTTGACCAATAAATATGCCGAGGGCTATCCGGGAAAACGCTATTACGGCGGTTGCGTGAACGTCGACAAAGCCGAAGCCCTGGCCATCGAGCGGGTGTGCAAACTCTTCGGTGCCGAGGCCGCGAATGTCCAACCCCACTCGGGCTCGAGCGCCAACATGGGTGTTTACCTGTCACTGTTGCAACCGGGGGACACCATTCTCGGCATGAGTCTGTCGCACGGCGGGCACCTGACCCACGGCAGCCCGGTGAACTTTTCGGGTAAGCTGTTCCGTGCGGTTCATTACGGTTTGAATCCGGCAAATGACCTGCTCGACTACGATCAGATCCGGGACATGGCCAAGGCCGAGCGCCCGAAGGTGATCATTGCCGGAGCGAGCGCTTATTCCCGCATCATTGATTTCAAAATCTTCGGTGAGATCGCCGGAGAAGTCGGGGCCAAGCTGGTGGTGGACATGGCTCACATCGCGGGCTTGATCGCCGCGGGCCTGCACCCTAGCCCGATCCCCCATGCGGCTTACACCACTTCGACCACTCACAAGACACTCCGTGGCCCACGCGGTGGGATCATCCTGTGCTCACAAGAGAATCTGAAAGCTGTGAACTCCCTAATCTTCCCTGGCATTCAGGGAGGCCCCCTCATGCACGTGATCGCAGCGAAAGCCGTGGCTTTCGGCGAAGCCCTCACTCCAGACTTCAGAGGCTACCAGGAGCAGGTGATCCGGAATGCAAAAACACTCGCTGAATCCTTGATCCAACTCGGCTTCCGTCTCGTCACCCATGGCACGGACAATCATCTGATGTTGATCGATCTTTCGCAGAGTCACTCCGGTGAAGTGACCGGGAAAGAGGCGGAAGCCTGGCTCGACCTCGCCGGCATCACCGTGAACAAGAATACGGTCCCGAATGAAAAGCGGTCACCTTTCGTCACGAGCGGAATCCGCGTCGGCACCCCTGCGATGACCACCCGTGGGCTCAAGGAAACCGAGATGAAGCAGATCGCATTCTGGATCCGGGATGCCGTGCAATCCAAAGGAGATTCAGAAACCCTCGCCCGGATTCGAGGATCGGTGAAAGAACTTTGCGGTCGATTCCCGGTGTACGGAGAGAAAGCATGATTTTCGACACGACGTTTGAAACCGAAGCCCAGATCGAGATTCGCACGCTTGCAAGAAAGTTCGCGCAGGAGCGGATCCGCCCGATTGTCGAGCATGACGAGGAAACGGGAACCTTCCGCCGTGACATCATCCGGGAGCTCGGGAATCTCGGACTCACGGGGATACCGGTGTCCGAAGCCTTGGGTGGTGCGGGGCTCGGTTATCAAGAGTACATCGGGGCAATCGAAGAAATTGCCGCCGAGAGCGGCGCCTACGCGGTGAGCGTCGCGGTCACTGGACTGCCTCAGGTGATTCTCGAGAAACAGGGGAATGAAGCCCAGAAGCAAAAATACATTCCGAAACTCGCATCAGGTGAGGGAATCGGCTCGTTCGTCCTGTCCGAGGCGGGGAGCGGCTCCGATGCTGCAAGTCTCCGGACCACAGCGGTCCGGGACGGAAACCACTATGTCCTGAACGGCACCAAGCTCTGGATCACCCAGGCCGATGAAGCCGATGTGTTCATCGCCATGGCCCGCACCGGAGGACCCGGTGCGAAAGGGGTCTCGGCCTTCATCCTTGAAAAAGGCATGTCGGGCATTTTGATGGGGAAGCGCGAAAAGAAGATGGGGATGAACATCTCGCACACCATGGAAGTGCTCTTGGAGAACGTCCGGGTCCCGGTTGAAAACCGGATCGCCGAAGAAGGAGATGGAATGAAGGTCGCCTTCGCCGCACTCGATTCTGGACGGATTACGATCGCGGCAACCGCACTCGGCATCGCCCGTTCGGCCATCGAATGTGCGAGCCGACACGCCAATCTCCGCGAGCAGTTCGGAAAGCCCATTCTGGAATTCCAGGGTGTTGGCTTCATGTTGGCCGACATGCTGAACGAGTACCACTCGGCCAAGCTCGTTGTTCAAAAAGCCGCTTTTCTGAAGGACCAAGGTCTGCCCTTCTCCATCCAGGCCGCCCAAGCCAAGGTGCTGGCCACCGACATGGCCATGAAGGTGACCACTGATGCAGTCCAGATCCTCGGGGGCTCAGGTTACACACGAGAATTCCCTGTGGAACGCCTCATGCGCGAAGCGAAGATGCTCCAGATTGTCGAGGGTACGAACCAGATCCAGCGACTAGTGATCTCACGAGCTCTCAAACAGGACTGAGGCCCGGTAAGGGACTCTTTCCAACAGGACGGGTTTCGGCTAGGATCGCTCCATGTCGATCAGTGCATCCCGTTTTGGCAGTTCCCCCTTGCTCCTCGATTGGAGCGGACTCAATACCGAGATCTCCCGTGAAGAGCGCGAAGAGGCCCATGCGAAGTGGCTCGCCACCCTGGACGGACTTCGTGCGCGGGTCTCTGGATTCTACGATGCCGTGATCGACCCCTCCCTCTCACAAATCGAAGCCTGCCGGACTCTAGCCGACCGTTTCAAGTCTGATTCAAGGATCCGTCATTGCCTGTTCATCGGAATCGGAGGAAGCAGTCTCGGACCCCTCTGTTTGATCGATGCCCTGAAGCACCGGAGTTCTTCGCCCATTCAATTCCACTTTTTCGAAAACCCGGATCCGATCGACTGGCAATACCGGATCGCTCGGATGAAGCCCGAAGAAACTCTGGTTTGCGTGGTAACCAAATCCGGTACCACCTATGAGACGATTTCAATCTTCATGCTCGCCTGGAACTGGCTCGTTCAATCGCTCGGAACGCAACGAGCAGCGGCCCAGACTGTGGCCATCACCGATCCTGCCAAAGGAGAGTTGCTCGAGTTTGCACGGAAAGAAGGTCTTTCTACACTCGAAATCGCGCCATCAGTGGGTGGCCGATTCAGCGTCTTCACCCCAGTCGGACTGTTCGCTGCCGCGCTTGCGGGACTCGATCTGGACGCCTTCCTTTTGGGAGCCAAGAAAATCCGGGATTACTGCGAACGGGCGAGCCAGGAGAAGAACCTGTTTTTGACTTGGGCGGTGTCCTTGATGAAAAAACGGGAAACCCATCCCATTCACGTGATGATGCCCTACACCACCCCACTCCGTCAGGCGGGTGCCTGGTGGGTGCAGCTCTGGTCGGAGAGTCTCGGTAAGGATGGAAAAGGCTTCACCGCCGTACCCTCACTCGGAGCTGTGGATCAGCATTCCATGCTACAGCTCCTCCGTGACGGCCCGAACGACAAGGTGATCTGGTTTGTGAACATCCAGGATTTCGGACCCAAAGTGCCTGTCCCGTCGGTGAAGTTCCCGGTGAAGACCTTCGAGCTCCTGGAAGGTCAGGAGCTCGGCTCATTGCTGGACACCGAGTTCCGCGCCATTCAAAAGGTGATGAAGAACCGGGGGCGTCCTGCACTCCAGCTTCAGCTGGATTCCCTGACCGAAGAATCCCTTGGTGCCTTTTTCTTCGCGCTGTCCGTTCTGACCGCCTATGCGGGTCGACTCCTCGGGGTGGACCCCTTTGACCAGCCGGGAGTGGAAGAAGGCAAGGTCTACATCCGTGAGACGCTGGAACAGATCAAAAAACAGGCTAAATATATGGATCCCGAGGACACTGTCCATCGCTTGAGACTCCATCGGGAGTGAGTTGACGCATTCTGCCAGTCGAGATTCTGACTCACTCCAGTCGATCGCACCTTCTCTTTCAATTACAGCGGCTTTCCATTAAGATGGGGATGCCATGGCAAACAGTGATTTTGACTCGAAAGACCGCACAGCGATCCTTGGATTTGACCAGGAGACCATCAACCGCGAACTCCAAAAAGCCAAGGAGCAACCGGCTTGTCTGATCCTGATCAAGGGGACCCCGCAAGGACATCGGTATTTCATCACTGCAGATGAGATGGTGATCGGTCGCGATCCGGCAGCGGACATTTCGATCCCGGACGGGTCCATTTCGCGTAAGCACGCCCGAATCAAGCAGTCCGGCGGAGCCGTGACCATCGAAGATCTCGGTTCATCGAACGGAACCTCCGTGAACAGCAAGAAGCTCGAGCCGGGTAATGTCGTGACCCTTTCAAAAGAGGACATGATCAAACTCGGGAACTCCATCGTGAAGTACCTTCCCGCAGGTGAGCTCGAGATCGTGTTCTACGGAAACCTGAATCAGGCGGCCAACACCGATCCGATGACCAAATGTTTCAACAAAGGCTACTTCCTCGAAGCCATCGAGGCGGAAGTGAAGCGTGCCAAGGCCCTTTCCACTCCCATCTCGCTCATGTTTTTCGATCTCGATCACTTCAAGAAAGTGAACGACACCTACGGACACGAAGGCGGCGATTTTGTTCTGAAAGAATTCACGAACCTGGTCCGGGGTCTCGGTCTTATCCAGAAGAGTGACATCTTCGCCCGCTACGGTGGCGAAGAGTTTTGCCTCATGATGCCGTCCAAGTCCGCACAAGAAGCGGGCAAAATCGCCGAGACCATCCGTGGCAAAGTGCAGATGCACGAGTTCAATTACGAAGGTCAGAGAATCCCGGTGACCACGAGTCTCGGCGTCGCAGAGCTCAAGTCCGATATGGAAACTGCGACTGACCTGATCAAGGCCTCCGACAAGGCTCTTTATGAGTCGAAGAAGAGTGGCCGGAACCGCGTCACCATCGCAGTCTGAACGGCCCTACCATGGGAAACATCCGGATTCTACCTTCCCTGATCGCCGAGCGGATTGCCGCCGGTGAGGTGGTCGAGCGGCCCGCAAGTGTCGTCAAGGAACTTTGCGAGAACGCGATTGATGCCGGTGCTTCCGCCGTGGAAGTGCGTCTGGCGAAGGGTGGAACCGAGTTGATCGAGGTCACCGACAACGGTTCGGGGATGCCTCGCGAGGATCTCGAGGTCTGCATCGGGCGCCATGCCACCAGCAAGATCCGCGAATTCGAAGATCTGTCCAAGCTGAACACTCTCGGTTTCCGCGGAGAGGCTTTGCCGAGTATCGCCTCGGTTTCCGAACTGTCTGTCGTCTCGAGATCGAGCGGTTCAACCGTGACGCACGAGATCCGCCTCGCCCAAAGCGCTGCAGAGCGGGTGGAAGCGCGGAATGTTCCGAACATCTCCTTCCTGGGATCCGCTCACGGAACCCGGGTCCGGGTGGCTTCGCTTTTTTCCCAGATCCCGGCGCGCCTCAAGTTCCTGAAGTCGACCGGAGCCGAGACCTCCGCTGTGCGTGAGATCATCGAACGACTGGCATTGACCCATCCGGAGGTGGCCTTCACTCTCAAGAATGAAGACCGGACTTTGCTCGAGCTTCCTGCAGAGAGTCTCAAGGACCGGACGGTCCGGATGCTGGCGGACGACAATCCTTATGAAATCGTCGAAACCGAGCTTCCGGGCGCCTATTCGATCCGGGTGATCTGGCTCAAGGGCCTGAGCCTGCCTCACACCCGGGGAATGTACCAGATTGTGAACGGTCGGGCCCTGCGGGACCGGACCCTGCAATCCGCAATTCTGAATCCTCTAAAACAGTCTTTCCTTCCAGGAAATTTCCCGGTCTGCGTCGTCCGCATCGATCTCCCGACGGATGAGCTCGATGTGAACGTCCACCCCGGGAAGACCGAGATCCGCTTCCTCGAGTCGCGAAAGATCTACGCACTCTGTGATGCGGCATTCGAGCGCCTCCTCGGGCGTCCGGCCTTCCGGGATGGCGGTCCCGGTCCGGATCCGGGCTTCCATCCTCCACAGTGGAATAATCAGTGGAATCGCGAATCGACTCCCTTTCTCGCTTTGAATGCGGAAACACAGGCAGGCACAGGGCCATCCACCACCCCACCCACCTTTTTTGACTCGACACCGATCGGTGAGTACCGCGGAGTCTGGTTCGCCACTTACCTCGCTTTCGAAAAAGACGACAAGATCACCCTGATCGATCAACACGCGGCCCATGAACGTGTCCGTTACGAGCAAATCAAAAAAGGCGTCCTCGGAAAGCAAGGGTGCGAGACCCAACAGCTCCTGGTTCCGGAGGTGGTGAAGTTTCCTCCGGATCGACTGATACGACTCAGAAACAAACTCGATTGGGTCAAGCCGCTCGGATTCGACGCTGAGGTGTTCGGTGAGGAGTCGGTGGTTTTCCGCGCCATCCCGTCGGTCTGGGGTTCAGGCACCTTACCGGAGCGGCTCCGGAACCTGCTGGAACGGCTGGAAAACGAAGACGCCGGCCCCGAGCATCCGACCTGGGACGAGGTCTTGTTCGAGAAGATCGCCATGGAAGCCTGTCGCTCTTCCTTCAAGGCTGGAGACACCCTTCACGAATGGTCGGCCCGCGACCTGGTCCGAAAACTGTTCACCTGCGAACACCCCGGGAATTGCCCTCACGGACGCCCCACTTCGATCACCCTCTCCCGCAACAAGGTGGAAGAATGGTTCAGTCGATTGTCCTGAGCGGTCCGACCGCATCGGGTAAGTCCTCCTTGGCCGTCGAAGTCGCATCGAGTCTGGGCCTTGAGATCATCAATGCCGACAGCGTCTGTTTTTACCGGGGATTCAACATCGGATCGGCGAAACCGACGGCCGAGGAACGCGCCCAAGTCCCCCACCACTTGGTCGATGTGGCCGATCCGCTTGAAACCTATCACGCAGGCCGTTTCCTCAAGGACTGCAAGGAGCGGCTCGAGGAGATCCACTCTCGTGGCAAACGGGCCATCATCGTGGGGGGAAGCGGATTTTATCTGAAAGCGCTTCGCAAAGGACTCTGGGACGCCCCCGAGGGATCTCCGGAGTTCCGGAACAGCCTTGCCGATCGCCCGACGGAAGACCTGTTCGGTGAGCTACTGAAAGAGGATCCGGTTCAAGCTCGAAAAATCGGACCTGCTGATCGATACCGCCTCGTCCGGGCACTCGAGATCTTCCACCTCTCCGGCCGGAAGCCTTCGGACCTCGAGTCAGGAATGAACGAAAAAACCGATCCTTCCTTCCAGCTCTGGGTGATCGACCGGGAGAATCCGGAACTCATGGAACGCATCGGACTCCGGGTGGAGAAAATGCTCGACCAGGGATGGGTGGAAGAGACCCGACATTTGTTGGAGACCTGTCCTGAGTCGAGAACGCTCCGGGCGGTGGGCTACGCCCAAGTGGTCCGCCACCTCAAGGGCGAACTCCCCCCGGGCCGGAAAGTCCTTCCTGGAATCGCAGGCCTCCGAGAGGAAATCATTCTTTCCCACCGCCAACTCGTCAAACAGCAAAGAACCTGGTTCAAGCAGCTGTCCCCTGATCGGTCTTTCACGCTGGATTCAGACCTGTTTGACCTAAAAGAAAAACTGATCCAGTTCTATCAGTAAGGATTAGCTGATATTTTAGGATGCATCGGGTAAACCTGAGGCTCACGAGGAGCTTGAATTATGGCAAGAGGCAGCAAACTCTGGTTGAACGGAACCATTCGAAATGTGGAAGAGGCGAAGATCAGCCTGTTCTCACACGTTTTGCACTACGGCACAGGCGCCTTCGAAGGCATCCGCGCCTACAAGCAAGAATCGGGTGGTGGAGCGATCTTTCGCTTGAAGGAACACATGGAGCGCCTCCAGGACTCGGTCAAGATCATGGGCTTCGAACTGCCCTTCTCGGTCGAAGACATGTGTCGCGGAGCGATTGAAGCCTGCAAAGCCAATGGTTTTGAAGAGTGCTACATCCGCCCCCTCGCATTCATCGGTGACGGTCCGCTCGGAGTCTATCCCGGTGCCGCTCCGAAAGTGGAACTGGCCATCCTCGTTTGGGAATGGGGTAGCTACCTCGGTGACAAAGGGGTGAATGAAGGCGCCCGCTTGAAGGTTTCGACCTTTGTCAGACCTCATGTCAATTCGGCCATGACCAAAGGAAAAATCACCGGTGCATATGTCGTCGGAGTAGTCTCGAAGAGCGAAGCCATCCGCCAGGGGTACGACGAAGCCCTCATGCTCGACACCGAAGGCTACATGACCGAAGGAACGGGCGAGAACCTCTTCATCATCAAAGACGGCGTGATCAAAACCACCCAGCTCACCTCCATCCTGAATGGCGTGACCCGAAACACCGTGATCGAGATGATCCGGAAGCGCGGCTTGACCTTGATCGAGACCCGCTTCACCCGTGACGAGCTTTATTGCGCAGATGAAGTGTTCCTCACCGGAACGGCTGCAGAGATCACCCCGGTTTCTTCTGTAGACGACCGCAAGATCGGAAAAGGCACCACGGCCGGCAAACCGGGCCCGATCACCCAAGGAATCCAAAAGGACTACGCCCGACTGGTTCGCGGTGGCATGCGCGGTGAATTCCCGGAAGCTTGGCTCACCCAGGTGAAATGAATCCGCCATTCCGGGTCCTCTTCGAGGATCAGCACCTGATCGTGCTCTCGAAGGAACCGGGATTGCTCTCCCAGGGCGATTCGAGTGGTGAATCCTCTTTGGTAGACGTGCTGCGCGTCCACTTCGGACGCAATTATGTGGGTCTGATTCACCGGCTCGATCGGAACACGAGTGGACTGATGGTTGTGGCGAAGCGTTCGAAAAGCGCTGATCGGCTGAGCGAGCAACTCCGGACTGGAGAACTGGTCCGTCAATACCATGCCGTTCTTTGGGGACACTTCAAAGATCTCCGTGAAACCGTTTGGGAGCACCTCCTCAAGAAAGATGATCGTACCAATGAAGTCCGGGTCGTTCGAGCGGGAACCGCCGGTGCCAAAAATGCGACACTGAATATTCTCCCGATCAAAAGTTTTCTCCATCCTGCCTCAGGCGATCCCCTCACCCTGGCCCGATTTTCTCTGGAAACAGGGAGATCCCACCAGATTCGTGTGCAATCCGCAACCCAGGGGCATCCCCTGATCGGTGACACCAAATACGGAAACAAACAGAGCATGTCCCTTTTCTCGAGGCCGGCTCTTCACTCTGCGGCGCTCGAGTTTCTTCACCCCATGACAAAAGAAAAGATGAGCTTTGTGGAACGGTATAGTTCTGACATGCTTCAATTTTTTTCTACAGATCTTGAATAAAAAACAAACGGGCCATTACACTGATAAGGATGAAAAAATCCTTCTTCAGTCTTGCCCTCTTGCTCGCTACCTCCGGAGCGGAAGCCGCATCACGCTCCGACCTGCCTGTTTCGAGCTCTGAATTGAACACGAACCAGAATCGTGAAAACACTTTCACGGGCAGTGTGGGTCTAGACAGCTCGAGCTTTCTCTACACCAGTGACGCTCGAGGCACTCAGGCCACCACTTTCAAGGCCAGCCTTCGGGGGAAGTCCGATACGACCTATTTTCACCAGGAAGGCGAAGTCGCACTCTACTCCTTTGTGACCCAACAACCCCAAGTCGGGTTTGAAGCTCCAGAGCTCTATGCATCCACTCACAAAGGATTGTTGGGAAACTTCACTCTCAGCTTCGGAAGAAAAATGCAGAACTGGTCTCAACTCGATGGAACCTGGCGAATGATGAGCCTCTGGTCTCCGCGATGGACCTGGGACGAGCTGCATCCTCAGGTGGTCGGCATGACCGGGGTCTTCCTCAATTACGAAACTCCCCGATTCAAGATCGTTCTGTACGGTTCCCCCATCGCCATTCCCGAGAGAGGGACCCCTGTAGCGGAGGAAAACGGGAACATCGTCTCCCCGAACCCGTTTTGGAAACCCCTTCCTTCCTCACTCAACGTTCTCGGAGCCGATACGACCATTCGCTACAGCCTGATGATGCCATCCATCACCCAGATTCTGCTCCGCCCGAACTTCGCTCTGAAAGCGCGGTATGAATCGGAGCAAGGTTTCTTCGTTTCCGCCAACACCGGTGTGCTTCCAGTTCACATGGTCCAGATGGCCGCCGAGCCCTTTGTCTCGACCTCGGGATCCTCAGGTCTGCTGGAGGTGAACATCCGTCCACAACTCCCGATGCGGAACATCAACACACTGGAAGCCGGCTACCAGGATCCTAAAGGGAGATTCAACGCTTGGGTCTCGGGAAGTTACGAGCAACCCTTCCGATTTGAGAACCAGGCCACCTGGCTGAATCCGATCATCACCCCCAGCACCGTGCTTTCTGCTGGGGCCAAAGCCCAAATCAGAAGCAATATCAACATCGAGGGATCGGTTTTGGTGGTGAATGAAGAACCGTTTGTCCGCTCCAGCAATCTTCCAAATGTGAATGTCGATCTGCCCTCCCGCTTCCCGCTGAAACAAGGGATCCAATTGGGAGGCAATTGGCAGGTATCCGACCATACGGGAACGGACGCAGCCTGGATCCATGACCTCATGAACGGCAACCATTTTGCCTCACTCGGACTACAACATACGATTCCCGACCCACGCCTGACACTTGGTGTGGGCATGGACTTGATACTCGCCCAAAACACCCAAGGCTGGATCGGAAATTACTATGGCGACGATCGCATCAGAGGATGGTTGAAATATGCGTTCTGAAACAATCTCCACTCTTTATCGGAAAACTGTCACGCTCTCACTCTTGGTCATCAGCACGACCACAGGTTGCGGCATGCTCGGACAAAAATCCCTACCCACTCTCCCGGGTGGAGGCGCCGGTGGCGCCGCAGGCGGGTGCCTGAACGATTCAGTGGACTTGATGGGAAGATACCTGCGTGGCGAAATCTCCCAGGCCCAGTGGAAGACCAGTTTCGATTGCGTGAACCAGTCCCTCGGTTTTTTCACCGACTTTGTACGGGGAAGCGAGGTCAACTCCTACTCCCAGGGTGACATGTACAATCTGATCACCACTTTCCTGATCACCAATCGTGAAGTCCGCCCGGAACTCATGGGGAGTGCCTTCAGCCTGAAAGCCGGATTGTTCGGGGGAACCGACACGGAATTCACCAAAGAAGAAATAGAAACCTTAAAGCGCAGTTTGACCGCACTCCAGGAGATCACCGGTGAGCTGATTCCACATCTCCAGGTGAGGCAGTCCGCCTCTCCCAAGACCGAGGATCTCCTTGCCATGGCCCGAGCCTTCGAGCAGGCCGGCAATCGCCTGGCCGACTTCATCAACAGTCTTCCCGTCGGATCACTCTCTTCGCGGGCGATCGATTCCTTACTCGAGGAACTCACCCACACCCTCGATCTTCCCGGATACGAGGGGCTGGGAGCCAAGGTGTTCCTTGCCAAGTGGCTGATGTTCAACAGTCGTCGGGATGCCATTGAGAACCGGGACTGGGCCGAGATCTTCAGTTCGGCAATGGGACTCGGGGGCATGGCTCTCGCCGTGAAGACTGCGCTCGGAGACGATCCTGAAGCGCCCCGTGCAAGAATGATGAACCGGATCCTCGAGGACTCGCAATTCCGGAATCTGGTCTGGAATCTCGCACTGATGGCGCGTCCCTATATCGAACGTTCTTTGGCACGCCACCAGGGTCTTGCCCCCCTTCCGCTCTACGACCACATCATCAACGAATTGCCCGAGTCGGTGATCGGATCCATTCCAAGCAGAATCATGAAGTCGTCTCTCCGCCCCTTGATCCGAAAGCTCATGCAATCGAGCACCCAGGCGGGAGTCGATGCGGGTGTGATCGACACTCTCTACAGTATCACGGGAGAAATCATCGAAGATCTGAACACCCTCGACCGAATGTACGAGAAGCAGGGGCTCGATCGTGAATCCTTGAACCGGACCCAACTCACCCAAGCCTTGACCTCATTCGAGAACTCTTCAGGCTCTAACCAAGAGAAAACACGGATCCGGAACATCCGCACCAAGCTCCTCACCTATTCCCCACTCTTCCGGAAGCGCCAGGGACCCAAGGGTGAACTGTATGCCATCAAATTCGGAGCAGGCGTGGGTTATTCGCATTTCCAAAATCGACTGGTGCTGATGCTCGACCGGGTCGGTCGACACCTCCAGAAGGTCTATGGAACCGGAGGCACCCACTTCGTAGATACCGATCTGAACGCGTTTTTCAAGGATTTTGGGGATATTTTGCTCGCATCCCGTCTCTTCGATACGACCATTCCCAACTTCGCACAAAAGCGACTGCAGGACATGGATCTGTTCACTCCGGCGAGTGACGGAAACGGGGAAGGCTCCCTGACCGAGTTTGTGAATTACGCAATGATCCTGATTTCCTCTTCACATCTCACTGCTCAAATGCGTGAGGAAATCACCCCCGCTTGCGATTCTGGTCTCGGCGAAGATCACATGGGTTGGACCAAGATTCCGGCATCCTGTTTTAGGAGTCAATTCCACGCCCGGATGGATTACTGGCTCGCTCAGGACTTTCCACGCCTTGCCGCTTACTGGAACACCCTCAGTGCGGATCAGAAAAGGAAAGCCGCGGTCTTTCTCGAGCATGGAAGCCGGCGGAACGGCTACACAGACGAGGATTTCACCAAGTTCGACTTCGGAGCCGTTTCGGTCATTCTCTACTATGTGGAGAGCATGTTCGGGCGCTTCGATGCGGACATGACCGAGCATCTCGCCCGGGGCGAGATCGATCAGGCCTACCCCGTATTCAAAAATCTGATCAAGAAGACCGCGAAAGCCAAAGGGCTCAATACCGGAAGTGATTACCTTCTCAAAGGGATTTTCACCTACATCGTCAGGTACCAGGAGATGCCAGCCACCCCGCTCAATGCATCCACTCTCGCAAAGCTGGCCGGATGGATGGCGACCTACGCCCTGCCCATCACGTCGTATGATACCGACAGGTACGGCATCTTCAGCGTGGTCTGCAACATTGCGACGCCAGAGAATCCCGGACAAGCTCCTGCCAATTCCGTTGTTTGCGCTCCATGAACGAATCCACCCCGAAGGTGGAGGTGGTCCGGATCGACTTCCGTGACGAGCGGACCCCCTATTCCACCCGATTCCAGGATGTCTATTTCTCGGCTTTGGACGGGATCAGCGAGTCCCGCTACGTTTACCTTGAGGGTTCCGGTTACCTGGGCGCTTTGGGTGAAGGACGCCCGCGGATCGAGATCGGTGAAGTCGGGTTCGGCGTCGGATTGAACTTCGTTTTGACACTCGATGCCTTTTTGAAGGAATCGAAACCGGGGCAAGTCCTGCACTACCACTCCTTTGAGCGCTTTCCCGTCCACTTAGATGACCTGAAACGACTTTATGGAGCATACCCCGAACTCTCCGAGGCTTCAGGCATGCTTCTCGCTCACTACCCTATCCTCACTCCGGGAGTTCACTCGCTCCGAATGGCCGGAGGTCGGGTGAGACTCTGGCTCTCTCTCGGAGAAGCTAGGGAACAGATGTCTCTTTCAGACTTCAGGGTCGACCACTGGTATTGGGATGGCTTCGCACCGAAACAGAACCCGGATGCTTTTGATCCCAGATTGTTCGCTGAAGTGGCGCGACTGTCCCGGAGCGGATCCCGTGGAGCCAGCTTCACCTCTGCTGGCTGGGTGAGAAGGGCCATTGAAGCGGCAGGATTCAGGATCGAAAAGCGGCCGGGTTTCGGAAAGAAACGCGAATGCATTCGGGCTGAGTTCGTAGGTCCGGGAATCGAGGGTACGTCCCCGCTGCCTCCGTGGTTTTCGGGCGAATCATCGGTCGTCCGACCACCCGAAGCTGGACCGGTCGGAGTCATCGGCGCAGGTTTGGCCGGATCCGCGATTTCTAGAAGACTCGCCGAAGCCGGGTATGAGGTACTGATTTTCGATCCCGAAGGCCCCGGGAACCGGACTTCTGGAAATCCTCTCGGTCTTTACAACCTACAGATCAGTAAGAAGCCGAATCCCATCAGCCGTTTTGCCCAAGCTGCACTTGCCGAATTTCTACGCGAGTTGCGGGACCTCGGAGTGCCTCACCACACCGGCATCATGAGAACGGATTTCCGCGATCCCCTGCCCTTGATCGAATCCAATTATCCAGAAGATTCTTACGAAGTCACTCCCCGGGGAATCCGGCTCAAAGTCTGCGGGGTCGTGAACCCGAGGGAGCTCTGCAGGATCCGGATCCACCACCCCAAAATCCGACTCTTCAGGAACCGCGTGAGCTCGATCGAAGTGACCGGAGGGGGTTTTCTCATCCGTGCTGATGGTCTTCCACCCATCGAATGCACCCAAGTGGTTTCGACACTGGGAGCGGACTTCAGACTTCCCGACGCTTCTCCTCCCGTCATCCCACACCTCGATCCCATTCCCATGCGCCCGATCCGGGGTCAAATCATCCTCGTCCCGCCCAGCGCCCAGAGTCGGAATCTCCAGGAAACCCTGGTAGAAGAGGGCTATGCCTCACCGGCTCTTCCAGCACTTTCGGGAGTCGACGCCCACTTGATCGGAGCCACTTATCAAGCAAAAACCGCACTCCCCAATCAAGAGAGCATCGATCGGGATCAATTGATCCGAGAGTTAGCCAAATGGTCCGAGTTCTCGGGATCTTTTCCACAGGATTCCATTCAATCGAGAGTCGGTTGGAGATTGTCGAGTCCTGACAAGCTCCCCGTGATCGGCCCCTTGTGCGATCCCAAACTGCTTTCGGGAATCTATGGAAATGCTTTTCGAGGCGGACCGGTGAGATCACTCCCTCCGATTCCAGCGGCTCCTGGAGAATGGACCCTGACCGCTCTCGGATCCCGGGGGATCACTTTTTCATCGATCGGCTCCTTACTCCTCTGTGACTGGATGACAGGAGAACGTTTGTCCATCGAGCTCGATCTGATCGAGCACCTTCACCCTGCCCGATTTTTCATAAGAAAACTGAAAAGACCTGGGATAAGCTAGCCGCATGGTCCCCGTCACCGGTCTACTCATCGTCAAGAACGAGCAGGAATTCATCGAACGCGCCCTGAACTCGCTCCTTTGGTGTGACGAGATCCTGGTCATCGACTCATTCAGCACGGATGAAACACCCCGGATTTGTACGGACCCGGACCGACCATGGGCCACCCGGATCCGCTTTCTACAAAGAGAATGGTCGGGATTTTCCGCCCAGCGTAATTTCGGAATCGATCAGGCTCGTCACGACTGGGTTTTCTTTTTGGATGGAGACGAAAAGTGTTCGCCCGGACTTTCTCAAAAAATCAGGGAAATACTCGATTCACCCGGCCTGATTCCCGGAGTCTACAAGGTTCGACGACAGGAGTTTTTCCTCGGTAAACCGATTCGACATGGAATCTGGAATCCATCCTACCATGAGCGCCTGTTCCACAAGGCCGGTGTCCGGTTTGTCGGTGCAGTCCACGAAGGCATCGACGGTGGGAATCCTCTTGGAAACATCGACGAACCGATCATTCACGTGGAAAATCTCAGAATCGAGCGCTTCCTGGTGAAACTCAATCACTACACGACGATTCAGGCGGAAGCGGACTACCGTCGAGGTCTCAGAACTGGCTTCCTCCGCATCCTGCTCTCGTTTCCTGCCATGCTCTACAAGAACTACATCTATTACGGCGCATGGAAAGACGGCCGTGAAGGATTCATCATCTCGATTCTAGAGGGGATTTCCAGGACCGTCCGGCACCTCAAGATCTGGCAGATCCAGACCTTGGCCACAAAGAATCAGGATCGCGACTTCAAGCGGTAACCTTCACCATAAACGGTCTGGAGATCCGCCTCCCAGGAATTGAGCTTCTTCCGAAGAGTGCTCAAATGGGCGTCGATGAGCCGGTCGTTCTTGCGCCCGTCTTCCCAGACGCGTTCCATAATCTCTTTACGCGAAACCACCGCACCGGGACGCCGGAGCAGAATCTCCAGGATCCCGTACTCCACCGGTCCCAGGTCCAACAACACCCCGTCCAAACGGACCTCGCGGGCGCGGGTGTCCATCACGAGATTCGCAAATCCGAGAGCCGGGACGGCGGGCTCCTGGATCTGACGGATCCGGCTCAATTTGGAGCGGATCCGCGCGAGCAATTCCTCGATCTCGAAGGGCTTCGAGATGAAATCGTCGGCACCGAAATCGAATGCTGCGATCCGCTGCCGGGTGGTGTTCGCCGCAGTGACCATCAAAATCGGGATGTGACGGGTGAGCTCGTGATCACGAATTTTCTGAACCGCCGAGATTCCGTCCAAGTCGGGCATCATGACATCCATCAGGATCAGGTCAGGGATCCATTCTAGTGAGCGCTTCACCGCCTCATTCCCGTTGGAAGCGAACTCGGTTTCATAAAGGTCCGACAGGAACTCACCGAGCAGCAACCGAATCTGAGGTTCGTCGTCGACTATCAAAATCCTGCTCTTCATTTCACACTCCCTGCTTTCTGCTGGATCAGGAGATCCATTTTTTTCCGGACATCTTCGGAGGGTGACTTCTCGACCCCTTGATCAAAATACTTCACTGCAATCAATCGGCCGTCTTCGGCGTAATGTAACCAGATCCCGGATTTTAACCCTTCTGTGAACTCTCCCTCGAGAGCTATCCTACCGGTAGACGTGTACGACTGCAGGAACCTCCCGTGATTGACGACTCTCCCGTCTTTACGCGTCTTCTGGGTGCATCGTTTGTCTCCGATGATTTTTGGATTCCAGGAAACATCTCCGGCCTCCGAGCAAGGCTTCGTGATCGAACACGCACCCAAAAGGATCGACAATATCAAAATGGAAAAGGCTTTTCTCATGATTCGAGCGCCCTCCGGATCAGAAAAGGATCCACCTGGGGCTTGGGAACCTTGAATTCGAACCAACTTCTCACATCCTCATCCAGGCCGATACCGAGCATGTAATTGTAGACCGCTTTTCTGAGCCCAGGACCGAAGCGATCGTGGTCGACGCCGCTCTCATCCTCGAAGGGGAGATCGTTTTCTGCGAAAACAGATTCCTCGCGACTGTCGATCCGGATGCCGTAGTCCTCAGGTGCCATGCCGACCCCCGAATGGACCGTGGCCGAGAAACGGTGCCAAAATGCGGAGCTGAGGCATCCTTCCCGGAACAACTGCCTCACCCGCTCGAGACTGTCGATCGTCTCCTGGACCGTCTGGGTCGGAAATCCGTACATCAGATACGCATGGACCAGGACCCGTGATTCGCGAAAATTCCGGGTGACCCGGGCAACCTGCTCGACGGTCACCCCTTTCTTCATTTTTTTCAGCAACCGGTCCGATGCAACCTCGAGGCCACCCGAGACCGCAACGCATCCGGCATCACTCATCATCTCGGTCACTTCCCGACTGAAAGCTTTTTCGAACCGAATGTTCCCCCACCATGAAAACGAAAGGCCTTCGGAGACCAACTGACGGGAAAGCTCTTTCAAAACAGCGGGGGGAGCGGCTTCGTCCACGAAATGGAACCCGCTCGACCCGCTTTCTGCGTACAATCGCTTCATGCGCTCGACCGTGAGTTGAACGGGAGAAATCTCGTAACGTTTGATGTAATCGAGGCTGATGTCACAAAAACTGCACTGATGCCAATAACAGCCGTGCGCCAACATCAATTTGTTCCAGTGCAAATCGGACCAGAACCGGTGCATCGGATTCAACATTTCCACCAAGGAAAGGTAAGATCCGAGGGGCAACCCGTCTAGAGTCGGAAAGCCGGTGCCGGTCTGAGGGATGTCATGGACCTCGGGGCTCGAACAGAATTCGATCGCCCCCGGAACCCGGCTGGATTCGAGGAAGGTCCTCAGGAGCCGGTCACGAGAGCCGGTACCCTCCCAAAACTCGAGTAGTTTCTCGAGCGGTCGCTCACCGTCATCCAGTGTGATGGCGTCAAAAAACCTGAGAAGCCGTCCGTCCTTCACCTTCCTGAGCTCCGTGTTCACATAGCCCCCGCCCAATGCGATCCGGATCCGAGGATCGATTTTCCGGATGGTCGACGCGATCCGCAGAGCTCCGAGCATGCACCCCGGAAATGGTACGGTCAGCAACACCACATCCGGTCGGTGTCGCTCTACAGTACTCTTCACGAGTCCTTCGAGCAGTTCGGGGATGAGGGGATGGCCTTTCTCGAGCTCATCGAGAAGCGGTTCAAGACTGGGTGCACTTGCCGCCAGCTTTTCACCGTACCTCGAAAGCGAAAACTGGGGATCCACACCAGCCTGGATCACGTCTGTGAGGTCGTCGATGTACAAGCTGGCCAGGTGTTTGGCCTGATCCTGGGTCCCCATTCCGCCGAAAGCCCATTCGAGATCCGCAATGTCGACTGGGGCAAAACGGGGCCCCTCTGGCAGCAAGGTGCGGGAGGCGATCCGATGAGCGAGTGTCGCGTCTTTTCCCTGCAGAAACCGGATAACGGGAGAAATGGTCTTCCGGTACTCGGTAAAGGCCTCGAGAAAAAATCCGATTGAAGGATTCGACCGGATGAGCGGTTCGGACCCGATCCTTTCATCGATCGAGGCGCGAATACGGTCCAGTCCGTCTTCCGAGAACAAGCGGAGCACCAGACCCAGTCCGAGATCATCTTGAACCGCTTCATAGCCGAGTGACCTCAGGAATCCGGTCAGAAAGCTCGTGGCCGGATACGGAGTATTCACCTGAACCAGAGGAGGAATGAGACTGAGAACCTTCAAAGTCTTCAGAAATGAAACTCCCGGATCCGATAGATCCCGGTTCCCGAAGGAGCCGGATGATCGCTACTCACCGTTTCGATGAAGACATTCATGGTTTCAGCCGGAAACACTTCTTTCATGGCAACGAGATTCTTGGGCTCGTTCTCGAAGCTCGCAATGACCTTGCCGAACCCGGTGATGGTACGGGCGGCGCCCGTCTTGAAGTCGAGATCGTCCAGATGTCGCTTTGGCTTCAGAATCAGCCGTGTCCTTTCCACTTCGATCGGAAGGCCGTGACTCTTCAATTGATCGAAAGTACCGAAAGCCATGAGCGGCACATCACGCCCGGTGAGGTAAACGATCATGACCCCGTCGGCGTGAAGGGTTTTCACGAATTCGACCGCACCTGGGGTCGGCTCGTCGAAACGGAGGTAATCATTTGCGAAGAAACGGGCACGCCAAAATCGCTTGGCGTGTTTCAAGTGATGATCATAAGGGGCCACATCACCGGGAATCTTTTTGATTTCCCACACGTCCTCGAGCGAGTACCTCATGTCGGAGGGTTCGAGATCCGAAAGTCTATCACGGGTCTCCTGGAAGGACCCCGACTCGGGATGAGTCAGCCACTCCTTCAAAATCTCGAACGAACGTTTCGAAACGTCAAAAAGTGTCGAGTCCAGATCGAACACCACGACCGGCAATCCGCCGCGTTCGATCTCCTGGCGACAACGCAAGACCACTTCACGAATCACCTCTTCCGCCGGAAGCGGGTGGAATTGCGTCTTTTCGATCCAGGCATTTCTGATGTACATGAATAGGTTTTATCGCAAAACCCGCCTGAATTGAACGTCTAATCAGGCCCTGGAGTAACGACGCCAGGCTTTGACGAGGGCGGAAATCCTAAGTGGATCCAATGGCGCACCGGCCTTGCCCCCTCTCCGGAGCGCAGACCCGACAATCAGTCTCAGTCCGCGTTCGGCATCGGAAAGCCCTTCGACCGTCATCCCGCTTCCGACATAAAGGGGGACCCCGGAATGCCGAGCCGAGCTGAGCGCCGTCCGGAGGGAATCCTGTGCCGGCAATCTGCCGGTTGTGGCTCCGGTGACAATCACCCCGTCGGCACCCCCACGGCCCGCGACCTCCTCGATCGCAATTCCGAGATCTTCCGATGAAAGGGTCTGAGCGTGCTTCACGTGAACATCGGCCAGGAGCCGGACCTTGCCACCCAGGCGTTGGTTTTCCCGGACCCAGCGGGCAGCCTCGCCTTCGATCAGCCCCTGATCCGTAGCGACCACGCCCGCCAAGACGTTGATCCGGACAAAGGCCGCTCCGGTCACCGAAGCGACAGCCAAAGCGGCGTCCGCATCGTTACGGAGAACATTGATTCCGAGTGGAATCTTGACGGATGAGATCACAGCAGAAGCAATGATCGACATGGAAGCGACCGTTTCAGGCGGAACACGGTTCTTGTAAAAGGGGGCATCACCGAAGTTCTCGATGATCAACCCCTCGAATCCGGACTTCTCAAGCTTCTTCGCTTCCTCCACCGCGCGTGTGCAGGCTAGATTGAGAACAGCTGAGGGAGATTTTCCATGGGCACCGGGAGCTCCAGGCAATGCCGGCAAGTGAATGACTCCGATCAAACCCGGCAGGCTCATGGCAATTCCTTCATGATCTCTTCGAGACCCTCGTCCAGGACGTCCCGACTGAATGTCGATTCAACCCCGAAAATCCCCTCTTCCATCATTTTTTCGCCCGGATTCAGTGCCAGGATGGTTCCAATTTTGCGTAAATGGGCTTCCATGGCATTCCAAAGTGTATGGGGGCTAATCCGTGCATTGATGAACAGCAATTTGGCCAATGGGGTGATGCCGAAAGCTCCTCGCACCAAGGACTCTGAGGTTGCGGCCTTGTACCAGCGCCACTTCCTGAGGGGTTCACCGTTGATTTTGATGTTCTTGGGAACGAACCGGGTCAGGTAGCGTTTCGAATCCCGACCGTTGTGCCGGGTGCGGAGGCGATCGTACTCCTCGTCACTCAGGGCCACGAGGTCGTAAGTGACTCCGCTCGTGGACAAGAAATACCCGTAACGCATGGAGTACTCGAGACCGATCTTGATGGCGATCCCGGGAATTTTGGTGGTGTAGATATAATGCCCCTCGTTCTGTTCCTGCTCGAACTTGCGGGGGTACATTTCCATCAATGTAAAGCGGGAGACATCACCCGCCGGTTGCGGGGTGTTTCCATGAAAAGCTCCGACATCGACAGCCAATTCGGCTCCGGTCGCCTCACGCATGGCATTGGCTGCAAACTGCGCAAACGCGGTCGGCCCACGATCTCCGGATACCAGTCGGACTTCTGACTTTCCGATGGGCTTTCTCAAGTCAGGACCGTACAGGCGCTCGAGTGCGGCTTCAGCTTCCTGCAGGTAGCGATCCTGTTCGGGGTTCCTCGGCCCGTCCATATCAACCGGCACGAGTTCGTAAGACAAGATCTTTGGCTGCTGTCCCCTTTCGGCTTCGACCAGGATCTTGCCGATGAAATGTCCGTTAAACCCGGTTTGGACGACAGGCACTTCGCGGCCCTCCCGGTTCGGAACGATGGCCATGCTCTCAAGAACGGTGTGTGAATGGCCACCGATGACGAGATCGAGCCCCTTGGAAGCGGCTGCCAGCAACTTGTCCTCGCTGTAGCCGATGTGGGTCAGTGCGATCACCAGATCGTGTTCCCGGTCCAGCTTGTCGATCACATCGTTCGCCAAACCCTGCTCCGTGTATTCTTCCCGGGTGTCCGGATCCAGGTAGGAACCGTCCCGGAAGTCGAGGATCTTCATGTCGTTCTTGCGGGATTTGACCCGGGTGATCCAACTGTAAAGGGCCTCGTCGGTCGATAGACCCATCACACCGATCCGGACTCCACCCCGTTCGAAACTTGCACTGGGACGGATCTGTCGGCTCAGGTTTTTGAGTCGCTTCTTGATTCGTAAATTGCTCGAGACTACGGGGAATGGAAAGGGAGATTGCCCGTAAAGTGCGTCGAGGTCTCTGGCCCCCATCAGCCAATCATGATTGCCCAGGGTGGCGGCATCGAATCCGAAGCTCTGATACGCCCGCAACACATGGATTCCATTGTCCGGAAAGTAATAGGAGGATCCCTCGAGGTAGTCCCCTGCATCGAACTTGAGAGTCTCGAATCCTCGGGCACGGCCCTCGCTCTCCAGCTCATCGAGTTTAGCCTTCACCCGGGCCCAGCTTCCGAATTCGGGCATTCCTGAGCGTGGGGTGCCAGCCGTCTTCAGCGCAGCATGCAGATCATTCGTATGAAGGATTTGCAAAACAACTGCCTCGGCACTCCCGGAGAGGAGCGCCAGTGGCAGGACAAAAATGAGACGAGCGAGGTGGACCACCCTCATAGGCGCGGAACTCTAACGCTTTTTGCGCAAGGTGTCAACACAAAAATCCACTGCATTTCCGAGCCCTTAACGGACGGATTCGACATTACGGAACCGGACCCGTTTCGGTGTGAGTGCCTCTGCACCCAAGCGGCGTTTTTTGTCTTCTTCGTAGTCCTGGAAGTTACCCTCGAAAAATTCGACCTTGGACTCCCCTTCGAAAGCCAGGATGTGAGTGGCAACCCGGTTCAGGAACCAGCGATCGTGCGAAATCACGATGGCGGTTCCGGCGAAATTCACCAGCGCCTCTTCCAGAGCACGGAGGGTATTCACATCGAGATCGTTGGTCGGCTCGTCGAGCAGGAGCACGTTCGCCCCGGACTTCAGCATCTTGGCCAGATGGACCCGGTTTCGCTCACCGCCCGAGAGGATCCCGACCTTTTTCTGCTGATCGGATCCGGTGAAGTTGAATCGCGAACAGTAGGAACGTGAGGACACTTCCCGGTTTCCAAGAAGTACGGTCTCGTTCTTACCGTCTGAGATCTCTTCCCAAACCGTGTTCTCGGAATTGAGGCTGTCACGGGACTGATCGACATACCCGAGCTTCACGGTGTCACCGATCCGAATCGATCCGGTGTCCGGCTTCTCTTTGCCAGTGATCATCTTGAACAGGGTCGACTTCCCCGCTCCGTTCCCTCCGATCACCCCGACAATGCTCCCCGGCGGGATCTTGAAATTCAGATTTTCGAACAGGAGCTTGCCCCCGAACGACTTCGAAATGTTCTCGGCCTCGATCACCACCGAACCCAGACGCGGTCCTGGTGGAATGAAAATTTCCATTTCCTCGTCGCGACGTCCGCCTTGGCTCTCGTTCAACATGGCTTCGTAGGCGTTCACACGGGCCTTGCTCTTCGCCTGGCGGGCCTTCGGACTCATCCGGATCCACTCGAGTTCGCGCTCAAGGGTCTTTTGCCGCTTGGTCTCGGCTTTTTCTTCCTGGGCGAGGCGGTTCTGTTTCTGCTCGAGCCAGCTCGAGTAATTTCCCTGCCACGGAATCCCGTGCCCGCGGTCGAGTTCGAGGATCCATCCGGCGATGTTGTCGAGGAAGTAGCGATCGTGGGTGACCGCGATCACGGTCCCCTCGTAGCTCTGAAGGAACTGCTCGAGCCAGCCCACGGATTCCGCATCAAGATGGTTGGTCGGTTCATCGAGCAGCAGCACATCGGGCCTCTGGATCAACAGACGACAAAGGGCCACCCGTCTCCGCTCACCGCCTGACAGGTTTTTCACCGGTGCATCGGACGGAGGACAACGGAGCGCATCCATCGAAACCTCGAGCTTCCGGTCGATGTCCCAACCGTCTTTGGCTTCGATCCGTTCCTGGATCACGGCTTGTTCTTCCAGGAGTTTCGTCATTTCGTCCGGGTCGAGCTCCGGATCCGCAAACTTCTGACCGATCTCCTCGAAGCGTTTCAAATCCCGCCCGAGTTCACCGGTCCCTTCCATGACGATCTCTTTTACCGTTTTGGCCGGATCGAGTTCGGGCTCCTGCTTGAGATATCCAAAACTGATCCCGTCAGAAGGCAACACCTCGCCGTTGACGTTCTTTTCCTCACCGGCGATCACCTTCATCAAGGTCGATTTCCCGGCCCCGTTCAGCCCGAGCACTCCGATCTTCGCTCCGTAAAAAAAGGACAAGGAGATGTCCCGGAGAACGGTTTTGTTGGGAGGGTAGATCTTCGAGACCCGACTCATCGAGAAAGCGAACTTCGGTTTAGCCATAGGGGCTCAAAGATACCAAACGAGGCGCAAAACCGCAATTTGTGGGAGCGGAAGTCCCGAGATCCGCTCCATGACCTTCTTGTCACTCACCGTGTTGTCGGTGAGACCCTCCTGATCGGGTGCGGCGTGAATGGTGATCGAGCCGGCATGCAGCAAAGCTAGTTGCACCCCGAGGTCGAAGCCCAAGCCGAAACCGGGGGTCAGAAGCCACTCTCCGCCAAGTGAAACCCCTCCAAAAAAAGTTCCGAGTCCGAGCTCGGCCGTTTTGGCCAGCGCCACCCCGTCGAGTTTTAGGTTGGAGATGTCGACCGAGACATTCACATGACGAAATCCGAGCTCACCCGACACAAACCAAGCATTTGAAAAAGGGTGGTAGCGAACTCCCCCTTTGACGGTGGTGCTCGACAGGGTGCGGGACGACTCATCTGAACCAAACCCGTACCGGAACCATCCCCCCTCGAAGTAGGACTCCCAGTCCGGAGCAGCCTCGGGTCTGAGCCGCACCCCGACCAGAAGGGGCTGAGGAAGAGTGACCGCACTGGTCACCCCCACCTTCACCGAAGGGACTTCAGATTCGCCCGCATGTGCCCAACCAAAAGAAAAAGCGAGCATCAGTAAGGTTCCCTGCCACCTCATCGGACCACCCGGATCGGATTCGAGATGATCCAGAGGAACTCCGCGTCTCCTCGGTCCTCGTCAAACAGGAACTCTTTGAGATGCTTCGGGCGGATCCAAACTTGTACGCGGTAATGCCCGGCCGGAGGATCGGTGAACGAGATTCCGGCACCTCCGCGACCCACCACGGTTTCAGCCCCGGACGAATCGACGCGGATGAGCTCCGAACGGATCTCGGGTTTTTCGTCCCCGTCACCCATGCCCGGAAAGCTCCCGTGGACCGACGGCGCGGTGAAGGACAATTCCGAAGAGAAAGCCCCGGGAGTGAGCGTTCCGCCCATCTCCACCACGGTTCCGGCTCCGCCGTTCATCCAGTTTGCGTGAAAATCGGGAAGTGTCGGAGTGCCGAGCCCCTCCACGACAAAGTAGACCCGACCGGCGACGATCGCTTGCTTGACTGAGCTGAAATCATCAGCAGAGGACAAAACCCAATTGTTGATGAACCGGGTCATCCTCCGGTGATGATCCAGACGCTCTCCATCGGCGGCTTTTTGCGAAAAAATGTTCTCATGCGAATCAAGTCCACCGAGCCCGGTGACCTGGACTCCCGCTGCCAGCAGGCGGTTCCAGGTCTGGAAATAGACCGGATTGAATTCGAGGAAATCGAGCAACATGTAATCGGGATTCAGCTCTTTGTAGGGATCGGCCAGGTAATTCAACAGGGCACCGAGTTTTTCAAAGGGCGGTCTCCCGAGGTACTTCTTCCGGATTTTTGGATCGAGATTGGCGTGCAAATTGTAGATCTCGATTGCCGAAGGAGCCAGTGCGAGGAGACTCGCAAAATCCCGGCTCTCGGTATGAGGAACCGCCACCACTGCACCCACGGATTCGAGTGCGGCCTTCGAGGCGGCATCATCCGCGCCATAAACGGCCTGTCGCGTGGCGAGGTCACCCGGAATGTGGTTCTGCATTCCGAGTGCGAGCCATTTTCCTTCGAGCCCGGGCAGGAGCACCGGTGTGAACCCGTCAGGGCACACCATCCGGTTTCCGACCGGATCGGCACCCTGGGTGAGCAAGGTGTCTCCGGAGCGGAGCAGAGAAAGGTCTTGGAGAGAGGTCTCGGCCATCCGGTCGACATGATCGGTCGCAAAGACATAGTTGATGTGGTTCTCACAAAAAGCCCGCCTTGCGTGATCCCAGCATTTCGCATCAGGACTTCCGTCTGCGAGAATGCCCTCGCCATCACAAGCATCGAAAGAATAAGGAGTGTGGAAATGAGTGATCGCTCGGACCGGAATCAGACTCCGCAATGTACCGAGTTCGGAAGTTCGAATCAGGCCAGGGCTGACCGGTCGGTCTGCACAGGCCTGAAGGAGGAGCCCCAGAACCAACAACCCAAAAACACGCATGTTCTCAGATTAGCACTGCTTTTCGTTCCTCTGTGTCCGAAGCCACCCACCCGGCAGGATTTTCCGACTCAAGATTTTGACGCTTGCTCCGATACGTCAAAATATGATCATTCCCTTTAGAACACTCCTCGCCCTCACTGCAGTCCTCTCTGGAGTCCTCACTTCCTTCTCGGTTTTTTCGGAAGAAGTGTTCGACCGCTTGGACGGAACCGGTCCCTCAGGAAAGAAAGTGGACGTGGTGGAATGGGAAGGGAATCTCGAAGTCCACGTCTATCCGAAAGGTTCCTTGAAGGGACTCTCCGCGAAAATCGATGAACGCCAGAAGGGTAAGAAGGTGATGGTGATCGGGTACCGATTCGGAGCCAATGAGCGCCCCCTGATCCGACGCGCGATCCTCGGTGTTCCCTTTGATGCGAAGATTCAGGCATTCATCGAGACCGGAGCAAAGGGTTACGACAAAATCGGACTCTCGAACCGTCCTCTTTCCGCTCCCTGGAAGCCCTACAAACTCGATGCAGCCCCTGCGCAGTGGTATCCCGATGGGGACGAGCGGAATGAAGTCGATCCAGTCGCACCGACTCTCACCGAAGCCCCTCTTCCGAAAGCCAAGCGAAACCCCGCGGGCGACCGCAAGCCTCTCGATGAGGGCTCGGTGAACGGCTTCAATTTCTGAGGCGCGTGCGAATCAGATTTGAACGACTTCGATCACTTCAGGTACGGCTTCTTTGAGCTTGGTCTCGATACCCACTTTGAGGGTCATGGTGGAACTCGGACATCCTGCGCAAGATCCCTGCATGTACAGGTAAACAATGCCGTCTTCAAAACGGTCTAGAGTGACATCTCCGCCGTCCATCGCCACGGCCGGACGGATGTGCTCGTCCAGGAAAGCCTGGATGCGTTTCTCGATCTCGGAGGAATTCTGATTTGCGATTCCAGCGGCGAGATCCTCGGCCAAAACCGTTTCGCCCGCAGTCAGATGACGGTCGATCGTGTCGGAAGCATTCCGGTGGACATGATCCCAATCTCCATCTTCGGTCTTGGTGATGGTCACAAAATCCTTACCGATCATGACTCCCGAAATCCCATTGATATTGAGGAGTTTCCAAGCCAGAGGCGACCGTTGCTCCGCATCGTCTTTTTTGGTGAAATTGGCAGCACCTTTGTCGAGGAGCTTCCGATTCACAGAATACTTCAAGGTATTGGGGTTCGGGGTGAATTCCAAGGATACGTAGACGGCTGAATCTTCCATGAAAGGGAATCTATACTGGAAAGTACGGATTCCGCAAGTCTTCAATTCTCCGTAAAAAACCCTCGATTTTTACTCTCGTTTTTGGAAGACTGCGCCCACTATGGCATTCATTCCCGTGATCCTCTCCGGAGGCAGTGGTACCCGTCTTTGGCCCCTTTCCCGCACCCAGTTCCCGAAGCAATTCTGTGAACTGTTCGAGGAATCCTTGTTCCTGAAGACCCTGCGTCGATTGAAGCCCCTCGGCTCTCCTTGGGTGGTCACCAACCAATCCATGAAGGTCCTGACCGAGAACGTCCTCCGTGAAGCCGGAGTCCCTGCCTCTCAGGCTCTTTATGAACCGAAGGCGAACAACACCGCGCCTGCCATCGCGCTCCTTTGCAAAGTGTTCGAACAACAGAGCCGGACGGATGCCGTGGTCGGAGTGTTTCCTTCCGACCACCTGATCCAGAATGAGGCCGCCTTCCAAGCCGCGATCCGCCTGGCCGAGGCCTGCGCCAGAAAAGGCCAGGTTGCGACCCTCGGCATCCGACCGACCCATCCAGCCACCGGCTACGGCTACATTGAAGTCGGAACCACGCCTTTCGCCAGCGAGAGCGAAACCACCGCTTTCCAGACCCTCGGCTTCCGTGAAAAGCCCGACCTGAAAACAGCCGAAGGCTTCCTGAAAGCCGGAACCTTCCTCTGGAATGGCGGCATGTTCGTGTTCCAGGTGGGAACCATGATCGCCGCCCTCAAGGAACTCATGCCTGAGACCTGGGAAGTGATGAACGGACTCAAGACCGACCTGTCCAACCTGAAAGAATTGTACGACCGTTGCCCCGCCCAAAGTATCGATTATGGCGTGATGGAAAAACTGAAAGCCCAGGTTTGCATCCCTTGCGATCTCGGATGGAGTGACGTCGGATCCTGGGACGAGATCGCCAAGCTCGGAAAATCCTCCGAGATGCTCGAAGTCGGCGGCAGCGGGAACTTCGCTTACTCGAACCAAGGCCGCCTCACCACTTTCATCGACACCGATGATCTGATCGTGGTCGACACCGCCGACGCCCTACTGGTTGCCAAGAAAAACTCGACCCAAAATGTGAAACACGCAGTCGAGCAACTGGTCCGGAACCGTGACAAACGCGCGCAGGAGCACCCCTTCGAGTTCCGTCCCTGGGGACGCTTCGAAATCCTCCGCGACACAGACGCCTACAAGTCGAAGGTGATTCATGTGAATCCTGGGCAACAGCTCTCCTACCAGAGCCACGCCAAACGGGCCGAACACTGGGTGATCATCAAGGGCGAGCCGGAAGTGGTCCTGAACGACGTGGTTCACGCCCTGAAGCCAGGAGAGTCCATCTACATCCCTCAAGGGGCCAAACACCGGATCCGCAACCCGGGCAAGGTGCAGGTCGAGTTCATCGAAGTCCAGGTCGGAACCTATTTCGGCGAGGACGACATTGTCCGCTATCAAGACGATTACCAACGGAGTTGAAACCATGATCGAGTGCAAAAACTACATCAACGGGGCCTTCGTCGAGGGAAGCGGGGCCTCCCGTGAAGTGAAAAGCCCTCGAACTGGAAATGTGATCGGTCGTTTCAAGGAAAGCACCCCATCCGACATCGAGCAGGCGATTGCATCGGCCAAAAAAGCTGCGCCGAATTGGGCCAGGACTCCGGCCAAAGAGCGAGCCTCGCTGTTGTTCAAATTCCGGAACATCCTGCTGAGAGACCTGGATCTGATCTCGGCACAGATCAGCGAAGAATCCGGAAAGACCCTGGCCGAAGCCAAGGCCGGGCTCATGAAGGGTGTCGAAGTACTCGAATACTCCCTGAGCTTGCAAAACTCCGACTCTGGCGGCCGCCTTCAGGTTTCGCGTGGAGTGTTCTGTGAATACCGTCGCGAAGCCCTCGGAGTGGTTGCCGGCATCACTCCGTTCAATTTTCCGGCGATGGTCCCGATGTGGATGATACCGATCGCACTTGCGGTCGGAAATGCCTTCGTCTGGAAGCCGTCCGATAAAGTTCCTCTGACTTCGAATCTTCTAGCCAAGGCCATTGAAGAAGCAGGATTCGCTCCGGGAGTCTTTACGGTTCTCCAAGGCGGCCGAGAGAGCGTGGAGAACCTCCTCGACCATCCGGGAATCTCGGCTGTCGGTTTCGTCGGATCCTCTCCGATCGCACAAAGCGTGTACGCTCGGGGCACCTCCCGAGGCAAGCGCGTCCTGGCACTCGGAGGGGCGAAGAATCCGATCATCCTGATGCCGGATGCGGACCCTGAAATCGCCACTCGTGGGATTGCAGACTCCTTCACCGGCTGTGCAGGCCAACGCTGCATGGCAGCCTCTGTCCTCCTGGCCGTGGGTGAAGTGGAATCCTTGATCGATGGCGTGGTAGAAAAGGCACGTGCCCTCCGTCCTGGTAAGGAAATGGGCGCCATCATTTCCAGGGAATCCCTGGACCGCCTGAATGCCTCCATTTCGCGCGCTGTGAGCGAAGGGGCTCGACTCCTTCTCGACGGTCGCAATCCTGAAGTCTCGCCCGAGCTGAAGGGCGGATACTGGCTCGGTCCCACCATCCTCGACGGAGTCACGCCGGGATCTTCCGCAGCCTGTGAAGAATGGTTCGGTCCGGTGATCTCGATTGTCCGGTGCAAGAACCTCTCGGAGGCTCTGGCCTTCGAAGCGGCTTCTGCGTTTGGAAACGCCTGTAGTGTCTTCACTCGTGACGGATCGGTTGCGGAACGGGTCGCGAGCGAGAGCACCGCCGGAATGATCGGCATCAATGTCGGCGTACCGGTACCGCGCGAGCCCTTCTCCTTCGGTGGAACCAAGATCTCTAAATTCGGCTCCGGTGACATCACCGGAGATTCCGGAACCGAGTTCTGGTCCCAACTGAAAAAAATCACCACCAAATGGGCCGACAGCCCCGACAAGAATTGGATGTCTTGATATGCCACACAACAAACGAACCGCTCATATCGCTCTCACCTCCCACCCCGGACAAAAGAAGGACGTCACCTCCTTTGAGATCCAGTGGGGCGCCAAAACCCCGAAGGAACGCGGACCCCTCATCGCAACCAACACCAATCCCTTGCAAAGGAACGCCATCGGCGCACACTCCGGATCCTATTCGGTGTACCGGGCCCTGGCGATGGCAGCAGGTAAACTCGCGGAAGACTTCAAACCCGATCTGACCAATACCGAGCCCGTCGAGAAAATCGGGCCGCACCCGAGCTGGAAAGATCCGAAAAAAATCGTGTCGCTCGACCCCTGGGGCGCGGATGTTGCCACCGTTTATAAGAAAGAGCTCGAAGGCGGATATGACATCCGGCCGAGTATCGCCGTGACCAAGGCCCACATCCGCATGGCCGAGCTGGACGACCTGATCGAAAAAGGCGAACTCGAGGTCGACGGAAAGATCGTCAAACCGTCTCATGACGTAACGGTCACGAAGGCTGCGATCGAACCCGTCTGGTACCTACCCGCTGTTGCCGAACGTTTCGGAACCACCGAAGGCGAGCTCCGAAAGGTGCTCTTCCAGGAGACCGGGGGGATGTTCCCCGAACTGGTGACCCGTCACGACCTGAAGGCCTTCATGCCTCCGATCGGATCCACCTCCGTCTACATCTTCGGAGATGTCAAAGCGATCACCGACCCGAAAAAAGAACTCACGGTCCGGGTGCACGATGAGTGCAACGGATCGGACGTGTTCGGCTCGGACATCTGCACCTGTCGCCCTTATCTGGTTCACGGCATCGAGGAATCGATCAAGACCGCACAAAAAGGCGGGGCCGGCGTCATCGTGTATTACCGCAAGGAAGGTCGCGCCCTCGGGGAAGTGACCAAGTTCCTGGTGTACAATGCGCGGAAACGCCAGAAAGGCGGCGACTCGGCGAGCACTTACTTCCTGCGAACCGAATGTGTCGCCGGAGTCCAGGACATGCGCTTCCAGCAGATGATGCCGGACGTGCTCCATTGGCTCGGCATCACCCGGATCACGAATTTCGTCTCCATGTCGAACATGAAATACGATGCTGTTGTAGGGAGCGGAATCAAGATCGTCAACCGGATCGAGATTCCGGCCGATCGCATCCCGGCCGATGCGTCTGTGGAAATGGAAGCCAAAAAGGCCGCTGGATACTTCACACCGGGCAAAGTGAAGAAAAAGGGCGACCTCAAAAAAGTCAAAGGACGGGGTCTCTTCGAATGAAAGGCACTGCCGCTGAACTGGATCATCTGCTTTCACCCCAGGCGGTGCGGGAACGTTCGCGACGTCTTTACGACCTCGCCCTCGAGGGCAAGGGGCATTTCCGGGTCCATCCTGAAAAGCTTCCGGAAGTCGCCGCTTTCGTTCTTGAGGTAACCCGCGAAAATTATCCGGACCTCACTATTCCTTTTCACTCACGCTTCGGCCATTTTCGGGCAGGAGGAGTGGATCGGCTTCGTGGGGTGATGGCCGCCTCGGGTGTGAGCGACCCCGTAGAACGTGCGCGCATCCTGATCGAGCTCGGAATCGTTTCGGTATTGCTCGACGCCGGTGCCGGAATGGCTTGGAAATACCGGGATCCCTTCACCGAAGGACGGGTTTTTTCGAAGTCCGAAGGCCTGGCCATCGCATCCCTGGATCTGTTTCGTGCTGGAAAATTCCACTCAAAAGGACTGATCGGTGCCGATTCCGAAGGCTTGAAACGCTTCTCGACGATGGATTTGGAAAACGGGTTCCAAGTTTCGCCCGGGAACCCCTTGCTCGGTGTGGAAGGTCGCGTGGCCCTTCTGAACCGACTCGGAGAGATCTTCGAGGGTTCACGCCCCGGGATCCTTCTCGATGAATGGCTGAAGGAAACCCGGAACGGTTCCATCACGGCTGACCGGGTATTGAAGAGTGTCCTCCTCAAACTCGGACCCATCTGGCCCGGACGGATCGAACTGAACGGGGTGAACCTCGGAGACTGCTGGGAACATCCGGCACTCGGTACCCCGGGAACCCCCTCCTCCCTCATCCCTTTTCATAAGCTCTCCCAATGGATGAGCTACTCCCTCATGGAACCCCTGATGGAGCTCGGGATCACAATTTCAGACCTCGATTCCATGACCGGGCTCCCGGAGTACAGGAACGGCGGTCTCCTACTGGACTCGGGCCTGATTGAACTCATGGACGAGAGGGAACGTGAACGCGAGCACGCACCCTCATCCGAACTGATCCTGGAGTGGCGAGCTCTCACCGTGACCCTCCTCGACCGAATCGGAGAACAAGTCCGGACCACTCTCGGAAAAACGAAGGAAGAGCTCCCTCTGGTCAGGATTCTCGAAGGCGGAACCTGGCACGCAGGGAGGCGCCTGGCATCCCGACTTCGCTCAGACGGAGGCCCCCCCTTGAAACTCCAGAGCGACGGAACCGTATTTTAAACCCACGAAGGAAAAGTGATCATGGCCAAGTCCAAAAAGAAGACCGCAAAAAACCCTCATCCGACCGTGACCATCCTCGAGCACCCCGTGCTCCAGCACAAGCTCTCGATCCTCCGGGACAAGAACATCTCCTCGATGGCCTTCCGCCAGATTGTCGAAGAGATGAGCCAGATGATGGCCTATGAAGCCACCCGTGATCTCCAAATGGGACTCTCGACGGTTGAAACTCCTCTTGAGAAAACCAAGTCACCCAAGATCACCGAGACCTTCACCATTGTGGCCATCCTCCGTGCGGGCCTCGGCATGTTGAACGGAATGATGAAGATCCTTCCCTTCGCCACGGTCGGACACATCGGAATTTACCGGGACCGTTTTGTGAATGCCACCGTTGAATACTACCTTCGTCTCCCGAAGAACGTGAAGAACCAGCGTGTTTTGCTTCTCGATCCGATGTTGGCCACCGGTGACACTGCCTGCGCCGCAATTGAACGCTTGAAGGAGTACGGAGTGGGACAGATCCGACTCCTCACCCTGCTGGCCGCTCCCCAAGGAGTCCGCAAGATCCATGAGCATTTCCCTGATGTGGAGATCGTGACGGTGAGCCTCGAGCGTGAATTGAATAAAAAGGGCTACATTCTTCCCGGGATGGGGGATGCGGGTGACCGCCTCTACGACACGGTCCAACACTCATGACTCCCGAATCGGTCATGCTCATCGGAATCTCGGGTGGCAGTGGATCAGGCAAGACGACCTTCGCCCGGATGCTCAATGACTATCTGAACTCTACTCGTGGTGCTGGATTTTCCGCAATCCTGGCACAAGACCACTACTACATCGACCAATCCGCCCGGTTCAAAGAGGACGGAGATCCGTCGGTCAATTTCGATCATCCGTCTGCGATCGAGTTCTCGCTCCTGAGCCGGCATCTCGAACAACTCCGACTAAAAAAGCCGGTGGAGGTCCCGATCTACGACTTCGTGACCCACACCCGAAAGGTCGAAACCACGCCGTTTCCTCCCCGTCCGGTGGTGATCGTCGACGGCATGCTCCTGCTTTCGCAGGCGATTGTCCGCCCCTGGCTCGATCACAGTATCTATGTCGATGCGCCCGAATCTGTCCGCTATGAGCGCCGACTTCGCCGCGACGTCACTGAAAGGGGCCGCACTCCGGAGGGCGTGGAACGTCAGTTCAACGCACAGGTGAAGCCCATGCACGACGAATTCATAGAACCTTCCAGAAGGTACGCGTCTCTGATCGTGGATGGAACTCGGGATTTCACTGCGGTCATCGCCGGAATACGCCTCTGATTCCGCTGTTTACTTGAGTTCCGCGTCAATTTCAGGTAAGTTTGCGGAATATGAACACAGGATTCTCGACAGGTACCTACAAGCAAAACCCCAACATGCTCCAATACAAGGTGCGCGACATCACCTTGGCCGATTGGGGTCGCAAGGAAATCAAACTTGCTGAAGCTGAGATGCCCGGCCTGATGGCCCTCCGCCAGGAGTTCGGTCCGTCCAAGCCACTCAAGGGCGCCCGGATCGCAGGCTGTCTCCACATGACCATTCAGACCGCGGTGCTCATCGAGACCCTGGTCGAACTCGGTGCGGAAGTGACCTGGTCCTCCTGTAACATCTTCTCGACCCAAGACCACGCAGCTGCGGCCATCGCGGCGGCCGGAATTCCCGTCTACGCGTGGAAAGGCCAGACCGAAGATGAGTTCATGTGGTGTATCGACCAGACCGTGTTCTTCGGCGACAAGAACCGTCCGCTCAACATGATCCTCGATGATGGCGGAGATCTCACCGGTCTCGTTCTCACCCAATATCCTGCCCTCTACGAAGGGATCCGCGGCATCTCCGAAGAGACCACCACAGGCGTCCACCGCCTGCACGAGTTGGAACGCCTCGGAAAACTCCCGGTTCCTTGCATCAACGTGAACGACTCCGTGACCAAGTCGAAGTTCGACAACAAGTACGGATGCCGCGAGTCCTGCGTGGACGCCATCCGTCGCGCCACTGACATCATGATCGCAGGCAAAGTCGCAATCGTGGCCGGTTTCGGCGATGTCGGCAAGGGTTCCGCTGACTCCCTCCGCGGAGCGGGTGCACGCGTAATCGTCACCGAAATCGACCCCATCTGCGCCCTTCAGGCCGCGATGGAGGGTTTTGAAGTGAAGAAAATGGACGACGTGATCGGTCTAGCCGATATCGTCGTCACTGCTACCGGTTGCAAGGGCATCATCCAAGATCGTCACTTCAAGGCAATGAAGGACAAGACCATCGTTTGCAACATCGGTCACTTCGACATCGAGATCGACATGGCCTGGCTCAACAAGAACTACGGGCACACCAAAGACACCATCAAGCCACAAGTTGATCTTTACACCCTCGACGGGAACAAACAGGTCATCGTGCTAGCTGAAGGCCGCCTCGTGAACCTCGGATGTGCCACCGGCCACCCGAGCTTCGTGATGTCGAACTCGTTTGCAAACCAGACCCTGGCCCAGATCGAGCTTTGGGCCCATGCTTCGAAATACGAGAAGAAGGTCTACATGCTGCCGAAGCACCTCGACGAAAAGGTCGCCCGGCTCCACCTGAAGAAAATCGGAGTGGAACTCGATGTTTTGACCTCGGATCAGGCCCAGTACTTGGGACTCCGTCCAGAAGGCCCTTACAAGCCCGAATACTACCGTTACTGATCGGACCGACTTAAGTCATTGTTCTCAAGAGTAAAGCCCCTGGCGCCCTTCTGGTTGTCAGGGGCTTTGTGTTTTTTTGAAGCATTTCATGGACTTCCGGTATTTTGAGCTTGATTTATTATTTATATTTTGTATAATCCGCGACCATGAAAACCAAATCCACCCTGATCGCACTGACGGTATGCCTGTCGGTCTCGGCTTGTGGAGTCGCCACCACGGCGAACTCCCATCTCGGGAATCTTGACCAGACCTCACAGAAGATGCTCGACGAACTGAAGAGCAGCCGCGAACAGCTCGAAGTCGCCACGAAGCAGTCCGAACGCATCGCGGACGCTTTGGTTGCCCTGAAGGATCTCGGCTTCGATCTTGTGAAGATGCTGCAGTCCACTTTCGCCCCGAAGCCTTCGGGGCAGACCGATAATATTGACGATGTTTTGAATCAGACCCAGGAGATCTCTCATGAATAAGAGCATGCTTTTGTCTTGGTTACTTCCCTTGTCGATCCTGGCCACAGACGCCCGTGCGGTTGAAATCGCCGAACACCACTGTGTCGAGGCCCGGGTCAATGCCGTGCACACCCTCTTCACCCGGTATTCCGACTACGCCACCATGCCCGGATCGGCCTATACGGTCGGTCTGGCTGGAGCCAAGATCGATTTGATCAAAATGATCAAATCCCAGGCAAAGAAAGTGAGTGAGACCGGACGAGACAGCAAAAACCTGATCTGGGTCGTTCTTCAACCCGCACTGGTGGAGGACTCAAAAGTCTACCCACGGTTCCTCCTGGATTGTTCAGTCGCCTGGAGTGATCTCACCTCCTTCAGACAGAACTGCGCCCTCCAGAAAGAAAAGCAACACTACGGGCTCGACGACCTCACTATCGCTATCGACGTGAAGGAGCAGGATTCTTCCTGCAAGCCCCACGAGACCGGGATCCGCCTCCGAATCAATATCACCGGGAACAACAAGGAAATTGCTGAAATCAAAAAGGCAACCCTCGCTCCCGCGGGGTTACTCGCCCCGCTCATATCGGCTCTTTTTGACGAGGAAGCCTTCTTCAGGAACTACTTCCGTAACATCTACGACGAGTGGATCAAGACCCTTTGAGCTCCCGGCTCTTGAAATAGTCGAGTGTCAGACGGAGCCCCTCTTCGAGCGCCACAACTGGAGTCCATCCTAGGAGCTTGCCTGCGAGCGCGATGTCCGGTTTACGTTGCTTGGGATCGTCTCCAGGCAAAGGTTTGAACTCGAGGGATCCTGCAGTCGGGATCAACTGACGGACCTTTTCGGCGAAATCGAGGATGGTGAACTCTCCGGGATTCCCCAGGTTCACCGGACCGGTGTGATCGACCCCCATGAACCGCACAATGCCGTCAACCAGGTCGGAGACATACTGAAAGCTCCGGGTTTGACGACCATCCCCGTAAATGGTCAGGGGTTGCCCGCGTAGAGCCTGAAACATGAGATTGGTCACTACCCGTCCATCCTCCGGATCCATCCTGGGACCGTAAGTGTTGAAGATCCGGATCACCCGGATCGGAACCCCTTTGGCTCGGTGATAGGCAAAACACAGTGCCTCGCCGTAACGCTTGCCTTCGTCATAGATAGACCGGACTCCGATCGGATTCACGTTCCCCCAATAACTCTCGGGCTGAGGATGAACCAACGGATCCCCATAGACCTCTGAAGTGGAAGCGAAGAAAAACTTTGCTCCCGTTTTCACGCAAAGATCGAGGAGCTTTCGTGTTCCCTCCCCGTTGACGAGCATCGTCTCGATCGGACGCGCATCGTACTTCGGCGGGGAAGCCGGTGAGGCGAAATGCATGACCCAGTCCCAGCTTTGCGAGGTCAACTCCGCGGGTAGATCGAGCGAGACATCGGCCTGCACAAAACGAAACGCAGGATGCTTCTCAAAAACAGCCAGGTTCACTTTTCTTCCAGTGCAGAGGTTGTCCACCCCGACCACTTCGAATCCCTCACCGAGCAGGCGCTCCGCCAAATGACTTCCGACAAAACCGGCGGCGCCGGTCAGAAGCACCCGCTTCATCGATTGGATCTCCCGAGTGTGAGCAAGCGGATTCCGGCTGCAGCCAAGGCCTTACCGTCCATGAGACCCCGACCGTCGAGCACCAGCTTTTGTTTCATCTTCGGCGCGAGGGTGACGAAATCGAGAGTGCGGAACTCAGGCCACTCGGTGACCAGGATCACCGCATCGGCCTCGTCAAAAACCTTCTCAGCAGAATCGACGAGTTCGAGTTCGAGACCCTTCCATTCCACGCGAGCTCGCTCATTGGCAACCGGATCGAAGCCGACCACCTTCGCTCCACGTTCGATCAGCTTCGAAGCGATCTCGAATGCCGGAGCATCACGAAGATCGTCAGTGAAGGGCTTGAACGCGAGACCCAACACTCCGATCTTCCGTCCTTTCAAGATTTTCAATTCGGAGAGAAGGATCTCGACCATCCGGCTCCGCTGACGGAAATTCACAGTTCGTGCGGCGTCGGTGATTTGCATGTTTAGGCCGTATTCTCTGCCAGTCGCGATTAAGGCGGCGGTGTCCTTCCCGAAACACGATCCACCCCATCCGATACCGGCCTGCAAAAAACGGGTTCCAATCCGAGAGTCGAGCCCGATGCCGCGCGCGACATGCTGGATATCGGCACCCACTTTCTCCGAGAGCTCGGCGATCTCGTTAATGAAGGAAATCTTGAGCGCCAGGAAAGCATTGGCTGCGTACTTGATCAACTCGGCAGACTGAAGATCACTGGTCAGAAAAGGAACCGCCCGAAAGCCCTCCGGGCGACGCAAGAAATGGGGCGATTCGAAAGTCTGCTCAAGCAGTGGCTGATACAGGCGACGAAGCACTTCAAGCGCTTCGGGCTCATCAGAACCCACCACCACGCGGTCGGCGTACAACATGTCCGAAAGCGCCGATCCCTCCCGAAGAAACTCCGGATTGGAGGCCACCGAAAAGCGCGTATGATTTGACCCGCGCGCCCGATACGCATCACGAACCAGACTCTCCACCCAATTTCCGCTCCCGATCGGTACCGTGGATTTGTTCACGATCACCACGAAGGGGCTCGAGATGTGAGTCCCGATCAGATGGGCTGCCGACTTCAAGTAACTGAGATTGGGGTTGCCATCCGGAAGCGAGGGGGTACCGACAGCAATGAACACCACTTCGGCCTTTTCGAGTGCTGCGCGGGCATCGGTACTGAAAACCAGATTCGGAGCGGCGAGTTCCATCAACTCGTCCAAATGGGGTTCATAGATCGGGGATTTTCCGGCCTTCAACGAGGTAACCTTGGCCTCATCCACATCGAAGCAAGTCACCCTGTGCCCGAGGAACGCCAAAGCTACCCCGGTGGTCAGACCGACATACCCAGTCCCCATGATCGCGACGTTCATAGTGCTCCTCAGACCTTCGGCTCGTAGTCGTCTTGCTCGTCGCCGACAGATTCTCCGGCATGTGCCGCACCGGCGGAGCCCGTTGCCTTACGAGTGAGCGGGAACAGAACGCAGTCCTTGATGTTGTCGGAATTGGTCACAAACTGGACGAGACGGTCGATGCCGATCCCCCAACCCGAGATGGGCGGCATGCCGTACTCCATGGACAGGACGTAATCCTCGTCCTTGACCATGGCATCCGCGTCCCCTTCTGCATTCAACTTGGCCTGTTCCTCGAGGCGCTTCATCTGCTCGATGGGATCCACGAGCTCGGAATAAGCGTTCACAATCTCGACTCCGTTCACCACTAATTGAAAGCGATCCGTGAGATCTGGGCGGTCGTCGTTCGCACGAGCCAAAGGAGATAGGTCGATCGGATGCTCCGTCAGGAAGGTCGGCCCAACCATCTTGGGACGGCTCACCTTTTTGTACAAAGTGTCGATCAGATTGCCGCGACCCAGTTTTTCAGGGTGCTCTTCGTCGAGATCGATCCGCTGATCCTTGATGGCCGCCAAGAGTTCCGGTGCAGTCTTGAATTTTTCGATGTCGATGCCACAATCCTTCAAGATCAAATCCCTGAAGGTCACCGTGCCCCACTCCCCCCCAAAATCGACCTCGGTTTCGCCGAGCTTGATTTTGGTGGTTCCGAGAGTCTTCTGGAACACCGTCTGGAAGAGGCGCTTCATCAAATCCATGTTGTCGCGATAATTCCAATAGGCGGAATATCCCTCGACCATGGTGAACTCTTGGAGGTGGTTCGGGCTAATCCCTTCGTTGCGATAACAGCGGGCAAACTCGAACACATGCTGGAACCCCCCGACCACGAGACGCTTCAGATAGGTCTCGGGAGCAATCCGGAGATAGAGATCGATGTCGAGAGCGTTGTGATGGGTCATGAATGGGCGTGCGAGCGCGCCGGACGGATTTGGTTGCAGACTGGCGGTCTCCACCTCGATGAAGGACTCCCCTTCGAGGAAGTTCCTCATCTCGCGGATGATCGATGACCTGAGCAAAAAGCGCTTACGGGCCTCCTCGCTAGTGATCAGATCCAGATAGCGCTGACGATATTTGATTTCGACATCCTGAAGTCCGTGAAATTTTTCAGGCAGGGGACGAAGGCACTTGCCCAGGAAGGTGTAGTCCTTCACTTGGAGGGTTTTTTCCCCTACCCGCGTAGTGAACATCTCACCCGTGGCGCCGAAAAAATCGCCGATATCGACGAAGTCGACGTAATGCTGATAGCGCTGCTCACCCACGTCGTCGATCTTCATGCACAACTGGAGTTTTCCACGCAGGTCCTGGACCGTGATGAAACTCAGCTTACCCATCCGCCGAATGGCGGTGATCCTGCCGGCGACGCGTACCCCTGCAGTACCGTCGGAGAGGTCCCTGGCTTCCGCCAGACCGTGCGTGGTCTCATAACGCTCGGGATAAGGATGAATCCCGGAAGTCTTCAGTTTTTCGAGCTTTTCTCGACGGACCAACTCTTGTTCGGACAGGTTTTGATGATCGGATTGCATGGAGCGACACTAACATGGCGCCTCACGTTTTCCTAGCCATCACCAACTGAAGCCGGCTGCTTCTGAGTCTTTTTTGAAGGTCTGAACGGTGTCCAGACTGAGTTCCTCGAGGGTCTTGAATCCGGAAGAAAGCTTTCCGAGCACATCGAACGGCACGGTGATGATGTCGATCCCGCACTGCTCGGCTTGGAGGATGTTGTAAACCTCGCGGGTCGATGCCCACAGGCTCTCGATGCCCCCGCCGAAGTCCTTGCAGATCTGAGCCGCAGCAGTGAGAGTCGGAACAGGATCGTGCCCCAGATCCGCCGCTCGTCCGGCGAACACCGAGACAATGGATGGAGCGCCACCCTCGAGAGCCTGACAGGTCTCCAGGGTTTGCTTCACGGTATAGATGGCGGTCACATTCAATTTGATTCCGGAACGGGTCAATTCACGGACCAGGGGCAAACAGGACTTGCCTTCGCTGTTCTGGACCGGGACTTTGACATAGACATTAGAACCCCAGGTGGCGATCTCCCGCGCCTGCCGCTCCATCGACGGGAAGTCGTCGGCGAAAACCTCGAAAGAGATCGGTTTTTCACGGATGCTGAGCAAGACATCCTTGCAGAACGCCCGGTAATCCTGGACTCCCGCTTTCTTCATCAAGGACGGATTCGTCGTCATGCCGCCCACTTGAGGGTTGGCGTTCATTTTCAACAACTGGTCTTTCTCCGCACCATCCGAGAAAATCTTAATGTTGTAATTTCTTTTCGTCTTCATTGTGTCTTGACCTCGCATTTGGGAGCGCCCTTCAATGACCACTCCGGTTCAGAACAATCCTTCTTCACCGCCACGGTCTTGCGGTAGCTGTTCACCTTGTAATCGTAAACCGTGTTGACCTTGAGGTCTTCGTATCCGTCGCCTTTTTTCCTTTTGAGAGCGGATTTCCCTTCAAAAGCGAACAACTCTCCAGTTCCGGGTTTCAGGTAAAACCGCATCGGGTCCACCACCGCCTTCACAATGATGCTGACCGGAGACATTTCGAGAACCAAGTAATCCTCACCGTTCACCGTCTTACCGACCTTCAGTTTTCTCATCATAAAGCTGAAGGAATCCCGACGGTCGAGAACGGCCACCTTCACTGGGAGCTCCTTACCTTTTGCAAGCTCCTCAAAATGGGGGCGGACGTAGGACATCACAGTGGAGGGAACCACCAGGTTTTCCTCTGCATCGTCCACAGAGATTTTAACCGACTGGTCCCGGAGATCTGTCACCTTGTAATGGACTTTTCCGTCTCTCACTTCGAGTTCGGATTTCTTCTGGAGAACCCGGTTTTCGATCACAGCCCTACGGACGCGACCTTCCTTTTCCCAGGACTCCTCGATCACCTGGTCACCCTCCGGAGCCGTGAACACGTTCATGGCATGAACCAGACCGTCCTGATTCAGGCGACTCACCATGCGGACCTTCCCGAAAGACTGAACGGGACAGGGTGCACCTTCGAACAATCCTTTACATTCCGACGGAAAGGAATCTTTCGGATAGATTCTCCCATGGATTTCCAACACTACCTTGGGATCGGCCCATGCGGACGTTCCGACAACCAGGCCGGCCAACAGGACTCTCAATGCATTCTTCATGATCCCCGAGTTTAGAATGGGAGTTTTTTTTCGTCCAGATCGGCCTCGATGAAAACCTTCGGGAAGATCCCTCCACGCTGGTGCTTCATCAACACTTGCAGGGAGTAAGTCCCCCACAAACCCATCAAGTCCTTTTCCCGGCTGGCGCCCTCGGCCAACCTCGAGGACAATGACGCCAATCCTGCCGCAAAGCGTTCAGAAGTCTGACTCACGGGGGTCACGACAAACTGGAGTTCCAGGTCCGTCTGATCCGAATTCTTGAAGAAAAACGAGGTCTCCTCGACCTGAGCGCCGGCGGCCCCGAGAACAGACGTGATTCTTTCCCGGATTTGGGTCCGGAACTCGTCCGATCCGAGTGGAATCCGGTAACGGATCCGCTTACCGGCCAACTGGTCAGGGCTTGGGGGAACGCGGCCCGACAACAAGGCAGATAGCTTTGCACGCTCCGCGGCATCCTTGCAAATACCAGCCTCCCGGAACGATCGACAGACCCAAAACACAGACAAACGCATCTCGGTATCCTGGACCCGATGTTCATTCAATGATTCAGACTCTCCAGGTCTTGCGAGGATGAAGTCGCACGATGGATTTTTGATCGGGGCACTCTGGAACTTGAGCGTCCGGAAGAACGGCTTAGGAAGCATCACCGGGAAATCGTCCCGACTCACCAGAACGATCTCTTTCGGAAGCCATTTCCTGATCTTGTATGGCCCGGACGAAATCCATTCCTTGGCAGGTTTTTCTCCCCGTTTCAATGCCTCGAGATTTGAGGGATGGATCACCCCGCTCAGTGGATGGGTCAACACCTCGGTCAAGAACTCTTCGAGATCGAACTCCTTCAATCCAGTGGGAATCCTGAGCCGAAGCCCTCCCTCGATCACCTCGTACCGAGTTCCGAGAAAAGCGTTCCAAACCGAAACCGACGAGAGATCAGGCGACTTGGATCTAACCCACTCATGCGCCGCCACAAAGTGGGCGGCCTCGATCGGATCACCATTGGAATAGCGCAAGCCTGCCTTCAGCTTCACATCAAGAACGCTCTCTTTCGCACTCCAGGACCAGCTTTCGGCAAGAAGCGGGGACAAGGGACGATCACCACTCAGGTGATCGGGCTGGAAAAGAGTTCCGACCACACCCTGCTGGGGAGAAAGATCGAGTGCGACATAGGCGTCAAGCGGGGAGGCGCTCAAGGGGAGTTCATAAATCCAGACGCTTTTTGCCTCCTCGACCACCATCGCCTTCTTTGAAAAGAAAAAGGCGAGGAAATTCACCCCGAAGGCTACCGCAAACACGAGTACCGCCAGCTTTGTCTTTGACATGCCACTTGTGTTACACTGCCGAGGCCCCCCATGCAACTCGAAGACTTCCTGCAAAAATCATCTTACTTTTCTCTCGGTCATCTCCCCACTGAGGGCTTTCACCCTGCAACGACCCATTTGTCGGTGCTGACCCATTCGAATCCAGAAGAGGCTATCCGGCTGATCGGCCGCGTAGACTTGGATGCAGTCCGGACCCTCCGGGACTCCATGAACTCAATCCAAAAGCTTTCGGCGGAGATCCATGCGACGCTCGAAAGCGGCAATCGGGTTTTCCTATCTGGATGCGGAGCGACCGGAAGGTTGGCTCTGACGCTTGAGTCCACTTTCCGTGCAATCCATCGGGGACAGCCTTGGGAAAACCGGGTCCAAGGCCTCATGGCCGGAGGTGATTTTGCTCTGGTAAAATCCGTCGAGAACTTCGAGGATTTCCCGTCTTACGGCGAACGCCATCTGTCGGATTTAGGTTTCAGAGAGGGAGACCTCCTGATCGCCGTGACCGAAGGGGGAGAGACCCCCTATGTGATTGGAACTGTTCACGGTGCACTGTCCTGCTCCAGCGTTAGGCCTTGGTTCATTTTCTGCAACCCAACAGAACTCCTGACCTCAACGGTGGAACGAAGCCGTGAGGTAATCGAGAATCCCAGAGTGAATGCTCTTTGTCTGTCAGTCGGGCCAATGGCGCTTTCTGGAAGCACCCGTTTGCAAGCAGCAACGGTACAAATGCTGGCGGTTGGAATGGCTCTCACTCGGAACTTCAGCTTACTGGATCTCTTGATTGAAGAATTGTCACGTCTTGATCTCGCCGCTTTTCTCACTCCTTTTGTTGAATGGGAGTCGGAAGTCTATCGATCAGGTGGTACGGTGCTCTACAGGACTTCTACCTACCCAATCGCGGTTCTCACTGACACGACAGAACGGTCCCCCACCTTCAGCTTGGCTCCATTTGAAAAGTCCACCTGGTCGGGAGAGTCTTGCTCCTGGTGTTACTTGAGCATTCCCGAAGCCGAATCTGCGCTGGAATCGTGGGAACGTATCCTGAACCGTAAGCCGATCGGCCTCGAGTGGGATGAGTTCGGAGGTAAGCTCGGTTTCCAGTCGATTCTCGAATTTGATTTCGGGAAGGATGCGGCATTAGCCAGATCACAACGCATCCGTCCGAAACACCAGGAAAACATCCGAATAGAAGGTCGAAGAGGGACGGCACATCTGGATCTGAGCACAGGAACTCTCGAGTCCTCGCTCGAGAGCCCGCTGCTGCTCGACCCGATCGGGAGCCAAATCCTGATCAAGATCATCCTGAATACACTGTCCCTAGTCGTCATGGGCCGTATGGATCGCTATGAAGGTAACGTGATGACCTGGGTCCGTTCCAGCAACGGAAAATTAATCGATCGGACACTCAGGTACCTGGATCACTTGATCGCCCGGCGTGGACTTCCCCACCCCGGCAGAGAATCCCTCGTCGGCATGGTATTCGAGACCCAAGCGCGAATCGGCTCTGATGAAGCCGTGATCTTGCGTGTGTTGGAGCGAATCAAAACCGAAGCTCAATCCCGCCTTTGAACAAAAATCCGGAGTAGTCGATTTTGAATGCGGGTATGTTTCCGAGAGCCGTCGTTGCAGGCAGGTCCGCTGTCAATTGGTACTGGTAACCGAACTCACCAAATAACCCGAATGCCCTCCCGAGACCATAAGCCACCTGGACTACCCCCGTTCCAAGAATGTCCATCGAACTGAATTTTACCGAGTTAGTTTGGGACGTCGTGGTCTGCACGACCTCTGTGAAAGAGACGGCAGTGATCCCACCGTACCCTCCTAAGCCAACTCTCCATCTCTGTGTGTGGATCGGAAAATACAGGAGACCGAGTTGAAAGGGAATAGCCGAGTGTTCGTAGGTCTGGGTGGTTCCGCCACCGAGATCGAGTTCCCCGGTCTTCGAGCCACGGAGCTCACCTCGCAGGGCAAGACTGAATGAGTAGGACAACTTCCGCTGGATCTCGAAGGAATAGACTTTTCCAAAATTGAGCGAGCTACTTCCCGGGAAGTAATCAGAAAATCCACCATAGGCCAGATTGGACAAACCGAAGCCCAACTGGAACCTGTAGTTTGCCCCATTGAACCGCTCTCCTTCGATCAATGTATCTGACATTTGGCGTCTGCCGTTCACTCTCGCCTCAGGTGAGGGCCCGGTGTCGGAAGGCAAGGTTACTCCTCCCGCCAACAAATCATTTCCTGAGACCCATCCGGTATCGCCACCCGGAAGTCGGATTTTGTAAAAGCCCTCTGTTTTCAAGTTGCTCACGGCATGAACCGTGTCCTTCTTGAGTCTCTGGATCACCTTGGAATCCTTTTGAGGAAACTCGTAAACCGGAGCATCCTCTACCACCACCCGACCACTCTGGGCGGCCCATGCAACCCCGATGTGGATCCAAAGACTCATGACAACAACGAATGCTTTCAACACGGCCTAACCTCCACCTCTCCGTCACTGAATCTCAAAGCCAATTTATCTCGTCCCGCGACTTCTCCAGCACTACGGATAATTCGCTTACCCCCATCGGCACTCACCAAAGCGTACCCCCTAGAGAGAACCTGCAAAGGAGAAAGGGCGTGCAACTTCGCAGCGGCACGCTCGAGTGAGCCCCGCCTCCGCTCCAACATCACCCGAATCCCACGCTCGAGCCCGATCGAAAGCTCGTCGAGACGTTGGGCCTTTTCACGGAGTTTGTCCTGGGGGCTCTTCAATTTACCAGCGAGAATCTGCAAGGACTGCCTTCTGAATGCCAGGTCACGCGTCTGTGCCCGAATGAGCCGTTCTCTCAATTGACCGGAACGGTCCTTCAGTCCGACCCAATGTTGGGTAAGAATCTCCGCTCCGGCCGAGGGGGTCGGAGCACGGAGATCCGCCACAAAATCCGCAATGGTGAAATCAACCTCGTGCCCTACAGCTGAGACCACTGGAATCGAAACCGAGGCGATTGTGCGAGCCAACTCTTCATTGTTGAAAGCCCAAAGGTCCTCAAGACTGCCTCCTCCGCGGGTCAAGAGAATGGCCTGTCCCAAACGATGGTGATCAGCTACTCGTAGAGCCTGGACCAACTTGGCGGGGGCATCTTCTCCTTGGACGAGCGCAGGAACCAGGAGAACCTCGACAAACGGAGCACGCCGTTTCAATACCGTCCGAACATCATGAAACGCGGCTGCCTGGGGCGAGGTAATCACGACGATCCTTGAGGGATACATGGGAAGCGCCTTTTTGCGCGCACTGTCGAACAACCCCTCGTTCTTCAGCTTCTCTTTCAATTGATCGAACGCAAGTTGAAGGGATCCAATCCCTCTCGGCTCAATTGCCTCGACGAGAATCTGGTAGTTCCCACGACTCGCATAAACCGAGATCGTCCCCCGGCACAATATCTCCATACCATCTTTAAGTTCGAATCCTTGCCTTTTCCTTCCCCAATTGAAGGCCACTGCGGAGAGCATGGCGCCGTCGTCCTTGAGAGAAAAATAGACATGTCCACTCGAGGCTACCTTCAGGTTACTCACCTCTCCCTGAATCCAAATGTCACGGAAGTTCCCCTCCAACTGAGCTTTGATGCGAGTGGTGACCTGACTGACCGTCAAGGCCGGAGGAGGAGCTCTAGTTCCGGAATTCTGAAAAAGGGGAAGATCATCCGTCATGATTTGATTTTTTTGAACACTTCGAAGGACTTCAGGTACTTCAGTGCTTCTCGAGTCTGGTAATCTTCTTTCGGATCGAACCGGACCGGGGTCATCTCGCCGTTTTCATCCGACTCTGATGCATTCATATTCTTACCCCTTTCTTTGAATTCCTGGATCGAAAAATCATCCCTCGCAGAACCGGAATCCGGGTTCGACAAATGACCCTTCAAGTCCCGCTCACGAGTGGCATCGCGCTTGATCTTCGCCTGAGCCAGCAATTTTGGATCGTACTCCTCGAGAACGATGTCAGGGATCACCCCTCGCTCCTGGATGCTCGCTCCGCTCGGAGAATAGTACCTTGCTACGGTGAGCTTAAGACCCATTTCATTTCCAAGCTCAATGATTGTCTGGACGGAACCCTTCCCGAAAGTGGTCTCACCCAGGATCATCGCGCGATGATGATCTTGAAGGGCCGCAGATACGATTTCGGCGGCCGAGGCAGTACTGCTGTTCACGAGCACCACCAGAGGGAGTTCTTTGCGTGAGTCCCCTTTTTTTGCCATCCGGACCTCTTTCTGGGTGGGATCCTTCCCGATGGTGGAAACCACAACTCCCTCGTCGATGAACAGGGAGGTCACATCCACCGCCTGGTCAAGAAGCCCACCTGGATTCATCCGTAAATCGAAAATGAGCCCCTTCAATTTTCCCTTGGCTTCAAGCTTATCGATAGCCTGTCGAACGTCCCTCGCTGCATTCTCGTTAAATGAAGATAGCTTCACATAACCAAAACCGGGCTCAAGCTCCAGATGTCGCACGGACCGAATCTTGATTTCCTCGCGCTTCAAGTTCACAGTCTTGAAGCGGCTCCAGCCTTTCCGGTAGAGGGTCAGATTGAGCGAAGAGGCATTCTTCCCGCGCATTCTCGAAATTGCCTCAGACAACGAAAAACCCTTGGTACTTTCACCGTTGATCCGTACGATTCGATCCCCGGGCTGAATCCCTGCCCGCCATGCTGGCGAGTCTTCCATTGGAACGATCACGGTGAGCACATCATCCTTGATTCCAACTTCGATTCCGATCCCACCGAACTTGCCGCTGGTGTCGATCTTCATGTCCCGGTAGACCTCGGCAGTTAGGAAGTTCGAATGGGGATCGAGTGTCTCCAGCATTCCGCGGATGGCTCCATGAACCAGAACGTCATTCTGTGTCGAGTCCACATAGTTACGTTCAACAAACTGGAGAACCTTCTGAAAGAGCTCGAGGTTCTTGTAGCGATCGTTTTTATTGAGAACCCGCGACGGATCGGCATCAGCAGTCGATGACTGCAAGGCTATTGCCAAAACCAACCACAAACCGAACTTAACCATTCTTCCACTCCTTGGTGCAGTCATCTCAACCACTTGATGGGGTCGATCGCGACGTTTTTTGCTCGAATTTCGAAATAAAGTGCCTGATCTCCGGAAAGAAACCCGACCGGATCATTGGCTCGAACAAACTCCCCGCTCCTTTTCTGGAGCTCCTTCAACCCCGAATAGATCGTGTAGATCGAATTGGGATGTTCGAGAATGAGCACCTTGCCCTTACCAGGAATCTCACCTGAAAACTGAACCTGTCCGTCAAGAACGGCAGAAACCTGAGCCCGGTCCTGAACCGTTAGGATCTCGATACCCTTCCGGAACACTTGCAAACCGGACCTCTGATCCTGATGCTGTCCGTAGGAACCGATCAGTTTCCCATTCAACGGCCAAGGAAGACTCTTCGGCTTGAAGGCGATCAGAGGAATTCTTTTTTTTCCTTGCTCAGCGATCTCGGACTTCCGCTTCTCCTGGAAGCCAGAGATCATCTTTTCGATCTCGTTCTCGGACAATTTGAGCTTCCGGTACTCTTCGAGCTGTCGAAGCTGGTCCTCATGCTTTTCCTGAGTGAGGTTCTCCCGAATCTTCCGGTGAAACTCGAGCAAGGATTCTTGTTCCGATACATCCTGCAACAAAGCCGTGATTTGTTGCTTCTCCTGTTCGATTCGACTCTCGATCTCCTGCGCATCCGAAAGATCCGCCACCCAGGTCTCGAGATCTTTCAGTTCGGAGATCACTATCCGACTCAAAACTTGCTCCCGGACCTTGCGTTCTCCCTCGCCCTCCTCACCACGGAAAGTCCTCTCTGACCTAGCCAGGAGCGGGTGGACGAGACGTGAGATTTTTCTTCTGAGAGCCCCACGTGTGGTCTCCACCCGTCTTGCAACTTCCTCTTTACGTGTCTGGAGTTCTTTCACGTAGGTCTCAAGGGTCTGCAGACGCTGACGGGTAAGCGCTTTTTCTTTCACCTGAAGCGATTGCAACGTCTTCAATCGCTTGAGCTGATCCTGGGTAGTCTTCTTTACCTTTTCGGCATCGATCAAGGCTTTCTCTACAGCCAAGCGCTGAAGCCTCACCTCATCGAGCTTCTGATGCAGAGTCGATGATTCGGTAGGAGCACCATGAGCAGTCCCCACTCCGGGCACAAACATCAGGAGAGTGAAAAACCAGCTCATTCTAATTCAGGTCTCCGGGAGTATGCGAGGGCACCGGTGAGAAGAAACATCACACTTGCCGTAACCAGGCATAGAGCCAGTGGGAAATCTAGACTTCCGTCCACACTGAGCTCACCTAGAAAGGAATTTTCTTTCCAGATCCAGGTCCGGAAAGCCCACCACTCGGCCAACGAAAGAACGAAGGCGCCCTGGGTGATCATCACCAAGGATCCGAATCCTGGAGAAAGCGCGTCCAAGGAAGACGACCCCCAGCACGAAAGGTTTCGGGAAATCTCCTGACTGTCACGACCGAGGATTCGATGACAAACCAAGATCTGCACGGTGGTCAGGAACAAGATCAACGCCAGCGCGATCTTCATTTCAAAGCCGAGGTGATGGTAAAACCGTTTGAGTCGTGCATGATGTACCGGACTGGATTCGACCTTGGAAACCTCGGTCATCATCTTCAGCTTCTCCAATGCGGCATCAGGAATCGGTCCCCGAGCAAGGATCATCCTGGGTACCAGACCAAGACCCTCACCACCGACTGATTGGATGGTTTGCACGATTTCCGGTTCCTCGGCCTCGAGACGCTCCAGCACCTGTCCGGACTTGAGTTCCTCGATCGACACATCCTCGCCTTCTAGCGCTTCCTTGATGGGATCGACCAAAACAGATTCGTCCCGCAGTTGAATGGTGACGAATCGTGATCGTTCAGCATAAGTCTCGGTCCTAGCCAATTCCGAACTGATCCCGCCACACAACCAGAGTCCTAGTAAGATCTGGGCGAGCGAGATGCCGAGAAACCCGATCAACAACCAGGACCGCCGGATCGGGAGGAAAGACAGCTTCAAAAGAATTCGGATCCGGCTCATACCCTCTCCTCCACTCGGAATCCACCGTCTTTCAGAATCGCACACCGCTTACGGAGGCGTCTGACCATCTCGAGGTCATGAGTGGCTAATAAGAGCGCTACTCCTGAAAGATTGAGCTTCACAAAAAGATCCATGAGCTTCCAAGTCATCTCGAAATCCTGGGCTCCGGTGGGCTCGTCGGCGATGAGGATTTCAGCACGCTTGGAAAGCGCTCTCAAAATGGCCACCCTCTGACGCTCTCCGCCTGAAAGTGTTCCAACCCGCTTGTCGAGCTTTTTGCCAAGTCCCAACAGCTGCACAAAGCCCTCCAGAGTCTTGTCATCGGTTCGGTCCTCCGGAGTGAGCGGCAACCGGCTCATTTCTAGATGATCTCGGACCGTGAGATCCGGAATGAGACCTAGATTCTGAGGAATAAAGGCCATGCGTTGACGGATTCGCTCGAGCCCCGACCTCCCGACGGACGCCAGGTCCTGCCCATGATAAGAAACTCTTCCTTCAGATGGAACTTCTAGACTGGAGAGGGTGCGAAGTAACGAACTCTTGCCGGCACCCGACCCGCCGAGGATGTAGAGGAAATCCCCTCGACCCAGATCGAAATTGACATTCTGCCACACAAACTCTCCGGGAGCATACGCTTTGGAGAGATTTTCAACTTTTAGGAGCGGTGTTTTCATGATGTACTTCCACAGTCTAGCCATGTGGAAAGCGAACCTCAATCGGCATTTTTGGAAAACTCTCCCGGCCCTGAAGGTTCCGTTTTTCCTCGTTATCTGGAACGGTATTTTCCATTCCTTCACTCTTGCCATCCTGCTCTTCTGGACCCTCACCTCGCGGCGCATTCCCGCACTGCAACGGATGAGTACTTTGAACCAGTTCCTGAGCGAAAACCAGATGCTCTTTGCCGCCCTTGCCTCGTGTTCCGCTCTGTTTTTTTTCAAGGGTCCGCTCGCCGACGCGTGGAACGATCGTCGACGTGGGGCGGCCCAATTCGGGAAGGGGTACCTTCGCGGACTCGGATTCGGCACTGCCGTGGTGATCGCGCTCAGCCTGAAAGGAGAGCTTTCATTTCTCGGTCTGAGCACCCAGCTGAATCTCAACTTCCTTGCGGCCTACGCCTGGATCCTCCGCTCACTACTGATCCTTGCCCTCGTGGTTTCGGCCGAATTTCTGGTCAGAGTCGTGGTCCGGGAGGAACTCAGGGGGACTCCGCTACGAATCCCGCTTGAGATCCTCACTCTCATTTCGATATATTGGGCATGGTTCGCTCCGGGTGGCTCGGAATCCATTACTCTTGCCCTTGCTTTTTCGATTTTTCCTTCGTTTTGGTCTTCAGCAGGTTTTGTTTCGGCCTTCTTCATCCTCATCCACGCAGTGTGCGGGCTGGACTTCTTCGAAAACCAGACTGCAGGGATCCTCCAGTTCAAATCCGGGGAGTCTGAAACTCCCGTTTTGCAGAATCTCTACGTTCAGGTGATGCTGTTCATTTTACTCGCTCTGGCCCGCTATGTTAGCATGAAGAACCGAAAGGAACTCCGAAGCTCATGACCCCCACCACTGCAGCCGTTCAACCAAGCACTTGGACCCTGGTTGCTGACGCCGGTCCCCTTGTCAAATTCGTTCTCCTGATGCTCCTGGGAGCTTCGGTTCTCACCTGGGCCGTCATCCTGACCAAGGCACGGCTCATTCGGGAAGCTCTTGCAGGAAACTCCCGGTTCAACGAGGTATTCTGGCACTCGAAGACGCTCGATGAGATCCATCAAAGGATGCCCGAGTTCCGCGGATCTCCGGTCGCAAAAACCTTTGAAGCCGGTTATCAGGAGCTGCGAAAAATCCCTCTCGATGCCCGATCGCATGAGGGCGGTCCTGAAATCAGCACTGTAGAACGAGCCCTCAACCGAGCCCACAGCCTCGAAATCGATGAACTGGAAAAATACGTCGACTGGCTGGCGTCCACTGCAAGTGCTGCTCCTTTTGTCGGCTTGTTCGGAACGGTTTGGGGGATCATGAACTCCTTTCAGAACATTGGTGCGATGGGGACGGCCTCTCTAGCCGTCGTGGCCCCCGGCATCTCGGAAGCCTTGATTGCAACCGCCATGGGACTCGCGGCGGCGATTCCGGCAGCCATCGCCTACAACATCCTCGTGAACCGTACCAAGCGCATCAGCCTCGATGTGGAAAGCTTTTCGCAAGAATTCCTGAACATGATCCAGAGGCAACTCCTCCAGCGGAAAGGAGACGCCGGAAATGGCCCTCAATCCGTCACCGAAAGCTAAGGGAGGACGGGTATCCCTCTCCGAGATCAATGTGACTCCCATGGTGGATGTCATGTTGGTGCTGCTGATCGTCTTCATGGTGTCGGCACCGCTCCTTCAGCAAGGAGTTGACGTCAAGCTCCCTAAAGCCGATGCAGGCAATCTCGAGCACGACGAGCACCTGGTGATGATCACCGTGAGAACCAACCGCTCAGTTGAGCTCGACGGGCGTACAGTCAGCTTGGAGGACCTCGGCACCCGGCTGAACACCCTCGCTCGCGAGAAACCGGATTCCCAGGTCCTGGTCCAAGCCGACCAGGATGTAAGCTATGGCACCGTGGCCAAAGTGATGGCCAAGGTCAAGAAGGCCAGCATCCGTCGGGTCGGTTTGGTCACCGCTCCGGAAGAGGGGGCTCCACGCCCTGCCTCACCATGACCGTCTCCGGGCCTGACACCCAAAAAGGGTTTCTTTCACGATTCCTGGCCGTATCAGCGTCCCTTCACCTGTTGGCTTACCTCGTTCTATTGCTCGGTCCTTCACTCCGGATCGGAACACCGAAACCCTACATTCCCTCACTGAGAGTGGACCTGGTGGGACTTCCCTCGCAAAAGACCGTCGAGTCAGCGGCCCCGCCTCCGGCTGAAACAGCTGCCCCCACCCCGGCTCCTGCGCCAAAGAAAACGAAAGTCCGCGACCTCCCTGAAGAGGGTGACTATTCCCTGAAAAAGGGGAAGCCGAAGACCAAAGAATCCAAAAAAGAAAAAGAAGCGAAGAAGAAACTTAAACAGGCAATCGACAGGATCCGTGCCATCGAGCGAATCAAGGCACTGACCGCCACGGAAGAAGTCCGGGGCAACCGGATCTCCAAAGGCACTTCCCTCTCCGCTGAAGCCCGAACCACACTCGAAGCGGGATACTTCGAAGTGGTTCTCGAACAGGTCAGGACCCACTGGGAGCTCCCCAAATGGCTGCTCGGGCAAGGCCTCTCGGCCAAGGTCCTTTTGCAGATTGATTCCAGAGGGAACATCAAAGCCTTCAAATTCGTCCAATCCTCCGGAAACGCCGGATTCGACCAGGAAGTCAAACGGGCACTGCTTGCGGCGAATCCCTTCCCGATTCCTCCCCAGGACATCTCCTCCGGGATCCTGAACGACGGGATTTTGCTTGGGTTTCCTCTTTGAGAACACTATAATCCCGTTATGTTGAGACTCCTGCTTGCGACCCTGTGGCTCGCACTCCCGTTCGCCGCTCAGGCAGAATCCACTTACCTCCCTGTGGGTGAGGCCCGTGCCAAAAAGCCCTCCATTGCGTTGACCGGAGGAAAGACGTCCTCCACTTCCGAGAGCGGATTGGTCGAGTTGGTGGACAAAAGAATCCGTGCGGACCTCGAGTTCGTGGACAGTTTTCGACTCTTGGAACGCGAACAATTCGCGCCGGGCACCCTTCTCGACGATCAGGGGAAACCCGATGCCGCGGCTTGGCTCAAAGCCGGTGCGGATCATGTCGCTTATGGAAACTTCTCCAAGAACGGCGCCCAGGCCATCTATGAGTTCAGGCTTTTTTCGACGGTGAACAAGTCCGAGGTTCTCTCAAAGAAGTACCTCGGCGACTCCAGCAATCCGGCCATTCTCGCTCACACGATCGCCAATGACATCGTCCAAGCCATCACCGGTAAAGCGGGCATCTTTTTGACCCGGATTGTGTTTGTTTGCGACAAGACCGGAAAAAAAGAAATCTACTCCTCCTCGTTCGACGGGGGGGATGTCCGACAGATCACCCGTCTTCGGTCACTTTCCATGGCACCGGCCTGGAGTCCGGATGGCACGCGGATTGCGTTCTCCGTTTACAACCGACACTCGGACAACACCAAGAACCTCGATCTCTTCGAGTACGACTTCAAGAACGGTCGCTATCGCTTGCTCAGCAACCGGAAGGGGATCAACTCGGGAGCTGCCTATTCGCCGAAGGGAGACCGGATCGCTTACACCATGAGTGTGACGGGTAATCCGGAAATCCACCTGCTCGATCTTACAACCCGCGAAACCTCACAGCTGACCCGGTCGATCGGGTTCGACGTCGATCCGGCCTGGAGCCCGGACGGAAAGCAGTTGGCGTTCGTGTCATCACGCCCCGGCAAACCGATGCTCTACACCCTCGACATCGAGCGTCCGGCGGACGCAAAGCGCCTGACCTACGCCGGAAGTTACAATGCCACTCCGAGCTGGTCACCCGATGGCAAGAAGATCGCCTTTGCAGGTTGGCTGGAAGGCAAGTTCGATCTTTTCACAATCACCGCTGACGGTGGAAAAATCGACCGACTCACCAAAGACGAAGGAAACAACGAGGACCCTCACTTCAGTCCGGACGGAAACTTCTTGGTTTTCTCCTCAACCCGGTCCGGTGGGAAGAACATCTTCCTCATGGGCGTCGGTGGCGGCAACGTCAAGCGCCTGACCATGGGCATGGGAGAGTGCGTCGCACCCAAATGGAGCCCCTACCTCTGAGGAGGCAAGCCCCTCCTTGCCAAACCTCGGCCGATCCCATAAGTTCAGGAGCCTCATGTTCTCCTCTTCAGAAATCCATCTTCGGGTTAAATCCGGTTACATTGAACGGGTCAATACGCGTCTTCGGAAGATGCGCAAGCAACTCATTGACCGAGACTGGCCCGGTTTGAAACAAGAGGCCCACCACCTGGCTGAAGGCGCCAAGAATTTTGGCTATCTGGAAATCGCGGCCGAAGTGGATGGAGCGCTACGAATCCTGAACTCTTGCCCTTTGTCACGCACCGCCATCAATACCGAGGCGAAGTCGGCCATGGAGAAGCTCTTTCAACGGTTAGATCGTTTTTTGGTAGAAGAGCAGGGGCTCTGAGACCTACACTGGGAGCATGACCAATCCAGATCGCATTGCAGTGGTCGGAGGAGTTCGCACTCCTTTCGCCCGGGCCCGTACCGTTTTTCAAAAAATGTCTCCCGCACAACTCGGAGGGATTGCGCTCCGTGAGGCCGTGAATCGTACCGGCCTCGATCCGAAACTCATCGACGAGGTCTACTTCGGAATCGTGAGTGCTCCGGCCGAAGGTTCGAACATCGCCCGCGAGGCCCTCTTCGATTCAGGACTCCCCTCCTCCATTGCTGCAACCGGAATCAACCGCTACTGTGCATCCTCTCTCGAAGCAGCCGCCGGCATCGCCGCAAAAATCACAGCAGGCCAGATCGAGATCGGCGTCGCCGGAGGGGTCGAAAGCATCAGCTCGGTCCGCGCCTTGTTCAGCCTCGAAGCCACCGACTTTTTCCAGGATCTTGCCAAAGCCAAGACCATGGGTCAGCGACTCGCGCTGCTCTCGAAATTCAAAGCCTCTTTCCTGGCCCCACTCGCCCCGGGCATCAAAGAGCCCACCACGGGCCAAACCATGGGACAGTCGGCGGATCTGATGGGTCGCCTGTTCAAAGTGTCCCGCGAGGAGCAGGATCGCTTTGCTCTCGAGAGTCATCAGAAGGCCGCAAAGGCCTGGGACAACGGCTTTTATGCCGGGCATGTTTGCAAAGTGCCCACCCCAGACGGAAAAGTGATCGAGCGCGACACTGACGTCCGCTCAGACTCGAGTCTCGAAAAACTTTCTAAACTGAAACCCGTATTCTACAAGGATGGAACCATCACCGCAGGCAATGCGAGCCCGCTGACCGATGGCGCGTCCGCGGTGGTCCTGATGAAGGAATCGCGCGCACGCGAACTCGGTCTCAAGCCACTGGGCTTCATTCGTGGTTACGCGGCCGCCGGTGTCGACATCCAGAGCGAGCCCCTACTGATCGGACCGGCCTACGCGATCCACAAGGCTCTCAAATCGGCCGGCATGACCTGGGATCAGCTCGATCTCCTTGAGATCCACGAAGCCTTCGCCGCACAAGTGATCGCGACGATCCGTGCGATTGAATCGCCAGAATTCGCGAAAAACAAACTCGGTCTCGACGCTCCGCTTGGTAAGGTGGATCCTGCCAAACTGAACGTCAACGGCGGATCGATCTCGATCGGACACCCCTTCGGCGCGACCGGGGGACGACTCATGCTTCAGACCCTTCACCAACTGAAAGCCTCTGGCAAATCGACCGGACTCATCTCCGTGTGCGCGGCCGGCGGACTCGGCTCGGTGATGATCCTCGAAGCGAACTGATGTCCGAGTTGAATGACATTGTTGCGGTGGGCTTGGACCTGAAGCCCAAGACTCTGCTCCATGCTTATTCACAAGGCGTGTTCCCCTGGCCCACTGAAGGTTTGCCTTTGCTGTGGCACTGTCCTTCACGGCGTGGAGTCCTCGAGTTCGAATCGCTTCATGTGCCCCGCCGTCTCAAATCCTATTTGAGGCAAGCCCCTTGGACGTTCACGATCGACCATGCCTTCGACCGTGTCATCGAAGCTTGCTCGATTCGGGAGGACGAAGGAACCTGGATCACCCCGGAAATGAAAGAGGCGTATTGCGAACTCCACCGTCTCGGACACGCACACAGCGTAGAGGTCTGGAACGGCACCGATCTGGTCGGGGGGATGTATGGGGTCGATTCCTCTGGCTACTTTGCCGGTGAGAGCATGTTTCATCGCGAGAGCAACGCTTCGAAAGCCGCACTCCTGTTCGGGGTCTCACGACAATTGATCGCGGGTCGGGAATGGATGGACATCCAGGTCCTGACTCCTCACATGGAGGCGCTCGGTGCCCGTGAGATCACCCGGTCTCGATTCTTGAGAATGCTCGACCGCGCTCGCGAGAATCAGAAGATCACTCCGCCTGATGGTCCTTTCCGTCCCGGAGGACCGTACACTTACCGAGATTTTTCTACACTCATGGAGTAAGGGATCTCGTCTGCGATCAGGGCAGGATCTCCCTGGCCTACCAGTGCCGGAGATGCGAAGTTCCAAGGGAGCGGTGATGTGGCCACCGACTTCCGCACGAAAGAAATCGACGACTCAGGAAGGATGGATAGTTCTTCGCCCGAGGCACCATCCATCACGATCCGGATCTGGACCTTACGAAGACGCTCTCCTGAACGGATTTCTATATCGGGTGCCTTCATTTCAAGGACCCTTAACTGACGCCCTTCGCGAGATTCCTGGCGGACCCGGACTTCGCTCACGCGGACCGTGCCGCTCAATGTGCTGTCCTTCCCTGCCGCATCCTGGAGGCGGAGAGACAAACTGAGCTCGAGGTTGCCGGGATTGGATCCCGAAAAGGCTACCATCACCTGCTCATGCAGACCTTCATTGAGAGAAAACCTGGAGGAGTGAACCATCATGCGACGTTCCGGACTGCATCCACGCCCTTGAAGTCCGTTTCCACAAAACAATCCCGAGACCGTGACCACCTGATCCGGAAGAAGGCCCTGCAAAGGCGCCTGGAGAGCGGTAAGGTCCTGGGCTCCGAGCAGGCTCGCTTGTCCGGAAGAGGAAGACCAAGAGGACGAGCTTCCACTAGACGGTACTCCGTTCGAACCAGTCGCACCTGGAGTTACTGCAGCCGCGTCGGGAGACGGAAGAAACATGCCTTGAGCTTGAGTCGGTGCCTGCACGGCCGCAACATCTGATGAGCGCGCAGGAGCTTCCTGAGCTGGGGTGCGGAGACCCTGCTGATAAAGGGCCATCCAGGATTCAGGGTTCATGAAAGCTGGAAGAGGCTCCACAGTCGCGATCGGTGCGAAACCATCCTGGGGAGGCACTTCTCCCTGGGCCGTGGCCTCCGGGGTCGGGCTCGCTTCAGGTGTAGCCGAGGGACTCGGCGCCATCGCAAGGGCCTGACTGGTCAGGACCGGAGCTGATTTTTCCAAAGACGGGGCAACAGGAGCTACGGGAGCGGAGGGAAACGGAAGAGTTGGGAAGAAGGTCGGAGCGAAGGCCTGGGTCGGGGCAGAAGGAGCCACAACAGGAGTTGTTGGAGGGTGCATCCATGAGGTGACCTGGGCATAGGAGCAATAGGTGGCCGTGGCCAGGCCCAAGAAGAAGCAAAAGCGGTAGAATATCCATTTCAATCGATCCATGTGCGTTCTCCTTACCTGGAGAGTAAGCACACACCGTGCCATAGCTTTCACAAATGAATTCGATAGCTTGAGCGACTGGTTCCGAACCCACTCTGTGTAGGCCCCGTGAAAACTGTCTAAATAATTTACACACCCAGCCAATCACTTAACCAAGAAGATTTACAAGCTTCCCTGCAACTGTTATCACACCGCGACGAGGTTGAACCTAATGGGCGCTACCGTGAAATGTTTGATGATTTTGTTTTCTGTTCTGAATTTGCCCCTCGCCCTGGCGGAGGGGGATCTCCGTATTCTTCCTCCCGACCAAATTCCAGTAGGGAACACCCTGATTCGTCAGGACAGCATCGAAACCGTCGTGAGAGGAATCGTGGCCCGAATCATCAATGCGGATGTGAATGGATCCACCATCACTTTCGGGGCCGATGGCATGCGGGAAGTCATCCCAATCGAACCCAAGGATGATACTTTCCGCGAAATCCTTCAGCTCCTTGGAATCCGGGATAAGCTCTCCTACTCCATTTCGCCTTTGAAGATCCGCTTTACCCTGCCAGAGCAGGGCCTCACCATCCAGATCAAACCAACTGCGGCGGACACCTTTGAAGTGAAGGCTCGCTGGCAAATTGATACTTTGAAAGTCACCGCCGATCGACTCTCGATCCGGGTGCCGAAAGGGTTGTTCGATCACCCCTTCCAAATCGAATCGAAACCCCTGAAGGTCGGAATGAAGGACAAATCACCTCCCTTTCGTTTCGAACTGAGTTTATTGACCATGCTGAAGCCTGAAGGAACCCGCATTAGGATCCAAAGCTTCACCACCAATATCCTCTCCCGGGACCGTCCCGAATTTTTCCTGACTCTCGGACCACTCACTGTTGACGGAAAACCCCTTTCACTCGACATCCAATCAGGGGAAACCATCCTCCATGCCGGTGAGTCGGATATCCGTCGGGAGCTACAAAAACTCGAACCCGAGGTGGTATCACAACTCCGTGCCCGCATAGCCGGCGCCATCGAAGATAACCTGAAGCTCGCAACCCAGCGAGCGGAAGAAGCGCCCCCGGTGAAGTACTCTGTCAGTACGGATGATTTACTCCAGACCAATCCTGCAGGCCCGTCTATCCGCCAGTTGATCGGTGGGATAACGGGTGATTTCGTGTTCAGTTATTTGCAGTACGCCAAAGAGGCCAACTTGTTCTCGACCCAGATCTCGGCCAAAGTCTGTTTCGACGGGACGTGCGTAAAGCCAGACGGCAATTCGACCTCGATCGGTCTCCCCGATCTGAATGTGATGGGTCCGAAGGACGGAGTGGGCATTGTGCTCTATGAATCGTTCTTGAAGGAAATTGTACACACTCCTCTTTTCCAACAACGGATTTCCCGCGTTTATTCCATGATGGGCCCATCTCCCGGAGTCAATCTTTCCGGAAAAGGAGTGAGAGTGGCTTTCGACCCCGTTCGAAACTCGCTCGTCGCCGTCCTGAACCTCGAGATCGATATCAAGAAAACCGTTCGTGAGAACACTCCATTCGGTGAACGCCTCCGTCTCGGACTTGGAGACCTGATCGAGCGTTACTTCGGATCTGGAAAGTTTGTACAGATTCCCGTCGAGCTCGATTTCCACCTGATCGGGATCTTCCCGGACAATCAGGGGAATCCGAACATCCTCGTGACCAGTTCTTTGCCTTTCGATGCCAAGGGGAACTACGTTCCTCCCCGAACCTGTCCTGAGGCCTACTGTCCGAGCAACGTGGGCCAAATGACTTCCTTTGTGAAGAAGAGTTTCATGGAATCCGTTCGTAAAGAATTCCAAAGAATCCTCCAACCTTCGATCCTGATTCCCATCGGCCGGACCCTTACGGTTCAAGACTTCGAATTCCACCCCAAGTTCGTCCGGATCACTCCGAACAAAGGATTGCTGATCTCGGCCGACCTGACTGATGAAGGGAGCCTCTGGTGATGCAGATCCTCTTACTGGCCTTTGCCCTGTTCCTGCCGTTCAACACCCTTGCCGCTCCTGATGACGTTCTCCTTCAGACCCGTATCAGCCGGGGGTCGATGGAGTGGCTCATCGAGAAGACTCTCCTGATCCTCAATAACGCGGAGATCGACGACGGACTCACCGGAGTCACCACGATCGAGGACGAAATCCTCACGCTCGACGACGTCACGTCGGACCCTTCAGTCGAAAAGGTCCGAAGACTGGTGGAGTCCATTTTCCGGGTGGACGCTGCCAAAGCCGTGCTCCGGATCCGGATTCCAAAACTCTCTTACAAAGTACACTCACTGAGGGCCTCGGCCAAACGACTCGAAGTGGAAGATCCGGTGATGAACATCGATGCGTCCGCGCGGATCCAAGGAGTGGATATCGGACTTCCGGAAGGCGTTCAGGTGGACCTCATGGTCCCTGATGCCAAGACTGGAGTTTTGAACCGTTTTCTCTCGGCGACACTTGCCCCGGCCCAAGTGAGGGTACCATCGACCCTCGACCCTGCGGAGTTCGAAGTTTCCCTTCAGGCCATTCGTGACGACAACCTGAGTTTCAAGCTCACCGGATACAAGCTCGACACGCTTCCCCCCTACGTGGAACGCCACGTGAACGAGATCGAAACCTCCGAACTTGCCAATGGCGGTCCAATCACCGCGGATCAGATCGCAGTGCAACCCGTGTACGTCCGCGTGAACCAGCTGACCCGGACCATTGATTTCTCGGTATTCAAGCCACTGATCCAGAAGAAAATGAAATCAATTCTGACCACGATTATCCTCGAGGTCGGCAAATCCTTGAAAACCAGCATCGGTCCGTCGATCCTGAAATCGATCTTCAAAGAAAGTCTCCCCAGTACTCTCGCAATCAGCTCGGACCCGTTCTACACCTCCTTCAAAGTGAAAAGCTTCTCCCAACCCAAGCGGGATCAGTTCCAGCTCGGAGTTGGCGGGGGTCTCTGCACCCTCGAGATGTATCGCCGCTTCGGAGTGAACTGCGTCCAAGAAACACCTGTTCCTGATCCGGTTCGTTTGATCGGTCCCGACATCCGCCGCCTGGCGATCGAAGAAATGTCCTCGGTGCTCGCTTCGGGCAAAGCCGACGTGGTCACGAGCGTTTCAGAAGAGTACTTGAATCGAATCATCAATACTGCAATTGAGAGCAAGCTCTGGGACGAGATGCTGGCCGAAGACCATCTGAAACTCGGTCCGAAAGGGGCGTTTGTCATTCTCGACAAGAAGGGCTCGGCGCCCGAATTGTACCTGGATCTGATCTATTCGGGAAAAGGCGGTATCGAGGGGATCATCATCAACCCGAAGCGCCCCATACGGTTTCCACTCCGGATCGACACCAGCCTCTCGTTTCCGCTCGAGAACGGGATTCCGAAACTCGTGATCACCACCGAAAAAGTGCTTTCAGATGCTGATGAGATCATCCGGGGCATTCCACAGTATGGGCTTCCGAGTAAGCTTGTTTGCGGATTCCGAAAGAAGATTGCGAAAATGATCCTGAGGATGTCGAAGAAGCTCGAGGGTCGCAACACCGTGGAGCTGCCACTTCCCATATTCAAGGGCATCGGACTTGAGAAAACCTGGATGGAAAGCTCCGAGCACGGACGGATGAACATCTATTTCAAGATCTGACCCATCACCAGGAAGGACCCATGGCCACATTCCGATTTCCCTCTTTGTTCGTCAGCCATGGTTCGCCCATGCTGGCATACGGTGACGATCCGGCCCAAGAGGCGCTTTCACGCTTGGCACGAACCCTCCCGCGCCCAAAAGCGGTGATCTGCCTTTCTGCACATTCTATTTCGCGCGACCAAGTGAAGGTGCTCAAGACCGCGGGCAATAGCATTCAGCATGACTTCGGCGGGTTTCCGGATGACCTGTATGAGATCGATTACCCTTGCTCGGGGGATCCGACCCTGGCGGAACAGATCATCACACTCCTGAAAGAGTCCGGACTTCCCGCAACCGCCGACCCGAGCGGTCCCCTCGATCACGGTATCTGGATTCCGCTCATGCATCTTTATCCCAAAGGCGAAATTCCAGTGGTCCGGATCAGCCTACCTCTTGAGTTCCAACCCTTGCAAATCATGAAGATGGGGCAAGCCCTTTCCGTTCTGCGTGAACAGGGCGTGCTTCTGATGGCAAGCGGAGGGGCCGTTCACAACTTGCGCGAGCTCCGCTGGGCGGAAAAGAGGGGATCCGGTGCCGACTACGCCGTGCGCTTCGAAGAATGGCTGATCTCCTGTTTACAAAGGAAAGACGTTGAGGCCCTGGTGACCTTCGAAGAAAACACCGACTTCTTCAGATCCCACCCGACTTCGGAACACTTCCTTCCCTTGCTCTTCACCGTCGGCTCCGCACTTCCGAATGACGACTTCCGCCTGGTCCATCGCGGCATCGAGTACTCGACCTTGTCCATGCTCAGTTTTGTTCTGAATCATGAGAACGATCAGATCCTTCA
>JAIXWV010000028.1 GCA_027491115.1 Pseudomonadota bacterium
CCATTCCGAACTCAGAAGTTAAGCCCGCCTGCGGCGAAAATAGTGCCGAGGTAGCTCGGTGTCAAAATAGCACGACGCCCCCATTTAATTCGAAACCCCCGGTTGTTTCTTCACAACAACCGGGGGTTTTTTTGTTTTTACAGAGTCTTTACGGTCATTTCAGCATGGCCCACTGTCATCTGCCGAATTGTACAGCAACACCCGGACCGATGTCCCTTCTTGTTGGTCTACATATGGCGTGACCCAAAAATAGGTGCCGTTTGATGGGCCGTGGGGTGCCCCGCAAACTTCGTGTCCCGCATCCTCAAATCCCGAGATTTCACAGGTAGTGCTGTTGATCGTCGGGACCGTCCTTGGGATTGGACCCGAGTCGTATGCAATGGTGCAGTTGGTGATGCTTCCACCTGGAATGTTGTGGGTCGGGTTTCCTGAGGTTTGTCTGGGGCCACTGATTGGAATGAAGTCAATCAAGGTCGAAGAGTAGGTTACCTGGGGAGTCGTGTGGGAGTCAGGCCACCAGCTGATCACGATCAATCCGTCCCCTCCGTCTCCGTTCAGCGCCGGTCCGTTGCTTGCGGATCCACCGACACCAACCCCGGCAAGGTAATCCACATCGGATCTTTTTGTAGGATTCGTGCCGGAACCCGTCATGCTGATCGTATTGATTCCTGCTGCAAACCCGGATCCGCCGCCTCCTCCGCCTGATGCATAGTGAAACGGTGAGGATTGACTCCCGGCTCCACCCCCGCCGCCATAGTATCCGCCACCCCCTCCGCCACCGCCTCCAAATGGTTCGCCTTCACTCCAAACCAGACTTCCGCCATTTCCACCTAAGCCGAGGGTGCCTGAGCTCGCGCCACCGCCATGAGTCCCCCCCGATGCCTGACTTCCCCCCGAACCGCCTTTATATCCTTGGGTGCTGTCGAAAACCAAGGGTAAGCCGGATGCAGCGGTATCCCCCCCGCCTGCCCCTCCATGATGGCCAGAATAAAATCCACCTCCCCCTCCGGCACCGGAATAAACCAAGGCCTGTCCCGACCTCAAGAGTGAGCTGGCTCCGCCGCCGTTACCAGTGGTTCCCGGTCGACCCTTGCCACCTCCTCCATAAATGTCGAATGGAAAGAGAAAATTGGTTCCGCTGGGACAGGCTGAACCACAGAGGACTGCTGCCGAATCAGCTGAGGATCCTCCATGTCCCACTTTCACGGTCAGCACTTCGCCGGGAGTCACTGAAAGAGTGGTTTGTGTAAATCCCCCGGATCCCCCATCGTTGAGATTGCCTGGGCTCCCAGCTCCCCCGCCGGCGCCCCAAGCCTTGACCACGATACTTCTGCACCCAGCCGGAACTATGAAGCTTTGATCCGAACCCCCTGAAACAGAATTTCCTAACTTCCTAAATACTGATTTTCCCGCCACGCAGGGGGCAGGACTCCCGGAGTTCGAACTACCCCCACTGTCATTCGAGGGGGTGCTAGATTTGGATTTGGAAACAATGATCGGAGTACAAGAACTCAACAGTACAAGGAGCAGGCATGGGATGAGAGATAATTGGCGGAGATTCCGCTTCATTACTTTAGTTTACTGTATCCGAATTGGGTCGATAATGTGTCACATGTGACATTTTTGGGAGGCGGTCGCTATTCCAGTGCCGTGAATCACCACAGTCTCTTGCGCCTTTTCGATTGGTTGAAATTCAGGTCAAAAGTGAGGTGGATCGTCAAGCTGCCAAGTCCCGCTCCCAGAGCGGTCGCCACGGCGTCTTGAACAGAAGGAGTTCCATATCCCTGGGCATCGATCACTTCTTTTGCGACCCCTGCGAGTGCACCAGCGCTGAAACCGATCAGACCCACGAGCAGTTTGCGGTGTTTGATATTATCAGGAAGATAGAGTTGAAGCATACCGCTGCTGACATTTGAGATCACATATCCTGCAAGCAGGTGCTTCATCTTGTCTTGGCTTGAGTGGAGACGGAACATACCGTATGCCATCGCGCCATCAGCGAGCATGTGAAGCGGAAGACGAGGGTCGAGATCCACACGGAGAAAGGGCTTGCCGTTGTCTTCAATGGCTTCTACGGAGGTGACGGTTGAGGGGTCGAAGACGATCTCCTGGCATCGGGCCGGAGTAGAGACTGCGAGTGTGACCGCAAACCATGAAAGAAGCAGCAGGAGTTTTTTCATGCGGCGGAGTGTACTATTTAATATTTAGTTTTTGTATAATTTTTTCTGTGAACTGATCTAGTTGATTCATCCTGGTTTGATATCGGTCCCGGAGTTCACGATTTTTTACACATCTGACCAAAACAAACAGGTATTCTGGGCACCCGGAGGAATCCACATGCCCAAGCTGTACTCGAAGGTGGTTGGTGTTTTGTTGGCCCTGCCGTTGCTTCAGGCCGAGGCGTCCATCTCCGAGATGTACGTCAGACTCAAGTCGGAAGGTGTTCAGAAAGCCCTCTATCAGGCAATGAGCCCTTTTGAGAACCAGGCCAGGGAAGTTGTTAAAAATCTCGATGACGAGTCCAGGGAAATCCCCTTTGATCTTTCCAGTTTGAATCTTTCAGCTGATCTGGCTGAGTGGGCCCGGACACTGGGTGAAGTTGATCTCGCAGGGAAGGGGAAGTTGAAGATTCTTTTTCAGTCTCCGGAAGTAAAGGGCCAGATCGATTTCGGTCAGCCTTCTTTTTTGAAGGACGGCCAAGGAAAGCTGGATGTGACCCTTCCGGTCAGCGTGACCAATTATCGAGTCAAATTCGAGCACATCTGGTTCACATCTGCAGGAATCATCGAACTCGATTCTCTCTCCGAAAACAGCTGCCATCATCTCCTTGGCAACCCTGCTACGAAGGAGGGTGTGGATTATTTACTCAACTCCGCCGTTCCAGAAGCTCAGCTCCGCCAGCACCTGAAAGCCTTCTATTCGAAACTCAAGAATGAGTCGTTCCAAGGTCATCAGGGCAAAATCTGGTCGAGGATCGACGGTCTTCAGATCGGCTACAACACAGGTAAGGCTTACTCTGACAACAGGAACCGGTTGATCCTGAATCTGAAGCTGAAACTCGACCCGAAGAAAGGCGGAGACGGGATCCGTCTGGTTTCCTTCACACACAATCTCAATAAAAAGGGGGGGGCCCGCCTGCCGGTGTACATTCCCCAGAACGGGATCATCATTCCTCCGACCTTCGTGAGAACTCAGGCAAGGAAGATCGTCGAAGGGATCATGACTTCCGAGGAAATCACCCGATGCACCTATGTGGACCACCATCCATTGAGTGATCTGGTTCCACTCCTCTCCAAAACCATCGCACAATCCATCGGGTCTCACCTGACCCAGAAGAACGTCAATGCGTGGATGGCATTGGCCGATGAGTGGCTGTCGAACGTGGCGATTCCCGAACTGCCTTCGAGGTTGGTCCTCACTCCTGCGGAACGTCAACTCCAGTTGGATATCGACAATCGGAAGTACCTCACCGGACTGGGCTTTGACTTCAAGAGTGACCTCTACGGTGTGTTCAAGGATTTCGCATCCTACAGGGCCGCGCTCGGTCTGGGAGGGCTCAAGACCGTTCAAGCCGGAAATTCCCTAGAGCTCGGGGTGAACGCCGATCTTTCTGTGAATTCAGGAACGATGGAGTACCGTGAGGACCAGGCTCTTCAGGCTCCGACCACCCGGTTCCCGTGGACCGAGGTTTCCGGGTCCGAAGTTTCAGCAGCGGTGAGCGGTCGTCTGCTCAACAAGATCATCAATCCGATCAAGGACCACCTGCTCAAGACTTACGCTCCCGGATCGTTTCATGTGAAAATGGACGACGATTTTTTCTCGATCGACTCTCAAGGCCGGATTGATCTTTCTCCTCGCATCGAGCTGGACTACTCAGGGGTCGATCTCCTCAAGGTGACCTTCACGGTGAAAGCCAAACCGACTGTGTTCACCGGGCAGGATGGCAGAACCTGGCTCCGGCTCAATCTCGACGTCCCGGACGCCTCCCGCATCATCGCGAACATGAAGCCGAGCGCCGAAGTGACCACTGTTTATGTGGTGGCGAACTTGCTCTTCGGACCCTTGTTGACCACCACAGTTTCGGCAGCAGTCCTCGAGCAAATGCGGAGCGAGATGCAAAGTTACATCCAGGACATCCGGAGAAACGTCAAGGACATCGAGTTAACGGATTTTGTGAAAGAGTCCGGAATGCTTCCTACTGCCTTGTCCTTCCGGAAGCTGTCCGGTGGGCAATCGGCCCTGGAAGCCGCTTTTCGGATCAAGGAACTGCGGTTCATCGAAAGCATGACGGGAGTGGCAAAATGAAACACTGGGCGATCGCTTTTTTGTTACTGGCTCCACTCGGTGTCCGCGCCGAGGACCAGGTGGTTCGTTTTCGGGCAGGATCCCCTGATGTGTTGGTGCGTGCCGCGGTCGGTCCTGAACAACTCGGACAGGCCTTCGAGCTTTCGCGTGAGATTGTCCGCCAATACAACGGGAAGGATCTTTTGCAGGGACCGCTGCATTTGAAGCCGCTCGCACCGGTCGAGAGCGGGATCTCACTCGAGGATTACATGGACCGGAAGCTGGTTCGGGTGATTCAAGACGCTATCGGATTCAGTTTGAAGCAGATTTCGACCTCTCTCGAAATCTACAAAATGAGTTACCGCGCCGGTGTGCCGCGCTTGTCGCTCCAGTCTTCGGTCCAGAACGGTCAGGATCTGATGTTGAACATCGGCTTCGAGGTCAAATCGCTGGAAGTGGATGTCGAACACCTGCAATTGAGCCACCATTCCCCGGGGGTGAACGTATCTCCCACGGATGAGGAAGGACGTGTGCGCGTCGAAGGGCAGGAGCACATGACCCTGATTGATGACATTTACGTCCGTCTGGAAAGTCCCGACGAGCTGCCTTTGATCTCGGTTCTGACCGGTGAGGGCGGTGTTCCGGTGATTCGTGGACAAGTCACCTTGAAGGTCCGGGAGGGAGCCGGTGGGTCCCTGAAGCTTTCTTTCGGAGGGCATCAGGTCGAGTTTTTTGGTGGCGGGTCCTCGGCACTGACGGGAGACGGGCTCGTGGTGAATCTCGGCACCCGGTCCAGGATCGGCGGGCTCGATGCGATCGAGTTCGGCAAGTCCGAGTTCCGCTTCAAGAACGACATTTCAGGTCTGGTTCAAAAGAAGAAGACGATGCTGATCGATCTTCTTGCCGGCCAAGCTTCGGCGGCCCTCAACGGGGAAAAAATCGAAACTGCGATGCGGTCTGCGATCGACTCCGTCGAAATCGGAGGCTCACACTATTTGAGATTCGCGAGGCCCGGTCCATTTAGCGAAATGGCACTTGAATCGAGGTTGAATTCGATCGGCGTCGTGGATGCCGACAGCTCCAGGCCCCAATTGCATGTCGGATCAGACCAGAGTTTGATCTGGCTGAACAATGCGTTTCTTGTTCCGGATGCCCTGCCATTTCCGGTCACCGATGCAGCCCGTTTGGATGCGAGCGAGGCGGAGATCACCCGGTTGATCCATGATGGAGAAGCGGATGCAATGGTCGGTCTTGGACAAGACTTCATCAACGAGTCGATTTTCACCGCTACCCGTGGACACATCGAGCTTCCCCAAAATCCGGATTCCAAGGTCGATGATTGGGTCCGTATCGGACGCTCAGGTGTGTTTTTGATGCTCGACCGGCCCGAGGAAAAGCAGGGTCGGGTGGTGATCGACCTCGAGGTCAAACCCGGGTTCTTTCCATCGATCGCATTGGCGCTGGCTACCCTGAAACGTAAATTGCAGTTTCCGGTGGTCATCCGTCCGGAGTGGACGCTGGTCGAAACCGGAGAGGGACCGGAGTTGAGTTTGAGAATCCGGGATTTCGATTTGAGTGATGAAACCCTGAGGAACGGGATCGACGGTGTTCCGTCAAACCTGAACAAGGGCATCAACCGGAAGTGGCTGATCAACAAGATCCGTAGGGTGTTGGCTCCTTCGGTGGGCAAGGAGATCAAGCGCATTCCTCTTCACATGCTCCAGGGAGTCGACCTATCACGATTCGTTCTTGAATCGGACGGGATGGGGCGTCTGGTATTGAAGATGAAGTTTGCGAGTGGAGACGGCGGAATGGCCCAAGCATGGGGACGGGTGATCGCCCGTATGGCTCCACGGTGAGTGGCCCCTTCCCCTGTGCCATTGCGCTCAGGGAAAGGGGGCAGTGACTTATTTCTTGGCTGTAATCTTGCGCTTGATCGAAGCTTTCTTCTTCGCTTGATTCTTGCGGTTCTTCATTTTTTGCGTGCGGCTCTTGCGTCCTTTACCCATGGAAAATTCCTTTCGTTTTCTGGAGGTTACCCCTGATCGGGCAGGGGGTCAAGATTCGACTCCATTCCAGCGTCAATTGCATGACGCAGTCTTTTCCCCAACCCGGTGCCAAGAGTCGACCTAGACTCATGATTTCCGGTGAGTTGTCCGAAAAGATTAACGGGAAAGTCAGGATGAACTTCAAAGACCGGACAATCGAATTATCTCAGATCGAGAGTCTCTACCCCTGCCGGGTGGATACGGTGAACCCGTATTCTCTGATGATCGCTCCGGTTTATGTTCTGATGAAACGGAACGAAAAACTGGTCTGCGTGAAGGCCCCTCTCGATTTTTTTACCGACGAAGAGCTTGAGTCTCTCAAACGATATGAGGTGGTTTACCTTCCCGTTTCGGTAAAGGAAGTGGGACGGTTTCAGACCGCCGCCCGCCTGCATCGCAGTTTCATCGAACCTGTGAACGACATGGCTGCCAGGGCGCCCTTTGAAATTTCGCACCAAGTCATGAAGGCGACTGCTCCACTTTGGGGAGCCAGCCTCAGTGTTGAGGCTTTCTTTGCTTCAATCTACGCCGATGAGCTTTGTGGTCCGCTTCCGGCGGACCGTCTCATGCAAGGAAGGGAAACTGCGATCGTCAGGCACGAAGAGGGCATTCTCTTGGGTGGTGCCTTGACTTTCATCCTCGTCCAGCTGGGTTGGCACTCCCTATTCACGCTCAAGTGGATTCGTGAGCAGGTCTATCTGCGCACCGTGGAAGGGGACGATTGGGAACACTCCGAAACCGACTGGGAATCGATTGTCCGCGATTTGAAACGGGCCTTCGAGGGCGAATCCGTTTTGAGCATTCCGATGCTCGCCTCGATCGACGGGGATTGGGCCAGGAAGTTGGCTTCCCGGATCAGAAAACTCGGTGAGAATTCCGTCACCCAAAAATACGAGTCACTCAGCTTGAATCGCACAGGAGGCTTCTTCAATGAAGCAGCTTGAGTGTATCGGAATCTCGAATGCGGTATCGGATGCCGATTTGGTCGTTCACACGACCATCAGTGGTCGTTCCGCATTTGGCCGGGTTGCCGATTTGCTCTGTGAGTGGTCCGAGCGGGAGCATGGTTTCCAGCTCGATTCCGTGAGCGGTCTTCGGATGTTGGTTCAGGCCATGCTCGAGTTCTCCATCCGCGGAGAACAACAAGGGATTCCTTTGGTCGAGTTCGCCGCCCCCTCTTCGAGTGTGATCGTTGCGATCCGATTCATCAGTTGGATCGAATGCACACGGGAGGATGCCGAAAAAGTATTCACTCAACACTGGTTGAACAGCCCCGAGGCTGGGATTTTCAAACGGATCCTGAATCCGGAAGACCGCATCGAGGTCCGATACCAACCGGCCACACGGTTGGTGGAATGGCGGGTGGTCAGACCTCTGGGCGGGGTCAATCCTGAGGATATGGGAGTGTCCTTCGTGGTGATGGTAGATTCCCGCGACGAAGTGACAAGCAGACATGAACCTCATCGGGACCTGGGAGACTTGCCCTATGAGGACTGGTTGCAGCAGACCTATGGAGCCGCCAACAAGAAAGTCGCAGGATCCGGTGAGGTGACCTTGGAGGAAGGAGAGACTCTCGAAGAGGTGGAGCTAGCACGTTTCACTGTCGATCGTGAGATCTCGGACGAGGAAAGCAAGATCGTCAAGAACGTCGATGCTGCGGAGGCCGAAGAATTTGAAAAGGTAAAGTCACGCGCCCTTGGCGGTGATCAAAACCCTTCTGAAGAGCCCTCAGACTCGGATCGGGGAAGCCGCTCGGCTGAGATCGAGGCCCTTATCGAGGAGATGAAAGCTCAAGAGCGGACCCTTAAGCGGGATGCTTGGATCGTGAACAGCAAAGCGACAGCACTTGAGAGCCTTCTGAACCGAAAGGAACGGATGATTCTCAGACTTCAGAGCCGGCAAAATTCATTGACCCAAGAAGTTGCCGAACTTCGAGCGGCCGAGATGGAGTTCAAACAGAATAATCCGTTCAAAGAAAAGGCCATGCAGATGTTCGAAGCTCTTTCGAGAGCAAAGAGGGAGAATCAGATCCTCGAGAAAACCATCGCCGATCTCAAACGCAAAGAGAATCATCCTGCAGTCGAGGATGCGATAGCGGATTCGGAGCGGGTGGCGGCACAGCGGAACCTCGATGAACTCAACAAGAAGCTCGACCGTGCGACGCGCGCACTCGAAGCAGAAAAAGCCAAGTCGAATCAATTGTCAGCCCGTGCATTAATGGCCGAAAAAGAACTCGCCAAGTCCACTCCGGTGATCCAAGATCTCGAAGCCAAGGTTGAGACGGTGATGAAGACCTCGAGTCAGGCCAAGAAAGAAATTGAAACGGTCAAGCAGCGTCTAGTTCAGGCCGAGGCAGAAAAGAACCGGGTTCAAAACGAACTCGTCAAGGCCCAGGGCCAGATCGCTACCTTGATGAAGCGCCAGGCGTCCTGAACGACGGATTCCAGTCGGCTTTCCCTTGTGAGGCGAGGGCATAAGCGCTCAGTTTGTAGAGCAGGCGCATCGCCACATTCGCATCCCATTCATCGATCGCTTGTACCGGCTCAAGAGGCGTCCCGTCTCCGTTCAGTGGCGGAGCGACTTCGACCAGATCGAATCCGATGATCTTCCGGCCGGATTGCACCAGGCTTCGAAGAATCATCAGGGCCTCCGAGAAATCCAATCCGCCCGGCACAGGAGTTCCGGTGTGTGGACAAAAGCGGGGATCCAGTCCGTCGATATCAAAGCTCACCCAGACCTTTTCGGGCAGATTCTTGATGATGTCATCCGCGATCTTCGAGAACGGGACTCCTGACATCTTCTTCGTTTGAAGAATCTGGTCATAATTCACTTCAAAGCGGGCTCCTTGGGAGCGGGTGAATTCGAGCTCTTCTTCACAGAAATCACGAATTCCGACTTGGACGAATCGGGTGATGCCAGGGATCTGCTCGGCTGCGTTTCGCATGATCGATGCATGTGAGTGCCGGAAGCCCATGTATGCCGAACGAGTGTCGGAATGGGCGTCGAAGTGGAGGATTCCGAATCCGCCCGCAAATTCAGCAGCAGCCTGGAATGCTCCGAATGGCACTGAATGCTCGCCACCGATGATGGCGGGGATTTTGCCGTCCTTCAGAATCTTCGCGGTTTCGCCACGGACTTTCCGGTTCAACTCATCCGATGCCCGGTTCACGAACGAAAGCGAATCGGCGAGGTCCGGTCGGTCGGCCGGGACACCTCCGACCTCCTTGATTTCGGTGGCTCGTGCCGAAGCTTCTTCATTCATGGCGAGGATGCCAGGCGGTTCCGGCGCCCAAAACAAGCCGTGCTGATAAGGATTCAGCACCTCGAGATCGAAGAGGTCGAGCTGGGCGCTGGCAGCCAGGATGGCTTCCGGCCCATGTACCGTGCCTCCACCGTAAGAAGTGGTCGCTTCCCAGGGGACAGGAATGTACACAACGGAGGCCGTTTCGTAGGACCCCGGAACGCCGAAAACCCCCGCAGAAGAATCTGCGGGGGCGTTCGGATCGTATTCAGAAAGGCTTCGCGACTCAGTTGCCATCGGTGAGATTCTGGATCTCGCCAGTGGCGTAGAGGAACAAGTCCACCGAGTTCAGCTGGTAACGGGTGGTGGTCGGGGAAGTCCAAGTGATCTGGAGCTGGGCAGCTGCGATCGGATCATCCTCGGTTCCGAAGTTGAGGGGCTCGAGCAACTCCGCTTTCACGTCGAGTGAGCGATCGGTGTGAAGTCTGACGTTGGCCGGCACGAAGGAGATCTGACCGATGTACTTTCCTTTTCCGTTGAAACTTCCACCGTAAACGAAGGTAATCCGGTAGTCGAAGCTTCCAGCCACCTTTCCGTAGATGTTCTTGAATTCCACGCGATACACCTTAGAGACCGGCTTGGACCAACCGCGAAGCTGGGTCCAGCTGCTGATTCCCGCGGGAACTACCGAGGCTTTCAGTGCCTGATAGGTGGTGGTGGGTTTGTTGTTGATCACAAAGTCCCACACCTTGCTACCGAGGGTGATCAGGTGATCGAGGGTGACCTGGTTGGGGTTCGGAGGAGTGGTATTCGGATAAGGATAAGGGTTGTTCGGATTGTTGGGGTTGGTCGGATCAGAGCCGGGGAACGGAGGCAGCTGATCGACGAACGGGGTCGGGGTCGGGTAGGCGCCTGTGTTCGGCTTGGTGCCCGCATTCGGAGCCGGCGTCGGATAGATCGACACTCCGCCTTGGCTCATCTCATACTCGCCAGTGACTTCACGTACTGAAACCGACAGGGGAGCGTTGGAGTGGCGGACACTCCTCGATTGCGCAAGAGCGCTTTGGCTGATGGTGAGCGCGGTCAAAAGAACAAACAGTGACACTTTCATCTCAATCCCCTCTCTAGGTGACAGTTGCCAGATCCGGCGGTTTGACGCAGTCCTACCGAATAAACGCAAAAAGATCAATTTCTAAATGACGCAGAGATACAAAAAGTCACCTTTTCCATTTCAGGAAAAGAGTCTCAGGGAATCAATCATTCCCCGAATCGAGACATCCTTAGAATAGTTGGTGAAGAGTACTCGTCCGGGCCTTGAGAAAAACCCCTTTGATAACAGCAATCTGGCGTCTTGAAGGAGCTGAGAGTACACGGGAATGGCCCAAGGCCAGCGGGTGATTTCCCGGTGGAGGAGGGTTCCCTGAAAGCCGAGGAGGGAACCCAGTTCCCGGGTGATCAAACCCGTGATTTGCTCATCGTCCAGATTCACTGCGTCCGGGTCGGTGGTGCCCCCGAGCATGACGGTCATCGACACTGTTTCGGGCTCGTGGGCTCTTCCCGGAAAGCTACTCGAGTTGAACAAGACACCGAGAATCCGAAGCCCTTCATTTCTCGGAATCAGAACTCCCACGCCTCGAGGAGGGCCGTTTTGGAAATCCACGCTTCGGGCAAATGCAGTGATCGTCACCAAGGGAGAAGCCCTGACCGCTCTCAGGGCATTCGCAGAATCCGGATCGGATTCTTCAATCAAACCTGCAAGATCCGTGGGTGGAACACAGACCACGAGATTCGGAACATCCGGAAGTTCGTGGATCGGATGATTCAGATACAAGTCCGGGCCGATCAGGTCTTTGAGCTTGTGGATCACCGACTCCATTCCGTCCTTCGGGGCCATCATTTTTGGACGGTTCTTTTCCCTGCCGGGCTTTTTCCTGGCCGCTAGCACATTCCAGAAGAGAGAGCGTCGAGGATCGATGGGAACCAACGAAGGGAAAGCAGTCGAAAGCAGTAATTCTTCAGGGGTGGCCGCGTAAACTCCAGTCACAAACGGAGCCAGCAGGTTTCGGAGCACCGGCTCTCCGATGTAGGTGCGGGCCCAATCGGCAAGTGAGGCGCTCGCCGGATTGATGGGATGTGCGGGCTTCGAAAAAAAACTTCGGAGAGTGTGCAGGGTCTCCAAGAAGGTGAGCGGGAATCGACGCATTTTCCCTTTCCGGTAAATGTAGCGAGCTTTGGATTCCGGCTGGACCGGGGCGAGCTCTATTCCCAATTCTTCAAAAAAACTTGAACCCCGATCATTCACCATCAGACTGTGTGCCGCGGTTTCTGCCGGTCCGAAGGCAGTGGTGCGGGTTTCGATCAACCCCCCTGCTCGTGATGATGAATCAAACACACGAATCTTGAAGCCGCGCTTTTTGAGCGCGTAGGCCACTAGGAGACCGCTGATACCAGCTCCGATCACGGTCGCTTCGCGGTGACGGGGATCCAGACTTCCGATCATGAACGACTCCTCAAACCGTACTCGAGAACAAGCGCGTTCCCGGAGCCTTTCTTTCGAGGCGGGCGTCGAAGGCCATGCAGATGTTCCGCAGGAAGGGCCTGCCAGACTCCAGTACCGTGCAACGGTTCTCTGAGATCTTGAGCAGCCCGTCCTTCTCGAGCTCCGACAGCTTGGCCGACACGGTTTCGAGATAAGGGGTTTTCATTTCGATGGTCTCCCATGATGTTTCCATCCGGGTCATCAAATTCAGGATGTGCTTCCGGAGCACCAGATCTTCCGGGTCGAGTACGTGGCCACGAGAGACGGGGATCTCGCCTCGCTCGACCCGTTCACAATAGGTTTCCAGCAGCTTCTCGTTCTGGGCGAAGACCGTCCATGCGTCACCGATCGCGGATACTCCCAGTGCTAGAATGGGACTCACGTTCCTGGCTGTATAGCCCATGAAGTTTCGGTGAAGAGCACCGTTCTGAGTCGAGTTGTAGAGCGAGTCGGTCTTCAGTGCGAAGTGATCCATCCCGATCTCGACATAGCCCTCTTGCTCGAGCAGTTCACGTCCACGCTCATAGAGTCGTCGTTTTTCCTCACCGTCCGGGAGATCGAGCTCGGTGAACCTGCGCTGACCGGCCCGGATCCAGGGGACATGTGCGTAAGAGTAAAATGCAATGCGATCGGGGCGGAGGGTGGAAACCGCCCGGATGGTACCCTCCACGCTCGAGACCGTTTGAAACGGAAGGCCGTAGATGAGGTCGAAGTTCACACTATCGAAGCCGAGTTTTCTCGCTTCGACTGTGACCTTCTCGACCTGTTCCACAGTTTGAACCCGGTGAACGATTTCCTGGACCTTGGGGTCGAAATCCTGGATGCCGAGGCTGATCCTTCGAAAACCGAATTCACGGAGAACGGCCAAGTGGTCGGTGGAGGTGACTCTCGGGTCCACTTCTACAGAAAACTGATGATCGTCCACTGGCGTGCAATGATCGAGAATTCCACGAAGCAGGACGGTCAGCTCCTCAGGCGCCAGGAAAGTCGGAGTGCCCCCTCCGAGATGCAACTCGCCGAGGGGAATCTTTCCGACGGTTTGCAGGTGCTCCCGGTAAAGCCCGAATTCTTTGAGAACAGTATGGACGTAGGGCATTCCCACAGAGCGGTTGCGGGTGATTCGATTGTTGCATCCGCAGTAGGTGCACAACGATTCACAAAACGGGATGTGGACGTAAAGGGCAGCCCCTTCCGAACTCAGGATCGCCTTACGGAGTGCGGCGATCCACTCGTCGGTGGACGGATTCTTCTCCCAGTACGGAACGGTCGGATAACTGGTGTATCGAGGACCGGGGACATTGTACTTCTTGAGAAGCGTACGGATCATGGCGCAAAGATCTCGCGCTGGTAGCGGAGGAAGTTCCGGACATTCTGTTCGGGGGTCCACTGAAGGACGCCGTGGCCGAGTCCGCACACCCAGCCCTTCAGTGCCGAGCGGGGGAGGGCGAGGATCGGCTCGAAGAATTTCTTGATCTCTTGCATGCAGGCCTCGGACTCGAGCAGCATCAAATTCGGATCGAAGTTGCCCTGGATCGCCCAAGTCGACCCGAACTCGCGAAGGACCGAACTCAAGTCCGGGTGCCAGTCGATGCCCAGGCAATCGAACGGGAGTCCGTGCAAGTGCTGCCAATGCGCCTGGTCGGTTTTTTTCGAGTAATACACCACGGGCTTGTCGGGGTGCCGGGCCTTGAACCCCTCCATCACCTCACGCAAGGCAGGGACGATCGCCTCACGGTAAAGCACTGGATCGATCTCGCCCGCACAGGTGTCCATGATGGCAACCGCATCGGCCCCGCTCCGGGCCTGGAGGTTCATGTTTTCGATCAAGAACGGGACGATGAGCTTCAGGAATCCGTCATACCTTCCGTCGATGATCCCGCGCTTGGCGGCCTCGAGACCGCCTTGATGTGAACCTTCCACCGCGTAAAAAAACAGGGTCAAGGGGCCACCGACAAAACCCAGCAAAGACTTGGATGGGGCGAGGCCTGCGCGAATGAGTTTCAAGGCCTCGCCCTGGTAGGAAAGTCCGCTCACCAGCTCGGTCACGGATTTCCCCTCGGGGTTCAGCTTCTTCAAATCGGTGGTTTGGTGCAAATGCCAGCCGAGCTTGGGTCCTGGAGAATACTCAAGCCCCATGCCGAGAACTTCCAATGGGAACAGGAGGTCCGAAAAAAGAATTGCGGCGTCGAAGTCAAAATCCCGGATGGGACCGAACGTGGTCTCTGCGGCAAGTTCCGGAATCTTGCACAGGTCCATGAACGAGTGCTGCTTCTTGAGATTCTGGTAGTGGGAGTGATACCGCCCGGCTTGACGCATGAACCAGACCGGAGGACGGGAGTGATTGTTCTTGGCCACTGCGGATGCGTACAGAGTCTGATTCATTTCGTTTTCTCCATCAAATAGCCGACCCCACGAACACTCCGAATGAGGGTGGGGTTCTCGGGATCGGGTTCGATCATTTTTCTGAGTCTCATGACAAAATTGTCGATGGTCCGGGGGGTCGGGTACTCATCCTCGCTCCAGACCAGATTCAGAATTTCGTCACGACTGACCACCTGACCACGCTTGTCATGAAGGAGCTTGAGCAGAGTGCATTCCTTGTGGGAAAGGCGGTGGGTCTGTCCGGATTCTTCTAGAAGATATTCCTGGAAGTTCACGCGAGCTTTGCCAATCAGGAGCGATCCGGGAGCGGGTTCCCGGACTGCCTGGATGTACTCCATGCGCTTCAGCACATTCCGGACCCGAAGGAGCAGTTCTTTGGTGTGGAAGGGTTTGACGATGTAATCTTCAGCCCCGAGTTCGAGGCCGTGGATCCGGTCTTCAGGAGTTCCTGCTGCGGTCAGAAACACAATGGCAGTGCGAGGCGAGAGGGATCGCAGGGTGCGGGCCACGTCAAATCCACTCCCGTCCGGGAGTTGCACATCGAGCAGCGCCAGGTCTGGATGCCCGGAGTGTATGGCACTCAGCGCATCGGCGGCCGAAGTGCACCAGCGCGTTTCGTAACCCTCGAGCTTCATCCGCTCGGTCAAGGTGGAGCCCACATTGAGTTCGTCTTCGAGCAGGAGGATCTTATGCCCCATGGTGCTCGCTTCCCGGATCGATCTTGAACTCCAGGCGGGTCACGAAGATCGATTCTGAAGGAGTGAAGCCGGCCTTTCCTCCACACTTTTCCATCAAGGTGCGGATGAGGTACAGCCCCACACCGGCGCCCTGCGACTCAGGCCCGCGGTAGAACAATTTTCCGAGTTGATCGGGATTTCCGGTGAAAGTGGAGTTCCGATGGAACACTTCAAGTCGGTACCCGGCACCTTCGCACCGCCCCTTCAACTCAAGGAGCGTGGGTGCATTCCGGGTGTATTTGATGGCGTTGTCGAGAGAGTTCCTGAGAATCACCATGAGTGCCGAAGGGTCGACCTGGATAAACGCTTCCTCAATCTCGGTGATGAGCTGCATCCGTCCCTCGTTCAGCGAGTAATGTGGCAGGATGCGGGTTTGAATGAAGTTACGGATCCGGACCGACTGGAGAGTGAGGCCTCCTCCTCCCTCAATCCTCGCGAGCTCCAGGGTCTGTTGGACCTGACCCTCGAGTCTGCCGACATCCTCGAGCAAACGGTTCAAAAAAGGCGTGTGCTTGGGGTTGTCCTCGATGTCTTTTAAGGCCTCCGCTTGCAGACGGATGCTGGTAAGTGGAGTCCGGAGTTCGTGGGTCACCGATGCGAAAAAAGCCTCCAAGCTCCGGGAACGGCGGGTGTCGCGGGCAAAAGCAAACAACAGGACGCCGTTCGTGACCAGGATCAGCAGGATGAACGTCCCGGACTCGGCAGCGATCATTCTCGTGGTCTTGTCGAGTCTCGATTGGACCTTGTGGGGAGCCACTCCGAGCTGGGATTCGAGGCTTGCAATCTCTTCGCCCTGTTGACGGAGCAAGGTCCCCCACCAAAGCGCCAGAATCAGAAGCGTGGTCATCCAAAGGCCCTGGGTCAGCACCAGGAGCTTGAATCTCCGATCCGGCTTCTTGATGAAATCGCCCCGACTCATTCCGTGATCAACCCCTGACTTTTTTGAAGGCTTTTTCGGTCGCAGACATGGCGAAATCCAAATCCTTACCGGTGTGAGCGGTGCTCAGGAAACCCACTTCGTATCCGCTTGGAGCGAAGTAAACGCCTTCGTCGAGCATGGCGTGGAAGATCCGCGCATAGTTGGCTTTTTGGTCAGCCGGGATCGATTCGATCCGACGAACGGGACCCGCGTCCCCACAAACCATCCATGAGATCGATCCGAACGACGCGATCGAGACCGGGAAGGGAAGATGACGATTGGCCAGATTCTGGAGTCCCCCGACGAGGCACTCTCCCATGGACGCAAGTTGCGGATACGGATTGTCGCGCTGGATTTTTCTCAGCATCGCATGACCAGCCTGCATGGCGACCGGATTGGCCGATAACGTCCCTGCCTGGTAGACCGGGCCCGAAGGTGCGACCATTTCCATGATCTCCTTCTTGCCGCCGTAAGCTCCGACCGGCATGCCGCCACCGATGATTTTACCGTAGGTCACGAGGTCAGGAGTGATTCCGGTGATCTCCGCCATCCCTCCGAGTGCGGTCCTGAAACCCGAAATCACCTCGTCGAAAATCAGGAGTGCCCCGTGTTTCTTGCAAAGCGCGGCGAGCTTCTGCAGGAACTCCTTGCGCTGAAGCAGGAGGCCGTTGTTGGCCGGGAGTGGTTCGATGATGGCGGCTGCGAGCTTCGCTCCGTGCATTTCGAAAGCCTGTTCGAGTGCTGACTCGTCATCCAAGGGGAGCACCAGGGTTTCTGATGCGGTGGCAGCCGAGATGCCTGCACTGTCCGGAGAAGCCATTTCCGCGAGGCCAGAGCCCGCACGGACGAGAAGGGAGTCGACGTGCCCATGGTAGCAACCGTCGAATTTCAGGATCCAATCGCGACGGGTGAAGCCACGTGCCAGCCGGATGGCCGACATGACGGCCTCGGTTCCGGAACTAACGAAGCGGACCATTTGAAGATGCGGAATGGCCCGGATCAGGTCTTCAGCGAACTCGAGCGAGTAGCGCTCCGCCGTTCCGTAGGACCATCCTCTCGAGAGCGCACCTTCGATGGCGCTCTTGATCTCAGGATCCTGGTGTCCGAAGAGCAGAGGCCCCCAGCTCATGCAGAAATCCAGATAAGAGTTGCCGTCCTCGTCGCGGAGCCAGGCGCCTTTCGCCGATTCGACGAACACCGGAGCTCCACCCACTCCACGGAATCCGCGCACCGGAGAGTGCACGCCTCCCGGAGCGGTGAGTTTTGCGCGTTCAAACAAAGCTTGCGATTGATCGTGTTTCATTTGCTCTCCATCCAATCCCGCGCATGGCGCGCGCCGTAAGTGATGATCATTTCCGCGCCGGCACGGAAAAATGCCGTCCACGACTCGAGGTGCGCCCTGCGCCCGTCGATCAGACCCTTTTCAGCCATGAGTTCCACAGCCGCATATTCGCCACTGACTTCGTAAACCGCCCAGGGAAGCGGAATCCTGTCGGACAGGTCCCGGATGACGTCCAGATAGGGCAATCCCGGCTTCACCATCAGGATGTCTGCGCCTTCGTCCATGTCCCGGACACTGGACAGGTAGGCGTCGGACGGATTCGCGGGGTCGATCTGATAGGTCGCACGGTCCTTGATCTTCAGCTCACCCTTGGGGGCTGAATCGGCGGCTGCACGGAAGGGGCCGTAAAATCCGGAGTGGAACTTCGCCGAGTAACTCATAATGAGGGTTCTATGGAAACCGTGGGCATCCAGTTTTTCGCGGATGGCGGCAATCCGGTGATCCATCATGTCGCTCGGAGCGACACAATCGGCGCCGGCCCGGGCGAACGCCAGGGCAGCGTCCGCGAGGGCTTCGACGGTTTCGTGATTCATCACATGGTCGTGCGAGTCGTTCAGGATCCCGCAGTGGCCGTGGGTTGTGTAGGAGCAGAGACACACATCAACTGCAAGGAAGACCTCCTGTCCGAAACGCTTCTTGATCGCTGCGATCTGACTTGCGGTGAAAGAAGGGTCGAAGTTCCGGTCGGCCTTGGAGGCGGGGACGCCGAAAAGCAAAAAGCTCTTCACGCCTTTTTCGAGGTCACGTTCGATCTGCTTGATCAGGGTGAACGGGGTTTCGCGGTAGACACCCGTAAGACCCGGAACCGGTTCTTTGTTGGGAATGCCCTCCACCACAAAAAGAGGTTGGATGAGTTTCAGCGGATCGATGGTCACTTCACGAGTGAGGTTCCGGAGAACCGGGCTTTGGCGGATCCTGCGATAGCCTTCGGGAAACATGGTTTACTCCACGGAAAGAATGACCGGTTCCATCCCGATTTCGGCCAATTTCTCCTTGATCAGTTGAGCGGTCCGTCCGGGGCCGCAAGCGTGGGTCTTGCCCTTGAAAACTTCGGATCCCACCTTACTCCAAAGTTCCTGAAAGGGTAAGCCGGAACTCCAGTAAATGCGGTCGTTTTCGATGAATTTGCGGGGAACTTCACGGAAGCGATGGGTGTAAGTCGCCAACAACACGGTTCCGGATGCAGGCGGGCTCTGGGTGTGACTGAGGAAGGTGAAATGCTTCCCTTCAAAGCCGAGCAGGGCCTTCCGCATGAAAGGCGTCATGGATTCGAATCCCTGGCCGTCGAGGGAGCCCTCGACCCACAGGCCTTGGCGGGCCAGCTTGAACCAGCTCTGGGTGCCCGAGACCCAGATCCTGGTTCCGACTCTTTTCAGCGATTCTGCTGAATCGAGGTGGTCGAAGGCACGGGTGTGGGCGATGAAAACCGGCGCTTGGCATTCTAACAAGTTTTTTTCACGAGCTCCGGTGGCCATTCTCTCGAAATCGAATACGTCTCCTGCTTCGATCCGTGTGAAATCGATGTCCTGCGGTCGGGGATGACCTCGGGTTTCTTCCACGCGGGTTCCGTCGGGCTTGACCCCTTTGATGAAGAGCGCGCCGGACGCCATACGACTCGCACCGAGTTTTTGATGGCAACCGCCTCCCCACTCCTCGAGGATTTCGCGCTCGGCACGGACCGCTTCGAGGGTTCCCGGGTGATGAAGACGCTCGATGCAGGCGATCACTTCCGGACGGTCGGAACGGGTCTCGATGGCGAGAGCGCCCTGTGCGGGGGCTGACGGGCAGGTCTTGAGCGGCAACACCATCATCCGGGTGTTTTGGAGCAGTCGCCGCAGTTCGATCGAAGCGGTGGGGTCCTTGGCCAGGCGCTCGAGCCCGGCGAAGGCGAGGACGACTCCGTCGAGTTTTCTTTCGTGACCTTCGGGCTCGTGAACGCGGGACAGGCGGGTGTTCACATTTCCGCGGATTTCGATGAACTGGAGATGCGGTTCGGATTCTGGTTGGACTCGTGGAAGCGCCAGCTTCAGAAATTCCGGAATCAGGGTCAACCTGCGTGGAGACGAGGTTCCGATCCGCACTGGCAAGCCGTTCCGGATCCGGTCTGTCACGGATTCATGAAACAGGATCACATCATGGGCCAACTCACGCTCCGGGACGGCGGCCAGACGGATCGCGGGTGGACGGTCGATGCTCAGATCCTTCATCGAATGCACGGTGAAGTCCACCGAGCCGTCGAGCAGGGCATGGTCCAATTCCGCGGTGAAAAATTCCTTACCCTCGATCTGACTCAATGGTTTGTCGAGGATCACGTCTCCACGGGTCTCGATGCCGACGAGTTCTACGCGAACTCCCGGGTTCAACCGTTCCACTTCCCGCGCTACCCAGGAGCTCTGGGCCACGGCGAGGAGTGATTTGCGGGTTCCGAGTTTCAGAATCGACATCATGATTCAGTTGAAGTAGGCCAGATCTTCCCAGCCGTGATGGATGTGGATCGAGCGGGCCAGAGAGCGCAGAAGAGCGCGCTGACGGCAGGCTTCCATTGCTTGGGAGATTTTCTTTTCGCGAAGCGAGCTCTGTTCCTTCTCGAGCGCGAACAAGTCAGAAAGGGTAAAGAGATCCGCTTCGTTCGCAGGCAGGTTCAGATCCTCAGATCGTCCCCCCAGGTGGAGCACCCGGGTTCCGGAATTCCGGTGGTGGAGAACCAGTTGGTCGAGCGGGGAACCGACCGGCGTGGCCAAGAGGATGATGTCTGCCGACGAGATCTCTGAAGGAAGATCTGCATCGGGGGCCAGAATGGTCACACCGGCATACCCCTTCTGATGCAAGGACACTTGGAGTTCCATCAAGCGTTCAGTCGAACGATTGAAGACCTTGAGACCCGCATCTGCAAAATAGGGGGCCACACTCTTCGCAATCTGCCCTGCGCCGAGCAAGAGAACTTGGTTTGAAGGTTGAGGATCGAGCACCCGGCGAGCCAATGCACCGTAAGTGTTTCCACCGATTCCCTGGAGGTACTGTGCCCGGATTTCCTTGGTGTCCTCGAACAGGGTCTGGAACACGGAGTGCAGCTCGCTCGCCCGCTCGGGGTGGGCTGTAGAAAAATCGCGGAACGCGGTCTTCACTTGGCCGAAGACATCGGTTTCGCCTTTGATCTCGCTTTCGAGGCCCGAGGCGAAGCGCAGCAGGAACTCATATGCTTCTGCGCCCGAGAACCGGCGCCTGGGGGAACCCTCGATTTCCAAGGGACGGGCCGAGATTTTCAGGGTACGCTGACACGTGCGGATCTCAAAAACCGGTGTTTGCGGTTCAAGAGGTGCATGAGCTCGGTATTCCTCGATGTGAAGTTCCATAGGGATTCATCGAAGACCTTAACCTGATTCAGGGGTCCAAGTGTCATGGTTGTGTCAAAAAGGTGATCGAATCACAAGTATCTTGATTCAAAGGAGAATTTTTGAGTACTGCATGGGTGTTGGTCTCGGATGGAGCGTGTTCCCAGAATCCCGGACCGGGGGGTTGGGGACTCATCCTTTCGATCCCCGGAGTGGGAGTCCGGGAGTGGGGGGGGGCAGAGCCGGCATCCACCAACAATCGGATGGAGTTGTTCGGGTTTTACCGCGGGCTGCAGGAGGTGTTTCGAGCGGCCCAGGAGAGCTCTTCCCGGGAGCTCCGGGTGATTTCCGATTCCAAGTACGTCCTCGAGGGTGCCGAAAGGAATCTCAAGAATTGGTCCACCCAGGGTTGGAAGACCCGCGCGGGTGACGATGTGAAGAACCGCGACCTTTGGGAGAAGATCCTGAAAGGCCAGGAAGTGTTGGCCGGGCTGGGATTCCGGTTGAAGTACGAGTTGGTGAAGGGCCACGCCGGGAGCGAAGTCAACGAGCGTGCGGACCAGATCGCGGTCCGTTTCTCCAGAAATGAAGCGGTGGAGCTGTATTCAGGTGGCTTCGAGAATTATCCGGTTTCTTTCGTGACCGACGAAAAGTTCGAGCCGGTTTACCTGAGTTGGGTGGGAGGAAAACTCGGCCGTCACCGGACCTGGGAAGAGTGTCGGACCGCGGTGGAGGGTAAGGCCGGAGCGCGGTACAAGAAGATCAAAAACCGTCTGGAAGAAAGGGAAACCCTCGAAAACTGGGGTATTCCTCGAACCTAGACCCCGCCTCGAAAAGGCGGTACAGTCCTCGGTATGGAAATGCTGATCAGCCGCAATCCCCGCACCGGGTCTGTTTTGAAAGAAATCCCCAAAAGTCCGACCCATGACTTGCCGAAGGTTTTCGAGAGAGCCGCGCGAGCCCAGACGCTGTGGTCGAAACTCAGTGTCAAACAAAGGGCCAAGAAGCTGCTGCAACTTCGCGAGACCTTGTGCCGTCGGGTCGACGACGTCGCCCGGGTGATCCACGAGGAAAACGGCAAGCCCCACATCGAGGCTTACATCTGCGAGATCCTGCCGGCCATCGAATTGCTCACGTATTTCGCGGGTATCGCACCGTCCAAGCTCCGGGACAAGAAAATCTCCCTCCGGAATCCGATCTTGCGTTATCGCAAGAGTTTCCTGACTTACGTTCCGCTCGGTACGGTGGCGGTGATTTCGCCTTGGAATTACCCGTTTTTTCTGGCTTTCGGTGATATCGCGGTCGCACTTCTGACCGGGAACGCGGTGGTTTTCAAGCCAAGCGAGTACAGCGCCCAGGTGGGGCAGATGATCCAGGATCTCTTCGACGAGGCAGGGTTTCCACGGGACATCCTTCAAACCTTGATGGGAGAAGGGGATCTCGGAGCCGCCATCATCGACCAGAAGCCCGCGAAGATCTTTTTCACCGGCAGTGTCCGGACCGGGAAGGCCATCATGAAGCAAGCCTCCCAGCATCTGATCCCGGTCACCCTGGAGCTGGGCGGAAAAGACGCCATGATCGTGCTTCCGGATGCGGATCTCGATTTCGCGACTTCGGCCGCACTTTGGGGCGGATTCACCAATTCCGGGCAGGCTTGCGCCTCGGTCGAGCGCCTGATCGTTCATGAGTCCATCGCCAAACCTTTCGCCGAAATGCTGAAAGAGAAGGTGCTCCGCCTCACCCCGGGGATCGATCTCGGGGTCACCACCATGGACAAGCAGAAGGCGGTTTATGAGGACCAACTGAAAGACGCCAAGGAGCGCGGTGCCGAGTTCATCTGTGGCGGGATCATGAGCAGTGACCGGACCCGGATGATTCCCACCCTCGTCGGCGGAAAAGGGATCGAAGAAACCCGCATTTACAATGAAGAAACCTTCGGGCCGGTGATCGCCATGACCACCTTCAAGTCGGTCCAAGAGGCGATCGAGAAAGCGAATCGAAGCGAATACGGATTGCTGGCCAGCGTGATCTCCACGAACATGGCTTTGGCCGAGGAGATCGCCCGGGAACTCCATGTGGGGTCCGTCATGATCAACGAGGTGATGTTCTCCGCGGGCTTGGCCGAGACCCCCTGGGGAGGGATGAAAGAAAGCGGATTCGGCAGGAAACACGCCGAAATGGGGTTGTTTGAATTTGTTCACGTCCGGCACATCAATCGACCAGCGGTCGGCCTCTTCACCTTCAAGTCATTGTGGTGGTTCCCTTATTCAGAAACCCAGCGAGATTTCTTCCGTTCCTGGATCCGTCTGTATCAGGGGGGAGTGTTTGAAAAGCTCACCCATCTGCCGCACTTTCTTTGGAGCATGACGAAGTTCTTGAAGAACGAGCCCCGCCTGTGACCGTTGTTTTTGTTAGCGGCGGGATCGAATTCGATTCGGGAGAGTGTCTCCGCGGTTTGAATCTTCTCGCTCATGCCCAGATGATCGAGCTTCCCACCGGAAGTCGGTGCGGAGGTCATGGAAAGTGCGGCGCCGATCGGGTGAGGCTCGATCCGGAGTCTCAGAAACACGTGAATCCACCGAGCCCCATCGAACGTCATCAGTTGAGTCCCGAAGAGCTCTCTCGTGGAATCCGTCTGGCTTGCCAGACTTTCCCTGGTGCGGACGGCCTTTCGATTCGGGTCCTTCTCGATTCCACTATCGAATGGACAGGCGAAGGACAGTCGGGCTAAGGTCAGGACCGCCACATCAGACGGGCAATCGCTGGCTTGCGCAAGCAGGCGGGAGGAAAGTCCGGGCTCCACAGAGCGCGACACCGGCTAACGGCCGGGGGGGCGGGTGTAATGCCCGTTCCACGGAAAGTGCCACAGAGAAAATACCGCCTCGATGCGCAAGCTTAGAGGTAAGGGTGAAAAGGCGAGGTAAGAGCTCACCGCCCGTTCCGTGAGGAGCGGGGCACGGAAAACCCTGTCGGGAGCAAGACCAAATAGGAAGGGAGAGTCGCTCTGCTCGTTCGACCTTCGGGTATAGGTTGCTGATGAATGACCCGGGCAACCGGGCGTCTAGAGGAATGATTGCCTCCGGCTCGCAAGGGCCGAAGACAGAACCCGGCTTACAGTCTGGTGTGGCGCTTTTACTTCAGTGACTGACGGACCGGCTCCAGAAGGTCCAGTAACCCCCGGAATGCCGCCACCACCCGTTCCGAATAATGCGAGAACACCTCTTCCTTCACGTCGTCGAACTCGTGATCGTAGTCGAGGTAGGCGTTGATGAGACTCAGGATCTCGGCCATGGGATGGAGCTGAAGGCCGCCCACTTTGTTCGGAAATCCGGAGCGATCCTTGCGTTCGTGGTGCTGGCGGATCACCTGCAGGACCACCTCGGGAAGGTTGGCGTTCTTGGCCAACAGGTCGGCGCTTTCATTCGGATGGTTCACATACCATTTGGCGGCTTCTTCCGACATCTTCACCACGGGAATCGCGCTCAGGTCGCCGTATGGTGTGTGGTAGAGCCCGATATCCTGGAAGAAACTCGCGACACCGAGGATCTCGGTCACCGAGACTGTCTCGAACTTGAGAATCTTGCAAATCAACACTGCCAAGGTGGTACAGGCGACGTTCTTGTCGCTCTCTTTTGCTTGCTGGACCAGGCGTCGCAGGTTCGGGGTCTGCCCAAGATGGGAGACCAGTTGAAGCAAGTTGCCGATGATCATGCCGGCTTGCTCGACCGCACCATCGCTGATCCCACCCGCTTGGATGCTTTTCAGCAACATGCGTGCATTGAACAGGATCTCGGCAGTCTTCCAGGCCACCGGAAATCCCTCCAGATCCTGGTATTCGGATTGGAGCTCGCGGATGCGGCTCCGCACCGCGCTGACAGCTTTTTCTTCGATAAACAGCCAGGAAGTCTGTTTCTTCAGCTCCTGAAGATAGATTGGGTCCACCGAGCTGCCTTTCGAGGCAAACAGGCGAAGCCCGCGGTTCTGATCTTCCACAAAGACGTCAAAGGGATGGGTTTTCAGGTGGGAGTAGTCGGTGATCGGAATCTCGATGTACCCCGCGTGCAAGTTCCGGGAAGTGACTTTACTTAGAACCCCCGTCAGGTCCACTCCGGGGCCGGTGTTCAAGGGCTTCAAAAAATCGAGGAACGACTCACTTCCGCGAAAAACCCCCTTCACATTCATGTTCTTCAGAAAGGAGAGCGGGCGATCCGGTCCCATCTCGTTCTGCGAATCGATCAGGAACACCGGGGTAGAGGGGCGCTGGATCAGGCAGACCTCGAGGAAGCGGAGGGCGCTGTAGTGAGGATCGTTCGGGTTGACGTAGATGCCGAGCAAGGCGATTTCCGGGTTGGTCAGCCACTGGACGGCTTGGAGCATCGATGCGCAGGAGATGACCTGCTCTCCACCCTCTGTCTTGATTCGATTCAGGAATTCCAGATCGGGATGGATGAACAGAGTCTGCTTCATTCTGAACAATGATATTTTCTTCACAATCGCGCAGCAAGCGCAAAGATTTCAAGGAATTCCATTTGAGCTAGACACAAAGCGTGATAAGGCAAGCGCATGAGACCTTGGGGCGTATCCGATTCACTGAAGCTGTACCAAATCGAGAACTGGGGTAACCAGTATTTCAACATCAACCCGGCCGGAAATTTGACGGTCCACCCCCGTCAGGGGCAGGGACCCGGCATCGACCTGACCAAGGTCGTGGAAGAGGTCACCTCGAGGGGGCTCGAGCTGCCCCTCCTGATCCGGTTTCAGGACATCATCCGACACCGGGTGATCCAGCTGAACGAGGCTTTCAAGAAGGCCATCGAAGAGGCGGGCTACAAAGGCGTCTACCGCGGCGTGTACCCCATCAAGGTGAACCAGATGCGCGAAGTGGTCGAAGAGGTGGTCGATGCGGGTCGCGAGTACGCCTACGGACTCGAGGCCGGCTCCAAGGCCGAGCTGACCGCAGTGCTTTCGCAAGACCTGCATCCTGACGCCCTGACCATCGTGAACGGCTACAAGGACACCTCGGTCATCAAGCTCGCATTGATGGGGGTTAAGCTCGGCAAGAAGGTGATCATCGTCATCGAGAAGCTCTCCGAGGTGCACCAGATCGTCCAGATCGCAAAAGAGATGAACGTCACGCCCCTGCTCGGGCTCCGGTGTAAATTGAACTCCAAAGGCTCCGGCAAGTGGGAAGGGTCCGGCGGTGAGTTGGCCAAATTCGGACTCACCACTCCCGAGATGCTTTACACCGTGAACTACCTGAAGGAGAACGGTTTCGAAGAGAGCGTCAAATTGCTCCACTTCCACATCGGCTCCCAGGTCACGAACATCCGGACCATCAAAGAGGCGGTCAAAGAAGCGACCCGCTTCTACGCCGAGCTTTACAAGATGGGCTTCAAGCTCGAGTACCTCGATGTCGGCGGCGGACTCGGCGTCGACTACGACGGCTCACGGACCGACTTCGAGAGCTCCACCAACTACTCGCTGCCGGAATACTGCTCAGACGTAGTCTACTCGATCCAGGAGATCTGCCTGCACGAAGAAGTGCCGAATCCCACCATCGTTTCCGAGAGCGGTCGTGCAATTGCGGCCCACCACTCCGTTCTGATCGTCAACATTTTCGGTTCGATCGAAGTGGGAACGACTCCCATCGATCTTCCCGAGACCGACGATGAGCACAACGTGGTCAAGGAAATGCGCTACGCGTTCCAGAACATCAATTACAAGAACCTCATGGAGAGTCTCAACGAGGCCATTCAGCGTAAAGAAGAGGCGCTCTCGATGTTCAAGCTCGGACTCCTGACCATTCAGGACCGCGCTAAGATCGAGCACCTGTTCTGGCAACTGTGCCGGAAGGTCCAGCAGTGGGCCCCGGACATGCGCTACATCCCGGAAGAAGTCGAGAAGATCACCAAGGCTCTGGCCGACCAGTACCTTTGCAACTTCTCCATTTTCCAATCGATGCCCGATCACTGGGCCATCCAGCAACTGTTCCCGGTCATGCCGGTGCACAGGCTCGATGAAGAGCCGAACCGGACCGCGACCCTGGTCGACATCACCTGCGACTCGGACGGAAAAGTGTGTAAGTTCGTCGATCTTCGCGACGTGAAGGACACGCTCAAGCTTCACAGTCTGAAAGACGGTGAGTCTTACCACATCGGGTTCTTTTTGACCGGTGCTTACCAGGACATCATGGGAGATCTGCACAATCTGTTCGGCAAAGTGAACGAAGTGCACGTGTTCCTCGATGAAACCGAGCCCGGGGGCTATTACGTGGAAGAAGTGATCCGCGGAAACAATATTGCATCCGTGCTCTCCTGGATCCAGTACTCGCCCGCGCACATCGAAAAAGAGGTCAAGGGCCTCATCGATCGCCGGGTTCGCGACGGGACGATCAAGCCGAGGGAAGGGGTGGAGCTCCAGAACTTCTACGAGGCGGTGTTGCAAGGATACACCTACATCGACAACCTGAAGCCCAACCTCCAGAAAACCCTCCCGGCCGATGCCGGGCCGAATCCGTTTTACGGCGGGGACATCCTGCAATGAAACTCCTGAACCAGGGCTTCGACCATGTGGAGTTCGTGGTGGCGGACATTTCCCTCCATGAGCAGACGTGGGAGAAAATCGGATTCGAGAAGACGGCGGACGTGCAAGTCCCGTCCAAGGGATGCCGTCAGGTGGTCATGTCCCAGGGATATGTCCGGATCCTGTTGACCTCTTATGATTCCTCGCCCGCGGCTGAGAAGCAGGCAGGATCGGCATTCCACCGGATCCACGGCGACGGGATCTGCGTTCTGGCGGCCGAGGTCGAGGATGCGGCGGAAACCTACCGGGAGCTGGTGTCCAAAGGAGCGAGGCCGGCACTCGAGCCAACCGTTTTCGAATCGCCGGAAGGCACCCTGATTCTGGCCGAGGTGTTTTCCCCTGCAGACTTCCGTTATCGATTTGTCCAGCGCCGTGCCTCTTCGGACCTCTCGGTTCCAGCACCTTTGATTGACGGTGTGAAAGTCGCGCGCCTCGAGAGCCCGTCTCCTACCGGAATCTTCAGGATCGACCACCTCACCAACAACATCGACATGGGTCAGTTCGACACTTGGCTCAAGTTTTACACCGAGGTCTTCGAATTCAAGGCCGTCCGCCGGTTCAATATCAAGACCGGACGGACCGGTCTCCTCTCGGATGTGGTCCAGTCCACTTGTGGTCGGATCAAGGTGCCGATCAACGAGGCGACCGAGCCCGAGAGTCAGGTGCAGGAGTTCGTGAACCGCTTCAAGGGAGCGGGAGTTCAACACCTGGCATTTCAAACCCGTGACATCATCGGGGGCCTGCGTACCTACCGCGCCCGTGGACTCAAATTCCTGGCCGTGCCGTCCACCTACTATCAAATGGTCCCGACCCGGGTACCGGGTGTGACCGAAGACCTGAAGGTTCTCGAAGAACTCGGGATCCTCCTTGATGGCGAGGGCGGTGGTTATCTCATGCAGATTTTCACCCAGGAACTGGTCGGTCCGTTTTTTGTCGAGTTCATCGAGAGAAAAGGCAATGACGGGTTCGGAGAAGGCAATTTCCGCGCGCTGTTCGAGGCGATCGAGCGCGACCAGATCGAGCGAGGGACGCTGAAAGCGTAACCGCACATGCTGAAGTCGTCCGTCCCCGGCGTCCACCGAGAAAGAAGGCTGCGGTTGCTGAACTCAGCTCCCGACGCTTGTTTCATTTTTTTCGGTGCCAAAGAGATCGTTCGGAGCAACAGCACCCATTTCCCCTTCCGGCAGGATTCCGACTTCCTGTATCTGACCGGCTTCGACGAGCCCGGAGCGGTACTGGTCCTCGTCGACGGAAAATCCCACCTGTTTCTTCTTGAGCGCGATGAATCCCGTGAAATCTGGGATGGAGAACGGTACGGGCTCGAACGCGCAAAAACCGTTTTCGGAGTAGACGAGACCCATCCGGTTCACGAATTCCATTCCCGACTCGACACCTTGTTGACCGATGCCACGTCGGTCCGGACCACTCTCGGGTGGGATCCAGAACGCGATCAGACCTTGCTGAAGACCCTCCACGGGGCCTCCCGGTTCCGGGGTAAGGGGCGTTTCGGTCATCTCCCGGTCCATTCTCCCTTGCCCGAGCTTTCGGAGCTCCGCTCGATCAAGGACGAAGTCGAGCTCGCACTCATCCGGAAGGCGTGCAAAACCACCGTGAAGGCTCATTCCGAGGTGCTCAGGAAGGTCCGCTCGGGCATGAGTGAGTTCGATGCTTTCATCGAGTTCCAGTACAACTTGCTCCGTCACGGTTGCTCGGAGTTGGGCTATGGTCCCATTTTCGCCTCGGGGTTCAATGCCACCACTCTCCACTACACCCGGAACAACGAAACCCTGAAAGAAGGCGATCTGTTTTTGATCGATGCCGCCGGAGAGTGCGAGGGATACACCGCCGATCTGACCCAGACCTTTCCGATCTCCCGCCAGTTTCAGCCCGCCCAGGCCAAGGTCTACGAGCAGGTCCTCGGAGTGAATCGTGAGATCACCGCCATGATCAAGCCGGGGGTCAGCTACCGCGAGCTTCATTCGAGATCCGTCGAGTGCCTCACCGAGTCCTTGTTGTCCCTCGGCGTTCTTGAGGGAGATGCCAAAGATCTTGTTTTAACCGGCGCGTACCGGAAGTATTACCCTCACGGTGTCGGGCATTACCTCGGGCTCGATGTCCACGATGCCGGGATCTATCACGAGCGTGGCCAAGACTTCTTGTTGAAGCCGGGCATGGTCCTCACCAACGAGCCAGGACTTTATTTCCGCGAGTCTGGACCTTACTTCGGAATCGGAGTCCGAATCGAAGACGACATCCTCGTGACTGCAGCTGGCTCGGAAGTGCTCACGTCCGGCCTTCCTAGAACGATTACCGAGATTGAAACCGTGCGGAGCGGGGGAGTCTGGTCATGATTCGTCTTGGGCCGCTTCAGGTGGATCATCCGTTTTTGCTGGCACCCATGGCCGGCATCACCAATTCTCCTTTCCGGCGCCTCATGCGCGAGTACGGCAGCTCGGTTGTGATCAGCGAGTTGGTTTCCGCCAACGGGATTGAGCACGCCTCGAACCGGACCCTGGATTTGTTGAAGTTTGTGGAAGCCGAGCGTCCGGTGGGGCTTCAGATTTTCGGGGAAGATCAGGAGAATCTCGTTCGGGCCTGCCAGGTGGTGGAGCGGATGGGAGCGGATTTCGTCGACCTCAACATGGGGTGCCCGGTTCCGAAAGTGGTCAAGAAAGGCGGCGGCGCCGCCATGTGCAGGAACCCCGCCCAGTTGGCCCCTGTGTTGAATGCCATGGTCAAGTCGGTGAAGATTCCCGTCACCATCAAGATTCGCACGGGTTGGGATTCGGGGCTCAGGAATGCGCATGAGATTGTGAAAGTGGCGACCGATGCGGGAGTTGCGTGGGTCGCGATTCATGGCAGGACCCGCGCCCAAGGGTACAGCGGCCTTGCCGATTGGGACTTCATCGGTGAAGTGAAGACCAAAAGTAAGCTGCCGATTATCGGCAACGGGGACGTGAACACACCCGATCAGGCGGTGGACCGTTATCGGACCTACGGAGTGGATGCGGTGATGATCGGGCGCGGAGCGCTCAGGAATCCGTTTTTGTTCGAGCAGAGTCGTGATTTGCTCGCGGGTCGGTCCATCCAGCCGATCACTGCCGAGCGGATCATCACCCTCCTCAAGACCCAACGGGCTTATTTGTCAGAGTGCTTCGAGGGCCGTTCGGTCATGCTTCATGCGCGGAAGTTCCTGGCTTGGTACTCGAGCGGCTATCCGGGCTCGAGCGAGTTCCGGAAGAAGGTGTTTCACATCCCTGAAGAGGAAGAACTCTGGAATGAGGCGATCCGGTTCTTCGAAATCTCGCTCAAAAAGCGGGACATGAGCTTTCTGGAAGAGCCGTTTCTCATGGGCGGACACGGCTGAGTCCTCTGACTGGGATCAGCCCATGAAGATGGTCCTGAGCTCCTGCACCGATTTGAGGAGCGAGTCGGACTGGGTCTTCATGGCCACGGCCTCATGGTTTGAGTTTTGAGCGAGCTTGGTGTTTTCAGTGGTTGCAATGTTGAGCTGGGAGACCGCCTGATTGATCTCCCGGATTCCCCGGGTCTGTTCCTGGTAGGCGGTTGCCATTTCTTCGAGCAGGTGATTCACCGTCTCAGCTTTATTGTGGATCTCATCGAAAATGTCGGCACAGCGGGTGCTGATTCCCACGCCTTGGTCGACTTTTGATTTTCCTTCGACCACCAGTTTTTCCACCTTCGAGGTGCTTTCCGCTACGATGGAGTTCACCCGCTCCGAACTCATCTGGAGTTTTTCGAAGATCTCGTGAGCGGCGGTGCCGCTCATTTCAGCCAGTTTCCCGACTTCTTCTGCGACTACGGCAAACCCTTTTCCGGCTTCACCTGCCCGAGCGGCCTCGACCGAGGCATTGAAGGAAAGGAGCTTGGTCTGGAAAACAATGTCATTGATGACCTTGGTTTTTTCGGCGATCTCTTGGATGAGTTCGGTGATTTTGCCGACTTCCCGGTTTCCGCTTTGGATCTGACGGATAATGGCTTCTTGGGAGGCCGAGATCTGGTGCATGGCTTCTTTCATCAAGGCAATCGACTCTTGTCCGTTATGCGCCGTGCCCCGGCTTTCGTGGGAGAGTTTTTTGGATTTGTCACTGTGATCGGAGTTCCGCTCGATCATCGAGCGGATCTCTTCGATCGCACTGGCGGTTTCGGTGATCGCCGCGGATTGTTCCGTCGAGCTGGCCGAGAGGCTGTCGCTGGTTCTGGAGAGTGAATTTGCCGAATCACCGACTGAGCGCGCGACACTGTCCACCCGGGTGAAAACCGAGAAGGCCGACCGGATGCTGCTCAGAGTGATCCCGAGCACCCCTCCGATGCCGATGAGGGTGGCCAGGGTCAGAAAGATCACCATTCGGAGTCCGTTCGCGCGTTTTTCCGCTTCGATCGATGCCAGAATGGTTTCGGATCTGCGATCCACGAGTTCTTTCAGTTTGATGAAGTTCTTGTTCTGGATCGCACGCGCAGGGGCGTATTTTTCGCGGTAGACCTTGGCGGCGTCCGGACTTTTTTTCTGGATCAGGGCGACCACTTCATCTTCTGAGGCATCCAAAACTTTTTCATCAAAATCCGCCATCTCGCGGTTCAGAGTCTTCGCCTCGGCATCGTCTTCCAGCAACTTTCCGATCTCGTCCGCTCCCTTGACATAGGCCTCGTCTGCGGCTTCCTTACGATCGGCTTCCGAGGTTTGGTCGGGATTCAACAGGTAACCGCGGAGGGCTTCCGACATGGTGACCATATGGAGCTCCCCTTCACGCATCAGTCGGCTCATACGAATCGCCCGATCGGCGCGAGCATCGGTCTGGTGCGAGGTCAGGTAAATGTGCCAAGAGACCCAACCCGAACACAGGATGAGGGGAAGGGTGGAAAGGGACACTTTTTGAGTGAGAGAAAGTTTCATGATTCCTTTAGTTTAGGGTCTTTTGTACTCAGGCTCAACCGAAGAGACTTGACGGAGGCGTCAGCGCTTTGATTCCGCCACCGTTTCGGATAGACTCGGCGGACATGAACGAATCGAATCTTCACGTGATCGAATGGCTCCGCAAGGTGCAACTCGCTTGGGAGTTGCCTGCGGATCAGCTGGCCCGTCTCTGTCACTGCCCGGTGGAGATTTTGCAACACCACCTGGCCTTGTCAGCGACCGAGATCGAGGCGCTCCCGACCGTCCCCGCCGGATTTGATTCAGCGGTGACCCTGATCGGGATATTTAAAAACATCCGTGCAACCTATCCTGAACCTGGCGACCAGAACGGATGGCTTCAGAGAGAAAACAGTGTCTTCGAGGGGCACCGGCCCATTGATGTGATGGCGATGTCTCCCGAGCACCTCGCCTTTGTGGGGTACACGGTCGAGAGCGGGCTCCGCTTGACTGCGAAAGATTGAGGATGAGCATGAGAAAATGGTTTGTGAGTGTCGGATGGATCGAAGGGATGTCCCTGTTGGCGCTTTTTTTTTATGCCATGCCGATGAAGTATCTGGCGGGGGATCCGCTCCCTGTTCGCATCGTCGGTTCGGCCCATGGTGGCCTGTTCATCGCTTATGTCGCACTGGCCTTCGTCCTGTATGACCGCGAGAAGTGGTCTCCCAAGATCCTGATGGCCGCACTGGTCCTTTCTTCGGTTCCTTTCGGAACCTGGATCTTCGAGCGGAAGCTCATGCCTTCGCTAGAAGGATCGTCTTCCCGTCGATCGTAATGAAGAATCCCCGTGCATCAGTTTCGATGTGCCTGAGCAGTTCGTGATAAGCGTTCGAGAGGAACTTGGCGTCTTCGTGGGTGCCCTCGTTCGGATGCGGTACCGAGCAGGTGAGGCGTCCAGGTGAGTATTTGAGGGTCGTGGGGTCGAGTTCGAGGGTCCTGCCGTCATTCAAGCGGAGACTGAATCCCAGCTCGGGTAGGCCGTCGATGGACTGGACAAAGTAAATCGTATCCTCGACGTGGACGGTTTTTCGTTCTTGTCCGATCCGGATTTCAAAACCTTCCTGGCAGCGATACAGATTCCTGGAGAACGCCTGCAAGGTCCGTTCATGGGTGATCGGCTCGGCATTGGAAAGCCACACCCCGTTCCGGGTGAGAATGAGATCCTCGAAGAGCCCGAACAGGCTGGGGTCGGATTGAGCGCTCATGGTTTCAGACGCTGTTCCTCGAGCTTGAGTTCTTGCGCCAGTTTCACCCGGGAGGCTCGACGGAGGCCTGCAGCCTGATTCCTTCTTTTTTCGGCTTCACTCACCGGGGCCAGCGGTGGAACCGGCAGGGGTTTGCCGTCCGAGCCCACTGCTACAAAGGTCAGATAGGCGCTCACATTGTGAAACCGCTCACCGGTTTTGGGATCTTCGGAATCGACTCGAACCCCGACCTCCATGGAGGACTTCCCGGTCGCATTCACGCTCGCCTTGAGTTCGACAAAATGTCCCAATCGGATCGGGGCGATGAAATGGAGCGCGTCGATCGAAGCGGTCACCACCGAAGTCCGGGCATGCTTTCCAGCCGAAATCGCTCCGGCAATATCGATCCAGGACATCACGGTTCCCCCGAAGATGGTCCCGAGCGCGTTGGTGTGCTGGGGAAGCACGATTTCCGTCATGGTGACGGCGGATTCCGAGGGAGCTTTGGGGGCAAGGTTCATGCCTTCATTCAAACAAAATTTTGCCAAATATTCAGTTGCAAATTTTTTCAACGCAGGTGGATACTTGATTCGGGAATGGGCCGCTCCATGGATTTCAGGGGCGGAGTTCACTGGAGGAACGATGGAAAAAGAGCAAGGCGGCTCGATCAAAACGGTTCAACCGGATGGAGCAGCGGTATTACAAGAAGTGGTACAAATGACCGGTCTCCCCGAGGACATCCTCGGACCCCAGATCGCCCAGCTGCTCGGAACCCCGGGCGAGGGCGTCAGTCAGTTGACGCTCGATCAGCTCCGTTCCGTTCTCCTCAGCTACCTCGAAACCGTCAATGACGAGATGATCGAGTCCGAATCCGCCCAGAGCAGTGAGAGGCATTGAGACTCCTTGTTCTTTTCGCGTCCTTGGTTTTGTTTCCCCAGAGTTCCCTCGCCGAAGTGAGGGGAATTCAAGGGGTGTTCACCCAACCCTTTCAGTTTTTTCTCCAGCCTGGCGTTGAGACCGGTCTAGGCGTCGGTGATCTGTCCGGTAGCACTGGATTCCATTTGAGTCCCAGGGTGTACACCCGCCTCAAGATCGAACTGGACGGAATGTACTTCGCCCCCGATGTCGGTCTTGGAGTCATGACTGGCCTCAACTCGAGCTACCCGACCTTCATGAGTGCAGGTTTCATCGCCGGTTTCCGCGAGCCTCCCCCGAGTGTGGGATTCTACGGTGGGCTCATCACTGATTCTTTTTTCGGAGCAGAGCAGCCGACGGGAATCTCGGGGCGCGTCGGAATCGACATCGATTACCGGGTCAGTGGTGCGCAGTTTTTCACGGAGCTCCGAGTCGGGACTTTCTTCCACAGTCCGGGCGGGGTCGCAGCACGCTACCTCCTCTTCGGAATTCACGCAGGTCTTCAATTTTTAATCGAAATTTAGATAAAAAATGACGCGTGCTTCCGTGGCGAGACGGTTTTATTTTCTTGAGTGATCCCGTATCATGACCGATAGGCTTTCAAAGGAGAAACCCAACCCCATGCTGATTCTTCCCTCACGACCCAAGATTCCTTCCAGTCTCATTCAGCCCGACGTGGTGGGATTCAGCCCGGAGCTCTCTCCTCAGGGATACATTCCCAATCCCATCGTCGTGGAGCAAACCGCGCGGGGTGAGCGTCAGTACGACATCTACTCCCGTCTTCTGATCGACCGGATCATTTTTCTCGGCACCGAAGTGAATGACACCGTCGCAAATCTTCTGATTGCCCAGATGTTCTTCCTCGAGTCGAACGATCCCGACAAGGACATTCACTTCTACATCAACTCCCCGGGCGGTTCCGTTTATGCCGGCCTCGGGATTTATGACATCATGAATTTCATCCAATGCGATGTAGCCACTTATTGTATCGGCATGGCCGCATCCATGGGTGCGTTCCTGCTTTCAGCCGGAGCTCAGGGCAAGCGCTTTTCGCTGCCAAGTGCACGGATCATGATTCATCAGCCGCTCGGCGGAGCACGCGGACAGGCGTCTGATATCGAGATCCAGGCCAAAGAAATCCTGTATCTCAAGAAAAGACTGAACGAGGCCTTGGCCCGTCACACCGGCCGTCCGATCGAACAGATCGAAAAGGACACCGACCGGGACAACTATTTGAGCGCCCACGAGGCGGCCGAGTACGGATTGATCGACAAAGTGGTCGAAAAGAGAGGGGCTTGATCGATGGATACACCAAAATACGGCAATAGCTCCGGAAACCTCACTTGCTCTTTCTGCGGGAAGAGCCAGAAGGACGTGAAGAAGCTCATCGCGGGTCCCACCGTTTACATCTGTGACGAGTGCATCGACCTGTGTAATGACATCATCCGTGAAGAAGGCCAGAAGACGGGCACGGCCACACCGGGTACCGGTCCTGCGTCGGGCAATCTTCCGAAGCCCGCCGAGATCAAATCCTTCCTGGATGAGTACGTGATCGGACAGGAGAAGGCCAAGCGCATCCTGTCGGTTGCGGTTTACAATCACTACAAGCGAATCAACCATCAGGCCAATCTCAAAAAAGGGGACAAAGGCGGAGTCGAGCTCGCGAAGAGCAACATCCTCCTCGTCGGACCGACCGGATCGGGGAAAACCCTCCTCGCCGAATCTCTGGCCCGCGTGTTGAATGTGCCTTTTGCGATTGCCGATGCCACGACTCTCACCGAGGCGGGGTATGTGGGTGAAGACGTCGAGAACATCGTTCTGAATCTTCTGCAAAACGCAGAGAACAACGTCGAAAAAGCCCAGCGTGGGATCATCTATGTGGACGAGATCGACAAGATCTCCCGCAAGAGCGAAAACCCTTCCATCACCCGTGACGTGAGCGGTGAGGGTGTGCAGCAGGCACTCCTGAAACTCATGGAAGGCACCATTGCCAACATTCCTCCCAAGGGCGGCCGGAAGCATCCCCAGCAGGAATTCATCCAGGTCGACACCCGGAATATCCTGTTCATTGTGGGTGGAGCCTTTGTGGGTCTCGATAAGATCGTCGCCCAGCGGAGCGGCAAGCGCTCGCTTGGGTTCAATGCCAACATCACTAACAAAGAAGACCTTTCCATTTCCAAGCTCTTTGCCAAGGCGGAACCCGAGGATCTGGTCAAATTCGGGATGATTCCTGAATTCATCGGCCGGGTGCCGGTCATCGCCACCCTCGAAGAACTCGACGAGGCCGCACTGGTGAACATCCTGACCCAGCCGAAGAACGCGCTCACCAAACAGTACGCCAAGCTCTTGGAGTACGACGGCGTGACGCTGGAATTCGAGCCGGATGCCCTCGATGCGATTGCCAAAGAGGCCATCAAACGGAACACGGGGGCACGGGGTCTCCGGGCGATCGTCGAACAGGCGATGCTCGATGTGATGTACGACCTTCCCGGCGATCAGACCATCAAGAAGTGCGTGATCACCAAGAACTCGATCGTGAAGGGCGAAAAACCGCTCCTCGTCACGGGCGAAAAGCGCGAGACGGCCTGATCAGGCGCGAGCCATTTCGGTCTTCGGACGCATTCCGATCAAAACCCAGGCCGCCGAGGCCAGGGTGACCGCTCCGAGTGCGCCCATCCAGAAGGTTCCGAAATCGTGAGTCGCGATCACGCTCCCCAAGAGGGAGGCGCTGATTCCGATCCGGACGATTTCACCGATCCTTGCCCACTTTTTGGATTCCAGAATCGCGGCCCAAAGGGTGATTCCGAGCCAGAGCGACAGACCGATCAACACCCGCTCGAGAATGGTGAGCGGGGAGTCGGTCCGAATGATCAGAATGAGGATGCCCATCGACAGGATCATCTGCATGGTCAGGTAAATGGAAGAGTTCGGAAGTGCGTTCGAAACGTACTTGATCTGGTCCTTGGCGTTGGTGTGCGGACTCTTGTTGTCGTACGGGCCGAGATTGCGGGGGCGCCATCCCGGGGGCATGAACCAGATCTTGATCTTGTCCACAAAATGGGTGGCTTGCCTCATGTCGTTCCAGAGCACCATGAACCAGTGGAAATTCAAGTAGGTCGGATCCCAGGCTTTGGGGTGGATGGTGATGCCGTAATACACTTCTTCTACTTGGTCCTGATAGGTGCCGAAAATCTTGTCCCAAATGATGAAGGTCCCGCCGTAGTTCTTGTCCCAGTACACGCGGTTCGCGCCGTGATGGACTTGATGGTGGTACGGAGTGTTCAGCCAGGAGTCGATCCACTTCGGGAAGCGACCCACGACCCGGGTGTGAGGCAGGAACTGGAACACGAGGTTCGCTGCAACGACGGGAATGACGATTTCAGGACTGAATCCCATGACAGCTAGGGGCCAATAGAACAGGAAAGAGGCCGCACGCTGGGTGAAGCTGGTCCGGAGAGCCACGGCGTAATTCAGCTCTTCTGCCGAGTGATGGGTGGCGTGGGCCGCCCAGAGGAAGTTGATCCGGTGACCGGCTCGGTGGAACCAGTAGAAGAGAAAATCCACGCCGACGTAACAGATGGCCAGGTTGAGTGCGGTGGGCTCGAGCTTGGTCACGGCGAAATGATCGTAGACCCAGCCGTAGCTCATCATCACCAGCACCGAGACGAGCACGTTCACGCATTGGGCGATGATCATGGTTCCCATTCCCATGATGCTGTCCTGGAAGGAGTAGTATCCGTTCTTCTTCCGGAGGCAATAAATGAATTCAAACAAGACCAGGGCGAGAACCGCCGGAGCGACCAAGGCATAGATATTGAGTGCGTTCATGGACCCCAGTTCTACCAAAAAACCGGCAAAAATGACACTCCCAATTTATTCTATGGAACTTGTGGAGAATCGAACACCTGGCCGGTAGGGACTGGGGCGTTCCGGGCGTCCACCTCGACTCCGGGGCTAGCTTCCAGTCGAGAGGAAAAGGTCGGCCATTCCAGGGGTTGGGGCCCTCCCGAGGCCAGGGATTCCGATGTTTTCCGGATCCATTGGTCCATTTTCTCGGGATCCCAGAAATCCACTGGCAAGCCCCCTTTTGACAAGTCCTGATCCCAGCCCGCGCTGAAGGCAAAGAGAAGCTTCCAGATCCTGACCCGTTTTCCGGTCAGGGGGCCCCCTACAAACTTACGGGGGACCACGAGACGAGTTTTCCATTGTTCTTGGAACAGAGGATCGAGAAGTCCTAGCACCTCTAAAAAACTCGCGCCAAAGGCTGTACATCCGGCACTTTCGCCTTTGAGGGGTCGGGCATTCAACCCGGCGTAAATCCGGTCGTATCCGCGGAGTTGGTACTCGAACCAGTACCCCAATGCCCGAGAGCAAGCTTCAGGAGAGATGAGGAACCGGATGAACGAGCTCCTTCCCGATGATTGAGTGGAAGCAAGGTCCTGCTCCACTTCCGCCGGGGCATCAAGTTTTCCTCGATAATTCTTGAACAGGACCCCCAGTCCGTAGCCTTGTTTGAATAAGGCCTGTCGTTCTTCCGTGTTTCCGGTCGAGGTGGTTCCGGTCAGGATCTTCATCCCGCCACAGTTCAGCTCGACATAAAGATGGCCGATTCCATGCCTCTTCAGTCCGTCATGTCTGACAATCTCATTACGAATTGCGGACATCGCCAGCTTGCGAGGTGAGCTCCAGTTGGTCCGAGTCGGGGCTGGAATGAGATGGAGGACCAGTTCGTCGGCCCGGGCGGGCGACGGGGTCATGAGGTTCCAAATCAGGGCCAGGGTCAACATGATGACACCCTACATTAAGCGGGGACGAAATCGAAACCAAAAGTAAAGAAAAAACGCATGACACCCGGACCAAATCATTTTCCGGGCACAAAACTGTCCTTTCCCCTTTATTTCGCGGCCGCGCTTGTGATGAACTAGGAATCAGGAAGGAGTCGTAGGGAAGGACTCACCCGACCTACGCAGTCTCAACATGAGCAAGCAAGCGAAAACTGAGAAAATCACGGTACCGGTGCTTCCGCTCCGCGAAGTGATCGTGTTCCCCCACATGGTGGTTCCGCTTTTCGTCGGCCGCGAGAAATCCATCCGCGCCCTCGAAGAATGCGTCGAAAAAAAGAAGGAGCTGTTTTTGGTCGCCCAGCGGGCCGCCACGACAGTGAACCCCGGTGACAAGGACATTTTCCAGATCGGGACGCTCGGGACGATCCTCCAGATTCTCCGACTCCCCGACAACACGGTGAAAGTCCTCATCGAGGGCAAGCGCCGTGCGAAGATGCTCAAGTTCATGGACGGTGAAGCCATGATCGAGGCCGATGTCGAAGTGATCACCGAAGCTTCCGACAAGGGTGTCGAAGCCGAAGCGCTCGTCCGCTCGCTCAAGGCCACCTTCGAAAACTACGTGAAACTCAACAAGCGGATTCCGCCCGAGATGCTCATGAGCGTGAACGGGATCGAAGATCCTTCCCGTTTGGGTGACGTGATTGTCGCTCACCTGAACCTCCGCTTCGAAGACAAGCAGGGCGTGCTCGAGATCACCGATCCGACCAAACGTCTGGAGCGTCTCCTCGAGCTCATGCAGGGCGAGATCGAGATCCTCCAGGTCGAACGTCGCATCCGCACTCGCGTGAAGAAGCAAATGGAGAAGTCCCAGAAGGAGTACTATCTCAACGAGCAGATGCAGGCGATCCAGAAGGAACTCGGCGAAAAAGACGAGTTCAAAGCCGAAATCATGGCGATCGAGAAACAGATCAAGTCCAAGGCCATGAGCAAAGAGGCCAAGGAAAAAGCCATCAAGGAAGTGAAAAAGCTCAAGATGATGTCGCCGATGTCGGCCGAGGCCACCGTGGTCCGGAACTACATCGACTGGCTCATCAACCTGCCTTGGGGTGAGTACACCGAAGACAGCCACGACCTGAAAGTGGCCGAAGACATCCTGAACGAAGACCACTACGGTCTCGAAGACGTCAAAGAGCGTCTCCTCGAGTACCTCGCGGTCCGGACCCTGACCGAAAACTCCAAAGGGCAGATCCTCTGCTTCCTCGGGCCTCCGGGGGTCGGTAAGACCTCTCTCGCCCGTTCCATCGCCAAAGCGCTCAACAAGAAGATGGTGCGCGCTTCGATGGGTGGGGTTCGCGATGAAGCCGAGATCCGCGGTCACCGTCGGACCTATGTGGGCGCCCTTCCAGGAAAAATCATCCAGAGCCTGAAGAAGGCCGGATCCTCGAATCCCGTGTTCCTCTTGGACGAAGTGGACAAGATGAGCATGGATTTCCGGGGCGATCCGTCCTCCGCGCTCCTCGAAGTGCTCGATCCCGAGCAGAACATGAACTTCGGCGATCACTACCTCGAAGTGGATTACGATCTGTCCAAGGTGATGTTCGTCCTCACCGCGAACTCGATCAGCGGGATTCCACGTCCGCTCCTCGACCGGATGGAAGTGATCACGATCTCGGGTTACACCGAAATCGAGAAGTACAACATCGCCAAGAAATACCTGCTCACCAAGCAGATGGAGCAGCACGGTCTCAAGTCCGAAGACATCTCGGTCGACGACGATGCACTCCGGAACGTGATCCGTCTCTACACCCGTGAAGCCGGGGTGCGGAATCTCGAGCGCTTGATGGCGACCCTCTGCCGGAAGGTGGCCAAGAAACTGGTCGACCTCAAGATCGAGGCTGCCCGGAGCAAGAAGTCCGACAAGATCGGCGCGATCCGCGTGAAGTCCGAGGATCTCGAAGAAATGCTCGGGCCACCACGCTACCTCCAGAACAAACTCGAGGAGAACAACGAGGTCGGTCTCACAAATGGATTGGCTTACACCGAGATGGGCGGCGAAATGCTCCAGATCGAAGTGTCGGTCGTACCGGGTAAGGGTGCGGTCAAGATCACCGGTAAGCTCGGTGATGTGATGCAAGAGTCGGCGACCACGGCCATGTCTTATGTGCGCTCGCGCGCCGAGGCACTCGGTCTGAGCCCCGACTTCTACCAGAACATCGACATCCACCTGCACGTACCCGAAGGGGCCGTGCCGAAGGACGGTCCGTCTGCGGGGATCACCATGACCACCGCGATCACCAGCGCTCTGACCAAGATCCCGGTCAAACGGGATGTGGCCATGACCGGCGAAGTGACCCTTCGCGGTCGCGTGCTCCCGATCGGCGGCCTCAAGGAGAAGCTCCTCGCGGCCAAGATCGCCGGTGTGAAAACCGTGCTCATTCCTAAGGACAACGTCGCCGATCTGAAGAAGATCCCGACCGAGATCAAGGAAGGCATGCGCATCATCCCTGTGGATCATGTGGACCAGGTCCTCCGTTGTGCGCTTTCTCTCGAGAAGCCCGAGGAATTCCTCGCCAAGGCGGGCGGAGTCGGTGAAATCCCGGCTGCGATCCTCGAGAAAGCCACCACCAAGACCAAGACCGGGACTGCGGTGAAGCACTGAGTCCGGTTAGAATGAGATGATTTTTCGCCCCGTGGGAGATTCTCCTGCGGGGCGATTTTTTTTGGATAACCGTGGTAAGCTCCCTCCACCATGTCAGTTCTACTTAGCGTCCATGAACTCAAATTCGCCTTCGCCCATCGGGTCCTCTTCGAGGGGCTCACCTTCAGTGTCTCTTCCGGAGAGAAAATCGCCCTGATCGGGCAGAACGGCGCCGGGAAATCCACGCTCATGAAGATCATTGCGGGGCACATGGATCCGGATTCAGGTTCGGTGACCCGGGGTCGGGGACTCAAGGTGGGCTACCTTCCGCAGACCCCCGATCTTGACGAGAACCTGAGCGCCCGCGACGCGGTTTACGAGGGTGTCACCAGCGATGAAGATTGGTCCGGCATCAGCGCAGCCGAAGAGGCGATGTCCCGGCTCTCGATCCCGGTCGACACGCGCGTTTCCTCTTTGTCCGGTGGTTGGAAGAAGAAAGTGGCGCTGGCTCGGGAGCTCGCTCGCTCGCCGGATGTGCTCCTGCTCGACGAGCCCACCAACCATCTGGATGTGGAGAGCATCCTCTGGCTCGAGGATTTTGTGAGGGAGTCTCCCCTCTGTGTGATCACCATCTCTCACGACCGTGCCTTTTTGAACCGGGTCGCCCGTCGAACCATCGAGGTCGATCGTCGGAACCCGGGGGGGATTCTGAGTGTCGAGGGCAATCTGGATCGCTTTTTCCAGGTCAAAGAGGAGTACCTCGAGGCCCAGGCCGCTCGCGAAGAGTCGCTCCGGAACGTGCTCCGCCGCGAGATCGAGTGGCTCAGGCGCGGAGCGAAGGCCCGTACCACCAAGCAAAAAGCCCGGATCGACCGGGCCGAAGACCTCAAGGTGGAAGTGCAGGATCTCGGACAGAAGAACCGCCAGGGTGCGGTCAAACTCGAGTTCGAGAGCGCGGGTCGAGGCCCGAAGAAGCTCCTCGAGATGAAGAGTGTTTCCAAATCTTATGGCAACCGCGCGATTTTTTCGGACTTCTCCTTGCTCATCACTCCCGAGACCCGACTCGGTCTCATGGGGAAAAACGGGGTCGGCAAGTCCACGCTGATCCGGATGATCGCCGGTGTCGAGGACGCCGACCAAGGTGAGATCAGGCGCGCGGACCGTCTCGAGGTTTTGTATTTCGAACAGAATCGGGAAACGCTCGACCCGGGAATTTCAGTGCTCCGGACGGTTTGTCCCTCGGGTGAGACGGTGGAGTTCCAGGGCAGGAAGATGCATGTGCGCTCTTACCTCGATCGATTTCTTTTCAGCGGGGGCGCGGTCGAAGTGATGGTCGAGAAGCTTTCGGGGGGCGAGCAGGCTCGGTTGCTGTTGGCCCGGATGATGCTGAGACCCGGCAACTTGCTGATTCTGGATGAGCCGACAAACGATCTCGATCTTCAGACCCTCGATGTGCTCGAAGATTGTCTCCGTGAGTTTCCGGGTGCGGTGATCCTGGTGAGTCACGACCGCTCGTTCATGAGCTCGGTGTGTGACGACATTCTCGCGCTGCCCGAGAACGTGCGCTTTTCTGATGTCTTCCAGTGGGAGGAATGGTTCAAGCGGGAGCAAAAGCGAGCCTTGGATTTGGCGCGCGGCAAGTCGCAGGAGTCCATCGTGTCCCAGCCCAAACTCGAGCGGCGTCGACTCAGTTACAAAGAGCAGCTCGAGTTCGACCGCATGGAAGAGACCATTCTCGAGAAGGAGACCGAACTCGGTGCTCTCGAAGCCCATTCGGCCCGCCCTGAAATTGTGAGCAATTCGGTCGAGCTTTTGAAAACAACCGGACGGATGGGGGAGCTGCAGGCCGAGATCGAGCGACTTTATGCCCGATGGGCGGAGCTCGAGGAAAAAGGCGGAGCGAAACGCTCCTGAATCGGTGTTGAAGAGCAAGTTCGGCTCTTTACATTTTAAGCATCGATCCCATTAAGGGGGCATGATGCGTTCACTCAGGAATCCTGTTCTGGTTTCATCCCTGCTGGTATTTGCGGCATTTGGTATCGGTTACGGAGTCGCGAAAAGCGACCGGACTCCGTTAGTTGAGCCTCTCGGGCATTTGAGACTCGGGGCCACTTCGGCCTTCGCCCAGTCGGTCGAGCGAGGCTATGCCGATCTGGCCAAGAAAGTCATGCCGGGAGTGGTGAACATCTCGACCTATGTGCGGCCCAGGATGATGGGGCCTCAGTTCGGGCAAATGGGGCCCGGGGGACGGGGGGAGTTGTTTCAGAAGTTCTTCGAAGATTTCTTCGGAGGTCGGATGCCGATGCCTCGGGACATGCGTCCGCAAGATGAAGAAGAGCCCGAGCCGCTTCCCAAGGGGAAGGGCGCCCGCACGGTTCAGATGGCTCTCGGGACCGGGTTCATCATCGATGAAAAAGAAGGGCTCATCCTCACCAATCATCATGTGATCCAAGGCGCGGAAGAGGTGCGCGTCCAGTTCAAAGAAGATGACTCCGAGTTCGCTCCGGCGGAAGTGATCGGGCGCGATCCGGAACTCGATGTGGCTTTGCTCAAGGTGAAAAACGGCAAGCTCACGGCCTTGCCTCTTGGAGACTCGGATCAGAGCGAAGTGGGTGAACTCGTGCTCGCGGTGGGCAATCCGTTGGGTTATGGCCACACAGTGTCTCACGGGATTCTGTCGGCCAAAGGGCGTAGGAACCCGGAGTTCCGCATGGGCAAGTACCTGCAGACCGATGCCTCGATCAATCCCGGGAACTCGGGTGGTCCGCTCATCAACATGAAGGGCGAGGTGATCGGCATCAATAACGCCATCGACGCCCGCGCACAGGGAATCGGATTTGCGATTCCGATCAATCTGGTGAAGTCCATCCTCGGGCAACTGAAATCCAAGGGATCTGTTTCCCGTGGGTTCCTCGGAGTCAGCGTGGGGGACCTTACTCCCGAACTGGCCGAGCAGATGAAGCTCGACTCCAAAGTCAAAGGAGTGGTCATCTCGGACCTGACACCCGGTGCACCTGCCGTGCAAGCCGGGCTCAGGCCTTATGATGTGATCACCTCGGTGAATGGCGAGAAGGTGGAGAATGCGCAGGATCTGACTTCGAAGATCACCTCGATTGCGGTCGGGGGCAAGGCCAAGATCACCTACCTCAGGGGCGGAAAAGAACAGCAGGTCACGGTTGAAGTGTCTGAGCGTCCCTTGCTTGGACAAGAGGGGGGGGCCAAGCCTGGGAAGGGTGCGAAGCCTGCACGGTCCACGTACGAGGAGCTCGGATTCCGGGTGGGTGAGGTCAATCCGGGGAACTCCCGGCAGTACGGTATCCCTACAGAGGCCCTGAAAGGAAAAGCGAAGGTGGTGGTCACCGATCTCGATTACGGAAAGCCTGCCGTGGAATCGGGTCTGGCCCGAGGTGATCTGATTTTGGACATTGCGGGCGAAGCAGTTGAATCCGTGGCTGATCTGGACCGGATCCTGAAGCGTTTGAAGGACAAGTCAGTCATGATGCGGGTCAAACGCTTTGACATGGCTGGGAACGACTTTGCAGTCTTGATCGTCCTGTCGCGTTAATTGACGCTCGAGTTTTTGCGACAGTCAAATCAATATGGTTGACCCGCCACGGCTTCTCTTTTTACACTTACTGTAAATAGTAAATCGCTTCAGGAGGAAGCCCCATGACCCAGAACACCGAGTTCAGGAGATTTGTTTTTCTCGTATTGATCGCCGCCGGTGTGGCCATGGCTCCCGCACGAGCCGGTTACAGCTCGCTCACCTCCAAGACTGCGAAAATCACGAGCAGTTTTTGCTATGGGTTGAAGAAGTAAAGTCGTTCGATTCTAGTTTCTAAAATTTTTTATGCTTCCAATTTAGAGCACTTGCGCACTTCAACTTACTTCACTATCGGGAAGCTTGTTTTGTTGGAGCTTGCAATAGTTGGCCAATAGAAAATCGAAACACTAGAAAAGGTGTATGGCCCAGACTTGTACCAGACCGTTACCGTTGAGCTTCCCACGGGGATCGTCGATCGGGTGATTTGTGAGGTTGTACTGCAGCTCGAGCTGTTATGAAGAGTTCCTGTGGTCGGGCTTAATCCAAAACTATTTCCAGAGACCGTTGGTCGTTGATTGCCCTGATAGTCCATGGCTGTAATGGTCATCGGAGTACAAGAATTCACTCTGATTGTGCCGAATGTGAAAGAGAGGCGATGGAACTCGGTAATCACCGAAATCGAGATAGATGGGATTGCCGGATGGCTAACAATTAATGGGAATGAGCCATCCGCGGAAGATTGGAAGTAGAAGATCTTTGCATAGCTACCCTTTGTGGCAGTGATCCAACTAGTTGGTTGTCCGCACCACCTGTCACTGTAAAAATTTAAATACGGACTGCCTGTCAGGAAAAACTGATGATCAGCTCCGAAAGGTGCCGAGTAACCGGTACGTGAATTTCTAGTGTAAATGCTAATCTCTTGACACATTCCTGTGACTGTTCTGAAGGTGTTGTCTGAGATTGAAAAAGTGATTCGATCCGCCACAATTTGGGATGGGGTTGGTGATGGTGTACTCCATGAATCTTCAAGCCCAAGCTCGACAGCATCCTTTAATTCAGTCACTAATGAGTTGCTCCCCTCTCCAGAAATTGAGCTACCACATCCCTCGATGAGTAGAGTGAAGAGCACTAGAGTATTTAAGCTATGTATAGTTCTTCTCATGTGATCATAATTCGAATACGATGGATGCCCCGATGTCAGTCCAGCTTCTTGAGAGTTCCATCTCAAACTTCGCACTGGATGAGCCAGATGACACCGTTCCGCTGAGTGTTGGCGAGGTCATGAAAAAACCGATATGTGCGTTTAATGAAATGCCAGGCGACACTAGGCCTTCAATGGCAAATTTCGGATAGAATGAAATGGAATATGGCACTGGCTCGAAAGAGAAGTTGTAACCTGAAACACTCTGGCTGGGTGTTCCGAGTGTGAGAAGGCTTAACCCCGCGCCACCGCTGAACCAGGCTTTGATGGGGCCACCCCCTAACCGAATTTTTGGGGTGACAAGGAAAGATAAATGGGAGTCTGGTTCAGTTCCGTCGTCGTAGTCATACTTGTTGTATAGGACTTCAAATCCATAAGAGAATGGCGACTCAGGTTTTGTCTTTTCGACCTCAATTCCGAGGCTCAGCCCGCCTTTTCCTTCGCTGTTGCTAGTGTCAATTACAGATCCAGAGTTGTTTTTTGTTTTGATTGTGGTTTCGGCAGAAGAAGTTGTACCAATACTAATTCGAGTGATGGTGGTTGATTTTCTTGTCTCGGATGCATCCTCTGATTCTTCCCGGTCGCTCCTGGCAAACGCACCTTGAGGAGGTTCGTTTGATTCCCCTTGGGGATTAGTCTCGGTTTCTTCTGTTTTGTATGTCCAAACTTTTACCCGTTTTTTCGGGATGATGATTTCAGTCGATTTATCTACGATCTTGTAGTTCTCGGGATCCTGACTCTCAACATGCTCGGGGTGAATAATTGTTCCATCATTGAGTTCGAGAGTGTGTTGAGCATTTGAAACACTCGGAATAAAAATGCCCGATACGAAGAAAATCGATAAGAGTGTTGAGAGCTGATAAAGGGAAATCTTTGATGTGAAAGTGAGTTTAATCTTAAATTCTTTCATAAATTAGCAGTCAGATTTCAATTATGTTTCGGGGGATTAGTAGGCGCGATGGAGTCGCTTCAATGAAAGCGAGTTCTCTTTTCATTCAATATTTATTTCTTTTGCCCTTCATTCTGATTGATGATCAGTTGTTTCATGGGTGATCCAAAGGTCTCCGAGGCTTGCGCCTCCAGCTGTTCTTCGGTGGTAATTTGCGTGCTCGTCATGCTTCGTCTTTGATTTAAGTTGTTGAATTTGGATTCACATTCGATTCGATATGACTGGATTGGTTTCACTTGAGCCTGAGCGGCTTCTTGAATGAAGATCGTGGACATGGTCGAAATCATAGTCAGATAAAAAAGCGGTTTCATCGTTGCTCCTTAGTTTGCGCCCTGAGTGGTGAGAGTGAGGAATGACACATTGACTGCTGGATAGGTTGAATCAGTTCCCGAGGTCCAGACGATCTTGATGTCATAATTTCCTGGGACGATGTCGTAGAAATGCATCGATCCAGAGGGTGCAATGTTGCTCGTGATTTGGTTTGCACCCCAGGTTGTCGCGGTAACGGGGGAGATGTAGATTCCAGAGATGGTACGAGTGCTTGAATTGTTGAGAATCTTGATCGACCCAGAGTAGGCGGAGGGGACCGAATTTACGGTTATCGTTTGTCCTGCAGACAAATTCATACCTAGGCTGTAACCAAAATAGATACTGTACACACCGATGATCACCGCTCGTCCGTCATAGGTTCCCGGGGCATATCCAGAGAAGGTTTGACTTGCCCCATCGCCTAGTATTGAAGACAAAAGATTGTCGCCCCAAGAGGGCGCCGAGCTCAGAGAGATGTTTGCCACATCGATAGGCAATCCAGTTTGATTGGCAAGTAGGAATGCGCCCGTGGTGGATGGCGGTGTTGAGCCAAGCCCAGCGCCACTGCCCGAAGATGTATTCGTAGCGTCATCGCCACAAGCTACGAGCAAAAATATCAGAATGACTGGGAGTAGGTTTCCAAATTTAACTAGACGCATCTTGTGTGGCCTCCATCATTGACTGCTGTTCGGTTCAAGGCTCAAAAACTTGAATAATAGTTCCATTTAGTAGAACTATAAATCATCTGATGAAACGACCCGCTTGGCCCTAGACTGGCATGTGGGAGGCTGGATGAGTCTGGCGAAGCGTTTCGCAAAAAATCTCAGGGCGATCCGGTTAGGAAAGGGTCTTTCTCAAAAGGCGCTCTCCGACGCTACCGGTCTGACCGTGCGTTACCTGTCCAAGCTCGAAAATTCGGACCCAAATGTGACCTTAGGGGTTTTGGAAAAGTTAGCCAAAGCCTTGGAGTGTTCGGTCTTTGACTTGCTTGGGGAATCTGAAAAATCCCAGTTGAAGTGGAATGGTGACGAAATCGAGCAAGCGATCCGAATCTTGACCTCTTTCCGCGCTCGATTGAGCTGATCTGGCTCGCGCTTTGCACTCTCTGTCCCCATGAATGCTTCGTTGAAAGCGGTTTATTCGGATGAGGTTCACAGTGTTTTGAAAGGTCACGCAGCCTTGTTGGAGCTTTTAGGGGCTGATCCGGGTCAGTGGAGTTCCTCGACACTCCATTGGGTGACGGAGGAGCTGATTCGCCTGTTGGTCAGGCGCTCAGAATTGGATCGGGTATTCCTGGAGCTCGATCTTTCAGTGGATGGAGTCAGTCCGGAAGTCGAACAGGAGGAGCGAATCCGAGCAAAGAAGCGATACTTATCCTGCAGCTAAAGGTGACGAATGGGTGGGGAATTGACTACTTTTGTCGCGCGGTGATATTTTCAGAGATGCACCCCATGAAGTCCTTGCTTGCCCTGATTCTTTCCTTGGCTTTTCTCGCTCTGCAGCCGCTCCATGCCCGGGCTTTGGGTATGAATGACGTATCCCAGCTTCTGCCCCTTCCCGGAGTTCAGGAGCTCCAACAGATGCTCGCCCCGCCGGAGCGTGGAGCCAGGGGCGCACTTCTGCCGTACGAGGCCTATCGACTGCTTCCGCTCTTGAGCGACCAAGCGGACCAGGATCAGGTGTACCTCCACAACTTGCGAGTCATCGGTATCCGCTTCGATCCCTGCTTTGTAGAGGGCTCAAGTCCTATGAAGTGTCGGCCTCAGATTCGATTGGTGTGGCAGCCACTTCTAGCTGTAGACGATCAGGTCACCACCCTCGATGCCGCCATTCACACCTTTCATGAATTCACCGATGCAGAGTGGAAAAGGATCGAGCTTGAGTTGAAGCTCCTGCCACAATCCAGAAACCGGGTTTCATTCCTTACGGTTCAGCCGGAGATTCAAACCCAGGGCTATGCAGGAGACTACTGGAAGCGGTTGAGGCAGCTGATTTTGAGCGAATGCGGAGAATCGAATCTCATTCGGGCAACCGTCATGACCGTTCGCATGAGTCGCCGTTGGACTTTTGCGGGGATCGACCGGAATGGAACCGGCTGGACGATGATGCGCATTCCCACCTTGGAGCAGGCCAATCCGGTTTCCCAGACCTTTCTGCTTTCTCCGGAGGGCATGATGAATCTCGAAGAGTTCACCGGCGGAGTGAGCGCTCTCCCCAAATCCGAGGAACTCTGGATGAGGCTCCTCGTAAACTCACTCGAGTTGAAAAAGGCGGAATCGGAAGCGAACCTCAAGTCGGTCGTGCGCCGGGCGATCCGGCTCGAAAATCCCGGCTTCCACAACCCGGGTACCGCGGATTGCGTGAGCTGCCACCTGGCCCAGCCGGTCCGGCTGTGGGGGGAGAAAAATTTCCCGAATTGGAACTGGCGGGGGGATTTCGTTGCGGATCGATTCACCGGCTCACGCCAGGATCTGAGGAATTCATCCGTAAATCCATTGCGAACAGATCGGATGCGGGCCTTCGGTTACTTCGGGCGTGATCCCATCCTGTCTCAGCGGGTGATCCACGAAACAGCTCTCGTGGTGGACCGCTTGAACCGGAAGTGAATCAAGACACCCGTCTGGTCCGGATTGCGGCCTTCAGCTGCTGGATCGACTGGATCAGGTCCTCGGTGATGGGTTGGTTCAGGTCCACGATCAGGTAGCCGAGTTCCCGGTCGGTATGAAGGGACTGCGCCTGGATGTTCGCGCCATACTCCGACAAAATGCGGTTGATGTCCTTCAACACGCCCTTCACGTTCTGGTGCACGTTGGTGAGTCGGGTGTTGTTGCGATCGAGCGGGACATCAATTTGAGGAAAATTCACCGAGCGCAGGGTCGATCCCGTCTGCACAAAACGGATGAGGGTGGAGGCCACCTCGCGACCGATGTTCACCTGGGCTTCTTCGGTGGCTCCCCCGATGTGTGGAGTCAGGATCACGTTCTCGACTCCCATGAGCGGAGAGGGGTAGCCCTTCATGTTGTTCTCGGGTTCCTCGGGGTACACATCGAGTGCGCAGCCGCCAAGCTTCTTGGACCGGATCGCGGCTTCGAGCGCCGGAATGTCGACCACATCGCCTCGGGAGGCGTTGATCAGGCAGGAGCCTTCCTTCATCTGGGCGAGTTCGGCCTCGCCGATCATGTTGCGGGTGTTCTCGGTCGCCGGCACATGCAGGGTCACAAAATCAGATCCATTCAGGACCTCTTCCAGGGTCGACATGGGTTTCGCGTTTCCGAGCGGAAGTTTCGAGACGATGTCATAAAAAATCACCCGCATGCCGAAGGCCTCGGCAAGATAACTGACCTGGGTGCCGATGTTGCCATATCCCACGATGCCGAGCGTCTTGCCCCGGACCTCGTAGCACTGGGCCGAACTCTTGTTCCACACGCCCTGGTGCATCTCATTGTTCCGGGTGCCGAGCTTCCGCGACAGCATCACAATTTCAGCCAGCACCATCTCGGCCACGCTTCGGGTGTTGCTGAAGGGCGCATTGAAGACCACCACACCATGCTCGCGCGCCGCCTTCAAATCCACTTGGTTGGTACCTACGCAAAAACAGCCCACGGTGGACACGCTTTTGGCGGCCTCAAAGACTTTCTTGGTCAGGTAGGTCTTGCTCCGGATCCCAAGCACGTCATAGCCCGGGAGTTTGGCGATGAGCTCGTCTTCTGTGAGGGCACCCTTCAGGGTGTCGACTTGGAAGCCATCCTTCAAAAACAGGTCTCGGGCCAGAGGGTGGATATTTTCAAGGAGTAGCACTTTTTGCATGCCCTCATCCTAGCAGGGTCCCCCCTGATTTGCTAGGATGAGGCCGTGGCTGTTTTCACCGACAAACCCTTCAAACTGGCCGAGACTTTCCTACCGACCGGAGATCAGCCCCAGGCCATCGAGTCCCTTGTTCGGGGACTGAAGCAGGGCGAAAAGTCCCAGGTGCTCCTGGGCGTCACGGGTTCCGGCAAGACCTTCACGATGGCCAATGTCATTGCGCAGGTCAAACGCCCGACCCTGATCCTCTGCCACAACAAGACACTTGCCGCCCAACTTTACTCGGAATTCAAGGAGTTCTTCCCGGACAACGCGGTCGAATACTTTGTCAGCTACTACGACTACTATCAGCCCGAAGCCTACATCCCGACGACCGACACCTACATCGAGAAAGACTCCCAGATCAACGACGAGATCGACAAGCTCAGGCACTCGGCTACGCGCTCCTTGCTCGAGCGCGACGATGTGATCATTGTTTCCTCGGTTTCTTGCATCTACGGTCTCGGAAGCCCCGAGGCCTACGAGGGTCTGATTCTTTATCTGGAGGTCGGCAAGGAGTACAAGCGCCAGGAGGTACTGAAAAAACTCCTCGAGATCCAGTACAAGCGGAATGACATCGACTTCCATCGCGGAACCTTCAGGGTGAGAGGTGAAACCGTCGAGATCTATCCTGCCTATGAGGAAGACGTCGCCATCCGGCTTGAGTTCTTCGGAGACGAGCTCGAGGGCATTTCCACCTTCGATCCGCTCCGGGGCATGCGGATCGACCGCATTCCAAGAGTTACCGTGTACCCTGCGAGTCATTATGTGACCACGCTCGACAACCGCAAGCGCGCCATGGATTCGATCCGCGCCGAGCTTCAAGATCGCTTGCAAGAAATGAAGTCCCAGAACAAGCTCCTCGAAGCCCAACGTCTGGCCCAACGCACGCAGTTCGATCTCGAGATGATGGAACAAGTGGGATTCTGTCAGGGGATCGAGAACTACTCCCGGCATCTGACCGGACGCAAGCCCGGCGAGCCACCTCCGACGCTGATGGATTACTTTCCGAAGAACTGGGTCTGCTTCATCGACGAGAGTCATGTCACGGTTTCCCAGATCGGGGGCATGTACCGCGGAGACCGGGCTCGCAAAATGAACCTCGTCGAGCACGGATTCCGTCTGCCCTCGGCGCTCGACAACCGTCCGCTCAATTTCGAGGAGTGGGAGAAAATCCTGGGCCAGTGCGTGTATGTCTCGGCCACTCCGGGGACCTACGAGCTGAATCTCACCGAAGGAAAGTTTGCCCAGCAGGTGATCCGGCCCACCGGATTGCTCGACCCGCTCGTCGAGGTGCGGGGGGCCCGGAACCAGGTCGAGGATCTCTTGTCCGAGATCAAACAACGGGTCGAGCGGAACGAGCGCGTACTCGTGACCACGCTCACCAAAAAGCTCGCCGAGGATCTGACCAAGTACTACACCGAGAAAAAGATCAAAGTGAAGTACCTTCACTCCGACATTGAAACCCTCGAGCGGGTGGAGATTTTGCGGGATTTGCGTCTCGGAACTTTCGACGTACTGGTCGGGATCAATCTCTTGCGGGAAGGTCTCGATCTTCCCGAGGTTTCCCTGGTGGCTATCCTGGATGCCGACAAAGAGGGATTCCTCCGCTCGGAACGCTCTCTCATTCAAACCATCGGACGAGCCGCCCGGAACGAGAATGGATTTGTGATCCTGTATGCCGACAAGGTGACGGCGAGCATGAAGATCGCCATCGACGAGACCAAGCGGAGACGGGCAATCCAGGAAGAGCACAACCGGGTTCACGGGATCACGCCGGCCACGATTAAAAAGAAAATCGCCGAACGGATCGATACCGGAGGGGGTTCGGGAGGCGGGAATGAGCCGGGACATGGTCTCTGGCCTTCTGCAGCGGCCAGGCTACGCAGCCAACAACAGAATCTCCCCATGCTCGACTATATCGACAGTGCCTCCAAGATCGAGCGGATCAAGGAGCTCCTCGGTCCTCGATACGTGAGCGTCGAGAAGTTGAAGCCACTGTTGGTGAAAATGGAGAGCGAAATGAAGGCGGCGGCCCAGAATCTCGACTTCGAAAAAGCAGCCGAACTTCGGGACACAATCCGTCAGGTTCGGGCGCTCAGCCTCGATCTTTAGCGAGCGAGTTCCCAGGCTTCGCGGATGGCCCGCTTGGCGTCGATCTCGCCTGCCAGCTTCGCTCCGCCGATGATCCGGTAAGGGATCTTCGCGTCTTCACAGGTTTTCACCAGGGCATTCTCCGATTCCTGACCTGCACAGACGAACACCTGCTGGGCCGGAATCAGCTTGGACTTCCCGTCCTTGAACTTCACCTTCACGCCTTCTGGGGTGATTTCTTCGTACTCGAGGTGGTTCAGGTAGCGCACGCCCGAGCGCTTGAGATCCAGTCGGTGGATCCAACCCGTAGTCTTGCCGAGTCCACGACCCATACCGCCTTGGCTACGCTGAAGGAGGGTGATCGAAAGCTTGGTGCGCTTCGGTTTGAACCCGGGAACGAGTCCGCTTCGTTGCTCGGGATCGATTCCCCAATGCTCGAAGAATGCCTTCGGATCGTAGTCGATGGTGTCCTCGCGGTGAAGCAGGTAAGTGGCCACGTCGACTCCGATGCCGCCCGCGCCGATGATCACCATGATGTGTTTCGGAGTCACTTTGCCCGTGAGTAGATCCTGGTAAGAATGGACATGGGGCAGATCAATGCCCGGAATGGACGGCTTGCGGGGACGCACGCCTGTGGCGATCACCACCTCGTCGAATCCCTTGATTTCAAACGAGCCCTTGATCTCACGACCGAGCGAGATCTTTCCACCCAGGCGTTTGATCTCGTTTTCCCAGTGCTCGATGCTGGAGAGGTACTCGGCCTTGCCCGGCACCTTCGCGGCGAGCAGGAACTGTCCGCCGAGTGTCTTGCCCCGCTCGAACACGGTGACTTGGTGACCTTGGCGAAGGAGGGTGAGGGCCGCATTGAGGCCGGCCGGTCCTGCGCCGATTACTGCAATTTTTCTCGATTGGGAAGTCCGTGAAATCGACCAAGAGCCTTCTTCACATGCGGCGGGGTTCACCAGACATGAGGCTTTCTTACCTTCAAAGATGTGGTCGAGGCAGGCTTGGTTGCAGGCGATGCAGGGATTGATCTCGATCGCGCGACCTTCCTGGGTCTTCTTCACAAAATGCGGATCAGCGAGCAAGGGGCGCGCCATCGAAACCAGATCGGCGAACCCGTTTTGGAGGATGTCCTCGGCCGTGGTCGGATCGTTGATCCGATTCACCGCGATGATCGGCATCCGGACCTGGGAGCGCAATTTTGCTGTGAGGCTGGTGAAAGCGCCCTTCGGGACCATCGAAGCGATGGTCGGGATCCGGGCTTCGTGCCAGCCAATACCGGAATTCAACACGGTTACTCCGGCACGCCGCAATTCTTTGGCGAACTCCACCACTTCCTCAAAAGTGGAACCTTTTTCGACCAGGTCCAGAATGGAGACCCGGAAGATGATGATGAACTCTTTCCCGGTGTGCTCTCGGACCGATTTCACGATCTCGAGCGCGAAGCGCATCCGGTTCTCGAAGCTGCCACCCCATTCGTCTTTGCGCTGATTGGTGCGTTCGCACAAGAACTGGTGGATCAAGTAACCTTCGGATCCCATGATTTCGACGCCGTCGTAGCCGGCCAATTTTGCGTTCGCAGCGGCCTTGCCAAAATCACGAACTGTGGAGCGAACCAGGAAACCCGGCATCGCAAACGGAGTGAACGGCGTGATCGGAGACTTGATGCGGGACGGAGCCACCGAAAACGGATGAAAGGCGTAACGTCCGGCGTGCAAAAGTTGGAGACAGATTTTCGAACCGGCTTCGTGCACGGCTCGGGTCAGGCTTTGGTGGGCGCGGGCCCAAGAAGCCGAGTGGAAGGATCCTCCGCCCGGAGTCAATCGTCCGAGGCGGTTCGGAGAGTAGCCGCCGGTAATGATCAACCCCACTCCGCCCTTGGCGCGTTCCACAAAGTACTCGGTGAGAGCAGGCAGATTGCTCAGGCTGTCTTCGAGGCCCGTGTGCATGGAGCCCATGACAAAACGGTTCTTGAGTTCCGTAAAACCCAGGGGGAGGGGTTGAAAGAGTTTCATCCTTGAAACTCTAGCGTTTTTTTGCCTCCTCCGATACCCTTTTGCCTGATGAAATCAGCTTCTTTTTTGACGGTCTTGTTTTTCGGCCTCTCGGCACTTTCCTCGGCTTCACTCGCTGCGACATTCAAGTTCAGGATTTTGGCCGAACCCACCACCTTCGACTGGCACCTGGCCAGCACTGCGGTCGAAACCCCGCTCATGATGAACCTCATGGAGGGTTTGAGCGAGGTGGATGGCAATTTGAAGCCCAAGCCCTGCTTGGCCGAGAAAATGGTCGTATCACCTGACCAGAAGACCTACACCTTCACCCTCCGGAAAGGGATCAAGTGGTCGGATGGCACTCCGCTCAAGGCCCAGGACTTTGTCGAAGGCTGGAAGCGCCTCCTGACCCCCTCCACCGGTGCCCCCTATGCCTACCTGCTCTTTGATGTCGTCGGAGCAGAGGATTTCAACAAGAAGAAAACGGCTGATTTTTCGAAGGTCGGAGTCCAGGCCCGCGATGATCGCACCGTAGTGGTCACCCTTTCCCGGCCGGTCGCTTACTTTCCTTATTTGACCGCATTTTGGCCACTTTTTCCGGTCCGGAAGGACCTGATCGATCGGGACGGCAACCAGTGGCTGAAGCCCGGCAAACTGATCACGGTTGGTCCCTACGTACTCGAAAGTTACCAGATGCAGACCAAGGTCGTGATGAAAGCGAACCCACACTACTGGCGCAAGACCGGCAATGTGACCGAAGTCGTGGCCATGGTGATTAAGGACAGCGCTACCGCCATGAACGTCTTTAAGTCTGGGGGCGTTCAGGTGATGCAGGATTTCGCTCCGAACGACCTGAAACTCGCGCGTCCGATGAGTGAATTCAAGACCTTCCCTTACTTGAAGACGCACTATCTGGGCTTCAAAACCAAGGGTTCGGTGGCTGAAAACAGGGAGCTTCGATTGGCGATTGCTCATGCGATCAACCGGAAGCCGATTCCGAGCATCCTGAACGGAACGCAAAAAGTAGCCTCGAGTTTCATTCCCCCGAAAGTCACCGGGCACGATCCAAAACTCGAACTTCCCTTCGATCCTCAAAAAGCCAAGGAGTATCTGAAAAAATCGGGATTGAATCCTGCCAACTTGCAGCTCGAGATCGTTGCCAGAAACGCCGAGCGTCCTCAGATCATGGCCCAATACATCCAAAGCGAACTCAAGAAGAACCTGGGCGTCGAGCTCAAGATCCAGCTCTTCGACCACAAGGTGTTCCGGAGTCAGGTCCAAACCGGTAATTTTCCTATGATGTTGATGGTGTGGGCCGCGGATTATCCAGACGGGGACAGCTTCATGGGTCTATTCGAGACCGGGACGGGTAACAACCTGACTCGCTTCTCCCAGCCCAAGTTCGACGAAAACATCCAGAAGGCCCGCGAGGATTGGAATACCCTTAAGCGTGAAGCTCTTTATAGGGAGGCGCAGCGCCTCCTTCAGGCCAAAGAGGCGGCTGTAATCCCGCTTTACTATGAAGAGAACGAGGCCCTGGTGGCTAAGCAGGTGAAGGGGTTCAAGATCAATCCGATCGGGTATTTTTTTCTGCGGGAAGTCGAGATCTGACGCTGCGCATTATTCCTCAGGTTCAAGAAATTTTGAACTGACGACATTGGGGTGAAGAGTTCTTGCGCATTGGGTTAGCGCAGGGTATCACCACGCGCATGATGAATCTCGCTCTGACTCTGATTTTCACGGGAATGACTTCAATGAACAGTGTTGCCGCACCCCTCGATCTCTCTGAATGTGACCGAATGTATTCCAAGAGAGGGGATCGACTGATTCCTTCAGCCCAGTGCTACCAGACCGCACTCTCCACGGCATCGGACAGTGAAAAGAAGACCGTGTACGAGCGGGCCTTTATCGCGCTCTCGGCGGCCGTCAACGACGGACCCAAGACTCAGGCCGAGGCTGATGCGATCGCACTCGGGCTGAAGCTGGTCGGCGAACTCGAAAAGGTGGCTCCGGGGACCGGTGATCTTGCCTACTGGCGGGCGGTGTTCGTGAGCTTTGATGCCATGAGGAAAGATCGCGGAGCCGTTCTTCCGAAAAACCTTTTTGCCGTTCTGAAAAGTCTTCAGCAAGATCTGCGTTCCGCGATGTCACTCGATCCGAAGGTCCACGTTTATGGTCCGAACCGCGTACTCGGAATCATGCACACCCAGATGCCGGGGATTGTCGGTGGAGACAAATCCCTCGCTGAAAACTTGCTGCTCGAGGCGTACCAAAGGGCGCCTGAACTCAGTGGTAACCATGTTGCCTACGCCAAAATCCTCATGGTGAATGGAAAAGACGCTCAAGCAAAAATGGTGCTCGAGCGCTTCATCGCGGCGAAAGATCAGGACCTGGATCCGTATCCCTCCGAGCCGCTTCGCACGGTGAAGCCTGAACTCGACCGTGATCGGAAGACCGCAAAATCCATGCTTCAGGAATTGAACGAGGAAGAGTGAGTCGAAGATTCATGCGACTTTCCCGGTGGCTCGCAGTATCGCTCGCAATATACCTGCTCGGATCGATTGGCCCGGCTCAGGCCCAGGTCCTCTCGACCTACGTCCGGGAACAGGTGGGAACGCTTCCAAAGGGTCGCTTCCTGGTGAGTGTGATGAACGTCACTGCGTCGCTCGACTCGATGTACGGACGGAACGGCCAGCGACAGTCTCTGTCTTCCAATCTCAATCAAGGCGTCAGTTTTCAGAAAATTACCGAGGAAGATTCTGTTCGGGGGAATCAGCTTTCGGGCTTGTTTCTCTCAAACGGAGTGAGTCTTTCTGATTCGGCCGGGTCTCTGAGTGGAACCATTTCCGGTGCGGTTTCGGGTAAAATTCCAGTTTTGGGCTACGGACTGACCGATGACACTGGGGTCTACCTTTCCCTCCCTGTTCTCAATTTTCGGATCAGTTCACGCTATCGATTCACTCCGAGTGCGGCCACTGCGGGATTGCTCTCTCAACTTCAGGCCTCCGATCAATCTTCCGTCGCGGCCGAGTTCAACACAGCACTGGGAAACAGTCTCGAGAGCAAGTTGACCCGCGCAGGTCTCAGCTGGAACCCCGAGGTGAATCGGGATTATCTCGGAGATGCACAGATCACAGTGATGCGGATCATTCCGTCTGCCCCCGGTTCCTGGAAGCGCTCCCTTCAGCCTCATGTGATTTTGCCGACCTCCACGACCGCGGATTTACGAGATCTTTACGGTTTGCGAGCAGGTGATCGCCGTTGGGGCTTCGGGATGAAGTTCGCGGCCGAGAAGGAATTCCTCTATCGGCTAAAATTCAACGTGGGATTGAGTGGTACCTATCTGTTCAATTCCACCCAAGGCAGGCGCTTACCCAAAGATTCCGGCGACAGTCTCGGAGAATTGGTTGATCCGGCCGCCCGGATCGGCGGGGGCGCGCGGTTCCAGGGTCAGGCACAGCTCCGATACACCTTCCCGCGTTGGGTCGGTGTGAATCTGGGGACAGTGTATCAACGGCGCTTGAGCGAGAAAATCAGCGGCAGCCTCCAACCCGCAGAGGCGTATTCCTTGGCCTCGGGGAGATCCTCCTTTCAGTTGCTCTCGGGTTACGCCTCGGTCGATCTCAACTCGATCCAGAGTTTTCTCGAGGGTGGATTCTTGTTTCCCGCCCAGGCGGAGCTCGGGGTGGGGCTGCCTCTCGCAGGCCAGAACGCGGTGGCTGAACCGGTGGTTGAATTGCAAGGAACCATGTTTTTTTAGGAGGAACGGATGAAGTACACCTGGATCACACCTTTACTCCTGCTCTCCTTCGTAGCTTGTGGACGCGCGCCTTTGGATCTTGGGCCTCAGACTCGTACGGAACCCCAGACAGCACTTTCCATCGAGAGGCTGAAAGGCCTTCGGGTGAAGGAGCTATTCGTGGTGGTGTTTCCGAAGAATTACACGCCTCTCGAGTGGAAAAATATTTTCGACGACACCCGGATCCTGAGTCGCAACAAGCGGCGCTTGCGTGCATTGGAAGGTTTGAGCGACGACGTTTCCCAGGATGAGCGGGCCGAGCTGATCGGCAAGAATGCCGAAATCCTGACCACACTCGGTTCGAAGAGCCTCTTCATGATGAGTTGGAGTGCTGCCGACGAAAATTGCCGGATCCGCGACACGCTCAAAATCACTTGCCGGCCGTCCAATCCGGACAACCCGCTGAACGGAGGTCTTCCCAAGCATGTGTCGCCGATCGAGTGGGTGCGCCCCGATCCGGTCCGTTCCGAAGTGAAGACCCCTTATGTTGCGATTCGTTTGGAGCAGAAAGATGCTGAAAAGGGGCCACTTTACGGATTGGACCTCCGCTTGAAGCCCGAGTCCCTGGGTGAAACCGAACTTTGGTTCAAGGGAGAAGCGCTTCCCGTGCAGGGGAGTCTGTTTTCGAATCCCGAAGGCTCACCGGTATCGGAGTACTTTCCTTACGGCTATGCCGAGATGACGCTCGGCGAGTGAAAACGCAAACACCCGGGAAGTTTTGCTCCCCGGGTGTTCCGATGATGATGAGGGTCGTTGTTGGGAATCAGTTACTTCAGAGGTTTTCTGCGTTGTTGCGATCCTTGATCCCGCGGACGTAGCCGCGGATCCGGGACTTCATGATGATCGTGTAGGAGTCCTCGAGCTGCTGGTCGCAGTACTTGACCAGGTTGGCATTAGGGTTGTCCGACAGATCACTGATCAGGCAAGGGAGGGTGGAGGAGTACCAACCGAGCAGGGTCACGCCGTACAGTGTGGATGCCGCTCCAAAGCCTGCCAGAGTGAGGATCTTCACGGTCGTTCCGGCTGCGACACCGAAGCCGACCACCGAGGCGATTCCTTCCCAGACCTTGACATCCAGTTTCGGGAAAGCAGCGACGAGAAGCTCGATTTCGGCCATGCTCACCTTGTCGCCACGGAGGATACGGTCGGTGATTTCTGCAGCTGCGATCTCACCTTTGTTCCGGAGGGCGTTGCCGATCCGTGCGATCAGGTTGATCATCTTGCTGTCGGTCTGGTCGTTCAAGCGCTTCTTCTTTTCAAAGCGTCCAGTGAGATAAGCAGTTCCGTAGAAGAAAGGCGTCATCGCCTTCATCATGCCGCGATTCAACGCAAGACCGATCTTCGAGGCCAACTTGCCGATCTTGGTCTGCTTCTTCGGCTTTTCGCCGGCGTGCTCGGCCTTGAGTTCGTTCACTTCATTTTGAATCGAGTCGATCACTTCGATTTCTTCTTCAGAAGCGGCTTCGGCACGCACCACGTCGATACTGTTTTGGAGGCGCTCCAATGAAATGGACTCCGATACCTGTTGATCAAAGGATTCAACGAGCACCGCGTCTTCCGCGCTCATCGTTTCGGCATGGGCCTGGAAGGAAGGGGTGATCAGGGAAAGGCAAAGAAGGGCCATCAACAAACGGTTCATCAAATGGTTCATTTTGGGTAATCCTGTAGGGGGCAAATTCAACGCAGGGGTTACGGAAAGCGGCAGTGCATTCCGGAGGGGGCTGCGTGAACGAGTGAGCGGATATTACCCGACCATTTTGATTTTGTAAATAGAAAAAGAATAAAAACCAACAGGATCAGTCAACTCGATCCATTGAGTGGACCGAGAGACTCACTTCTTCTTGATCAAGAAGTACTGCGATCCGTAGCCGCCAAGAGTTTCCGCTGCGACTCTCGCGTCTTGACCATAGCCGAAGTAAAGATCCGCCCGCGCAGGTCCTTTGATCGCGCCGCCGGTATCCTGGCTGAGCATGAAACGGGTGACATCTTTACCGTTCACATTCACTTTGATGAAGTTCAACAATCCGGATGCGGGATAGTGACGGCGGTCGAAGGCAAGCGAGCGACGTTCAGTGAGCGGTATTCCATGAATTCCCACCGGCTCTTCATCAGTCAGCTTGAAGTACACATAGCTCGGGCTGGCGTTGAATAATTCGCGCTGGATCTCGGGACGTTCTAAAAAGACTTTTCGCTGCTGATCATATGAAGTCTGGGTGGGTTCCAAGTACCCCCGCTCGACCATCAACTTCGAAAAAAACCTGAGGGGCTGAGCATTCATTCCGTCGAAGCTGATGTGCTTCATCACCCGGACTCCGTCGCCGAGGTCAACACGAACCCGTCCACCGCCCTCAATCTGAAGTGAATAGAGCTCGAAGAGATCGGTGTCGAGGTAGACCGACTCCAGCCCTTGGCCAGCCAATGCGCTGTCGTAAATGATCTGCTCGCGAGTCGACTCTTTCAACGTCGAGTCTCCGGGAGTTCTGTAGAGTGGTACCCTGAAGCGTTCAGACGGAGTGAGTGATCCTTCGAAATCCGGGCTGTAATAGGCGGTGAACCGGGTCGATTTTACGGAGGGGCGATACACTCGGAAGCGGGTGCGGACCGCACGATTGAACCGTTCGAAGCATTCTCCCCGCATTTTTTCAGTCATGCATTCCCGGGCGCCCCGTCCGAGCTCCTGGAACAATACGAGGCTGTCGCGGAGAATGGTTTTCGGGTACCAACTCTCACCGAACTTCACTCTTCCTTTCAGATCCACGCCTCGATCAAAGGCATCGAGTTGCCGCTGAATCGCCAGATCGAGCAGTTCGAAGTTGAGATCATCCTCATAGGTGATCTGTGATCCACTGATTTCCACTGTAGGAGTGACGAAGTCACCTTCACGAGCAAGGGACTCGAGGGGGGTCAAAAAAACCAGGGTCAACAGTAAGGAGAGGAAGTTCGATTTCATGTCAGTTCCTTCTGGTAGATCCTCCAGCGCCGGTACAAAGGGGCTCCGAGGTCAGTCCAAGGTTTGTTCATGGGTTCATTGTCTTCGAGGATCCATGAAGCCTCCCCAGCGAGGTATCCGAAACGGTTGGCCCGTTCGAAGGCTTCGAAGGTGAAGAGTGCGAAGATTCCGGTTCCGCGGAACTCGGGCTTGACCCCGAGAGTGACAATTCGAACCGTCTTGAGGAGCTTCTTGCCGATAAGAAGTTTGAAAATGCCGGTCGGGAAGAGCTTCCCTGAGGGGATGCGTTTGAACACGTGGTTCATATCCGGGAGTGCCAGCATGAATCCGGCAGGCTTTCCGTCAACCTCGGCCATGAATGCCATCCGGGGATCGAGGATCATCTTGAGATCTTTTGCAGCGAATTCAAATTCCTCACGGGACATCGGGAAGAATCCCCAGTTCTTCTCCCATGCCGAGTTGTAGATCTCAAAACACCTTGCGACCTCACCCTTGAAGTCCTTCATGTTGAAGTCCCTGAAAGTGACGTTGGAGTTTTCAGAACGGAGTTTCTTGACGTGCTCGATCACGCGCGGAGGGAGACCCGTGTTTTTCTCCTTGGCGATGATGTAAGCAACGAGGTCCTTTGCCTTGGTGAGTCCATAACGGTCATGGAGTTCCTCGTAGTATTTGGGATTCCAAGTGGTCATCAGGGTCGGGTGCTGGCTTTGTCCCCGTACCAACAGGCCGCACTCATGATTCGTTGAAGGGTTCATGGGTCCCTGCATGGAGACGAACCCCCTGGCTTTCAACCAGTTTTCGGCAGTTCGGAACAGGAGATTGGCAACTTCTTGGTCTTCGACACACTCAAAGAATCCGTAGAAGCCGGTTTTGTCCTCATGAAAGCGGTTGTGAGAACGGTTTTCTACCGCCGCGATCCTGCCTACCGCCTTCCCGTCGCGCTCAGCGATGAACATCGCGATCTGGGCGTTTTTGTAAAAGGGGTTCTTCTCGGTATCCAAGGCCTCGTAGACCGACATCCGGAGAGGTGGGACCCACTGCGGATATTTCTTCTGGTCGTACAATTTCCAGAGTACATCGATAAACTCGTCGGTACCCTGCTTGCCTTTCACTTCACGGATTTGGATCGTACTCATGATGTGAGGAGCCTACTGAATCCCAGCCTGAAAAGAAACTCCAATGAACCGGATTCCCGGCTTCAGCGGATCGGATTCGGGGTGTTCGCCCCGGAGACCTGATCGAGATTCACACCAGTCTGCTTGTAGAGGGTTTGGCGGATGTCGAACATGTAGGTTCCGATGTTGTACTGGATAGGATCTGGAGTTGCGGCATCGTGAACCCCGACCACTTTGGCTCCATTGGCACCGATCGCAAGGACCGAACTTCCGCTGTTCCCTGGCTCGGTATCACACTGGTATGCCATGCGCGCGGCGCTCGGAGTCTGGTAAGTGATGACAGTATTGCGCTTGAGTGCGCAGTACTGAGACCATTCGAGAGGGCGCCCCTGAGGATATCCGAAGATAGTCAACTTGGTGTTGGCAGCAGTTCGGGCAGATTCCGTTGCAATCGCCACTTTTGCTTTGGGTGGGTTGCTGACCTGGAAGATGGCGAAGTCACGAGCTTCGGTAAGTTCGGCGTAAAGAATCTTGGTACAAGTGCTGGTCGCAGTGACCACCGGCTTCGGACTTCCAGTCGCAGGTGATCCGCGATATCCCCAGTAAACCTTGGTCGTTCCGCACGCTTGGTTCTTCAAGATTTGGCCCATTTCTGCGAAGCAGTGCCCCGCAGTGAGAACGTACCCGTTTCCAAGGTGAGTGCCTGAGCACGAGCCTGAATTGCCCATGGCGACAATTCCGAATGCATCGAGGTACTGGCGGAGGCCGGCGTCGACGTTCGATCCGTCAACCCGGACCGGGGTCAACGAGTTAGGACCGATGATTTTGGAGGCATGATACTCGAACGATCCGGCGGCTGCTTGGGTTGGCGCCTGAAGCGCCTCTACTGTGACCGGGCTTTGCTGTCCGCAAGCGCTCAGCACCAGCAAGGCAATGCTGGCGAGAGTTGAAGAGCGAGAGAGGGATCGTGAGCGGTTCATGTCTTTCATGAGTCATTCCTTCTCCCGGACCGTTCTTGATCCGGAGTGGCGCTACTAAACACTAAAAGGAATCAGTTTAGAAGATAATTTGTGATTATTTTAATTAATCAAGTCAAACAATTGAGTAACAGCCCGCGTGATGAGTGGTCCGGGCTGGGTCTCGTTGCGTAAAAGTCCTGTGATTTCAATTTATTGACTCTTGAATGCCTGGGGGTGTCCCTCAACAATGAGGGAATGAAAATCCTTTTTGGGCTGTTGATCGCGGTGGGTTCGGGATGGGCTTGGGGACAAGCCGGGGCGGCGCCAGCTCCCGACCACCGATTGGGTGTGGTGTTGGTGGTCGATCAGTTCCGTTCGGATTATTTGCTTCGGTTCCGTCGGGACTTTAAATCCCCTTCGGAGTCGGGCTATCGGATGCTCATGGAGAGGGGGGCCTACTTTCCGCTCTCGGACCACGGACTGCTTCAGAACATGACCGGTCCCGGCCATGCCGTGATCCTATCCGGTTCGTATCCCTACAGGAATCAAATTTCGACCAACATCTGGTTCGATCGGGAAAAGAAAAAGACCCAGTACTGCGTGGCGGACGAGGCCTACCCTCTGGTCGGATCGGGAGGAGAAATGCCCGCGGCCCGTGGTGGGGTCTCTCCGCGCTCGATGAATGCCGACACTGTCGGAGATGAACTCAAGAACGCCGATCGGCCCTCCAGGGTGGTGAGCGTTGCGCTGAAAGACCGCGCCGCGGTTTTGATGGGAGGAAAGCGGGCGGATCACGCGATCTGGTTTGACGACCGAAATTGCCAATGGGTGACGAGCACCTTCTACGAGAAGGTGCTTCCCGGATTTGCGCTCGATCAAAATCAAAAGATCGCCCGTGAAAAATCAAAACGCATTTCCTGGGGACCTTTCCAGGATGTCTCGTGGTGTTCCAAAGAAGGGCTCCAAACCCCTTTCGCCATGGAGAAGACTTTTGACCTTGCGTTAGCTGCTGTCGACGAGATGAAGTTGGGACAGGGAAAAGACACGGATCTTCTTTTGGTGAGTCTCTCGAGTCACGATTACTACGGGCATCACCACGGACCGAACGATCCCCACATGAAGCAAATGGTTCTCGATGAAGACCGCCTGGTGTCCGAATTCTTGAAGAAACTGGCCAAGAAAGTTCCGGGTGGATTGCGAGACACCTGGATCGTGCTGACGGGCGATCACGGGATTCCCCCGAGTGAGCTCCCTCAAGACCGTATTCCGTCCGAAAACATTCCCGTCGAGAAACTCCCCAAATTGGTGGAGGAGGAGATGGAGAAGAAGTTCGGCAAGCCGAGGTCTGGCAAGTGGGTGGATTCGGTGGTCGAGTTTCAGGTGTACTTCAATTCCGATGCTTTGCGTGATGCATCTTTGAGGCCCCAGGATGCGCTGAAGTCGGTCCGCGACCGTTTGCTTCGTGAGCCGTATATCGACCAGGTGTGGGCGAGGGATGAGATCTTGTACGAACGCAAAATTCCGGCAGGGGAGTACGGTAAGGTGGCGGATCGCACGCTGAGTCGAAATAGCGGTGATTGGATCGTTGTTCTGAAACCCTTCTATTTCAGCGACTCCTACCGGATCACCCACATGACGCACTACTCATACGATCGCTATGTTCCACTGCTCTTTTTCGGCAAGGGATTTAAGCCAGGGACCTACCGTCAAATCGTGAACATGGTGGACATCGCCCCCACGCTTTCGAGTCTGCTGGGGGTTCTGCCTCCGGCCCAATCAGAAGGTCGGGTGCTGACTGAAGTGTTGCGGTAATTCCTTAAAAATATGAGACTCTAAAGACTATGAAACGCTCCATGCTTGTCCTGTCCCTCTTCGGATTCTATTCACTCCAGGCGGGTGCCCAGACCCTGCACTGCCAACAGGTGCCTTCCCTCATCAACGTGTTCATGAGCAATCACATCTCGGTGAACCAGCTGACTCCCGAGTTGAAGGGCCGGACCGTGAGTCTCTTCCTCAAGTTCATGGATCCGAACAAGCAGATGTTCTACCGCAAGGACGCCGAGCGGATGAAAGCCCAGCTCGAATCGCTTTTCGACACGATGAAAAGCGGAAACTGCGCTGCATTGAACGAGATGAGTTCTGTGATCGTGGAGCGCTCGACTGAGAATCTCAAGATCGCCACCGAGAAGCTCTCGAAGGATTTCGCGCTGAAGTCCGAGCTCAAATACCAGACCGACACGAAGAAGCGCGACTATCCCGCCGATCTCAATGAAAAGCGTGCTCTACTCGAGGCCGCGATTCACACCCAGGTGGCCACCATCATGGCCGGCGAAGTGAAGCTCGACAAAGCCAAGGAGCAGCTCGTGAAACGTTACGAGCTGGCCTTGAAGCGTGCAAAAGAGCTCACGCTCGGAAAGATGATCAACACGTTTGCGGAAGCATTTGCTCACGCGCTCGATCCGCATTCTGATTATCTCTCACCCGAGCAGCTCGATGAATTCCGAATCAACATGGGACTCTCACTCGAGGGAATCGGAGTGTCGCTCAGTTCTGATGACGGCTATACGATTGTCCAAGAGATCATCCCTGGCGGAAGCGCCGATCGTGCCAATGCTCTCCAGCCCAAAGATAAGATCATGTCTGTGGCCCAGGAAGGTAAAGAGCCCGTCAACATCATGGACATGGATCTTTCTGACGTGGTCAAAATGATCCGCGGAAAAAAAGGAACCAAGGTGAAACTCACCATCGTTCGGATGAAGGGTGGTAAGAGCTCCACTTTCGATGTGACTCTGGTCCGGGACAAGGTCGACATGCGTGATCAAGCGGCCAAGGTTGAATATCAAACCCGGAAGTCCGGTGGAAAAACCTTTCAGATTGCTGTGATCGATCTGCCTTCTTTCTACGGCGGATCGGACCGGAATTCCCGAGACTGCTATGACGACATCAAGAAGATCGTGGAAGATGCGGTTCGAAAAAAAGTCGACGGGATCGTCCTCGACCTGTCAAGGAACGGCGGAGGCTTGCTCCAGGATGCGGTCAGGATCGCCGGACTCTTCATCAAACGTGGAGGAGTAGTTGCCACACAGGATGGGAAAAAGAATCGAGAGATTCTGGCGGACGAGGATGCCCGAGTCGTATTCAACGGGCCACTGCTGATCTTGACCTCGCGTGACAGCGCTTCGGCCTCCGAAATTCTCGCGGGCGCCATGAAGGATTACCGTCGTGCGCTCATCGTTGGAGGCGATCACACCTACGGCAAGGGGTCGGTCCAGATCCTAAACCAGCTCCCCTTCAATCTCGGGGCGATGAAGCTGACCACCCAGATGTTCTATTTGCCAGGTGGTGTTTCCACCCAGTTCGTCGGCGTGAGCTCGGACATCTCGATGCCCGGTTACGAGGATACGGACGACCGTGGCGAACAGTTCATGGATTACGCACTTCCTCCTTCTCGGACCGAGCCATTCACTGCGCATGATGCAGCAAACAGCAAGGATCCGAAAGAGCAGTGGGCTCCGATTGACGAGGGGCTTGTCAAATACTTGAAGGAGCGTTCCACCAAGCGTGTCGCCGAGAATTCCGAATTCGCCGATATCCGGAAGGATCTCGAGGAAGCCAAGAAAAATGAAGGTTGGGTCAAAGTCGGTGAGATCATGAACCGCATGAATAAGGACAAGAACAAGCGCAAAGAAAAGAAGGACCTTGCTTCTACAGCCAAAGGGCGTCGTGCTTTGTGGTTGAAGGAACCGCATGTTCAAGAGTCCGTTCAAATCATGTCGGACTGGCTCGATCGCGGTGCCTCCGGAGTTCCGGTCGGAGCAAAGTGAAGTTGAACGACTTCAATTCGCGGGAAAAACGATAGCTGGCTCGGCTGTGCCGGGTTTCACATTGAGTGGTGTGGTGCCGGTTGGTGCTTTACCGGAAGATGGCTTGGTTGCAGCCGGGACAGTGGGCACCTTGGCTTGTGGATCGTTAGTGTCGGAGTCGTTCGCATCCGGGTTGGTCACTTTCGGTGCCTTGGCCCGAGCTTCCGGGGACTCTTCTTGGTCGCCGTCGTCCCCCTCTTCTTTTTCGCTTGGCTTGGTGGTCGCAGGCGCGGCTCCCGGTTTTCCTATCAGCTTGCCTTCTTCGCCAGCATCCGTCCGGTCCGCCTGTTCTTTTTCCGTAGCGATCTTCGAAAGCTTGGATATCCGGTTCTTTAAGTAGCTTTCGGGAGTCCCTTTCGCGTAGGACGCTTCAGAAAGCAGGACGCAAAAAATAATTAAACAAGAACAATTGAAAAGTGTGTTTCGAGTGACGCACATGTTGATCAGTGTACCATTGCGCGTTATTCTTCAGGAAGGGGTGATTCTATGATGATTCGGTTCGGGGGAATCGGGTGTTGGTTGGGGGCGGTATTCTTATTGAGTCTACAAAGTGCCCAGGGCAGTGAGGACGCTTTGAAGGTGGCCTGTATCGGGGCCGACGGGCAAATCAAGAATGCGACTCAAGAAGAAGCTTGTAAGGCCATTCTTCCCAAGTGTGCGGAAGTGATTTCAAAAAATTCGAAAGAAGCCCGGCGGATGTTGTCCATGAAAATCATGGGATATTACAAGGGCATGGATCTAGACCTCGAACGCTCCTCGAAGGGCAACTTGGTTGGAGCTCAGCTCAACATTCCCGTGTGCAGTTTGGTGGGACATGACCTGTCCAAACCGGATCATGAATACAGCAAGCAATTGGTCGGTTCCAAGGCCAACTGTGGTGCACCGCCTCGGATGAACGGAAAGAAGGGATCAAAACGTCTTTATGTTGCATATGAGGGAGATCGCGGATTGGCCTGGTCCTCTTGGATGATGGGAGCCTACCCATGGGGGATTCGTTCCGCGGCCTATGATGTGTTGCACGAATTGAAGCCCGACCTTTCCAATCTCGACGCCTTGATCAAATCGGAGCCAATGATGAATGCCAAGGCGGAGCTCGCATTCTCACAAGCTGGGGCTAGGAAGTTCTTCTTCGGTCTCTCTGAAGAGGCGAAGGCAGTGTGCAACTCCGGTGCGACCGACGTCGTCAAGCGGTGTTTGGAAGGTGGGTTTTCAGTGACGGATCCTGCGATCCGGGTGTGCACCCTGTATCGGGCGCAATTGTCTTTTGGAGAAGCCGCTTTGTCCAATCTTTTGGTGGGAGAGATCATGGCCAGGGCCCAGGACCGACACGACGAATTGTTCGGCAGTGTGATTCAGAATGAGACCCGCCCGGAATCGTCGACCCAGGGAATGATGAACCAGCTCATGTATGCCTGTAACCGGAGAACCGGGGACCTGGATGTCTTTCTGGGGGGGGCCGGATGCGGTGGTAGCCGTAGGCGCAAGTTGGCGACCGTTGCATCCTGCCTGAACAATGGTAACCGTCACTACACAAACAAGGGATGGGAAGTGAATGAGGGCAGCAACCCCACATGGGTGTTCCCGCTCGGACGTTGCCCGAGAAATGGCAGCCGTAGGGCTCAATTCGACCTGCGTTCCGGACAGATCGAAACCAACATCGATTATCGGATTGGAGGGGGTCTGAACTCTTTCGTGAAAACCTCGGTACCTCCGGTCTCTCCGGGTGGGGGAGGAGGGAGCCTGACCCGACACAAGGGTTTTGCAGGTGGAATCGAATTCCTGATTCGCAGGGTGCTTTGCGGTGCAGCTGGGAATCAGCAAAGCACTCCCCGTTGTGATATCTCCGAGGAGACTGGGATTCCAAGCAAACCTTCGGACATGAGTTGGTGAGGAGGAGACGAGCAATGAAGTACTTCATGTTGTTGTGGGTCGGGCTGTTTCCTTCATGGGCTTTCGGAAAGAAAGTGGGGTTGGAGATCCACTACGCGTGCGTGGGTCTGGACGGGATTCCCATTTCAGAGGGGACATCCCTAGCGTCCCAATGTTGCTCAGGAGGGCGTTTGGTTACAAACCCTCCACCTGCTTGCAAGGCTGGTTTTGGAAGCATCATTTCGGGGGCAGGTGGGGGAGTTGCCAACTTTGTGAATCAAGGAATCCAGGAATTGGGACAGGTGGCGGACTTCAGTGGGACCACAGCCAATTATGACAACCCTCAGAATGTGGTTCCGGTGGCCGATGCTCAGGCCATGGTGGCCGAAAGCGGAGGACGGTCTGGAAAGAGGTCGGGAGGAGGCTCTGGTATCTCTTCCGGGGCAGGCGGGGAGTCAGAAGGAAGCGCTCGTGGTTCAGGCGGAGCAGGTGGTGCTGGCGGTGGAGCCATGGCAGGAGGCGGCCTCGGAACTCCCGGCAATACAAAACGACTGAAGGAAGCAGGCGAAGAGGAGGCAGTACTCGAGGCTGGGAAGTACAAGAGCGCTGCCGGTCATGATGGTAAAGGCGGAAAAGAAAGCGCCAATTCGCTCGATTTCTTTGGTCGACGCGATTCCGGTGGTGCAAAGACGGGCGGATCCGGTCAGGGGACACTTCGCTTCGGGGAGTCTCAGGGATCCGGCAATGTTGAAAATGCAGCTCCGCGTTCGGAGGACGATCGGGATTATCTGTCCCGGATCAATCCAGGAGAAAGCATCTTCAAGGTCGTTTCGAAGCGTTATGTGAAGGAAACGGTAAAGAAGAGCGTGGCCGACGTTGAAAAGTTGCCCTCCGAGTGATTTAGTGGGGGCATGAAGCCTGCTTCGACCCGTGTTTCTTTGTTGAATGCCGCCGTGGTGGTGGCGGCCCTTGGCTACTTTGTAGATATTTATGATCTCCTTTTGTTTAGCATCGTGCGGGTCGAGAGCCTCAAATCCTTGGGGTTCGCCGGTCGGGAAATGGAAGTGGGAGCTCATCTACACAATATCCAGATGACCGGCTTGATGCTCGGAGGAATCCTTTGGGGTGTACTCGGAGATAAAAAAGGGCGACTCTCGGTCTTATTCGGATCCATTTTCCTGTATTCGATTGCGAACCTTCTGAACGGCTACGCCGACACATTCACGGAGTACGCCTTTTGTCGGTTCTTCGCGGGCTTGGGGCTCGCCGGGGAATTGGGGGCTGGAATCACGCTCGTGGCAGAAACCCTCCCGCCTCATTTACGGGGCTACGGAACCATGATCGTCGCGACGGTCGGTGTTTCGGGTGCGGTGGTTGGGGGTTGGGTGGCCCAGGTGTTCGATTGGCGCACATCCTTCAAGATCGGTGGAGTGCTCGGGTTTTTGTTGCTGGTCCTTCGGATCGGCGTGTCCGAGTCCGGGATTTTCCAGCACATCAAGGGATCGGCGGTCAGGCGTGGAAGTTTTTTCAGTCTGTTCAACCATCTCGACCGGTTCCGCCGATTCGGCCTGACCATTCTGATGGGGGTCCCCATTTGGCTCACCATCGGGATCCTGGTCAACTACGCTCCTGAGTTTGCCATCCAATGGGGAGTCACAGGAACGGTGAGCACCGCCAAGGCCGTGATGGCTTGCTATGCCGGATTCGTGGTCGGGGATTTCCTCTTCGGAGTCCTCAGTCAGTGGATGAAGAGCAGGAATCGGGCAGTGCTGATAGCACTCGTGTTGAACTCGATCGCTTCACTCTATTACCTGTTGGCAATGGAGGGCGCGAGTCCCGAGAAAGTGTACTGGATGTGCGGCATCCTTGGGACGACAGGTGGATATTGGGCGGTGGTTTGCACCATCGCTGCCGAACAGTTCGGAACCAATCTTAGGGCAACCGTCGCGACAGCCGTTCCCAACTTCATTCGATTTGCATTGGTTCCGATGAATCTGTCCCTGTTGGCCTTGAAGCCCTCCTTCGGGATCGTGCGGTCTGCCCTGTTCGTCGGGGCCGTCGTGGTCATTGTCGCACTGCTGTCTTTGAGAGGACTGAAGGACTCATACGGGAAGGATCTCGATTTTGTCGAACCGATCTAGAAAAGCGCAGGTCTGGATTGCCCGAAAAGGCCCCTCCGGAGTGAGTGTTCTGCTGTTCCGGGTCCGGGAAGAGCGGGGTGGGGGCTGGCATCCTGTCACCGGTGGAGTGGATCCCGAGGAGACTTTTCTCGAGGGGGCCAAGCGCGAGCTCGCTGAAGAGACCGGATTCGATCCGAAACGTGGAGTCTGGTTCGACCTCGAACTCGAACTGAAGTTCGAAAGCAGGTTCGGACCAGCAAAGGAGCGGGCGTTCGGGTTTCGATTGGAAGCGCCCGGAGCGGAGCCGGTGCTCGATCCAGGAGAGCATTTGGAAAGCCGCTGGGAATCGATTGATCAGGCGCTTGTGATGGTGGCTTTTGAATTTCAACGGGATGCGCTCCGGCGTTTTTCGTGTTACCTTGGGGAGTCATGAGTGCGCGTTCTGCCTGGGATGATCTCGATTGGCCGAAGTTCCTGAATTGGACCGCCGAAGAGGCGCGAACTCCTTACGGGAAGCAGAGGATTTTCTCGCTCTTGGAGCCTACTGCATTCGCGCAGTCTCTCGAACGGGCTAGAGAGCTTCAGTCTGAGACCCAAGAGGTGTCAGCCTTGCTCGAGAAGTCGGCACTCTGGGGACCCTTGAATGGTCTCGAAGAGATCGATGATGCACTCGAAACACTTGAAAAAGGGGGAGTGCTCGAACCCGCTGCCCTGGCCCGGATCCGCTCCTGGTTGTACGTCTTCGATTCCTGGAGCCATTTCCCTACCGAAAGTGCCGGACGGCTTTTTCGAGAGGCTCTTGCCACACTTCTCGATCCCCATGAGTGCCTGCGCATTCTCGATCGCGTCCTCACTCCTTCTGGAGAGTTGTCCGAGAAGGCTTCGGCCGCTCTGGCATCCTTGCATGCGCAGGCGCGTGAAGTCCGTCGGGAGATCGGAATCCGGATGGAGTCTCTTCTTCGGGATTACTCGCAAAAAGGGCTCCTCCAAGAACGATTTTCAGATGTGCGCGACGGGCGCTATGTGCTCCCGGTGAAAGTCTCCGACCAAAACAAGGTCGAGGGGCGAGTCACCGAGCTCTCTGTCAGCAAACAAACCGTATTCATCGAGCCCAAGGAAGTCGAGCAACTCCAGGCCCGCTTGCGCAGGTTGGAAGCAGACATCGCTCAAGAGATGTTTGCCATCCTCCTCGAGGTGTCTCGACAACTCCGCCCTTTCGGTGATGCCATCGGGGCCTCCATGATCCGTGTCGGTTATTGGGATGCGGTTCAGGCCCGGGCGCGGATCGCAAAGGTGTACGGTGGAAAGACGCTCTCATTGAGTCCGGAGCGTGAGTGGCTACTCCAGGACACCGCTAATCCGGTGCTGTTCTGGAATCTCGAGGAGTCGGCGATTGTCCGGAACTCGATCGAGCTCGGTAAAGGGCAGCAGATGATCCTCCTGTCCGGGCCCAATACCGGCGGGAAAACCGTTCTATTGAAATTGATGGGTCTTTCCGCAATCTGTGCCCGCTGCGGGTTTTTCTTTCCGGGGACAGGGAAGCTCACGGTGCCCTATTTCGATTCTTTTTTCATCGATCTCGGAGATCCGCAATCGATCGAAGATCAGATTTCGTCATTCTCGGGTCATGTGCTCAAGATGAAGCGCATTCTTGAGGGACTGGGTCCCCGTTGTTTGATTCTGATCGACGAAATGAACTCTGCCACCGATCCCGAAGAGGGTGCGGCGCTGGCCATGGCGTTCATCGAAACCGTTCTCGAAACCGAGGGTGCGATCCTGGTAGCCACCACTCACGACCCGAAACTGAAGGCCATGGGTGTGGGCGACAGGCGGATCATGAGTGCCAGCATCGTGTTCGATGAAGCGACCCTCAAGCCCACTTACCGGGTCGTCTTTGGGGCTCCGGGAAGGTCTCGCGCTCTCGAAACCGCAGCGAGGCTCGGTCTTCCAGCTTCAGTACTCGAGCGTGCCAGGTCCCATCTGACCGATGAGCACAAGGTGGTCGAGACCGTGCTCCAGAAGTTGCAGTCCCAGCTCGGAGCCGTGGAGCGCGCCGAGCGGGAGGCGCAGCATCTCCGGGACGAGGCAGAGCGGATGCGAGCCGAGTGGGAGGAAAAGGTCACGGTCACGGTCCAGGAGTCGCTCGAAAAAGCCCGTCAGAAGTTGAAGCACGTGCTCGAGTTGGCCCAGATCGAGGTTCGAGAGACCATCAAAAAGATCCAGTCCACCAAGTCGCACAAGCAATTGGACGAGATCCGTCGCGAGTTGAACGACGTGTTCGAGCAGGGTGAGAAGCGGATCGGCACTTCCGTGACCGAGGCGGCGCCCGAGCTCAGTGAGGCTTTCGGAGAAGAGGTGAATCCCCCTCTCGAAACTCCTCGATTTGAACAAGGCGTGTGGGTGCGGGTTCCGAAGTGGAAGAACGTGGGCGAAATCATCGAGTGGGACGGTAAACGTGCAAAAGTGGCACTGGGTGCCCAACAGGCGGCCACCGGAATGGGGAAAGCCTTTGTCGTGACCGTCTACCCGGTTGAGATGGAGCCGCTCTCGGAGCGTGAGTTGAAGACGGTGCTGGGTGTCCGGGGCGGAGTCGGGCAGCAGCGGTCGACGAAGGTGACCGTTCAGTCAGAAAGCGTGGGGCCCGTTTCCGATCAGATCGATCTCAGAGGGCAGCGACTGGAAGATGCGGTCCGGGAAGCGGGGTCGTATCTGGATCGTGCTTTCCGCTCAGGTAAGAACGAGGTCACCATCGTTCACGGTCTTGGGACGGGGGCTCTCCGCGAGGGGATCCGGAGCTTACTGAAAAAGACCAATTACGTGGCCCAGTTCCAGGATGCGGGCTCCAGCGGCGCCACGCTGGTTCGATTTTCAGTCTGATCCGTGCAGGCAAGTTTTGCCCAGTCAAATAAATCAGGATTGTGTAAAAAATAGGTTTCTCCTAGGCTTAAAGGAGGATGAGCGAGCATGATCTGATTCGGATCTTCACAGAATGGAATCTTCGTTCTTTTTCGGGGGAGCTTCCCGTTCCTGAAATCCGTTGGAATTCCCGACTCAAGACTTCTGCCGGAAGGTTCATTCCAGACCGGACCCGCTCCATCATCGAAGTGGCGACCTACCTTTGCGAAGAACCCAATGCCGAGCACTTGATCCGCGATACGATCGGGCACGAGATGATCCATTTTTGGCTCTGGGAACGTCGCATGCCCTACGGACACACTCCTGAGTTCCACCGCAAGATGGAAGAAATCGGGGTGAGCCGGTACAACAGCGTGCCCAGGCACAGGCCGTTCAAATACTGTTATGCTTGTCCGTCTTGCGATCAGAAGATCCTGACCCGCAAGCGAATCCGCAAGGCGGCTTGTGCGAAATGCTGCAATGCCCACAATGACGGAGAGTTCCATTCCCGCTTTCAGCTCAAATTGGTGGCCGTGGGGGAACAAGTCGGGCAGGTCCCGAGTCGGGAACGGGTCGGTTGATCTCACCGGCGCCCCGTGTTAGCGTGAGGCCGTGCATTCCCCGGTAGAGAATTTGATGGAGCCCTGGATCGAAGAGCTGAAACGTTCGTTTTCGGCCTTCCCGGATTTTGTTGAAAAAGTGAGCTCCGCACTTCCTGTGATCGAGCGTCATTTGTCGGATTTGGGAATTGAGAATGCCGCCCTTGAAGCCCGTATGGCTGTCTTGGAGGCTGCAAGCATCCAGCCGGGTACAACGGGTATGGCCCCCGAGGCCCGTCAGGAGATGAATGCCTTGCTCGAGCGTTTTGAGAGCGAACTCGAATCCACCCGGGCGGCCGCCGATTCAGCCACTCGCGAGCTGACCACGCTCAAGCGTGAGTTGCAGTCGCGTGACGCGGAAATCGAGCGTCTTCGGACCGCCCCCCCTGTTTCCTCGACCCCTCAGAAGACCGTTGTGCGGGTCAGGAAGGAGCTTGCCGAGAAACGGGTCCTCCTCATCGACGATGCCGAGGTGAATCGGGTTCTGCTGAGCCATTATCTGAAGGGCCTTCCGGTACGGATGGATTATGCCACCACGATTTCCAAGGCAATCGAGCTTTGCTCGCGATTCAAGTACGATCTTTTGATTCTGGATACAGGGCTGATGGTTCCGGGGGATGATTCCGCTCTCTCGGGCCTGAACTCGTCCAAGGGAGAGGCTCTGTTGTTCGCGTTCACCGAAAAAGAGTCAGAATCAATGGAAATTCCAGGATTTTCAGGAGTCATATCCCGTGGCCTTCCGCGGGAGAGTCTGATCGAACGCCTGTCCAAGAACCTCTGGTTCTGAATCGGATCAGAATAGGGAGTAACTCACTCCGGTCGACATCGTCCAACGGAAGTACTGGTAGGTGTCCGAAACAGAAGAGATGTTCCGCGAGATCGAGCCGTCCGCAGTGAAGCTCCAGCGCGGTCCGAGCTGATGGAGCATTTGGAGACCCAGGGTGAAATTGCGGTCTTTCCTCTCTCCTCCTTGTCTGTGACTGAAGTCGGTTTCTGAAACGCCAGCCGTGACAAAACCTTTGGTCCGATCTGAAAACAGGAGGGCGTTTTGAAACAGAACCGCACGGGTCATCGATTGGAAATCCGTTTTTCCTGTCTCGATCCCGGAGAGTCCGAGAGTCAGCCCGGGATTGAGCCACTTACCCTGGGAAGTGATCGTGAATTGCGATGCCGCACTCCAACCGAGGCCTGTTCTCCGTTCGTTCCGTGCGAACAGGAGGTCACCAAAGAACAATTGTGGACCGGCACCCGCGCTCAGATTCACTCCCATGCGCTTGCCCCATTTGAAACGGTAGTAGGCTTCGAGTTCGGATGTGGCACTGAACTGTCTGAAGGTCGAGCTCTCCGTACTATTCCTATCGAACTGGTTCTGGAAGGTGTGCCCAAGGTCGATCTTGAATCCGTAGTTGGACGGATCCAGCGGCCGATGGTTGAGAAATAGCGAGAGTTCCTGGGTCAGAAACTCCCCCTCACGGGTGTCGGAGTTGAAGTTCTTGTTGTAGGACATCCGGTAAGACGGAATCCACTGGAAGTTCTCAGTGGGCGAACTCATCCTGCCGATGCCCGCTTGGACCAGGGTCTTGAAGGTGTCCTGGTTGATATTGAGGACCCCTTCTGCTTGATCTGGAAGGGCCTGGACGTTCGAGTCATATCCCAAGGCGAGCGCGACCGATCCGAAGTTTTGAGCCCGATCCAGAGGAGCCAGGATCCGTTCACAGGCCTGGAGGATGTTTTTTGCCGTGACGGATTGCTTCGCCAGGGGACGTGCCAGGAGTTTCGCGTTCACGAAGCTCGCACTCGCTGCGCCCGACTCACCTATTTTTAATTGTGCCTGGCCCAGATAAAAGGCCGCAGGTGCAGCGATCTCGTCGAGGCTTGAATCGGAAGCTGTTTTGAACCGGACGGCGGCTTCAGCATTCCTTCCAGCTTCGAAGTGAATCATTCCAAGAAAGAAGGACGCAGGTGCGATGTTGAATCCCGATCGGATCGAAGCCTCGAACAGCGGAATCGCCCCCTCCTTCTGGAGAGTTCTGAATCGAAGGACGCCCAGTTCGAATTGATAGGGAGCCAGTTCCTTTTCTGGAGCGCCAGCTTGAGACTTGGCTTCAATCAAGGACTCATAGGTGCTCGCACTTTCAGCGTCGTTCTTGGCTGTTTTGAGTGCGAGAGCTTTCAGTTCGAGGAACTCGATTGATCCCGGCGTATCACGCAAGAGCTCGTTCAGGATCTTGAGACTTTCCTGATATTTTTTCTCGTTATATGCGATCACAGCCAAGCTGTATTTCGGTTCTTGTTGCTTGAGGATGTCAGCTCGCGCTGAAGCGAGGCTGCACAGAATCAAAATCAAAAAGGTGGAAATGATCCTCATATGGGTCCGGGGTGACACTCTTGTTGGCCAGGAAACATGCCGAATAAGATTAGAGTAAGGAAGGGTGGGGTAAATGAAAAGGGGCATTCGTTCCGCATGGGCTCTTTTGGGGCTCCTTGTTACTTTTTCCGCTATCGGGGCCGATGCTCCGATCGGGAAAGTGGTGAGCATGCAAGGCAAGGTCGTTGCCCGCGTCGAGGGCACCATTGCCGGTCTGGCTCGCCTTCGTTACCTCAAGTCCGGTGACTCCGTTTACAGAAAAGATTTGATCAACACCTCGAGCGACGGGAGCGTCAAAATTCTGTTCAATGACGAGTCCATTATGGATGTCGGTCCAAGCTCTTTGTTCAAGGTTGCTCAATTCGATTCAGCAGCCAACTCCAAGGACCGTCGTGTCGAAATGGGACTGGAGTACGGAAAGGTCCGTGCTTCCATCAACCAGAAAGTCGGTCCCCGTGGAAGGTTCCTGTTGAGGACCCGCGCCGCAACCATGGGTGTTCGGGGAACTGAATTTTACGTGATGAGCGACATTCTCGGAGCTCCAGGAGGCCAACCGGATCCGGAGCAACCGAGATCGGAGCCCGTCAAGACCCAGGTGGTGGTCACCGAAGGAAAGGTCGAGGTCGCCAAAACAGTACCTCCTTCTGCCGGACCGAAGGAACGTGAGGCGGCGAAGCCCGTCGAAGTGAATCCCGGAGAAAAAATAACCGCAGTGGTCGAAACCGCTCCACAAAAGAAGGGTGAAGCAACCCTGAGTCCGCCAGAGGTGCGCGAGCCACCCAAGGTGGAGAAGATCACTCCTGAAGAGATCAAGACGGTCGAGGCCGAGGTGAAGTTGAAGGACACGACTTTTGCCAAGGCGATCGTGGTGGAACCCGAAGCCGAACCGGGTCAGGCGGGATTGCCTCAGGTGCAAGGGGGGCGGGGTCCTGAAGTCGGGGGCGAAACCCTCGCTGCGATCCAAGAAATGATGGCCAAGAACCCGGGCAATATCGAAGTGCCGAAGGCCGGAGAGCTCGGAATTCCAGGATCCTTTCAGGCGCAACCCGGGTTCAATGGCAACTTTCTTCCTGGGTTCAATCGTCCGATGGCGAAGTTGAAGGTCATCTTCAATCGATGAGTGGGGATCAGGGGATCATGAGAACGGGGACCATTTTGAAACTACTGATGACAGTGATCCTGACGGCCGCATCGCTGTCGGCCTGTTCTCTCGATCAACGTGGGCAAGACGGTCTTGTGCGAATTCAACTCAACACGCGTGCTCATTCGGGTGGGCCATCGCGTCTTGGAACCCTGACAGGTGGCGGAATGACCGCACCGACTGCAAATTCTTTCTATGTGATCGATGTGGAGGGAGAGGGAATCCCTCGGCAAATCATCGAACCCAGCAAATGTGTAAAGGCGAGTCCGACCAGCAGTGCGATGGTTCCGGCTTTGCTTCAACCCGGTGAGGCGGAGCGGACCGAGCTCGAGTTGTTGGTTCCGGTCGGGGCCAATCGAAAAGTGAAGATCGTCCGGGTCGATTTAAATATTCCCGCCGGATCTTCGAGCCCTCAGTTCGGAGAGAGTCCGTTCCGGTTCAAAATGAGGAATCCGGGCTATTCAGTTTCCGGAGATATGTTCGTTCTCGCTGAGGCCACCATACCTTTTTTGAACGGCGATCAGAGTGTGACCTTGATCGAAAAAGCGGTTCCCGAAGCGATTCCGAACTTGTGTCAGGCCCAAGGAAACAATCAACCCCCGATCGCCAATGCCGATGTGGAGTTGCTCAAGTACGAGCCGTGGGAAGGGTTGGGACCGAACGGGCAAATCAATCCTTATCGGGCCTGGAACAACACACCCCATTACCTAATGGTCAGAGGAGAGGTGAAGAACAAAGGGGCTTCTCCGCTCGGATTTCCAGCCTGGCCAAATCCTTCTTCCACTCCTTCTGCCACGCTTGATGGACTCGGTATTGGATGGCCTAATGGTTATTTCTCGCGGCAGACATTGAATTCTCAAGAGAGCGGGTTCTATCAGTGGGTATTCCCGAACTATTCTCCCGCGCCCACCGGTGCGACCCCATCCCAGGTGCAAATCACCTTACCTTACAGCGGTGGGTCATCGCCCTCGATCGTGCATTCCTTTCCCTGGGTCATGCACAGTACGCCGGCCCCCATCTCGAATCCTGTGGTTTCCCAGGTCGCGGGCTATGCCAACCTTTACAAAGCCCGCTTGGATTTCACCCGGAATGGAAGTGTCATTCCAGTGAGGCCCTATGGATCGTTGTATTCCGCCGTCAACACACAGTACGATCTTTCGCCATTCGAGGCCCGGGGGACCTTGGACAGCTTTGCGCCTGATTCGGGCGCAACCGCCCTGGCGTTGAATTCAGATGAAACGATCATTTTTGTCGCAACTCCGGGCAAGTTCGTGAAGCGGTACAACATCACTCAGGCTCCGCCTGCGGCTCCTGTGAGCAGCGTCACGCTTGTGAATGCAGCTACCGCACTTCAAGTGGTGGGGACGAAGGTTCTCATTGCGGATCAGACCCAGTTTATTCGTGCGTTTGACTATACATTAGCTAGCCCCACTCCCGTGCCGGTGTATGACGGAGGGACGGGAGCGGCCTTCAAGGGAATGGTTTTGGACTCGGCAGGCGGACTGGTTCTATCTGATTCTGCCAGGCATGTTCTCCTTCGATTGACTCCGACTCAGCTCAATTCGGCGCTGGGTGGAACCGCACCGGCGCCGGGAAGTGCCACCCTGCTCGCTGGTGAGGTCGGTACGATGGGTAATGTCGACGGACCACTCCTCCCGACTGCCCGATTCAAGAACCCAGGAGCCATGGCTCGGGATGCATCGGGGAATATTTTGTTGGTGGATGGGGGGAACATGTCCATCCGACGGGTCGTCGTGGGCGGATCTGTCACCACCTTGCCGTCACCGGTGGCAGCTTTCGCATACGGTAACCCTTCTCAAATTGCGATGAGGGGAGATTCGGTACTGGTTTCCGATTCGAGCCGTCACGTCGTCTACCGGATTCCTCCTTCAGGTTCACCTGAAATTTTGGTCGGGAAATACGGGAGTAATGCCGGAAGTGCGACAAGTGGACTCTTACTTGAAGATTCAGCTCAGTCGTCACCGAGTGCCCTGGCAACGGGTGCTTCGGGCTCGATCTACATCGGAGACTCCAACAAGGTGAGACGGGCCATGGCTCCTTGTCCGGTTCAAAAGGATATGGGTGGAGTACCTCCTCGTCCTTTCAACGCAGGAAAAGGCTGCGAGTTTTTTTATCGGGTCTACAACGGAAGTGCATTCGCTCCAGCCAATCACCCCATCATGAAGATTGGCTTGAGAGATGGCTCAGGACTTGAAGGATATTATACGCCCCAATTGTCTTTGGCCGGGCACACCTATCCGTCTGGATATGTGGGTGAAGGAAATGATTTGGTTTACAACCCGACTTTGGCTTCGGCTCTGACGGTGACCCAAGCGGATGTGACCGCCCCGGGAGGCTGGATCCTGCCATCGATGACAGGAAACACCGTAACCATCGAAGGAGTGTCGATCCGTTCGGATTCGGGAACTTCCACGAATGTCGGGATGGTGACTTTGTCATCTGGGACCCTGGAGCTTTCATCCCGCATGGTCAATGGTGCTCCGATTCGGGAATTGGAAATTCTGGTGAAAGCAGTCCCGACCGCAGGTGGGTCGATCGCTTTCTACAAGCAAAGGTTTTCATTCGTGCCAGTCATTCCGGCGAATGCGACCTCAAGGCTTTCCATCGGTATCGGTCAGGTCGCTGAAGGGTTCCAGGTCAGTACTTCTTGTGCTTCGTGGCAGATCCAAGCCTACTATCAGGGCCGGTCCTTGCCTGTGGCATCAGGAAGTCTTGCGAATTTTGGTGTGAACACGTACTCGGCCACCCCGGCAGGGGTGATTTCTTTCACTCCGGCGACCGTGGGAACTCTTTCCATCACGAATGCAGTGGCGAAATACAAGAGTCTCGATGGAGATGTGGGAGCTCCCGCCGCCTCATGGAGTGGTACGGTGGTCTCTTCCTTGACTTGCTCCCTGAATGCCGTAGCTGGAGCCGTCAACAACGTCGCGAACTGATCTCGAGGTTTGATTCCGGGATCAGTGCATGAGCCCGTGAATCTTGAGCTTCTCGAGCAGGGTCACGCGCTCCATACGTGCGGCGCGTGCGGTCTTGTCGAGATCGTGATTGAAGCTCTTGAGCAGTTCCGAGAGGTAGATCTTTTCGAATTCGGAGCGCGTAGCTTGGAAATTGATCTTGTCGTGTCCGAAATCAGGTAGATCCCGGAGTTCGATCCGCTCGGAATCGCAGGACACGGCCGCCATGCGGAGGACGTTCCGGAGCTCACGGAGGTTGCCGGGCCAGTCGTAATCGCGGAGCTTGCGCCAAGCGGTTTCGGAGTAGCCCTTGATGTGCTCTTTGTGAAGCTCCTGGGTGATCTCTTGGAGGATCCCCATGGCGATGTCTTCGAACTCGTCTTCACGCTCAGCGAGGTTCGGCATTTCGATGCGGTTCTTCGAGAGACGCAAGAGAAGTTCATCATTGAACATGCCGGCGCGGGCACGGGAATCGATCTGCGGAACCGCGGTCGCAATGATCCGGACATTGGCGATCATCGGAACGTTCACGCCTTTGTCCGATTGGGAGACCGCACGGGTCTTCAGGAAGTTCAGCACCACCAGCTGTTCAGAAACCGGATAGTTGGCGATGTCGTCGACGATCAGGGTTCCGCCGTTGCAGTCGCGGATTTGCTCGGCGATGGTACGATCCCGTGTAGCCATGATGCAGATCTGGGCGGCGCGAGGAGAATTCTTGTGAATCCATTTTGCGAGAGCACCTTTACCGGTTCCTGTACCACCGATCACCAGTACGGGTTCATCATCAGATTGGGCGGCCGACAGTGCGATTTTTCGTTGGGACGAAGGAATGAAATAGACCATGCTCATAGTGTCTTTCGAGTATAGCGGAAATGGGTCGGGTTCACCAAGGGCAATTAGCGTCAGAAACTTAACGATTTCGGCTTGTTTTCAATGCAGATACACTTGGGTCTCGGAGGTCCTATGAAGACATTTTGGCCGGTGGTGGTGTTCTCGTTCCTGATGGTCACGGAATCCCACGGTCGTGGATTCGGTGTTCGTGAGGACCTGGTGCAGGTGGCAAACGGGCAAGGTGTTGCGGCACCGAGCTTTCACGGAGCGCTTTTCGGGCAGAATCCGGCGGGCTTGGTCCAGAACCAACGTCTCAAGATCCAAGGTGGCGTCGCGGCACTGGATGATTCCACGACGAACCTGAAGGGTTCCGGAGCGGTCCTGGCTGGAAACGGTGTCCTGGGTGCCGGAGTCGGTTATTCCCAGTTCGACTCCGGAGCTTACGCGTCAGGAACCGGTGCCCTTCATTGGGGCGCCGCAGGAACCCTGCAATCCCTGGCGACCACCCTCGGCATTTCCGGTCGGAGCGTCTCGGGTGCTTCGAGCTATGATGTCGGACTTTTCTTCGATTTCATTCCGAGAACCCGCATTGCCGCCCTGGCCAAGGATGTCGGAAATGGCTTGCACCTGGTCGGGGCCGGCCTTCAGTTCATGGTGGATTCCATGGTGGATCTCGTGATCGATGCGGACTATGAAACCCGCCTCAAACAAGGGGTGGTGAAGCCCGGATTTACCTTGCACACGGATCGGGTCCAATTCACCGCCGCCTATGGCTTCCGCTATGTCGGAACCACAGACCAGTTCGTCTACTCCAGGATGACAGCCGGAATCGGGATCCGGATCGCCGATTCCATCCTACTCCAGTACCAGTACCGGAGCTTGCCGCAGCACCTGGTCGGTTTGACTTTGCGCCTGAACTGACTTAGCGTTTTGGCACTATGAAAACCCTGACCGAATTCTCAGGATTCGTCCTGAAAGACGCCGTTGCCAAAAAAGCCGCCCTCCTTGCCGAAGGGAAGACCGAAGAAGAGGCTCAAGCCCAGATTCTCGAGATGCTCAAGCTGGACGAAGCCAAGGCCGGCTTTTACAAGAACGTGGTCGACATGACCAGTTCGCGGATGGACCGGGTCAAGCGGGTGGTCGTGGCGCTCAAGGCGACCGAGACCGAGAAGGTTCCGGAGTCCTACACCGAGCGTGAAGGGCATTTTTATCTGATCGAGTATTTTCACTCGGCCGATCAACGCACGAGTTCCGCTCGTTCCGGCGATGACGATCGTCGTGGGGGCCGCCGTGACGGACGCCGCGACGGACGCTCAGGCGATCGCAAGGGGCGCGGAGATCAGCGTGACGGTGCGGGTCGTCCTCCTCGGGGTGATCGCCCGGCCCCTCGCACCGATGCAAAATTCAAAACGGATGGTGTTGCCAGTAAAGAAGCAGGCGCTCCACGTCCGGCCCGCGCACCCAGGCCTCCGCGTGAGCCCCGGGCTCCACAAGCGCCACGCGCACCTCGCGCTCCCAGAGCTCCCCGCGCTCCACAGGGACCGAAAGGCGCAGGTGAGCTTCGTTTGGTTCTGAAGGGGCAATCCGAGACCCGTCTTCAGGGTTCGGCGCCGGCGGATGCTCCAGCGGCTCCGGTCACTTCTGAAGCGCCACAGGCATAGCGTTCATCGGTCCGACCGACTCGGGCTTCGGGAAAGCACGCATCACGGTCTTCAGGTCCGTGGACTCCGTACGGTATTCGAATACGGTACGCGGGAGGCTCGATTCGCCCTCGAGGTGGACGAGCTCCACTTTGAGACCGGCTTTTTCGAGCTCCGATTCAACGGTTTTCGTGATGATGATCGCGTCGGGAGCCTTGCTGAACAAGGAATCGTTCGAAGGGGCGTAGCCCATCTTTTTGAGCGTCAGGCGGACAAAACGGGCTTCCTCGGCGTTCAGGTTGTCGAGCACGTGGACTTTCAGGGCAGGAGCCGCAGCGGTAGCGGCAGAGGCGGCCTGAGGGAGCAAAAAGGAGCCCAGGATGCAGATGAAACCGAAGAACTTGATGTTTTGAATTCCGAACTGCTTCATACCCGGATCTAAAGCGAAAGGTGTGCCAGCCCCGGCTCGAATCCGGAGGGGGTTCAGAGCGGATCCCTGACCAGACGGAAAAGGGGTGTACAAACTTTAGACAGAGCGGAGGTAGAAACCCTTCAGGTAGCGCTGTTTCGGGTCCAAGGGGGTCGGAAAGCTCTCGGGCAAATCCACCCGACCCAACCATTGGAGGCGGGTTCCTGTCTGCCGGGCGGCGTTCTCGACTTCGCTCAAGAATGCCCGCTCCGGAATGTTCTCTGAGTTGATCGAGGTGACGAGAACCCCGTTCTTTGCGAGGAGAGGCAGGATCAGACCGTGGAGTCGGGCCAAGTCCTTTCCGGTCGAAAAGGCACCCGTCTTGGTTCTCGAAAAGGAGGGCGGATCACACAGGATGGTGTCGTACTCGAGCCCTTTTTTCTTCAGACGAGGCAACCAATCGAACACATCACCGAAAATAAAATCGCCTTTGGATCTGATGAGCGAGGCTTGATCCCAGTTCTCCTTGGCCCACTCGATGGTGGGCTTGGAAAGGTCGAGTGTGGTGACGCTCGACGCTCCTCCGGCACCCGCGGCGACCGAGAGTGCCCCAGTGTAAGAGAACAGATTCAGGACACGCTTGTCTTTTTGGGTCCGGGTCAACCAGCGCCGGAGAGGTGCATGATCGAGAAAGAGCCCCGGGTGCTTGGTGTTTTTCATTTGCACCAGATACGGGATACCAAACTCCTTCACCACGAATTTTCCCTCGCGGACTTCACCGTCCAACGGAACGGAGTCCGCTTCACTGGCCACTTCGGATCGGTCCATGAGGACGATCCCGCGACACCGTTCGGGGAGCTTTTGTTGAAGAAGGGCCACCAAACTCTTCAAGACCTTGTCTGGAATCGGAGCCCATTGGGTGATCCACGCCTGGTCCGAAAAAATATCGATCGCGATTTGGGACCCGATTGCATCGGAGCTCTCCCCGGGACCATAAAAAACCCGGAGAGCGTCCGTCTCGTCGAAGAGCCGGAGCGAAGATCTGAGTTCGAGTGCCGAGATCAATTCTTTTTCAAGCATGTTTCAAGTGCTCCCACAATGTGACGAGATCCGGAGCCAAGGGAGATTCGAACTTCCCGACAGGGGTCTCCAGAGAAAACGCATGGAGGCAGACCCGTTCCGACGGACGCCCTCCGAAAGCCTTGTCCCCCAGCAGAGGGAATCCGGCCTTGGCCGCGTGCTCCCGAATTTGATGAAAGCGCCCGGTGAGGGGGGTGGCTTGCCCGAGAAAAACTCCCGATGCGGATTCGATCACCTCGAATAGGGTCTGCGCAGGCTTACCATCGACTGGGGTGCGGATCTGGATCGCCGGGCGGGAGGGGACTGGAGATGCGATAAAATGGTAGATTTTTTTGGCAACTCGATTCTGAAACCAGAGACAGCCTTCACGGTGGGCTTTCGGATTCCGAGCCACGAGCATCACGCCACTCGTGAATCGATCGAGCCGGTGGATCATGTAGGCGGCTCCGGACGGGCTCTGCTTCAACCAATCACTCACCACCTGATCGGTGGGGCCCGGGTGCCGGGCTGGAACACTCAACCATCCTGCCGGCTTGTCGACAGCCACAAAGTCCTCGTTTTCAAAAAGAATGCGGGGAGAGGCTTCCATTCGCTCGAGCTTATCTTCATTGAGAGGCACCGTCAAATGCGGTAGCCTGAAAGCATGATTCTACTCCTGGCTTCCTTGGTGATTGCCCTGTCCATGATCTTGCTTGGCATGTGGATCATGAGTCGTGCCGGTCGACATGTGAACATGGACCGACTTCAAGTGTTCATCGCAGTGGCGACCGGATTCATGATGGCGATCCTTTTTCTCGATCTCCTTCCCGAAAACATCGAGGTTTATCCTTCCGGCGCCCGGTCATTTTTCCAGTGGTCCTTGTTAGGCATGGGGCTCGTCATTGTTTTTGAACGCTACGGGGTGCCCCGTCTGCGGTTCGTGGACCGGTTTTTTTCCACAGACCAAGAAACCCTCCGTCGGATCGAAACCCACGATGAGCATGTCCATGAGTCCCACGGGCAGGAGGTCCACAGTCACCACGAACATCACGACCTGGAAGAAGCGACCCATTGCGCTCACTCCCATGAACATGGACACCTCCATCAGCACACTCACCTCGAGGTGCTCGGGCATGGAGAAGTGTGCTCGGCGATCGCGTGCTTCATGATTTGTGCCTTCTTCGACGGGGTGGCGCTATCCTCGGTTCAAGCTGTGGACCAAAAGCTCGGCGTGATTCTGGTCATCGGCGTGATCCTGCACCTCCTACCAGAGGGGGTGCTCTCCGGAGCCATGGCGCTCGCCGGTGGCGCGAGTGTCCGTTCCGCGCAGAAAGTCTTGTTCTTCATCGGGGGAGCTTTTCTGGCCGGTTCCCTGATTCCCCACATTTTCAAGGGCTTTGAAAGTACCTTCTTAGCGCTCTCCACCGGGATCCTGATTTTCGTGACGCTCGTTCAATTGCTTCCAACCGCACTGAAGCTTCGTTTTGCGCCGGGATGGATTTTTGCTGGAGCGGGAGTGTACTACGGTTCCCGCGCGGTACTGGTTCTACTGGGAGTGCATTCCTGATGAAGCCCTTCCAGCGCAGTGTGGTTTGGCTTCGAAGAGATCTGAGGCTTTCGGATCATCGGGCCCTGTTCGAGGCCTGTGCCGCCTCCGAGGAAGTGGTGCCGGTGTTTCTGATTGACGAGGACATTCTCGACGGCTTGGCCAAGGACAACCGTCAGGTGCATTTTATCCAGGGCTGTCTGGACGAGCTGGACGAACGGCTGAAGGAGCGGGGCTCGAGACTGCTTGTGATCCGGGGACGTCCCCAGGAGGCGATTCCAGCCGTTGTTTCACGCTTGGGAGCGAAGGCCCTGTTTTTCAATCACGACTACGAGCCCGCGGCGAAGAAGCGGGACCAGCAGGTTGCAAAAACCCTGAGCGCTCAGGGCATCACCGTCCAGTCCTTCAAAGACCAGGTGGTGTTCGAGTCCCGCGAGATTCTGGGGGGCAGTGGAGATCCGTATAAGGTGTTCACGCCTTACTCCAGGAATTGGCTCAAGACTCTCGAGTCAGCAAAAGAGACACACTTGCGTGAGTATCGGCCCGATCTCAAACGCTTGGTCCCTGCCGAAAAGATCCGCGAGAAGAATGCCCGATTCTCTGAGCTCGGTTTCGTCGAAAGTTTTTTGTTCGTGTCGCCCGGAGAAGTTGCCGCAAAAAATCTCTTGAAGGGGTTTTCCAAAAAAATCAGCGCCTACCACGAGCAGCGTGATTTTCCAGCCATTGAGGGGACATCGCGGCTTTCGCCCCATTTCCGCTTCGGGACGCTTTCTCCACGTGAGGCGGTTCGGTTCTGTTACGAGCATTTTTCTCCGGGCACCAAGGTGTGGCTCAACGAGCTGATTTGGCGCGAGTTCTACCAGATGATCCTCGACCAGTACCCCCACGTCGAAAAAGGGGCGTTCAAGCCGGAATTCGATCGTCTGAAGTGGTCGACGAATCGTGCGCACTTCGAAGCCTGGTGCGAGGGTCGGACCGGGTATCCTATCGTCGATGCGGCGATGAGGCAGCTCAATCAGACCGGATTCATGCACAACCGCCTCCGGATGGTGGCCGCAATGTTCCTGACCAAGGATTTGCTGATCCACTGGCAAGAGGGCGAACGTTACTTCGCATCGCAGTTGCTGGACCATGAGCTTGCGGCTAACAATGGAGGCTGGCAGTGGAGTGCTTCCACCGGGTGCGACGCGCAGCCTTATTTCAGGGTCATGAATCCGATCTCCCAGAGCGAGCGCTTTGATCCGGAAGGAGAGTTCATCCGGAAGTATGTCCCGGAATTGAAGGGGCTCGACTCAAAACGGATCCATTGGCCGCATGAGGGCGGGCTCTTTTCATCGACTCCCTCGGGTTATCCCGAGCCTCTAGTGGATCACAAGACCCAGCGTTTGAAAGCGATCGCAATGTTCAAGAAGTGAGTTTTCTGAAGAGTCGGAACAGAAAGCGCCAATGGTTTGTGGTTTGAAGCGAATGGATTTCCAATTAAGCTGAAGCATAACCATCGAAAGGATGACAAATGAAGAATCGATTTTTTGCAGTGCTGATGTTGTGCGGGATCTTGTTGAATTCAGGCTCAGTTCGTGCGGAAACTGATCCGAAGAATGATTTTTCACTGGGTGTGGTGTTGTCGAGTGACAGCTTTTTCGGTTTCGCACCCATTTTGAATGGTGCTTACAAGCTGAGCGATTCTCTTTCGCTCACCTTTTACGGAATCTTTTGGTCCGCAGGTGAGCCTGGTGGCGGTTGGGGGAACTGGACCGAGTTTGGATTGGGCGTGTCCAAGGATTTTGGAAACGGTCTGGTGGTGACACCTCAGTTCGGCGTCCTCGGCGGTAATCTTTTGTCCTCATCCGCCAATGGCAAGTCGGTTTTCGCCGATGGTGTCGTGCCGAACTTGACGATCAACTACGATCGGACGAATTTTTACGGCGAGATCTATGCCGGTTACTACCTGCCTACCCGCGATACGACCTCTGGGGTCCAAAGCACTTTGGCGTACATCCACTATTGGGGGATGGGGCTTTACAAGTTCTCCAAGGTTTTTTCCGCAGGAGTTCATTATGAACACCTGATCAACAGCGGGGGAAGCAAAGTGACGACCTCGAGCGGAGTGTATCAGTGGGTGGGGCCCAGCATTCAGTTCTCCAAGCCTTCCGGTGGAATGTTCGTACGCATGAGCGGCGGTGCTGACACCGTGGCTTCGGGGGATTCTTTCTTCAAGCTCGTATCCGGGATTAATTTTTAATTCGATTTTGTTTTGAAGGTGAATCCGGCCACAGGGGGGGCTCCCTCCCTGTGGCCACTTTTCGAGGGGTTTCCCTTGGAAATGCGGAAAGAATCCTGCCGTTCTCTGCACGAGCACAGATTATTCGAGCTTCTTTAATCCCTGGGCAATCACAGTGGCACAGACTTCGGCAGTGAACATTCCGCCCATTCCTGTGCGAGGGACATGGATGAATCCGAATAGAGGATCGGAAGGCTTGCTCCAAAGGCGTCCGATCTTCGCGCAAAGGTGATTGCAGATGAAGTAGCCGGGATTGATCGAGGTTCTAATCCTCGAAAAGGCTTCGAAGGGAAACCGAAGAGGAATCGTCTCTGAAGGAGAAAGATCCGGGAAGATGAGTGATTTCGCCCGACTCACACCGGCGTTGTCGGCGAGATCGGGCACGTCATCGAGATTGTTGGCGCGGGTTTCGAGTTTGAATTCTTCCGCACCTTCACCGATTGAGAGCACTCCGGTCAGTTGGACTCCGGTTTGTTGCAGACGATTCACCTCGACGAGCAGGGAATCGGCACACCGATCGTACTCGACAGGCAAGACGCAGGTGTGGATCCGGACCGGAAATGAGGAATCTTCCGATACGATCCGAACCAATTCATTCATGACCGAATGGGAGTTGTTGACGGGACGGCCGGCGAAGGGTTCAAAAGACGTGATCAGCCAGTGACTCGTATCGGGCATGGGTCAGGGTCACTTCTTTTTCTTGCGGCTCTTCTTGGATGGCTTCTCGACCTCGGCGCGGGCTTTCACGATCTCGATCGCCTGCTCCAAGGTGAGCTTTTCCACGTCGAGCTCTTTCGGAACGGTGGCGTTCACCTTGCCCCACTTCAGGTACATGCCGTACTTTCCGTCAAAGAGCTCGATGTCTTGCTCCTCGAATTTGCCGATGGTTTTGAGCGACTGGGCTCCGCGGCGGTGCTTTTTCTCCTCCCGGAGCAGTTCCATGGCCCGGTCGAAGGTGATGGTGAAAACGTTATCGTCCTTCTTGAGGGAGCGGAAATCGCCGTCGCACATCACATACGGACCGAAGCGCCCGAGATTGGTCAGGACCGGCTTGTTTTTGTCCGGATGCATGCCGAGTTCCCGGGGCAGAGACAGCAGTTCGAGGGCTTTTTCGAGCTCGATATTCTTCGGGTCCATTCCCTTCAAGAGAGAGGCGCGTCTCGGTTTCGGCTGGTCATCGGTGACCTGTCCGAGTTGGACATAAGGTCCGTACCGTCCCGAGAGGCAGTACACGTCGAGTCCGGACTTTGGATCTTTTCCGAGGCTTTGTGGTCCTTTCTCGGAGGCAATCAGGAGATCTTCGACCTGGTTGACGGTGAGATCCCCTGGAGCGATGTCATCCGGGATGGTGGCATGGATCTCTTCCGTGCCGGCCTTTCCCGGCTTCACCACGTAAGCACCGTAGCGTCCGATCTTCACTTCGACTTCCTTGAGATGGTCGAGTTGGACGGTGCGGGATTCAGTGGGGTTGATCTTCTTTTCCTGGCTCTTGACCTGCTCTGCGAGACCGGCTTTTCCGAGGAAAAACTGCTTCAGGTAAGGAAGATACTCGCGCTTTCCTTCGGCGATCTCGTCGAGTGAGGATTCCATCTCGGAAGTGAAACGGTAATTCACCAGGTTCTCGAAGTAATTCTCGAGGAGCTGCATGACCGCCACCCCGGTGAAGGTGGGAACCAGTGCGTTTCCGAGCTTTCTCACGTAGCCGCGATCCAGGATGGTGTCGATGATGGAGGCGTAGGTGGACGGGCGACCGATGCCCTCTTTTTCGAGTTGCTGGACCAAAGACGCTTCAGTGAAGCGGGCCGGGGGCTTGGTCGTATGCGATTGCGCCTCGATCGAATTCATGGAGACTTTGTCTCCGGATTTCATCTCGGGCAGGATCACTTCGCGATCTTCGAGCGAGGCTTCGGGATCGTCCGTACCTTCCACGTAGGCGCGCAAAAAGCCCGGGAACAGGATCCGTGAGCCACTGGCCGAGAAGGTGACGCGGTCTTTACCGGCTGTGGCCTCGACGCGGACACTGACCGAGAGCTTGCGCGCTTCGGCCATCTGGCAGGCCACGGTCCGCATCCAAATCATCTCGTAAAGGGCCAGCTCACGACCGGTCAGACCGGTTTCGCGTGGGTGTTTGAACTCGGCACCGGCCGGGCGGATGGCTTCGTGCGCCTCTTGAGCGCCTTTGTTCTTCGAGGTGAACTGACGGGGTTCAGGGGACAGGTACTCTTTTCCGTAAAGCTCCTCGACCGCGTTTCTCGCTCCGCGGATTGCCTCACTGGAGAGGTTGGGGGAGTCCGTACGCATGTAGGTGATGAAGCCCTGCTCGTAAAGACTCTGAGCCGTTCTCATGGCATCACGGGCTGACATCCCGAGCTTCCGGTTCGCTTCCTGCTGGAGACTCGAGGTGATGAACGGAATCGAAGGCTTCTGGGTGAACTGTTTTTCTTCGACGGATTGGACCGTGTAGTCAGCGGTTCTCAGCGCGTCTTCCAGGCGTCTTGCCTCGGTCGATTCGAGTAGGAGGATCTCTCCGTCCTTTTTTTCGAGCAGCTTACCGGTGGATTCGTCGAAGTCCTTGGTGGTGGCGATCCGCTTACCGTTGAGGGCGATGGTCTTCGCACTGAAGACTCCGCCGTTATTCCCGGATTTCTTAAGCTCAGCCTCGAGGTTCCAGTAGGTCGCGCTCCGGAAACGGATGCGTTCGCGCTCACGGGCCACGATCAGCCGGAGACCGGCAGATTGCACCCGACCGGCGGAAAGGCCGTAGGCGATCTTCTTCCAGATCAATGGAGAAACGGTATAACCGACGAGCCGGTCGAGAATCCTGCGGGTTTCCTGGGCCCGCACGAGACGCATGTCGACTTCGCGGGTGTCGGTCAGGGCGTGCTCGATCGCGGACTTAGTGATCTCGTGGAACACCATCCGTTTGACCGGAACTTTGGGCTTCAGCACCTCGAGGAGGTGCCAGGAGATCGATTCTCCTTCGCGGTCCTCATCGGTCGCGAGGTAGAGGATCTCAGCCTGGGCGAGTTTCTTCTTGAGGTCCGTGATGACCTTCGACTTACCTTTTGGCACCACGTAAAGCGGTTCGAAGTCCTGATCGACGTTCACACCCACCTTGGCCCATTCCTCTTTTTTGAACTTCTCGGGGATGTCGGCCGCAGATTGGGGCAGGTCGCGGATGTGGCCCATCGAAGCTTCGACCACATAGGACTTTGGAAGAAACTTACGAATGGTTTTCGCTTTGGTGGGTGACTCGACGATCACCAGGCAATTTTTTGACGTTTCTTTGGCCACGGGGGCATCACCTCTTATTCCGGAGTAAGGCAAGCTCGATGAGTTTCGTCAAGAGCTCCGTATATGGGATGCCGCTTACCTCGAAGAGTTTCGGGAACATCGAGATGCTGGTGAACCCCGGCAGGGTATTCACTTCGTTCATATAAAAGGCTCCAGAATCGCGATCTAGGAACAGATCGACACGGGCGTAACCTTCCAGTTCAAGCGTGACGAAGATTTTTTCTACCATCTGCGTCATCTTTTGGTACTGGTCGGGAGTGATCTCGGCCGGAATCTTGAAGATCGCTCCGCCCTCGTCATTGTATTTGGCGTCGTAGGTGTAGAACTCGTGGGTCGGAATGATTTCGGCCGGGGTGCTGACAAACGGTTTGAGCGAGCGATCGGGATTCTGCAGGACCGAGAACTCGATCTCGCGCGCCGCGATGGCTTTTTCGATCAGAACCTTATTGTCGTAACGAAAGGCTTCCTCCAGTTTGGGCAGGAACTCATCTCGTGTTTTGACCTTGAATACCCCGACGGAAGAGCCCTCACGGGCCGCTTTCACGAAAACTGGAAAGCCGAAGGCGCTTTGAACTTCATTTCGGAGCAGTTCACGCTTTTGGACCGAGTCCCAGGAGCGGGCGACCCGGTAAGGGACCACGGGGATACCGGCATGCTCGGCGAGTCGCTTGGCGACTTCTTTGTCCATCCCAATTGCTGATCCAATCACGCCACTTCCGGTGTAAGCGACTTCAGCACTTTCAAACAAACCTTGAAGAGTGCCGTCTTCACAGTTCTTGCCGTGGAGCATGGGGATGATCACGTCGACCATTTCCATCTTTCCGGCGTGGGAAGAGTCCAGGTAGGCGAACACCGCTTTGGAACGACCTTTGGCGTCTTTGTGGGGGCGGGGCAGGAGGACGACTTCCGGGGTCATGAGCGCTTGCGGAAGGCTGCTTTCGCCGCTTTGCGTAAAGCTGTCCGGAATGTTCGCCCAGTGGAAGGTGCCTTGCTTGTCGATATAAATGGTCCGGGGCTCAAAGCGCTTTCGATCCAAGCGTTTGAAAACACTTGCCGCAGAGCGAAGTGAGACCTCGTGTTCACTGCTCCGTCCTCCGTAGAGGATGCCAACAATGATCTTTTCCCCGGGAACATTCGTCATGACAGAAGGGTAGCACCTCTGCTAGTGTCATCCCAAACAAAAATCTTGCTGAAAACAGGAGTGAATCATGAGTCACAACTTGAGATCCGGTCTGTACGAAACCTCCCCTCTTTACCAAAACGCGGTCATGGACCTCGAGATGGCGGGGAAGACCATGGGGCTCTCCTCCAACGTTCTCGATCGCCTGAAAATGCCGAAGAAGGCCATGTGTGTCAGCATTCCTGTCCGGATGGATGACGGTTCGGTGAAGACCTTCGAAGGCTACCGGGTTCAACACAGCACGACTCTCGGGCCCGGTAAGGGCGGCATCCGGTTCCATCCCGAAGTGAACCTCTCCGAGGTTTCGGCATTGGCCATGCTCATGACCATGAAGTGCTCGCTCGTGGGTCTGCCTCTCGGTGGAGCGAAGGGCGGGATCCGTGTCGATCCGTCCCAGCTTTCTCGCGCTGAACAACAGGCCCTCACCCGTCGTTTCACCATGGAAATCATTTCGATGATCGGCCCCGAGCAGGACATTCCCGCTCCGGATGTCGGAACCGACGGCCAGCACATGGCTTGGATGATGGACACCTACTCGATGGCCAAAGGTCACGCCGTTCCCGGCGTCGTAACCGGCAAGCCTATGGAAATCGGTGGCTCCGCCGGACGACCAGAATCGACCGGGCGTGGAGTGGTTTACGTCATCGAGCACGCGATCGAACTTCTCAAAAAACAGAACAAAGCGGATTTCAAGCTGAACCAGTGCACGGCCGCCGTCCACGGATTCGGCAAGGTCGGAACGGTTGCGGCCGACGAGCTTGCAATGCGCGGCTGCAAAGTCGTCGCGGTCAGTGATTTCTTCGGTGGGATTTACGACAAGAACGGCCTCGATCTCAAGGACGTGAATGCCTACATGTCGAAGAACCGGACCCTGAAAGGCTATCCGAAGGCCGAAGCGATCACCAATGAGCAGCTGATCGGTCTCAATGTGGATATTCTCGTACCAGCAGCGATCGACGGTGTGATCACCCGCGAGAACATGAAGAATGTGAAGGCCAAGATCATCAGCGAAGGAGCCAACGGACCGATCACTTCCGAGGCCCAGCAGTACCTCGAGAGCCAGGGCGTTTACATCATCCCCGACATCCTCGCAAACGCGGGTGGTGTGATCGTCTCGTACTTTGAATGGGTGCAAGGTCTCCAGCAGTTTTTCTGGAACGAGAAGGAAGTGAATGAAAAACTTGCTGAGATCATGGCACGGGCCTTTCATCGGGTGGCTGGCAACGCTGAAAAATTCAATTGCGGAATGAAAACCGCGGCCTTGATCACCTCGGTCGAGCGCTTGTCTCAGGCAATGCTCCTCCGTGGCCTCTTCCCTTGAGGCTGGGATGATTCTCGGAATCGGTTTCTTGCTCCTCTTTTCGTCGGGGCCGGCCTCGGCTTGGGACGGGCACCGCCTGATTCACGAGCGTCTGATCCCGTCTATCGAGGCCTCCGGCAAGTCATACCTGAACCAGAAGGTGAAAATCCCTTGTCAGGAGGACGAGCGACGTGAGGCGGATGCATTGGCGCGAACCCTCGGAGTGAATGCTGCCAAGATTCCTCTGCATTCAACTTTCAAGTGTGGAAAGAAGAGCGCCATGACCGAGAGTACGGTGCGGGAACTTCTTCTTTCCGATTGGATTGACGAGCCCGATTTCGGAATGGATCAGGACCTGCCCCCGGAGTCGGATCCGTCGGGGGACCGGGCATGGATGGGCGGATTGCGGGGACCGACATCCCAAGGTTTCAGGCACATGATTTTCCCAGGCTTCGAATGGTCGTCGCCAGTGCGCACGCTGCAGATTCCATTCCGTCCTGTCGGACAGGCGCTCGAGCGGATCCGGACACTCCGGGCCGCAGCGGACCGCTATCGGAATGAGAAGAACCTGTTTTGGGCGCTTCGAGTCCTGAATTGGGAGTTGCACCTGATCCAGGATCTTCACCAACCCTTCCACGTCACCCAGGTTCCCCATATCCAAATGCTCCCGTGGAAGTCCATGTTCAGCGGATTTGTCGCTCGATCCACCCAGACCATGGCCAACTATCATTTCGCCTATGAAGGACTGATTCAAGAGATGCTGCGCGAGCGGGGAGAGGCGGCAATCGGGGAGTGTTTGCGAGGAAGCGAGACCCGAATTTTCGAGGATCCCTCCGAATTGATGAAAGAACCCCGTCGTGAGGCCCAGAATCTGGGCCGATCGCTCCTCGGATTGCTCGGGGATTATCCGAAGTCGCCTTCAGTGAATCTTCCCGAGGGTGAGGGAGGGATCGACTATTTCAAGCTGATTCGGGGTAAACCCTTGTTTGTGAATGACGATGAGGCGGATTTTTTGAATCGTGAAGAGAAGATAGAGGTCGAGCGTTCGGTTGACGTTGTGGGTGCTGTGGAGGCACTCAAACAAAGCACCTGCACGTTATTTCGTACGATGAGTGCTTATTCACGTGGTGAGCTGGTGAGGTTTTTCTCTGATTCTTCGATTTCGACCAGCACAGGAAAGTGATCTGAGAATGTACCGGTGTCAGGAACCTGTACCTTCAGGGGCTTGAATCGCGTCTTATTTAATATGAATCCATCCAACCGATCGCGTGCTTCTGGCGTCGGAAAGGTGGGTAAAGGTGCGTGAAGGACTTCGAATTCGCTCCGATGGCGGTCATCGATTTCGATGGAACCGTTGAAGTCTCCGCCACAAAGATCAGGAGAAAAGTCGCGAATCCGCTCATCGAGTCGCATGAGATGAAGTGAGCGGTTCTCACGCGAAAACGCCTCGAGATGGAGATTGAGAATCCGGAGTCCGCCGGTCTCGACGAGCTGGAAATAACGGTGAAGGTAAAGACGGTTGTACCAGTCGGGGTTCTCTCGTGGTTTCGGGAGTAGGTCGTTCTGTAGGGTACGGATTGGAAAACGGGATAGGATTCCACCACCTGAACGAATTTTTCCAAAATGATGGAGCGGATTCAAGCCGGGATAGGGTACCCAAGGTAAATCCCAGCTGACACAAGATGATCGATGGAGGAGCCCTGAGCGTCGGGCTAAGATATCCAATTGATTCCGACGGTGCGAACGTGAGGAATCGAAATCCACCTCTTGCAATAGAACGATGTCAGTGCCGGTGTTCCGGATGAGCGTGGCCATGGCGCTCAGTGCATTCTCATAGTGAAGTGCTGGATAGCGGCGCCAACCGGCGGCACCTTCCGACCCGTTTCCGTGAGCGTAAGAGATATTCCAAGTCAGGATTTTGAGCCCCATGGTAGTCTTCTCATTATGAGGATTATTGTCGTGGATTGCAAATACGTCGAAAGCGAGTTCGCTGCGGCGTATCTCCTGATCGACGGAGACCGCGGGTTCTTCGTCGAGTGCAACACCAATCATGCCATCCCGCATTTGATGGAAGCGGCAGTCCGCGAAGGATTGACACCGGACCGGATCGTCGGATTGCTCATCACCCATGTCCATCTTGATCATGCCGGAGGCGCGGGTCTGTTCTTGAGGACTTTTCCGAACGCCGTGCTCTATGCCCATCCCCGAGCCGCACGCCATGCGATTGACCCTTCACGCCTGATTGATAGCGCCACACGGGTGTATGGCGAAGAGTTCATGGAACGCTTGTACGGAACCATCCTGCCATGTCCTGCCGACAGAGTTCAGGAGTTGCCTGACGGTGCAGTGATTCCCTTCGGCCCCCTTGGTTTGGAGATCCGGCATGTCCGGGGTCATGCGAATCATCATGTGATTGCCCGAGAGCCGGAATCCGGAACCGTTTTCACTGGCGATGCGTTCGGAGTCAGTTATCCGGCATGCCCGGTGGTGATTCCTTCGACCAGCCCCACAGACTTTGACGGTGAGGAAGCATTAAAGAGTGTCGACTTGATCGAGTCCATGGAGCCTTCACGGGTTGCGCTGACCCATTACGGATTCATTGACCGTGAATTCATTTCCAGTGCAGCCGCGCAGCTCCGGCAAGGAATTCGGATGTCGATGGAAGTTGTTTCCGAGGTTCGCTCAGGGGCTCTCGCGCCAGAAAATGTCGAGAAAATACTATTGTCAAGAATGGAATCCAGTTTGCAACGTTCTGATCTGGAGGCATTCAGCGTTGACTTGAAGGTCAATGCACAGGGGTTAGTCCACGCGGCGAGCAAGGCATGATCATTCGAAAAGGAGTGCCTTGTCACGTGCCCGAGTGGAGAGCTTGCGGTGGTCTTCCGGGGACACGAAGATCCTCGAGATAGATCGGCTGTTCGGATACTGGGTAAAGAGCGTGGTGCACTTTTGGATCGGTATGTAGCTGGGCGCTGAGTAAAGATTGTCGTAACAGACGAAAATGGGATGACCAGACTTGCCGAAGTATTTCGATAGGATCCCAGTCGAGGTGCTTTCTATGAATGAGAGATTCCTCGATTCGAGCTCATGACGGACTTTCTTGAGGATCCGCTCTTGTTGTTCACGGGCGTTGGCAGTCGACGGGATTCCACTGTGGGTCTCTACCAGCATTTTATAGGGCTGCTTTTCGGTGATCCGCTTCGCCCAGTGATTCCCGGATCGGGAGAGGTGGGCGTAAAGATGGGCGTCCGTACACCGGGCGTAAGCTTCGATATCCGCTGGAAGCTTATAGTCGCACTCGGGATCGTTGAGATAGTTGGCGAGCATCTCGTCGTACACCACCGTCTTGTGGTGGAGGTAGACTTGCATGAACATGTTGAAGCGGGCGAGTAAGAAATCCTCGAACGCATAGAGAGCCCGGTGGCGGATCGCTAGATAGAGCTTGCCGTCGTGGTGGTGAGCGCAAAGATTGCGTAGAATCCAGGAATGATCGAAAACCCCGTAGTTCACCCCACTGTAAAAGCTGTCGCGACGGAGGTAGTCCATCCTGTCGGCATCCAGCTCGCTTGAGATCAATTGGTGAAGAATGGGTTTGAAGTCGATCAGTTCACCGTCGAAGGTTTCGTGGAAGAATCCATCATCCACTCCGATTTCGTCGTCAATGAGAGACGCGATGTGGGTCGGACTGAAGCCATGGGACTTCCCGGCCTTCTCAAGGATGGAAGTCAGAGGCGAGTCGAGGATGATCTTGAGTGTGTAATCCTCATGCGTGGCTTTTCTGCGGGAGTTTTTGGACGAGTCGAGTTTTGAAACCTCGGGCATCGCGAACTCGGTAGTGTGAGAGAGAGGCCCGTGCCCCACATCGTGCAGGAGTGCGGCAAGCCGGACAACCGCCCGATAGCGCTTCCAGGTCTCGGGGAATCTACGCTTGAGCCCATCGAAAATCGCCTCAAAAGATTCGGTTGCGGTGTAAAGGGCTCCGACGCTGTGGATGAAGCGGTTGTGGGTGGCTCCGGGGTAGGAGTGTTCCGCGAATCCAGTCTGCCGGATCTGTCGCAATCTTTGGAACAGGAAGGACTCGAGAACAGGGAGCTCGTGCGGCTCGATCAGGATCACACCATGGATCACATCCCGAATATCCATCGCCCGGCTCCCTGTCTCGTTCGTCAATCAGTCTTCGTCTTCGTCGTTGAAGTCTTCGGCATCATCGAGACCAAATTCTTCATCTTCTTCTTCGTCGTCCAGGTCTTCTTCTTCATCGCCGAAGTCATCTTCCTCTTCGTCGAGTTCCTCGTCCATGTCAGAATCTTCTTCTTCCTCTTCATCATCGAAGCCGCGAGAGAAATAATCGTCTTCCTCCATGTCGTCTTCTTCGTCCATCTCGCGAAGTGACTCCTCGTCGTCGATGAGGGACTCTTCCATTTCAGAGTCTTCTTCTTCACCGAAGGTATGTTCTACACCCTCGGAATCTTCCATAGCGTGACTCAGGGTAGCGCCTGCAGCCGCTGCTGCCGCTGTAGCAGCGAGTGCTGTGGCAAGACTGGTTTTCTGTTCTTTTTTTACAGGAGTTGTTGCAGGAGCTTTTTTGGTAGCGACTTTCTTAGGAGCCGCTTTCTTAGGGGCGGCTTTCTTCGTCGCGGCTTTCTTGGTCACGACTTTCTTAGGAGCTGCTTTTTTAGCGCCCCCTTTTTTGCTGGCCACGACCTTTTTGGCGGGGGCTTTTTTAGCCGCTGCTTTTTTCTGGGCAGGGGCTTTTTTCACGGCCTTCTTCTTTGCCGGAGCTTTCTTGGTTGCTGCCTTCTTGGGCGCTGCTTTTTTTGCGGATTTCTTCTTTGCCATGGTGTTCTCCTTCATGGTGAAGGTGCCAAAGGGGGTCCGACTTGGCAAGTCTGAAGCACTGGATTCAATGAGACATTTTTTCCACGTCAGGGTCGTCAGAAGCGAGACCTTGTTGCATCAGGTCACGAAAAGAAACTAGCTTGACCGAGTAACCGAACCGGGGTGTGAACTTGACGTCGTAGGAGCTCACTTTATGGTGGTCGGGGCTCCAGGAGGTTCTGACCTCCTTTGGGGTGATGGAAAGATAGGGTTTGGATTGGAGTGAGTCCTGAATGGGAAGCTCGAGCGCGGCGAAGGTTTCAGTCTCTCCATGTTCGCTCTCCTGTCCCCCTGTGGAGAGTTTGCTATCAATGTAATTGGTAAGGGACGTTTTGAGCTGATTACGCAGGATGGGCAGATCAAGGCCGATGGGATCATTGCTGACCGAGACGTTAGGGAAGATGGATTGAAGGAACTGATCCACTTTTTGAGCTGTCGAAGCACCCCCTCTTGGAAACACTGGGGCATAAAAGCGATAGATTTGGGGTTTTCCTTTGGCCGATGCGGGGTCCGAAAACGGGATGAACTCAAAGTCCATCGGGTCCTGACTGCCGTCGGTTGAGGGTGTGGGGGGAAGGATGTTGTATAGGCCTACTTCGGTTGGATTCGGGGCCGTGGCGTGACGCTGTGCGTCCAGAATTCCGGTAGTGCTTGGGGCAGCGCCTCCCGACAATGCCTTCATGTCTCGCATGAATCTCGTGTTGAAGAAGTTGGTGTTATCGTTTCCGAGCTTGAGATTCGGGCTGAAGCAGTCAGAAGAGCAAAAAACCTGTCCGTTGACCGGGGGTAGATTGGACCTTGAAACAACAAAATCGGTGGCTGACAGACCTTTTGGTCCGATGCGACTTCCAAAGGGTTTGGCGGCAGCCATGGCATCCAATTCGAGCTCACCGGGACCTTGCATGAACAAAAGACCCATGGGTTTCACATAGGTCCTGAGTCGGACCGCATAAAACACGTTCTTAGCACTCGAGGAAAGCTTTACTCCCACCGGCGCGTCGTTCGCATTGATCTTGTAGATAAAGGAATCGCATGCGGTGGCTTTGGTAGAGGGAACACTCGGGCTAGTCGGAACCATTGCCTGGACATAAACTTTGAACGAAGCCTTCACTTCATCCAGTTCGAGCATTTTCGCAGGCTGGAGCTCTTCGAGCCGGGTTTTTTCGGCATCGAAGACCGAGCTGTTCAGATTCCCGAGGGCTGATTTGTAGGCGAGAATGGTCCGTTCGTGAGCATCCGCCCCGGGCGAATTTTCAAGGGCCTGCATCCCCTCCCAATCGACATTCGCGGGTTTATCATTGATGAAATCTTTGAGGGTGTCGATCCGCATCAGGGTGATCACGTTTCTTGGAAAAAGCCCGAGCCCCTGAACAAGCGGTTGAATCTGCTCCTTGATTTTGGTTCTCTCGGGATTGGTCAGCGTGGTGGAGGTGGTGGAAAGAAGCATTTCATCGATGCTTTGGTCATCGAGGTCTCCCCTGAAAAGCCAAGCAAGTGCCATGAATACATTGATACCGGATCGCCCTGAGCAGATGCTGTTGGCTATGCCCGCGATACTCGTTACGGAATTCAGGTAAGCTTGGGTGATGGAGTTCAGGGAAGAGAGGACTCCTCCCACTGAGTTTTGAACGTCATAGGCGGTATTCCTGTAGTTCACCGCCAGGCAGCTGTCTGAGCTGCCACCCACAGCCGCCGAGATGGGCAAACAGACTACCGGCACTTTGAGCTGGAGAATGCTCGGGTTCGTACCGTTGTTGTAATCGAGCTTGTCAAAAGTATATTCGGAATTATCAGCGCCATTGCCCGGAAATTGTGGGTTGCCAATACTGCTCACAAAAGCATTACGAAACGCGAACTTCTTGAATTGCCGTCTCATGTCGTAATTCAGATAAGAGATGGCATTCAGTTGGCGTGACTGTGCGGCCGCACCCGCGTAAGCCGCGGCATCAGCCGCGGTTTGGACACTGATCTTGGCATTGATCAAGAGACCTGTGTTCACTGCGAACATGAAGAACATGAGGAAGCTCGAAACCATGATGGCGAGCAAGACCGCAGCCTGTCCCTCTCGACCGGATTTGTCATTTAATTGGCGAGGACGAGGCGATTCCATGGGTTCAGGCTAACCCTTTGCAGTTCCAAAATCAATTCGACGGGAAGCCCGGCCTCGGATAAACATAAGGTATGAGAAACCTTCTTCGAATCCACGCCTTCCTGCCGCTTTGGGCTTTGGCAGTTCTGTCTGTTCCAAGTGCTTCCGCACAGCTCCGGGTCGGGCTGGTCCTCGAACGCTCCGGGAAGGACGACAAGTCGTTCAACGCATCGGCTTATCAAGGGCTCAAGCGTGCAGAAAAAGAGCTCGGAGTGTCGACAAAGACCGTGGAGGCTCCCGACAATGCAGCCTATGAGTCCCTTCAGAGAGCATTCGCAGAGAAAAAGTTCGATCTCATCATTGCGGTCGGATTCCATCAGCTGGAGTCGGTGAAGAAGAACGCTGCCCGTTTCCCAAACCAGAAGTTCCTTCTGGTCGACGAGGATGCCAAGGCGCCCAATGTCCGCTCCGTCATGTTCGAAGAACATGAAGGAAGTTATCTGGTGGGTGCACTGGCCGCCATGCACGCTCCCGGAGGGAAGATCGGGTTTATCGGAGGAATGGATGTTCCACTGATCCGCCGTTTTGAAACTGGATATGTGGCCGGAGCGAAAAAAATCAATCCGAAGGTGCAGATGCTATCGAATTATCTCGGTGTCACCGGTGAAGCCTGGAACAATCCTCCGAAAGCCAAAGAGCTTGCTCTCGATCAGTTCAATCGCGGGGCGGAGGTGATTTTTGTCGCCGCCGGTAACTCGGGTGTGGGGGTATTCGATGCCGCTGCCGATAGAAAGAAGCTCGCAATCGGTGTCGACTCGAATCAGAACTGGCTCAAGCCCGGCTCCATCCTGACCAGCATGTTGAAGCGGGTGGATGAGGCGGTTTATGACTCGGTCAAGCTCTTCAAAGAAGGCAAGTTCACCACGGGCTTGATTCGGTACGGGGTGAAATCCAAGGGTGTGGATTATTCGCTCGACGAGCATAACGCGCGACTCGTGACCGAGGCCGACAAGAAACAGTTGGAACAACTTCGAACGGAAATCGTTAAGGGCAAGATCAAGGTCCCTGACTATTACCTGATCCAGAAAAAGTGATGAACGCGATCGAGTTCCGGAAGGTCACCAAGCGTTTTGGAGGATTCACCGCCAACCGGGACCTTTCGTTCTCGGTCAAAAAGGGATCGATTCACGGTCTGATCGGCGAGAACGGAGCGGGCAAGTCCACCGCGATGAAGGTGCTTTTCGGAATCCATCCTGCGGACTCCGGCGAGATCTTGATCGAGGACCGACCTGTGCGGATCTCCAATCCGGTCCATGCCATGAAGACCGGGATAGGAATGGTTCATCAGCACTTCATGTTGGCAGGGCCCGAAACAGTTCTCGACAACATCATTTTGGGGCATGAGCCCGGTCGTGTGTTCATCGGTCGCTCTCAGGCCGAAGCCGAGCTCCGCTCGATCGCTCGGACTTACGGACTCGATTTCGAACGCTGGGATCGCCCCGTCTCCGAGCTTTCGGTGGGTGAGCAGCAACGGGTCGAAATCCTCAAACTCTTGTACCAACGGTCGAAAGTCCTTATCCTCGACGAACCCACCGCCGTGCTCACTCCGCAGGAGGTGAAGGATCTCTTCGGGAACCTCGTCCGCCTGAAGGAAGAGGGAAAAACCATCATTCTGATCTCTCACAAGCTCAAGGAAGTTCTGGGGTACTGTGACGAGATCACCGTGATCCGCAGGGGTGAAACGGTCGGAACCCGTAAGGCCGCGGAAACGGACGAAGCAGAGCTTGCCCGGATGATGGTGGGCCGGGACGTTTCGTTTACCTACCAGGGAGAACGGAAAGTTTTCGCTGTTGCCGAAGGCATGCGTCCCCTGGTGCGTGTGGACAAGTTGTCGATCGAGAGTACGACCGAGCCTTTGCGAGAAGTCAGTTTCGAGTTGAGGCCGGGAGAGATCCTCGGTATCGCCGGCGTCCAGGGTAACGGGCAATCGACTCTTCTTCGGGCGCTTTCCCATCCCGCGCATCATCGTGCGAGGTGGAGCGGCAGTTACCAGTTCAACGGGAAAGACCACTCTGAGAGCGATCCGATCCGTCTCAGGAATGCGGGACTGGGTCTGGTTCCGGAAGACCGGCTTTCGGAAGGCTTGCTTCTGAACCAAGACATGACCGAGAACTTCCTTTTGGGTCAGCATGAAGATCCCCGCTACTCGAAGAACGGATTCCTTTTGAGAGCCAAAGCACGTGCTGTGACAGAGTCGAAAATCAAGGAGTTTGACATTCGTCCACCCTACACCACGGTCTGGGCCGGACGCATGAGTGGCGGGAACCAGCAAAAACTCGTGATCGCCCGCGCGCTTGACCCGGGGCCGTCCGTTCTGTACATCGCCCATCCCACACGAGGGGTCGATGTGGGAGCCATCGAGAAGATCCACGATGCGATGGTTCAGGAGCGCAATCGCGGTAGAGCCATTCTGCTGTTTTCTTCCGAACTCGACGAGCTAATCGATCTTTGCGACCGGATGCTTGTTTTTTACAACGGTGGTGTGCGGGCAGAGTTCGCTCGGTCCGAGTTCGACCCTTGGACCATCGGGCGGGTGATGGGTGGAGGTGACCGGTGAAGAATTCCGATCAATTGAGAATCCCTCACAGCATCCGTTCGTTCCTGAGGTCCGTGGTCGGTGCCATCGGAGGCCTTTTGGCGGGATTGCTGATTTGCCGTTTCGCGGGAGAGTCTCCCGGAAAAGTCCTGACCGTGCTCCTGAACAGCAGCTTCGGAAGCGGATACGATTTTGGAATGACGCTTTTCTATATGGCGTACTTCATCCTTGCCGGCCTGGCTGTGGCGATTCCATTCAAAGCCGGGTTGTTCAACATCGGGGGTGAGGGGCAGCTCACGATCGGTGCTCTGGCTGCAGCATGGGCGGGCGTTGCCGGCGCAGGCATCCAGTCGCCGGTATTGGCCGTCTTGTTTGCCACAGCGGCTTCATTCCTGGCGGGTGGAATCTGGGGAGCGATCCCCGGTTATCTCAAGGCCAGACGGGGCAGTCATGAGGTGATCACCACCATCATGATGAACTTCATCGCGGCAGGGGTGACTTCCTACTTCACCCTTTATGTGCTGAAGGATCCGGATTCTTCTCAGGCCGAAACCATACCACTATCGATGGTTTTCCAGCTCAAACCATTCGCTGTTTTCAATGGCGCGCCGATGGGAGGGTTGATCCTCGCACTCATGGCCATGACCCTTGTTCTCCATCTGGTCCTGCGGAATTCGGTTTGGGGTTACCGTTTGAAAGCGACGGGTGAGAATGAAACCGCAGGATCCACTTTCGGAATTTCAGCACCGGGAGCCTGGCTCAGTTCGATGTTCGTCGCGGGTGGCATTGCGGGGCTGACCGGTCTCGTGGAGGTGCTGGGCAACTCCCATCGTTTCAAGATTGGTTTTTCCGCCGATTACGGATTTGTGGGTATTGCTGTGGCACTGGTTGCGCGCGGAAATATTCTAGGAATCCTTCCATCGGCCTTCCTGTTCGGTGTTCTTCAAAAAGGTGCCGGGAGTCTCGATCTCGAAACGGACAAGGTAACTCGCGACCTCACTTACATCATCCAGGGTTTGATCATTCTGGGTGTGGCATCCGATGGGCTTTGGGAGCTTCCTGCCAGACTATGGAGGAGACGAAATGCTTGAAGAGGTTTTCTCGAACTGGATTTTGCCTACCTTGCGGGTTTCGACTCCCCTGATTTTTGCCGCACTTGGAGGCATGTGGTGCGAGCGGAGTGGGGTGGTTCAAATCGGCCTTGAAGGCATTATGCTGGTCGGTGCGTTTTTTGCAGCTGTTGTAACCCATTACACCCAGAATCCGTGGTGGGGGATCGGGGCAGGAATGCTCTCGGGGCTTTTGCTCTCACTCGGTTATGGACTGACTGTGCTCAGGCTCAAGGCCAACCAGATTGTCGCTGGAACCGCGTTCAATTTGTTCGCAATGGGGATTCCGCCCTTTTTGTCCATGATTTGGTATGATTCCACCGGTTCAACACCGGTGATCCCGGGTGACGCACTTTTCCGGTCCGCACCCTTGTTCCTGATGGTCGCCTCGGTGGTATTGAGTGCGGTGTTCTACCATCGGAGTAAGTTTGGTTTGAGGATTCGTTTTGCGGGAGAGCATCCCAAGGCTTTGGAAAGTGCAGGAATTTCTGTTCGCGGTAAACGGTGGCAAGGGATCGCTCTCAGCGGAGCCCTGGCTGGACTCGGTGGTGCGACCCTCTCGATTTACCTCGCTTCTTCTTTTTCGAGAAACATGTCATCTGGTAGGGGGTTCATCGCCTTGGCTGCGGTCATCCTCGGTAAATGGTTGCCCTTGCCGACCGTGGCAGCATGTCTACTCTTCGGATTCACCGAGCTTCTGCAAATCCGGCTTCAAGGGGTGGTATTGTGGGGAGAGCAGCCTGTGCCGGTCCAGTGGATCCAGATTCTGCCCTATTTAATCACGATTGTCGTACTCGCGTTTGCCATGGGGCGCTCCCGGGCACCGAAGGCGTTGGGAGGGATGGAATGAATCCCGTAAAGACTCTGCTGATCCTGATGCTAGTGTCGCCCACTTTCTCCGGTTGCAAAGCGGTGAATCATGCGCTCGAGTTCCTCGGGTTCATTGCACCGGTGAAAAAGGATCATTCTCCCGAAGAGATTCACGATGAGAAGTCGCTTGCAGGGCAACGGGGGGATCCTGTGGTTTCAGCCGAGACTTTGTCGAAACAGAATTCGGAGATCCTTTCGGAAATGTTTCGAGTTGTGTTCAATCAGGATGAGGTCGAGGACAAAACCGATTATTCAGGACTTCTCCAGTCCTTGAATCAAGGGGCGAGCCTGGAGGGGATCTATCGGGGGATCATCGCAGGTTCCCGCTACCGTGCGCTCGAGTCCAAGTCCCAAGCAGCATCGCCGAATGAGTTGAAAGCATTTGCCGAAGAAATGGCCGAGATTCAGGGAATTATGCGAAGTCCGACCGAGTTTTCGATAGTCGATTCGAAGAAAGCCCCCGAAATCACCTTTCCCGACGGTAACATCCCTGTGATTGCATCGCCTTCCTCTCAAGAAGTCAAAAAGAAGCTCGACAAGTCCGCCAGGGTGCAAGAGATCGTTCGGATATTCATCGGGGCGTCGTCCTTTACCTTGAAGCGGACGCTAGGTGAGGAGGCGCTTCGCAAGTTCGATGAAGATAAAAGCGATCCCGGAGTGGTTGCACATTGGTATGCCAAGCTTGTTGTCAGATTAGCAACTAGCAAGGTCGATTTCGGTCTGGAATTGAGGAATAGCGCCGACTTCGACTTTCATTTCAAGTTTGCACAAAAGATAGCGATCGACCGAGTCAAATGGGAGGTCCTCAATCGCTACCATCGCTATTTGAATGCAGCCGGACATTCAAGGTAAGGCCTTGATTCCTTGTAGCTTCAGGCTTTCCAGGACTCTCGTTGAAAGATTGAAGCGGAACGAACCTTCGTCACTTTGTAGGTCGAGTGGATGAGCTGGTTCGAATGAGAAGATCTCCTGAAGTAGTATGGTGTCCTGCTCAAGTCCGGTGACTTCCTGGATTGAGACAATTTTGCGTACTCCGGAACGGAAGCGTTTAATTTGTACAATGAGTTGGACTGCACTGGAAATCTGGCGTCGTATCGCCGCCAGGGGTAGCTCCAGTCCTGCCGACATCACCAGAGTTTCAAGTCTGAATAGAGCATCTCGGGCTGTGTTGGCGTGAATGGTGGTCATGGAGCCTTGATGCCCAGTATTCATGGCCTGGATCATATCCATCGCCTCTGGTCCGCGACACTCGCCAATGATGATCCGATCCGGCCTCATCCGAAGGGCGTTTGCGACTAAGTCGCGTGCGCCAATGCTTTCTGTGCCCATGGAACGTGGACGGGTCATCATCTTCACTTGATTCGGGAGCATGAGCGGGATCTCGGCCGTATCCTCAATGGTCACAAGACGTTCATGCGGTGGAACAAGTGCCAGGAGTGCATTCATGAATGTGGTTTTTCCGGTCCCTGTCCCGCCACTGATCAGGATGTTCTGTTTTCCCTGGATACACGCGTTCAGGAAGTGCGCCATTCGTTGGTCTAGGGAGGAATTTTTAGTGAGGGCGGAGAGGCTGTAGCGTTTAGGAAATCTACGAATCGTGATGCATGGACCGATCTCTGTGATTGGGGGCGCGGCGATGTGGACTCTCGAACCGTCCGGAAGGCTCGTCATTCCGAGTGGCGTTTCCGGTGTGATTTGTTTGCCGGTCGGTTCCATGAGGATTCGGACTATACGGTTGAGTTCTTCAAGACTCTTGAACCGCACCGGGGTGACCACGATTTGCCCCCGTTTTTCGATGGCGATATTTCGAAGATCGTTGACCATGATTTCGGTCACATCTGGATCCTGAAGTACGGTATTCAAGAGACCTAAATCCGGGAGCCGAATTCCCCTGCTGGTCGCAGCAGGGTTCGGATCCGTGGCGCCTGTTGGCATTGCCCCGGCATTCGAGTCAGTTTTTTCGTTCTCGTCGACGTTAGCGCGGAAGCCCATGCTCAAATTATCCACAGTTTGTGTAAATGATGCTAGGATGTTTACAAGTAATGACCATGGGCCAGGACAAAGGATTGACGCACAAAGATGATTCAGGCGGGGGCGTGGCGGTACAAGAAGCGGTACCCAAGACCGCCGAGCCGAAGCGTTATGCGGTTTTGCTTCACAATGACGACTACACAACCATGGAATTTGTCGTCGAGGTCTTGACGAACGACTTTTCGAAACCATCTGAAGAGGCGATGGCCTTGATGTTGAAGGTCCATGAAGAAGGTAAGGCTGTGGCTGGCATTTACTCGTTCGAGATTGCTGAGGCTAAGGTCGAAAAAGTTACGGAGAAAGCGCGACGCTCTGGGTTTCCCCTGAAGCTGAGCCTAGAGCCCGTAGAAAGGAGTTGAGTCATGATCGGAAAAAGAGCTGAATCGGTTTTGAATCGTGCCCTCGCGAATGCTGTGGAGAGCAAGCATGAGTTCCTCACGCTCGAACATGTCATGCTGGTTTTGCTGGACGAACCTGAGGTGATGCAGGTGCTCGAAGCGTGCAAGGCGGATATCGGTCGACTCAAAACGGATCTGAAAGCCTATCTTCAGAAGGAAGTCCCGCTCGCACCGAAAACTGAGAAGGGCGATCCGGAGAACCCGATCGCCACCTTGGGCGTGCAGCGATTGGTCCAGCGGGCCATTTTCCAGGTACAGTCGGCCGGTAAATCCGAGATCGAGCCTGCCGACCTCCTGGTTGCCATCTTTCAGGCAAAAGATTCCTGGTCTTTGTATTTGCTCGGCCAACAGGGTGTTGAGCGCCTGGATGTCGTGAACTTCCTGAGTCATGGACAAACCTCGGACGATTCCGCGCCATCTTCGACGCAAGAAGCCCCTGAGACGAGTAAGTCTTCTGAGGGCCGTGCATCGTCCAATGACGCGCTGTCGAGCTACACCACCAACCTGAACGAGGCTGCGAAACAAGGTCGACTTGATCCTTTGGTCGGAAGAAAGAATGAGCTCGATCGTGTGATTCAGACTCTCTGTCGGCGGAGAAAGAACAATCCCCTCTTGGTCGGTGAGGCGGGAGTGGGCAAGACGGCCATTGCCGAAGGACTGGCTCAACGGATTGTGTCAGGAGAAGTTCCGGAAATCCTGAGGCAGGCTGTGGTGTATTCGCTTGATCTCGGATCTTTGTTGGCGGGAACCAAGTTCCGCGGTGATTTCGAACAGCGTATGAAGCGGATCATCCAGGCGCTCGAGGTGAAGCACAACAAAGGTGTTTTTCCCGTCTTGTTCATCGACGAAATCCACACCATCATCGGTGCAGGCTCAGTGAATGGGGGTACTGTCGATGCCGCGAATTTGTTGAAGCCCATGCTGGCTCGCGGTGAGATCCGGTGTTTCGGCTCAACAACTTTTGGAGAATACCGCAACATTTTCGGGAAGGACCAGGCGCTCTCGAGACGCTTTCAAAAAGTCGAAGTGCCCGAACCGACCCAGGACGAGACTATCCAGATCCTCCATGGACTCCGTCCCCAATTCGAATCCCACCACCACGTGGTGTATTCGCAGGATTCGATCAAGACGGCGGTCGAGCTTTCGGTCAAGCACCTGACCGACCGGTTTTTGCCTGACAAGGCGATCGATGTGATCGACGAGGTCGGGGCCAAGCTCCGGATCAAGAGAATGAAGGAAGGGGTACCGGAAGACGCGCCTCCGACCGAGGTGAGTGCTCTTGATGTGGAAGAAATGATTGCACAGATGGCAAGGATTCCCGCCAAGACCGTCACTCATTCGCAGAAGGACCGCTTGCAGGGACTGGACAGGAATCTCAAGCTTAGCATTTTCGGGCAGGATTCTGCGGTCGATCGGATCGTTTCTTCCATTCGTTTGGCACGCTCTGGGCTTCGGAGCGGCGACAAGCCGATCGGATCTTTCCTTTTCTGCGGACCGACCGGCGTCGGAAAAACAGAATTGTCGAAACAGTTGGCGAGTCACATGGGTGTTGCCTTCCTGCGATTCGACATGTCCGAGTACATGGAGCAACACACCGTTTCGCGCTTGATCGGGGCCCCTCCCGGTTATGTCGGTTTCGAGCAGGCAGGCTTACTCACCGATTCTGTGATGAAGAATCCCCATTCCGTGGTGTTGCTTGATGAGATCGAAAAGGCCCACCCGAGTGTATGGAACATTTTGCTCCAGGTGATGGATCATGGGTTTCTCACAGACAATAACGGCAAAAAGGCGGACTTCAGGAATGTCATCCTGATCATGACGTCGAATGTGGGTTCGCGGGACGCCGAGCGCCGGATGGTCGGCTTTGTGAGTGATCTGGCCGGTTCCGATGCGGCACAGAAGGAGCTCGAGCGGGTGTTCTCGCCTGAGTTCCGGAACCGTCTGGATGCGATCGTCTTTTTCAGTCCGATGGATATGCGGATGATGGATCAGGTCGTCGGCAAACAGATCGTGGAACTCGAACACCTCTTGCTTGCGAAACATGTCGAGATTGAGTTCGAGCCCGAGGTCCGGACCTGGCTTGCCGAGAAAGGTTACGATCGCAAGATGGGAGCCCGGCCTTTGGCCCGGGTGATCCAGGACGAGATCAAGCGACCGCTTTCGGAAGAGATCCTGTTCGGAAAACTCGAGCAGGGCGGTGCCGTAAGGGTGGTGCTGAAGGACGGGAAACCGCATTTCGTGGTCGAGTCCCGTGCACCGAGTGGATCGGTGCTAACTGCCCCCTTAGACTTCGCCTGAAGTGGGCCTCAGGGTCGAATCAAGACCGTATTGTGGTAGCGCAGGTAGATGGAGAGGTGATCAATCAGCCCCTCCGGCTTTTTGGTGGTGCACCACGTGCGTCGAAATAGCCGATTGAGATTGGCCCGTAACATCGCGCAGGTGTGATTGAGTGCGAAGAGCGGATCAAAGACGAGCTTTTTGAGCTCGCCTTGTCCTGTGATCGCTCCTCTGGCGCCAGGGTGGGCGATGTGGCAGACGTTTTTTAGGTGCCTCCTGATGAACTTCGGGTAGTGGGGGTTCTGATCAGACTCAAGGCATGCCCCGGACCGCACTACCGGTCTGAGGGTCCTGAATAGAAGATCCCAGCCCTTCTGCCGCTCGTCTTTGCGGTAGCCATATTTGCGCCGTGAAATCTCAACGAGCCTTCCGTTGGCAGGCATCCTGGAGACCTGGAACCCCAGTATTTCTCGGGTTTTTTTGTTCACCGCCAGAGTCACGCTCAGGGGCTTACACTTGGTGTGCTCAAAGGTTTCGAGGTCATCAAACTGGACCTCTGAGAGGGGGGCTTTGGCGAGCTCATTCAATCGAACTTCGTGTTCGGCTCGCGCACGTGCGGCCATGATCCGGAATTTGCGGACGATGGTCTTCGGGTTCACCTCGAGGAGAATCGCCATCCGGCGCTGACTCATGCCAGAGGAGAAGAGCTGAGCCACCACCGGGTTGAGATCCCGCTTTTTCTGGCGATAGTCGGGTGAGTGAGTGCTTGCCGAGAAATGGCGTCGGCAGTTTTTACAAAAGTACTTCGTGATGAAGCGTCGATCACGGGATCGGTAGAAGGAGCCTTTTCGGACGATAAGTCTTGATCTAGGACTTTCCAAGGTCCGGGAAACGAGGAGGGAAGGCTCACGGTGGCAGTTGGGGTTCGGGCAGCATCTTCTCATGCCCTTGATCTAGGCAAGAGAAAGACCAATGAGGGTGAGGGGTTAAAATTTGCTGCAGGACTGAAAAGCGACGAATAAGGGGGCAGTTAGGGGATGGTGCCAGAAGGCGTCCGGTGTAACCGGGGCCGTTTTGACTCCTCCTGCGGCCCGCCGAGGGATGCTTCGCATTAAGCGTCCGTTATGCTTTGAGTTTCAAGAGCGTCCCGACCCCGCCTGTTTTGGCACGGGATTCGCTGTGTGGAAGTTCCATGAGGGAATGATCCTTCAAGCCACACACGATTCCACCAAAGGGGGGCGGAACACCATGCAGAACTATTCGTATCGACTCATCCTCGCAATCCTGATGTTTGCGATTGCCGGAAAGGCCCAGGCCCAGGTGCCCGGCGATCAGATCCGGCTAGGGACTCCGACCTATGCAGGAACCGGGTGTCCTCTCGGGACCGTCTCCGCCACCTTGAGTCCGGATGCCCAGAGCCTGAGCATCCTGTTCGGTTCGTTCCAGGCCCAAGCAGGGGGAATGTCCGGAAATACCGTGGATCGTAAAGCTTGTAACATCGCGATTCCGGTCAACGTGCCCGGGGGCTATTCGGTTTCGGTCATCAAGATCGATTACCGCGGATATGCGAGACTCCCGATGAATGCCAGTGCCACCTTCGATGTGGAGTACTTCTTCGCAGGACAGAGTGGTCCGGCTTATCACAAGAATTTCGTCGGTGCGAATGACGGTAACTTCAACTTGAACAACAACCTTGTAGCCACGGCCAATGTGTGGTCGCCGTGCGGCCAAGATGTGAATTTACGAACCAACACCAGCATCGCTGTTCAGACTAACGGAATGAACGAGCAGTCGATCATGACTCTCGACTCGGCCGACCTTTCGGCCGGAGTGGTGTACCAGCTTCAGTGGAGGACTTGCGGAGGAGGCAATCCGGGCAATGGCGGTTGGGGCAATGGCGGTGGGTATCCTCAGCCCACGCCGGTGCCGAATCCCAATCCGTATCCTTATCCCGGGCAAGTCGGTCCTTGTGTGATCAACTCCTACTACGATCAGCGTGGGTTCCAGGTGTACATGGTCAAGGACGGAACCGGTCGGGTGATGGGGAACACTGTTCAGTACGCTGAAGCGCTCCGGATCGCCGAACAATCCCGTCAAATGGGCTTCTGCTCCAGTATCATCAATAATGTGCAACAGGGTGGATTCCCTGGACAGGGTGGATTCCCCGGACAGGGTGGATTCCCCGGACATGGCTGTCAGATCATGGCGGGAGGCAATGCCTACGGACAGCGCTTCTACCGGGTGGTCGATCGATCGGGCCGGATCCTGTTCAACACTCCGGACTACTATCAAGCGATGCAATTCGCCCAGCAGAGCCCGGCTTGCCGATAAGATCTGAAAAACTCCAGTGATGTGAACCCGGGGGGTGATGCCCTCCGGGTTTTTTCATTTCGGCAGGACGAATGCCAACGCGATCACCACGGCTAAAAAACCGAATCCGATCGGTGCAACCCGCAGGTAGGTCTCTTTTTCACTCACCTGATCCTGCAAGATGCTCCGGACGGCGACGATGGACTGGAAGGCGAGGGGAACTCCCACCGCACTCCCGGCAGCCAGCGCAGCGAAGTGAGACGGTTCGATCACTTTTGAGAGCAGAAGGTTCGACATGGTCGAAGTGCCGACAAAGATCGATCCCAAAAATCCGAGAATCGGAGCACCTTCGGCGAGCCAAAAAGAGGGAAGCGAGCCGGTGAGCAGTTCCAGGCTCCCGTTCACCCGGAGCTGTTGCACCAAGAAGGTGGTGCAAAAAAACACGAACAGGGTCTTCCGTGAGCGAATCGTGGTCTCCAGCAGGATGGCACGCATGGAATGGAGTCGCTTCACTGTCGGGATCATCAGCAAACCGAACAGGATGAACACGATTCCCGGATTGAACATCCTGATCTCGGATCCCTCGAATCGACGATCCATCCAAATCGTCTTCCCGGCCCACATGCAAAAAAGAAGGAGTCCATACACCGTCAAGCCCTTCCACTCCAAAGAGTCGCCCGAGGCACTCCCGAAAAACCGGCGAGCGGACCACAATCCGAACAGGAACGTGACAAAGGCCGGTCCCAGAGCGGAAAGCTCCGGCCCGGTACGGGAGATGACCACGCCCGATACGATGTAGACGGCGCTCAAGGACACAGTCCAGAGAGATTCCTTCAAGTTCCACTTCCCGCCGATGAGACGCGCTGAAATCCAGGGTGCGATCACCATCAAGGGAGTTAGGTGTAAAAAAATCTCGTGTGCGGGTGAGGCATCCGGAAAACCGAGGCGGGTCGGTGTCCCGAGTGCTCCGTAGGGAATGCCCACGACACAACTCAAGAAGGGCAGCAGAGCGCACCACTTCAGCTCAAAATGCAGGGCCATGAGAATGGGAGCGATCACCAGGGTCGGCGTACCGAATCCGCTCGAGCCTTCCACCATCAGTGCCAATGGAAACGAGACCAGGATCCCTTGCACCACCCGGTTCGGAGAGATCCCGCGGACTAGGCGGGCCAAGGAATCGATGATCCCGGCTTTTCGGGCCATCTCCAAAAAGAAGAAGGCCCCGATCAGGATGAACCCGATCTCAAAGGTCAGGATGAGGGTTTTTTGCGTTGCGCGAGCCCAAACGGTTTCATCGGCGCGGAAGAG
>JAIXWV010000001.1 GCA_027491115.1 Pseudomonadota bacterium
AAGTTGGCCCTTCCTGCCGTTTGCAACCCGAAAAACAAGCCGGCCCTTTACGCCAACGACATCCAGATCGAGAACGGAAGAATCAAAAACGTGCTCATCCGCGTGATCTCTGGCCATGAAGGAAAGCCCGTCCCGGCGGCGCCGACCACTCCTGTAATCCTGGACCAGGTCGAATGCCAGTACGAACCCCGGGTGCTCGCCGTCCGGGTGGGCCAAGCGGTCGACTTTTTGAACAGTGACCCGACCTTTCACAATGTCAAATCCCGGAGCAAGGCGAATGAAAACTTCAATGTCGCCATGCCGAACCAAGGCGACAAGGTCACAAAGATCTTCACCAAGCCCGAGATCGTCATTGAATCGGAATGCAGCGTCCACCCGTGGATGAGCGCATCGATCGCGGTGATGGACCATCCGTGGTTCGCCATCAGCGACACTTCCGGGAACTATTCGATTCAGGGATTACCTCCCGGAAAATACAAGATCGAAGCCTGGCATGAAGTGTTCGGCTCGAAGACGACTGAAGTCACGGTCATCGAAGGGAAAGAGGCCGTGGCTGATTTCTCATTCAAGAAATGAGGCGAAAATGATCAGCACCCACATCCTCGACACCAGCAAAGGTTTTCCGGCAAGCGGAGTGAAAGTTTTCCTCGATTCCGCTCAGAACGGAAACTGGACCCTCCTCGCATCCGGTGAAACCAACTCGGACGGGCGCTTTGTGTTCGATGTTCCCTACCTGGCCGGGCAGTACCGGATCCGGTTCGGGATTGAAGACTACTTTACGCGCTCCGGTCAGAAGCCGTTTTTCCTCGATACGCCGGTGGCCTTTGAGATCACGGACACCACCCGGAAGTACCACATTCCCCTCCTCCTGAACCCCTACGGATATTCCACTTACCGAGGATCCTGATGAAACCCGTCACCGCCTACCAAGCTTTTCTCACTCCAGAACTCATTGCCACCCTGAACACACAGGGACGTCCAGTGCCGGGTGTGCCGGGCTTGGTTGAAATCGACCAAGGTGGCGGTTTGGAATCCCCCGAATCCCTGGCATTTGTGTGTGATCTGTTTCGAAGGCTCAGGGATCCTCTCGAGAAAGTTTTGAATCAACGCGTGGTCGACCGGAAATTCATCGACGAGCGGACCCTCGCGTGTGTGGGCTACAATACCGGTCTCAAGATCGACTTGCTCGACCCCGAGTATCAAACTGTCATCGGCCAAAGAGACAGCGAGGGACGGATCGTGGTCGGACCCCACGGACAGCATTACTGCCAGGCGGTCGTAGGAAAACCGGTTGCCCCGATACCTGAAGAACTCCAGGGTCATCACGTCACCCTCTTCGGCCCGCCGGATGATCCCAAGCTCTCCATCAATGCGATGAACGCCTTTCACCGGGTCCTCCCGGGTGAACCGGCCATCGTGGGCGAGATCCTGAAGTCGAGCTCCATCACGCCCTTTTGGGGCGCAGACGACGAGGACTCGAAGACCCCGCTCCGACGCGACCTCGTAGCCGCCGGCGAGAACCTGAAGGGCTGCTTCGACGGAAGCCTTCAGTACCAGGACCCTCGGAACGGCAAATCGTATCGCCTCGCCACCGAGCGTCTTTCACTTCCGATCAAGCGCTTCCCGGGCCTCGCCCTGCCGTGTCCTTTCCTGCTCCTCGATGGATCGCCTCTCCCTTTGCACCTTTATGATTTTGCGATTCATTTGTTTGCGAATCATGCCGATCCGAAGGCACTCCATTATTATGTTCCGAAACTCGAAAACGAGGAAGAAGCCGCATACATCAAGCTCATGATCGAGACGGCCGAATCCCTCCTGGCCGATCATGGACTTCCTTACAAAAAGGGAACCATCCGTCTCTTCATCGTGCTCGAGAACCCCCGCGCAATCTTCCGGGCCCACGAGATCATGGACGCCCTCAACCCCTATTTCGCTGGCGCTTCACTCGGTTGGCACGACTACCTCGCTTCGACCGCACGGCTGATGAAGAACGATCCGAATTATCGGATTCCCGTGAAGGCGGACCCGGACATCGTGATCAAGTACATCAAGGCCTCCCACAATCTCTTGACTCAGACTGTGGGATCCAGAGGAGGCATTCAGATCGGTGGGATGTACGGAGTTCTTCCGATCCAGAACGATCTCAAGAGTCCCTCATTCCAGATCACCTTGAAGGGCTATTTCCGGGATGTAATCACTCAAATGAAGCGCGGGCTTTCGGGATTCTGGGTGGCGCACCCTGACTTTGTCCGGATCGGAATCGCCATGGTGGAGGCGTGGAAGCAACGCGATGTCCACCCCGAATGGCTACCTGCACTGGTGACGGCACTGCTCGAGCCAGAACACCGCCGTGAGATTCTCCAGTTCATCGACAAGCCCGACATCGAAGGACTGAAGCCAGAAGATCCCCGCTACGCCCGCTCCCTCATTGTGGCCGATCTGAAAGAATCGGATTACATCCCGAATCATGATCCAGAAGAAGTCCGCTACAACGTCTTTCAATCTCTGCAATACCTGACGGACTGGCTCTCAGGAAACGGGTGCGTCGCGCTCCCCTCCACCATCGGAGGTGTTCCGGTGCGCGTGATGGATGATCTGGCCACAGCCGAGCGATCGCGCTGGGAAGTCTGGCATGAGATCCACCACGGCCGGGTGAGTCTGGAAACGTTCCTGAAGATCGCCCACGAGGAATACCGGTTCATCCGGAAGGATCTTTCAGACGATAAAAAGATCGTTCAAGTGAAGTGGGACGGACGGACCGAACGCTGGTACCCGATCGCACTCCAGCTGATGATCCAACTCATGACCACCGAGGAGCCACCTGAGTTCGCAAGTGAGCTGTTGCTGCCGTTCACGCTGGACTTCATCCGGAACTCTCCGGATCCTCTGGCAGCAGCCAAACGCCATGCCCCTACGAAGTACAAGCTCCAGAAACCGGTTGAACAAATGAGCGCACTTTTTGACGTGTGCGGGACCATGGCTTTCGCCTCACCGGTGTCCAAAGATCCCTTCCTCGATCTGAAACGGATTGAGAAATTGATTCTCGGATTGACCTTGCCAGACCTCCTGGAAGCAGCTTCATTCCACGGGGATATCGGAGAAGCTCCAGCGACGCTCGACGATCGCGCCCTGGGTGAACAAGCAGGCGTGCAGCAGGATGATCCTGCCCTTCGTGCTGAACTCCGTCTGCTCGGCGTAGAGTACCTGAAGCGTCATGGCTTCAAATTCCTCGTGTCGGCAAAAGGCAAATCCGCATCGGAATTGCTCGCGCTCCTGAAAGATCGTCTCCCCCGGCCGACCGAGGTGGAGTTCCAGGTTGCCAAACAGGAGCTTTTTGAAATCACCCGGAAGCGTCTGGCGGACCTGCTCGCTCGGGATCCGATCCAGTCGATCGAGGCCCTTCGGCGGAATGCCGGAATTACCGGAGTGCAAATTGCCGCGACCCTGGACGGGCGTCACATCGCGATTTCCTGTCTCGGAACAAGAAACCCGGCGGGTGACCCGGTGACTCCCTCCACCCGGTTCGAAATCGCCTCCCTCAGCAAAACCCTGGCGGCCGCGTTTTCCATACCGTTTTTGCGCAACAAGGGATTCACACTTGAAACGCCGGTCCAGTCCATCCTGGACGAAGCCGGCGCCACCTTCAGACTGCAAACACTCGGCACACTCAATGTATCGGACGCGAGCCGGGTCACGGTAAAGCACCTGATGAATCATCGGGCGCTGAACCTGCATTACGTCAACGGACTTCCCGCCCACCAAGCTCGACCAACGGCGGGTGAGATCCTGGAAGGAAAAGCCGAGTACTGGAAACCTGAAGTCGGCGTGCTCCATGCTCCCGGAACACAATTCCAATATTCCGGGGGTGGCTACCTCGTCCTCGAACATTTGGTTGAATCCCTCGAGCGGAAGCCCCTGGCTGTCATCACGAGAACTTGGTTGGATTCGGTGTCTGACGGAGAGTTGAGTTTTGATGAGCAGGGATTCGATCCGGAGCGGGATGCCTGTGGATTCCGCGATATCGGAAGCACGATTCCCGGTCACCGCTACCGCTTCCCGGCCTTCGCAGCAGGCGCGGTCGGAACGGCAAGCGGCATGTTGCGTTTCTTGACTCGCCTGTCGGATGCCTACTCCGGGAAGCCGGGACCGATCGATCGCGATACTGCGATTCAGATGCTCACCGACAAGGATCCAGCCAGCCGCGAGTTCATGGGCGTCCAATGCGGGGTCGGGACCTTCATCGCCGAAGCTGGCGAGAACCGCTTTGCCATTCATCAGGGAGCGAACGACGGCTTCCGCGCGCTCTCCCTCCACTGTTACCGCGGACCCGATGCCGGAAAAGGATTCGTGATCCTGTGCAATGCGGATGATTCGGGAGTCCCCTTCATCGCTTCTGTTGCGCGGACTCTGATCCGTCACTTCGGAATCAGCGGAGTGGACGAGACCCTTCTCGAGAACCCGATGAATCTGAACACCGCTCCAAAGGAAGAGATCGTGAATCGCGGATACCGGGACCTGCTCTTCCGGGCGTTTCTTCCGGACCGTGCCGAAGCCATCGAGCCGCCCGGCCCGATGGATCCTCTGGCACCCTACCATGTCGGGGTCGGTGCCAAGATTTTGAGTGTCACGGACGACCGGTTTGCAAGGGTGGAGAATCTCCTCTCTCCCCATCAAGCGGTGTTCGATCCTGAACTCTACGGACGCCAAGGCAAGGTGATGGACAGTTGGGAATCCGTCCGCCACAATCCCCTTGCCGAAGATGTCGCCGTATTCGAACTGAAAAAAGAGTCACAAATCGCCTACCTTTCCTTGTCGACCCGGTTTCATCTCGGCAACCAGGCGCCGAAGGTCCGGATCGAAGCGCGTGAGGGCCCGAATCAAGATTGGAAAACCTTGGTTCCTGAGATTCCGCTTGAGGGGCATGCTCTGAAACGCGTGCGTTCGCTCGATCCACATACCCGTTTTCTTCAAGTCCGGGCCGTGATGATTCCGGATGGTGGCTTCACGCGTCTCGGGCTGTACGGTCCGGATCTGCCGGAATCGGAATCCAGCCGCTTCCACGAAGCCTTACTGGCCCCGAGTGAGCCTTACCCCGATGCGATCCCGACCCCGCACAAACCCTTGGCTCCGGACTACGAAGCCGGCCCGGAGGACATCCGACGCAATCTTTCTCGCTTTTCGCCGGGCGAACGGGTGGACCTCGCGTGCCTCGCTTTTGGTGGAAAAATGCTCAAGGCTTCGAACGAGCACTATGGGCCGGCGGTACGGCTGATTTCGCCCTACCCGCCCATCCACATGTTCGATGGCCTTGAGTCAGCTCGAAGCCGGATCCCCGGTCACTTCGAAGAAGCCCGACTTCAACCCGGACAAGCTTGGCCGATCGAGGAAATCGAAATGGATTTCCGGTTTTTTGTGAACAACAATCCACGGGAAATTGAAGTTCATGGAAAAGTGGCCGGGAACTGGAAGCCCTTGGTTCCACGAACCCGCGTGAAGGAATACGCCGGAAACCGCTTCCGGTTCAAGATCACCGAACCCGTGGTCTGCGAGGAGATCCGTCTCGTGGTGCATCCGGACGGAGGAATGAACCGCCTCAAACTTTGGGCCCGTAAACCTGCTGTCGGTGTCTGAGGAGATCGGCCGCAATGCTGATCGCAATCTCGGACGGCGCGTTCTTGCCGTAATCCTCGCCGATCGGACATAAGAACTCCTTTGCGCGAACGGGGTCAAAACCCTCCTCGCGCAATTCGGCCTCCATTTTGATCCGCTTCACCTTGCTCCCGAGAACCGCCAAGTAAGGAAACTCGCGCGTCTTCAAGGCATGGCGCAGGAGCGGATAATCGGTCGAGTGCCCCATCGTGATCAGGGCAACAAACGAGTCGGGGGGCAGGCCATCCAAAACCCGGATCATATCAGGCTCGCAGTTCACCGTAAGCCTCGGATGCGGAACGAGCTTGGAGGTCCACTCCGGCCTGGGATCCGTCACCGTCAGGCGACAATCGAGCCTGAGCAAAAGAGGAGCAAGCTCCTGGACGATGTGTCCGGCTCCGAACAGGGCGATCTTCCACTCTTGATCGGGCTTAAATGGTTCGAAAAAAAGGCTCACTTCGCCCCCGCAACTCATCCCGACGTCCCGTTTGAGGTTCCAGGTCACCGAACGCCCTTGCCTGCATTCCGGATCGAGAAGTATCTCACGGGCCAGGTCGAGACACTTCCGTTCGATCTTGCCCCCTCCGATGGTGCCCGCGATCAATCCTTCCGATCCTGCGATCATCCGGGCCCCGACATCCTGGGGGGCATGGCCCCGCTCGCCTGTCATGGTCACCACCACCATCGGGGTCTGAGCGGCTTTCAGCTCGAGAAAGCGGGCGCAAAATTCCTCGAAGTTCACCGGACATTCCTCCCCTTGGCTTTTTCAAGCGCAAGCAAGATCACCTCGGGAGTGGCCGGAGAGACGATCTCGACCGGGCGTCCCCCGTTGCGGAAAGACAGGGCGTGTTTGATCGCCGTCCAGACACTCGTGCCGAGCAAAAACGGTGGCTCTCCGACGGCCTTCGATCCGTGGACCGTTTGGGGATTGCCGTCGTTTTCAATGAAAGACACCCGGAAATCCCGGGGCGTGTCCTGCACGTTCGGAATCTTGTAGGTGGTCGGGGAATGCGACACCAGCGCGTGGCGGTCGTTGTAATACAGATGCTCGCTCGTGACCCAACCCATGCCTTGGACGAAGGCACCGGTCACCTGACCTGAGTCGATCCCGGGATTCAGCGGGCGTCCGAGATCCATCAAGATGTCCGTGCGATCGACCTTGAGTTCGCCGGTGTATTCGTCGAGGGTCACCTCGCTCACGGCCATGCCTTGGGTGAAATACCCGAATGCTTTTCCGGAAACCTTGACCTTGTCGAACCCGAGACCCGGCGTCTTGTAATGCTCGTAGCCTGAAAGTGAGATCCGGTTCTGGTACGCCGTTTGGATCAGCTCGAGTAGCGGGACTTCCTTGCCGGTGGAGATCTCGCGAACCTGTCCGTCACGGAATTCAAACCCGGGATCGAGAGGGGCCTCAAGGACCTCGAGCTCGCGCTCCATGGTCGAAACCGTGCCCTGGAACTTGAGCTTCGCAAGAGCGATCAAACGGGCCCGGATCCGGTCGGTCGCCCGAAGGGCGGCCATTCCGTTCAGGTCGGAACCACTCGAAGCGGCGGTCGGCGAGGTATTGGAATTCTTTTCGGTCGAGGTGGGCATGACCCGGACCCGCTCCATCGGAAGCCCGAGGGCATGGGCAACGATCTGGCCGATCTTGGTGTTCACTCCCTGCCCCATTTCGGTCGCACCCGTGCTGACTTGAACGGTGCCGTCGAGTTGGAGGTTCACGAGCGCATTGGCCTGGTTCAGAAACCGCGCTGTGAACGCGATCCCGAACTTGGTTGCAGTCAGGGAGATGCCCTTCACCGTGCCGCACTTGCGGGCATTGTGTTCGCGGATCTTCTGAAGCCTCACCTCATAATCGGAACTGAGCCGCAATCGCTTCTCGATCTCCGGCAACAGGTTGTTCTCGACCTGCTGTCCGTATGGAGTCCGCACCCGGTCGCCCCGGTAAAGATTGAGACTCCTCACCTCGGCCGGGTCTTTACCCACCACGGCTGCAATATCTTCAAGAATAGCCTCGATCGTCATAGTCCCCTGAGGACCTCCGAACCCTCGGAATGCCGTGTGCGAGTGGTAATTGGTCCGGTAACAGACCCCTTCGACGTGGACGTTCGGAATGAAGTACGCTCCATCGACATGGAACATGGCGCGTTCCAGAATGGAGCCGGAAAGATCGGTGTAAGCCCCACCATCCGACTGGATCTGGACCTTGAGAGCGAGAATCCGCCCCTCCCCGTCGAACCCGATTTCATACTCGTTCTGGAAGGGATGACGCTTACCGGTGATGATCATGTCCTGGTCCTTGGTGAGAACCATTCGGGCCGGACGCTTGAGGCGGTCCGCAACCAATGCGGCATAGGCTGCAATCGGAGCGGCCTGCGACTCCTTGCCTCCGAAGCCGCCCCCCATCCGTTTCACCACGCACACCACATCATGAAAGGAGCGACCGAGAGCTTCGGCCACCACACGCTGAGTCTCACTCGGATGCTGGGAAGATGAATGCACCTCGACCTGACCGTTTTCGAGTGGATACGCAATCGCCGCCTGGGACTCCATGTAGAAGTGCTCTTGCCCGCCCACCCGGAACGTCCCTTGGAGACGGTGAGGAGCGGAGGCTAGCGCCCCTTCGGGATCCCCCTGCCGGAATGGTGAAGGCGCCCGATGCAGGACCGCCCCTTGGGCCTTGGCTTCATCGATCGAAAAAATGCCTGGATGGGCCTCTTCCTTCAGGCGGATCTTTCTCTTGATGCGCTCAACGGAGTCACGGGTCTTCGACGCAATCAACACCGCAGGTTCGCCGTGGTAGCCGATCCGGTCGATCACCAAAAAGGGCTGGTCGTGGACGATCGTTCCCCACTTTTTGGCATGGAAATCCGCTGCAGTGTAAACCCCGAGACAATCCGGATCGCGGAGCGCTTCCTCCGCATCGATCCCGGCCAGGATTCCTGAAGCCACCGTGGTCCCGACGATGCCCACATGGACCTCTCCCCTCACCTCGGGGCGATCATCGACGAACACGCTCTCGCCGGTCACGTGGGTCTTGGCTGAATCATGAGGAATGTTTTTACCGACACTCATACCGACACCTCACTCACGGGCAGCCCGGCCTCACTCATCACCCGGTCGCCGAATTTCAAAAACAGATTCCGAACCAGGACCTTCCGGAAAGTCGAGGATCCGCGCACATCACTCAGGGGATTCACGCGAGCTTGAGCGGAATCAGCGGCACCAAGAAACAGACCTGATCCGATCTGCGCATTCTCGAGCATCCGTTCCTCATCCGGCATGCGAATCACACTCGCCGCCACACCCCCGAGCGCCAGACGCAAACCCTCGAGTCGACCGTTCCGGATCCGGTACCGGGCTGCAAAGGCCACGGTGGAAATGTCGAGATCCTTCCGGGTACTGGTCTTGAACAAGGCATAGTAGTGATCGCTTTTTGGAATCCGGATCGAAGTCAGGATTTCGTCTCCTGCGAAGTCGAGTTCTTTGTAACCCCCTTTGATGAAGGCGTCGATTCCGACTTCGCGCATCTCTACCTGACCGGACGAACCGATCCGGGCCAAGATCAGGGATACGTCGGCGACTCTCAAAAAGGGAGTGGAGTCTCCGATGGGTGAGGCGTTCATCAGGTTACCGCCGAGGGTCGCCGAATGCTTGATCTGGGGTGAGGCGAAGATCTTGAGCATGTTCGAGAACTCAGGAAACGAGCCCGCAAGAGCGTCTTCCACCTCGGACAAACACACGCGTGCCCCGATCCGGAAGTACCCGTCATCCTCGCTCCAGGTGTGCAGTTCATCGATGGCATGGAGCGCGATCCGGGGCCCCGGAACAAGCTTGCCTTTATTGGTGAGCACTCCGAGATCGGTCATCCCGGACACCAGTTTCGCACCCGGATGTTCCGCCCTCAGTCTCAAAGCTTCCGCTAAAGTGGCCGGCACAAACACGGGGGCATCCTGTGTCCCGACGCAGACGGACGGAGTCAGCGAGGCGAACTCGGCCTCCATCGGAGCCTGGCTGTAAAGAGATGCCAGGTTCGGAACCTTGCCCGGATCGAGCGAACAGCCGGCATCGAGAATCGGCTCATACCCGGTGCACCGGCACAGATTCCCGGTGGTGTGATTCCGGACCATTTTCGCATCGATGGAGCAGCCCTTTCTCTTGGCGGAATCGACCATTCCGGCCATCGAACAGACAAACCCGGGAGTGCAGTACCCGCATTGGGACCCCTGAGCACGCACCATCGCCTCTTGAACGGGGTGTAGCCCCTCGGGGCGCTTCAATCCTTCAACAGTGATCACATGGGTGCGGTCCAAGGAATACACGGGTGCGATGCACGCGTTGATCGAGCGGTATTCGAGGAACCTACCTTGACGGAACCTTGCCACCAATACCGTGCAAGCTCCGCAATCCCCTTCGGCACACACCACTTTTGTGCCGGGAAGTCCCCGTTCATAACGAAGGTAATCCGAAAGCATCCATGCGGACTCGGCCCCCGAAACCCCGGTTCTCGTTCCATTCAAATAAAACACCACTTCATTTCTCATGATTTCCTCCCGGACGCGCAGAGCGAATGACCCTTCAGCCATTCGGTCTCTCCATCGGTGTAAACTTCTTTTTTCCAGATCGGTGCCTCGTGTTTCAGTCGTTCGATCACTGTCCGGCAAACCCGGAAGGCTTCGTCACGATGGGGCGTGAGCACCCGGATCCACACGCTGGCCTCTCCCACCTGGACCGGCCCGGTCCGGTGATGAATCAATACCGCACCGTCCGTTCTCGCTTCTTCGAGGGCTTCGGATGCAATTTTTTTCAATGCAGACCGCGCCAGCGGGACAAATGCGTCATAATGAACCGAGTCGACTTTCCTTCCGAAATTGATTGCCCGAACCCGACCCGTGAACTCACAGCTCGCCCCGAAGCCGGTTTCCACTTCCGGACCCGGAGTCGCTTGGACAATGGACTCAGGCCCGAGGTGGATTTCAATACGAGGACTGACCGGATCCATGTTCACCCTCCACAAACCGGAGGAAGGACCGCAAGCCCCTCCCTGACCTTCACCGGTTCATGGTCCTGTAAGATATTCTCGTCATCCGCGATCACCGATTCTGAAATCAATGTAAGCTCGGCACCGAAACCGCGTTTTTCAAATTCCCGGATCAGGACTTTTTTCAGATCACCCGCGTTCAGGATCGAACCGGCATCCACCGGAAGCTCGAAAAACCCGTCAGGATCAGCGCATTTTCTGAGTGCCCCGAAAAATCTGATCTTGATCATACTGAACCCCTCGGAATCGGATGGACACAGACCCGACACCCCTCTGAAACGACCGAGCCCTCTTCAGGCAGCTCAATCCAAACCTCGGCATCCAGAAGCGAGTGGATCATGAAGGAGGCCTGTCCGGGCAAAGCTTCCACCCGCCTCGATCCGTCTCGTTCCGGCAACCACTTGCCCCGAAGAAAGCAACGTAGCCCCTCGGGCTTTCCGACCGGTGCTGAAAGCTCCGCCCACTCCGGATCGGCTGAATGAAGAGAGAGAAGGTTCCTCAAATAGGGCTTCACAAAAAACTCGAAACTGACGGCGCTTGAAATCGGATTGCCGGGGATGCCGACCAAAATTGTAGGACCTTGACCCGGGAATTCAGCGACTAAAAGCGGTTTCCCGGGACGGATGGAAATCCGGTGGAAAGCAATGCTCCCTTGTGAATCCGACACGGCCCTCGGGATGAAGTCATGAACCCCCATCGACACCGCTCCGGTGGTGATCAACACATCCACACGATCTTTGAGCGCACGTTCCAGCTCGGCTTCGAATACGCGGGAACGTCCTTCAGTCTCATCACCCGCGATGCCCAGATACTCAACCTCGGCACCGAAGGCCCGAAGCGACTCGAGCAAAAAGGTACCGGTCGCATTCCAAATCATCCCCTCACGAAGAGGAGCACTTCCGGGATCCTGAAGTTCATTACCGGTTGAAAGCACCCGGACCCGGGGCCTGACTCTGACCGGTACTTCATGAATGCCGAGCGCTGCAAACGCCATCAAGGTAGCCGGGTCGATCCTTTTTCCGTTTCTTCCCGCCAAGGTGCCGGCACGAAAATCGGTTCCACGTTTACGGATGTGATCTCCGACCCGCACAGAATTGAGAACTGGGCTGTGCACGCGGATGCAGGGGACACCCTCCATCCGGATCGATTCAGTGTCCTCCACTTTTAGGATCGTATCGAATCCACCTGTTGGTACCGGAGCCCCGGTCATGATCTCCACTGCCCCGACACCGTTCACAGTGGGAGTGGTATCACCGGCAATCAATCGACGCAGGACGGGCAACACTCCCCCATGCGTTTGCAACTCCTGCCAACGGACTGCAAAACCGTCCATTGCTGAATTGTCAAAAGCGGGCAGATCTTCTTGGGCCACGACCGGCTCGGCCAGAACCCGACCGATCGCCTGAGCCAAAGGAACCTTCTCGACGCCCATTTTGCGCGTGTTGGAAAGGGTCTGAAGGATTTCAAGTGCGCGTCCGGCGGTGATCATTCAGCCCCCGATCTCCGAAAACCCGCCGAGGATTCCCGTATCGCCTTCCTGTAAACGGTGGGATGGTGCCTTAAGCCGAAGCAAGTGGGCCAATTGCCGGGGAAGCTCGCGGGCCTTTTCAGGCGATTGGAAAAACTCCCTGAGATCGTGATTACCGTCACCGAATAGGCACAAGCGAAGTGCCCCGGTGGAACTGATCCGCAGGCGGTTGCACGATTCACAAAAGCCTTCGGCATGAGGCGCGATCAGTCCGATCCTTCCCAAAAAATCCGGGTGGGACAATTCCAGTGCGGGTCCGCCAGATGTGGAACGTTCGACCGGACGCCAACCTTGCCTCAAGAGTTCCAAGCGCATCTCACCGCTCGAAAGGAAGTGGGCATCCCGGTAGGCCGCACCTTTTCCTGTTTTCATCAATTCGATGAACCGGACCGTGACGGGACGGGATTGGACATAGTTCAAAAACAAACCGAGTTCATCGCGTGCATGTTCCCGGTGCAAAACAGCATTCACCTTCACCGAATCGAAACCGAGGCCCAAGGCTTGATCGATGCCATCCAGAATCTCGCTCAAGCGGTCGCGCCCGGTGAGCATCCGGAACCGGGACGGATCGAGACTGTCCACGCTGACATTCAAGGCCTGCAATCCCGCCAGACGGTAAGCAGCAGCCATGCGCTTCAGGTTCCAACCGTTCGTCGTGAGAGCGCGGACCTGGATCCCTGGAAGCGAAGAAGCAAATGCGAGGATCTCGGGCAGGTCCCTTCGGAGGGTGGGCTCCCCCCCGGTGAAACGAACCTTGCTGAAACCCGCGGCTTCGAAACCGATCAAGAGGTTCTTCACTTCGGACAGGCCGAGTTCGGACGGGAGACCGGGATCACGCGGAGCGTAACCACCGGGCAAGCAATAGCGACAAGAAAAGTTGCACGCCTCGGTCAAAGACAACCTCAAATAGCTGAATTTCCGGGCCCGCGAGTCGATGAGCATGTTCTCAAACTATGCCACAAAACACGCTAGACGGAAGCCCGGTTTTCGGGGAAGGTGGAACCGTGTCCACAGAGGGAAAATCCGCCTACCGCATGATCGATGTCGGGGAAAAACCCGTCACTCGCAGGATCTGTCGCGCCACGGGTAGCCTCTCTGCCCGTCCCGAAACCCTGCGTAAAATCGAGCGTGGGGAATTGCCCAAGGGGAATGCCCTCGCCCTGGCTGAAGCCGCCGGAATTGCTGCAGTCAAGAAGACACCTGAACTCCTCCCTCTTTGCCACCCGCTGCCTGTGGATGCGGTCCGTTTTCAGTTTCATTTTGAGGCGGATCGGCTCCGGGTCGAATGCGAAGTGGTTGCCCACGCCAAAACCGGCGTGGAGATGGAAGCCTTGAGCGGAGTCACCGCCTGCCTGCTTTGCGTTTATGATCTCACCAAAGGAATCGACCCGGCATTGGATCTCGGGGAAATCCGTCTGATCGAAAAAATCGGCGGCAAGTCGGAACACTGGGTGCACCCGAAAGGTGAAACTCCGGTATCAACACCCGAACCGATCCTCGAACTTTCAGAAGCCGTGGTGATCACCCTTTCCGACCGGTGTTCACGGGGCGAGGCCGAGGACACCTCGGGTCCTGCGCTCGAATCGATGCTCCTATCTGCCGGAGTTCTCCGGGTTCAAAGGGAGCTCCTTCCGGACGAGCCAGAACGCTTGTCGGCTGCAATCGAAAACTGGATCCAGAAGGGGGTCCGTTTGATCGTCACCACCGGTGGCACCGGGCTCGGACCGCGAGACCGGACTCCTGAAGCCCTGAAGCGCCTGGAAGGAAAAACCATTCCCGGCTTGGGTGAACTCATGCGCTCCCGGGGTGCGGGGTCCACTCCCTTTGCCTGGCTCAGTCGCAGTGAGGCGGTCTTGGTGAGGCAGACCCTCATCCTGGCTCTTCCGGGTAGCCGGAAGGGATCCCTTGAGAGTCTTTCGAGCGTTCTTCCTCTGATCGGGCACACACTCGAGATATCATCAGGAGCGGATCATAAATGAAATCACTCCGATCGGGATGGGGTGACATCCTCGGTGCCTTCGGGGATTTGCCGGTGTTGCTCCCCCTTGTGGTTTTGCTCGCTCAAATTCCCGGGTACTCCCTCCCCTCACTTCTCGCTTCGGCAGCAGGGGTCTCACTGCTCGCGTCCCGGCTTTTCAAGGACCCGATTTCGGTTCAACCGCTGAAATCGGTCGCGATCGCGGCGGTGGCTCTCGGCGCAAGCTCCGAGGAGATCCGGATTTCGGGCATGATGCTCGGTGCGGTCTTTCTTACTCTGGCGGCAATCCGGAAAAATCCACTTCCGGTTCCCGAACCGGTCGTCCGTTCGGTGCAAACCGCACTCGGAACCTTGCTCGTGATGCAGGGAATCCGGAGCGCACCGGGCGCCCCCTTCGAACTGATGTTGGTCCTGACGGCGGTCGCAGTATTTTTTGTGCTGGATCGAAGAACCGGAATTCCCCTGCTCGGATTGGGCTCACTTTTGGCATTTTTGGAAGCGTGTTTCAGTGGACGTGCACCCGTGACCGGAACCGTCCCCGTTCAAGAAGGACTGAGAACTTCCATTCTCGCAAGCCTAGTTCTTCCTCAATTGGCTCTCACTTCGGCAAACTCCATTGCAGGAGCGCGCCTGGCACTGGAAACTTATTTTTCGAGTCCGAACTCAGCACGTGACTCTCAACTGGAGCGCCGCCTGATGGGATCGATCGGTGTCGGCAATCTGTTGGCGGGTCTGGTACACGGTCTTCCTTTTTGTCACGGCGCTGGCGGGATCACAGCACACTTCCGGGCAGGAGCTCGCAGTCCAATGATGAACACGGTACTGGGACTCCTGCTGGCCGGACTGGCCTGGTTCTCCGTACGAACCGGCTTTGTTCCGGTACTGGAACCGCGGATCGCTTGCGCCCTTTTGACTCTGATCGGACTTCATCATCTCAATTTCGCCACGCCCTTGATCCGGAAGGGCAAGAGTGGCTGGATCTTGGTGGCAGGATCGGTGACTCTTGGATGGGGAACCGGCAATCTGTTGTTCGTGCTCGGTTTCGCGCTGATCCACACCCTCCTCGAAAAATCTTTTAAACCGGAGAATGCTCATGACTGATCCGCGCTACGCAAGGCACTTCCCGCTTGAACACTGGGGTCCTGAAGGCCAGAAAAAGCTGGCGTGTGCGAAAGTCCTCGTAATCGGAGCCGGAGGCCTCTCCTCACCGGCACTGCTGTATCTGGCTGGAGCCGGAGTGGGTCACTTGACTATCGTGGATCCGGATCACATCGATGTCAGCAATCTTTCCCGCCAGGTGCTCTACACCGAAGCCGATGCAGGACGCCTCAAAGTGGAGGTTGCACAAGAGCGGATCGAAGCATTGAACCCGGGGTGCCGGGTCGAGATCCATGCCCGGGCCCTGGATGAGCCCTTGGCCAAAGAACTCTTTCCTCGATTCGATCTGATTCTCGACGGCAGTGACCGGATGGACTGCAAAACCGTCATCAACTCCACCGCCCATGCCTGCTCCAAGCCTTGGATCTATGCCAGTGTCAGCGGTTGGGAAGGGCGCATCCTCAGTCTCGAGAGTCGCAGGGACGATTCGGGATGTCTCCGGTGTCTCCACCCGAGCCTGAAAGACGGACAGATCGACACTTGTGAGAATCAAGGTGTGGTCGGGCCTTTGGTCGGGGCGCTCGGGTCACTTCAAGCGCTCGAGGCGATTCGCCTCCTCCTGGGAGTGTCGAAAGCCGGGTCCCGCCTCCATTCGATCGACGGGAGGACTTTGTCAGTGCTGGAACACCAGCTGAGAAAGAACCCGAACTGTCCGGTGTGCGCTGCCAAAACCACGAACGCTGAACCGGAAGAAGACGTCCTGAGCCTCAGCTTGGGGGATTATCAAACAAACAAAGAGCGTTACATCCTCGTCGATTTGAGGCCTGAAACCGAGCGCGAGGCCCATCCCCTGCCCCCCGGTTACAACGCAACTGTCTGGGGTGCCCTGGGAACCCAGGAGCCACTTCCAGCGCTGCCCACTGGAAAAACCCTTCTTTTGCTGTGTCGACGGGGCATGATGGCTTATCGGGTCCAGGCAGAATTATCCCGGGACGGTGTCTCATCGGTGGTCTTGCGCGGTGGAATGGAAGCCTGGATCCGGGAAGGCAAAACATGAAAGACATCTCCGAGATCCTCACCATCGGTCTGCCTTTCTGTGTCTTCAAAATCGTGACGGGCCTGCACCTGAACACATTCCCTCTGGCCCGCGGAGTCCTGGTCGGGCTCGGGATTCTCGATACGGCGATCAATCTTGGCAATCTGTCGACCCTGCTTCTGAAGAAGCGTCGCATCTTACCCGTCTGCACTCTGACCGGCATCACCGAATGGTCGCTCCGGAAGCGTCCTTTCGCATCAGAGAAGCGCATGGATCTGGGCAACTCGATCGACATGGCGGTGGCTCTGCTTCTGGTGGCAGCCATGGTCGGTTTTGAACAGATCGCCTCACTTCCGACCGCTCACATCCTGGCTTGGAACGTTGCAGTGGTCCTGAACGTTCTGGGAGCCGGTCTTTCCCGTCTGAACCATTCTGTCCGTCAACTCAACACCTAAAGGAGAATCCCATGAGCACCGAATTGCAAATCACCGACTTGATCGAAGGCACCGGAAAAACCGCAGTCAAAGGAGCCCTCGTCACGGTTCACTACACCGGAACATTTGAAAACGGCCAAAAGTTCGACTCCTCTGTGGATCGGGGTCGGAAATTCGATTTCGTTCTCGGTGCAGGCCGGGTGATCAAAGGATGGGACCTAGGAGTGCTCGGAATGAAGGAAGGCGGAAAGCGAAAACTCCACATTCCCTCTTCACTTGCTTACGGAGAACGCGCGGTCGGACCGATTCCTCCGAACTCGAACCTGATTTTCGAAATCGAGCTCTTCGAGGTCAAAGTCCGGGATTGAGTGCCCGGTACTGGGAGCGGAAGTGCAAATAAGCCTCTAAAGCTGACTTGCCCCCGATGTGGAGTCCGTCCGGTTCGCTCGGTTTGACCGGGGTCAAATCGATGAATGCGCAACCCTCTGCCTCGGCGGCAGTCTTGCCCATCCTGACCAGCTTGCGGACGTTCTCATCGGTCACTGAAGGCGCATCCTCTTTACGGCGTAAGGAGCGACTGTTTTGGGAGTCCACTCCGACCACACCGACCAGGACGCATTCGCGTCTCAATTCTCCACCCCGTGCCACGGCGAGGAGCTCACGGTATTTTTGGACCAGATCCGCTTCACCCACCCACCAATCATTGGCACTGAGTGCGATGATCACCCGCTCCGGAAGGACCCAATTCGAGGGAGAAACGATCTCCTTCAAAGACGGAAGGCGGTACCACTCCCGTTCCCGCGCGGACAGACGGCTCGAGTAATCCGTCATCCATGAGAAACCGGGCTGGAGGATCATCCGGGAACCGCCCAGGAAGCGGACATCCGGAAACGGCTTCCCGTCGATCTGGGCTTCCCCGAGCCAGTCAAAAACGCCAGAGCCCCCCTGGCTGTAGACAAAAATAGAATTCGCACAATCTTCACCTGCAAAATAACGGAACAGCCAGGTTCCGAACGCCGGGTTCGAAAAGGTGGAAAACTCCTCCTGATCGAAGGTCTTCATCATCTTGAAGGGAGTGACCCCGTAGGCCATCTGCGAGTCCCCGAGAATGAGGGTCCGCTTGCATTCGGGCGAAATGGCTTGAGCCTCAAGCCCGAAAAAACCCGCAAAAACCGCTAGAACGATCCACCGGAAGCTCATCGATGAAACCATAAATGAAACCTGCTTTCTTTACCTTGTTTGTAGAGTTGCTCGTCTTTCTCACGGATCCGCTCGAGGAGCTGGAACATTTCCAAAAATCCCAACTGAAATCCTCCTCCAGACCTCCTGCGTGCGTTCTCACGGACGACCACTCCGAGCAAAGCGTCCACCGTGGGATCCAGGGCGAGAACCGTCTCGATTGTCCGGCGGGGCATGTTCGTGGGAAGATCATTTTTCTTGAAACCGAGCTTCCTGAGCCAGAATCCGAGATGAGACTTGATGCTCATCTCGGACGAAGGATCAAACCGGTAGCCCCGATCGCCCCACTCGAGCATCTTGGTGAGAACCGCATCCATCATCTGGTTCATGATGACCCGGGACAGATCGCGCCATTCACCGAGCAGTTCGAAATCCGGCTCCACCTCCATGTCAGAGGGGGCGTACATGCTGTCGGTCTGGATTCCGAAACGGTCCAAAAGATCACGGTTCTTCGGGTTGAAAGTCGTCTGATAGCGTCCGATCCGTACCTTTCCGTGTGAGGCCATCTTGAAGGCTTCATAGATGATCTCAGTACAAAACATCTCCGAGGAATCGTCCATTTTCATCCCGAAATCGTAAGGCACCACGTTCGGATTGTGCGGACTGTATAAACGCTCCATCATCAGGCGCGCCGCATCGGTTGCCAACCGCTCATCCCGATGCCGGTAAACCGTCACCCTGAAATTCTGGTCGCGGACGTATTCTTCATACGGACGCAGAGTCGAGCCCACCTCGATGTGCTCCTCCATGACGTACACCCGCTTGCTTTTCGGAGCCACATAGACCAAGGCCGCATGACTGAACTGTCCGTCGGTGTCTCCGAGCCGGGCGATCAGTGCACTGGTGGGAGCATTCCCGCGGCTCACGAGCACGTCACCAGACTTCAAGTCACGAGGAAACTGCATGTCTTTGGCCCGGGGACTCAATTGCAGGTACGGCGCTGGACCTGAAAGATACGGAGCAGGATTCTTTGGATCGAACGCCTTCGGACGGACACCCGCCACTGCGACGCTCTCTTCAAGATACCGGAGCGCACGCAATAGATTCCGCACTGGATGGATGCAGGCGTTTGGAAGAGCACTGCCGCCTTTCTCCTTCTCCCAAGCACGGACCCGGTCTCTCAAGGCCAGACGGACCAAAAAAGCCTCCCGGGCGATACCGGTGTGGTTCCATCTCAAATCCTCGGAATCGATCAGGTCCGGAGTCACCCCGTACAGGATTTCATAGTCTTTCTGCAAAGAACCGCAGGCACTCGACGAAAGACCAGGTATTTTCCGGTGGAGGTTTCCGACCAAGTCGGAAACCTTGACTGTCCCGGACCAAGCAGGAACTGCCGCCAAGACACCGACCCAAACGAAGATGCTGATCGCCCGCATCCGAAACCGCGCAGAAAAAATCATGCGCGAATTATAGTCGCTTTATTTAATAATGCAAGCTCGATCACGTGTCTCAGGATCGAGCTCGAGCTCGGATTTGGGACGAAAGGCTCGGATCTTCTTACGGATCCGGTCGTAATTCTCGCCCTGATTGACCCCGTCGGTGTTGCGGTTCCAGTAATCGACCGCGTCCTCGGTGCTCATTCCGCAAAACTGAATCAACGAAATCGCTGAAATGTAGCCTGAAGCATGCCAACCGTTCCAACAGTGGAGGTAAACAGCCCCCTCACCAGAAACCAGGCGTTCCCGGAGCTTTTTCAAGATCTGATCCTGGTCCGAATTGTAAATGAGATTGTGGTAAACGAGCTTACCGGCAGAACCGTCGGACAGGGTGCACTCGGTTTCCCGGGGGGCCGTTTTGAAATTCTTCGTATAGAGGTAGATCGCGTCAGTGAACCCTTCTTCGCAAAGGTGCTTGAGGCCGTCATTCGGCAGGGGGTTCTGGTTCTCCCGACGGTGATCCCGGTGGTAGGCGTTGTTGGCCCCTCCACGGAGAACGTTCCGGAACAACACACGGGCATTCCGGACACCGTACAGGCGCTCCTCGCCTTCTCCGCGATTGTCGACGATCTTGGTGAACAGGTCGTTCACCTCATAGCGGGCCGGCAAATCCGTTTGAAGGACCAGGGCTGCCAACAACCATCCGCGGTTCATTCAGCGGTCTCCGGCCTTCCGGAACCCGAAAGCCTGAATACGAACCGGCTTCATCTTGCTTCCATCTTCCTCTACCAAATCAATGAGAGCGGTAGTCGCTGCTTTCAGGCGGACTTGCCCACGAGTGGTGTCGAGCACCAGAGTGTCTTGAAGGATGGCATCGGCGCCGGCCTGGGAAATCTGAACCAAGACCATGCCACCCAGATCAGTCACCCGCGCATAGATTCCGTCCGCCGACTGCCCGCGCCCGAAGTTGAGAGCCTGGATCTTCAGGTCCTTGATGCGAAAGAGAACCCGGGAATACCCTGGAAACTCGCCCTGTACCCGGTACTCGCCGTCCAAGGGATGAGCCTGGGCGGTGGAAATCATGAGAACGAGAGAAGCCAGAAGAGCAAAAGTCCGAATCGCCATGAGAATCTCCTTGTGCAGGCCTTCTACCATCCATTTCGTGGCGCATCAATCTTAAAAGACCGGCAAATCCTGTTAGAGTGGAAGCATGATGTTGGTCTCCCGGATTGCTCCGACCCCGAGCGGATTTCTTCATGTCGGAAACGCATTCAATTTCTTGCTGACTTCGACTTTGGTCAGGCGGAACGGGGGACGGCTGCGACTGCGGGTCGACGATCTCGACACCACCCGGACCCGCCCCGAGTTTCTGGAAGACTTGTTCGAGACCCTTTCGTGGCTCGGTTTGAAATGGGAGGACGGACCCAAAGATGTCCGGGACCTTGCTGCACATCATTCCCAAGCCCTTCGGAGATCGCGTTACCTTGAAGTCCTTCAAGACTTCCTGAATCTTGGCTTGGCCTATGTGTGCGAATGTTCGAGAAGTGATTTGGAAAAACGCCCCTGTACCTGTCGGAGAAATGAATTCGCTTTTGACCCCGCCCGGAGTCGGGTTCGAATCGATCTGGATCTGCCGGAAGCCGTACAAAAACCGGTGATTCTTTGGAGACACGAAGGCATTCCCGCCTATCAATTGGTGTCTTTGGTGGATGACCTCGATCATGGAGTGAACTTGATTGTTCGCGGTGAAGACTTGATCGAAAGCACTCAAATTCAAGTGGCTCTCGCCCGCTTGCTTGGAGACCGGCAGGGGGCCCGACGGTTTGAAACCATTCGTTTTCTGCATCATCCCCTCATTCAGGGCAAGGATGGACACAAGCTTTCAAAATCCCGGGGAGCAGATGCGCTCCGGACGCTGTTTCCGCGTTCAGAATCGAGTGAGGCGCTTCAACGGTATTTAGAGCCTGAAATCACCAGATTTCTCGACTCACCACAATAAATACACGGATTGATCAAGATTTCTGTATCCAAGCGCTGATTTAACTGATACAACACAGTGCATTCTATCGCTTCTTGAGAGACCGGGTATAGGACCCATCCCCTCCTGAGCAGCTCCCAGCCTTAAAGGAGGTACACATGGGTAAGAAACTGTACGTGGGAAATCTCCCCTATTCTGCAACCGACCAAGTATTGGCCGACACCTTCGCTCAGTGCGGAACCGTCGAGTCCGCTAAAATCATCATGGACCGCGACAGCGGCCGCAGCAAAGGCTTCGGATTCGTTGAAATGTCTTCTGACGAAGAAGCACAAACTGCGATCTCCAAGTTCAACGGCGCTGAGTACGAAGGTCGTACCATCACTGTGAACGAAGCCAAGCCAATGGCTCCCCGTGAAGGCGGCGGCGGTCGTGGCGGTTTCGGCGGCGGCGGCGGTGGCAACCGCGGTCCTCGCGGTCCCCGCGGCGGACGCTTCTGATCTGATCCACAAATCAGATCTGACGATCCAATAGATCTCACTTCTGCACTCCCCTCCTTTTTCCAATAAAGGGAGGGGAGTGCCATTTTTAGGAACCCCAAATGCAAAATTATTCAGATTTCAAATTTCCTGTCCAGGTGAGTAAAGCCCTGCAGGATCTCAAGTTCGAGACGCCGACCCCTATCCAGGCCCAAGCCATTCCGGTCGCTCTCGAGCAAAAGGACATGATCGGGATCGCCCAGACCGGCACCGGCAAGACAGCCGCCTTCTGCATCCCCACCCTGCTCCGGATGTTGAAAGAACCCAACATGACCGCACTGGTGCTTGCTCCGACCCGCGAGCTGGCTCTTCAAATCGACGGAGTCTGGAAAGGACTCACCAAGTACGCTTCCAATTACAGGTCCGCCATTCTCGTCGGTGGATGCGGAATGCCTCCCCAGATCCGGGCTCTTCAACAGAAGCCCCGACTGATCATCGCCACCCCCGGCCGCTTGATCGACCACCTTCAGCAGAAGCACGCTGACTTGAGGAATCTGGGCATCCTGATCCTCGATGAAGCTGACCGGATGCTCGACATGGGATTCGCCCCACAGCTGAACCAAATCATGAAGTGCGTTCCCCTGGAACGTCAGACACTTCTCTTCACCGCGACCTGGAGTCCTGAGATGGATCAACTCTCCAAGCGCTACTTGAAGAATCCGGCACGCGTTTCGGTGGCTCCCCCTTCAAAAGTGGCGGAAGCGATCGACCAGGAAGTGATCAAGCTCGACGGAAAAGAAAAAAACAACGCCTTGCTGGATGAAATCAACAAGCGTCCCGGAAGCGTTCTCGTGTTCGCGCGGACCAAAAGCCGGACGGACCGGGTAGCCAGATTCCTCGATTCATACGGAGTCGAAGTGAACCGGATCCACGGTGGACGGACCCAGGGACAGCGGAACCGTGCGCTTGCCGAATTCAAAGACGGCACGATCCGGGTACTGGTCGCAACCGATATCGCCGCACGCGGCATCGACGTGACCAAGATCAAGCATGTGATCAACTACGATCTTCCTCAAGTGGCAGAAGACTACATCCACCGTATCGGCCGCACCGGTCGGGCCGGTGAATCCGGTTCCGCGGTGTCGTTTGTGGCCTCCGAGGAAGTTCCTCAGTGGCGTGAGATCTCGACCCTGCTCAAAAAAGCAGGATCCAGACAGCCGAAGATGGTGGATCGGGTTGCAAAGTCGACCTGAAAAGGACGCAAGAAAGTTGTTCCCCTTGGGGTACCCGTCTTATGGAGGTGATACTCACTTCAAATTGCAGGAATCCCCTCGCCTGGCGGGAGCACTTTGCGCCTGGACTGGAACTGATCCAGATCCGATTTGAGCGAGCGGGCGTTTTGACAAACGGGAGTATCCTGACTCGAGCAGTAATCCAGGATCGCCTCTTTTTTGGAGTGGTGTGAGCGCTTCTCGAGCTCACTGTTGACATTCGTCACGAGCGAGCGGTAGGTGATGTACTCGAGCGCCCGTGCGTTTTCCTGCCCCTTCACCTTCGCCTGGTATTGCTCCCGGGTCTGGGTTCCGATCTTGGCGTCTGTTATTTTCTTCATCTCCTGGGACACCCAGCGATTGATCTCGTCTGGATTCCCCTTCGCCTCGGAATCCAGACGACCCAGCACTCCTTGGATCGATTGGGATATGACGGGATCGGATGCATAGGTGTCGATCAGCAGCAGGTCCGTCAGTCGTTTATGTATCGATTTTTTATACTGAGGGCCGATATTGCCGTCAAATTCAGATGATCTCGCTTCAAGATTGAAAGCTTTGAGTTTCCCGGCACAGGATGAATTGAGTGAGCACAGGTGCTCATTCACGGATTTCACATCCTTCAGCTCTTCGCCGGATTTGGTACCGACATGCTTTTCACGACTCAGATAAACATACTTCGCGGGAGTCTGGCTCCGGTCGATCTTGATGATGGCGCTCGACCCCAAGAAAAGCCGGTTGAGCGGATGCCGCGACGGCTCGTAATGATCGATATACAGGTAAACGTCATCGTAGCCCTCGAGTTTCTCAAAGCGTTCATTCCCGCTTCCCACATAGTAGGAAAAACCCAGCAGCCGCTCTGATGCTGAATACGAAGGAGTGTCCGTCCCGATGCGGTCAAACGGGAGTGGTGATTGCGACGCTTCAAGAGCCGAACGGACGGAACGAAGAGACGCAGGTACGGCGGAATCCTGAACCCGGCAGGTATCCACCGCTTCCGAAAAGGAAGGAAAGGCGAAAAAACAAAAGCCAATACCGATCATCTTTAACAGGAATGTTTCGAATCGTGAATTTCTGGAGCTTCCCGAAAATGAGTTTGTCATTCAATCTACCTGTTTGACCCGAATGTACTTTCCAACCATACCCATCATCACGTCCTCGGTGTTCCCTGCCATTTCCGCTAGATCACCACAGGGAATTTTGTACTGTTTCCCCCATTGATTGGCATAAGCGAAACAAGATCCGTTGGAATAGACGGATTTTTTCGGATCAAAGCCGACGATGTCCACAATCGTGATCCAATGGAGCACCTTTTCCCCCTTCAGCTTCACCATGGTCATGACGGGCGAGCGCTTCAGCTTGGTCCCGTTGGATTTGGTTCGGGTGAAATCCGAGGGTTCTTTCAGACCATTCACAATGGAAGAGATGTACTCGCTCCCGGAATCAGCGGTGTCGAAATAATCCCACTCCTTGTCACCACAATCCGAGTCGGGAGCCATATAGTTCAAAGACTTGCTAACAGTGGCAGGTAGGGTCCCCGGAACCAAATCCGCTGATATCGTGTGAATCGTGCCGGTTGGATGCCAAAGAGATCCACAGGTCATGCTGAGCATGTTCGCTATGCCGGTCTCTCCACAGAACCCATTCCACTCCAAAGGCCCGGTGGCATCGGGTTGTTCGAATGCATACGACCCGTCCCGGCATACGGAATAGGTCGATGACGTGGGAGTGCTCCCGATGTTCGATTTGTGCACCCGCTTGGTGGCACACTTGTCGAACAGGTAAACACTCATCTCACTGACCGCAGCAGCCTCATAATTCTTTCCCACGGTCTGAATCATGGAATGACCGGCCAAACCCAGGGGGGAATCAATGGCGCTACAGCTCAGGTTTTGCGCCCCTGCGGGCGGGCTCATGAGATGAAGGACCAACATCCATAGACTTCGCATTCTATTTCATCGGAAACCAGAAATGATCTCTTGAGTCAACCAGAAGGCTGTCAGTCTTTTGTCGTTGTCGACTCATTCGACAGAGGAACGCCTCAGGGACACCGCAAAAAAGGGGAGAATCTCACCCTCATCGGATTGGCCCAAAAACAAGGCTCCAGGCGATCCAGGTCAGGGAAACCCTGCAGGATGGAGAACCCTCCTTCCAGGCGATCGACTTGTACCCGCCTCACCGCCCAGGGTTCATGGATCACATCTCCTCGAATGGTGGCCCCGTTCTTCAAGACATACAGGTGATACCGCTCGGTGACCCATTTCTGAAAATCAGAAGAGTAGAGCTCATCCTCGCCCCTCGCTTGGAGTTGCAGGCGGTAAGGAAGGCATCCGGCATCCACTCCCCTCACCTCCATCCGGTATTCTGCATCAGAGACTGCAGCCTCTACATGGGCATTGCGATAGGGCAAATCAAAAAACTTTCTGGCAATCCAGTTAGCCATTCGATGGGGAGTCTCCAAGGTGAAAAAATAGATCCCCGGAACTCCGTTCACGATCACATAGGTGCGGAGGTTGATCTCCCAGAGGCTTGACCCGAACGGGGAGCTCGGCAGGCCCCGAAACCGGACCCGATCCATGAAAAAAGGTACCAACGAAAGCACCGCTTGACCCTCATGCAAATCGAGTGGGAACGGCACCAGTTCCTGCAACTCAGCAGCGGGAACTTTCCAGTTCACAAAGAGCACCTGACTCCACCGTTGTTCGATCGTCCAGCGCATGTTTTCATTCTAACATGATCGAAAGCGCTGAAACATTTCACCATCTAGTTTCGCGCAAGTATAGAAACTCCCTTACAGTTGTTTAGTCAATGGCGGAGAGGATTTTAATGATGATCTAGAATTAGATTTGGTTTTCGTTTCAACAACTTATGACACTACAAAAACACCTTGGTGACGAATCGGTGAATTTCTATCTCACCAGATCCCCTGTGCAATCATTCAAACCAAACTTGTTGCTTCTGTTTCACCTAAAAAACTCTATTACCAGGTAATTTACTACCTTGTTCTATCCAGTCACTGATTCGGTCCAAGTCAATTTCGTCATTCTCAAAAATATTCAGATAGCGAACATTCTTCTGCTTTGATTCTTCAGGTGGCATAGGTTCAAGCAAAGAGCCATTAAGAAAGAAAACCTGAACATACTTTTCATAGCAATAGAATCCAAAAAACCAACTGAACCTCTTAGTTCCATAGAAAGGGGTATTCCAACGGACCGCCAACTCAACTTCAGGAATAACTTTTTGTGCAATAGCATCCAGTCTTTCGCCAACTTTTCTTTTCCAAGTCGGCATAGCCTTAATATATGCTTGAACAAACTTATCGCCATCACCCTTGGCAACCTGTGGATTAGTACTGGAAAGTAATCTATTTTTTTTCTTGGGTGCGTTTTTTTTCACCACTTTATTGTGATTGCAAAAGATTGGGTGGTCAATTCTGTAGTGCCTCCTGCATGGCCCGGAGTTGACGGGGCAACCCCAGTATGAATACAGGTGGACTGAGGGACTCACTATCAGCGCTCGCATGGTGCAAAAACACCTTCCTGATGTTTTTGT
>JAIXWV010000004.1 GCA_027491115.1 Pseudomonadota bacterium
GACAACGTGGTCATCGTGTGCTCGATCGAGAACCTCGACCCAATGGGTGTCCACACGGGTGATTCGATCACCGTCGCTCCGGCCCAGACCCTGACCGACAAGGAATACCAGAACCTCCGTAACCAGGCGATTCGCATCATCCGCGCAATCGGGGTCGAAACCGGAGGAAGCAACATCCAGTTCGCCATTCACCCCAAAAACGGTCGCGTGATCGTGATTGAGATGAACCCGCGCGTGTCGCGCTCCTCGGCGCTGGCCTCGAAGGCGACGGGCTTCCCGATCGCCCGGATCGCGGCCAAGCTCGCCATCGGCTACACCCTCGACGAGCTGACCAACGACATCACCGGCACCACTCCGGCATCGTTCGAGCCTTCGATCGACTACGTGGTCACCAAGGTGCCTCGTTTTGACTTCGAGAAATTCCGTCAGACCAACCCCGAGCTCGGCACCCAAATGAAGTCCGTCGGAGAAGTGATGGCGCTCGGCCGGAATTTTGAAGAATCGTTCTTGAAGGCCATGGCCTCGATCGAACGTCGTGCGAATTGGCTGAAGCCCCTTCCTGAAAAGCGCATCTACTGGGAGCGGATCGAGAAGGCCCATCCCGAGCGCGTGCTGGCCGTGGCCGATGCCATCGCCAAGGGCGCAAACTTGGACGAAATCCACCAGAAGTGCAAAATCGATCCGTGGTTCTTGGACCGGATTGCGGGACTGATCGCAATCCAGAAAGATATCGAATCGACAGCATTTCCATTCAACGCGGAATTCATGAAGCGCATCAAGGCCCAAGGCTTCAGCGATCATTCGATCGCGGAAATCAAGGGTCTGAAAGCGATTGACGTCCGCAAATCCCGCGAAGGGCTCGGGATCTTCCCGACGTACCACTCGGTCGACACCTGCGCCGGCGAGTTCGTAGCCAAGACCCCGTTCTGGTACTCGAGCTATCAAGGCACCGTGAACGAGTCGATCGCTACCAAAAACCCGAAGAAGGTGATGATCCTCGGATCCGGCCCGAACCGGATCGGACAAGGGATCGAATTCGACTATTCTTGTGTTCATGCCGCCATGGCGCTCCGGAAGCTCGGCTACGAGACCATCATGGTGAACTGCAACCCCGAAACCGTGAGCACGGACTTTGACATCTCGGACCGTCTCTACTTCGAGCCGCTTTCGGCCGAATCGGTGCTGAACATTGCCCGGATCGAACAGCCACTCGGCGTGATCGTCCAGCTCGGAGGCCAGACTCCGCTCAAGCTCGCCAAGGCTCTCGAAGAAGGCGGACTCAAGATTCTCGGCACGACCACGAAGAGCATTGACATGGCTGAAGACCGCAAGCTCTTCGATGACCTCGTGAAGGACATCAAGAAGTACCGCCTCCTCCAGCCCGAGTCCGTGATCGCATCGACCAAGGACGAGGCGATCGAGAAGGCTCTCAAGCTCGGATTCCCCATGTTGTTGCGTCCTTCGTTTGTCCTGGGTGGCCGGGGCATGAAGATCGTGCGCTCTGAAGAAGCCCTCCGCAATTATATCGACGACGCCATGTATGCTTCGGGCTCGCACCCGGTGCTGATGGATCGCTTCCTCGACCGCGCCGTGGAGGTCGATGTCGACGCGCTTTCGGACGGTGAAACGGTTTTGATCGGTGGCGTGCTCGAGCACATCGAAGAAGCCGGCATCCACTCCGGAGACAGTGCCTCTTGCTTGCCTCCGCAGTCTTTACCTCGCAACATTGTCGACCGCATCCGGACCTACACCCGCATTCTGGGCCGCAAGCTGAACGTCGTCGGCCTGATGAACGCGCAGTTTGCCGTGCTCGGAGACGACATTTATTTGATTGAAGTGAACCCCCGTGCTTCGAGAACGGCTCCGTTTGTGAGCAAGGCCGTGGGCACCCCCGTGATCAAGATCGCGGTCGAACTCATGCTTGGCAAGAAGCTCGCAGACCTGGGCTACACCACTGACTTCGACCGGAATCTCGAAATCTACAACGTCAAAGCCCCCGTGTTCCCCTTCCACAAGTTCCCGAACGTGGACCCGGTGCTCGGACCTGAAATGAAGTCCACCGGCGAGGTCATGGGGCGCTCGAAGAGCTTTGCCGTGGCTTATCAAAAAGCCCTCGAAGGTGCGGGCGTCCGCCTACCCCACAAGGGCAAGGTCTTCATCACCGTTCGCGATGACGACAAGGCCGAGGCGCTCAGCATCGCCGAGCAATTCATGAACCTGGGCTTCAGCATTGTCGGAACCCCCGGCACCGCACGCTTCTTCAAGGACAACGGAATGGTGTGCGAGTCGGTACTCAAGGTGTCGGAAGGCAGCCCGAACTGTGTCGAAGCGATCAAGCGCGGGGACTACGTGCTCCTGATCAACACCGTATCGGACACCGCGACCGCCATGAACGACGGCTACGACATCCGCCGCGCGGCACTCGAGCGGAAGATTCCGTATTCGACCGTGCTCTCTGCGGCTTGGTCGATGTTGCTGGCTATCGAAAAAATGCGCGACGAGCGCATTGATGTCATGACGCTTTAATCTCTGGTCCGGGAGTCGCTCATGGGTCGCTGCTGGTCCTGCAATCAAGAGATTCCCGAAAACCACTACCACCGCCAAGATCATTGCGATCACTGCGGGCGGGACAACCATGCTTGCAAGAATTGCGTGCATCACGATCGCGCCTACAACAACGAGTGCCGCGAAAGCTCGGCCGAGCGGGTGGTGGACAAAGAAAAGGCGAACTTTTGCGATCACTTCAAGCCAAGCTCGAGAACCGGGGCACAGGCGACCTCGAGAGATGCGCTGAAGTCCGCAGCTGAGGAGCTCTTCAAGAAGAAGTAGCGCCCAAGTCTCCGTTTTTTCAGGTTTAACTCTGCCTTGCGCCGTGCTAGGCTCGGGGAATCATGTCCGAAGAAAAATTCCCCATGACCCTCGAAGGCAAGCGCCTGCTCGAGGAAGAACACAAGCACCTGACCCAGGTCGAGCGCCCGAAGATCGTGGCCGCGATCGAACACGCCCGTTCACTCGGCGATCTTTCCGAGAACGCCGACTACTCCGCTGCCAAAGAGCGCCAGGGCTTCATCGAAGGACGCATCCAGGAAATCAACGCCAAGATGGCCCGCGCCCAGGTGATCGACCCGAAGGAGATCAAGTCGGACAAGATCGCGTTCGGTGCCACGGTGGACCTCGAAGACGAGAACGGTGGCAAGATCACCTACCAGATCGTCGGACAGGACGAAGCGGACATCAAAAAGAACAAAATCAGCGTTCTGTCTCCCATTGCCCGCTCGATGGTGGGCAAACGGACCGGTGATGAAGTCGAAGTGAACGCCCCGAAGGGCAAGATCACTTACGTGGTGATCCAGATCCGCTACGTGTGACCAAGAAACCCTTCCACGACAATCCGCTCGACACTCCGGTACAGTTCATCAAAGGGGTAGGACCGCGGCTCGGTACGGTGTTCGCCTCTCGCGATATCCGCACGATCCGGGATTTGCTGTATTTCTTCCCACGGAAGTACGAAGACCGCTCCAAACTGGCTTTGGTTAAGGATCTGGTCGAAGGGTCTTCGGCCTCCCTGAAACTGACCGTGCATCAGGCTTACATGCGTCCTCTGCGGGGGCGTTTTTCGAAGCTACTGGAAGTGAAGGCCTTCGATCAGGACAAGCAGTGGATCTCGCTCAAGTGGTTCCGCACCTACAAGGGCTTCGAACAGAAGTTCGAGCCCGGCATCAAGATCATCGCCACCGGGGCAGTCAAAGTATTCGGATCCATCCGCGAGATGGTCCACCCCGACATTCAATTTGATCTGGAGGAAGAGCTCCACGTTGGCCGAATCGTCCCGATTTACACTGAGATAGACGGGATTCCGACCAAGACTCTCCGGAAGATCCTCGACACCGCCCTCACCCTGGCCCTGCCATCCCTGAAGGAGGAGCTTCCCGTCCCTGCACTGAAGAAGCACGGACTTCCCGGCATTGCCCATGCCATCCGGGAAGTGCACTTCCCGCCCTTGATTCCAGCAGGTCAAAACACCAAAAACGAAGAGGCCTTCGCTGATTTCAAATCGCCTGCGCATCAGCGCCTGATCTACGAGGAATTCTTCAAGTTCGAGTGGCACATTCTTTCTAAACGATTGAATCTCGAAAAAGAAAAAGGTCATGCCCTTGATTCGGCACGCCTCAAAACCAGCATTGAAACGCACCTCCGCTCACTCCCCTTTGCCCTGACCCGGGGCCAGAGCGATGCGCTCGAGTCGATCGGACAGGATCTGTGCAAGCCCCACCCGATGAACCGCTTGCTTCAGGGCGATGTCGGTGCCGGTAAGACGGCCGTGGCTTTTTTGAGCGCCCTTGCCGTGATGGATCAAGGGTTCCAGGCGGCACTGATGGCGCCCACTGAGATTTTGGCTGAACAGCACTACATGAACCTGAAGCGCCTCTATGGCGATCAGGTCCCGGTGAAGTTGCTCGTCGGCAAGACCACCACGACCGAACGCCGGGCCATCCAAGAACTCCTCGATACCGGAGGAGCCGCGCTCTTGATCGGAACGCATGCGCTCATCGAAGACCCAGTGCGGTTCGGGAACTTGGGCCTGGTGATCATCGACGAACAGCATCGATTTGGAGTAGATCAGCGCAGGAAGCTCCGTGAGAAGTCCGTGATCCAGCCCCATACGCTCGTCATGACCGCGACCCCGATTCCCCGCACTCTGGCTCTCACTGCTTATGGAGACCTCGAAGTCTCGGTGATCCGCGAGCGCCCACCCGGGCGAACGCCCATCAAGACCCGCCTGATCCGCCCTGCCGAACACCGGAAGATGATCGAAGTCATCAATCATGAGTTGAACAGCGGGCGGCAGGCTTATTTTATTTTTCCGCTGGTGAATGATTCTGAAGAGGAATCCTTCAAGCACCTGACCAGTGCCGTGAGTGC
>JAIXWV010000016.1 GCA_027491115.1 Pseudomonadota bacterium
CCGAGGAACAAGGATCGGGATCCTGTTCGTACCTGATCGAGGCCACGCACTCTCCACGCAGCATGGCAGTTTTCTGGTTCGAGGATGAATTGAAACCCGGAGCACCCGAGTTTGTCCGAAGGCTTCGCGAAACGGGAATCCGGCCGGTCCTCCTCACCGGTGACCGTCAGGAGGAGGCATCGAGAATCGCGGGCATCCTCGGAATCGAAACCGTCCATGCGCGGATGCTTCCCGAGGACAAGGCGTCAGTGATCGAGTCATTGAGGCGTGAGGGGGAGTGTGTCGCGATGCTCGGAGACGGGATCAATGATGCTCCGGCATTGGCGCTTGCGGATGTCGGGATTGCGCTTTCGACCGGAACCGATGCAGCCATGCAGACTGCCGGAATCACCTTGCTCGGAGGGGATCCGCTCAAATCACTCGATGCGATCCGCATCTCGAAAGCGACCTACCGACGGATCCGACAGAATCTGGTTTGGGCTTTTGTTTACAATCTGGTCGGCATCCCTCTCGCCGTGACCGGAGTCCTGTCTCCGGTGCACGCGGGTGCCGCGATGGCCTTGAGCAGTGTGAGTGTCGTCTTCAGTTCGTTATTACTCGGGAGAATCCGTCATGCTGAAATCCACCATTGAAAAACTCTGTTGCCCGGCCAGGACCCGGGGCAAATCCTGTCATGGGCGCTTCCGCCTGGAGGGTGAGGGGACCCGGGAGGAAATCGTCTACGGAACGCTCGAGTGTGTCCAATGCGGGAGCAGGTATCCGATTCTCGAAGGGGTGGCCGTCGTCGTGCCCGATCCCGGCGAATACCTGCTCGCTCATGTGAAGGGAATCTCGAAATTCGTCCCGGATTCACAGATCCCGATCGAATACCGTGAGGAATTTTCCGAACAACGTGAAGCCCTCGAAGCCGAAGCGGACGAACATATCGAAGAGGATCTCGAATCGGGACGGGTCAATGCCTTGTACCTGATGAATCATTATCTCGGTTACGAAGGAAGCCCGGAAGAGTGGTGGAAGAGTGTTCCCGCCTCTGAGAGTCCTGAAATTACGGAATGGATCCGGCGCTATTGGGATCGTGGCCCGTTCCAGACGGTCACCTCGTGGATCGAACCGGGCCAGAGTGTGCTTGAGCTCGGTTGCGGTGTCGGAGGCCTTTGCAGAAGGCTCCGCGGGAAAGCCAAGAGCTACCTCGGAGTGGACAGCTCCTTCCACTCCATTTTACTCGCGCGCCACCTCAACCTCGGGGCCCCGTACCGGGGAGAACTTCTCTTTCCCGGGGATCTGCTTTTCGGAAACCTCGCACGCAAGTTCACACTTCCCGTCGAGCGGGGCGGTATCCATGCCGATGGTGCTCCCTTTTCTGATTTTGTGGTGGGGGAGATCGACGCACTTCCCCTTCCTTCGGCAGGATTCGACGTGACCGTTTCGATGAATGCCATCGACATGCTGCACGAGCCCAAGATCCTGCCCGAAGAGCAGTTCAGACTGGTCTCACCGGGAGGCGCTGCGATCCAGACCGGTCCTTACATTTGGCACGACAGAATTGCAAAAGGACTTCGAGGGCGGATGCCGAAAGGAGTCGCGGATTCAGCCGCTGTTGTTGAGTGGCTGTACCGGATCTCCGGATTCAAAGTCGAAAAATCCGAGCCCCACGTTCCCTGGCTGTTCTTCAAACACCTCAGGCAGATCGAATTGTATTCGGTTCACGCCCTGTACGCGAAGAAGCCCGACTAGACCACGTCACCAGCCGCGGCACCTGAAGCCCAGGCCCACTGGAAGTTGTACCCACCTAGCCATCCCGTGACATCGACGACCTCACCGATGAAGTGGAGACCGGGGACTTTCTTGCACTCCAGGGTTTTCGACGATAACTCGTCCGTGGAAACGCCGCCCCGGGTGACTTCGGCTTTGGAATAGCCCACAGTCGCTTTCGGAACGAAGCTCCACTCCTTCAAGAGTTCGCAAAAAGTGCGGAGTTCCTTTTCAGAGACATCTGGAAGGGGTTTTGAGTCCGGAAAATACAGTTCGCACAGGCGCTCCGCCAAGCGGGAGGCCAGGAGTTCAGAAAGCAGGTTCTTGACGAGAGAGCGGTTCCCTGACTTCTTCTTCTCGAGGAACCAGTTCATCGGATCCTTTCCAGGGAGAAAATCGATCGTGACCGGATCATCTCCATGCCAATGCAGTGAGGCCTGAAGGGTGGCCGGACCCGAGAGTCCTGCGTGGGTGAACAGGATAGCCTCGTGGAAGTGCTTTCCGTTACAGCTGATGTTCGAATCGAAAGACACCCCCGCCAGACCGGCGAATCGTTTTGCATCCTCGTTAGAAAATACGAACCCGTCGAGAGCAGGAGCCCTTTCCACCAGCTCGAGTCCGAAGCTCTTGGCGATCTCGTATCCGATTCCGGTTGCGCCGATTTTGGGCAAGGAGAGTCCACCGGTGGCCACCACCACCGAAGCGCATTCGATCGAACCCCTGTCGGTTCGGACTCTGAAGCGGGCCGGTTGATCTGAGATTTTATCCACTTTCTCGATCTTGCAGGACAACTCGAATCGGGCACCCGCCGCCAGGCACTCTTTCTCGAGCATGTCGACGATCGCCTGTGCGCTTCCATCGCAAAACTGCTGGCCGAGTTTTTTCTCGTGGTAGGCGATCCCGTGCTGGGTGACCATTTCGATGAACTCCCAGGGTGAATAACGCGCCAAAGCCGACTTCATGAAGTGGGGGTTTTGCGAGACATAATTTCCCGGCCCTGCGCCAAGATTGGTGAAGTTGCAACGACCTCCCCCTGAGATCAGGATTTTCCCTCCGATCTTCCTCGCATGGTCCAAGAGAACCACAGAGCGCCCCCGGCGTCCCGCCCGGATGGCACACATCATTCCGGCTCCACCCGCTCCCAAAATGACCACGTCGGCTTCGTTCAGCATGGGTGCACCATACTCCCTCCCCGAAGTGGCTTCAATCGGGATCTTCCGTCTCCTCGGGGAATCACTCTGTCTCCACGGAAGTTGCGGCCTGGAATCAGCGCTCCTCTGGCCTTGGTCCGGGCCTTGCAGATCGGACGGCGCGGTGGCCGGTTTTAAGAGGCCCGGTCGGCGGCGTTCTATCCCATCCCATCCCTACGCCTTCGCCCGGACTGCTTGAAGCCGGACCACCGTTGATCACCGAAGAGGTTCAATATGCTCCGTCGCACACTCATCCTGATACTCTTTCTTCACAGTTCGCCTGTCTTGGCGGAGTCCTGGTCGGGCCATTGGAACCCGGTTCGTCCGCAGGATCCGGAGGCTCCGGTTCAACGCTGGATTCGGGCTCTTCACCAGTGGGTCGACCGGCCCCTCCTTGAAACCCGCGACCTGCGTGTCGGTATCCTTCCCTTCGGTGCGATCGAAATCCGATTCAAGTGAGGGTCAGTGTTTGATATCGGGAGCGGCCTCAGCCGCCGATCCGGAAGAGGCTGACGTCGAGGAAGATGCTTGGCCCTTGCGACGCTTGTTCACCAAATTGAATACTGCCAATCCAGTGATCGCAAAGGCGGCCATTGCCACAAAGGGTTCTTTCCGGATGCTGTCGGAAACTCTGACCAGGATGGAATCGATCTTGGAGGATGCCGACTCGACGGCTTCGATCACCAGACCTTCCACTTCCTTCAGCATCGTTCCGCCGTATTGGTTCAGGGTTGTTTTCTCGTGCTGCATGAACTCCCGGGTACGGCTTCGTAGGGATTCGATCTTCTCATTCACATTTTGGTCCATGATGGATCCTCGCTTTCGTCAGAGAACGGGAGCAAGGGTCATGCCCGTGACAGCGTTTCACTTCACGGCGACGAGATAGGCCACGTACGACTCGGGGAGTTCGGCGTTCTCGGTCGGGAGCAATTCACCCGTCCCTTTTCCGCGGGCATCCACCTGTTCCCAGAGGACGACGCTTTTTCTGAATCCGGCTTCGGCAAGCGCGTCACGAAGTTCGGGAATCCCCCAAATCCGCCAGTGGTATTGAAAGGCGTCTTGCAGCCAGCTTCCGTCCGGGAGCCCGAAGTGAATGGAGTAATCGTTGATTCCGGTGATGGGATCGTACTGATGCTGCTCCCAGATTTGTTTCACCTTCCCGATTCCGGGGACCGAGAAGTTGCGCCGCTCGTGTCGGGGCTCGATGAAGCCAGGGCCTCCTGCGATTTCTAGGAAGAGCGTTCCGGGTTTTTTCAGTGAGGCATGGACGGCACGGAAATAACGAAGGAGATCCATGCGGGTCAAGAAAGTGAAGCAGGAAAAATTGAACGCACCGATCATGTCAAAGAGTTCCGCAGTCGGGGTTCGTACATCCTGTCGCTTGAGTCCGATGCGGGATTTTTCAATCGAAGAAAGTTGCGAAAGGTTCCGTTCGCGCGCGAACCGGAGGGGTTCGGCGTCGAGGTCGAGTCCCAAGGCCCGGTGACGGGTGGATTGCTTCACCCATTCACAAGCGATTCTCGCGGTTCCGCAAAAATCTTCCCGGAACAGGTAGGGTGTTTTCCGTGTCAACCAAGTGTGGAACTGGGGGAGGTAGTCCGTCTGCCAGCGCGGGCTTTGGACTCCGTGTTCATAGAGCAGGTATTTCTTCATTCAGGGACGGACCTGGATGGGATTGCCGGAACTGTCCACGCAAAGCCGCACAGAAAGTCCATGATCCTTGAACTGCCCTTCATTGCAGTTGTTGTCAGAGGATTTGACCAGGTAACGCTTGCCGTAAAATGAAATGAAGGAGGAAGAAAGTGGGGAAAAACTGGCGGGTTTTCGGTTGGGTTCTGCTTTTTTGTTGGGCTGGGCTCCAGCTGGGGAGCTGACGATCACCGCGAAAAATAAAATGGAAAACAGTACTCTCATCCCTGACCTCTGAAACAGGTTAGCAAATCAATTTTAGCCAAATAATGAGTCGTTTTGGACACAGTTGCACTTCAATGGATTTCGTTGAGTGATGGACTGTGTTAGCCTTTCGGCATGGCAGAAGGATTTTTTCATCGATTGGTTCGCATTTTAGGAAGCCGGAGAATGGTCGCGACTTTGGGGTATGGATTTTCCTCGGGAATTCCGCTGGCTCTGACGGGAAGCACCCTCCAGGCCTGGATGAGTCAGGAAAAAGTGAATTTGACCACGATCGGGATCTTTTCGTTGGTGGGAATGCCCTACACCCTCAAGTTTCTTTGGTCGCCCTTCCTCGATCGATACCTGCCACCGGTCCTGGGCAGGCGGCGGGGGTGGATTCTCGTGCTGCAGATCCTTTTGGCTCTGACCATTGCCTGGATGGCTGTGACCTCCCCTTCGGAACAGTCCGCGCGGATGGCGATGATCGCGGTCGTGGCGGCATTCCTGAGCGCGAGTCAGGACATTGTGGTCGACGCTTGGAGGACAGACACCTTGCTGCCGGAGGAGTACGGTCTCGGGTCGGGGGCCTATGTGATGGGGTACCGATTGGCTATGCTCGTGAGCGGAGCCTTGGCGCTGATTCTCGCTGACCGGATTCCTTGGAAGCAGGTTTATTTCGTGATGGCGCTTTCAATGGGCGTGGGCGTCCTCTGTACCCTGTTCCTGGCTCCAGAACCGCAAGTTGACCCGGAAGCTCGCCCCCATTCGCTGAAAGAAGCGGTGGTTTTGCCTCTGGTCGATTTCTTCAAGCGGAAGGGATCGATCGAGGTCCTGTCGTTCATCGTTTTGTATAAGCTCGATGTGGTGGTTGCTTTGGCTCTGACTACGCCATTCATGTTGGAGCTTGGCTTCTCCAAAACCGATATTGGAGCGGTCAATAAGGGGATTGGTCTTGTGGCCACGATTTTCGGAACTTTGGCGGGTGGAGCCCTCATGACCCGGATGGGGATGAAGCGTTCGCTATGGGTGTTCGGGATCTTGCAAGGCGTGGGCAATCTCCTTTTCCTCGCTTTGGCCTATACCGGCCTCAACTATCCCTTGATGGTCAGCGCGATCGCCACCGAGAACTTACTTTCTGGAATGGGAACGGCGGCGTATTCCGCCTTCCTGATGAGCTTGTGCAACAAGAAGTTCTCGGCGACCCAGTATGCCTTGCTCACCAGTTTGATGGCCCTGACCCGTGTGGTAGCCGGCGCTCCCACCGGATACATGGCCGAACACCTGGGGTGGCCAGCTTACTTTGCAGTGGCGGTCAGCTTGATGTTGCCGGGACTCTTGCTGTTGACCCGGTATGACCGCTGGACGGTCACTTCCATGTCCCAGTGATGAATCCACGGACTCCATCCCTGCTTCCTTCCCCCGCGCATGTCGTTTGGGTGGAACATTTTATCGATACAGAAGAGTCTGTTGAGCTCTTTCAACGGATTCACTCTGAAACCCGATGGCAGGAGCGGGAAATCATGATGTTCGGGAGAAGGGTCATGCAGCCGCGTCTGGTCGCTTGGCAGGGGGATCCCGGAAAATCGTATCGATATTCAGGTGTCACTTGGAATCCCGATCCTTGGGGGGCGGGTGTCGCAGAAATCCGTGACCGGTTGATGGCAAAGCTCGGGGTCCGTTTCAACAGCGTGCTCCTCAATCTTTATCGGGACGGCCGCGATTGCATGGGGTGGCATCGTGATGACGAGCCCGAGCTCGGCCCAGAGCCTTGCATTGCCTCGGTTTCATTGGGTGCCGTGCGGAGGTTCTGCTTCCGGAAGTTGGGGGATTCTGATCAAAAAGCGGAAATCGCGCTCGGAAACGGGAGTCTGTTGGTGATGTCGGGTCGGACCCAGGAGCTCTGGCAACACGCCCTGCCGAGAATGTTGAGAGTCAAAGAGCCCAGGATCAATCTCACGTTCCGGGTGATCCTTTGATTCGCTAATAGTGATACGATCAAGGAGTGGTCAGGTCAGTGACTCCAGCCTATTGGGTGTACATCGCGTTTTTTTGGATCACAAAAAAAAGGCGCCAGGGGGGATCTCCCGCCTGACGCCTTAGGAAGAGTGAGATTCAGATCAGCGGTAGCGTGAGCTCATCTGGGACGCGTTTTTGAGCATGTTGTACATGTTCCCGCGTCCCCCACTCACCATGTAGGAGCTGAATGAGCTGACCTTGGTCACGCTGTCGATGGCGAGTTGCTTCAACTCGGCACCGGTCAGGTTCGGGTACTGGCTCAGCACTTCGGCCATCATGCCCACCGCAGTCGGGGTGGCCATCGAGGTGCCCGACATTCCGGCGTAACGGTTGCCTGGAACGGTCGAGTAGATGTCCGATCCTGGAGCGGCGAGATCGACCGAGCGCTTGCCCACGTTCGAGAAGTAGGAAAGCCCGCCGTTCTGAGCGGTGGATGCGATCACCATGAGTCCGTCCGAATTGAAGGATGCCGGATACTTGGGGCGTACGTCGATATCCCATTTTCCACCGAAGCTTGAATCGTTTCCGGCTGCGGCCACCACAAGAGTTCCGTAGTTCTTGAAAATATGGTCGATGGTCTCTTTCACAGCCATGCCACCTTCATTGTGAGTCTTGCCGAAAGAGCAGTTGATCAGACGGGCACCGTTCTTGGCGGCATAAAGGAAGGACTCGACAATGTTCACGTCGGTTTCATCGGCATCATCCGGAACGGTCCGGATAGCCATGATTTTCACGTTGGAGGCGATTCCGGCGATCCCGATGCGGTTGTTCTGCTTGGCTGCGATCGTGCCCGAAACGTGGGTTCCGTGCGCGTGGCTGGCCATGGGGTCACCGGTGGCGCGGCCTTGGGCATCGCGAGTGAGGGTGTCGATTCCGTAGACGTCATCGACATACCCGTTTCGGTCGTCGTCGATTCCGTTACCGGGGACTTCACCTTTGTTGACCCACATGATTTCTTTCAGGTCTTCGTGGTTGTAGTCCACGCCGGTGTCCACCACTGCGACGATTACTTCTTTTTTGGAAGAGGTGGCGGCCAGGGTGTAAGCCTTGTTCACAGAAATTCCGTTTCCGCTATCGTCAGCGAAAGACCAAATCTTGCCCACCATCGGATCATTGAATGTCGGAGCGTCGGTGGTGTTCTCTACGGCTTGATGCTCGACGGGCTCGGGGAGCGCCTGCTTGCCATGATAAGTATTCCGCTCGGTGTACTCGATCAAGCCTTGACCGGCCAGCTCTTGGCGGAGGGCGTCTGCATCGCTGGTTTGGACCACGAAGAGGCGACCGAAGAGACGGGTGGCGGAGATCACATGTTCAGAACGTGGAAAGCGCTTACCCTTTTTGAGCTTCACGAAGATCCGGTGACGGTCCACGCGTACGAGCTCATGGTTCGAAGAAACGGTCAGTTCCGAATCCGCATCGATTTCGAGGGCGTTCGAGAGGGTGGGCAGGGTGACGAAGCAGGCCGCCAAGAAGGTGGCGGCGAGCCATTTGCGGGATTGGAACGGATGAGTCATGGGTTCTCCTTTTTGAAAGTGCCGGCGCAGTCTAACTGAAGGCCGGACCCCCAATCAAGGAAATTTGACACCTCAAGCCGGAATCAACAGACTTCATTGTGCTTCGCGCTTGAGTCAGACCGGAAATTGCGTGATTCTTAACAATGGAGGGCCTAGTAGATGACCTTTTTCATGGTGATGGGATGGATGGGAAGCTGGGGAATCGGAGTGGCAAACGCAGACATTCCCCTGCCGCCAGTGGTGAAAGAGTGTCATTACCTCTCTCAAAACACGGTTCAGGTGAAATCTTGCGGCTCGACCCAAGTCTGCTTTGCCCAGATGCAGTGTGGCTTCAAGGTGACCCCCGTCTCTTGTTTGGCCAAGAATGGGCGTTGCCCTGAAAAACCTCGCGATTGTGCCGAGGATCCCCAGGTGGAGTTCGTCAAAGCCGAGGGAAGCGTCCCACCGGTGATCATGAATTCGAATGGAGTGCAGAATGGCGGGAATGGCAAATGAAGGCTTGAGGCGGTCTGGCAGGGTCCAGATTCGTCTCGCGCTCGTTCTGTTGGCTCTGCCTCTGCTCCATCTGCCCGCTCAAGCCGGAATGGGGCCGGTGAGTACGATTCGTGGACAGGTTCTTTCTTTCGACGAGAGGAAGGTCAGGCTCCGGGTCGGGAATTCTGCGATTTTTGTGGCTCGAGACACGATCGACGAACGGGCTCTCAGAGTGGGTGCGCAGGTGGATTCTGTTTCTCCCAGTTCCGAGCTGTTTCCTGATCGAAAGACCAGATGATTTCAAGTGCGGCGCTCTTGGACTCGTGGAGGGCGGGGGTACTCCGGCGGACTCTGCATCTCGGGCCGGGCAGGCGGGTTTTCCTGGATCGATCACTCCGGACTCCGATCTGGTTTCTGCTTTCTTTGTGTTTGAACTGTTTTCTGGTCTGGAGATTCCCGGAGTTCTCATTCTACGCGGTTCCACTGATTCTCGGAGTGCCTCATTTGCTGGCGAGCTTCCGCTATGGTTGGGGTGAGCCCGGGGCGTGGAGAATCTACGTGGGAATCACCCTGGTTTTCGGCTTGGCCCTCGCGCTGGGTGGGAACCCGGCTTGGGCTCTCGGTGCCATGGTGATCACTCTGCTCGGGATGCTGGCGCAGAGCCAGCGTGTGCACTGGGCTCCCGCTGTGGTCGGTCTGGCGTGCATCGGGTACGGGTTTCATCTGGATTCCTACAAGACCGCACTCACACTCGCCATTCTCCATAACTTCGTCGCCTTTGCTTTCTGGTTCCGCTCCGTCCGTTCTCGGGGTGAGCGCCGGGGTGCGATTCTGGCCCTGGGTCTGACCGGATTGGCGTGCGTCGCCGTCCCCATGTTGCCGGTGATCGGGCCGCTCGGTGAAATCTCTTGGAACCTGGCGGCCCTTCCTGCGGACCGTTTCGGAGTCGCATTTGTACGGATCTTCCTGTTGACCCAGTCTCTCCATTATTTTGTTTGGCTGAAGGCGATTCCGGACCAACATGCGCCCACGCAAGTTCCGCTGAGTTTCCGCATGGCATTCCGTGAGGACCGTCGGTGGTTCGGACCCTTCATCCATGGGTGTGTAGGGGTGCTGGTGATCGGATTTCTCTTGTGGGCCTATGGAGTGGATCGCGAGAGTGCGCGTTGGACCTACGTTCATCTGGCGGCTTACCATGGATTCGCCGAGCTGGCGTTCTTGGTTGGAGTTTCACGTCGGAGTGGGGCGTGAGTTGTGATCACTCGTTTTCGGTATTCCAGTATTTCCTCAAAGGGGAATGTGCGGAAGTGTTCGCGCCGGCTCCTTCCGATCCCGGAATCGGAATCGGCGCCTACCTGTTGTTCTTTGCGTTGACCTGCCTGTTCGAGTGGCCCTGGTACCGGAAGCCTGTGCGCGTATTGTTTCTGAACCTCCTCACCCATCCTCTGGTGGTTTGGGGGTGGCCGGTGCTCATCAGGAATCTGGGCGGAGGGTACGGAACCTATGTCCTGACGGCTGAGGCCTTCGCGCCGACGCTGGAGGCTTGGGCCCTGCATCGGATTTGGAAAGTGCCCGCGCGACGTGCGGTTTGGATTGCCCTGGGCGCCAATCTCTTCTCCTGGTTGGTCGGGGGCGAGATCGTGAATCGCTGGTTCTGGCCATGGGTTCAGGTGTGGATCCGGGCATGAACCCTGCAGTTCACCGGGGTGGAGAGGTGCCCCATGTTCATGACCTCGGGTTTTCTACTGGTGTTGTCCCTGGTGATCTTTTTGTTCAACGCACGCTTGAGAGAGCGGGTTTCGTTCTCACTGGGCGGGGTGGCTTCCATCCTGCTGGCCCTGGCCATCGTGTTTTTTATCTCGGCTTGGGCTCGAAAAAGCATCAATAGCGTGAAAAGATCCTAGCAAGATGAGTCTTGAATCCCAGTCCGTCGAGTACCGGATCGTGCCAGAGCGCTCCCAGGTGGCCTTCTCTGTGAAGCACCTGATGATCGCCAAAGTGAAGGGGCGTTTTGAGCGCTTCCGGGGGATCTTCCGCCTCGACCCTGAACATCCGTCACAGAGCCAGTTCGAGGGAGCCGTCGAGGTCGCATCCATCACGACCGCGGACGCGTCCCGGGATGAATACTTGCGCACCAATGAGTTCTTCGACCCGAAGCGATTTCCAGAAATGAAGTTCTCCTCTACGAAGGTCGATCTTTCGGCGCGAGATCGGATCCGAATTGTGGGGACCCTTCAAGTCAAAGAAGCCCGGGGTCCTGTAGAGCTCGAGGTTGAGGGGCTTGGTGAGCTCCTGGACCACCCCGAGAAGTTGCCGTCGGGCATTGAAATCCACGCCTGGGGAAAGATCGACCGACGCGAGTTCGGGCTGGTGTGGCCACCTGCCATCGAGGCGGGCGGGGTGCTGGTGGGAAATGAGGTTGAAATAGACCTGAGATTTCATTGGGTTCGTACCTAGTTTTCTGGTGGTGGAATTCTTTCTTTACATTATTGCTGCGGTGCGTTAAAACGCTGATGTCATTTTAAACCCAACGCCCCCTCTCTGAAAGAGAAAGGAAGATCTCCATGAAATCCCTCTTTTCACTATTGATCCTGCTGCAGGCCGCAAGTGCCTATGCGGAGTCCAAGATCGTCGTGACCCCTGTCAGCCAGAAAATCCAATTGAAGGCCACCCGGATGAATGCAGACGGTCCGATCGAGGCACAAGAAGATTACATCTTGAGTGCTCAACGCAATCTCGTGACCACGGAGATCATCACTTCGGTGGAGTACTCTTGTGAAGACGTCGACACCAATTCTGACGGACGTCAGGGCAATTGGCATGGATTCTACGAAGCTCCCCAGGCCAAGAAGGCGGATGCGCTCGCTAAAGCCATCCAAGGAGTGGGCGATCGGACCGCACCTCATCTGGTGGCGTATTTCATGAAGGGCAAGCCCCGCTCATGGAGTGCATTCACCAAGCTGATTAAGACCGCGGCGAAGGACATGACTGCAAAGGGTATCCCGTCCGGTTGGGCGAGCCAGGTGATTTACTCTCATAAAGAAGAGAACATCCGCAACCTCGGGTACCTCTCAAGCGCGGTCGACTGTCGCGCGGATGTGAAGACCTACAAGATCGAAAATTCCGAGAAGCTCGGAGAATTGAACGCCCTTGTGAAAGTGAAGGCGCGGAATCTCTCCTTGCTGCCGGGCGAATCGGAAAGCTTTGAAATCCAGTACGACGGAAAGCGCGTCTCGGTGACTGCGAGCGAAGGTTACAATCAAGTGGCTTCACGCATCGCTTACTCTGATTATGGAAATCGCTATGACACCTCGGCCAATGTGGAGTTGATCGGTACAGCCCGTAAAGCGGTCACGCCCGGAAACCTCATCGAGTCCAACCGGTCACGCATTGCCGCAGACGGAACTTTGGTGATCTCCCACCAGGGACTGAGCGCCCTAGCGGTGAATCGTGAGTTCGCAGCCAAGTGCAAGGCGATCGTGAGCGCGAGCGTGATCGGAACTGAAGGGTCTTTCTGGAACTCCAAGGACCGTACCCTCCTGAGCCGCGAGATCCAGCTTGACCTTTCCGCGGGTCAGACGGTGGCTTCTTTCGGGAACACCGGAAAGTCCGCCAAAGAAGACCTCTCTGTGAGCTATGACCTTCGCTTCGCTCCCGGCTGCCCGTTTTACAACGGCAAGCCAACCTTGAAATCCCTGATCGGAGATTGAGATCATGAAGCGCCCGGCTCGGATTCTCAGACAGATTCTCAGCATGGTGGTCCTGTTATTAAGCCTGGGTGGCACCTCGTACTCTGCGGAGTCCGGGGTGCTTCCCTCGCTCGGGGACCTCACCAAAGCCTTGAATCAATATTGTTCCGAGCCCGGCACCGAAAACTCCGCCGATTGTCTGAAAGCCTATCTGTCTTATCGCTGTACGGTGAACTTCACTTTCAGCGATCCTTTTTACATTTACTCGTGCATCGACGCCTCGATGGATCTGGTCGAAGTCCTCGACCTGACCCAGGTCAAAGTGGATCCCTCCCGCGATGCGGGGGTGAACGGCCTCAAGCTCCACCAGGTGGCCTTCACGTCACGACTCAAGAAAGCTTTTTCGGCCGATTCAGCCATCTTCGCGAATTGGATGCAGACTTTCCAGGGCGAGTTCGAGGATTCCTACCGCAACGGGTCCGCCCACTCCCTTTGGACGGTAGCGGTCCGGATCACCGGAACGCGTGAGCGCGCGCTCGGATTCATGACGACGGTGTTCCAGGACTTTGCGAGCAAGGGCTACTTTGATCTCGTGGACTCCACATTGGGTAGGAAAGCCCGCTCGAATTTGATGAGTTTGAATGGCTTTTACGACCTTCTGGTTTCCAATCGGGTCGAGGCGAACCAGAATCCCTCGTATTCGATCTATCCGTACATTCCAGGGGCGAAGGACCTCCATCCTCTGGCGCACCACTTTTACACTCCGGCTTATTTGTCCATGCGCCTGAAACAACTCGGACACGAGGACCGGGTGGCGGCTTATGTGAGTCTGTTGTTTAATACCTCGTACGAATTCTTGAAGCTCGATCGCAAGATGCAAACCGGACGGTGGCCGCTCCGGGATCCGGGTCCATTCGACGGAAAGAAGTATGCGCTTCAGGTCCAGAAGATCTACACCGGTTACCGCGGAGCGCTCTACGGGATCGGAAAAGCGACCGGAATGGATTACGGCACCTTCGCCAAGAAACTGGTCGCCGATCCTTCGGGCTTCATTTCATCGCTTCATTGACCGGATCAGGGCAGCAGCATTCTGCAGGCAAGGGTCCAGGCTGGATGTCTTCTTCCGAATTCTCCAGCTGCGTAGCGGGCTGATTCCGGACTGCAAGTGAGGGAAAGGCCGGTTGCCGGCCCCGAGCCCGCAGTGGAGCTTGCGGCGATGACGAGTGCATCGGGTCGATCATGAGCGTGATGAATTGCTCCCGTTGAGTCGATCCAGGTCCGGCCCGGCATCCAGCGGGATCGGATTCCTTCGAGGCGTTCGGCCGCCTCAGGGCGGATGCGAACCAAAGTTTCAATCAGGTGTCCGGCGTCCGCCGCCAGGTCCCGATATTCATTCCGAGTCAGGATCAGCATTTTTTTCAACCGGAGTGTTTCTTCTTCCGAGAGGGTGAGAATCAGGTGGGAGACCTCGTCGAGGTCACGGTTGAACCGCTCGGTCTTGTGGGCATCCAGTGAGATCAAGGCGGATGAGAAGTTGGGCACTCCTGCATCGGCACGGGGATAGTGATGAACGTAACGCTCACCCAGTTGCTGGGCGCTCATTTGGGGCGTCGCCACAAGTTCGCCGAGAGGAGAGGCATGATCGAATCCGTTCACATCGAATTGGGACCCGAGCAAGAACTGGGCTTGTCCCTTGAGTGAGTGAGCCACCTCCCCGAAGGCCATCCGGCAGGCATCGAAGATCAGGAGGTCGAGTGGATTCCCGCGTTGCTCCTTGAAGTTACGGAGCACTGAGCGCAAGCCACCCAGTGACATCACCTCTTCGCGGTTTCCGTCCTCGATCACTCCGCGCCAATTCATTCCGTGACTTCCGATCACCAGGGCATAGCGATCGGCCGGAAAATGCTTCATCCCCCATTCCAAAAACCGTCTCAAGGTTCTGGGGCGCGCTGAACGTGTTTCGTCCCGGATTGTTTCAAGAACAAAGGAGTGGGGGAGATCCTGATCCGGACGACCAGGGGTTTCATCCTCTTTTAAGATGAGCGTCCGCTCGCTCTTCCGGGTGCCCGGGTAATCGGTTTCGACCACCAGGTTCAAACCGGACTGAGAGCCGACTTTTTCAAATTGCCTGAGGTAAGGAATGCTGAACTCGTAAAGGTCGTTGTCGACCGCCCAATAGACGAGGACCGTCCAGCTCTCCGCCCGGGCAGGTAAAGACTGGAAACAGAGCCACAATGAAAATACAACCCAGAGTCGCGGTCTCGACATCGAATCCTCTCCGGATACTTTGCCACCGCTCCAGGGAATCTGGCAATGCACTGCAGGGGGTTTTCAGGGTTGACAGAGGACCATACCCCCGCCAATCTTTTAGCATCAAAAGGAGATTTCTAATGAAACTGTCCACCCGTATTTCCGCGCTGTTTATCGCTCTCGTCGCATTGCTCGCCCCCGCCGCTCATGCCATTCCCGGAGTGAGCTTTGGAATCATGGGTGGGGCCAATTTGAATTTGCCCAACACCACCGGTCTGACCGGAATGATTGGTTACTCAGTTGGACCATCAGTTGGGCTGGGGCCTCTTGAGGTTTCCGCTCTCTATTCGAGCTATGGCACCGAAATCACTATTCCGGTATTAAACGTGACCCAGTCTGTCTCGAGCAACTTCCTTGATATTCCTGTGTTGTATCGTATTGGTGCTGGTCCTCTGAGTGTGGGCCTGGGGGGGTTCTATTCCATTTGTATGGAAAGCACCTGCACCACTTCGGATAACAACTATGGCGCCACTGCCAGTGTCCGGGCCTCGGTTCCTGTGGTCGGATTCTTTGTCGATGGCCGTTTCAATCTCGGCCTGAGAGATAGCGCCGGTAGCAAGGCTTCTTCCATGGCCGTTCTCCTCGGCTACGATTTCATCTGAGAATCGGATCGGAAACTGTCGGGGAGTCGGCTCGGGCCGGCTCCCCTTTTTTTTGAGGGATGTTTGAATGTGGATTCTGCTTCGATTGTCCATTGTGGTGTTCGCGCTTCTGTACCGGTTTTGGGATTTCCGCAACCGGACCTTCCGGTTCACGAAAGAGTATTTGGGTTCACTCGAGGTCAGGGTCCGGACGTCCAGCAATCGCTTTCGGACGGTCTTCACGACGAAATACCTGGTCACGACGGAGTACCGGATCACCACTGCGAGCAAGATCTATTTCCGTCTGCGTGGTGAATCGAAATGGACCCGGTTTTGCAAGAGAATCGGACTCGGTATCGAGTTCCAAGTCGGGGATCCGGAGTTCGACGAAGTGTTCTATGTGGCTTCCGACCACCCTGCGTTCTTGTATACCCTTCGAGATGATCCGGCGCTACGGACGCGACTTCTTGAGCTCTGGAAAATGGGCTTCACCGAAATCATGTCCACCGGAACGGGCGATTTGCGACTGAAGAGGACGGACGGTCTCGTGCTCGAGCCTGAGCTCGGAGACCGTCTCCTGAAGGTTCGGGACGCGGTCGAGAAGATCCGCTTCAATCCCAGGCTGATCGACCGGTGGTTTATTCCTGTCTTGATTTTCGAGACGGTGGTTTGGGTAGTGGGTGCCTATGGATTTGGTTCACTGATTCACTTGAAGCTCGATAGCGGACAGAGTGTCATTCATCCTGAGAAGATCTGGGCCTTGGGTTCCACGGTTGCGCTCCTCGTGCTGGCAACCTGGATGTTTGTGGTGGGGTTCCTGTTCAGGCGTTCCTCTCGTGCCCCGATGTTTGTCATCGATCTGTTTTTTTATATGTTTGTGAGTGTGGTGTTCGCTGGATCTCAAGGTGTATCGGATATGAACCGGATTCTGGATCGGTCGAAAACGGAGTCCTATCAGGCGCTGATCCTGAAGCGGTACTCGAGAAGCGTCGGATCGGGCAAATACAGATCCACCTCACACTATCTTGTATTGCGCTTTGACCGGAATCCTGAGTCGATTCCCGAAAAGCTTGAAGTCTCTGCCTGGGATATTTACAAACTCACCGAAGGACAAGGGGTGGAGCTCAGGGTTCGAAAGGGCGGTCTTGGATTCGCTTACATCGACGATTTGATTCCGATACCTCCGCCCGAGTTTCCGGCAGATCCGGCCGAACCCCAGGCTCCGGTGCTTTCAGCGGATCAGATCAAAAGTCTTGTGGCCTGGAGCGCTCCCCAGCCCCCCCCTTTCGGGGAGGGCGTGAAGGCCTGGGCCGAAGAAAAGTACCCATCCGGGGTTTACCGGCAAATGGAGCCCTTGGTGAACGGTGTGCGTGAAGGACTTGCCCGGTACTGGCATGAGAACGGCCAGCTCTATTCGGAAATTCCCTGGGTAAGTGACCAAAAGCACGGTTGCTTCATCCTCTATCGACCCGACGCCACAGTCGAGCAGGTCTTGAGCTACCAGAACGGGAAATCTCACGGACTTCTCACCTGGCATGATGCTGCGGGGGTCACGAACCGTCGGGCCTTGTATCAGGACGGGGTCCCGGTCGAAGCAAGTGAAGCCATTCTCAAGGAGTACGAGTCCCTGCGATCGTGTCGTCCTCCAGGTATCTGACCAGCAGATCAATCAGCTCCTCGACGATCAGATCCCGATCGGACTCTTCTTTATCGGGGTGCGCCATGGTGTTTCCTTTGCACTATTCCGTGTTGCTGGTGTTCACGGCATTTTCTCTCTTCATGAATGTGTACGGGCACCTCGGATTCAATCTCTTCAGTCCGGAGCAGCTGGATCGTGCTCCACTCCGTTGGTTCAGTCACACGATCCACCACAGTTGGCACCACCGCCATCAGCGGGGCAATTACGGATTTTATCTCCTTTTTTGGGATCGTATGATGGGAACTTACAAGCCCTCGTCCTGAGTGGGGCGACTCATGGGGTCGCGCACCTATGTGGTTTGAAACTCATGAGGAAAACGGTTCGTGGGGTCGGAATTTTTATTGTGTATCCATTTATCGGCGAAGGTGTTAGGTTAGCCCTGTAATTTTGCTTCTACCGAGTCTGCGGGCGTGGTGCCCATATCCTCTTTAGCGGCCCCTAGCCTTAAGGAGGTATTCAATGGGTAAGAAATTATTTGTAGGGAATTTGGCGTTTTCTGTAACGAGTGAGATGCTTCAGCAGTCTTTCTCCGAGTGTGGTTCGGTGGATTCTTCGACCGTCATCACCGACCGTGAGACCGGCCGGAGCAAAGGTTTCGGTTTCGTCGAAATGTCGACTGAGAACGAAGCCCAAACTGCGATCTCGCGTTTCAATGGCGCCGAGCTCGGTGGTCGTGCACTCACTGTGAACGAAGCCAAGCCGATGGAGCCACGCAATAACGATCGCCGTGGTGGTTACAACGGCGGCGGACGTCGTTACTGATCCGTCTGTTCTTAAATTTTAGAGGTCTGATGGAGTGCTTCGGCAAGACGTCAGACCTCTTTTCTTTCGTGTGCAAAGGAGGTGTTCATGGGCAGACCGGGACCGGCCAGTCAGGCCAAGCGACAGCGTGAGCGCATGAAGGGCGAACGCCACCAGGAAAAAGAAGAGCGGCGCGAGCAGCGCAAGGAGCAGAAGAAGGAGCGCGAGCGCCTCATTGCGGAGGGCAAGGATCCTGATCTAGACGGGATTGTTCCAGGACCCCAGTTTCAACCCGAATCGGAGTCTTGAGGGCGGCGTCAGTTTTTTGTCTCAAGTGACAAACAGTTTGCGATTGGGATTGTGCGTCGGTCTGGCTAAGATTGAAGGGTGAACGTTTCGCGTTGGATAGCTGTTCTTGCCATTTTTGCTTCTTCAGCTCAGGCACAAGATCCGGAGTTCGGTCAGATCGAAGTCCAGGTTCTGTCTGAAGTGGTGATTTATGCCTGTGCAAGCGGCAAGGTACCCTGTTTTCCCGGTCGTGCGGACTTGGGGTGTGTGCCGGAGGGACTCGATTCCAAGGGCTTTGAAAAGGCTTGCGAAAAATACAAGTTGGCACTCGAAGAGTTTCAGTTTGATTGCTTTGTGACCCATGGTGCCCGACGCAGTTACGTGGGAAAAACCCGCACCCAAGAAGTTTGTGCGGGTTTACAAGAAGTGTGGGAGCAGCTTTCGGGAGATCCGTTCTTCAAGGAACGTTCGGATTCCTGGAGAATGAACTTCATGCGCAACACCCTTCTCAAGCCAAGAGGAAACCCGCGCAAAGATAATCCTGGCTTGGTCGGGCAGCTCAGGTTCAAGCGAAGTGGAAAGCTCCGAAAGAGCTCGGATGATGTCGATCGTCTTTTGGCCAAGGCGCAAGCCAATCTCGACGCCTATCGTGCCGAGGTGAGCTGCGGTGCCGGTATTGTTCCGGGAATTGACCAAGTGCCCGTTTTGAATCAAAGGGAACAAGGAACCTGTTACGCACATTCTTCCTCAACGCTCATCGACTATGTCAGGAAAACCCGATCTGGTCAGGATTATCCCGTGTACGGCTCTCCCTTGATGGGTGCGATTGATTACCACTTGAATGCCACGGATCAAGTCGAGTCCTGTAAGAACCCCTTCTCCGGCGGATTCACCTGCACTGCCTTCAATGCAACCCTGGGGAGGGGATTCTGCGGTTCCCAAAAGGTCGAGCAGGCTATTCAGAGGACTTTCATAGTGCGGGATGGCTCCAAGAAGCAGTCTTGGTACCTCGATTGGGCCAAGAGGCAGAAACTTACAGTGACCACACAAGAGTTCAAGGTCAAACCGAATGACCCGGTCAATGAGTACCTATACGTGATCGGCTCGTTGTATCAGGAAAAAAACTGGGGTCGATTGAAGGAATTGCACGATTCCCTCAAGGTTGGAGGGGCCCTCCCAGGAGAGTCCTGCAAAACCGGCTCGAAGGGCTTTGATTTGTCTTGGGAGATTTTGAAGTTGAGCCCGAACCTCGAGATGTTTTATGCCATGTATTTCGAGAATGTTTGCAGCCGGGAGCCCTTTCCCTTCAAGGCGGGATGCACCACGCACCGATCCGGGATCACCATGGCCAAAGTGGACGAGCTCATTGCCAAAGGCTACCCAGTCGGGATCAACTACTGCTCCGCTGTACTGAAAAACAGCAAGTTCCAGTCGCAGACCCAGCCGATCTGGAAGGACAACAAGGCATGTGGCACGCACGCCTCCGTGATCGTAGGCACTGCGGTGGACTCGAAGGGCCAATGCACTTATGTGCTTCGGAACTCCTGGGGGAAATCGTGTGCGTATTACGACCGGAGCTATGACTGCATAGACGGACATGTTTACATTCCGAAGGAAACCCTGATCCGGCAGACTTTCGAGCTTCAAGAGATCTCGGTGCAGTGACCATGAACACCAAAACCACCCGTCTGGTCTATTCATCGGATCCCGAATTGAATCGTAAATGCGTGAAGTGCAAAGAGGTGATTTCGGAGTGCACTTGCGAGCCCGAGGTGGACCCCAAGAGCTACAAGTTTGTGGCCGTTCTCCGGATCGAGAAGAACGGTCGGGGTGGGAAGACCGTGACCGTAATCGACCGCCTCCCAAAGAACGAGGTTTTTCTGAAGGAGCTCACCACGAAGCTCAAGAAGAAGTGCGGAACCGGAGGGACTCATTTGACTTCGGGCAAGGACGGGGTGATCGAGATCCAAGGCGATCATCGCGAACTAATCCGGACTCTGCTTGAAAAAGAAGGGATCCGCTCGAAGGGATGAGGCACCGCCTTAAGTGAACCCCAAGGTTTACTTGACGGGAGCTTGTGCAGGGATATGATTTGACCCATGCAAGGTCAGAAGAAATGGAATGTTGTCGGACAAATTCTCACGGCATTGATTGCCATCCCATTTTTCATGAGCGCCATGATGAAGTTCAAGGGCGGGCCCGAAATGATGGAGGGCTGGAACCATTTCGGATGGCCGACGGAATTTCTTCTTACGATCGGTATCCTCGAAGCCACGAGTGTTCTTTTGTACATGATTCCCCAGACCGCGGTACTGGGTGCAATCCTCTTGACCGGTTATCTCGGCGGAGCGATTGCGACCCACCTGCGAGTCAGCGAAGGCGTGCCGCTGCAGGTCCTCTTCGGTGTTCTCGTGTGGGGCGCCCTGTTTCTGCGTGATGAGCGCCTGCGCCAGTTGTTGCCGTTTCGGAAGTGATCGGGAGTCTAGGGAAAGGGTACCCAAAAGTGTGTCCCAGTTGACACATTGTGCAGCCCATCTATTCCGCCTAGCATGAAGGTGGGATAAGGGGCGTCTTTATGTGGTGCTGAAAAAGCAATGATCTAAGCGTTCATTGATTTTAGCGCCTGAAATGTAGGGGAAAAATGAGATTCGTGAATCTGGCAATGGTGGTAGTCGGTCTTTTTGCAGGAGCTGTTTCGTACGCAGCACAGGCGATAGAGTGCCCCTGTTGCAATGTGAAGGTTTCGGGTTCGATGAGCGAACATTTGCACAAGTGCAAAGCTTGTAATCCTGGAAAAAGAGAAGTGAAAAAGCCCGAGAAGCGTTAACGGGCTTTAGGTTGAGTTCTTCGGACTGGTCATTGAGAAAAGCGAGCGCGATGCCCGAGCGGTCATTTGGCACAGATGAAGATCGTTAATCCCATTTGTCTTCTCCTTGGATTTTTGTTTGTGGCTCTCGGAGAGATCTCTTTTGCTCAAAACAGAAGGGATCTTCTTTCTGTCGAGGTCCTGGAGTTCAAGGATCTCCGCGACGATTCCCGGTACACCTCACCCAAGCCGGAACGGTTGCGACTCTTCAGAAGAAGAGAGCCCACTCCAACCCCGGATTCGGGAAGAAGCATTCCGATTAAGGTGCATATTCCAAGCTCTGGCGGCCCGTACCCCCTTGTGGTGATTTCACACGGCGCCGGCGGGAGTTGGGACACGCATTTCGCTCAAGCAAACTTTCTCGCTTCAAAGGGTTATGTGGTCCTGAGTGTCGAGCATGTCGGGAGCAATACGGATCGTTTGAAATCGACGCTCCGGGTGTTTAAGAACCTGAAAGACATGATTCACGATTCCCATGAGGTTCTGGGCCGGCCCAAGGACATTCGCTTTGCCATCGACCGGACAGAGCAGTGGAATCGCTCGCATGAAAGGCTGCGCGGTCGAATGGACTTGAGTCGAGTGGGCGTGATGGGGCACTCCTTCGGTGCCTTCACCGTGATGGCCGTAGGCGGCATGCGTCCCGCACTCGATTGGATCGAGCCGAAGGTTGAACCGGGCAAGGGCCTCGGTCCGGATCTTTCTGATTCACGAGTGAAGTGCGGAGTGGCGCTTTCACCCCAAGCCCCGGGCGAGCCTTTTTTCTTATCGGAGAGCTACAAATCGCTTCGAGTTCCCTTACTTGGGATTTCAGGAAAGGAAGATCGCCAACAGGGCGGGGTAGAGCCAGTTTCTAGACTCGAGTCATTCAAGCTGTGGCCCCAAAATCAGGGTAGGAACGCTTTTGTTTGGCTCTCCAATGCTGCACATCTGGATTTCACCGATTCCACCGGAGGGGACCAGCAGGGCAGGGAATCAAAAAACCGGGCTGATGTGCAGAAGGTGGTTCGGGTGGCGATTCTGAAGTTCTTCAATCAATGCCTGAAGTCCGAGACCACGGGTGATCACGAAATCAGTTCCGAGAGTTTGAAGCCCTATCTCGGGGGAGCGGTGAATCGGGTAGAAGTGCTGCGGAAGTAGGAATGGGTTTTACTGGCTTGGTTAGGTCTGCATCGTTCCCGCAAAGACCTGCTTTGCCACCCGATAAGTGTTCGCATAGGCCCGAACGCTGAGCTCAATGGGTTTTGCGTAGCCTCCACCGAGCGCTAGCGACACAGGAATTCCTGCCCGGCGGGCGTATGAGAGCACGAGCTCATCCCGCTTCATGAGGCCATCGAAGGTGAGGTGGAGTTTTCCCAGGGTGTCTTCTTTGAGCGGGTCGACCCCCATCTGATAAAAAATATAATCCGGATCAAAGCGCCTGATCTCAATGAGCCCGTCAGAGAGGTGCTCAAGATATGCCTCATCCTCGGTTCCATCGGGGAGGGCGATGTCGAGATGGGAGGGAACCTTCACAAAAGGATAGTTCTTCTCTCCGTGCATGCTGAAGATGAAGACTCCCTCATCCTGCCCCAGGATGCTTGAGTTGCCATTTCCCTGGTGGACATCGAGATCGATGATCGCAATTCGCTTCGCCAATCCATCGCGCTTCATGAGTCTAGTTGCCACCGCAAGGTCGTTGAACACGCAGTACCCTTCGCCACGGTCGGAGTGCGAGTGGTGGGTGCCCCCCGCAAGGTTTCCGGCGATGCCCTCTTTCAGCGCGTCTTTCATGGCTGCAATGGCACCTCCCACCGAGGCACAGCTTCGATCATAAAGTCCGGGACTCCAGGGAAAGCCCAAGCGCTTCAGGTTTTGCTCACTGATCGAGCCGGTTCGCATCCCCTCGATGTACTCACCCGTGTGGGCGAGAGCCAGGGTTTCAGGCGGGGTGAGTGGGCTTTCTTTCAGGTCCGAGGCTTGGATGATGTCCTCGGCGAGGAGAAGATCCCGCAGCATCCGGTACTTCTCGATCGGAAAACGATGACCGGGAGGAAGCGGGAGAGTGTAGTGATCGGAGTAGTAGACGTTCATAGGAATGGTACGTTTTTGTCTGGAGCTGCGGTGAAATCGATAATTTGACGGAAGATATCGGCAAGAAAGGCCAGAGTCAAACTTCTCGTCGGCGCTTCCTTCAAAATCAGCGAAGGTGTGCCGTTGCAGGTCCTCTTCGGTGTTCCCGTGTGGGGCGCTCAGTTTCTGCGTGACGAGCGCCTGCGCCAGTTGTTGCCGTTTCGGAAGTGACTGTTTTCTTTATTTCGATTTGATCTCGTCCAGAATATCATGAGTCGGTGGCTGTCATGCTTGGATACACCTTTTCATTCAGGAAAATTTATTCCAGTGAGACATACGACTGCAACTTCAACTGAGGGGACGAGAAAAAAATGATGGCACGGATTCTTCAGGTTTCTCTATGTGGAATCGTCCTGCTGGGGTTTGGATGCAAGCGCGTGGGGACTCAGTCTGAAGTATCCGATGTCACACCGATCTTCTCGCCAAGCCCTGCGATCATGCCGCCGGCGAGCGGGCAGATCGTATTGGATGGTTGCCTCGGGCTTTCCGGGGTGAACGAAAAATGCACCCTCGTGACCAACGCCAGCGCTTGTATCTCGTCCAAATGCAGTAAGCTCGTGGTGATTTTTTCGGGTGGTGAGATGGGTTGCATCTCAGGACCCGGCTATACAAGTGCATTGAGCGGGTATGCTTCGAACGGGTGGGCCGCGGTTTGTATCAACTATTTTGAGTCTTCAGCGGGTTCTGGGGAAGTTCCTTATGTGGATGAAGCCGGTCGACTCGATTATGCGGTACAACAGGCAACGAGTGGCGCATGGGCGAATGCGTACTGGACTGGAGAAAAACTTCTGTTGCAAGGGATCAGTCATGGAGCCACGGCACCGATGATCCTGATGGCCCGGACCTCGCTTGCCCAACAAGCCCATTGGCAGGGTACGCAGCTCACCGCAGGATGTTTTTTTGATGGAAGCTACAATCAATTGGCTACGGCCAATCTTCTTGCGACAGGCGCCTTGGGTGGAGGTCCCTGCATCTCGCCGGTGTCCTATTTCCGGGGATTGGAGCGCTATTGTGGGTCGGGAGCCAACGGCTCCAACTGTAATCTTGCTTCCAAACCAAAAGCATTGGACGACACCATCACCAACCTGGCAACGGTGAATTTCGCAGTTCGCCACTTCAAGATGTTTGAGTGCGGAAGTGCGGGTCCTGTGTGTACCAAAGACATCATCCCCGGAGTACCCGTTCAAGACCTTTGTGGTGAAATCGATAGTACCTCGGGCCACTCTTGCAGTTTTACAGCCTTGCCAAGTGATGGGCATCTCACCTGTCATGGAAACCAATTCGATCAGTGCAGGATCTGGTTTGACAGTATCACCCCATGAAATTCGTCACAGACCGGCGTGACCAATGATAATTTGAAGAGGGGTTCGGCCAAGCGCTCGGGCCCACTTCACGTTCGTCTTTTTCTCCTTCCCCGAACCTGTCACGCTCTTTGCGCAGGTACACCGTTCTCTAAAAAGAATGCACGATGCATGCAGGAGCCCTTCTTTAGAGAACGGTGTACCTGATCATGTTGAATGGAGGGTTCGGGGGAGGAGAAAAATGGCGGACCCGAAAGGGTTCGAACCTATGACCTCTTGATCCGTAGTCAAGTGCTCTAATCCAACTGAGCTACGGGTCCGCACTGAGAGAGGCCCACTATAACTGATGGGCTCTGTTTTATCAATTTGATTTTCAAGGGTTGATTTGAGAACCTCATTGCATGTCATCAAGCAGGAAGGCCGGCCTCGTTGTTTTGCAACTATCGGTAATGGCTTTGGTTTTCTTGGCTTCCTGTGGACTTAACCCAACCCCCGTGCCTGCGACTACTTGTCGGAGCGGTACAGCTGAGATCGCTGTATACGACGGGGGGATGCAGCGAATGTGTGGCTGCGCTGAGGGGGGAAGTGGTGTCTTTACTTCCGGACAGGGGTTGGTCTGCACGGTGAGTGCTGGGACAACCGTGTTCTTTCGCTACCCCGGTATTGCCCTGGATCATCAGATTTCAATCATTGGGCAGATTTCGTTTCAACCGCGTGCGGGCGGGTCGGGCGTGACGCAGTCGGATGCGTGGACTTTCAACTCGAGTGGGACGTTTACCTTTTCAGATTCTTTCACTAGCATAGGGGGCACGATCATCGTGCTATAAGGAGTTCATATGAAATTGAATGTAGGTAACTTGGAAAGCTTTTTCAGGATTTTCACCGGCGTCGTTCTGCTTTTTTGCGCGCTTTACGGGTATGTCGGACAGTGGGGATTTCTCGGAGCTGCGTTGATCGGTACCGGCATGGCGCGCTTCTGTCCGTTGACGACTCTTTTGGGTATCAACACTTATCGTTGCGAAGGCCAGAAAGACGCACACTGATTTTTTTGTTGACCCGGTTTCGGTGTGAAGAGCACTGGAACCGGGCTACAATATTCGAATGTCTTACCCGCGGTTCTCCTTTCAACAATCTGTGCTCTTCATCGATGACCAAAGCAAATTCGAGAACCTGATCCGAAACGGTCTCCTCGGTCTCAATGCCCAGTACGAATTCTGCCCGAGCCGGGTGAGTACGGCTCTGGAGCGACTCGAGGCCGAGACCCCCGATTTGATCGTTTCCACTCTCGAATACAAAGAGGGAACCGTGCTGGATTTTGTCGGAAAACATAAGGAATTCCTCTCCCAGGTGCCTTCCATCTACCTGACCGAACCCCACACGGTGGACCTCGAGGCCGAGCTGGCCAAGCTGGGTGAGTTCAATGTGATGGAGCGGAAACGCGACCCGCTCGATTTGATTCGCAAGATGGCCCAGATGATCGCCGAGAGCATCGACAAGCCGAAACCTCGACTCAAGCTGGTGTCCTCCCAGTCCGAGGAACAAGTCCGGAAACACCGCGATGCGGGTGGGATTGCCCCAGTCAACTGGGCTGAAGAGATCCTGAAGCGAAACTCCTGACGGGTGTAAATTTTTTGGTCACCCCGGGCGAAGGAGTGGCTGAAAATAGTCTGGAAAATCGCGGTTCTTTTTGAGGCAAGTTCTGGCGCGTTCCTTGCTCAGTGTTGCGGCACATGAAGTTCTTTTTCCAAGTGTGGGCCAGCCTCATGGGTGGGCTCGCACTCAGCATGACTTTCGCCCAAGCGGCGGTCCCCTCGATTTCCGAGGGACATCCGTGGGTCCGTGCGATCGAACACGATGATGTCGAGTCCGTGGCCCGGGGGATGCGCTCCGGTGAGATCGGGGCTTTGGTTCGAATTTCGGGCAAGACCCGCGAACGCCTGTTTGATCGGGCACTCACCCATGGCTCGAAGCGGGTGTTCTCCCTCATGATCCGGGGCCTGAAGGCCAAGGGAGTGGCTTCCCGCAAATTGTCTGATGCCAGGGGAACTCCAGCATTGTTGAGTCTTGCCAGTCTTTCTGTGCCGGGATCGCCCCGTTTGGCGGCCTATCAGGAGATGGCGCGGAATTATTTGAAAACCTTTCCGGGCTCGCTCTATGAGCGGGATCAGGCCTATGTCGGAGACGGACGTCTTCCGATCCACGGGGCCGCTGCAGTAGGAAACCATGCACTGCTCCGGATCTTTTTGATGGCGGGGGCCGACCCGAACGTGCGGAACGCAACGGGGGAGACGCCCTTGCACCTTTCGGCGCGACACGGACATCTGGAAGTGGTCCGCGAGCTGATCGAAAGTGGAGCCCGAGTGAACGAACAAACTCGCTACACCCATGCCACGCCACTCATGTATGCCGCAGAGTTAGGCCGAAAGCAGGTCATTCGTGCGCTTTTGGCGTCGGGTGCCAAGAAAACCTCGCGAGATGTGTTCGGGAAGACGGCCAAACAGCGCTACCGCGAATTCTCAATGAATTCAGCATCTCAGCGCGAAATGAGGCAGTGAGTCAAAATCATCCCGGCTGATCGGCTCTCATCAGTTCCACTGTTATTTTCTTGGCTTCCCGCTCCGGATCGGTAGAATTTTCCCACTTAGGACGTTTCTTATTCGATGAAGGGGGAAACCATGAGAACGATTCTCATTCTGCTATCTGTGATGTTCATTTCTGCCAACGCAACCGCGACCCAGGTCACGGTGAATGATTCTGACGCGCTTCAGGCGGCGATAGATGCCCGCAATACTTTTGTCCGCGCCCTGTTGACCCGCGAATTCACCGAGTCCGCCCACTTGGGTATGGACCTGGCGATGCACGAATTCGCCCGTCAGATCCGCGAAGAGCAAGGTGATCTCGCCCTGTCTCGCGAACTGCTCACAAAGTGGAACCGCTCCTCCATGGGGTTTTTCCAAACCTTGAGCCTCGCTCCGACCGACCTCGGAGACCACGATCCGCTGTTCCCTTGGATCAACCAGTTTCTCGGAAAAATGTCTTCCAAATATGGAACCATCATCTACACCCTTCCGATCGTGAAGGACATCCTCATGGTCAATTACGCACTCCCTGTGGTGTTCAAGCCCCGCGGTGGATGGCAGACCGACGGTCGTGTCGAAGATGTGGACAACCGCATCGAGTACCGCAAACACTTCATTCCCTTCGCCAACTTCGTCACTTACTATGCGGCCCTCATCGGTTGCCGTGTGGTGGCGGACCGCCAGGGTGCACCTCAGTTGAAGCGCATGTGCAGCAAGGCGGCCGACAAGCTCCGTTTTGTGATGGGTCGTTACATCGCTCCGAAGATCTCCGATTGGATCTTCCGTGCCAGCAACGATCGTTTCTATCTGGGCGAAGAAAGCCTGAGACTCAACACCGTGGAAGAGCTCCGTCGGGCCATCCAGGAATAAACAGGAGGATCACATGAAATCCATTCAAACTTTGATTGCAGCCTTCCTCGCACTGTCTCTCGCCAATCCCGCTTCTGCGGTGACCATCGCGGTGATCGATTCGGGGACCGACCTCAAGCACAACGAACTCAAGAACAAGAAGTGGTTGAACCCACGCGATATCGATGACGCCGTCGACAATGACGACAACGGATATATTGATGACATCAGCGGTTGGAACTTCGCCGAAGGCAACAATAAGCTTATCGACAAGCAGTACTTGGGCACCTTCTCGAAAGACATCTACAAGTTCTTCGAGATCCAGACCAAGTTCATGAAAGGGACCGCTTCCCAGGAAGAGATTTCCTGGATGCGTGCCAAGGTTCAAGAACCGGCTTTCCGCTCCGAACTCGGCGTTTTTGGGAACTTTGTTCACGGGACGCACGTGGCGGGTATCGCCGCGAAGGACTCTGCCGGCGCCAAGATCATGGGTCTCAAGATCATTCCAACCAAGGCACCGACTATTGGTGGTGGCGGACGGGGTCAAGGCTCCGATCTCGGTTACTTCCAGCCTCAGGCAGGAAGCACCCCGGAGAAGATCCTGAAGGCCGGTCTGAAGCTTCTGGCTTCCCAGCAGGCAAAGGCGCTTGCTCCGGTTGGGAAGTATGTGGCTGATCAGAAGGCCCGCCTGGCGAACTGCTCGTTCGGAACTAGCACCCGCGCAGCCAGCGGATTGGTTGCTCCGATCCTGAAGGCGGTTCTCCGTCGTGATCCGACCCCCGAAGAAGTCACCCAGTACGCGGTGTATTTTGTGAACGAAGTGGTCAGTGCCGCGAAGGTCCTGGTCGCCTCCAAGGGAACTTTCTTTTTGATCGCAGCTGGAAACGACGGAATGGATAACGACGTTTATCCGACCTCCCCGGCAAACGTGAAGCAAGAGAACACCCTCACCGTGGCGGCCACCCTCGGGTACGACCGTCTGGCCAACTTCTCGAACTTCGGCGCCAAAATGGTCGATCTAGCAGCTCCGGGAGTGGGGATCCTTTCCACCGTTCCTGGTAATGAGTATGTCGAAGTGAGCGGTACCTCGCAAGCGACTCCGTTCGTGGCGAATGTGGCCGGTCAGGTGCTCGACACCAACCCTGCCATCACCAATCTGGACCTGAAGAAGATCCTGATGGCCACCGCGGACTTCAAGGATTTCCTCCGTGGCAAAGTCGCTTCGGGCGGGATCGTCAACCTGAACCGCGCAGTCGCTGCTGCCCGTCTTTCCCGGACCATGCAGCTTGCGGACGCGATTCAATCTGCACGCGTGCAGGTGAGCGATGTGAACACCCGCCGTTTCGAAAGCTTCGGCGAAGTGAAGCGCGAAGGTTACGTCCTCCCGCTTCCAGGCTTGTTTTACTGACCTGAAACGTTCTCGAAGCGTCCGTCGATCCCGGCCTGAAGCAGGGTGGGGTTGCGGAGCAGAGCTTCGACAATCAATTCTCGATGAATGCCGGGCGTGGAGTTCACCTCCACGCCCGCAAGCATTTTATAGCCGCTACCACCGGCAGCCAGGAAGTCGAGAGTCGCCATGCTGAAGGTCTCCGTGCCAGCGACTTCAATGGATTGGGCGCGATCGTAGAGGAGTCTTCCGGAGCGGGTTTCCACTCGAATGAGGCGCGCTTCCGGGTCGAGATCCCTGGCTTGCGGGCCGTTCCCGCAGGCCCGCGAATAGCGGATTTTGAGGCCACTCAGAGCGAGCGTCCCGTAGCGTCCGCAAGTTTGGATGGCGGTTTCGAGCGCTGACTTCAAGATCGACCACGGCATTTTCCGGATGATCACCGCCTGGTTCTGGAAGGGGAGCACACGGAACAGGTCCTCGTAACGTATCTCTCCGGCAGGAAGGGGTGCCCGGATGCCTCCGGTGTTCAAGAGGGCCAGTTCGGTGCCGAGGGCGTCACGGAGGGCATCGCTCAGCAGGTTCCCGAGTGCGCTCTCTGATATCCGGTTCCCTTGGGTTTGGGTTGCCAGTTTGCCGAGCTTGCGGTCAGCCAATGGCGCAACCTTGGCGCGTGCGCTTTTCACAATGGTCTCGACAGCCGGATCCGGTGCGATTTGATCCGTGATGGAGATCCCCACGGAGGCTTTCGAGTCACTCTGGATCACGGTTCGGGTATCCGGGTCGAAGATGAGGTCCACGCGGCCGTAGGCCTTTCCGTTCGCGCCGTCCTGAACCACATGGACCCCTCCTGCGAGATCATCGTGCACGAAGTGAGTGTGTCCGGCCGCCACCAGATGAACGCCGTCCGCACGCCGGGAGTGGATCGCCTCGGCGAGCTCGGAGGCTTCCTTGCTGTTCTTCGCATTTCCTTGATGGATCATGAGTACGAATACGTCCGCCTGGCCTTCGAGCGAGGCACGCACCTCAAGATAGGACTCCAGCACGTCCCGGAAACAGAGATCGCTGACGTTCTCAGGAGTGGTCATGGAGGCGGTCGCAGGATGATCGAGTCCGATCAGCGCCACACGGACGCCACCTTTTTCAAGGATCACATAAGGCTTCAGAAAGCCGGGGCGTTCGGCGTGAGTGAAGTCCAAGGGCTCCGTTGGAGTCTGATTGCTCGGCCGGCATTGGCTGTCGAGGGGAATCGCGCGGTTCCCGGCACGGATACTGGATTTGATATAGGTGTTGGCCGAAAGAAGGGGAAACTTTGCGATGCCGGAGAGTTTCTCGATCACTTCGCGAGGATTGTCGCTCGTGTTTCCGGGTGAAACTTTGTCGTAGAGCCAGCCGATCGGACCGAAATCGTAATCGTGATTCCCCGGGACAGCGGCATCGTAACCGATCGCATTCATGGCGCGGAAAAGACTTTCGCCCTCGTCGTAGTTGCTGATCAGCGTGCCTTGGAATTGGTCTCCGGAATCGAGGATGAAAAGGGGAGACTCTTTCCGGATTTCCTGGGCGATGGTGCTCAAGCGGGACAGTGGCTCGAGACTCCCGTGCAGATCGTTGGTCAGAAGAAAGGAGATCTTCTTCGGTGGAGCCGCATGGGAGAGTGTGGAGCACAGCAAGCCAAGGGTCAGGCAAAGAGAGAGGGTGGATCCAAGATTCATGCGGCGCATCATACTTCAGACCGAGTCAACGGTCAAGGCCTTGAAAACATTGGAGTTAGGGGTCAATCAGGGCAAAAAGGTAAAGAAAACGGACAGATGAGCCGAAAAGAACCTGTCATGACAGACTCCAATTCAGACTCACCCTCTTCCGCTCACAAGATTCTCGAGATCTCGCCGGTCACGTCCAGTGAAGGCGGCGACTCGCAAGGTGACCTCATCAGTCGGATGAAGCGTGAGATCAAGACTCTGAAGGGCAAAGTGACCTCTCAGGACATCCGCATTTTTGAAATGCAAGCCCTCCTTCAATCCGGCAAGGGCCTCAGTAACATTCTCAATCTTCCGCAGCTCCTCGACACCTTCATGGCCGTGGTCCGCGAACGCTATGACGTGGTGAACTCCAGTGTGCTGCTCAAAGAGGATTTCGAAAACGGAGAGCGCGAGTTCTTCCAGATGAAGCGCTACTTCGGGGTCGACGACCATTATGAAGACGATACCGGGCGCCGTGAACCGCTTTATTTGTTCAGGATCGAGAAAAACAACGGATTGCTCTGGCAGTTGATCCAGCAAGGAAATGTGTTCTCGGTTCGGAACCTCCAAAAGGAGCCTCGGTTTATCACGGCCTGGGAAAAGCACAATCTCGATGCGCTCCATTCGGATTTTTGGTGCCCGCTGATCAAGAGCGGCGAGGTGATCGGCATTCTCACGCTCGGCGAGCGTCGGGATGGAACCCAGATCCCGGAGAGTGATTATTCCTTCGTCCAGGAGCTGGCCTCGATCGCCACGACCATCATCGACTCGACACTCAGGTACGAGAAGAACCAACGCATCCTGAACAACATCCAGATCCTTTACGAGTTCCATCAACAGATGGCGGGAATCACCGACATCCGCGAGCTTTGCAAGCAAACCATTCGTGATGCCGTCAAAGCAGTCCGTGCCCAAAAGGGTAATCTCATGCTGCTCAATCGCAACACCGGGAAGCTCGAGCTTGCGGTGGCCTGGGGCCACATCGACGAGGCGATCCTGGATGACATCAATTCAGGCAAAATCGGGACCAAGCATTTCGAGCTCGGAGAAGGTGCCGCCGGAAAGGCAGCCCAATCCCGTAAGCCGATCGTGCTCAACAACAAAGACGAGATCGATCAGATCGGTGATTTCGAGACCCATTGCATTTGTTCGGTTCCTGTTCTGAACGGTGGACAACTCGAAGGTGTGCTCAATTTTTCAAACAAAGTGCACATCGGAGTCGATGGGAAGCCGGTACTCGACATCCTCGGACGCTTCACCCGCGAGGATCTGAGTCTCTTGCAGGGGATCGCGGACCAGTCTGCGGTGAGTATCCACAAGTCGAGACTGTACGCCGCTTCGATCACGGACCGGCTCACCGGGTTGAACAACGCTCGGTATTTCGAAGAGTCCTACTACGAGTTGGTGGGCAAGGCGGTGCTCGAAAACAAGCCGCTGACTCTTGCACTGCTGGATATCGATCACTTCAAAAAATTCAACGACACTTACGGACACAAGGCCGGCGATCACGTTCTGCGGTCGGTGGGACAGCTGTTCGCAGCCTGCAGGCGTGAGGGCCTGGGGGACATCGCCTACCGCTATGGAGGCGAAGAGTTTTGCATGATTCTACAGAACACCCCGGTCGAGGAGGCCTTGCTGGTGTTCGAGGCCTTCCGGCAGCAGGTGGAGTCGCATGAATTCGAGTTCGAAGGCAAGCAGCTCAAGGTGACCGTGTCGATCGGGCTCGCCCAGACGGGGCTCAATTCCAACGATCCTCGCACCCTCTTCACCCTGACGGACGATGCCCTATATGATTGCAAGCGAGGCGGACGGAACTGTGTGACGATCTCCAAACGCACCGGTGTGGTCGGTACTCCGGAATCCGAGTCCGCTTGACGCCTGTCTGAAGTTTAGACACTTTGGGTTCCTGGCGGGTGGGGGACCTGTTTGTCGATTGGTTGAAAACACAGGCTTTTTGCTCCGCGTTAGTCTTGGCATGTCGCTTGCTTTCTATAGGAAGCAGAAGCGGCCGAACCCCCCTAACCCCCTCAAAAGGCACGCTTTTTCGGGCCCGATCTCCCCCCCTGGGATCGGGCCCATTCTTTTTTCCATTGAAAGATCCCTCCGAATCCTCGACTCTGTGGTTCTCTCAAAAAAGGAAAGGGAATGAACCATGACCGAAGGTACTCCTGAAAAAGAAGTGTTGATTGTCGCGTCCAAGCTGAAGAACTACATCCGGACCAAGTCTGGAATGAATACTTCCGCTGCGGTGGTGGATGTTCTCTCGGACAAGATTCGGGAACTCTGCGACCAAGCAGTGGAAGCCGCCCGCCGTGACGGTCGTAAGACCGTGATGGATCGCGACTTCGGCTGAACCGTCGCTATCAAAAACATTCAATCTGGAAGCCCCGTCACCTGATCAAGGAACGGGGCTTCCTTTTTTCAGCGTTCGATTTACCAGTGAAGAGTCTTTTTCACTTCAGGGTGGAGCGAGAGTGCCACCGGGCAAGCCATCGCCGAACGCTTCAGAGATTCCATTTGTTCGGGAGTGGTTCGGGTCTCGAGTCCGTTCCAGTCGAACTCGAGGACGATCTCAGCAACTCGTCTGGGCGGAGCGGGACTCATGATTTTGGTGATCCCGACACCGACCCCACTCAGATCGATGCCCAAGGCCTTGGCTTTGATACCCATGATGGTGAGTTTGCAGGTGGCCAAACTGGTGCAGAGGAGGTCGGTCGGAGAAAACTGCGACCCTTGACCTTGATTGTCTTTCGGTGCGTCCGTCAGGATGCGGGTTCCTGAATCCGCGTGATCGGTTTCACAGCGTAGGGTTCCTAGGTAGCGGGCGTTCATTTTCGACATGGTTCCTCCTGATTCAGGGTGATTCACACAAAAGCAAAGTCGGGTTGCGCTCGATCAGGCGATATCCCTCACGAATGCATTCTGTTTCCCTCCAGACCGGCGTGATCCGGAATCGAGCAGGGCGATCCTGGCAGCGGTTCTGAGCGTACTCCGGAGCGAGGGCGAGACTCAGGGTTGCGGAGAGTGGGCCTGAGTACTGGATGCAGGAATCAGCGGGATGTGCCTTGCTCCGGATCGTGCTTGCCACATCGAAAAAGGGCTTCACCATCAGTTGGTCTGCGATGGGAACCAGTGCGATGGCGACGCCTGCGTAGGCGAGGGTCGCCGCAAAAGCCGTTTTGGCAGGACTCCGAGTGAGAGTGCGTCTGAGAGTCTGGAACGAAAAGCACGAAAGCGCGGTGACCAGCAAGGCGATCTTGGAGCTCCAATCTAACGGAAACACGCTGCCGATCCAGTTCCGGCCTTGGGGGCTGTCGGGAAGACTCTGCAGAAACAATCCGGGAGCGATCGCGAGCAGCAAGGCGAGGGTGCCGATCAGGAATACCGGCGCTGACAAGAGAAAGCCGACTCGGCGCTCAGGGATGAGTTTCGAGGATTCGATCTCAGGCAGGCTGACCAGTTTTGCAGTGAACAGGGCCAGGGCCGCCCAGGCGGGCCAAGTGTAGTGAGGGAGTTTGGTGGCGGAGAGTGTGAAAAGCAGAGCGCAAGTCAGAGCGAAAGTGAGCGAAAAGCCCCAACGTAGCAGGTCCGGCTTTTTGCGGAACCATTGGTAGCCGAGCAAGGGGGTTAAAAAGCCTCCTCCAAAAAACAGAACGGCGAAGTGATAGACGGGCCCACCCCCGTGTGCCTCCATCGGGTTTCGGCTCCGGTCGAAGTGCTGGACCCACAAAAACTCCCGGGTGAAATCCGGCCCGAGCATTTTGTCATAAACGAGATACACCAACGCGGTCAGGGCCAGGCCCGGGAGAATGGCAAAGCCGAGCATCTTGAACCCTTCGGTCAGTACTCTTCTGATTCCCCATCGCCTGATGTGAAACAACAGGTGAAGCCCGAGAGCTCCGGTGGGAATCAGGAGGCCGTTCAATCCCTTGGTGGCCGAGGCGATCGCCATCGATACCGCGACGATCAGGCCTTCCTTCCAGCTCGGACCGCGATCTTGCTCGAACCATTCCGCCGGAAAAAACAAAGCGGGGAGCAGAGCCAGGGATTGCAAGGGATCGAAAATCACCGCGACACCGGTCAGGAGGGGAAAGAGTCCACACAGAAATGCGAGCGTCGCATGCTTGCCCCCTTTGCGATGGAGCCACCACAAAATTCCGAGGCTCGAAAGGAGAGACGGAATCCGTGCGGCAGTGGAGCTGATCAGGGTTCCGGCTCCGTCGACCAAACGGCTCGCTGCCACCATCAACCAGTAGAGAACAGGAGGCTTGTGATAGAGGGGTTTCCCGTCCCATTCCAGAAGCCAAGGGTTTCCGGAAAGTTTCATTGCCGAGGCCACGCTCCGGTAGAGGGATTCGTCGAAGTCAAAAGTCGGGGCCCGGTACAGGGTCCAGATCCAGAGAGCGCCAGCCAAGAGCAGGGCGGCCTGACCCGCATTCAGTCTACCGGGCATCGGGAATCCGGGTCAGGATCACCCGGAACCTCATTTGCAAAACCCGCAGGAACATCTCGATGCCGTCTTTCAGTGGACTGATCCGGCTGCCCTCCTGGTGTTCCCAGTCGACCGGAATTTCACGGATGCTTAGTCGAGCCTTCACGGCAAATAACAAAAGCTCCACGTCCCAGGCGAATCGTCTGACTTTGAGGAGGGGTAAAAATCGAATGAGGCTCGGACGGTGGAGTAGTTTGAATCCACACTGGGTGTCTTTGAAGGGGAGTCCGGTCACCAGGCGGACGGCGAGATTGAACAGTCGACCGAGGTTTTCTCTGAGGCTCGACTGGCGTACCGCACGGTGGCTCTCGGGAAGATCGCGTGAGCCCATGGCGATCTCACATAAGGTCTCTTCGTTGCGGAGGCAGGCATCTTTCAATTTGGTAAATTGGTTCCAGGGAGTTGCCGAATCAGCGTCTGCAATGAGACACCACTCACCTTGTGCTTCCCGGAGCCCAACGTGAATCGCATTTCCTTTGCCCTGATTCGGGCTCACTCGTACGACTCGAACCTCGGGCAGGAGGTCGCGTGCTTTTTCAGAAACGGCTGCGGTGCTGTCCTTCGAGCCATCATCAATGATGAGGATCTCGATCAAATTCACTCCCGAAAACACCTGTGACTCCTTAGCTTGTTGGAGGAGTTCGAAAGTACGAGGTAGTCGAGCGGCTTCATTGTATGCCGGCAGGACCAGGGACAGGGTTTTCATGCTAAAATATTGGAATTACTCAGTAAAAAAATAAAGCGATTTCTTTGAAATATTAGTTGACCGAAACGGTTGCCTATGTGATTCTGGTTTCACGGAGGACGTATGAGAGAAAACGCAGCACGTAAGCTGTCTCAATACGCGAAGGACGAAAAGGAAGAGGTCCACTGCGCGGGGCCACCACGCTAGTGACCGCATGAGTGAGCTACCAGGCGTCGGTAGACCTCATGAACCGCTGTGTCAGGCCTGGCCGGGTCAGACAGCTGCGGCTCAAGTTCGAAAAACTGAATAGTGATGCGAGGGGGACTCCAAGGGTAGGGAGCCGATAGAATAAACAACTGGCGATGATCCACCCCAACCCCCCTGAATAGTAGTCGTGATGACTCTAAGGGCCCGGACCGATGTCCGGGCCCTTTTTTTGTTTTGGCAATACCTGTAAGTTATTGAAATCACGATTTTTGACGCCCCACTGAATTCCCAAGACCAGCGCTTGCCTTTTCCCGCCATTTAAGGGAAAACTTCCCTCGGATAGGGTGTCATTTTTTTAGCACCATTGGGGGACTGCATCATGAAAATCAAGCGCCTGGAAATTCAAGGGTTCAAATCGTTCAAAGACAAAACGGTCATTTACTTCGATCGTCCGATCACCGGGATCGTTGGTCCGAACGGGTCTGGAAAATCGAACATCGTCGATGCCTTTTTCTGGGTGATGGGCGAGCAGTCGTACAAACACATCCGTTCGAGTGGTTCGGACGACATCATTTTCAAAGGGAGCTCCAAATACCAGCCCCTCGGATTGGCAGAAGCCACGCTCGTGATGGAGCAGGAGTATCTCGACACCGAGAGCGCGCCGATGGGTGCGTCTCTGGCTGAAGATTTCAATTCGGATTCGATGGATGACGGTGCAAAGGCTAAAGCGGGAATCAAGAGCAAGGAGATATCCGTCACCCGCCGTGTGTACCGCACAGGAGAAGGCGAATACTTCATCAATGGTGTGCCTGCCCGTCTGAAGGACATCCAGGAATTGTTTCTTGATACCGGTGTCGGCGCTAAAGGTTACTCGGTGATCGAGCAAGGACAGATCGGCAAGGTGGTCAATTCCAAGCCCGAAGACCGTCGCTTGCTCATCGAAGACGCTGCCGGGATCGCGAAGTACAAGCAGCGCAAAAAAGAATCTCTGAGAAAGCTCGAAGGCGCGAATCAAAACCTTCAGCGCATCAATGACGTATTGGCCGAAATCGATCGCTCTTTGGCCAGTCTTGAGCGTCAGGCCCAAAAGGCCCGCAAGTACAAGGAGTACCGCTCGGAACTCCTCGAGAAGGAAACCACTTGGGGGCGTCGTCGCTATCAGGTTCTGAACCGTCAGCTCGGCAAGATCGAACAGGATCGGACCGGTCTCGAGCATCTTCTTGCAGGAATGCGCGCGGAGCTCTCTCAGTGCGAGCTCGATCTCGAATCCCACAGGACACTCCAGCTCACCGACTCCAAGGTGGTTGAACAGTTGCAGGCGGAAGTGGAGCGTGCTTCCAACGAGCTCACCCAACATCAGAGTGCCCTGGATCTCTCTCGCCGGCGTCAGGAAGATCTGAACCGCCAGTTGGTCCAGCTCGGGACCGAAAAAGGACAAATCGAAGAGGATCTCACCCGCCTGCGTGAATCGGTGAGCCTGAAGCAAGAGGAGTTCGAAGGTCTGGATGCCCGGTTCGAGAACATCGCCAACGAGGCGGAAGATCTCGCCAATCGTGTGGTCACCCTTCGTCAGTCGCATTCCGAAGACAAGCGTCAGGCGGAAATGAAGCGTCGCGAGTTTGTCGAACTGACCCAGAAATCCTCCCAGAGTTACTCGCGGATCGCCGCCCTTCAGGAGCGGATCCAGGGATCGGAAAGCCAGCTCGAGCGACTGAATTCGCAGAACAGCGAGTTGCATGTGGAGCTCGCCGAGCGCCGAGCTGAATTTGAAACCCTGTCGGTGACTCTCGAAGAAAAACAGGCTGCCCGCGCAACTGCTCGCGAAGCGCTGGATCAAAAGCGCGACGAGCTCCGTGGTCTCGAAGCGAAGATCAAGACCACCCGCCAGGAGCGCGACCAGGCACTGAAGGTTCTCGCATCCGTCACCTCGCGACTCAAGAGTCTCGAAGAGCTCGAGCGCGCCCGTGAAGGGATGGCCAACGGTCCAAAAAAACTTCTCGAGTGGGCCCGTGAATCGGGAAAAGCTTTCTCCGTCCTTTCAGATTACATCGAAGTCGATTCCGGCTACGAGATCGCCACCCAGGCGGTGCTCGGGCACGCGTTCGACCGCTTGTACGCCCAGGATGCAGACGCGGCTTTCTCTGCCCTCCACTTTTTGCGTGAGCACGATGCGGGAAGTGCGGCCATCCAGATTTCCGTCCCCAAGATGGAGTCGTCCGAAAAAGCTGCGTACAACCCCCTCCGGAAGTTCATCAGTTTGACCTCCCCCGAGGGTGCGCACCCTGAGACGGTTCGCGCGATTCATCAGCTGCTCGAGTCCTTGGTGATGTCTGTCGAGCTCCTCGAGGAAGTTCCGGCACTCGGTGACATCCAGACCTACCAGTCCGCCGGGATCAGCTTCGTGACCCGGAACGGAATCTGGTTCGATTCGACCCAAGGTGTGTTGTTCGGTGGCAATGCCGAGAGCGAGCAGGCCGCCTCTGTGCTTTCGCGCAAGCGCACCATCCAGGAGTTGAAGGTCGAAGCCGAGCAGGCCGAGAGTGCATTGAGCACGATCGAAACTGCGCTTTCCACTCTGCAGCAAAGTCTCGACGGTTTCGAGATCGCCATCCAGGATCTTTCCCAGCAAAAGAGCGATCTTGAGATCGAAGTCGGTTCTCTTGAAAAAGAGTGCGCCCAGATCGAGCGCAAGCTCGGAGAGATGGAGCGTTCGACCTCCCGATTCCAAGGTGAGCGGGATCAGCTGGATTCCCAGATTTCTTCTTCGCGCCAGGAAATCGTGTCGATCGAAGAGTCTTTGGTGACGATTGCCGACACCCGCGCGTCCATCGAGGCGTGGATCGGCGAACATGAGGCCCTTCTTGTTGCGAAGGACGAAGAACTTCAGAATGCCGAACAGGATCTTCAGGCCATCCGGATTCAGGAAGCCGGAGAGCGTGAGCGGAAAAACTCGCTGAAGAAAGAGCTCGAAACCGAACAGCGGTACTTGAATGACCGTGAGCGCCGCTTGGGCGAGGTCGAGAATCTGCTCGAGTCCTTCCAGTCCGACCGGTTCCAGTACTCTGAGGGTGACAGCGAACACCAGTCGGCCATCGAAGTTCTGATGCGCTCCCTTTCCGAGAAGCGTGAGGAGCTTTCCGTCCTGCGTGATCGTCTCGAGCAGTCCAATGAATTGGTCAGCTCGGGTATGGAGAAAATCCGTGGCCTGCACAAGCTCGGAGAAGAAAAAACTCGCACCGTGAACCAGTTGGCGATCGATCTCGAGCGCATCCAGTCAGAGGTCAATCATCTGAAGGCCAACATGGAAGAGAAGTACGGTGTCGGTTGCCTGGAAGAACCGCAGGGGCTTGATATCCAGGAAGAGATGACCGATCCGGTGGTGACGATCGAGATGTCGGAAGAAGAAGAGCGCGCGCTCCAGACCGAAGTGGAAGAGTTGCGCGAGAAAATCCGCCGTCTCGGTGAAGTGAACACCATGGCAGTCGAGGAATACGAAGAAATGCAGAAGCGTCACGAGCACCTCTTCAAGGAGAAGATGGATCTCGAATCCTCCATGCAGAATCTGAACGAGGCGATCGAACACATCAACAAAACTTCCGAAGAGCGCTTCCGCAAGGCCTTCGAAGCCATTTCAGTTCGCTTCGAAAAGCTCTTTCCGATCATTTTCGGTGGCGGTCAGGCTCAGCTCTCGTTGGTTTATCCCGAGGGCTCGAATGACATCATGGAAGCGGGCGTGGACATTCTCGCCCAGCCTCCTGGTAAGAAGATCTCGAACATGACCTTGCTTTCCGGGGGCGAAAAAGCTCTCACGGCATTGTCGATGATCTTCGCGATCTTCATGGTGAAGCCGTCTCCCTTCTGTATTCTCGACGAGGTCGACGCACCTCTCGATGACGCCAACATCGGGAAGTTCAACGCCCTGGTACGGGAGATGTCTGCCAAGTCCCAGTTCATTCTGGTGACCCACAACAAGAAGACCATGGAACTCAACGATACTCTGTACGGTGTCACGATGGAGGAGCCCGGTGTTTCTCGCATGGTCTCGATCCAGCTTCAGTGAGGTTTGTCTCAAGGTATTGATCCTGTCCGTCCCGGTTTCGGCCGGGGCGGAGGTATCATTGCCCCCTCTTCTTGGTGAGGTTCAAGCCCAGTACCAGAAAGTGTCTGGCATTGAGGCACGTTTCAATCAGGAAACAGACGTGAAGGCCACCCGACAGATCAAGAAAGCGAAGGGCCGGATCTGGATCAAGCGTCCGAACAAGCTCAGGTGGGAAACGCTTGAGCCCGACCCCAATATTCTGGTCAGTGACGGACAGACTTTCTGGTTTTACACCCCTCCTTTTGATCCGACGGAGCGGGGCCAGGTCATCATCAAAAAGACCGCTCAGGTACAGACGCGGTTTCTCAATTCATTATTGAGTGGAAGTTTTGATTTCGGAAACGGCGCGGTTTCGATCGAGGATCGAATGCGGGGCAAGTTTCTGCTCCGGCCCAAGGCGGGTACCGCCGGTGACGTGCAGAGTGCCGAAATCGAAATCGACCCGATCAAGAAAACGATCCACCGAGTGGAGTTGGTTCACGCCAGTGGCAACCGAACCACAATCAAGCTGGAAGAGTTGAAGCTGGTAGGTAAGATCGAAGACAAGTGGTTCCGTTTCATCCCGGACAAGAATACCGATAAGATCGTGGAGTGAGGACCGCCCGGTTCTGGCTCAGATCCGGTTCCGGACGGTCCTACTCTCAGATCGATGAAAGGGTGGACGGAGGCTCGGTTTTTACAGGAGCTTCAGTGCCATGTGTGGGGCAGAGTTGGCTTGAGCCAACACCGAGACTCCGGCTTGCCGGAGAATCTGTTTCTGCGCCAAACTCGTCGCCTCTTCGGCGATGTCCGCATCCGCGATTCGAGACCTTGCGTTTGCGAGGTTCTCTTTTGCGATTGCGAGTGTGTTGGTGGTCGAAACCAACTTGTTTTGCATGGCTCCGAGTCCGGCGCGGGCTCCGGTCACCGAGGCGATGGCCTCGTCGAGCTTGTCAATCGAGTCTCTGGCATCGTCAATCGATTCTGCCTTGATTCCCGATATACCAAGCCTGTCGACCCGGACGTCGTAGTCCTTCACAGAGAATTGGATTCGGTCCGCTTCGTTGTTGCGGGCGCCGACCTGGAACTCGAGTGAGCTCTTGTTGGCCTCCCCGTTCAAGAGGGGAGTACCGTTGAAATTGGTGACGTTGGCGATCCGGTCGATCTCCGCCTTCAGGCTCTGGTATTCCTTGTCGATGAATCCGCGTTCGCGGTCACCGATGGTATCCGAAGAAGCCTGGATCGAGAGTTCTCTGAGTCGGGTGAGAATATTCCCGATCTCTGAAAGGCCGCCTTCGGCGACTTGTACGAACGAGATCCCGTCGTTTGCATTCCGTTCCGCTTGTTTGAGAGAGCGGACCTGAGCATGCAGGTTCTCTGAAATGGACAACCCCGCGGCGTCATCGCCTGCTGAGGTGATCCGGTTACCGGAAGCGAGCCGGCTAAAGACTTTGGCTTCATCGTTACTTGTCCGAGACAAGTTCCTTTGAGCTGCCATCGAGGCGATATTGGTTCCAATGCGAAGTCCCATACTCCATTGCCCTTTCGTCCACGCTGTGCCCGTTATGCGTGCCCGGCCCCCCTTTAAGAACCGAGACTTTTTTGACGCCCTCAAGAACAAGTTTAGAAAACTTTTTGTCTTGATGCATCAAAAAAGTTGAGCAATGAAGTTGGTTTTTTTATTTATAATAAAAACGAACACTTAACGTCGATTTATCAACGACTTTCCTGTTCGTGGGCAAACAACAGTAGCCCGAGGAGGGGGTTGCCCCTCCCCGGGCCTGCCGTCAGGATGGAATTATCCTAAGAGCTTCAGAGCGCTCATGGCGTTGTTGTTTGCTTGACTGAGGACCGAAGTGCCTGCTTGGGAGAGGATATTCGACTTGGTGAGTTCCGAAGTCTCCGAAGCGATGTCCACATCGTAGATGCGGCTTCTTGCGGCCGAGAGGTTTTCCTCATAGATGTTGAGGTTGCTGATGGTCGCAGCAAAGCGGTTCTGGAGAGCGCCCACTTCCGAACGGTTTTCGGAAAGCATCTTGATGGCGCCATCGATCTTCTCCAGGTTTGCCTGAGCGGCTTCCTTGGTTTCGGTGTTCACATCCGCAACGCCGAGAGCGTCTGCAGAGACGTTCAGTTTTGCAGTGTCGTACACGAAACGGTCATGCTCCGGGGAGTTGTTGAGACCGACTTGGATTTCGAGTTTGTCTCCTTGGCCGGAGAGCAACTTCGCACCGTTGAATTCGGTGGTCGAGGAAATCCGGTCGATCTCAGAGCGGAGCTGGGTCATCTCTTTGTTGATGAAGCCCCTTTCCTTGTCGCCGATGGTGTCCGAAGCCGCTTGGATGGACAATTCGCGGAATCGGGTCAGGATGTTACCGATCTCGGCCATGCCACCTTCCGCCACTTGCACGAGGGAGATACCGTCGTTGGCGTTGCGGTTGTCTTGGCGCAAGGAGCGGATGTCCGCCTTCATTTTTTCGGAAATCGCCAACCCTGCCGAGTCGTCAGCGGCTTTGGCAATCCGGGTTCCGGAAGCGACCTTTTCCAAGCTTGCTTGTTGCTTGGCATTGGACACGCCCAGATTTCGCTGAGCCGCCAGTGATTGAACGTTAGTATTAATGCGTAAACCCATAGATCCTCCTCAATAGGTCATGGTGTCCCCTTGCGGGAACGGTTATTAGTTGCTGACAGGTTTGCTGTACGCCATCAGATGGAGTTCTTGACCGATTTAGTCCGTCAAAAACCTCACACTGGACCATATCGGTCGGGAATTGGAAAAGCTTGAGGACTATTTGTCAGGAACTTGTCGCAGGGTTGGGAATACAGGAGAGTGAGGCAGTAGCCCAGGGCCCTGTTGAGGTTAGGGTGTTGATTTTGATCGGGAATAGGCGCTGATCGATCCCGGGCTCCCGGGGGCGCTAAATTTTGGCCAAATGTGCGGCGCGCAAATCAAACCCTACACAGAAGCAACGGGACTGTTGCAAAAACCTTGATGGACCCTGAAGGGTTCAAGGGAGGGGCCCCAGGCGTTCGATCTGCCGAAGGGCTTCGTAAACAGTGATACTCACCGCATTCGACAGATTCAAGGATCGGACGCGGGCGTCGTACATGGGAATCCGAATCAGGGCTTCGGCGTGGCGATCGAGAATCCAATCCGCGAGGCCGGTGGTCTCTTTGCCGAAGATGAGGTAGTCCCCGGCTTGAAAGCTCACATCATACAGGGTCTGCCCGGCCCGGGTTTCGATCAGGTGAATCCGTGCATCCGGAGTCAGTGAGTCGAAGAAATGATTCGAGGACTCATGGACATGGACCTGGAGGTGTTCCCAATAGTCTAACCCAGCACGTTTCAAAGCTTGGGCATCAATGCTGAAGCCAAGGGGCTTGACGAGATGAAGAGCCGATCCTGTGGCCATACACAAGCGACCCACCGACCCTGTGTTTTGGGGGATTTCGGGTTCAATCAGGACCACATTCAGTCGTGATGTCCCCATGCCAGCTTCAGGGAGAGATTCGGACACGAATGAGTCCTCCGACAAAGGTGGTTTTCCCCTCGAATTCGATCAGTCGGCCGCTCACCGTCGTCACGCGGAGAGGCGCATAGGGGAGAGGTTCTGGGGTGGCCGGATCTTGTGGGGTGATCTGGATCGTATCAAACACGGGGGTGGCTCCGTCGAGACGGTAGCGACGAGTGGGATTCGAAATGTGCAACAGGATCCGGTGATCTCCCGGGTTGTAGGCATAGCCGGTGACATTCACCATGTGGCTCCCGGATTTTTTCCAAACTCTGAGGTTGGGGTCCCAGGTCATGAATGCCAGGGTCAGAGCCACTTCATCTTCTGAGCGGACGGCATTCAGAATATCCGACAGGGTCGGAGCGCGATCTTCATATCGGAGCCCAGGGAATCGAGTGCGGGCACCCAGGCGCCTGATCAGGTTCACGCGCTCACCCGTCAGTCCGCCAGCGTTCAAAAAGCGAGAGACACACTCGGCACCAGCCAGTGGATCTATTGGAGCGGATGGGTCGATCTCACAATCCCTCATGAATCCCAGAATGGCCTTGGATCCTTCAAGCTTTTTTCCGTCACTTGAGAGGCCGTCCAGGGGGATTCCTCCGGCTGAATCTGCAGCGAGCACCCGGGCTCGGGCCAGGAGATTGGTCAGTGTGGCCGGAATGCAGAGGCCCGTGACGCCAGTCGAGCCCACGGGGCTCCCGGACCCGGTCATCAGGAGGGGGTCATTCTGCCAAAGGTAAAACGGAGTGGAGCGATTCGACTCTTCCTTGTAGCCGAGCAAGGGGGTTGCGAATGTTCCGGCTTTGCTCAGTGCCACCTCCTCCGCCCGGATGGGCGCAGAGGACAGCAGTGTGAGGGCGAGGAGGGCCGGAACCGAGGAAGTCCACATGGCGCCATTTCTACATCATCACCGTGTAAATATCAATTCTTCTTCGATTCAATGGGAAAGGTGGAATAAATTTGGAATAGAATCGACTCCTCTGAACAGCACTAGGAGGGATCGATTGGTGCTGCTTCCGTGCAGACTCATGGAGTCGCTCGATGATATTGATCCCAATGCGGACAGATCCACAGGGCTAGATGTGGTGGCGTTTATTGAGTAGAGAGCAAGCGGAGCACCTGTTGTCGGATTCAAAGAGAAGATCGTCGAAGAGCCGACTGAGCCCAGATAGCTAGTATTGAATACCCCCACAAGACCCGTGGCTTGAAACTGATCGCCCATCAATGCATGCACGTTCATCTGGGAAGATCCTGAAATGTTCACGTTTTCTATTGCATACACGTGGCCTCCTCCATCCATGATTTGGATGTAGTTTCCGGTTTTCTCAGGATTCTGTTCATCCGAACCCGTGTAGACCACTACAGAGAGATTGAGTCTTTTCGTTTCGCCAGGGGTGACTGAAAATACACTCCGGTAATACTTGTTGTTTGCATCAAGACTGCGGTCTCGAGCTGAGACATATAGAGTATCCCCCAATGAAATCACCGTCTCAATTTCGTCGTCTGTCCCCGCGTTGAGATCGATCACCTTTTCAGTCACTCCTTCGCTATTCACTCGGTGAAGTTTCTGCTTTCCGTTGGAGTCCGGCCACGGAAAATAAAGGTGGTCTTGCGACTTGGAAAAGAAGCCACCGCTCAACAGATCTGTCATTGGGGTGAGGGAACTCGTCACGGCATCTCCCGAGGGTAGAGGGCATGCTTGGAGTTGGGCGCCATCAAAGAAATGAGGGACCCACGTTCCGGATGAGACATTAAACACCTGGAGAATCACCTTCGAGCCAAAAATTAGGCATTTTCCATCTTTTTCGGATGGAAAAGAGAAGCCATGACCCCAGGTGTTGCTGATGCTGTGGATCATTGCCAGAGAGTCGGAGGGTTCATGATAAGCCCAAAGTTCCGACACTGCACCAGATCCACTTCCTGGCTCGGATTGTCGATAAGTTGAAAAGAGCACCCGGTCCTCAGTGCTGCAATAGCTCACGATCGGGTCCGCGCCCCCGGGATTGAGCTGAGATATTCTTCTAAAGCCGCTTGTGTCGACCTGATAGAGTTTTAATCCCTCAGTATCGACAGCTGTGATGTAAGTCTTCCCATGAGTTTGAGCGAATCCCGTCTGTCCCAGATTCAAGTAAGAATCCGAATTTGCAGAAGGAATCGTTTTTGTCGTCTGCCCATCCCATTTTCGTATCACTAAAGATTGGTCAATCATGCCGAAGTTCGAGCGTCCTTTGGTGGCTTCTTCTATGAAATAGATTCCCGTTGAAGTGACGGCTACCTGGGTGAATGATGGATCCCAAGAGATGGCTGAGCCTTCCGAACAAGGTTTCGGATCTGTGATCGAAGTGGGAGCTCCACCAGATGGGTCATATGAAAAAAGCGCGCGGCCTCCATGCGGACAAAGTGTCTTCCCTCTGTCGGACGTGTCGATGCCACTGATCAGCCACTTATTGCCCATCGGGGCAACTAAACGTCCGTCAAGCCTGAAGGTGCTGGAGTTGATTGGAGCCTCAAGCGAGGTACCACCAGAGGTCCAAATAAAGATCGGACTGGAGCCGATGGAGCACCCTTGATTTTGATACATTGAGGATAGGTAAGACCCGCCCGGACCATCAATGATGCTCGGACAAATGAGTGGGTTTGCTGCGGACTCGCCTGAAAATTTTTCCGTAGCAGTGAGACTTCCTGGCTCGATGCAAAACACCCGAGCGGGCATCCCCGATGTTTGCTCGGAGAAGCAGGTGCCCAAAGACGAAGATTGGATCAGGTTTGCGCTCGTCAGTGTCCCATATGCTCCACTGATCGGCTGGGGTATTGCTGGAGACTGATTCGAGAGTGAGTAGAGTACCGCCTGATCAGACTGATCATGCGCGATAAATATAGGAGATCCGGAGCTTCGGTGGACACTAGAGGATTGGAAGGTCTGCTGTCGAGGGGCTAGAGCGATTGCTGCAAACCCTCGAGTCTCAAGAACCAGGCGTGGATCCCCGTTGTTCTCCGTCGATTTATAGGAGAAGAGTCCATGTTGGTTCTCTCCCGTTTGAGCAGTGAAGTAGAACCGCTCAGCGTAAACCCCCCAAGGACTCAAGTTCGACAGATCTCCAACCACATTGGGGTCGAGAATGAGCTCGCTGGTGCTCGTTCCGTCATAAGAAAAGTAACGGGCACCAGATGGAAGCCAAGCGCGAAAGTAAATGAGTTCGCCTTCACCATGAAAAAAGTCGGCACCCCCCGAGCACTTCAGCTGATTGGGGAGGGTGATCTCTCGAACACTTGTCCCGTCAAAGGTGTGTAAGGTGCATGACGATTCCGAGCTCTGAACAAAATACAATCTTGTGCCAGATATGAACATGGATCCGATGTTGTCAGATCCTCCGGGATTGAGGTCGAATGCCAATCGTGGTGAGTCTGTGGGGTCGATGCAGACCAATTTTCGACCGCGAACACTGGTCAAGGCGGTATAGCAGACTCGATTATTCAGGGAAAAAAGGTCTTTGGGGCGATCGTTGGTCGTCTGTAAAGTTGCTGGAACAGGGATGGAAGAAAATTTCGAGGCACCGATAGAGTTTTGGGAGGTTTCATTTGGCCTTAGGGTTTCAGGAGAGCAACCAAAGAGCGGGTTCAGTAAGATCATGGCTGCCAAAAATAGGGACGATCTCAAGCGCCTGATTAATGATTCAATCCCCATTTCAGCAGTTTAAACTGGAACCCTCACGACAATAATGTGTCGTTCAGGACCTAGTTGAGATCAGGCCCAAAGTGCAGCGGCTCGCCACCAGATCCATCCCAGCGAGATACAGCCGGTCAGATAGGCGCCGAAGCGCAGGTAAACCGAATTGAAGGTGCAGTGAATGAGCGAGTGCACTATCCGGCTCACCACGAAGACCCAAGATGCCGTCACGATTCCGGGGTCGCTCTTGCCGGAGACCATCAGGAGCACCAGTACGAGATAGAACAAGACGGGAACCTCGAACTGGTTCTCGAAGTTGTCCGAAAAGGCATCTGTATCGGCGATCTTGCTGTAGCCTTGTGCGCCCTTCAACTCTTCCATTCCGACGCGGTTGCGGATCATGGAGACGAGTCGGGCGGTGAGCAATGCGGCCCAAACGCAAGTGGTCAGCAATACTTGGGCGATCAGGGGTCTCAGGAGTTCGGAATTCAGATTCATCGTGATGCTCCAGTTGAAGTCGGATCAGGGCCGGATGGTGTTGATCATACGAGGAAACGGGATGGTCTCACGGACGTGCTCGACACCTGTGACCCAGGCCACTGTGCGCTCGACACCGAGACCGAAGCCGGCATGGGGGGCACTGCCGTAGCGACGCAGATCGAGGTACCACTGGTAGTCCTTGAGGTTCAGTCCGTGTTCCTGGATCCGGCGCTCGAGAATCTCGACTTTGTCTTCGCGCTGCCCACCACCGATGATTTCGCCATAGCCGAACGGTGCGATCAGGTCGGCACCGAGAGCGTATTTGCCGTCGTGATCCACACCGTCGCCATTCGGGTCGTCGGCATTTTTGAAGTAGAACGCTTTGATCTTGGACGGGAAGTGGTGGACGAAGACGGGTTTTCCGAACTCTTCTCCGAGGGCGGTTTCGTGTGGAGCTCCGAAGTCTTCACCCCAAGGGATGGCATGCCCGCGCTTTTCGAGGATCTTGAGCGCCTCGTCGTAAGAAATGCGGGGGAACGGGGCCACAATGGCTTCGAGTTCGGCCTGGTTGCGCTCGAGGATCGTGAGCTCTTTCTGGCATTGGGTCAGACAGTGTTTCACGATGTGACAGACAAAGGCTTCACCCAAATCCATCACGTCACTCAATTTACCGAACGCCATTTCGGGCTCGACCATCCAGAACTCCGTCAGGTGTTTCCGGGTCTTGGACTTCTCTGCACGGAAGGTGGGGCCGAAAGTGTAAATGTTACCAAAGGCGAAGGCACCCGCTTCGCCGTAAAGCTGGCCGGACTGGGTCAGGAAAGCCTTCTCGTCAAAGTAAGGCGTGGAGAACAGGGTCGAGGTTCCCTCGCAGGAAGTCGCACTCAAGATCGGCGGGTCGAAGCGGGTGAACCCGCGTTGGCGGAAAAAGTCCTGGATGGCGAAGAAGATCTCGCTCCGGATACGAAGGGCGGCCCACTGGCGTTGGCTCCGGATCCAGAGGTGACGGTTCTCCATCAGGAATTCGACTCCATGCTCTTTGAGCGAGATCGGATAGGCGTCCGCAATCTGGACCGGCTTCACCTCGAGAACGGTGAGTTCGAACCCGAGCTTGGATCGGGGTTCTTTCCGAACTTTGCCGATCACCTCGATCGAGCTCTCCTGGGTGAGCTTTTCGAATCCGTCGAAGGTCTCGTCCGTGCACTCGCCCTTCACGAGGACACCTTGGACGATGCCGCTCCCGTCACGGATCATGAGGAACTTGATCTTACCTGAAGAGCGTTTGTTGAACACCCAGCCCCGGAGGGTCACGGTTTGTCCGTCAAAGTCTGCCAGCTTGTCGATGCGCGCGAGCGGATGCTGAGTGGGGGTCATGGAGTGCTCCTTATTTGTAGTTCATGGCGAAGTGGGCGAACGTGCGGACGTATACGCCGCTCGAGCCCTTCTTCGGATTGTAGGGCAGGTAGCCTTGGTCGTAAGCCCGGTTCGCCAGGTCGACGTGGGCCCACTTCATTCCAGGACGGATGAATTGTTTCAGGAACACCGCTCCCCGGATGGTGCCACCATTTGAATTGTTGGCACTGTTCATCATGTCGGCATAGGGGGACTTGATGTCCTCGAAGTATTCGTCCCAGAGAGGAAGCTCCCAGAGGGCTTCTTCGGTTTCTTTGGACGAGTCCATCAGGGCTTTGCCGAGTTTTTCGTCGTTCGCAAACAGTGCGCTCGCAAGAGTCCCGAGGGCGATCGAAACAGCGCCAGTCAGTGTAGCGGTGTTCACGATGACGTCAGGCTCGTAGTCATGTGCCAGATCAAGTGCATCCGCAAGAACCAGGCGTCCCTCGGCATCGGTGTTGATGATCTCTACGGTCTTGCCGTTACGTGCCTTGATGATATTTCCGGGCTGGGTCGCCGTTCCGGAAGGCATGTTTTCTGCGAACACCAAGATCGTGGTGATTTTGTTTTTCGAGCCGAGCCGCGCTGCGAGCAAAGTAGCCCCGATCATAGTGGCCGCACCTGTCATGTCGTGCTTCATGTCTTCCATGCGCGCGCCAGGCTTCAGCGAGATTCCACCCGAGTCAAAGGTCACTCCCTTGCCGACCAGTGATACGTGCTTCGCGTTTTTTGCGCCGGACTTCGGGGTGTACTCCACGATGACCACCCGGGACTCGCGTTCCGATCCCGCACCTACCGAGAGGAATAGCTCCATTTTTTCCTTGCGGGCTTCTGCATCGTTCATGACCTTGCACTTCAGACCGTAAGTCTTGCAAAGCTTGGAGATCTCGTTCGCGTAGTATTCGGGGGTACCGTAGTTCGAGGGTTCGTTCGAAAAGTCGCGGGTCAAATAGGTGCAATCCACGGTGACCAGGACTTCGTGAGCCAACTCTTGGAGCCAAGCGGAGTTCTTTTTGTCGGTGCTCAGAAGTACGATCGACTCCGGCTTGGAGTGGTTATTCTTGGCTGACGATTTGTACTTCTCGAAAGTGTATTGGGAAAGGAAGTATCCCTCGAGCAGTGCTTTCAGGGCGGCTTCGGTTGTCGGTTTTCCTGCCGATTTCAGCAAGGCATCCACGTCGAAGGCCAATTGTTTGACCTTCTCGGCCTGTGCTTTAGTGGCTAGCGCAGCTCCGGTTTGACGGGCTTTTTCAGGAGTGAACGCTTTTTTCGATCCGAGACCCGCGACCAGGACGTTCCGGCTCTCGATGTAAGAACCTCTGATGAAGAAGCAAGATTTGGTAGCAGCGGTGAAGGTTCCTGACTTCGCCAGGTCCCGGATTTCGGTCAGGCTCTGCGGAGATAGAAGCACTTCTTTCTTGTCGTTTTGGAAATAAAGGTAGGCCACGGTGTCGCCGGTGAAATCCTGTGCGATGTGGATCGGGGTGAGGGAACGAATGAATTCCGTTTTCATGGAGAGGCTCCTTCGTGAATTTTGGTGAGTTCCTATCATACCACTGTTTTTTGGCTTCCGGATCAGTTAAGTTTTCAGAGAACCATGATCAAAAGGTACCAAAATTCGGCCGGGGTGATGACGCGCGTCGCAGACATCCTGATCGTGGCGGTCTCCTGGCTCCTGGCATATCCGATCCGCTTTGAGTGGATGAATGGAGCCCCGTTGCTTCCCTTTTACCCGGAGGCGCCTCAGCGGGGGTATTATCTTGCGCTGCTTCCCATGATCGTTCTTTTGTGGGCGGGGGGGTTCCAGTTTTTCGGTGTGTATCACTACCAGCGTGTGATCCGCCGCTCCACTGAGATCTACACGCTCATCCGGGCCCATGCTGCCATCCTGATCCTGTTTACGGCCCTGACCTTCTTCATCACCGAGTACCGGTTTTCGAGGGGTGTGATTCTGATTTTCGGGGGCCTCGTGTTGTGGGGCGGTTGGGCTTACCGTGTCGCCTCCCGCAAGTTGTTGCGTGAATTGAACCGAAAGGGAATCTATTCGATCAAACTCGTGGCAATAGGCGAGGGTCGGGAGCTTGAGTTTGTGCTTCAGCAGCTCGGTCGCTATCCGGAAATCGGGATTGAAATCACGCGAGTAATCGGACCAGAGGATTACGGTCGGGCCGTCGAATTGATTCATGGAATTCGTCCTGCCACGGTGTTGATCGCGCTGCCCCAGTCGCAATCCGCACTTCAGGAAGTTCTCGTGGCTGAGTTCAGGGATGAGTCCATCGACCTTCAGGTCATTCCCGATTACTCCCGGTTCATCGCCCTCGGTGCGGCTGTCGAAAGTTTTGGTGGAGTTCCCTTGATTGTCCTCAATGATTCCCCATTGTACGGGTACCGTGCCTGGCTCAAGCGATTGATGGATTTTTCCTTGGCAGGTGTCGGATTGCTGATCCTCTCGCCCTTGCTGATGCTCATTGCTTTGGCGGTCCGTCTCAGTTCGAGGGGTCCGATCTTGTACCGTCAGGAGCGGATGGGGTTGGATGGTCGGACTTTCGGAATGTTGAAGTTCCGTTCCATGAAAGTCGATGCCGAGGATCGGACCGGTGCGGTGTGGGCCGTCAAGAACGATGACCGCCGTACGGTGATCGGTACTTTTCTGCGTTCCACCTCCTTGGATGAACTGCCGCAGCTGTGGAATGTGTTGACCGGCGACATGTCACTGGTCGGGCCGAGGCCTGAGCGTCCCGTGTTCGTGGACAAGTTCCGGCACGAGATCCCCAACTACATGCTCCGCCACCGGGTCAAGACCGGAATCACCGGTTGGGCCCAGGTGAACGGTTGGCGGGGCGATACGTCGCTTGAGAAGCGTATCGAATGTGACATCTACTACATCCGGAATTGGTCCCTCTGGTTGGACATCAAGATTCTCTTCCTGACGGTGTTCAAAGGATTTGTGAACCCCAATGCGTATTAGGCGGATCGACACCTATGTTTTCACCGAGGTGTTGAGCCCTTTTCTCGGAGGGGTGTTCTTCTTTTCTTTCGTGTTCCTGTTATTCCAGATGCTCAGGCTCGCCGAGGAGTTGATTGTCAACAACGCACCCTTTGGACTGGTGATGAAACTCCTATGGACCTTGATGGTGAACTTCCTTCCTCTGGGTTTGCCCATGGCTTTCCTGGTCGGGGTCTTGTTCGCTTTTTCTCGCATGTCGGGTGACAGCGAAGTGGTGGCGATGAAGGCTGGCGGGCTCGGTTTGTGGAGGATTTCGGTACCGGTGTTTTCCCTATCTGCAGCGGTAGCGATTCTTTCATTTCTGCTCAATGTGAATTGGGCTCCCTGGTCCGAGGTCGCCATGCGGAACACCTTGATCAAAATCGGGAACAGGAAGTTCGCGAGTGCGATCAACGAGGGAACCTTCACTTCGGGCTTCTTCAACCTTCTCCTCTATGCTGAAAAGGCGAACAATCGCGCGGGAAAGATGGAGAAAGTGTTCATTTTCGACGAGCGCGACCCCAAGCATCCGCTGACGGTGGTTTCGAAAACCGGAGAGTTGATCCGGGTTCAATCCGGAGAAGACGATCTTGGAGGGGTGGTTTTGCAACTTCAGGACGGGAGCATTCATCAATCCGAAGCTCGCGGGGACTCCTACTCGAAGATGAATTTCGGGACTTATCAGATCTTTTTCGATATTCCCGATACGACCGGCAAGTTCGGATTCAAGCCGAGGATGTTCTCGCAATCCGAGCTTGAGCGAAGGATTCGGGCTTCTGAGACCACGCCACAATATTTGCGCGAGCTTGAGACCGAGCATTGGCGGCGGATCGCGGTGGCCATGACCCCGCTCTTTTTTGTGCTGCTTGGAATGGGATTTGGTGTTGTCCGAACCCGGGGTGCCCGTTACGGGGTGATGCTCGTTTCATTCGTGACCATGGCCCTTTATTGGCAAATTCAAGTAAGCTCGATCTGGTTGGGTGAGTCGGGGAAATTGCCTCCCTGGGCCGCGGTTCAGATTCCGAATTTATTGGTGGGGGCAGTGGGGATGCTCATGTTCAGGCGGGCAAACTGGTAAGATGTCTCGATTCGATCCTCAGTCCTATTCGAGGTACCGGATCCATTATCCATCTGCGGTATTCGATGGGCTTCGCTCCTGGGTGGGCTCCGTAGGGAGGCTCGACGGGATTTCAGCGGTCGATCTCGGTGCAGGCACCGGATTTTCGGCTTCATCTCTGATCCGGGCGCTTCCGGTCTCGAGTTTGATGCTGATCGAGCCCGATGCAGCCATGCTCGGCGAGGCGGGTCGTACGCTTCAAGGGTGTGATGTGAGGGTGGAGTACCGGGTGGGTTCGGCGGAGAGTGTTTCGGGTGTCACGGATGTGGATCTCGTTCTGGCTGCATCATCCTGGCACTGGATGGATCCAAATCCCACGATCAATTCGATTCACACCATGCTCCGTCCCGGCGGGGTATTTTTTGTGGTGGAGTACCAGTTTCCGAGACTGGAGAACGCTCCTGAAATAAATGAGTGGGTCAGGCGTGAGTTCAATCTGAAGTGGCGCGCCCCAGATCAACGGCCTCGAGGGAGTTTGAAGGAGTTGACCGAGCCTGTCCGGAAGGCTGACTTCTTTTCGCAGGGGGGTGCGTTGCGTGTCGAGCATGCCCAAGAGTTCACTCTCGAGGAGTTTGTGGGCGTGATCCGTTCCCAGTCGAGGTACTTGGCCCACGAGGCTCGTTTGTCAGACGATCAGCGCAGGGAAGAGCGGGTCCTGATGGTGGATCAGCTTCGACAAGTTTGGGGAAACAGCGAGGAGATTTTGGGATCCTATTCGCTGGAAGGGTACTGGTTTGTGAAAAGATGGGGTTAATCCGGCCCATTCGCGAGTCAAAAAAACGCCACCGTCAAAAAAACGGCTGAAAATCGCTATAATGTGAATAAAAAAACAACCCGCATCGCAAAAGAGAAGATATAAGGAAAAATACGCAATCAAATCAATAATTTAGTATTGGTGGATAACTTCAAAAAATGTGTGGATGGATTTTGCTAACTGCCGGATTGACCCTAAGAATCTCTAAGATTCGAGTCTCATCCTGAAAAGTCTTAGATCATGACGCAAAGCAAATTCCCTCTGGTTGGGGATCAGGGTCCGCGAGGTGTCGGAATTGCCTCAGGAAGTTCTTTTGGTCCCAGATCCTGACCTTGATACTCCAGAAGCGATGAGTCAGGGGCGATCTCGGCCTTGCTCAGCCTCAAATCACTCAGGGCACCGTTCCGACTCTTCACTTGGAAGTGTTCAGGATGCCGGGTTTCGAATCGCAATTTTTGGCGGGCTCGTATCACCAGGCTCCGCCCTTTGCGAAGAATCAGGATTCCGAGCTGTAAGTCATCTGAGCGATACCGGATCCATGCATCCTCTTTGGCGGTCAGGGTGATTTTGAACTTGGTTTCCTCCGGCGTGAGTCCGTCGCCTTTGTTCAGCGGGTCGAGAGCTGGAGTAACGGTCGGACTGGTGGCGACCGGCGCGGGAGGTGGGCTTTCAGAAGGGCTCATCGACACCGATGAGGGAGTGGGGCTTGATGTCGGCGTGGGATTCAATGCGAATCCTGGAGCGCTTTTACGATCGAGAGAGTTTTGGGAGGCCAGTTCCTCCGGGGGAAAGTAGATGGCTGGATTGACCGGCGCCGGGGGGGTGGAAGAGGGAGTTGTTTTTGTGGCTGTTTCGCCTTCAAACTCCTTGTGTTTCTCTTTCCTGCGATGATTGTCTGGCTTGAAGATGAGCAGGATCGCGATTGCAAAAACCGCGGCCAAAGATCCTCCCACCATCATCCATCGACGATTCTGCTCGAGTTCCCGTCCTTCAAACGCATAACCCTGGTGTCCGTGATCCCGATCCGGCCGCTCAGCGAATTTCGACTCGAGGAATGCTTGATAAGTATCCAGGATCTCGTTCGGATTGAGCTTCAGGGCTTTGGTGTAATTCACGATGAATCCGCGAGTGAAGGCTCGAGCGGGTAGTTCACTGTAGCGATCTTCTTCAATCGCCGAGAGAATTCGGATGTGGATCTTGGTCGATGCAGCCAGCTGCTCGAGGCTCCGTCCCAGCTCCAATCTGCGTTTTTTGAGGTGCGCTCCGAGGGTCACGGAAGATCTCTCAGGTGTTCCAGTGCTTTTTCGGATGCGTCGGTGCCTACGAAGATTCGCTGAATTTCGACCAGCTTTGCTCGGGCTTCTTCATAGCGCCTTTGGCGGGAGAGCACTTGTGCGATCGCGAGGTGAGTTTCGCTCATTCCGGAGCACATGCCTTTGGCTGAATTGCGGTAGTGGCGCTCGGCCTTGGGGAGTTGGTTCTTTTCCAATGCGAGTTTACCGAGTTGGAAGTGTGCCAAGCACGAGATCGGCGTGCGATCCTCGAGGGTCTGTTTGAACCAGTGTTCGGCGAGTTCCGGCCTCAGGGTCTTGATGTACAAAATTCCGAGGTTCAGCTTGGCACGATCGGCTTCGCGGTTGAGGAGGTCGCTGGCGGCCTGTTTGAACAGGGTCTCGGCTTCGCTGAACTTGCCGAGGTCCATCAGGATTTTGCCCAGGGTGTTTCTGGCTGCCGTGAGTTTCGGGTCGAGACGCACGGACTGTCGCGCCGATTCCTCGGCCAATTTGTATTCTCTTTTGCCGATGTAGGCCAAAGCGTAGAGGTGATGTCCCTTTGCATTGTCAGGCTCGAGAGCGTGGGCTTGATTCAGGTACTCAAGCGCGGTGATGTGATCCCCTTCGTTGATGGCGGCACCTGCGATGTTGAGCATGCCTTCGATGGTCGCCGTTTTCTTGGAGGTCGAGGTGGTGGAGCAGCCTGACAGCATGAGGAGCAAGAGACCCGGGATGGTGATCCGGGATTGGATTTTCATGCCTCGATTTTAACGCTCATTTCAAAAAAAGGGCAAGCGATTCGAGATGGGGAGTCTGGGGGAAGAGGTCGAGGGCGCCGAGTCTTGCGAGACGGTACCGTGCCGCCAGGAATCGGGAAGAGTCCCTGGCAAACGAGTCCACATCGCACCCGACCAGGATGATCCTGCTGACGCCAAGGGCGGAGAGGCGGGCCTCCAATTTCGGGAACAGCTCTCCGATTCCCTCACGAGGAGGGTCGAGCAAAGCAACCACCGGACCTGAGGGAGGGGTGGTATCGTCCGCGGTGGACCACGCTTGGATGCTTCTCCGGACAAAGCTGAAATGGGGAGCTGGTCCTTCCTGTTCCGGAGCACCGGAGTCGACGCAAACAATGCGTTTGAAATCCCGGATGAGGGGAAGGCTGAGATTGCCATTTCCCCCGTAGAGGTCCAAGAGCAGATCTCCTGTTCCGGAGTGGGTCCTCACCCATTCTTGAAGCAAGCGGTTTTGGCGGTCATTGATCTGTTGAAATCCAGCCGCTGCGTGGCGCTCATTCCAGTCGGTCTGGATCTCTCCATCCGATTTCAGGCTGATCTCGAGCTTGAAGGGTTCCGTGAAACGGGCAAACCCCTCGTTGAGCAATTTCCCCAGCGCGGAATTGATTTTCGGGTCTGCAATCGTGCATTCGGATACCGGAACCAACGAATGGGATCCCGGACGGTAAAAGCCGGCCTCACGGGTGGCCGGGTTCCCCCGGATCTGGATGCGGTTCCTGTAGTGGTAAGTTTCTTCGGCAGGAAGCAGGTCCAGAGGAACGTCCAGATTCCGGATTCCGGCCCGACCCAAGGCCGAATGAAGACCCTTCACTTTGGTCTCGAATTGGAGCGGGTAGGGGATGTGCTGCCAGGAGCAGCCCCCGCAGCGACCGAAGGCGGGACAGGGAGGCGCAACCCTCAAGGGAGAGGCTTCGAGGATTTCAACTAGCTCGCCATGTGCATAAGACTTTTTCCGCTCGACAACTTGAACCCGGACCAGATCTCCCGGTGCGGTGAACGGAACAAAAATGATTTCTCCCGTGGGGAGTCGACCCACTCCTGCGCCTCCACGGGCCAGGTCGTGGATCCTGACTTCAATCTGCACAAAGAGGTTCGAATCTGAATTCGCGAGGGGCGATCAGCCTGGTACAGACTCCCGATTCGCGGTAATCCTCGGCCGCTGCGATTTCGCGGCCGCTCATCTCGCCGTGTTTGAATACTTTCCCGCCTTTGAACTCTACTGCGACATTCCGGGCGCCTTTGTTGAGCTTTCTAAATTCGTAGACCCATTTGTCCACCCCGTTCTTCCGGTAAACAGAGTCGGGGGTGCCGAGAAGGCTCAGGATCTGACTTTGGGTCATGCCGTTCTGCAGCTTCTGGACGTTTTGCGCATATTCCGCACCGGTGAGGCTAGCGCAGCCCGATGCAAAGAGGATGAGACTCAATAGACCGATACCAGAAGACAAGATCTGCTTCACCATACGACTTCTCTTCGGGTGGTGGTGTCTAAAAGTTGAGTGGATTTGACAAGAATTTTGACCGGGGTGGCGTTCGGGGGCGCTTCCTGATAGATTCCCCTCATCCATGTCTAAGAATATCCGGAACTTTTGCATCATTGCCCACATTGACCACGGCAAGTCCACCCTGGCGGACCGGCTCCTGGAAAAGACAGGGACGGTCACGGCGCGCGAGATGGAGGCCCAGTTCCTCGATAATATGGAGTTGGAGCGTGAGCGCGGGATCACCATCAAGGCCCAAAGCGTCCGCTTGAAGTACAAGGCCCGTGACGGACAAGAATACATCCTCAATCTGATCGATACCCCCGGCCACGTCGATTTCACTTACGAGGTTTCTCGTTCTTTGGCCGCTTGCGAGGGGGCCATCTTGGTTGTGGATGCCACCCAAGGGGTCGAAGCCCAGACTCTCGCCAACGTTTTTCTGGCCCTCGAAAACAATCTCGAGGTTTTTCCGGTCATCAACAAGATCGACCTGCCTTCTGCCGACCCGGAAAAGGTCAAGAAAGAGGTCGAAGACACCATCGGTCTGGTGGACACCTCCCGTTCCGTTCTGGCGAGTGCCAAATCCGGTATCGGGATCGAGGATGTGCTCGAGGCAGTGGTGAAGTACGTCCCGCCCCCCGCCGATGATGATCAGGGTAAATTGAGAGCCCTCATCTTTGACAGCTGGTTCGATCCGTATCAGGGTGTGATCGCCCTCATCCGTGTGTTCAACGGAGTGGTGAAGCCGGGCATGAAGATCAAATTGTTCCACGTCGGCAGGGAATACGAGGTCCAGAAAGTGGGAACTTTCGCCCCCAAGTACCGTGACGTCGACCAGCTCGCTTCGGGCGAGGTCGGTGCCATCATTTGTGGCATCAAAGATGTGCGCGATATGAAAGTGGGGGACACCATCATGTCCTTCCAGGACCCCTTGTCTGAACCGCTCTCCGGTTTTGCAGAAGCGAAGCCCATGGTGTTCTGCGGGGTTTATCCGGTGGAATCCGACGACTACCACGACCTGAAAGAAGCCCTCGAAAAACTGCGACTCAATGATTCGGCCATCGCGTTCGAGCCGGAGACCTCGACCGCCCTCGGTTTTGGCTTCCGTTGCGGATTCCTCGGACTCCTTCACATGGATGTGGTCCAGGAGCGCCTCGAGCGAGAATACGGACTCAACATCATCACCACCGCACCGTCCGTGGTGTACCGGGTGACCCAGTTGGATGGCGAGGTCCTGATGGTCGAGAATCCGGCCAAACTTCCGGATCCGATCCGGATCGAGACCATCGAAGAGCCGTACATTCGCCTGAGTATCCACATGCCTTCCGAGTATGTCGGCGTGGTCATGGCACTCTGTAATGATCGCCGTGGAGTGCAGGAAAAACTCGACTTCGTCACCAGCGATCGCGTCACACTCGTTTATCAGCTTCCCCTTGCGGAGATGGTGTTCGACTTCTATGACAAGTTGAAGTCTTCGACCCGTGGCTACGCTTCGATGGATTACTCCATGCTCGATTACCGTCCATCTGACCTGGTGAAGATGGACATCCTCATCAACAGCGAGCCGGTCGACGCCTTGTCCCTGATCATTCACAAGGACAAGGCACATGTACGTGGACGTGAGCTGGCCAAAAAGATGAAGGAACTGATCGAGCGCCAGATGTTCGAAATCGCGATCCAGGCATCGATCGGATCGAAGATCGTCGCGCGCGAGACCATTTCCGCCTACCGCAAGAACGTGACCGCCAAGTGTTACGGGGGCGACATCTCCCGGAAGCGAAAGCTCCTCGAGAAGCAGAAGGAAGGCAAGAAGCGGATGAAGCAGGTCGGCTCGGTCGAAATCCCGCAAGAGGCGTTCCTGGCAGTCTTGAAGGTGGACTAAGGCATGGTGCACGCTCTCGTGCCCCTCACCGCGGCTCTCCTGATCCTGAAGATCGGAGTGGCGGCACTGTTTCCTGTGTTTGGAGACGAGTCCTATTACATCTATTGGGGCCTCCATCCGGCGGGGGGCTACTACGATTTGCCACCCATGGTCGGTTGGTGGCTGGCTCCATTGGTGAGTCTGTCGTTGAACCCGCTCTGGATCCGTATGTTCAACCTTTTGGCTACGGTTTTGCCAGCCTTCACGCTCTTCGAGTGGCTCCATCCTCGAGTGGGGAAGGATCGGGCGATCGGTGCGGCTGCCTTGTTCTTTTTTCTTCCGCTCCCGTTCCTGGCTGTCGTGTCGTTTCCGGACGTGCCTTTGATGATGTTTTCTTTCTTCTCGGCCTATCTGTACCACCGGGCGCAGGAGTCGCGGCGTCCGGGGCTTCCTTACGAGGCATTTTTCTCGGGAGTATTCTGGGGTTGTGCCTTCCTTTCCAAGTACTTTGCGGTGTTTCTGTTGCCCGTGTTTATCGGGGCGTTTGTTTTCGATCGTGGCCGTCGGTATCGGAATGTTCCTGCCTTCGTCCTTGGAGCCCTTCCTTTCGTCCTTCAGCATGTGATTTGGAATCGTGATCATTGCTGGTCGAACTTTGTGTTCAACCTGATCACACGTCAGCGGGTCGACGAGGGCACGGTCGATCAAACGCTGGGGGGATTCCTGGCCAACGTGTTGGTCGTATCAGCGCCGGTGCTCTTGTCCTGGGTGTTTCGTCCGATCGAACACCGAGAGTCCGGTCCGGTTTGGGAGAGGGAGGGGGGGCTTCGAAAGTTCTTCTTCTGGCTTTGGGCATTTCCGGTTCTGGTGTTTTTGGTGACCGCGGCATTCGGAAGGGGGCAGGGGCTGCATTGGCTCCTGTTTTTGACACCGTTTTTCGCAGCCTGGGTGGCGCTCCGGTTTCCGCGTGGTCGGTTCCGCCTCGCGCTTTCTTTTTCTGCAATCGCCTCGGGGGTGATGGCTGTTGCCCTCATGTCGGCTTCCGTGTTTCCTGACCGCCTTTTGGCTCCGCTGCTCAAGAAGCGTTGGGCTTTCGAGTACCAGGTGTTGACCCGATCCGAGGACTTCGTGGACGAGATCCGCGCCGCCACACCCGGTGTTGCTGCGTATTTCACCGGCGGATACACCCTCTCGAGCGAACTCGAATTCCTCTTCCGCAGGGCGGGTCATCCCACGGATTTTTTGGTGTGGGGAGAAGGGTCGAGGTTCGGTAGGACTTTTGACTGGGCTCTCGATACGGGAAAACTTCGAGGAAAGCGTGTCGCCATCATTACTCCGGGATTCTTCTTTCGTGAGAACTGGGAGCGTTTTTTCTCGAAAATGGAAGTGAGCATCCGGAACTTCAGAGGTATCGAATACATGCTCATCGTGGGTGAGGGATTCCGGGCGACGGACTATCGGGAGGATGTACTTCAATCCGCGGTTCGGAAATTTTATCCGCCGTTTTTGCCGGGTAAGTGCACCCTCCTCGAGGAGATCAAGCCGTGAACGATCTGTTTCTCGTGTTCGCAGGATTCGTTGCCGGAACGATCGACAGCATCGCAGGTGGAGGCGGTCTGATCACGCTTCCATCCCTTTCTACCATTTTGGAGCCAGGGCCTCACTCCATCGGGACCAATAAGATCGTGGGGACCGCTGGAGCCTTGATGGCTTTTTTGGTTTATCGCCGGAAGCACCCCTTGCACCTCAAGAAGGGGCTTTCCTTTATTTTGGCGATAGGGATCGGTTCGGTGCTCGGATCCTTGTGCTCCCCCTTGGTACCTCGCCTTTACTTCAGGTACTTCCTGATCGCGGCCTGTCCACTCATTTTGTTGGTGCTCTGGAACAAGAAGGGCCTGATGAAAGAGGTGCGGGAACAAGCCCAAGCATCCTGGGGTGCCTTGGTTTCCACGGGTGTGGCGGTGGGGTTCTATGACGGATTCTTCGGTCCAGGTGGTGGAACCTTCATGCTGATCGGCCTCCTGGCGGGTGCGCGGATGTCGCTCTTCGAGGCCCTCCTGCTCTCCAAGCTCGCCAATACGCTCTCTGCAGCAGTTTCGCTCGCCTCTTACGGTGTCCAGGGCTTTGTTCACACCCGCTACGGCCTCATCATGGCCGTCGGCATGACCGCCGGGAGCTTCATGGGGGCGCGCTTGGCCTCCCAAAAAGCCGAACAGGTGGTCCGACCTGTATTGGTTTTTGTCGTGCTTCTACTGATGGCCGTTCAGGTCCGGGAAGTCTTCAGTCCGTCGTGAGGGATTCCCGTTGAGGGGGCGGGGGGGATGAGGTAGCTTGATCCTCCGGGAGGCCTACTCATGTTCCCGGACCATCTCACCACGATTCGTGGCATCGCACCCGACACGCTTCGGAACTTCCTTCGGTTGAGCAAAAAGATCAAAGCCGATCCCGCTTCTTTTTCCACCGGGCTCAAAGGAAAAACCGTCCTCCAGTTTTTTGTCGAAAACTCCACGCGAACACGCATGTCCTTCGAGGCCGCGACCCGACGCTTGGGCGGTGCCAGTATCGCGTTTGCTGCCGCGACTTCGAGCCTGCAAAAGGGCGAGACCCTGCTCGACACCGTCCGGGTGATCCAGCAGTACGGGGTCGATGCGATTGTCATGCGCCATTCTTCGGGAGGATCTCCGGATCTGGTGGCCCGGGCCACCGGCCTTCCCGTGATCAATGCGGGAGACGGAAGTCACGAGCACCCGACGCAGGCTCTGCTCGATGCGTTCACTTTGGCCGAAGCCTGGGGAAGTGATCTCGATCATTCCAAGCCTTTCACGGGGCGGAGGCTCCTGATTATCGGAGACACCCTGCAGTCCCGGGTCACTCGCTCCAATATCCATTTGTTCTCGGCCTTGGGCGGAGAGGTGATCTTGAGCGGACCCCGGACCCTTTCCATCCGGGATCTCAGTCTGTTTCCGGCTGTGAAAAAGGTCGACTTTCCTGACGAGGTGATCGGTGAGGTCGATGCGGTCATGGCCCTCCGGATCCAGTTTGAGCGCGGGCACAAGAGCCTGATCCCTTCGGTCGAAGAGTACCGGACCTTCTGGGGACTCACCGAGGAGCGCGTGAGCAAAATGAGACCTTCAGCACCGATCCTTCACCCTGGCCCGATGAATCGCGGAGTGGAAATCGACCCTGAAGTGGCGGACTCCGCCCGCGCACTAGTGCTCGATCAGGTTGAAAACGGCGTCCTCGTCCGCATGTCGGTTCTGGGCGCTCTGGTGGGAGGGCTTCGCGCATGATCCGGTTGAAGAACGCAAGAGTGATCGATCCGTCTTCCGGTCTCGATGCCGAGCTCGATATTTTAGTGGAGGACGGAGTGATCCGCGCCATTGACCGTCCGGGATCTTTTGACGGGACAGCGGTCGCCGAGTCGCATGATTTGAGCGGTTGCGTGGTCGCGCCCGGATTCATCGATGTCCATGTTCATTTGCGTGAGCCCGGTTTCGAGCATAAAGAAACCGTTCACACCGGTTCACTCGCGGCAGTACGGGGCGGATTCACTGCGATTGCTCCGATGGCCAATACCGATCCGGTGAATGACAACGCGATTGTGACCCGGTTCATTCTGGACCGGGCACGGAGTGCGAACCTGGCCCGGGTTTACCCGATCGGTGCTGTGACCAAGGGGCAAAAGGGCGAAGAGCTCGCCGAAATCGGACTTATGGCCAAAGAGGGCATCCGCGCCCTCAGCGACGACGGCATGCCGGTGATGAATTCGGCCCTCATGCGTCGGGCGATGGAATACGCCCGGATGTTCGATCTGCCCGTGATCAGTCACGCGGAGGACGCCGCCCTCTCCAAGGGCGCGCCCATGACCGAAGGAGCCGTGTCCTCGTTGCTGGGTTACCCCGGAAATCCGAATGCCTCGGAAGAAATCATGGTTGCGCGCGAGATCGCGCTTTGCCGGGCGACCGGTGCCCGGGTGCACTTGGCCCACTTGTCGACCCGGGAGGGGGTGGCGCTCGTCCGCCGGGCCAAGGAGGACGGCCTCCCGGTCACCGCCGAGGTGACGCCTCATCACCTGATGTTGAACGAGTTTTCTCTCTTGAAAGGGGGGCACGAGTGCGTGCACCACCAGCCCCGGACCGACTACAAGATGGCGCCACCTCTCCGGTCTGAGCAGGATCAGGAAGCCCTTCGAGAAGCGCTCCGCTCGGGCGTGATCGATCTGGTAGCCTCGGACCATGCTCCACACGGCTGTGTCGATAAAGAGGTGGAGTTTGAGCTGGCGGCAAACGGGATCCTCGGCCTCCAAACCACGGTGCCTCTCCTGCTCGAATTGGTGGAGAGGGGGGTCCTGTCTTGGTCCCGGATGATCGAGTCCTTGACCGTGGCTCCGGCACGCTTGCTTGGGCTCCGGGATCTCGGGACCTTGCAGGCCGGGAAGCCAGCCGATTTGGTGGTTCTCGATCCGAATGTGGAATTCAGACTCCGGAGGGAGGATTTGGTCTCGATCAGCGAGAACAGCCCCTTTATCGGGCGAAAATTTAAGGGCAAAGTCCTGAAAACAATGGTAGGAGGAGACTGGAAATGAAAGGTCTCATTGTTCTCCCCGGAGCCGAGCAGGATGTGATTCTCGAAGGAACCCTCTTTGGAGCGGTTTCCTCCGATCCCAAAAAGAACGTGGTGTTCGCCGAGCTGGTGTTCAACACCTCGATGACCGGCTATCAGGAGATCCTGACCGATCCCTCTTATGCCGGCCAAGTGGTCTGCTTCACTGCGGCCCACATCGGCAATACGGGAGCCAATCGAGAAGACCTCGAAAGCCGGGCCATTCATGCCGAAGGCTTGATTCTGGCCTCCTACACCCCGAAGCCCTCGAATCATCGGTCGGAAGAAACCCTCGAAGAATTTTTGAAGCGCAACGGACGGATCGGCATCCACGGGGTCGACACCCGCCGCCTGACTCTCCTGCTCCGCGATCGCGGGGTCACTCCGGGATTCATCATTCCCGAATCCCTCCGTTCCGAAATCGAGGTGTTCAAAAAGGAACTCGCCTCGAAGAATTACGATCAAATCGACTGGATCCGCAAGGTGAGCACCAAGGAAGCCTACACTTTCGCTTCGACCGCTCCCGCGTCTATGAAGAAATTCAAAGTCGTGGCTTACGACTACGGCATCAAGGGTCAGCTCCTCCGTGATCTGGCTGTCCGGGGTTGCGAGCTCACGGTCGTACCTTGCGATTATCCTGCCGCCAAAGTCCTCGAAATGAAGCCGGATGGGGTGTTCCTTTCCAACGGCCCCGGCGACCCCAAGCTCGCCACCTATGCGGTCGAGAATGTGCGTGCACTACTGGGCAAAGTTCCGATGTTCGGAGTGTGCATGGGACACCAGGTGCTCTCGATGGCCGTCGGCGCCAAGACCTACAAGCTCAAGTTCGGACACCGGGGAGGCAATCAGCCGGTGAAGAATCTGGATCAGGGTTCGGTCGAAATCAGCTCACACAACCACGGCTATGCTGTCGACCCGGCCACCTTTCCTGCAGAAGCCCGGCTCACCCATGTGAATCTCAACGATCAATGTTGCGAAGGGATGTCCATTCCCTCCAAGCAAGCCTTCTCGGTCCAATACCACCCCGAGAGCTCCCCGGGGCCACATGATTCGAGCTATCTGTTCGACCGCTTCATTCAGATGATGGGGTGAGCCCACCCCCACTAGGTTGGACCCGCCCAAAATCGTTTAATCCACTGACTTCATTAAGTTAGTTTAATCTTGACCAAAACACTCAAGTTTATTAACCTATGGGTGAGGGGATACTATGAGGACTCGGAACAGCTTTTCTAGACTTTCCGTGATGGTCTGCTGGTTGATGACTGCAGCTGCGTTCTCGGGCTGTAAAACGATCATTGCGAGTGACGGTGCTATGCCAACCAGCAAGACTGAATCCATTGAGGCTTCACCTGCTCCGACCGCTGCACCCATAGCAGCTCCGACTGCTGCACCCATAGCAGCTCCGACTTCTGCACCCATAGCAGCTCCGACTTCTGCACCCATAGCAGCTCCGACTTCTGCACCCATAGCTCCACCAATAGTTGTACTTGAACCAGCTCCTGAACCTGCTCCGGCAGTTGGTAACTACGACTTGGATGGATTTTGGTATGATGACCAAGGCGGGTGTGTGGTGATTGGGGACCAAGGAATGTCCGAGGGTTACTACGCTGTGAGAAAGGGTGCCGTCGTCGAGGGCGAGGTGGTTTATCACTCTGTGAGAAAGGGTGCCTTCGTCAAGGGGGCTGTGGTTTACTTGAGTGAGCTTTGGTTCGAGGACAAGGAATGTCAGAAACTGGGTTCTTCCAAGTTCGATTCCAGCCAAGCCGTCGAAGCTAAGTTAGTTGAAATCGTTCCCAATAAAAAAGACGCATTCTCGGGGTTGGTTGTTCATGCACTTTTTGTTGTGGACTCAGGTGCCGGCAAAGCAGAAATCAGTATGGCAAGGCTCTCCTCGAGTTTGAGTTCCCTCGGGATTTGGTCGAACCGTGCCGCAGAATGCATGAAGGCGGAAAAGCCTGACGAGCAGGGATTTGTATCTTACCGCGAAGGTGTGGTGACCCAAGATGAACAGGTGTTCCTGGTTCAGCTTGTTTTTTCGGATGCGGAATGCTCGGTTCTAATGCCCACGCTCCACCAAGAATCGAAGGTTCAAAGAGGAAAGGCGATTTCATTTGAGCAGTACTGGGAGAACGAGTTATTGATGGCAAAAGCCACTCTTGAGTTCGAAAAAATTGATGTGAACGACTATGGCTTGATTTCAGCTCTGCCTCCTGCAGATTCGAAAGAAGCCTGGGGTGAGGATTCGAGGAAGCGCTTCCTGGAAGAGTTGAATGGGCGACTTGCTCCTTAAAACTTCGAATTGAATCCGTAAATGTGTTTCACATCGATGTGAGCGAAGCGTTGGTGCTTCAGCTTCATCTGGGCCAACTGGAGAATCAACTTCAGGTGGCGGGAACGATCCTGGAATCGGATCTTCTTGATTTCGCCCATGATGAAAGAACGCATTTCCACGGGGTGGAAGCAGAACCCTTGGGTGAAATGCCACTTACCCTCGTGAGGGAAGATCCGACCTTCGAAAATGTCCCCTCGGGAGAATGCGTATTTGAGCTTGGGGTCGACCACCAGGTACTTCTTGCGCGAAAACAGATCCTGAACGATCAGGTTCCTGCCGAAAAAGGTAAACCGACTCAGTAGAAACAGGGAGTGGATCGAGTTGGAGAGGTCCTCGAAGATTTGCTTTTCTTCTGGGCTGAACTCGGATTGGTGCTGGCGGACGTAGTAACGGATGGGGGGGAGGTCTACTCCCGGTAGGTCCCGGTCAAACAGGTACCAGTCCATGAACAGGTTCATGCGTTGCTCAAACTCGGCATCGTCATCGTGAACCACGCCCGCCCGCTCGAAGAACTCTTCCTTGGCCCGGAAAACTTCCGGGTAGTATTCGCCTGTTGTGAACTCCCGGATGACGGGTTCAAGTTGGGTTTGCATGGCTTCGGTCATGGTGTCCCTATCTTTACTGAAACGGGGGCGCTACGCAATAGTGTGCAATGGGGTGGGGATCTGTTCAGAATCGGGGCAGGTGTATGGAGTTTTTACACAGATAGAAGATAAGAAAGGTCTGGGATCGAATTTATTGCTTTTCCGCGATGGAGCGATGTGGCATGGTTCCTGCTCAATGGGGGAGCAGGAGATTCAATATGAAACTTTTTAAGATCCTTGGACTGATGGCGGTAGTAGGTGGCTTGTCGGCTTGCGGAACACAGCAGCCTTCCTCGATTGCATACAACCCATATTCTGGAGGCAATACCACGTACAATCCGTACAATCCGGGAGGACAAACCGGGTCCAATACCTACGCCGTTCCGGGCGGAACCAAGACCCTGACTCCCGTGATCAACGGTGGAGCCTTGGTTTATGGTAGCCAGAATTTTAGCGAGACCGCCCAAGTCCAGGCGGGTGACCAGATCGTGGTGAATGCTGCGAACAACGCAGTCTATGCCCGTAAGATCGTAGGCGGCATCCTCAATATCAATGTCCAGTCGACCCTGAAGGCACTCAACGTTTCGATCAACAATCAGTTGGTGGGATCCGGTTTGGCGGCCCAGTACAACGTGAGCCAAGCGGGAACCTTGAAGCTCTCCTTCAATTACCTGACCGAGAGCCTCTACAACGAGAGCGACATGCAGTTCCAGATCCAGATGATGGGCGGAGTGTACATCGGACGCTGTAAGGACACCGCCGGTCAGCCCATGACCTGCCCGTCCGGATACTGATCCCCGATCCACAACTTGAATCTTCCTCGGGCCCTGCCGGAATCCTTCCGGTGGGGCCTGTTTGATTTAAAGCCTTGGAGCGGTCTCCCGGAATGATCCGTTCATGCGGGCGAGCTCCATCGGTGCGCGGAGAGTGGTCGGAATTGCGTCCCGGCACTCAGGCATTCGGAACTCAAGGTACTCGAGCGCACAGGCCAGGTCCCAGCCCGCTTGGGTCATCTCACCTGAGCGGATCCAAAAATCGTTCCGAAAGCTCTCGAGATGGCGGAGGGTGCGGAGAACCGCGCTCAGGTGATCCTGTGCCCACGACGGGGAAGGGACCTCGTGCATCCGGGTCTCTTGGAAAAAAGAGACGGCGGCTTGCATGAGCCCCGTGGCCAACGTCGATGCCTGGCGGATCTCGATCCGATCTGTCGGCAGCTCGGGCCAGATGCCCCCATGCAGGTCATGCAGGGTTTCGAGGATGGCCGAAGAATCCGCAAGCGTCCGGCCGTCTGGAAGAATCAGGGTGGGCACCAGACCCAGAGGGTTGGCAGTTTCCAGATCAGGATTCGATTCGAGCACGTTGAGCGGGTGCTCGATGACAGGAAGGCCCAGGCGGCGGAGGGCCAGTCGGACGCGCCGTGCAAAGGGCGATCGGGGGCTCAGAAACAAGTGATAAGGGTTCGGATTTGCCATGGGCCCATGGTAGCATCGGGGGCATCATGCTCAATCCCAAACGCATCCTGGTCACCAAGTTCCGCGCCATGGGGGACACGATCCTCCTCACCGCGGCATTGAAGGAATTGCATCGTCAGTTCCCCCAGGCCCAGATCCACGCTGCAGTCCCCGAGCCTTGGGTGTGGTTGCTTGAGGGATTCCCCGGGGTCACCAAGCTCTGGCCGATCACCTGGCACAACGACCGGGCAGCCCGGACCAAGGCGGCGACTCGTCTCGCTTTCCAGCTCCGAAAAGAATCTTATGACATCGTTTGCGGCTTTCATTCCTCTCCCGCCGCTGCCATGGTTGCTCTTTCCACCGGGGCGAAGGTCCGCTCAATCCACTTCCACAGTTTCAAAGCCAAGAACATGTACTCCACGGTCGAGATCCCAGGAAAAGGGATCATGAAGCCGGTGGTCGAGCGGGATCTCGACACGGTACGTGGCCTCGGCCTCAATGTTCCCGAAGGCGTGATGCCCGAGATTTTCCTGAAGCCGGGCGAGAAGGATCTCGCACGCGAGGAATTCAAAGCCTGGGGAATAACCCGTCCGGTCCTGGGGCTCGCCCTTGGTGCTTCCCGTGCGACCAAGATCTGGCCCTTGCATCGCTTCGCCGAAGTGGCCCAAAAATGGGTTCGTGAATCCGGTGGCACCGTTCTGGTGATCAGCGGTCCCGGTGAAGAGCGCCTGACCGAGGAGTTCTTCCAATCCATTCCCCAAGCGGACGGACTGCGTGAGCGCATCCAAGTCATGCCCCCTTGCAATGTCCGGGTGCTCGCGGCCCGGATTTCGAACTTGAACGTTCTTCTCGGAAACGATTCCGGACCCCGGCATTTGGCGGCCGCACTCGGTGTACCGACCGTCACCCTTTTCGGGCCGGAGCATCCGATGGAGTGGCATCCTTACGCCCAAGAACGCCATCCCCGATTGTTTGTCGAGCCCCTTCCTTGCCGGAACAACCAGGAGCCTGGGTCTCCGCCCTGGTGCGGACTCCAGGAGTGTATCGCCGAAGCCCATCAATGCATGACCCGGATCGGTGCGGACGAAGTGTTCGCGCAAGTGAGGCGGGTGTTTGATTCTCATGGAAAAGATCTCGGGATTTAGTCTCGTCCGGAACGGCATCCTGTTCGACTATCCGTTTTTGGAGTCGCTCCGCTCCCTTCTTCCTCTTGTGGACGAACTCGTTCTCAATGTCGGAGAGGGCGATGATGAGACTTTGATCCGCTGCGAGCAATTCGCGGTCGAAGAGGGTCTGGGAAAAGTGAAAATCTTCACCTCGGTCTGGCCACTGAACGATCCGGAAAAGAAAAAATCCGGACTGATCCTTTCAGAGCAGACCAATCTCGCGCTCGAGAGATGCGCTCACGATTGGTGCCTCTATCTTCAGGCGGACGAAGTCCTGCATGAGGAAGATGTGACAGTTCTCCGTGAGGGGGTCGAGCGTGCGGCCCGGAAGGGTCTTGAAGCATTGGTGTTCCAGTACCGTCATTTTTACGGTTCGTTCAATGTGATCCAAGAGACCCGCTCCGCCTACCGGCGCGAGATGCGTCTGATTCGAAAATCCTCGGGAGCGCGCAGCGTGGGCGACGCCCAGAGTTTCCGAAAGCCCGACGGATCCAAGCTCCGGGCGCTCCTGACCCCGGCACGGATCTTTCATTACGGTTGGGTCCGGACTCCCGAAGCCATGAAGGAAAAAACCCTGTTCATGGACCGACTGTATCATGGGGATCAAGCGCCTGGTTCCGATACGCCTCATTCCGGGAACAACTACCTCTACAAGCGGTTTTGGGGGCTGCGTGAATACCAGGGAACCCATCCCGGGGTCATGGCCCGCCGGATCGCCGAAAAAGGGTGGAATTGGGATCTTCGCGCCTCGCCCTTTGTTTTCTCAGCAAGGGATACGAAAAAAATCCTACTCGATCTTTGGGAGCGGCTCACCGGACACCGTCCCTTCGAGTTCAAAAATTATTCCATCGAGGGGAGGATGTGAGCATGAAGCCGATGCGGATTCTGATTTTGGACAACACCCGTGAAGAACGCTATTTCGGAAGCGCTAGCCTTCAGTCTTGGGTGATCAGAATGGCGCCTGTCGGATCCGAAGTGAGGGTGATGAGACCTCCTCACGGGGATCTTCCCGAAGGTGGAAAATTCGATGCGATCTGTATTTCAGGATCCGTCACCTCTTGCATGACCGAGAATGAACCCTGGATCCGGGCGTACGATGATTATGTTTCGGAACAGATCCGTGCCAGGACCCCCATTCTCGGAATCTGTTACGGCCACCAAACCTTGGCCCGGTGCTTGTTCAAGATGGCCGGAAAAACGCCGGCACTCGGACGGTCAAAGGATGCGGAGCTCGGTTGGCAGACCATTACCGCGCTCAAGCGGGACTCCATCTTCGAGGGTTTGGGAAAGACCTTCGTGTCCTATCAGTCCCATTACGAGGAGGTTTCGGAAACGCCTCCCGGCACTCACCGGATCGCCGAGACCGATCGGTGCGCCGTCCAGGCGTTCGAGGTCGACGGGGCGCCGATCTTCGGCATCCAATTCCATCCTGAGCACTCGATCGAGTATGCCGAGGAGTCCCTTGCCAACAAACTCAAAAAAGGCGAGCGTCGGGATTGGATCCTGAATCCGGGGATGGGAAAAAAGCTTTACGACGAAAACGTGGGAATCAGAATCTTTGGAAACTTCTTCAGAATCGCAAGCACTTGAATCCATCTCTTGGAAAAGCCGTTTCACCTTGGTGCTCAAATTCGCACTGGTCGGTGGTGTGTTCTACTATTTGTACCGTAAGGGGCTCATTACCGCCGAAAGCTTCCGGAAAATGGCAGCTTCGCCCAAGACCCTTTTCCTTTGTCTGGCCTTCATGACGCTCAACACCCTTTCGGGGGCGCTCCGTTGGCAAGTGCTGCTCCGGACCCACGGGGCCGATCTCGGTTTCTTGCACACCTTGAAGCTCAGTCTGGTTGGGAGTTTTTTCAACATTGCCCTGCCCGGCGCGGTCAGTGGGGACCTGGTGAAGGGGGTCCATCTCATGAAGCGTTTCCCCGAGAAACGAGCGCCGATTTTCGGAACCATCGTATTGGACAGAATGCTGGGCGTCTCGGCGATGGTGTTCATTGGAGCCTTCTCGGCCGTGCTGTCCATGGTGGTGCCCTGGGGAGGGGCTTTGCCCCAAATCCTGCTCTGGTCCATTGGTGGAGCGGGTTTAGCCGCTTTGGCATTCTTTGTTTACCTTTTTGCCTCTGGAAAGAAGGACCCTGTCGGGAAGATTCTTCGAACTCTCGTGATGAAGATTCCGAAGATCGGTCCGGTGGAGAGGCTCTATTCGAGCATCATGGCTTACCGGGCCTATCCCCGCCGGGTCATCAAGGCTGTCGCGTTGTCCATGGCCATCCACCTGTTACTGATCCTCATGGCTTATTTCATCACCGAGGCCATCTCGGTCGAGGCATTGCCCGTGTTTCCTGTCGCGGTGATCGTACCGATCGGGATGCTGGCGACGACCATTCCGGTGCTTCCTGCCGGAGTTGGAACGGGGCATGCTGCATTTTACGCACTCTTCATGATGGTCGGATCCCCTTTGGGTGCCGAGGTCTTCAGCATGATTGTCCTGTATCAGGTCTTGGTCGGGATCGTGGGTGGAGTGACCTATCTGAAGGTCTTATCCGAACGGAACTGAAGGCACGCTCCCTGCACCTCTCTCGGATGTGCATCTCCTGAAGCCCTTTCAGAAATTGGCGCTCGAATCGCTCGAATCCAGGCCTCACACCCTGTTGATCGCGCCGACAGGTAGCGGAAAAAGCCTGGTTTTTCAGCGATACATTGAGATGCACCAGAATCAGATCCGGGCCTTGGTGGTGGCGCCTCTGACTGCTTTGATCCGTCAGCACGAGGCCGCTTTCGTCAAGCTCGGCATTCCTTTGAATCCGGAATCCGGTCCCGGGGTCCGGGTGATGAGTCCCGAACGCCTTTTTGGGTCGGCCTATAGGAAGCTCGAGGAATGGCGCCCCGATTTTTTGGTGGTGGATGAGGCCCATTGCATGGATGAGTGGGGAGATCGATTCCGACCTTGTTTCAGCGAGCTCCCGTTTGCACCCCGACGATTGTCCATTCCCAAGACGCTTTGGTTGACCGCCACTCTTCCCGCTTCCTCCAGGGAGAGTTTGTTCCGTGCCCTCGAGGGTGGATGCATCGAATTGGGTCGATTCGGTCTTCCTCCCTCTCTCGACTTGTTTGTCGAGCGGGTGGAGCCCTCACTCCGGTTCGAGCGACTATTGGAGATTTCAGAGGTTTTTCGCGGAAAAAGCGGGATGATCTTTGTGAACACCCGTGAAGCGTCGGAAAGGGTCGGGGCCTGGCTCAGGGCTGCAGGGATCCGTTCGAGGCCGTATCACGCCGGGATGACTCGTGAGGAGCGCCTGGCTCTCGAGGCCGAGTTTCGGGACTGTGGGAGTGGCCTTCCTGTCTGGATCGTAGCCACCTCGGCCTTCGGGATGGGAATGGACTATGGTTTTCTCGAGGTTTGTATTCTGTTCGAGCCGCCCTTCAGCCTCCTGGCACTCGCTCAAGCTGTCGGAAGAGTGGGGAGGAGCGGGCGCTCTGCATCGGCCCATGTCTGGTGGCACCCGGATGACTTTTCCCGTCACCGCTGGCTCACAGCAGGATGTGAGCGTGCGGACCGGAGAATGCAAGAGGTTCGTGCCTGGTGCTCCGCTCCCGACCCGGTGAGTGCACTTGAAAAATACTTTAACGATGCCGTCGTTTCAGGCAAGCTCAGGTCAGAAACGGAAACGCAACATGGGTATCCCGAGTGATCCGAAACTTCTGGTGGAGAGCGCCCGCGCGGGGAATCGTGCGGCCCTGGCGCGCCTGATCTCGCGGATCGAACACCGCAATCAGGACACGCGCACCCTGATCAGTCTGCTGTATCCGCACACCGGGAAAGCCCAGGTCTGGGGCATCACCGGTCCTCCGGGTGCCGGCAAGTCGACCTTGGTGGATCGCCTTGTTTCTAGGTTGCGAGGGGAGGGCAAAACGGTCGCCGTTGTGGCGGTGGATCCATCCAGCCCCTTCTCAGGTGGTGCGATCCTCGGTGACCGGATCCGTATGCAAAAACACACCGCAGATCCGGGGGTGTACATCCGGAGCCTTGGAACCCGAGGACGTCACGGGGGATTGTCTCACTCCACCAAAGAAACGGTTTTGGCCCTGGATGCGGCCGGATTCGACGTGGTTTTGGTCGAGACCGCCGGTGTCGGCCAGACCGAGCTCGACATCTTGAGGCTCGCCCAAACCGTAATTGTCGTACTGGTTCCTGAGAGCGGGGACTCCATCCAGGTGATGAAGGCCGGATTGATGGAAATTTCGGATGTGTTCGCTGTGAACAAGGCAGACCGGCCCGAGGCGGACAAGTTGGTGCGTGAACTGGTGGCCAACGTGGGGCTCAATCCGCACGATGAAAACTCCTGGATCATCCCTGTGATGAAAACGGAGGCTGCTCGCGACGTGGGCACGGTCGAGCTGCTGGGCGAAATCGCCCGTCATCAGGAGTATCTCGAAAAATCCGGAAAAAAGGCCGAAAAAGCGAAAGTTTTCCTGAAAGAAGAATTGGTCGACATCCTGATTGAGGGCCTGAGAAATTCGCTCGATTCCGTGCTCGGCACGGACGGAGGCAGGGATCTCCTTGAGCGTCTCTACCGAAAGGAGATCGCCCCTTACGAGGCGGCGAAGGTACTCTCAGGGCAGGCGGGTGAGTAGGTCCCGGAGCTTGCGGAGTGGAATCCGTTTTTCGGAATCCAGAAGGGGGAGGAGTGCTTCCGGAATTCCGATGGTTTTTTCGAAGAAGTGTTCTGCAACCGACTGAAGCTCGGTGAGTCGGTTGATTTCGAACCAATCCTCCGGATTCGAGGGGAGGGACTCCCCGCCCTGGAAGTTGAGGGAGCAGGCAGTAATTCGCTTGGTCCGGGTCACTTCGTCGCTCGTGCAGAGAGGAGCTCCTTGGGTCCTGCAAATCACGGGTCGCGATCCATAAGTGGTGCACTGGTCGGCAACCAAGAAAGCGCAGGTCCCGGGGCGGTTCCGGGTCCAGGCCTCCCTGAGGCTCCCGCGGACCGAATCCTCCAAACCCGTGAATTCCTCAAGAATCAGGGCGGCCTCACCCGGATGAATCGAGAATTCCGCGCCGCAGCAAGAGGCGCACCCGGAAGCGCAACGCATCTCTGATTCGTATCGGATCAGAATCCTTGAAAATAGCCCACTTGCATTAGCTTGGAGGGACCGGAAGGGGTTCGTGTTCTGGGAGTTCATGGGGGTTCCGTAACCCGCTCCGGGCGAGGATGCAAGGCTGGGTGGGGCGTTTTTGGTTGACAAACAGGGCCGCTCTTGGAAAAGATGTGGCGTTATCAAAAGTCAGAGGTGTGCGTCGGGGTTCCGGCGTACAAGTTTGAATTTCGAGGATGAGGCGCTGGATTAGCTCAGTTGGTAGAGCAGCTGTTTTGTAAACAGCAGGTCATCGGTTCGAGTCCGGTCTCCAGCTCCAGCCTCGGATTCAAGTTTTGGCGAATGGTGAGGTTCCGGAGCGGTCAAACGGACCAGACTGTAAATCTGGCGGCGTCAGCCTTCGAAGGTTCGATTCCTTCCCTCACCACCACTTAAAACTTTGTAACAACTGTTTTAAGTGATAGTTTGAAAATTCGGGCGGGAGTAGCTCAATTGGCTAGAGTATCAGCCTTCCAAGCTGAGGGTTGCGGGTTCGAGACCCGTCTCCCGCTCCAAATTTTCAAACCGCGATTCTGGCTGGTTGGACAAATCAAATCGATGCTGATGTAGCTCAGTGGTAGAGTACTCCCTTGGTAAGGGAGAGGTCGTGGGTTCAATCCCCATCATCAGCTCCATTTGACTTGATCAAAAAGCCTGAAAAAAACACTGGATTTTCGAAGGATTTTCTTGGTAAGTACTGAGGACACCAGAAAATCCATAGGATCATTTTCTTTAACCGGGAAAGGGAGAGACTACTATGTCTAAAGAAAAATTCGAGCGGTCGAAACCGCACTGTAACATCGGAACCATTGGTCACGTCGACCACGGAAAAACTACTCTGACTTCCGCGATCACCAAGGTGCTCGCAAAAGCAGGTCGTGCCAAGGCGATGGACTACGCCAGCATCGACAAGTCCCCTGAAGAAAAAGAGCGTGGGATTACAATCAACACCACCCACGTCGAGTACGAAACTGAAAATCGTCACTACGCACACGTGGATTGCCCGGGTCACGCCGACTACGTGAAGAACATGATCACCGGTGCCGCCCAGATGGACGGCGCGATTCTGGTTTGTTCCGCTTCCGACGGCCCGATGCCTCAGACCCGCGAGCACATCCTGCTTGCCCGTCAGGTTGGCGTTCCTGCGATCGTCGTGTTCCTGAACAAGTGCGACATGGTGGATGATGCCGAACTGATCGACCTGGTTGAGATGGAAGTTCGCGACCTCCTCACCAAGTACAACTTCCCTGGCGACACCATCCCTGTGATCCGCGGATCCGCCCTCAAGGCTTCCGAAGGTGATGCTGGCGAGCTCGGCGAAGCTGCAATCATGAAGCTCATGGCTGCCGTGGATGCCTCCATTCCTCAGCCTGCCCGTCTTCTTGACAAGCCCTTCCTGATGCCTGTGGAAGACGTGTTCTCGATCTCTGGTCGCGGAACCGTTGTCACCGGTCGTATCGAGCGTGGCGTTCTGAAGGTTGGCGATGAAGTTGAAATCATCGGTATCCGTCCGACCACCAAGACCACCATCACCGGAATCGAAATGTTCCGTAAGCTCCTGGACTCCGGCGAAGCTGGCGACAACATCGGCGCCCTCCTCCGTGGTACCAAGAAAGAAGACGTCGAGCGTGGACAGGTTCTGGCGAAGCCAGGTTCTGTTACTCCTCACAAGAAGTTCAAGGGCGCTGCCTACATCCTCACCAAGGAAGAAGGTGGACGTCATACTCCATTCTTCAAGGGCTATCGTCCTCAGTTCTACTTCCGTACAACTGATGTGACCGGTGTTGTGACTCTTCCAGAGAACGTGGAAATGGTCATGCCTGGCGACAACATCTCCATGGAAGTCGAGCTGATCACTCCAATCGCGATGGAAAAAGACCTGCGCTTCGCAATTCGCGAAGGTGGTCGTACCGTCGGCGCGGGCGTTGTGTCCGAAATCGTAGAATAATCCAATTCACGGGTGGCTCCGGACTCCGGAGCCACCTGTTTTTTTAATTGGAGTTTGGTTCCAATTTATGGAGGCCGGTAGCTCCAACGGTAGAGCAACGGATTCCAAATCCGTGGGTTGTGGGTTCGAATCCCTCCCGGCCTGCCATCAAACAAACCAAAGAAACTGAAAAAATGGAAAATCAGAGACAAAAATGGGTCAATATGACGTTCCTCTTCGCCTCCTTGATGGTGGCGGGAGTGGCGTTTGTCGGCCTCTCGAAGCTGAGTGCGGTTTACAATCTCGAATCGAGCATCAAACAGATCGATCTGTATCTCCGGATGGGGTCGATCGCTCTCGGTGCCGTTCTGGGTTTCGGTCTCTATTTCAATGACAAGTCCAATGCGTTCATGAACGAGGTGGTTCTGGAAATGTCCAGAGTCACCTGGCCCGCGTCCAAGGATACGACCAACGCGACCATTTGGGTGATTCTGTTCGTCATCGTGGCCGGCGCTCTTTTGGGGGCGTTCGACTCGCTCTGGTCGTGGATCATCAAGATGCTCCTGTAGTCGGGCGGGATTTTCGGATTATTTTTATGGAAAACACAGAGAATTCTACACTTCCGGAAATGTGCTGGTACGTGGTTCATACGTACTCCGGTTTCGAGCACAAGGTGAAGATCTCCCTTGAGGAGCGTGCCAAATCTTTGAAGAAGGAAAAATTCTTCGGTGAGGTGGTCGTACCCGAGGAGAACGTCGTGGAGCTCGTGAAGGGCGTTAAGCGCACCACTAAGCGCCGTTTTTTCCCGGGCTATATCCTGGTGAAGATGGTCTTGACGGACGAGACCTGGCACATTGTGAAGAACACCCCCAAGGTCACCGGCTTTGTGGGTGACAAAGTGAAGCCGGTACCGGTTTCCGAGTCCGAGATCATGCGGATGACCAACAGGATTGTCGAAGGACAGGCCAAGCCTCGTCCGAAGGTTTCCTTCCAGGAAGGTGAGACGGTCAAGGTGGTCGATGGTCCTTTCTCCAACTTCAACGGCACGGTCGAGGAAGTGAATCAGGACAAGGGCAAGGTCAAAGTGTTGGTGAGCATCTTCGGGCGTTCGACTCCCGTGGAGCTCGATTTTATTCAAGTTGAAAAAGTTTAATCGATCTGATAGGAAGGTCCCCTTATGGCAAAGAAAGTGACAGGACAAATCAAGTTGCAAATCCCCGGTGGCGCCGCAAATCCGGCCCCGCCAGTGGGTCCCGCTCTCGGTCAGCGTGGTGTGAACATCATGGAATTCTGCAAGGCCTTCAATGCGAAGACCGCAGATCAAAAAGGAATGATCATCCCGGTGATCATCACCGTTTACTCTGATCGTTCCTTCACCTTCATCACCAAGACGCCCCCAGCGGCAGTTCTGCTGTTGAAGGCTGCGAAGCTTGAAAAAGGATCCGGCGAACCGAACCGTAAAAAAGTCGGCTCCGTGACCCGCAAGCAGATCGAAGACATCGCCAAGATCAAGATGCCCGACCTGAACGCCGCCACCGTGGAAACCGCGATGAACTCCATCGAAGGTACCGCTAAGAGCTGCGGACTGACCGTTCAGGGTTGAGGTTTCCGGCTGAAAAATTTCAGATTCCCGTTCCTGCTGGGGCCGGGGTCGATACTGGTGTGAATCAGTGAATTAAAATGGAGCAGTAAACAGGACCTCTTAAGGTCCAAACATTTGGGAGCTACCGGACTGGTTCCGGGGCGTTCGAACCAAAGGAGAAAAACATGGCAAAGAAAAAAGCGGAAGGCGCCAATCAGGCATCCGCTCCTAAGAATCCGATCGTGGCCAAGTTCGGCAAGCGTTATGCTGCAGCTCTGGCTCAAGTTGACGTTCAAAAACTCTACAGCCTGGACGAAGCATTCGAGTTGATCTGTAAGATCGCCGGAGCGAAATTCGATGAAACCATCGATGCGTCTTTCATTCTCGGTGTGGATACCAAGCAAGGCGACCAGCAGGTTCGTGGTGCAGTGGTTCTTCCTCACGGAACAGGTAAGAAGCTGAAGATCGCTGTCGTTGCCAAGGGTGAGAAGGCTAAAGAAGCCGAGGCTGCGGGTGCCGACATCATCGGCGCTGAAGACCTCATCGAGCGGATCCAGGGTGGATTCCTGGATTTCGACAAGCTCATCGCGACCCCCGACATGATGGTGCCGATCTCCAAAGTCGGTAAGATCCTCGGACCTCGTGATCTCATGCCGAACCCGAAGCTCGGAACCGTCACTCTCGACGTCACCAAGGCTGTCAATGAACAGCGTAAGGGTAAGGTCGAGTATCGCGCGGAAAAAGCCGGTATTGTTCACGTTAAAGTTGGCAAGAAGTCTTTCGGTGCTCAAAAGCTGAAGGAAAACTTCCTGGCTGTGGCCGGAGCGCTCATGCGCGCCAAGCCTCCAACCAGCAAGGGTACCTATATGAAGGCGATCACTATCGCTGCAACCATGAGCCCGGGCGTGAAGCTCGAGGTCTCTGAAGCGACCGCAAGCGGCAACTGAGGTTGAGGAGTAAAGATCATGGATCGTACTAACAAGGAAAATCTGGCGGCGACACTGAGGGAAAAATTCCAGAAGGCGAACATCACCTTCTTCGCAGACTACAAGGGGCTCAAGTCCTCCGAGGCGGACAATCTCCGTCGTGCTCTGCGCGCTCAAAAAGCTGAAGTGAAAGTTCTGAAAAACAACATCGGCCGTCTCATCACCAAGGGTGGCGAGATGGGTGAGGATGCCAAGGGTGTGATGGATCGTGTGGTCGGTCCGACTCTCGTGGCGTTTGCGTATGGTGATCCTGCGGCGGCAGCGAAGGCATTCAATGATTTCGCCAAGGCTCACGAAGCGCTCAAGATCAAGGAAAGCCTTTTCGGGAAGAAGCTTCTTTCGCCAGCCGAGGTCACTCAGCTTGCGGAGCTTCCTTCAAGGGAAGTCCTTTTGTCGATGCTACTCTCGGTCTTCAACGGACCTGTGCGTAGTTTCGTGACCGTGTTGGGTCAGCTCGAGAAGAAAAGAACCGAGTCTGAGTCGGCCGGCAACTAAAACCAGTTTCGTGAAGAACGAATAAAAGAAGAAGAGGAACAAAATCATGTCTACCGTATCCAAAGAACAAGTCATCACTTACATTGAAAACCTGTCCGTCCTCGAGCTTTCCAAGCTCGTGAAGGAACTCGAAGAGAAATTCGGCGTGTCCTCCGCTCCGGTCGCTATGGCCGTTGCCGGTGGCGCAGTCGGTGGTGCTCCTGCTGCTGAGAAGACCGAGTTCGACGTCATCCTGACCTCCGGTGGAGACAACAAGATTAACGTGATCAAAGAAGTCCGTGCGATCACCGGTCTGGGTCTCAAGGAAGCCAAGGACCTCGTTGAAGGTGCTCCTAAGGCTGTGAAGGAAGGCGTTGCCAAGAAAGACGCTGAAGAAATGAAGAAGAAGCTCGAAGCGGCTGGCGCCAAAGTAGAGCTCAAGTAATTGAAAGCAATGGGCTTTTCACCCAAAACCGGGTGAAAGTCGGTTCCTCTTCAATTTTCGGTTCAGGCACAAATCCGTGAGAAGCCGGGTTTGTGCCTGAATCATTGTTTTTTTATTCAAAATAGGTTATCAGTTGGGGTTCGGACAATCCCAATGACACGATTCGAGCTTTAGCCAGTGCGGAATATGGCTCACCCGGAAGGCACATGAAGTGGCTTCCAGGATGGGGATGGTTGCGTCAGCAGCCGTCCACCGAGTGAGCGGACAAATGGTCTGGCGGACGAGTGGAATGTTTTTTTGTTTTGTCGGCTAAAGGAGAATTCATGATCGCACCGTTCACAGAAGGTCAAAGAGTAAGACGCGAGTTTTCGAAAATCAAAACTCCTCTTGAAATCCCCAACCTGATCGAGCTCCAGAGACGCTCTTACGATCTTTTCCTTCAGGCCGATGTTCCGGCCGATCGCCGTCTCAACACCGGCCTCCAGGCCGTATTCAAATCCATTTTCCCCATCGAGGACTTCGACAAGACCGCAGCCCTCGAGTTCGAGAGCTACACCCTCGAGAAGCCAAAATACGATGTGAACGAGTGCCGCCAGCGAAGCGGAACTTATGCGGCTCCTCTCAAGATCACCGTCCGCTTGGTGGTTTACGATGTCGAAGAAGAAACTGGAAACCGCAACATCCGCGACATCAAGGAGCAAGAAGTGTTCATGGGTGAAATCCCACTCATGACCGAGAGCGGATCCTTCATCATCAACGGCACCGAGCGGGTGATCGTCTCCCAGCTCCACCGTTCTCCCGGTGTGATTTTCGCACATGACCACGGCAAGGGGCATTCTTCGGGCAAGATCCTTTATTCTGCCCGGATCATCCCGCATCGTGGATCGTGGCTCGATTTCGAGTTCGACCACAAAGACCACCTCTACGCCCGGATCGATCGCAAGCGGAAGCTCCCTGCGACCACTCTCCTGAAGGCCCTCGGCATGACTGTGACCGAGATCCTGAACCGTTTCTACAAGATCGAAACCCTCCAGATCGAAGCGGAAGGAAAGAGTGCTCAGTTTTTCCGTGTGGTGAATCTCGAGATTCTCGCAGGTCAGCGCGCCGAGCACGACATCCACGATCCGAAGACCAAGGATCTGATCATTGCCAAGAATCGCAAGTTCAGCACCACCGTCATCGAGAAGCTCCGTGCGGCAGGCGTGAAGCGTCTCGAAATCCCGCAGGAGGCCATGATCGGTCGTGTGCTTTCCGAGGATCTGGTCGACAAAAAGACCGGTGAAGTTCTCATGGAGGCCAACGAGGAGATCACCGAGTCCAAATTGAAGGACTTGGTCGCCAAGAAGGTCAAAGACCTCCGCGTGATTTACACGGACAACCTCACCCATGGTTCGTTCATCCGTGACACCTTGATGATCGACAAGATCAACACTCCTGAAGAGGCGTTGATCGACATCTACAAGCGCATGCGCCCGGGGGATCCTCCAACTCTCGATGCCGCTCGCGTTCTTTTCCAGAACCTCTTCTTCGATGTCGAGCGCTATGACCTCTCGCTCGTCGGTCGGATGAAGTTCAATCAGAAGTTCCCTGAGAACAAAGACAGCAAAGAGTCCACGATCCTGACCCATCAGGACGTTCTCTCCACACTGTTCTATCTCTGTGAGTGCAACAACGGCCGTGGCGTGATCGACGATATCGACAACCTCGGAAACCGCCGTGTTCGCGCCGTGGGTGAGTTGGTCGAGAACCAGTTCCGTATCGGTCTCGTCCGGATGGAGCGCGCCGTGAAGGAGCGCATGAGCATCCAGGAGATCGAGACCCTGATGCCGCACGACCTCATCAACCAGAAGCCGGTTTCGGCGGTGGTGAAAGAGTTCTTCGGTTCGAGCCAGCTGTCCCAGTTCATGGATCAGACCAACCCGCTTTCCGAAGTGACCCACAAGCGTCGTCTCTCGGCGCTCGGGCCCGGAGGTCTGACTCGTGACCGTGCCGGTTTCGAAGTCCGGGACGTTCACAACACCCACTACGGCCGGATTTGTCCGATCGAGACTCCTGAGGGTCCGAACATCGGTTTGATCGCATCCCTTTCGACTTTCGCCCGCGTGAACGAGTTCGGATTCATCCAGACTCCTTATCGTGTAATCAAAGAGCGCAAGGTGACGGATGAAATCCAGTTCTTCACAGCGACCGAAGAAGAGAACAGGATCATCGCCCAGGCCAACGCGGATGCACTCGCCAAGAAGAAGTTCGAAACCGAACATGCTCCTGCGCGGAAGAAGGGTGAATTCGCCCTTGTGAACTCCGACGACATTGAGCTCATGGATGTTTCCTCGAGTCAGCTGGTTTCGATCGCAGCTTCGTTGATTCCGTTCCTGGAGCACGACGATGCGAACCGGGCTCTCATGGGATCGAACATGCAACGCCAGGCGGTACCTCTGCTGCGTTCCAAGGCTCCGCTGGTCGGAACCGGGATCGAGCGAGTTGTGGCCCGTGACTCCGGTCACGTGATCACCTCCAAGCACGAAGGTGAAGTGCTGATGGTGGATGGTGGCAAGATTGTGGTCCGTCGCACGGACGATCTTTCCGAGGACGAGTCCGGCGTCGACATTTACAACCTGACCAAGTACATGCGTTCTAACCAGAACACCTGTGTGAACCAGCGGGCTGTGGTCCGTGTGGGCGACAAGGTGAAGGTGGGCGATGTCCTTGCCGACGGTCCTTCCACCGACGCCGGTGAGTTGGCCCTCGGTCAGAACATGCTCGTGGCATTCATGCCTTGGGGTGGTTACAACTTCGAGGACTCCATTCTGATCTCCGAACGCGTGATCAAGGATGACGTCTTCACTTCGGTGCACATCGAAGAATACGAGTGCATGGCCCGAGACACCAAGCTCGGTAAGGAAGAGATCACTCGCGATATTCCGAACGTGGGCGAAGAAGCCCTGAAGGACATCGACGAGAGCGGGATCATTCGCATCGGTGCGGAAGTGAAGCCCGGCGACGTCCTGGTGGGTAAAGTGACTCCGAAGGGCGAGACCCAGCTCTCTCCTGAAGAGAAGCTCCTCCGGGCGATTTTCGGCGAGAAGGCCGGCGATGTCCGCGACACCTCTCTTCGTGCTCCTTCCGGCGTGTACGGTACTGTGATCAGCGCTCAGGTGCTGGCTCGCGAGGGTACCGAGCATGACGAACGCTCCAAGCAGATCCAGGAAGAGTCGGTGGCCAAGATCCTTCGCGATCAGAAGATCGAGATCGATGCGATCAAGCACACCACTTACGAGCGGGTTGCCAAGGTTCTGAGTGGCGCGACCACCACGGGCAAGCTTCTTTCCGAAGACGGATCCGAAGAGCTTCTCACCAAGGGACAGAAGCTGGATCTGGCGACTCTCGAGAAGGTTCCGTTTGAGCTCCTCGGCTTCATTCCTGTGAAGAGTGATCTCGAGCAGGAAGTTACGAATCTCGTGAAGGGTGCCAAGAACCGTATCGAATCCGTGCGCTTCGTCTTCAAGGAAAAGACCGAAAAGCTGAAGCGCGGTGATGATCTCGCCCCGGGCGTCATCAAGATGGTGCGCATCCAGATCGCGATCAAGAGGAAGCTCCAGGTCGGCGACAAGATGGCCGGCCGTCACGGTAACAAGGGTGTGATCTCCCGGATCATGCCGATGGAAGACATGCCTTACACCGCGGACGGACGTCCTGTGGACATGGTATTGAACCCACTCGGCGTTCCTTCCCGGATGAACATCGGGCAGTTGCTCGAACTCACTCTCGGTTGGGCTGCCAAGGGTCTGGGCGACAAGATCACCCACTACCTCGAGCAATACAAGCCGGAGAACATCCGCAAGCTCCTGAAGGACGTGTATCCTGACAAATCGGTTCAGGACTATTTGGGCAAGGCCTCTGACGAGGATCTGATCCGGATGGCCCGTCACCTCAAGGACGGGGCTCACTTCTCTTCACCTGTATTCGACGGTGCGTCGGAAGGCGACATCGAGAAGATGTTGAAGCTCGCCGATCTTCCTTCCTTGGGTAAAACCACGCTGTACGATGGCGTGTCCGGGGAACCGTTCGCGGAGGAAGTGACCGTCGGAGTGATGTACATCCTCAAGTTGCATCACCTGGTCGAAGAAAAGATCCACGCCCGTTCCATCGGGCCTTACAGTCTCGTCACGCAGCAGCCGCTCGGGGGTAAAGCCCAGTTCGGTGGTCAGCGTCTCGGAGAGATGGAAGTGTGGGCGCTCGAGGCTTATGGCGCGGCTCACGCACTCCAGGAATTCCTCACGGTGAAGTCGGACGACGTCACCGGCCGTAACCGGATGTACGAAGCGATTGTGAAGGGTGAGCAGCTCCTCGAGCCGGGTCTCCCTGAGTCCTTCAACGTTCTGGTGAAGGAACTCCAGTCTCTCGCGCTCAACGTCGAGTTGATCGAAGAGGAAGACAACAAGGAACTGAAGGCGGATTTACTCTAAATCATCCAGTGGTCGCGGGCCCCGACGGGGGTCCGCGACTCTCAATGAGGGCAAGAACATGAAAGATTTGTTGAATTTTTTTGATAAGCCGAAAGATCCACTGAGCTTCAAGGGAATCCGTATTTCCCTGGCATCTCCCGAGAAAATCCGCGAATGGAGTCTCGGAGAGGTGAAGAAGCCCGAAACCATCAATTACAGGACCTTCAAGCCCGAGCGCGACGGTTTGTTCTGTGCCAAGATCTTCGGGCCGGTCAAGGACTACGAATGTAACTGCGGTAAGTACAAGCGGATGAAGCACCGCGGAGTGGTTTGCGAGAAGTGCGGAGTGGAAGTGATCCAGTCCAAGGTTCGTCGTGAGCGTCTCGGTCACATCGAGCTTGCGAGCCCGGTGGCCCACATCTGGTTCCTCCGTTCCGCTCCTTCACGGATCGGCGCCCTCCTGAACTTCAGCCTGAAAGACCTCGAAAAGGTCCTTTACTGCGAGTCCTATGTGATGCTCGACAAGGGTAACTCTGACGTCGAAGAGGGGACCATTCTCACCGAGGAGAAGTACAACCAGCTCATCACCGATGGAATCGCCTTCACTGCCGGAATGGGTGGCGAAGCGATCCGCGAGCTCCTCCGCAAGATCGACATCGACCTCGAATCCAGGAAGTTGCGGATGGCTCTCAAGGAGACCACCTCCGAGGCCCAGCGCACCAAACTTTCCAAGCGTCTTTCGGTCGTGGAAGCTTTCAAGTCCAGCGGCATGAACAAGCCCGAGTGGATGATGCTCGACGTGATCCCGGTCATCCCACCCGAACTGCGTCCGCTCGTTCCCCTCGATGGAGGCCGTTTCGCCACCTCCGATTTGAACGACCTTTATCGCCGGGTCATCAACCGGAACAACCGTCTCAAGCGCCTGGTCGAGCTGAACGCTCCGGACATCATCATCCGGAACGAGAAGCGCATGCTCCAGGAGTCTGTCGACGCTTTGTTCGACAACGGCAAGCGCGGCAAGGTCTTCACCGGACCGAACAAGCGCCCTCTGCGTTCTTTGTCCGACATGCTGAAGGGTAAGACCGGCCGTTTCCGTCAGAACCTTCTCGGAAAGCGTGTGGATTACTCCGGCCGTTCCGTGATCGTCGTCGGTCCCGAGCTCCGCTTGCACCAGTGCGGTCTTCCGAAACTGATGGCACTCGAGCTCTTCAAGCCGTTCATCTTCAACAAGCTGATCGAATACGGTCATGTGACCACGATCAAGTCCGCCAAGAAGATGGTCGAACAACAACGCCAGGAAGTGTGGGACATCCTCGAGGAAGTGGTCAAGGAGCACCCTGTGCTGCTGAACCGCGCTCCGACCCTTCACCGTCTCGGGATCCAGGCTTTCGAGCCGATCCTGATCGAAGGTAAGGCGATCCAGCTTCACCCACTCGTCTGTACCGCATTCAATGCGGACTTCGACGGTGACCAGATGGCCGTTCACGTGCCGCTCTCGATCGAAGCACAGATCGAAGCCCGTGTTCTGATGATGTCGACCAACAACATCCTTTCTCCTGCACACGGCAAGCCCATCATCGTACCGTCCCAGGACATCGTCCTCGGGATGTACTACATGACCCGTGAGCGTCCGTTCGCCCGCGGTGAAGGGAAGATCTTCTCCAATCCGATCGAAGTGCGTTTCGCCTACGACTCCGGTGTGGTGGATCTCCAGGCCCGCATCAAGTGCCGGATCAACGGAAAGCTCGAAGAGACCACTGTCGGTCGCGCCCTGCTCTCCGAAATCGTTCCGACCGAGATCGAGTTCAAAACTTTCAACCGGGTTCTCGGTAAGAAGGAATTGGCCGAATTGATCGATGTCTGTTTCCGTAAGACCGGCAACAAGAAGACCGTCATCCTCGCGGATCAGATCATGCAAACCGGTTTCCGTCAGGCAATGAAAGCCGGGATCTCGATTTCGATCCACGACATGATCATCCCCTCCGAGAAGAAGGGACTGGTCGACACTGCTTACGGTCAAGTCCAGGAAATCGAGAACCAGTACCAAGAAGGTCTGATCACCGATGGCGAGCGCTACAACAAAGTGATCGACATTTGGGCACAGACCGCGGAACAGGTCACCATGGCGATGATGAAGCACATCTCGACCCAGACCTACCACGCTCCAGAAGGCTGGACCGGTAAGGACAAGACCCTGACCGGTCCTGCGTTCAACTCGGTGTTCATCATGGCCGATTCCGGAGCCCGGGGCTCGAACGCGCAGATCCGTCAGTTGGCGGGAATGCGGGGCCTCATGGCCAAGCCGAGCGGGGACATCATCGAAACCCCGATCATCGCGAACTTCCGCGAAGGTCTGTCGGTTCTCCAGTACTTCGTTTCGACCCACGGAGCGCGTAAGGGTCTCGCCGATACCGCTCTCAAGACTGCGAACTCCGGGTACCTCACCCGCCGTCTCGTGGACGTGGCCCAGGACGTGATCGTGACCGAATTCGACTGTCACACCAAGGATGGAATCGTCATGACCGCTCTCATCGAGGGCGGCGAAGTGATCGAGTCCCTGACCAGCCGGATCCTCGGACGTGTCACCCTCGAAGACGTGCTCCATCCGAACTCCGGAGAAGTCATGTACAAGGAAGGCACCTTGCTCGAAGAAGAGCAAGTGAAGGCCATCGAGCTCGCCGGCGTGGATCAGGTTCTGATCCGGTCCGTGCTCACCTGTCAGTCCCGTTGGGGCATCTGCGCCGCTTGTTACGGACGCGATCTCGGACGTGGACGTCCGGTGAACATCGGTGAAGCCACCGGGGTCATCGCCGCACAGTCCATCGGGGAGCCGGGAACCCAGCTCACCATGCGGACCTTCCACATCGGTGGCGCGGCTTCCCGTTCCGCCGAACAGTCCACCCTCCAGGCCAAGACCAAGGGTACGGTAAAGTTCCACAACGTGAACACCGTGAAGAGTCGCGACGGATCCACCATTGTGATGGGTCGTAACGGCGAAGTCACTGTGATCGACGCCAACAACCGTGAGCGTGAGCGCTACTCTGTTGTGTACGGAGCGAAGCTCCTCATCGCCGACGGCACCGCAGTCGAGCGGGGAACCATGATCGCCGAGTGGGATCCGTATTCTACTCCGATCATCTCCGAAGTCGGCGGTCGTCTCGTGTACGAAGACCTCGAAGAAGGCGTGACCATGCAAGAACAGCATGACGCCGTCACCGGTCTCTCACACAAGGTGATCATCGAGTCCAAGACCGACAAGCGCCCGAAGGTCATGGTCAAAGACGCCAATGGCAATGTGGTCCAGGTCCCGGCCTCCAAGCGGATGGGTGTGTATAACCTCCCTGTCGGCTCGAACCTGATCGTGGACAAGGACTCAGACATCCTCCCGGGTGATCTGATCGCCAAGATCCATCGCGAGACCTCGAAGACCAAGGACATCACCGGGGGTCTTCCTCGGGTTGCCGAGCTTTTCGAAGCTCGTAAGCCCAAGGATTCCTCGACAGTCTCCGAGATCGACGGCACCGTCTCTTTCGGCAAAGACACCAAGGGTAAGCGCAAGCTCATCGTCACCGCCGATGAAGGTTCCTTTAAGGAGTACAGCATCTCCAAGGGCCGTCACTTGACTGTGAACGAAGGCGACTATGTCAAGAAGGGTGAGCCCCTCTGCGACGGTCCGGTCAATCCGCACGACATCCTCAAGGTTCTCGGCGACAAAGCACTTGCCAAGTACCTGGTGGACGAAGTCCAGGAGGTCTACCGCCTCCAGGGTGTGAAGATCAACGACAAGCACATCGAAGTGATCGTTCGTCAGATGCTCCGCAAGGTGAAAGTGATCGAGAGTGGCGACACCCGGTTCCTTTCCGGTGAATCGGTCGAGAGGTTCCAGTTTGACGAAGAAAACCGCAAGGTTCTCGGCAACGGCGGGACCCCGGCGACCTACGAGCCTCTGTTGCTCGGGATCACCAAAGCGTCCCTGACCACCGAGAGCTTCATCTCGGCGGCGTCTTTCCAGGAAACCACCAAGGTGCTCACCGAAGCCGCGATCAATGGCAAGGTCGACTATCTGAAGGGCCTGAAGGAGAACGTGATCATGGGTCGTTTGATCCCGGCCGGAACGGGTCTCGGCAAGTACCGTAGCCTGGTATCTAAAGTGGTCGAGACCACGGTCGAGACCGCTCCTTCCCAAGAGGCGGAAACCGCTTCCCTGAGAAGCATGTAATGTTATGATCCGGGTCTGGCCGATGGTCAGATCCGGATTTTTGGAGCGAGCATAGCTCAGCGGTAGAGCACTACCTTCACACGGTAGGGGTCACAGGTTCAAATCCTGTTGCTCGCACCATTCTTCTTCGATATAAGTTTTGCATCCGGGCGATTAGCTCAGTTGGTAGAGCAGGATGTTTACACCGTCAAGGTCGGGAGTTCGAGCCTCTCATCGCCCACCAAATATTGAATAGTTAAAAGCCCGACTTCCAAGAGGTCGGGCTTTTTTCATTTTTTTTGTGTTTCAGAGAATGAGTCCGTTAAACTGAGACGGATGAGACTGTCACTGATCGGCATTTTTTCGTTCTGGGTCCTGCTCACTCCGGGGTTGTCCGGTGCGTATCAGTTTCCGGCGGATCCCAAGCTATGGACCGATGCCGAGGTCGAGTCGTTTCTCTTTTTGAGTCAGATCCAGGGAAAAACCGGGCTCAACAAGGACAGTAACTTGTGTATCGCCATCACCGAACCGGTCCCGGGTGGTAAACAGACCATGCGCATCATTTCCAAGGTCGGCGACAACGGGAAGGGCGGGCTGTTCATAACTGGAAAAGCCGAGATCGCAAAAGGGTCTCCCGAAGAAGAGGATCTGAATCGCATCAAGCAAATCGCCACCATGGCCTCGGGTTACCAGGCGGCGATCATGGACTACGATGAGTCCAAGGGCATGCCCACGGTGAACCCGGACACCAAGAGTTACATGAGTGCTCAGGTGATCGGCTATACCGATGGCGAAGGGATTGGAAGGCAGCTCTCCGCTTCTCTCAGCAATTCCGGTCAGACTTACACCACGAACAAGGAGTTGGGGATGTACCGCGCAAAGTACTTGTCCACCCAACTGGGGCTTTCGAATTCCTTCGGGCAGGTTATCCAGTCGAGCATCCAGGCCGAACCGGCCATGAAGGACGAAAAATACAAGGGCATCAGGGATTGTGCAACCTGGCGGACTGCCGAGGTGCGCATGTCATTCCAGACCGGCTCCAAGGTCACCGACTCGGCCACCTGGGCCATGGCCACCCAAATGGCGCCCGAGAAGCAGCGATTGATGATGCAGTACGAGGCTGCTCGCCAGATGCGCGAGGCGCTGACCACACTGAACGCCCAGGTGATGCGGGTCGAAAAACCCTGGCCCTCGCCTTCGCCCGGGGGGACGCCCAATCCGACTGACAGACCCTTTTACGAGATGAATGCGAATTTCCAGAGTTATTGCGATGTAGCAATCAAATGGTTCAAGCAATACCGTGAGGTGGACAGAACTTACGTGGCCCTTACGGGTTGTAAATTATTTCCGAACACAGCCGGGCGTGGGGCCTGTTACTACGGATGCGATCAGGGGCGGCTGAGTCTGACGCCACCGAATTCCCTGGCGGGTTCACCCATTTCTTTCAGTCCCTATTTCTCGCCCAAAGAAGCGAAAGATCTTGCAACCGGGGTGAACCCGGTCAGTTACAAGCAATTTGAAAAACTCAGTGAATCGGCAAAAAAGGACCCGGGCATCGTAGCCGCGCTGAAAGTCATGCAGGATGAGCGTGCCTCGAAGCTCGACGGAGTGCTCAAGGCCTCTTTCCCGGAGTGTGCGGCAAGTGAATCCTCCCTCAATGACTTGAAGACCCTCATGGCCCAGGTCATCCCGGTGCTTTCATCCTGCAGGGCCCAGAGTCCGATTCCGGAAGTGAAAGGCGATAGTGCCACCTGTGCCCAAGCCGCCACGCTCAAGGCGGCGAATGGAACCGGCATGTCGGGACGGCTGATGAAGTGCATCAGCATGAAGCGGGTGATGGATTCCATGTACGGACAAGGAGAATGCCGACCCGGAAAAGAGTTCACGAAGGTGACTTTCCCGCACATGAACGCGAACTTGGGTTGCAAGTACTGTGGAAGCGGATGGAGCACGCACGGTGGAGCGGCGGAATTCAAGGAGCGCTATGATTTCAGTGTGACGCATTTTCATGATGAGAACACCACGACGACTGTTCCCACCTTCGGAGCCTTGCAGAAGCCCGGGATCCATCAGATCTCGAATTGTGCGGATTGTAGCTGTACCGAGAAGTCGAAAAAACTCGCGAAAATATTCACCGTAGAGGAGGCGAGCAGCGATAAGTCGGTCATCGATACTGTCGACAAGAACAGCTGCTACTGCACGCCCCCGGTGGCACCTTCCTGTGCGGTTGGGCCTCAGGGCGCGACCGGAGAAAGTACGGGAACCTCCCTCGGGCAGAAATACTTTTTTGATTCGTGCGCCCAGAAGTTCGTAGCGGTCGCCACGCCCGGAACCGGTAAGGATGCCAAAAGCGTCCAGATCCTCAATCTGGTCCAGCAGTTCAACTCCGGTTGCGGAAACGATCCGAAACAGTGTGTCCCGACCTTGGCCGATGCCCGCTCCAAGGTGAACAAAATGCTGTGCGAATCACAAGGGGTGAAGATTCCCACCGACGATCCGATCCTGGATTGCTCGAAAGAGGCCGGAGTGACCTTCGATCAGGACTAAGGCTGAGTATTCTGTGATTTCATTCCTGCGCCGACCAAGCCCGAATAACCACCTGCATTCCGGACTTTGAATCCGCGTTTTTCGAGGATGGATGCCGCCTGGCCGGAGCGATTTCCGCTCCGACAATACAGCAGGATCTCTTTCGAGCGATCCAGCTTGGCGAGTTCAGCCTCGGTGCTTGACGAGTTCTCTTTGAGTCCCGACAGTGGAATCCACCTTGCTCCTTCCACCATTCCGGCATCGACTTCGTCTCTCTCACGGACGTCGACAAAAATGCCCTCTCCAGCTTTCATGGATTGGACCGCCTCTTCAGGTTTGATGTGATGTTTGGAGAGTCGATTGGCCATTCCGGATTGGAAAAAAAGGATCGTTGCTGCCAGGGCCATCAAAAACGCATTCAGGACATTTTTCTTCGTCATGGGACATCCTCATTTGAAGTTGTGGAGAAGGGATTCCTTGAGCAGTTTCGGCGGGCGACCGACCCAAGCTCCGCCATCATTCAGGTACTCTTCCTGGGATTGACCCAAGGCAGGATTGATGCGCAATTGTGTGGCCCAGCTGCTGATTCGTCCCCCCTCCTGGTCATGGCCGGGAAGCATGATTTGTTCCGGACCCAATAGGGCCTTCAATTTCTGGAGACTCTCAAAATGCTCGATGGGGTTTCCTGTGGGGAGATCGTCGCGACCTGTGTCAGCATAAAACACGGTGTCGCCAGTGAAGGCAAAGGGGCCCCAAACCGGGGTCAGGCCATCCCAAGTGTGGCCAGGTGTGACCAAAAGGTCTAGCGGACCAGCAGCCGTCGAAATTCGGGTATCTTTAAGGGAGTCTTCAGGACTTCAGCGAGGACCGAAGCGCCACTGAGGTGGTCGGCATGAGTGTGGGTATCAATGACTGCTAAATAGCGATAACCCACGAGCTCTTGAGAAACTTGAACAGAAAGCTCGTGGTCGTCCAGCAGGGGATCTATCCAGAGCGCTTCCTGCGAACCACGATTGAATGCCAAATAGCTTAGGTTGTCCTCATTCACCAAAATCTTCAGCTCCCACGGCGAGGGAAGGATGGATCCATCCAGGCAGAGGGAGCTGAAGTTTTTGATAATCGCACGATTCATGCGACTAAATATAACTTATAAATAATATTATACAAGAATTATATCTAGTTCTTCTGGCCGGATGAGCGTTTCGAGTTGATTCGGAAGGTGCCTTTTTTGGGGTCCAGGCTCCTGACGCTGACAGAATTACGGATCTGGGACACATTGCCCTCTGCATCCATGGTGTCTTGAGCCATGGAAAGCTCGATCACATTACCGTTCGACCGTGCATGAACCACATCACGAATGTTGTCGATCTCGATCTTCTGACCTTCGGCCATCGGGTCTTCGGGCATGGCGACGAGCGTGAGGAGCATTCCATTCATGGCCGGATCCCAGGCGCATTTGCCGATCAGGTTTGCGTAGGCGTAACCCTTAAGGGGGAGTTGCTTTAGGAAGCAAAGGTCCAGGTCGTCCTGTGTTTTTGTCGCGGTAACAATGGTTTGAGCATTGGCGGTGAAAGAAAGCAAAAGGGCGGTAATGACGAGTGAGGTTTTCATGATTCTCCTTTGGGATGAATGGAAGCGGTATGGTTAACGCAGCGCAGCGTGCTTGTCAAGGAGGTGTTTCTAAATTAAATACCGACCATGTCCCTTCAAAAGAATGTGCTTGGAACCCCTCTTCGAACCTGTTCCCGGGATCCTCTGACCGGGTTTTTCCGGAACGGCTGCTGTGAAACGGACGGGGAGGATGCGGGGGAGCACACCGCCTGTGTTCGGGTCACCGCGAAGTTTCTCGATCACCAGAAAAGTGTGGGTAATGATCTCAGTACCCCCTTCCCGCAATTCGGCTTTCCCGGGCTAAGTCCGGGTGATCAGTGGTGCGTGTGTGCTGGTCGATATGTTCAAGCCTATCGCGCCGGTATCCGTGCCCCATTGGTGCTCGAGGCGACTCACGAGAGTCTGCTGGATTATCTTTCAATAGAGGAGTTGAAGGCGGTTGCCATCGATTTTTGAGCGCTGCAGCCTTTTTTGTGTCAAAACACCGTCCTTTCTCCCGAATTCCTGTCGGGCTATTCTCATGGCATGTCCATGTACCCCTCCATTCTCGACACCATTGGTGCAACGCCACTCGTCCCATTTCAAAAACTGACTCGTGGCCTTACTGCTCGGGTGCTCTTCAAGCTCGAGTTCTTCAATCCGCTCGGATCAGTGAAGGACAGGATTGCCATGAGCATGATCTCCGAAGCCGAGAAATCCGGTGACCTGCGAACCGGCATGAGGATCATCGAGCCCACTTCAGGCAATACCGGAATCGGGCTCGCGTTCGTTTGTGCGGCCAAAGGTTATCCACTCACCCTTGTGATGCCCGAGACCATGTCCCAAGAACGCAGGACCCTGCTCCTGTTGCTGGGAGCCGATCTGGTTCTCACCCCGGGTGCGCTCGGAATGAAGGGTGCGATCGCCAAATCCATCGACCTTCTTGCGCAGACTCCGAATTCCTACATGCCCCGGCAGTTCGAAAACGGCGACAACCCCCTCATTCATTATCGCACCACGGGCCCTGAAATCTGGAATGACACGGCCGGTACGGTCGATGTGGTGATTTGCGGCGTCGGCACCGGTGGGACCTTCAGCGGGGTTGGCAAGTACCTGAAGGAGCAGAAACCCTCCTTGAAGATGGTGGCCGTCGAGCCCGCCGAATCGCCCGTCATCTCGGGGGGCAAGCCAGGTCCTCACAAGATCCAAGGGATCGGAGCCGGGTTCGTGCCGAAGAATTTCGACCGGAGTCTTCTGGATTCGGTGGAGGCGGTATCGAGCGACGAGGCCCTTGCCATGGCCAAGAAAGTCATCCGCGAGGAAGGGGTGCCTGTGGGCATCAGTTCGGGTGCGGCCATCACGGCGGCCTTACGGGTTGCGGCCAAACCTGAGAACTCCGGCAAAACGATCGTGGTCATCCTCGCCAGCCACACCGAGCGCTACCTTTCCACCTTGCTCGGAGAGGAAGCCCGGGTTCGTGCCCAAGCTCTCCCGACGGATGTGGTCACCGAAGAGATGCTCGGACGGGTGAAGGTCTGAGTTCTCCGGTTTCCTAGAGAATGTAAATCAAGTCGTTGATTTTCTGGGTCTCGACCGCGAGTGCGATCACTTCGTCTGCGGTTGCGGCGTGGTACTCGTAGGTCAGAGAAATGTGTTTTCCTGAGGCGCTCAGGCGCTCCGAGCTCCGGGTGAGTCCGATGAACTTTTTCTCGAACTCCTCGACAGCAACTTTGAAAATCGACGAATTCTTGCCGATGAACTTGTGGGTGTACACGCAGGGGAAGGTGTAGTGGGCCTCTAACAGGGTGCGGAATTTCTCGAACGGGTCGGCGGTGCTCACAGTACTCTGGCTTTTAACAGCATTCCTGAGGGAAGGAAAGTTGCGGGACGTTCTCGGCGTCAAGAGTGACGCGGTGCGTTTTTGATTTGACAAAAGCCGGGTGGCTCCTTGGAATCAGGATTGCGAAAAATCCCCAAACACGCTATCTCTATAGCCCGAATACACACACTTCCAATAAAACGTGGTGTCAGGTTTCCTTCTGGAGCCCTGATTCAGGAAGTGGAGGAATAACCGCGGGATCTCCAAATCCTTTCCTTGAAAAGAAGACGATTTGCATTCCCGCTTCAATCGGAAAGGAACAAGGCAATGCCTAATATCTCCATGAAAGACATGCTCGAAGCAGGGGTCCACTTCGGTCATCAGACCAATCACTGGAACCCAAAGATGAAACCTTATGTCTACGGTGCCCGTAACGGGATTTACATCGTGGACCTCCAACAGACCGTCGAGCGCGCCCGTAAGGCTTGCGACTTCATCAAGTCCGTTACTGCTGAAGGCAAAAAGGTGATCTTCGTCGGCACCAAGAAGCAAGCCAAGGAAGTGGTTGAAAAAGAAGCTCAGCGTGCAGGCATGTACTATGTGACCGAGCGCTGGCTCGGTGGCATGCTCACCAACTTCCAAACCGTTAAAGCCTCGATCGATCGCCTGAAGAAGATCGAATCCCTGAAGGCCTCTGACGGTTGGAATGACTACACCAAGAAAGAACAATCCGGTTTCGACCGCGAGCTCATGAAGCTGAAGCGCGGCCTCGGCGGGATTCAGGAAATGAAGAAGCTTCCCGGTGCGATGTTCATCATCGACACCACCAAAGAAGCCAATGCGATCAAGGAAGCCCGTCGTCTCGGGATCCCGACTGTCGCCATCGTCGACACCAACTGTGACCCCTCCGGAATCGATTTCGTCATTCCCGGAAACGACGACGCTTTCCGCTCCGTCAACCTCTTCGCCAAGATGATCGCTGACGCGTGCCTCGAAGGCACGACCGTTCACCAAGAGAAGCTCCGTGCCGCGGGTGCGGCCTCTTCCAAGGACGAAGACGACTCCGCAGGTAAGAAGGTCTCCCGTTTCGAAGGTGACATCGACCTGAAGGGTGTCGACGCTGCCGACCTCGAGGCGATGGAACAGACTGAAACCACCGAAACTGAAACCAAGTAATCCCGAAAGGAATCCTGACTATGCAAATCACTGCTGAACAGGTAGCCAAGCTCCGCGAGCGTACTGGTGCGGGAATGATGGATTGCAAGAAGGCACTCACTGAAAATGCGGGTGACTTCGACAAAGCCATCGAATACCTCCGCAAAAAAGGCATTGCTTCCGCTTCCAAGAAGGCTGGACGAACTGCCAAAGACGGAACCGTGTTCTCCTTGATCGACACCGACCAGAAGGCCGCTGTGATCGTGGAGGTCAATTGTGAAACCGACTTCGTCGCCAAGACGGAGAATTTCCAGAAGTTCGTGACCGGAATCGCCCGTCATATCGCCAAGGCTAATCCCGAGAACGCCACCGCCCTCCTGGCCCAGAAAATGGATTCAGGAACGACTGTGGAGGAGTTCGTCAAGGAAGCCATCGCGGCCTTGGGTGAGAACATCATGGTCCGTCGCTTTGCCCGCTATCCAATCGCCGCAGGCAAAGAAGTGAAGAGCTACATCCACATGGGTGGAAAAGTGGGCGTGTTGGTGGAAGTGAATCTCGCCAATGCGACCAAGTCCACTCAAGAGCCTTTCGCGGGTTACATCCGTGACCTGTGCATGCATGTTGCGGCCGCAAGCCCGCTCTACCTCAAGCCTGAGGAAGTGCCGGCCGACGTCGTGACCAAGGAGAAGGAAATCGCTCTGGCTCAACTTCAGGGGCAGAACAAGCCTGCGGACGTTCTCGAGAAGATCGCTTCCGGTAAGATCAACAAGTACTATGAAGAGACTTGCCTGATTCGCCAGAAGTTCGTCAAAGACGACAAGAAGACGATCGAGGCTCTGACCAATGAGACCGGTAAATCGATCGGCGAAACGATCAGTATCGCCCGTTTCACTCGTTTCGTCCTGGGTGACGGCGTTGAAGTCGTCGCCGAGGAGACCCAACACTGAGAACCTGGGGGCCTTGATTTCGATCAAGGCCCCTTTTTTTTCGCCATTATGAAAAGAGAACCGTACAAAAGAGTTCTGTTGAAGTTGTCTGGAGAGGCCCTCGCTGGAGATCTTGGCTACGGGATCGATACCGATACCCTGGATGTGATTGCCAACGAGGTGAAACAACTCCGGGATGCAGGGACCGAAGTCGCCATTGTCGTCGGCGGAGGGAACATCTTCCGTGGTGTCAAGGGTGCGACCAAGGGGATGGATCGGGCTACGGCCGACTACATGGGGATGTTGGCCACCGTACTGAACTGCCTCGCGCTCCAGGACTCTCTCGAGCGGAAGAACGTTTACACCCGTGTGCAATCCGCGATCGAGATGCGGGCGCTCGCCGAGCCGTACATCCGGCGGAAAGCCGTCCGCCATCTGGAAAAGGGCCGCGTGGTGATTTTCGCGGCAGGAGTGGGGAGTCCCTACTTCACCACCGACACAACCGCCGCACTCCGCGCAATGGAGATGAACTGTCAGGTGTTGCTGAAGGGAACCAGTGTCGACGGGATTTACACCGCCGATCCGAAGCTCCATCCGGAAGCGACCCGATTCGAGGATTTGACCTACATGGACGTGCTCCAGAAGCGTCTCAAGGTCATGGATTCCACCGCCATCTCCCTCTGTATGGACAACAAGCTCCCGATCATCGTCTTCAATTTGCGCGATCGGGGAGCGATGGCCAAAGTCATCCGGGGTGAACCCATCGGCACCCTGGTCCACGTTTGAAACCAGATTTTCCAAGGAGGACATCATGTCCAAAGCACTCACCGATCTGACCGCACAATCCGACAAAACCATCCAGTCCCTCCAGAAGGACCTCCTCAAGGTCCGTACCGGACGCGCTTCGACCGCCTTGATCGATCATGTCCATGTGGACTACTACGGCTCGAAAACCGCCATCAGCCAGGTGGCGAACCTGACCACTCCCGATGCCCGCACGATCCAGATCGTGGCCTGGGAAACTTCGATGCTCGGAGCGATCGAAAAAGCGATTCTCGAGGCGAACGTCGGTTTCACCCCGCAGAATGACGGCAAGGTCATCCGAATCACCATGCCTCCTCTCACCGAAGAGCGCCGTAAAGAGATGGTGAAGATGATCAAGAAGATGGGAGAAGACGCCAAGATCGCCATCCGGAACCATCGTCGCGATGCCAACGAGGATGTGAAGAAGCAAGAGAAGGACAAAGTCCTCTCCGCCGATGAGTCCAAGAAATTCCAGGAGCAGATCCAGAAGAAGACCGACGAAAAAGTCGCCGATATCGACAAGATCATCGCGACCAAAGAAAAAGAGATCATGACGATCTAGTCCAGTCGTGACCGTGTCCAATCTGCCCGCCCACATTGCGATCATCATGGACGGGAACGGTCGTTGGGCCGTTTCGAGGGGATATCCGCGCTTTTACGGGCACATCCGGGGTGCCGCACGTGTGCGCGAAATTGTCCGGGAATGTCGAACTCTCGGGGTTCGCGCCCTCACTCTGTATGCCTTCTCCACGGAGAATTGGAAGCGTCCGGAAGATGAACTTTCTGTGCTGTGGACACTCCTTCGTAAGTACATCCGTCGTGAGGTGGCCGAGCTGAAAGAAAACGGAATCCGCCTCCGCGTGATCGGTGAGTGGACGAGGCTTCCCGAGGAGGCGCGACGCGAGCTGGTGGCGGCCATGGAAATGCTCGCTGATGGCAAAGAAATGGACCTGGTGTTTGCGCTCTCCTACGGTTCCCGTGCCGAAATCACCGATGCGATACGGAAAATCGCGTCGGACTGTGAGCGCGGAATCCTGAAGGCTTCCGAGATTACGGAAGCCACCCTAGAGAGTCGGTTGTGGACATCGGAATTGGGTGCTCATTCGGATGTTGATTTCATGATACGGACCAGTGGTGAGCAGCGGCTCAGTAATTTCCTCCTTTGGCAGTGTTCCTATGCCGAGTTTGACTTTCCTGAAACGCTCTGGCCGGAATACACGGTGAGCGAGTTCCGGAAATCCCTGGAACGTTATGGCGCAAGAAAGCGCCGGTTTGGCGGACTATGAGTGAAAATTTGAAAAAGCGTATTGGTACGGCCCTGATTGGGGTGCCGGTGATTCTTTGGTTGCTGCTCGGGCTCGGAGTCGGGGGCGTTGCGTTCTTCGCCTGGGTGGTTTCAATGGGTATGCTGTACGAGTTTTGCAGGATGTTTCTCGGTCTGGCGGATGCACGTGAAAAGACCGCTCTCATGCTCCTGGTCGGAACCATTGCGCACGCACTCAATTACGTGATTCCGGTAGGTTTGCCCGCCGTGGTCCTGGCGTTGGTTCCCTTTATCCTGTTTTTTCTCTATTTCCTTTTCACGGTGCCCCGAGTCCTCGGATACGGCGGTCGTGAGGCGCTCAACAGTCCCGAGGGGACTGAGGCGCTCGCTTCCCACGTCCGCGAGTTGATGGCCCTTGGGTTTGGTTGGGTTTATTGTGTGTGGTTTCCGCTCTTGATGGTAGGGATCCGCAGCATGATCGAAGGAAAGCACTGGCTCATGCTCACGATGATTGTGATCTGGTCCGGAGACACCTTCGCTTATTTTGCGGGGCGTTTTTTCGGTAAACGGAAACTCTTCGAAATGGTGAGTCCAAAGAAGACCTGGGAAGGGGCCTGGGGTGGGACCTTGGGTGCCTGCGTTCTTGCGGGAGTCTATGCGTGGTGGTTTTTACCCTATGAGTCCCCGTGGTTCGTGGGTGTTATGATTTTGACTTTAAGTGCTGCCGGGATTGTCGGCGATCTTGCGGAGAGTCTTTTGAAGCGGGCGTCCAAAGAAAAGGACTCCGGATCCATTCTCCCGGGTCATGGTGGCTTCATGGATCGCTTCGACGGGGTGGTTTTCGCGCTACCCGTCACTTACTTGATGCTCCGGTTTCTGGCTTGATGCGTGATTGATCGCGAGATCGAGATTCTCGACTAGGATCGAGGCCCCAATCCCGCTATCCTATGGTGACGAAAGTGCAGGTGTCCTGGTGATTTCTTTAATCGGTTTCGTGCTGGTCCTGATTCCGCTTGTGGTCGTCCATGAGCTCGGGCATTTCCTTTTTGCCAAACTCTTCGGCGTCCGGGCTGACGCCTTCTCGGTCGGCTTCGGGCCCGTGCTTTGGAAAAAAACCTACGGTGAGACCGAGTTTCGACTTTCCGCCATTCCGCTCGGTGGGTACGTGAAATTGCTCGGCGAGGATCCTACGGCACCGCTGACAGACGAGGAGCGGAAGCGCGCTCTCCACTCGCAGGTGCCTTGGAAGCGTTTTTTCATCTTTTTCGGTGGACCCTTGTTCAACTTCATCTGGGCAGCATTGGTGTTCATGGCGATGATGGTGATCGGTGAGCAACAGGTGGCGACGGTGGTGGGTCGGGTTCTCCCCGATACCCCGGCCGCAACCGCTGGCTTGCTTCCCGGTGACAGGATTCTTTCCGTCGCAGGTGAGCCGGTTTCGAAGTTCGAAGAGCTCATGCAGAAGATTTCCGATCGTCCTTCCACAGAGGTGGTCCTCGAGGTGGAGAGGAATTCCAATCGCATGAGTTTGCGGGCTCTGACCGGAACCGAAGACGGTTTCACCCAATATGGTGAGAACAAGCCGGTAGGCTACCTCGATGGTCTGATTCCTTCAGGGCGCTCCGGGAAGATCGGGATTTCGTCTCCGATGAGCCCGGCCGCAAAGGCAGGAATGAAGTCCGGGGATGAGCTGGTTTCATTCATGGGCAAGCCCCTAAAGAGCTTCGAGGAATTCGAGGCGGCTTATGCCGTTGCCTCGGGCCCGTTTCGTTTCGAGGTCAAGACCGATCAAAAGGTCCGCGAAGTCACTCTCGATGCCAAGTCCACGGGGAACCCGGGAGTCGATCTCGGAATCTTCTCTTCGGAACTGTTCGTTGAGCAGGCGGTCAAGGATTCTCCGGCAGAGAAAATCGGGATTCGCAAGGGCGATCAACTGGTGGCCGTGAATGCGGTTCCGATCCGGAGCTTCTTCGAGCTCCGCAAGAACATTCAAAAAGCGGGTGAGGCCCACGGTAAGCTGAACCTGACTGTCGTCCGCGAGGGAAAGACGGTCACCTACGAAGTCATTCCGACCATGACGACCGAGCGTGATCCCATGCTGAAAACGCTGAAGCAATTCACTGTGGGCGTCATTCCGGTTGCGACCATGCTTGAGCCGGAAATGGTGATCGAACGGGTCTTGAACCCTTTCGTTCTCGTTTACAAGGGCGTCGCAAGAATGATCGATCTGAGTGTGCGGAACGTAGTGTCGATTGGCAAGATGATCCAAGGCCAGGTCTCGGTGAAATCACTGGGCGGGCCCATCCTGATCGGCAAGCTCGCCGGAGACTCGATCAGTCGTGGGCTCTTGGATTTTCTGAGAATGATGGCGATCCTTTCCATCGGCCTCGGCGTGTTGAACATCCTGCCGATTCCTGTATTGGACGGAGGTCACATCGTCCTGCTCGGTATCGAGTCGATCCGTGGAAAAGCACTTTCCTTGAAGCAGCTCGAGGTGGCGCAGACGGTCGGTCTCGTCTTCATCCTTCTCATCATGATCGTCGTGATGAAAAACGACATCTCCAGATTGCCGATTTTCAACTGAGGCGGATGTGACGGACGGGCGCTACATCGCTTGGGATACTTCCTCTCTGACAGGAATCCTCTCGGCATTCGAGGTGGCCCAAGGGGCCTTGAAGCCGGTGGCGACTTGGTCTCTCAGTCTGGAAACCTCGAAGCACTCCGAGCGCCTCCTTTGGAGCCTCGACACCGTCCTGCAAAGTGCGGGTTGGCGGATCGATCAGCTCTCCGGAATCGCGGTCGGAGTGGGGCCTGGCTCGTTCACCGGTCTTCGTATCGGGATCACCACTGCGAAGATGCTTGCCCGCACTTTGGGCATCCCGGTGATTCCCGTTTCGAGTCTTGCCGTACTGGCCAGGGGGGCTTCTGCCTGGCTGGAGGACCGGGATGACGTCGGGTCAACCCGGATTCTCGCTGCCACGGATGCCGCCAAGGGAGAGTGGTTCGTGCTCTCTGGCTCCTGGAGGTCGGTTCGGGAGTGTGTTGCCCTTGCCGAGGGGGATTGGCATGGGGTCTGGGGTAGGGGAGTGCGTGAAGAGGTGATTTCTCCCGAGGCGGCGGTGCAAGAGCTTCTCGCCAAACTCGAGGAAAATTCCGATGTCCGCTGGATCGCTCTCGGACAGTCGGTGCTCCGGTACCCGGACCTTTTGAAGAGTTTGCCGCAATCCCGCCGGATCCTCATCGAGGACCCCGAGCTGCATCGTGTTCAGGCAACGTCCCTCATGCGCCTTGCTTTCGAGGCTGTCCAACAAGGTGTGGTCCGCTCTCCATCCGGGCTCCGTCCCCGATACCTTCGCGCATCCGAGGCCGAGATCAATCTTCAAAAAGGACGTATTCTTCCTAGCCCGGTTCACCCGCGTGGTGGAAAGTCCTGAACACCGGCTTTCATTGCGGTGCTCCGGCTTTCTGTTATGATCAAAGCATCGTATGAAAAAGATCTATATTCTCCCGAATCTGGTGACCACCGCAAACTTGGTCTGTGGCATTCTCTCCATGATCCACTCCCTTCAGGGAGACCATTTTCGAGCAGCCTGGTACATCGTCATTGGTGCGGTTTGTGACTCCTTGGATGGTCGTATCGCCCGATTTGCGCGGGCCACTTCGGCCTTCGGGGTTCAGTACGATTCCCTCTCTGATCTCACTTCGTTCGGGATCGCTCCGGCCATCCTGCTTTATTCATTTGCAGCTCAAGACGCGAGCCTCGGGATGAGTGCCGCCGTTCTCTACGCCATAGGGGCGGCTCTTCGTCTCGCACGCTTCAATGTCAGCGTGGAAGAAAAAGATCCGACCAAGCTCGCCAAGATCCGCAAGGGTTATTTTCAGGGACTGCCCTCTCCTGCTTCGGCCGGACTGATCGTGACGACTGTTCTTGTTCAGGAAAAGTTTTCGTGGTTCCCGGTCACCAGTCTCCCGATGATCATGAGCGCGCTCGGAATCCTGTTCGGGCTGCTCATGGTCAGTCATGTGCCCTTTCCTTCGTTCAAAGAGGTGAATTGGCGCTCGAAGGGAAAAGCGTGGATCCTGCTGGTACCGGTGCTTTTCATCCTTTCGGCGATTCAAGCACCTGAGCTGACCTTGTTTTTCACCGGATACCTGTATCTGGTTTTGTCGATGATTTGGGCCGGATACATTTGTTTCTTGAGAAAGCCACAGGAAGGCTGAGGAGGGTTTGATGCTGGCAAGGATTCTGGCAGGATTACTATTCAGCTGGAGTGCCGGGGCCACAGTCCTCGTCAACCCGCCCGCTCCCTTGTTGCAAAGAGTCCTCGGTGAAACCGGATATACTATTTCCTTGGCGGGAAGTGCCAGTGGGAGTCCTTTTTCAGGGGTGGTCAACGGGACCGAGGGTTACCGGTTCTTGGAGACGGATTCGACCACGGTTGACGACATGGTCTGGCTCGACGTCAGCAGCAATAAACCATTCACGGTGAATGCCAATCAACACATTGTCGTGACCTTGTCCGTGAATTCGACTGCCGGGAGCGAGATCCCGCTCTATGGTGCCGGGATCGTGTCGAGCAATGTCGAGCCACCGGTTTGTGGTGCCAATGGAAACGTTTCTTGTCAGGGTTCCCGCACGGGTGCTTCGAACCTTTCTGCTTCTTATCAATTCGGTACTGTTCTCCGGGTTGGATTTTCTTTTTCGAGTTTGTGCAATACCCCGGGAGCGTCATCCGGAAGTCTCTGTGCAGGCAATGCGTACAGCACCCTGGCCGGAAAGACGCTGACCCAACCCATCGTCGTCACCTTCAGTATAGTGAACGATTTTTTATCCACCGGAGCTGTGAGTGGCGGAAACATCGACACCACCACGTTCACTTTGGCGGTTTCAGATATTGCGCCGTTGATCTCCTGCCCATCAGGAGGGATTAGCAATTATTATTTTCCAGGAGACGGCCAGGTCTACATCAATCCTTCCAACTACAGCTCCTCGGCCGGCAGCGGGGCAACTCCAAGCGACGTAGGGGTTGCTGTCGACTCACTGTTGTTCGTCGCAAGTCGGGTGAGCTCAGGATTTCCTCTCAATCCAGTCATTTCCAGCACCCTTCCTTCGAACGAGATCACCGCCTACGTCGATGTCGCGAATGGGAATCAAGCCGTCACGGGCTTTGTGAACTCGGTGAACGGGACCGACAACGTCTATCAGGCCTACCTCCATTCCCAGAACGAGATCGGTCTGATCTCGCCACTCTCGTGTACGGTGCCGGCGCCCTATGTGGCCGCGCAGTCGATCAAGGGGGTGTTGACCGAGAGCAAATGCTTCATTGCAACGGCAGCCTACCAGGATGGGCGGGCCGCTCCTGTCATGATGCTCAGAAAATTCCGTGACCGGATTCTCGCCAAAACCGGATTCGGTCGGGATTTCATCCGAGCCTACTACCAGCATTCACCGGCGCTAGCAGAGTGGGCCTGGGACAAGCCGGTGATCCGTTCCATCGCACTTCGCTTACTGGCGCCGGTTGAACTGGCTGCCTGGCTCTGGCTGGAGATCTCCGGAGCCGAAGAGCCTGCTTCCACACAGCCCTATATCGACCGACTCAAGAAGAACGACCCCACGCTCGACATTCCGGACGAGGCCAACCCCCCTGTGGCTCCCGCGGCTCCGCCTTCACGGTCAGGGACCTATTCGCAAAGAATCCGTTCTGGTTTGTCTGAGGAGGAGTCGGTCGAGGGTTATTCCGAGAAGGAGCGGCAGAAGATCGGTGATGACCCCTGGCTCTCCGGACCGCTCGAGCTGAAGTCGGCGAAATCGGAAAAAAAAATCATCGAGCGTCCCGATATCGAATCGGCTGTAGGATTCAAGATCGGTGTCTCGCCGGGAATGACGGTCACCAATTCCACTGGTACGATCGGTTTCGATGCACTTTACGGAACGAGCTGGCAACCGGAGCTCCTGCTTCATTACGAGCGGCAATTGTTCCATTCAGAGTTTCTCGGAAGTTTTGGTGTGGGTTTCGACACTGGACTCAGTTATTCGACGGGGTACGGTCTCCTCAGCTTTAATTTCAATGGGAATTCGGTCTCTCAGACCCGATTCACCTTCCTCCAGGTTCCCTTGCTGGCGAATGCGACTTACCGGTTCAACCTGCTTAGATTTCTGCGCCCCTATGTTTCAGCAGGTGCTGGAGCGATTTTTTTCACCGAAGTTCGCGAGGATGATGCGGGTGACAAACGAGGGTATTCCTTCGCGTTCACCGGAAGTGGCGGCCTAGCACTCGCTCTCGACTTCTTTGATTCCAAAACTGCGCTCGATGGTTGGCTTTCGCGCGGAATCCAGCACACTTATCTTGTGGCTGAGTATTTTTATCTTTCGTCGTTCAATCGCACGGGAGTTTCGTTCGGTCGTTCCGGAATCTATGCGGGATTCCTTTTCGAGATCTGAAGGGATGAAGTACGCGCTCCGGATCTCTTACATCGGCCGGAACTACTGCGGATGGCAGCGACAAAAAGTGGAAGAAGGGCGTAAGGATCTTCTTCCGAGTCTCCAGGAGACAGTGGAGGCCGCCCTGTCCAAAATGGCCAACCACCCGGTGACGGTGGTGGGGAGTGGGCGGACCGATGCCGGTGTGAACGCCCTCGGTCAGGTGGTTCATTTTCGATTGCCCACTGAACGGTTCACCACGGAAGTTCTCAGGCGGGGCCTGAATTCCCTGCTCCCTCGTGACATCCGGATCATGGAGGCCATGCGCGTGCCGGAGGAGTTCCACGCGCAGAGGTCAGCCATTAAAAAGCAGTACAGTTATTACTTCTTACAGGGCCCCTCCGACTTGCCTCAATGGCGGGACGTCTCTTGGTGGATCCACCGTCGCTTGGATGAGGGGGCCATGCAAGAAGCTGTTTCCTTCCTGGTTGGGGAACATGATTTCAAAGTCTTCCAAGCCTCGGGGGGGAATCCCGGGAAATCCACAGTCAGGACCTTGCTCGAGGCCGAGGTTTCACGCCTTCCGATGCCCGCCTTTCCCGGTCAGGATTTGGACGAGGCCGGCTATTCTATGGTCCGGGTCAGGCTGGTCGGGACCGGCTTTTTGAAGCAGATGGTCCGGGGGATCGCGGGAACCTTGCTCCAGATCGGGGAAAATCACCGTAAACCTTCCGAAATGGCCGATTTGTTACGAACCGGAGACCGCCATGGGGTCGGGCCCACCGCCCCTGCAAAAGGGCTGACTTTGGAGCGGGTTTGGTATAAACCTGACCCCTATGCAAACTCAAATCAAGTTGGAAACCATTTCCCCCATTCAGAAGAAGTTCCTGGTCACCATCCCGGCCGATCGCGTCCAGAAGACCGTTGAGAAGAAATTCCTCGAGACTCAGAAGACGGCATCCATCAAAGGATTCCGCCCCGGCAAGGTTCCCCTGAACATGGTGAAGCAATTTTATGCAGAAGACGTGAAGCAACGCGCGCTCCAGACCTTGATCAGCGAGTCCTACTCCGAAGCGCTCAAGCAGCATCCGCTTCGCATCGTCGGTGAGCCACAAATTGAAGGCGTTCCTCATGGGCATGAAGGTGAAGAAGGCCATCAGCACCATCACATCCACATTCATGACGGAGAGCCCCTGTCTTTCGCCGCAACGGTGGAGATCGTTCCGGAGATCGAACCCAAAGACTACAAAGGGCTTTCTCTCGAGAAGGCTTCCGACGAAGTCAGCGCAGACGATCTCGATGCCGTACGAAAGAACCTTTTGAATCGTAAGGCCGAGATGCTTCCGGTGGATCGTGCAGCGAAGACCGGCGATTACGTCGATTTCAAATACGAAGGTAAATTGAAGACTGACGCGGGCTTCACTCCCGATGCGAGTCTCTCAGGCAATCGCACTGCTGAGATTGGCAGCGGTCAGTTGATTCCCGAGTTCGAAGCAGGACTGATCGGTGTGAAGGCCGGTGGCGTCAACACCTTCAAGATGACTTACGCCCAGGACTACAAAGACCAGAATCTCGCCGGTAAAGAAGCCGAGTACACGGTCGATGTCCGCGAAGTGAAAGAGAAGAAGCTTCCCGAGTGGAGCGAAGAGTTCTCGAAGGAATTCGGATACGAAAGTACCGCCGATTTCGAAACCAAGTCCAAAGAGCGTTTGGCAAAAACCAAGAAGGAAGAGAACGAAAACCTCCTTCGCAACCAGATGATCGAAAAGTTGATCGAGAAGAACACGTTCGAAGTTCCGCAAGCGCTCGTTTACAGTCAGATGCGCGCACTCGCCGACGACTACGCCAACGAGCTCAAGCGTTACGGATTCAACGACCAAATGGTCCAGTCTGCAATCATGAGCCAGCTCGAGGACTTCAAGAAGCGCGCCGAGACCCAGGTCCGCGCGGGTATCCTTCTCGATTCAATTGCCAAGAAAGAAAAGATCGAGGCGAAGGAGTCTGATCTGGATGCCGAGCTTCAGCAGATGGCTGCCGGCTTCGGCACCGATGCCCAGTCCTTGAAGTCCCGCTTCGAGGCCAATCCTCGGGACCGCTCGAACTTCGAATACCGCGTGCGCGAAGAGCTGACCATTCGGTTCATCCTCGGCGCCGCCAAGATCAAAGAGAAGAAGACCAAGTAATCGGTCTTTTTAAGGTCCGTTTTCGAACCGCCTTCTCCGGATTCTGGGGAGGGCGGTTTTGTTTTCACCTGTCGAGTTTCTTTACAGCTTGGGGAGCCCAGTGCGATCTCAGTCCAGATCCTGATGGAACGATCCTTGCTCAGATCGGGGTATGTCCTCCTTTGCGCCCTCACACCACTGGATGTTCACCTCGGCTTCGGGCGGCTTGATTCATTTTGAGTTAAACCCTTTTAGTTTCAAGCCCTTAAAAAAACCGCCCCCATCAGAACGAGGGCTTGAATCCCTCGCATTCTTCTGGCAAAACCTTTGCGGGGGTTCGGAATGATCCAAGCGCACTCAAAGCTGGTTCGGTTCTTAGCGGCGGTCGCGATCGTTTCGCAGGCCTTCTTGCCGGTCGGTTTGGCTTCGGCCCAGTCGCTGGATCGCTTTTACGAAAATTCAGAAGGTCCGCCCCATCTGAGTTTGATCAATGGGGCCGAGAAAACCCTCGAGCTCGAAGTGTACACCCTCAAAAGCTCCAAAATCATGAATGCGCTCAAGAAGGCCATGGAGCGTGGAGTGAAGCTCAGTATTGTCCAGGATGCGGATCCGGTGGATGCCTGCAAGGTCTTCTATCCGGTCGGTCCGGCCGACGATGCCAAGTGCCAGGAGATGAAGGGCTTTGTGAAACACGTCCGCAAAAACGGGGGCGTGTACGTGCCGTTCAACAAGAATTTGTGCGCGCCGGGCGGGGTTTGTTTTCAGCATGGCAAGATCATTGTGGCGGATTCAAAGCTCGTGATGTTGAGCACCGGGAACTTCAACCCTTCCAATCTGTGTGAGAAGTCCGAAAATCCCCCGATCTGCAATCGGGACTACACGGTGGTCAGTCGGGATCCGGTGGTGGTCAAGGCGATCCAAGGCATTGTCAAGGCAGACACCGACAATCAGGTCGTAGATATTCCAGCCATTGTGAATTCCACCGGCGGGCGGATTTCGGTGAGTCCCTTCTCGCTCGATCCTTTGGTGCGCTTCATCGATTCGGCCAAGAAGACCGTCCAGCTCGAAAATCAGTATCTCAAAAACCCCGAGATGAATGCCGCGATCGTGCGTGCTGCCCGCAGAGGGGTGAAGGTTTTCATCATGGTGGCGAGCGCTTGTGCTTTCGGCCGTCCTGACGAGAATGCCGTCGCTGGATGGACGCGCATTTACTCTGAATTCGATGCTGCCGGTGTGAACACCAAGACCTTCAATGCGAGCATCCAGGTCAATGGGCGCCCCGGTTACCTGCATACCAAAGCCATTCTAGTGGATAGCAAGCGTGCCTGGGTTGGGTCCGTCAATGGTTCGAACGCCAGCCTGACCCGCAATCGGGAGTTTGGAATTTTCACTCAAGAACCCGATTTTGTGAAGAAACTGGCTCAGCACATGTATCAAAATTTCACCGAACGCAATGCCCAGACCTGGAAGCAGAGCCTCCGCTGTGAAAAAGACTACAATGTTCCCGCTCCCAAGCCGGACGAAGAAGATCGCCCTTAGATGCAAGTCGTTTGCATTTGATCTTGATTCTTTCTCGTCATTTGTTTAGGACAGGGTGATGAAGCTTGTTCCTGTTACCGTCCTGTCCGGCTTTCTCGGGGCCGGAAAAACCACTCTTCTGAATCACATTCTCCACAATCGGGAGGGCAAGCGAGTTGCCGTCATTGTGAATGACATGAGCGAGGTCAATATCGACTCGGCATTGGTCAAAAACGAAATGGCGCTTTCGCGTACCGAAGAGAAACTGGTTGAGATGCAGAACGGGTGTATTTGCTGTACCCTTCGAGAGGACCTTCTGATCGAGGTCAAGAGACTTGCAACAGAAGGTCGCTTCGATCACATTTTGATTGAGAGCACCGGAATTTCGGAGCCTCTTCCGGTTGCCGAGACATTTACTTTTGAGGACGAAAACGGCGAATCCCTTTCAAGCCACGCTCGACTCGACACGATGGTGACAGTGGTGGATGGTGCGAACTTCCTCGAGCAAGTGCAGGAGGGGCGCGAGCTCAAGGCGGATGGGTTGGAGATCAGTGAAGATGACGAGCGGACCATCACGGATCTTTTGATCGACCAGGTGGAGTTTGCCGATGTCATCCTGGTCAATAAATCCGACTTGATGAATCCTGAGCAAAAGGATGCATTGAAGAGTTTTATCCAGCGCCTCAATCCCGATGCGACCGTGGTGGAGACGGTGCGGTCAAATGTGAGTCTTGATTTGGTGCTCGATACGGGACGTTTCAGTTTTGAGCGTGCCCAGAGCAATCCAGGATGGCTCAAGATCATCCGCGGCGAAGAAAAATCAGAAGTGGATGAATACGGCATCGAGAGCTTCGTTTTCCGTGCGAAAGAGCCCTTTCATCCAGAGAGGCTCTGGAGCCTGTTTCACACTCCTTGGGATGGGGTGATTCGCTCGAAAGGTTTTTTCTGGATTGCCACGCGTCCCGATCTGATTGGTGTCTGGTCCCAGGCCGGTTGTGTGAGCAATGTCGAGTCCGGCGGGAACTGGTTTGCGGCGACTCCCGAGGATGAGTGGGATGTGGACGAAGAGGAGCTCAATCGCATCCGGAAACTTTGGGATCCGATGTTCGGAGATCGATTGAATGAAATCGTACTGATTGGTCAAGATTTGGACCGTGAGCGGCTGGCTGCTGCTCTCCGGGCGTGCTTGTTGACTCCCGAGGAGCAAAAGCTCGGGAGCGCTTTCTGGAGGAAGGCTCATGATCCTTTTCCTGAGTGGGAAGTGATTGAGCAATAAAAAAAGGCCCGGATCGGCATCCCCGACCCGGGCCTTTTACGTTTCAGAGAGTGTGGATCAGATCCGAGAAAGGGTCTGGTCGATCGCTTCAGTAAGCTTCTTCAGTTCTTCACGCATTTCGAGCAGGCGGTCTTTACCTTCGCCCGCTTTCCAGGTGAATCCGGGAATCTTCACTTTTTTCGGAGTCACGGCGAAGAGGAAGGGCTTCGGACCGTTTTCCTTGGGTTCAGTGTTGGTTTTCAGCACCTTTCCTTTGGTTTCTGCGATGAGTCCGGTTTCGTCTTCCTGGGTTGCTTTCGCGATGATCGACACGTGCTCCTCGACCGGAGAGTTCAGAAGTGTGCGAAGCAGAGCGCGACCCTTCAGGCTCTTTTCAATCAACAGCTGCTTGGTTTCGGTCGGAAGGCGTGTGAAGCCGATGCACTCGGTGACCCGGGACTTCTTCTTTCCGAACGCGGTCGCGATCGCATCGTGGCTCGGATAGGCTCCGGCCGTGATGAGGGACTGATAGCCTTCGCCTTCTTCGATCGGGTGGAGGTCCACACGGTCCAGATTCTCGCGTAGCGCGATTTCATGAACCGCTTTGTCGCTCGAGTGGATCACGCGGGCCGGAATGCGTTCCAGTCCGGCCATCTTCGAGGCCCGTAAGCGGCGCTCACCGGCGATCACTTTGTAGCGGTCGCCGTCCTGCACCACCAGGATCGGCTGGAGGACGCCGTGTTCCTTGATCGAGTGGGCGAGTGCTGCGATTTCGGTCTCGTCGAAGTGGGTCCGGACTTGGAGTTCGGAGGCGTCCACCTTGTCGACCGGGATGAAGTTCACCAAAAAGGTGGTGAGACCCTTCAGTCCGCTGTGGGTGTTGTCTGCGCTGACCCGGGCGGTGGAGTAGAGCTGCTTCAGGTAACCGCTACCTTGACGTGTTTTTGCTTCTTTTTTCTGTTCCATGATGAATGTCCTTCCTGGTTGGATGAGTCTGGAGTGATTAGCCGAGCAGTTCGTGGGTCAGGCCGTGGATGTCTCCCGCGGCAGTGCCCTTGGTGTTCACGTCAAGCACTGTCGTCCGGCGCTTGGTGGCTTCGTTCAGGTCCGCGCTCCGGTTGATCACCGATTTGGCGCAGTTTTCAGGAAACTGTGACCGGAGTTCGCCGAGCACTTCCTGGCTGATCACTTCGCGGTTGTCGTACATGTTCGGGATGATCTTCACATCGAGCGTGCGGCGGAATTCACGCTGCATCTCTTCGATGGTGGCCATCACGAGGGACATCCCGTGGAAGGAAAGGGGGTTCGTCGCGCAGATCACATTCACCCGCTCCGATGCCACCAGCATGGATCCGTTCAGGATCGACGCGGCCGGGTTGGTGTCGGCGACAATCAGGTCGTAATTGCCGGAGATCTTCTCGAGGGCCTCGGAAAGGCGATATTCGCGACGGGTTTTATTGTTGAGGGGGATTTCGATATTGCAGAGCTGGAGATTGGCCGGAATCAGATCGAGACCCGGGGCCACATTCATCACGGCGTCCGCGATCGGAAGATCGTTGATCAAGACGTCGTAAATGGTCGGGCGCTCGTGGGCGTCCAGTACGTCCAGATTCACGCTCAGGTGGCCTTGTCCGTCCAGGTCGATCGCCAGAACCCGGTAACCGAGGATGGATGCCATCATGACGAACTGCGCCGTCAGGGTGGACTTTCCGGTTCCGCCCTTCACGTTGTAAAACATCTGAATCTTGTGCTTGGGATGCGCCGCAACATACTTGCTCGCTTCGTGCAGGACTTCGCTCACAATGCTGGCGCTTCCGGCCGCTTCCGCTCCTGCCCCCATGCTTTCCGGATTCACTTCCGGGTGTTGGGCTTCGTCAAACTCGCGGAGCATTTTGAAGAATTTCTGGACCTCTTCCAGGGCGATGATTTTGCGATCCACGTTGCCGATCCGCTTGCGTTCAGTGTGGATGGCGCCGTTGGACTCGAGAGCCGGGATGAGACTCTTGTCGATTTTTGCGAGTTGCGCGAACTCGTTCGGGGTGAAAACCAGTTGTTGGAACATAGATGCCTCCTTGATCTTTCCACTCAAGTGTAGAGGCTTGCCGTCAAAGATCCATCAAAATCTTCAAGCGGTCGCCGTGGCGACCGATCGAAGATTCATGCATCGGTCGCCACGGCGACCGGTCACATTCGGTATTTCATCGGTCGCCGTGGCGACCGAAAGCGCGGCGATCTCAAGAGCTCGCGCTCTGGTAGCGGCGCAAACCACGCTTCCAAAGAAACACGAGCGAGAGTCCGTAGAGTGAAAGCACGATCAATACGAGTCCGTAGTTCCACGCGCTCCCGCGACCGGTGAGGACTTCGGCGGGGATGGATCCCATGAAGGCGAAGGGGAGTGCGGTCTTGATCAGGTAGCGGATGGCTTGCGGATAAAGGCCTTCGGGTTTGTTCGCAAGCGCATAAAAGGCGTAGTACAGGCGCGACACCATGATTCCGCGCTCGATCCAGAACACCCAGATCACAAAAAAGAAGCGCACGAGGTATTGGGTCAGGAGCCCGATCAGCACCCAGAAGGCGACCCCGAACCACGCGAGTCCGCCCGCAAACCCGGCCGCCTCACCGTAGTGGTGGACCATGTAGAGGCCCAAAAACAGATTCACAATCTGGGTAAAGTTGATGTCCCGGAAGGTGGCCAGGAAGACCGCATTCGTGGGTTTGGTCAGAAGGGCGTCGAAGTCGCCGTGGTTCACCATGAACGGGAAGGTCCAGAAGGCGCGCTGGAAGAAGGTCGTGAAGAGGGAGTCCGAGGCGATGAAGAGTCCGAGAAAAAAGAACACCTGCTCGCGGGTCCATCCGTTGATCGAGAGGGTGTTCGAATAGATCACCTCAAAGAAGGCGAACTCGACCACCACCCAAACCATGTCGGCCAGGGTCAGGGCGATCGTGTTCGAGCGGTAGATGAACTCCCGTACGAAATTGTTTTTGAGGCTGGTCAGGAACACATCCCAATACACACGCATGGCTCAGCCCCCGATTCCCTGGTAGTGGCGGATCGAGTGACGCCACACGAGTTTCACCGCCCCAAGCAGGGCCAGAATCCACAAAAGTGCGATCCCGAACTCGCGGTAAATCTGGGCGAGCTCCCATTTGCCGAGAGCGATCTGGGTCGGGCCGTACACAAACAGATAAAACGGCGTACTCTTCCAGACCCAGGAATACTGGTCCGGAACGATGGAGAGCGGGATCACTTCACCGCACAGGAGGCTCACCACCATGTTCTTCACCATCAAAACCGCAAAGGCGTTCTCCCAATAAAAAGCCGTGGCCGAAAGAAGCGCGCCGAAGAGGTAGCCGATCACGTTCCCCATGAGGGCGAGTGTGATCGCCAAGATCAGGTGGGCCAGGGTCAGTTGGGTGAAGGCGGTGGCGACAAATCCGGCCAGCAGACAAAGAGTGGTGGTGTAGAGCTTTTCTCCGAAGCCCTGGAAGAACACGAACTCCACCACGCCTACCGGGCGGAGCAGGAAGTTAGAAAGCGTTCCGGTCCGGATGTGCTCGATCAACTCGAAATCATAGTCGCCGCCCCGGATCTGGCTGAAGAGCAGGGTGGTCCAGGTGTAGGCGATGAGCTCCGGATAGGCCATACCGGCGAAGGTCTCGGTGCCGCCGGACTTGAAGATCGCATTCCAAAGCATGAGTTGGATCCCGACGGGTACGATGGCCGATCCGAAGAGTCCCACAAAGAACTCCCCCCGGTAGGCCAAGGCCGCCTTGATCCCGTTCGTGATTGCCGCCCGTCTCCATTCCAGATGCCAAACGAGATTCATCCCCTCATCCTCAGTTCTGGTAGATCTTCTGGATGACCCGCTCGAGCGAGGCTTCCTGGATTCCGATGTCGGCCACTTCGAATTGGGCCAGCAATCTTTGGAAGGTCTCGGTCATTCGGGTGCGCGGGATGGTCAACAGGTAGGTGGTGGGGTCTTCCTCGTCCTTCTGGACCCGGTCCGTGGGAGCCTCCATCTTTCCGGCAAATTCCTCGACCGCGGGCTCCGAAAGGAGCTTCACACGGAGCACGCACTCGTCCTGGCGGGTCAGGGTGAGCGGATTCCCGTCGAAGATGAGGGTGCCTTCTTTGATCAGGAGGATGCGTTTGCAGAGCTCCGAGATGTCATCCATGTTGTGCGAGGTCAGGATGATGGTCGCGCCCTCTTTCTGATTGTGGGTCCGGAGGAACTCCCGCAGGCGCTTGGCCGCGAGCACATCCAGGCCAATCGTTGGTTCATCGAGAAAGATCACCCGGGGCAGGTGGAGGATCGCACCGATCACTTCCATCTTCATCCGCTCTCCGAGTGAGAGTCGCCGGATCTGGGTGTTCAAGTGCTTATCTACGCCAAGAAGTGTGGTGAGTTCTTCGACTCTCTTTTTATACAGCTCGCGCGGAATCTGGTAGAGCGCACGCAATAGGTCGAAGGCCTCGATGGCTGGTAGGTCCCACCACAGCTGGGCCTTCTGGCCCATCACGATCGAAATCTGCTTCCTGAACTCGAGGGACCGCTCAAACGGAGTGAAGCCGAGAACTTTGGCCTCGCCTGAGGTCGGGGGGATCAGGCCGGACAGGATCTTGAGGAGGGTGGTCTTCCCGGCGCCGTTCGCTCCGATGAGGCCAGTGAACTCACCGGACTGGATTTCGAATGAAATCCCTTTCAGTGCCTCGTGGGTCACATGCTCCGGATTGAACAGGAGCTTTAAGGTTCCCTTCCATCCTTCTTCTTTTTTGACCGAGCGGAAGCTCCTTGCGACACCGTCGACCCGGATGGCTGGCGTGAGCGCGCTCATTCGACGATGAACCTGCGACCCACGAGCAGGGCCGGATTCAGTTCACCTTGCACAGAAGCGTTGTATTTCAGCTTGAAGGGGACCCGGTCTCCGAGACCGTCGGCCTTGAAGAGGTTGTTCGCAAAGCCTGCGTCCACCGGAAACACGGTGATCAGTCTCGGGCGGGCCCGGTCCTTACCGTCTTTCTTATAGACGACAGAGTAAATCAGCAAAGCCGTGTTCCGACCTGCCGTGTTCGGACGGGGGAAGGTCACGATGTCGGTACGGAGCTCGAGGGTGAACTGGTCGTTCCGGGTCCACTCGACCAAGCGGCGCACTTTGAGTGAGCCGAAAGGATAGGAGAGGAGCTCCAAGGGGGTGGTACGACCGATCTGGCCGATGGCCTCGTCGAGGAGTTTCACGGCGGGCTCATGATCCCGGAAGGCGATCTTTCCGGCGAACACGGTCAGGTTTGAAAACAGGGTCCCCTTGGGTGGGCGGCCTGAGAAGAGTCCGGCGGGAAGACCGAACCCGGATTCGATTTCGTTCCGGGTGTAGCGGAGGCGCTTGTGGCCGAAGGGCGTCTCGAGATTCGACAGGAGGTAACCGTAGGTGTGGGTCAATCCCGCGTGTCCATAGATATAGGACAAGTCATAGTTCACATTCCAAATCGTATTCAGTGCCTTCAGAACGGCCGGTGACACGGTCCTCCGGCCTGTGGAGAGGTGGCTCTCGTCGATATTCCGGCTCATCCCCCAAAGTTGGAACAGGAGGGGGGTCTCATGGTCCTGCTCGAGTTGCTTCAAGAACCCGGGAATTCCGGCTTCGATGGCGTCCTTGATCCGGACCGGATCTTCCATTCCCTCGATGGTCCGAGTCACTTCGAACCAGGGGTGCTCCGTCTGGGCGGAGGAAGTAGGGGAGAACAGGGTCCCGAGCAGGGTCAACAGGGCCTGAAACATTGTGATTCTCGCTCTCATGGAGGTAGTCTTGTAGCCGAAGGGACCCCAAATGAAAAGCCCAGACTCCGTCGCCTACTACGAGCATCACGCCCACCGTCTCCTGGAACTCTCCGCCCGAACCCGCAATCCCGGGGAGTTGCTCCCCTTTGCCGAAATCCTGACCCCGGGGGCGCGGGTCCTGGATCTGGGGTGCGGAGCTGGGGATGATTTGATCCTATTTTCCAAGGCGGGATTCCAGGGGGTCGGGGTCGAGCTCGGAGCCGTCCGGGCCCGGTGGGCACGGGAGAGGGTCCCCGGAGTCGAGATCCTCGAGCGGAACCTGCTGCTTCTGTCTCTCAAGGAAGGGGATTACGACGCCATTTGGGCCAATCGCTCCCTTCATCATTTCAGCCCTGAAGAGACCCAGCGAATCGTGGCCACCGCATTCCGGGGTTTGAAGCCACGCGGAGTATTCGGTCTGATCCTTTACGAGGGAGCCGGGTCCTACGAGGACCGGGAGGGTGATCTTTCCGGTCCGTCAAGATACCTGCATCCTTGGAGCGAAAAAGCCGCCTGCTCGATGATCGAGCAAAGCGGCTTTCGTATCCGGAAGGTGGGACGTCAGCCGGCGGATCCGTCCCGGGGGCATCCGCTCCCGAGTCTGCTCCTCCTGGCTGAGAAGATTTAATTCGTTTTGGCTTTGGCAGCCTTGGTCGCACGAATGTTCGCACGCTGGGAGGCCATCACAGCAATGATGTCGAGGGCTTCGTAACGCAGATCGTTCTCATAAATAAAACGGTAGAAGTTTTCGATGTCCGGATGATGACGGAAATTCTTCAGGGATCCCGAGGCGGTCTCTGCTCCTGCCGTGGCTGCGGCCATGGCCAGTCCGGAGGCAGATGCCTGGGCCTGCGCAGCCTCAAGCTCTTCCTCTTCTTCTTCGTTGGTCTGACCTTCAGCTTGAATCTCAGCCTTCACTTCGAGAACCTTGGATTTCTTGTCACCCTTTTTGGTTTCGATGGCGAGTTTCACTTTGGGCTCGACTTTCTTGGTGCTCTTGGCCATGGGTTTCGCTAGAGCTTTGGTAGCAGCTTTGGAGGTCGCCTTGGCTGCCGTTTTTACGGTGGCTTTGGTCGCCTGGGTGGTTTTGGTGGTTTTTTTGCTCAGTTCTTTTTTTGCTTTTGCCATGGGTTTTTCCTTCCGGGGTCAGGGGTTGGTTTTACAGTTTTGACTCGCTTTTGTCCAAGATTCCGTAGCGATGAAGCTTGTTATACAGGGTTTTGATGGTGATCCCGAGGCTCTGGGCCGCCCGGGTCTTGTTCCCTTCGTGGTGCTGAAGGCAACGCAGGATGTGGATCCGCTCGAGCTCTTCGAGGGCCATCTCGACCGGAGGCGGGCCGGACAGGGTGAGGGTCCCGCCCGAAATCGCCTGATCACGGATCGAGGCCGGAAGGTCCTTGGCTTCGATCTTGGAGCCGCCACTCAGGATCTGGAGACGTTCGGTCAGGTTTTGCAGCTCACGGATGTTGCCCGGCCAGCGGTAAGCCTGCATCAGGGCCAGGGCTTCAGGGTTCAGTCGGCTGTGGAGGCCGGGAGCGAAGTGCTCCATCAGGTCCTTGAGGTCTTCCATCCGGTCCCGGAGGGCGGGCGACTGGACCGTGATGGTGTTCAGTCTGTAAAAGAGGTCTTCCCGGAAGCGGCCGGCCTGGATTTCGTTCTCCAGGTCACGGTTGGTCGCGGAAACGATCCGCACATCCACCCGGATGGACTCTTTCCCACCGACGCGGAAGATTTCGCCCTCTTGGAGGAAGCGAAGGAGCTTGGACTGGAGGGAGAGGGGCAGTTCCCCGATCTCGTCGAGAAACAGCGTTCCACCGTGAGCCACTTCGGCCAGGCCCTTTTTGGTGTTCACGGCACCGGTGAAGGAGCCCTTCTCGTGACCGAAAAGCTCCGACTCGAGCAAGGATTCGGTGATGGCACCGCAGTTGATCGCCACGAAGGGCTGGTCTTTGCGAGGGCTCAGCTCGTGAATCCGGCGGGCGAGGAGTTCCTTGCCAGTTCCGCTTTCGCCGAGGATCAGGACGCTAGCGGAAGTGGGAGCCACGCGTTCCACCAGGTGAAGCACTTCTTTGAGCTTTTTGCCAGAGCCGATGATGCTCGAGTGGGAGGCGGCCCTGTTCTTGGCGAGATTTTTCACGGGAGTTCCCAGGGTGAGGCCCGGGCGGACCGGGGCCAGCATCCGACCCAATTCGCTTGCGGCGAGCTCGACTAAAATCTGCTCGCCTGCGGACCACTTGCCCTGTTCATGCGAAGCGAACAGGACGGCATTCATCTGTTGTTGATGGAGGCAGGGCACGATGAACACCTGATGAAGAGGTTCTACAATGCTCTGGCGCAGGCGGACGGCCTGGTCGAGGGTTCGAGGATCAAAGGCGGGGAACGACGATGCCGAGGTGAAAAGCTGTTGGGGGAGTCCACCCTTTGCATCGAAGCGGGCGATCGCGAACCGTGCGAAAGGAAGCTCGCGATTCAGGAATTCAAGACTGCCGTCGAATTCCTGCTGGAGCTTCTGGATGGTGTGAAGAGCTGAGGGGCTTCCCATAAGGTGCTCGGATTCTATACGCTCCGTGTAAAAAATGCAATAAAGAAATGGAGTGAAAAGATCGATTTTTTTGTTCTCCTTGGCTAAACTGAAACAGTGGCATCTCAATATCAGGAAAAGCACCTGGGTCATCCTTGCGGCGTATTCGGCCTCGGTGGCCTGGGCGTGGCACCAGCTCTTTCATTTTTTCACCTGGTATCACTTTGATCATGGGGGACATGCCTTTGGTGGGACCCAGCTCCTCGAGGTGGGCTACCACGGGTACCAGGATCGCGTCTTCATGGGGTCGATCCAGAATCTCTTCTACCCCCCTCTTGAGGACTTGGTTCTCGCCGGTCTGCAGCTGATAAGTGGATGGACGGGCTTCGAACTTTATCCCTTCTATGTTTCTGCCATCCTGCTCCTGTTTCTGGCATCCCAATGTTCGTGGGTATTGACCCTACAAAAGGGATGGACCCGGATGCTCTTTGCCGGAGGACTTCTCTGGTTGTTCCACATGCAAAAATTCGATTCTTCCAGCTTGCAGGGGTGGTCGATTTTTGATGCCGTGGTGATCGGACTCTCGAGTCAGTTCCTCTCGGGCATCGGATTTTTCCAACTCATGAAGGCTGCTTTCCAAAAGGAAAAGCTCTCCCGGGTACAGGTGCTGTTTTGGACCGGATTCTGCATCCTCTCTCACCTGATCACCGGGATTCTGGCCGGTCTGGTCTTTCTCCTCGTTGCTATCACCCATCGGTGGAGGCGCTCAGATGTCTTGCGGGGGATGGGGGTGCTATTCGCTGCGACCGCGTTCTTCACGGTTCCTTTTCTGGCATACAGAAATTGGATGATCTCGTCGACGATCTACTTTCAGCAGTCGATCTGGGTCCTGGTGCTCATGGGAGTTTCTGCAAGCCTGGCGCTCTGGCAACGCTGGAGAGGCGCACTCTGGCTCCTCATGGCCACCACTCTCTATGCACCGCTGATCCTGTTTCCTCATTTGGAGCAGCATTTCGGCTGGTCGATTTCCTTTCACTTCTATCGACTGGCGATGCCCGCTTGGATTTTCTTCTGGGCAGGATTGCTGTTGTCAGCTGACACGACACTGCCCCGTCGCCTGTTCCGAAGATGTCTCGAAGGTTGTATCGTAGCGGCACTCATCACCCTGGGAGCTCAGATGCGCCCCTGGTGGGATGTTCCGACCGGGACTTTGCAACTCAAACCTCCGCTCGAGGTGCAGGTTTATCCTGAGGGTTGGAGACGTGGAACCGGGGGAAGGACCCTGGTGCTCGGCCGGACCCGGGCCTGTGATTTCGGACTCGATTACATTTTGCTCGGAGCTTTTCCCGGCTTCTCATCGATCCGGGGGCTGCACTGGGAAGGATCCACCGGAAACGCGGTGATCAGCTCTTATCTGGTCACGCTGTTCTCGCCACCTGTGGTTCTGGATTATTTCTACCTGGAACTCAGTCAATGCGATGAGTTTGAACGTATTCTGAAGGACGCTGTCGATGTGTTGGATATCGGCTACATTACCTACGGTGAGGTAGACCTAGGATGGATTCCTGAACCGAAGCGTTCCTGCTGGAAGCGGGTGCTCCAGACTGGATTGAAGGGAGCCTCTTTGACGCCCGGTGGAAGCTTCCGGTTCCAAGGGGAAGATCACAAAATTCTCATCGTCGATCCGAGCCTCCATGCTCGCGCGGTCTTCTTCAATCCGCACGAATCTTATTTCGCAAATCCTTCTGGGAAGTATCCCTACTTCGGTGGGCCAGTTCTGGGCCGAATGAAGGCCGCCGTAGACGGCCTTTCTACCCGCTCACCCGGAATTTTTCCTGAGAATCGTGATCAATTCGAAAAAGAGTTGCTTCACGAATCCCAAACAACAGTCCCTCCCGGGATTCCGCAGTACACGCAGGATCCAGAGGGGCGATACCACTTTGATTTACCGTCTTCCGGTGCTTGGGTTCATCTCAGGGTTCACCCGCAGCCCGGAATGCGGATCCGGGACGAGGCGGGTCGAGACCTGCCCCTGTACAAAGCTTATCCAGGATTGGTGTTCCGCGGGGCCGGCAAAGTGACGGTCGAATACCGGAGGCCTTGGGTGATGGGGTTTTCTTACTGCATCTCGGCCGCCTTTTGGCTTGTGCTTTTGTTCCGTCGACTGCGGAAATCAATGGTTTTCGTCTAAAAAAAAAGGAAGAGCTTTGAAAACCGAGCTGTTAAGATGTGGTGAGAGGGTTTCGCATGTTCAAAATGGGGTGGTTGCGTTTCGGGGCGCTTTTATTCATTCTTTGCAACGCTGAATCGGCGTGGTCAGTTTGTAACCCGCCATCCGGTGGAACAGCCCGGCTGAACTCGTTCGGGGATTGTGAAATCACCTGTCCCGCGCAATACAATCTCTCAGGTGGAGCCTGCGTTTACTCAGGAGCGGGCTCGTATACGTGTGGAGTGAGAACCCTACCCTTCCAAGGACTTCCCGGGGGTACGGGTTGTCAAATATCCAATCCGTGCGGTCCGAACCGTGTGATGAATTCGGGAATGAATGACTGCTCCTGTGCCACGGGGTATGTTTTGAATGGATCGAGCACGGCTTGTGTCCTTCCCGGCGGAAGTGGAACCGGAACCGGAGGGTCATCCACATCCAGTCCCTCTTCATGTAATGTGGGCGATCGGTGCACCAATGGAAGCTTGACCGGATCTTGGGATGGATCTGCGTGTTGCACGTCTGGAAGTGCACCGGTTTGCCTGGCGCCCCCCATCACTTGTTCTCCCCCGCCTCCTCCTCCGACGTGTAATATTGGAGATCGGTGCACCAATGGAAGCTTGACCGGCTCTTGGGATGGCTCTGCATGCTGTACCTCCGGGAGTGCCCCGGTTTGTTTGGCCCCTCCCATCACGTGTTCTCCTCCTCCCCCTCCTGCTCCGGCGTGTAATATCGGAGATCGCTGTACCAATGGAAGTCTGAACGGGAATTGGGATGGTACTGCTTGTTGCACCACCGGACGTTTTCCGGTTTGCCTGGCTCCTCCCATTTCATGCTCGGCGCCCTTAGCAACTCCCACTCCGACACCGGCCCCCACCTGTACCAACGGATGGAGTTGCGGACCTTGCCCGAGTCGTCATACCTGCACCTACGATACCCGTGGCAATTGTTGTATCGACGTCACCGCACAAGTGTGTTTGGCCAGTTGGTCAACTTGCTCGGCTCCCCCTGCTCCGACGGCAACTCCGAGTTGTACTATCGGAGACCGGTGTACCGGTGCGGGTGGAACCTCGGGTGTGTGGTTTGAGGGCGCGGGGAATCCCTGTTGTGCAGCCGGCGGCGGATGCTGTCAGGTGGATCGAAATGGAAATCCCGTTTCCTGCTTGCTTGGGCCGTTCTCTTGTACTGGAGGACCTGCAGCGTCCCCGAGTCCGACCGTTACCCCGACTCCAATTCCCGGACAGTCGGTATGTACGGTGAACGAAACCTGCACTCAACTCGGAACCCCTTCCATACAAGGCACTTGGACAGAGCTCTGCAGTCAGGCGACCAGTCCACCGACTTGCTTTTCCTGTTGTGTGAATGGCGGGCGCTGTGTGAACGGTCCTTTTGCAGAGTGTTGGGCTCCGCCAACTCCGTCGCCGGCCCCGCCTTCTTCGGCGAATTGTTCAGTAGGCGCGGCTTGTCAGGACCAGTCTGGTTTGATTGGCTTGATGAGTGCTTCTATGGGATGTTGTGCGAGTGGGAAGTGCTTCGATCCGCCCTACACTTGTCCTCCGTTGATCGGACTCATCGCAACTCCGACCCCTCCGGCAAATGATCCCTTTGCAGATCCGATCAATACTACTACGTGCCGGAAAGGGTTCAGTAGATCAGGTGGGGGTCCGTGCCGTCCCATGCCGGATTATCACTCCTGTTCAACACCTGCGAATTCTCAGATCATGCCATCGGTTCCAGGATCTGAAGACATCCGGAACTTTCTGAATCCGAAATTGAAGTGTTGCCTGAACGAAATTGACGGCGCTTTCACCAGTGGGAGTCACCTGAAATTCGACTGTATCGAAAACGCAGGTGTTGCTCCCAATTTCGATTTGCTCTGGGCAGGAAAGGACCAGGATTTGAACGGCTCAGCGCCTTACGCCACGCTTCTGGCTGGTTTCGGCGGAAAGCCGATCTCCGGATTCTATGCTCTCGAAAACGGATCACTCCGCCGTTGCAGTGAATTCAGCGAATTCGCCGCCCTCGGTTCTATCCAGGGGTTCCGTGTGGATCCCGTCCAAAAAGTGGTTCAACAGGACTCGGTCGGAGCCGGACAGATGGTTTCTGTCGGATCTGCCTTACCGGTGCCGACGGGTCCATCCTTCGTGCACATCCGAACTGAGGTCCGGAAAAAAGGTAAGACTATTCCGACCACGATCGATGAAGTTCGCCGATGCCCGGTCTTGCTTCGTGCAGCAACTGTAGTTTCTTGTAAGAAGCCAGCCGCCGGGCAAGTGCCACCGAAGACCTATTCGGACCCATCAGCGCCAGCGGACAAGACTCGCTGTACGTCAGGAAGTGTGGTGCAGATTCACGTCCAACTCAGGCAGCTCCACGAGATCACAGGTCAGCCTACAATGAAAACCGTTGATACCGTGGTGGACAGCTCCCAGCTCTCTACGATTTCAGTTGAAGAAATTCTAAAGTCGCGTCGGACCCCCTGACGGAACCGTCTTTTCCCGACGGTTTTGATGTATACTGAAACCTAGGGGAAACCATGGGTTCTAGGTGGGTGTTCATTGCGTCTGTTTATTTCGGACTCGGGCTTTCGAGTCTGACTGAGACTGCTTGGGCACAAGGATACGTCCCTGGCCAGTTGGGTGCCCCCCGCCCCAATCGAGTCAACCGGGATGATCAATTCGGACGGGTGAGTGGGACTTCAGGAACAGTCGAGTACGAATTCGGTTACCTCAAGGGGGGAGCAATGGACGACCCGCACAATGAGTGGCCGGTGTGTGGTCCGGGTGTGGCTACGACCAGTCCTCGAATCCCCGTTGGAGAAGATGGCACGGTGTCTTCTGCGGCCACTACCACCCGTCCCAATGCAGTCGACAATTTATCAAACACCGATGGGTATTGGTATTTGTGGACTTCTTCAGGAAGTCCATCCTACGCCTATCGGAGAAGCAACGGTCAGGTCAACCGCTGCGCCTGCCTGTCTGACCAGATCACCGACCCGAGCCCGCTCCCGACGTACACGGCTTCGGCTACTCGAACACCACCGGTTGAATATTCGATTGCGCCACAAAGGTTTTTACCTTCGACATACGAAATTATCTCCGAGGCGACGTCGAACTTTTCTATTTCGAGACAATATGGGCCAGTTGCAGTATCGAACCTCGCAGTGGGAGACCCCAGGGCTTTTTCGCGATTTCATCCGGCATCTCCGACAGACAGTTATTCGGTTTGCAGTTGTCCGAACATCAATGAAAAAGCCATTCGGATCGGTATCAGCGATCAACAGTTCGGCTCTCGTTGCGAGCCGATGATCGTCGATGACCCTCCCGGGGTCCGGGTACTCGCACCTTATGGGGAATCTACGGAGTTCGAGAGGCATTATCATTCTCCCCCCAATAGTTCTCACATCCTGACTTCATGGAAGGAGCAGAGCACCGCCGACCCGCTTTCCTCCACCGTGAATTTACCAACGGAATCAAACTTGGCGATGGTCCAGCAATACCGCCGAAGAATCTGGACCTGCTCCGCACCGTATGAGCCGAACTTGGGGACGGGGAGATGCCAATACAGTCGACAAAAACACGCCTGCGGAGGGGGTTCGAGTGGGATTGCCTTGTCTCCCTATGGAGAGGTTTCGGACACGGCATCGGAGGTCAATTTCAAGAACCTCGCAAACAAAAAGTTGGCGTGTTGCCTGAATTCACATGCAGTGAGCAGCGCCGGAGTCACCCAACAGAATTTTTTGAAGTACGATTGCGTTCAAACCCAGGAGGTGGATCCCTCCGGTGCGCGGCTCGACTTCAATGCGCTCTGGGCCGGTGGGGATGATTCCTTGGATGGGGGCCAAATGAATGCGTTGGCGCTGGTGAGTGCGGTCGGCCAACCGATTACCGGGTTTTACTCGCTTCGTGGAACGCGGTGCGGGAAGTTCAGCGAGTTCGGTGGAGAGCTTCGTCCGAAGCGGGTTCAGCCCTTTTTGATCGCGACCCAGCAAGCCAATGTCATGAGTGGGGGGGGGATCGAGAATCTTGCTGCGGCCTATCCCCTGCCGTCGGGAAATGCCTACCTGGACCTGAAGGCCGGGATTGGCAAGGATGTTCCCGATACCATCCAGGAAATGAACGAGTGCCCCATCCTGGTCCGGGCCGCCCTTGTGGTGAGTTGCCCTTCATCGAATGCAGGGACCCCCCCGGATTTAAGGTATCAGGATTCTGGCCTGATTCGTTGTCCTATGGCGGCATCGGTGGCAGTGCACCTCAGGATCGAGCAACTTTATCACATCGCAGGCCAGAGTCCGCTCAAGACCTTTGACACGCGGGCAATGAAAGACCAAATCGCTTCGCTAGATGTCGCCGAAATCATTGGAAGTAGGTTCGGTGAAACTTGTTTGCCAGGAACCCGTAGGGTGGGGGACGTATGCACGTATTGAGAAATTCGTGGAAAGTGTTTTTGATGGTCGCGCTTTTTCTCTTGGATCCATCCACCTCGCAGGCCAGGCGGGTGCGGGGGAACAAACCCACGCCCACTCCCGTTCCGACAGTTGCCCCAGTTCTACCGGTCGTGCTTCCGGATGTTCCCCTCGCTTTCGACACTTGCAGTTACTACGACGGCCAGGTTGAGGATTTTGATTTTCGTGATGAGCCGAATGAAAGTGTTGGAGTATGTCAGGCGGCTTGGGATCGTGCGGATCCTATGGGCGACGGGGTCTTGGAAGCGTTGGATCTGATTGCGGCAAGTGGTCGATATCCTGTTCAGTTGGATTGGGATGGCAAAACACCTTCAGGCGTGATGATCACACCCGCCGGAGCAAAGGAGTGCCAATGTGTGGCCCGGCCTTTACCGAAGGAATTCATGACCGGTTTTCCTGAGGTGTTTTGGGGTGTTTTTGGGGGGACCAAGAATTGTGGCGTCAGAAGAGGTGCGTGGCAATTCGAGTCGTGTAAGTCTTCGGTTGTGATCGATCCGGGGACAGGGGGCTCCTGTCCGACGTTCAATCTGCTCAAGCAAGCGAGTGATGGCCCCGGAGGAGTCCGTACCCAGGTCTTCGGTCTCACTGGCTACCCAGATCCGAGTGACGTTTTTGGTTTGACGATTTACGGGCATCACGTCACTTCAACCGGATTCAAAGAAGCTTCAAGTCATGCTAAATGGCTCACGGCACAGGTGGGCCAAACGACGCCTGAAGAATGGAACTCGGCGGGAAAAGCACCCTTCGGTGCGAACGGATTTCCACCCAGGATCGATCCGGTGTTCAACGCAACCGATTCAGCCCATCTTTACCTCTACCTCGATGATGCAAATCAAGCAGTACCTTGGTTCAGGTCTTCTGTCAGGCCTGAGTGCAGCGGGGGCGGGTGTCCCACCTTTGCGAATGTCTTGAACCTTCTGGAGGGGGATCGAAGACTGCAAGTGTTCAACCTGAACGGGATGTTCTCTTTGGGTGATGCCATTGGATTCAAAATTTACGGACACGACGTTTATGTGAAGTACGAATCTGGAATGGATACGATGAAGCTCGCCGAAATGCTCGCCGAGCGGATTCGTTCCATTACCCCAGATGAATGGGCCGCAGCCAATGGGGGTCAAAAGTCGATCATTGAACGAATCATGAAGTATCCAATCGAAATCGGTGTGGGTACTGACGGAACCCAGACAGTGATCAAGATGCTTCTGGATCCGGCTCAATTGGCTATGCCGATTCTGATCACTCCGAAGGGTTCGTGTGCTCTGGGCGCTACTTTCAAATTCGACCCGAACGGAGGCTCACTCGGTGTCATCGATCAGGGGGGCTCTGGGTCGATGACTGTGGCTGTATTCAATGTGAGTGGACGCCCGATCAAGGGCTGTTCCATTTTCCCTAGTGATCCGGACAACTTCCAAATCAAAGCCGGATCGGAGTGTGATGGTTTTGATGTGGGGGGAGCCTGCAAATTCGAGTTGATCGGATCTCCTAGTTACAGTTCATATGGAGGGGTTTCGGGAAATGTTTACATTGCCTGTGGAGGTGATCTGGCGATGAGCGAAGTGGCTGGTTTCCGTTACGAGATTGGTGCCATGTTGTCTGCACCCGATCTTTATCTGAAACCGCTCACGCTTGATTTCGGGTCGATCAAGGTTGGTTCCGCCTCGGCCTCTCAGAGTGTCACGATCAACAACCTCGGCGAACAGGAGGCGCAGTCGTGCAAAGTGTATTTAACCAACTCTGAAGATTTTCTGATCAAGAATCCAGAAGCTTGCCTCAATGTACCTGGCAAAGGAGCTTGCACCATGGATGTGGTGGCATTTCCAAAAAGCGACGGTGCCAAACGGACCACTTTGGTGGCGGAGTGCTTGAACGCTCGCGGTCAGTCGACTCCTGACGGGATCATGGTGAATTTCTCTGCGGCGACACCCGAGCCGACACCGGTGACCACGCCCGCGCCCATGCCATTGTTGTCATTTACCTCACCGAGCAGCGCGGATTTTGGAACGGTAGTCGTGGGGAGCACCGGAGGTCCCTTGTCGTTGACCGTGGTGAACTCGGGAACCCTCGATGCTTCATTGTGTAAGTTGGCGTTCACCGGACCGGATGCGACCCAGTTCCAGTTCGACTCGTCCTGCGGCACTGTTCCGGCCAGTAACTGTCAGGCGATGTGTCAGCAGAAGTGCCCCGCCGGCGATGTCTGCGGCTATGACGTCAAGTTGAATTGTTGTACTGACTACTCGAACCCCGCTGTTGCGATGGATTGTCCACTTTGTAAGCCAGGGGCATGTACCTTCAATTTTTCGGGAAGGCCGACCGTTGCAGGAGCCATGAAAGCCCAGGTCTCGCTTACTTGCGGAAATGGCGGATCTGCATCCAGTTCAGCAAATGGAATCACCATGAATGCGACTCAACCAGCGGGTACTCCCACCCCGACACCGACCCCCAGTTGTTCTATGGAGGGTGCGGTGAAAATGTCTACGGATTGCGTATGTCCTGCAGGTTATGAGGTCGGAACCAATTCTTCCGGCGCGCAGGCTTGTCGTCCAGTGGTGCCCTCGAGTGAGTTCGCCAAGGCCGGAGATTCCTTCTCGGATGGCTATCCGGTTTGTGGAACCGGTCGGATGCCTCTAACTTCTAACTTTTTTTTGAGTGATCTCTCTACTCAATCGAGGCCCCTCTCGACTCATCAGTTCACGAAGCTCGGGAGTCTCTATCGTTTTGCTAAGGACAATTCACCGGCGGATCAAAACCTCGTCTCGCCACAGTATCTCTACTCGGCAGCGGGGCTGAAGCGTTGCGTGTGTTCGGCATCAGATATTGCATATGACCCGAGCATCGCTACGGACACCACCGGGAAGCTTGTTTCCGGCTCGGGACGTTTTGTGAGTGATTTGTATGAAGTGGTCGCATCCACCTCAACTTCAAATCCGAACTCGGACACCTACGCAACGGTTCCGATTGCCCACGATGGGGCAGGTAACGGTTATTCCGGATCGTTGTATTATCCTGGACATGGTGGCTCAGGTGCGGCCAAGGTGAGTTGCGGTTGTCCGAATCTGAATGAGAAAGTGACGGCGATATCAGCCTTGGCCGGTTCCGGTTATTCGTGTTCACCGGCACTCGATACTTCGGATCCGAACACCCAGAAATACATGGTACTCGCAAATTTTGATCCAGCTGTACACGATTCATCAGCTACGACGACGCACTTGCTGGATCGCACCTCCGCAACTGCAAAGGTCACTCGTGTTCAGTTACCGACCGCGACGGGTGGATATCGGACTTACAATCGGAGGATCTGGACCTGCGCTCCACCGACTTATTTGGACGTCTCCAGCAGGACCTGCAAGATCAGGGAAAACGTTCACATGTGTGATAACGGTGATTCCTCCGGAGTGCCCTCCCCGGTGTCGCAAAATCTGAGTGGGTCCACGGCTAGAGATCAGTTTAACAATGCGGCCAATCCTAAACTGGCATGCTGTCTGAATTCTTTTGACCGGAAGAATCCATCTAACCCCTTAAAATACGACTGTATCCAGAACGCCGATCAATCGCCTGCTGATTTTGAAAGTCTCTGGATGTCGACCGATCCGGCTGACACCGGGGGACAGGGAAATGCCATGGTCCTTACAGATGGATCCGGACGGCCGGTAACGGGTTTTTTTACCCTCACAGGTGCCCGTTGTGGTGAATACAGTGAGTTTGCGGGTCCGATCCGTGAGGCCACTGTGAATCCAGCTCAGATCGCTACCCAGCAAAATCTGAGTGGGAATAAGTTCGATCAGAACTTCATCCAGTTCAGCGGTAACTCGATCGGGCCACCCCCTCGGGCCCTGAGTTGGTTCTCCTCGAAAAAGACTGTCCCGGATCAGGCATCTAAGCCGGCTCAAGCTGCGCGTGAATGTCCAATCCTTGCTCGGGCCGCCCTCGTGGTGACTTGCGGTTCGGATGATGTAGCCGGGCAGCTTCCCCAACGGTTTACCGATTCAAGAGGCCATGTCCACTGTCTGGCTGCCAAGTCGATCAAGGTTCATCTTCGGATTCAGCAGGTCTACAAGATCACGGGGGTTCCTCCGATCAAGACTTTTGACTCGATCATGGACCTAGAAGAGGCCAAGCGTACGAGTATCAACATGGAGGGAATGATCCGTGCCCGAGCCGGAGCGTTCTGCCCGGCAGGAACGAGTTACGCGGAGGGGAACTGCTTTTTCAAATGAGGGTTCGCTCCACTTTCGGATGCAGTTGGATCGCCGGTGCTGCACTCCTGGGATATGGCTTGCTTGCTTACTTGATTCACCGTTTCGGTGTCGAGGCAGGTTTAGATGCTTTGGCCCGATTCGGACCGCATTGTCCTGTGTTCTCGTTTACAGGGTGGAAGTGCGGATTTTGTGGAATGTCCCGTGCTTTTGTCTACTTGTTCGACGGGAGGATGGATTCCGCAGTTAGTCTCAATCTCCTCTCTGTGCCCGTGTTCATTGCAGTCCCTGGAGTGTTGATGTGGTGGTCTCTCCGGCGACCGGTATCCTTCGGGTTGCATCCCATCATTCCCCTGGTCATGTTGATGCTGCTCACGATCTACAGTTTGGTGAGGAATCTGGTTCCCGGGGTCCCTTAAAAGAGTGAATCCGCTTCAATCGTGAAAAACACACGGGATTCGCCGAGTGCCTCAGTGCGGGTCCCGTTTTGGAATTCGACGTTGAATCGGAGCGGTGCGCGGAGAAGCAACTGGGTGTCGGTTCCTAGGCCCAGACCCCAGGCGGGCATCAGGATGCTGCTATATCGACGTCCTGATACAAGCAGATTTTCCGCGAAGTTGGCATCCGCAAAGAGGAATCCATGGGTCTGTTTGATGAACGCGGGGAGTGTGCTTCTGCCCCGGAAGCTCCTGATGAGAGGAAGGTGGTACTCGAGTCCGACGGATCCTGCATGCCTTACATTTGCGCTCAGTGCCGGATACCCCCTGAAAGAAAGCTGAGACAAGGTCGTGCCTGTTCCACGATCGAACACACTATCGATGTTCTTTCCCGCCACTTTGCTCGTGGTGAGAGCCGTGTCGGACGCACGGGTGGTCCCCATCCATCGAGCGCGGGTCCGAATGACGTGATTGGCACCAGGAGACTCATGGTGGGTCCAGCTGAAGAGATAGCGTCCGAGTGCATCCTGGGGCGTGTTGAAGCGGCTTTCCACCTGGAGGCGGAGTTCGTTTCCGATTTCATTTGTGAATCCGAGACGGGTTTTCCGGGCATCACTGAAAACCAGTGCCCCTCCGATTCCAGGTACGATTGCATTCCGATATTGAAAGTCTGGAACATCAATCGGTGCACCTGTCGAGGTGTCCTCGACACGATAGCGGGAGCCGAAAATAAATAGCGAGGGACGAAGAGTGCTCCGTACCCAGAAGATGGGGTAGGAAAGGGTCAGGACTGTGTCGAGATGGTTCCGGTAATCGGTAGGGGTGATGGTGAGGGTATTTCTAGATACGGAAAAATCGATCACCGGTCGCATACCCGAATAGGTGTACGTGAAGGTCCCGTCTACGGTCCGAGGCAGGAGGTTGTATGCGCCGGTCAGGGTGTATTGATGTTTACCTGTGGCATCGAAGCCAAGCAAGAAGCCTGAAAGCGAGGCTCCTGAGACTTCGTCGTAGCTGAATGAAGCAAGCGGTGCCCACTGGCGGGGAGCCAGGGTTTCCCAAGGGGAATACGGGCGAAGCGTTTGGGACTCTGAAGCAATTTGAGGTGAGGGCCCCAGCGCCTCAGGGATCGGGTCGGGTGCGTCCGGGGTGGCCGGGGAGCTCGGTTTTGCAGGCAGGGTCGGGAGGGTCCACTTTACAAGCTGGTATCCGTCGGACGTCAGAAGATTCGAATGCAGTTCTCCATTTCTCGAAAACGAAGGAAAGATCGTCCCCCCAATGGAATGGGTGAGTTGAATCGATCGGTTTTTTTCAAGAAAATGGATGTTCTCGATCCCACTCCGATTTGAAATAAAATGGATTCTTCCTCCATTTGCGGAAGGAAAGCGATTCATTGCCCCGTCTGCAAGAAGGACGCGGGGGGGGCCGCCTTTGACCGAGACAGCCTTCAGATCGGATTGTGAGCTGCCGATGGATTGTTCCGAATAGAGGATCTCAGCGGGGCCGTTGAACGCGGGTCCGCTCATAATCGAAAAATCCTGGGGTCGTACGAGTGTCTTGATGTTCTTCAGCCTGGGTCGCCCCTGCTCTACCACCCAGTCCGCAATATCGAGACTCTGGGTTCCCTTGCGTGTCCTCAAAAAAGAGAGCGTTCTTCCATCGGGAGAAATCGAAGGTTCTTTGGCCCGTAGTCCGGAAGAGATCTCGTGGATTTGCCCGCTGGAGAGGTCATAGGCGAATAATTCTGAATAAAGTTGGTAAGACTTCATCCGGTACAGGGCGCTGAAAATCAAAAAACGCGAGTCGGGAGTGAATGTCATCCCGGCGCCGAGGAGTTTTTCCTCAAGTCGGTATTTCTTTCCGGTTGTCAGACTCTTCAAGATCAGTCTTGCCCGGTCTTCGAGCGAACTCTCGGTATAGGCCAGCCAATTTCCATCCGGAGAGAAGGTCCCTCCGATGATGGAGTAGTCACTCGTCGCGATGGTTTGATAGGGTGTTTCTCCCGCCTTCCTAACGTCTTGGATCTGCCGGGTGAAGCGGACTTTGCTTTCACTCACAAACCGTTTCCAATAGTCCGTCCAGGATCGCCCCTTCACTGATAGCAAGTGAGAGTTGATGAAATACGGGATCCTGGACGAGGAATGAATGGAAAGCTCTCCCATTTGTTCTTCGGATTTCTGCTGGTTTTGTTTTCCAGCGTCTTTTGCGAACTGGTTCCAAAGGTGGTACCCGAACAGGTAGGGGATCTCACCCCCTGGGAAGTAAGGTGTTTCGCCGTTGACCCGATCGAGAGTGATGGCGCGGGGATGAGAGGAGTCGAGTCTTCCTTCATTGACCAAGGAACGGAGAATTCCCTCGTAATAGGGAGAGCGTCCTCGTCCCAGTCTGGAGGTACGGGTTTCAAAGTACGTTGCCAGCCCCTCGAGCATCCACATTGGCCAGAGGCCATTTGGCCGGATCACGTCGCCGAACGTGATCCGGAGAAACTCCATGAAGCCATGGGTTGGATCAATGTTCAAAAAGTGAGTGTACTCATGAAAGACCAGGAGTTTGATCCAGTCATCGGTATAGGAGGTCGAGAACCAGGCGTCCGGAGGGGTGGCAATGAGCACAATGCCCACCCGGAGACTGGGAAGGGCGAATCCGTTGGCGGCATCCTCGTTGTCGGCGATGAGGACGGTCGTCTTGTCCCTCGGCTGCCACTTCAAGATCGGTTGAAGCACTCGGTGAGCATGCTCGAAAGCTGCTGCGGCCTTTCGAGCGAATGATTCGTATCCTTCTTCGAAAACCAAGCGGAAATGGGGGGTGTCCAGTTGCCGGTACCGGGTGTCGGGTGAAAGTCCGGCGAGCTCGAGAAAATTCTGTGCACGGGCAACCGGTGTATAGCCCGACATTCCAAAGCCGAATGCGCAAAGGAACCCGAGCCATGCCATCCTCATGGAGCAATGCTCTCCACTACGATGGTCACTTTGTCTGCATGGAGCCGCGTGCCGATCTTCAGGTAGCGACGCCCGATCACCGCGAGTCCAAGATTTCCGCACACACTTGTCAGGACCCCGGAGTCTGATCCCGCCGCATCTGTCAGTCCTTGCGGCGGTGGAGGGAGTGGTGACTCGGCCCTGACTTGGCACAAGCGTCGGGCGGGAGAGCCGAGAGCAATGATTTTTTCGATCACTTCTTGCCCCGGATAGCAGCCTTTCTGATCGGCAATGGCATGTCCGAGATTCACCTCAAGTGGGTTCACATCGCCATCGAGTGAAAACTCTTTTCCAGCACAAGGTCTGAGCGCAAGTATCCGTGACTCCTCGGACTCGGGTTCTTCCGAATCCGCTGAAGCGGTCGGAGTTAGGGTGTACTGCTCTCCGAAGGTGAAGCTGTCGAGTATCCCGGTGAAGTCCCCGGAAAAGGTGATGTCAGCCAGGTCCGGAGTCAGGCGCTCGATTTCGAACCAGCAGCGGATCTTCCCTGAGGGAGTGAGGAATAGTCCCTCCGCTTTTTCCTTCAATTTCAACCGTTTGATATCGGCCGAACTGATCCGATGGAGGAGGTCGAGCCCCTCGTGACCCTGAAGTAAAACCCTTTGTTTCATGGTGCGATTAGAGTACATTACTTTGCACTGATGAAATACCCCAAATCCCAATATTCACGGTCCATCCAGGATCAGGACCGGGTGTCGAGCCCGTTTCTGGTCAAGTACAGCGCTGTCGCCACAGGCAAGACCGGCAAGGCTTACATGAATGTCATCCTCACCGACAAGAGCGGTGACATTGAGGCGAGGATTTTCGACCAGGTGCCGAAATTCAATGCCCAAGCGGTGAAGGACGCCTATGTCCAAGTGGAGGGTCACGCTCAGAGTTTCAACGGGCGGATCCAGATTCATATCAAGAACCTGACTGTTTTGAGGGAAGACGAGGTGGAGTCTGAAGAATACCTCCCTGCGTCTTTCTTGAACCCCGAGAAAATCTATGCGGAAGCGAAAGCGATCATCGCCTCCATGCAGGACCCTTATTATCGCGCCTTGCTCGAGTCGATTTTTGTGGATGACGCTGACATCATCGAGCGATTCAAAAGAGCACCTGCTGCCAAGAGCTTTCACCACGCATATCCGGTCGGTTTGCTCGAGCACGTTGTCTCGATTGCCAAGACGCTCGACTTTCTTGCGAATCATTACGCTCCCTATGTGGATCGCGATCTCCTGTTGGTCGGGGGGTTTTTGCACGATCTCGCCAAAATCTGGGAGCTTCAGTACGAAAAAACAACCGATTACACCACCGAGGGGCGGCTGATTGGGCATTTGGTCATGGGTGCCGAGCTGATCGACCGGAAAATCCGGAGTCTGGATTCCCAGCCGGGCAGGTTGCCGGCCCCGTTTCCTGTCGAGAAGGCTCTCCTGGCCAAGCACGTTGTGCTCGCTCATCACGGGAAGATGGAGTTCGGATCCCCCAAAGAACCCGCGTGCCTCGAGGCGGTGATCGTTCACATGATCGACGACCTCGATTCCAAGGTGAACGCGATCCGGGTGTTCATTGAGCAAGATCCGAATCCCGGCATGTGGACTCTTCTGAATCGCAACTACGAGCGGTTCTTTTACAAACCGGAGTGGGCCCGGAAGTGAGCCGCGAGGCGAATCCTTTGCTGCAGGAGCTTCGGGACCGGGTGAGTCGTATTCCTCCGGTGGATGCGGGACATGATTTCCATCATGTGCTCCGGGTCGCCGGGCTTGCTGAACGCATTTTACGGGCGGAGTGTCTGCGCGTAGATGGTCGCGAGGCATTGCAAGAAGAGATCGATGCGGTGGTGGCTGCAGCGCTCTTGCACGACTGTGTGCCTGTTGCCAAGAATTCCCCTCTACGAAAAGAAAGTGCCCGCTTGTGCGCTGAAAAGGCCCAGGAGTGGCTGAATGAATTGAATTGGCGACCCGAAGCGCGGATATCCGAAATCGTGGGCGCAATCTACGATCACAGCTATTCCTCGGGTCGGGTTCCGCGGACGCGTGTGGGTCGATGCTTGCAGGATGCCGATCGTCTTGAGGCGCTGGGAGCGCTCGGCTTGTTCCGAACCATCGCCACTGGAGTCTCCATGGGGGCCGTGCTTTTCGATCCGGAAGATCCTTGGGCCGAGAATCGCGAACTTGACGACCGGAAGTACACGATCGATCACTTTTACACGAAGCTGTTGAAACTTCCCGAGACTTTTCGAACCGAGAGTGCACGATTGGAGGCGGAGGGGCGGGCGAGGTTTCTCGAGCAGTTCGCCCATCAGCTCAGACAGGAATTGCTCAGTTCAGATCGCCTAGGTCGATGAAAGATCCGGATCGGATCAAATCCTCGGGCGAAACACCTGGCTCTCCGTCAGGTGGATAGCCTTTGAAGTGGTGGATCCACGCCTCCCGATCTGCTACGAAGTGCATGGGCTTCGTCCGGACCGGGCGGGCAAGCACCGGTTCCAGGAGTTTCACCACGAGCTCTGAGCAGTAGATCTTCTCGCCCTTCTCGTCGCGATTGTCCCATAAAAACGAGGCATCATACGAAAGCCCCTCAAAAAGACGTGTAAAGCGCTCATTCAGATCCATGGGTGTGTTGGATCCGAAGACAGGGCGGAGGATTCGGACCTTCGACCCCGGGCGGGTTTGGCGGAGGAACGATCCCAAAGAGGTCCGGTGAACCCGTCCGTGAGCTTGGAAAACCTGGGGGCCCGGAAAGAGTGTGCCCATCACGCCGACATGGGAATAGAGCGAACTCTCTTCTGCTTCGATCAAGGCGCAGAGGGAGCAAGGTAGGGATTGAAGGAGGAGGTCGCCGGTCATCAAGTCTCTGGAACTTAAAGCGAAAGCAGAATTGTTCAGAAGGCTGAACAAAATCAGAAGGGCGAGCCGTCTCATGGTCTGCCTGTCCTATCTCTCAAGTGTCCTCGCCGTCAACCCGTAAAACTTGACCGGAATACACAAACGGTGTATAAAATCGGCTTCCAAAAGTCCCGAAAGGAACCGAACTATGCCCTCGTTTGATATATCTTCCGATGTCGATTGGCAGGAAATCGATAACGCCGTCAACACCGCTCTCAAGGAGTTGGCCACCCGCTTTGACTTCAAAGGGGTCAAAAGTGAGATCAATTTCGACAAGAAGGCTAAAACCTTGACCCTGATTTGTTCCGAAGAGGGAAAGATCGACAACCTGAAAGACATTCTCCAGGGAAAGCTGATCAAGCGAGGAGTGTCCCTGCTCTCTCTCGAGTACAAACCTCTCGAGGCGGCTTTCGGCGGTTCAGTGCGCCAAGTGATCGAGGTGCAAGCAGGAATCTCCAAGGACAAAGGCAAAGAAGTGATTGCCGTGATCAAGGATTCTAAGATCAAGGTCCAGGGCCAGATCCAGGACGAGAAGGTACGGGTCACAGGGAAAAACCGTGACGACCTCCAAGAGTGCATCGCACTCCTGAAGGGCAAACAAGACTCACTCAAACTCCCCATGCAGTTCGGAAATTTCAGAGAATAGAACTTATGAAAAAATCACCTGTTTACTTTGTTTCCCTCGGTTGCCCGAAGAATCTCGTTGATTCACAAGTGATGCTCGGCAAGCTCGAGAACGACCGGTACGAAATCGCCCGCGAGCCGGATCAGGCCGAGGTGATCATCGTCAACACCTGCTCCTTCATCCAGGCGGCCAAGGAAGAGTCGATCGAAACGATTCTCGAGATGGCCCAGTTCAAAGAAGAAGGTTCCTGCAAGGCGCTCGTCGTTTCGGGATGTCTTCCCCAGCGTTACGCCAAGGAGCTCGAAAAAGAGATGCCCGAGGTGGATCTCATGATCGGCACCGGCCAGTACCACAAGATCACCGAATTGTTGGATCTACACGAAAAGGCCCGGGATCAAGGGGCCCCGCTTCCCCAGCGCTCCTACATCGACTTCCCTGCTTTCATCCATACCGAGAACGACGCCCGGGTTCATACGGGGGCGAGATTCTCCGGATTCCTGAAACTCTCTGAAGGGTGCAACCGCCGGTGCTCGTTTTGCATCATCCCGAAACTCCGGGGCAACGTGCGCTCCCGAACCATCGCTTCATTGGTGGAAGAAGCAAAGAAAATGGCCGCAGACGGTGTCCGCGAATTGAATCTGGTCGCCCAGGACCTCACCGAATACGGGATGGAGTGGAAATATCGCGAGAATCTCGAGCTGCTTCTGCCCGAACTTTGCAAGATCGATGGGATTGAATGGATCCGTCTGCATTATGTGTATCCGGATGCGTTCTCCGACGAGCTGGTGGAGATCATTGCGCGTGAGCCCAAGATCGTGAAGTACCTCGACATGCCGATCCAGCACACCAGTGACCGGGTACTCAGCCTCATGAATCGCCGTCTCACCAAGGCGAAGCTCTATGACCTGATGGGCAAGCTGAGAGAGAAGATTCCAGGGCTCGTGGTCCGGACCTCCATCATCGTCGGATTCCCGACCGAGACCGACGCCGAGTTCGAGGAGCTGTGTGATGATCTTCGCAAACTCGATCTCGACCATGTGGGCGTGTTCAGCTACTCCAAGGAAGAGGGCACCAAAGCCGCAGAGCTCGAAGGCCACCTGCACGCCAATGTGAAACGCAAGCGTCGCAAGAAATTGATCGAACTCCTTCAGGCCCAGCGTGGATCCAAATTGTCCGAATTGATCGGGACGCGGGTCGAGGTGATGGTCGAGGGTGGTTCTGAAGAAACCGAGATGTTGATCCAAGCGCGGATGCCGACTCAGGCCCAAGAGATCGACGGGCGGGTCCTCATCAACGATCTGGGTGAGAACGAGTCCGCTCAGTTGCGTCCGGGCGATCTCGCCGAAGTCGAAATCACCGAAATTCTCGATTCGGATCTTGTCGCACGTCTGGTCCGGGTGACCCGCCCTGCGGTGATCGCCACCCCTGGTCTCAAGACACAGATCGGCAAAGGGCTCGAGATGCGCAGTGGATCCGCGGCTCACTGAGATCCTCCAATCCGAGGGCTTTCCGGTTTCCGGTATCGTCGATGTCGCCGCTGTCCGGGAGGAGTATGACCGGCATGCAGACCGCTATGGGAAATGGATCGCCGACGGCAAGCATGGCGAAATGGGCTATCTGTCCCGAGGTCTCGAGCGCAGGTTGAACCCGGAGCTGGTTTTCCCCGGTGTGAAGAGTGTATTGGCCGTCCTGCGTCCTTATCCGCCCCATCCGGTAGGGGACGAGGGGCTCCGCTATGCGCGTTATCTGAACGGGCCGGATTACCATGAGGTGATCCAGACGGCATTGACCCGGTCGATGGAGCGGTGGAAGTCGGAGTCAGTAGAGGGTGACGGACTCGAGTACAAGGTCTGTGTGGATACTTCGGCCGTTCTCGAGCGGACCTGGGCCCTGCTCGCCGGTCTCGGTTGGATCGGGAAAAACACCCTCCTCATTCATCCCCAACTGGGTTCCTATGTGTTCATCGGAGTGGTGTTCCTGAATCGTGAATTTGGCGCACGTCCGGCACCCCTGAAGGATTATTGCGGTCCTTGTGAAAGGTGCCTGAGTGCCTGCCCGGTTGGGGCGCTCAAAGACCATGATCTTGACTCGAGAAAGTGCATCAGCTACCTGACCTTAGAAAAACGCGGGGCCTTCGAAAAGCCGGTGGATCTGCACGGTTATGTGGCCGGTTGCGACTTGTGTCAGGAGGTCTGTCCCTACAACACCAAGGCGGTACGTCGTACCGGGCCGGTTCCGCCAGCGCCACATCTGGTGTTGGATGAAGAAGCATTGCTTTTGGAGAGCGAGTCCGGATACCGCGATCGGATCAAGGGCAGTGCTCTTTCCAGGGTGAAGTTCCCCGACTTCAAGAGAAACCTGGCGTTCAGGCGAAACGGAGAGAGTACAGAATGACGGGGTTCTCGACGGCGTTCAGGAATTTGAATGTGATTTTTCCACGCAGAGGAGTTTCTGCATCGATGATTTCATAAACTCCTTGGGTCCGATTCAGTTCGACGGTCGGATTCCCCCGGTCTCCCTGATAGGTGTGCGGACCGAAATGTGCGCTGGCGAGCGGCTCGTCATTGAAGTAGATCGAGAATCTCGAGGGATCCCGCGCTTGCGGATGAAGGTTTGCCAACAGACGTAGGTGTTCTCCTTCGAACGAAAAGCTCAATGACGCCGAGGAATCCTCCGTCATGAGGGTGTTGCCGCCTTGGATCCAGTTCCCGCCGAACATGAGCGAGTCATTCGGAATCATTCCCTTTTCGAGAATCTTGTCTGTTTGACGGAGATTCACCCGGAACAAAGGCAAGCCCGGATCCGCCACTCTGAGGATTCTCTGAAGTTGCTCCTCGGCCTGGAAGAGTGTTCGGACGGGATCTTTGCCGAAGGCTTCTTTGAAAACCACGATCCCTTGGTGCAGGATCGCCAGGGTCGGGGATCCGCCAGTCTTCAGGGCGTCGAACCAATCCCCGGTCGGGTCGGAGTACAGGGGGATATGATGAAAGTGCGACTGGTTGCGATATCGTTCGAAGAACTTGGCTTGCTTGAGGAAGAGCATTTTCGGTTGATAGGCGATTACGGGGCGCCAGGGAAGACGGTGGTATTGATCCATCATTTCCGAAATCAATTCCAGAATGGCGTCTGAGAGGTAGTCTCCGAAATCGAGCATGAGGAGGAGCAATGTTCCTTGTGCTGCCGAAGGATCGAGAGGGAGCCAGACGGGGCCGTCGTTTGATGTGGCGAGTCCGATCAGGGGTGCGGAATGTGTCCAGGACTCTTCCGACTGCTGGATCATCTTCGCTTTGATTTCTTCCAGCGTGAGCGGTTTTTCTTTACGTTTGGCCATGTTTGGAGCTGTTCCTTAAAATTGGAATTGGTATTCGATCTTCGCCTGTCCGTCGGTTTTGTTGTTCAGGTGGGGGAGTTGGGTCGCTCCGAAGGTGAGGTCGAGGTGAGGAGCCAATGGCTGACGGATTTGAGTGGTGAGAGACTGGGTCTTTGCCTGGAAATCAATTTCAGCTCTTGATTTGAGTCCTGGAATCTCCCGGTTCATGTTGACGCTCATCCCTTGAATCTCGTTGAATTGCAATCTTCCGTTGACCAAGGGGGATTCCATTCGGAACTCGCCCGATCGATTCCTTCCTTCGATTCGCGTCGAGAGCTTGAGTTTCTCGTCGTTCACGAGTCGGACGTCCCCTCCGACCCAGATTGAAAGTGCGCCGCTGATCAGTGCGAGAGGGCTTCGCAAGGCAGAGTTTTTCTCTAGAAAGTCCTTACCCTCGACAGTTACTTTTTCGAGCGCTTGGCGCATCTCTTCGGTTTGGATCACTCGGACCATCTCCCTCGCCCGTTCCTGTCCGCCGGTCAGCGTCCTGAGGACGGAGGCAGTGCTTCTCGATCCGGCGTGCATGGCCCGTTCTTGCTCGTCGAGCATCCTGAGCGTATCGGCATCGGCGCCCGGTATTCGCTTGACCGCGAAGATCCCAGGGGCCTGGTGAAGCAGTTCGCCTCCAAAGTGTGGAGTTTGCGACGGGAGCTTCCCTGGATCGCCGGCAAAGGCGGTCCAGGTCACGCAGGTCAACAAAAGGGTCGCGAGCACACTCATCTCGGTTTCTTTTCGGAATCCCGGAAGGTGGCCTTAACTGCGCCGTTTTTCTGACTCCAGAAGATTGGCGAGTTCTTTTGCCGGGCTGAAGGCTTTGAAGTGGGCCGAATCGCTGAGACGATCGAGTGCCAATTCAATGGCGGCTTCCCGTCCCATCAGACCAAGGATGTTCTTGGTCGATTCGTGCCGGTCTTGCTCTTCGTCCTGAAGATCATCGGCGATCTGGAATGCGAAGCCGAATGCCAAGGCAAATGTTTCAATCTCGACAACACGGGGGTCAGACGGGGATGTTCCGGAGAGTAGAGCAGGAATCACGACCGCGGCCTTGAACAAGGCGCCGGTTTTCAGTGTTTGGATGCGGGTGAGTGTCTCTAAATTCATTTCTCCGGAGGGTGTCTCGAGTTCGAGCGCTTGGCCACCGATCATGCCGTCTCTCCCGATGGCTTGGTGAAACACTCGGAGTGCAGCGGTGAAGCTTTCCCGGTCCACTTGATTCATCAGTTCCCAAAACGTTTCATGGGCGAATTGCAGAAGCTCGTCGCCAGCGAGCAGTGCGATGCCTTCGTCGAATTTTCGATGCAGGGTGGGTTGTCCTCTCCTGAAGTCGTCGTCATCCAGAGCGGGCAGGTCGTCATGGACCAAGGAGAATAGGTGAACGAGTTCAATGGACCGGCAGAAGGTGGAGCTGACTGTGGGCTGAAGCCCGAACAAGACCCCGGATTCGTGTGCCAACCGAGGCCGGAGGCGTTTTCCAGGGCTATTGAGGGCATAAAGGATGGCGTCCCGGAGGCGGGAGCTCGGACCCTGCCGGAGCAAGAAGCTTTGAGTCAGGTCCTGGTTGAAGCGCTCCTTCAAGAACATGAGCCCAAGTTAGCGACTTTCGGCCTGTGTTTCAACCACAATCATTGACCCCTTTAATCAAGTAAGATTCTGTGCTAGAATCCGCGCAGGACTTCCCCATGACAGATTCCGGTTTCATTCATCGCAAAGCGGATCATCTCCGCATCGCTCTTCTCCCCGAGAGTCGCGCCTCTATGGGGACGGGATTGGAGCGTATCCGACTGGAGCACGACTCTCTTCCGGATCTGGATCTGGAGTCGATTGATCTCCGTACGGAGGTTTTCGGGGTCGGGATCGCCACTCCGTTTTTCATCGCAGGAATGACAGCCGGTCATCCGGGAGCCGATGAGGTCAATGAACGACTTGCTCGCCATGCGACGAAACGAGGTTGGGTCTTCGGTGTGGGATCCCAGCGCCGGGAGATCGATACAGCCTACCGAGATTCCGGTGTCCAAGGGCTCCGGGAACGACATCCGGAACTCGTGCTGGTTTCCAACCTGGGCATCGCCCAGCTCATTGAGGTCGCCCGGCAAAAAAAGTGGCCGGCTCTTCGAGAGATGCTGGCGCGGAGCGGAGCTCGGGCATTGGCCATCCACTTGAATCCGGTCCAGGAGTGCGTCCAGGTGGAGGGAACTCCACGCTTTCGAGGGTCTCTGCAGTCCCTGACCGAACTTTGTTCGGAGATCGATCTTCCGATCCTGTTGAAAGAAACCGGAAGTGGGATGAGTCGCAGCTTTCTCGAGCGTGTCCGGAATTTGAGGGTCCATGCTCTGGATGTAAGCGGTCTGGGGGGTACACACTGGGGTCGTGTCGAGGGTTTGCGTGCAGGGGAGGAATCCATGGAACGCATTCTCGGACGGACTTTCGGAGACTGGGGCATTCCAACCGCAGAATCGATTTTGAATGCGGTCGAAGTTTTTGCAGGACAGGGCCCGGCCGTCTGGGCCAGCGGAGGACTGCGGAACGGGCTTGATGCAGCTAAGTGTCTGGCCCTCGGCGCAAATCGAGCGGGATTTGCCGGTGCCGCTCTCCGTGTCGCAATGGACGGAGATGAGTCTTTGGAAAAGTGGATGACCACCGTGGAACAGGAACTCAGAATTGCCATGTTCTGCACCCAATCTGAAACGGTGCGCGACCTTCGCGCAGGTAAGAAATGGAGTCAGGTATGAAAACCGAGATGTTCGAGGAATTACTAAGAGAGTTTCATCGGATTCCTTTCGAAGAGCGCCAGGCCCGCTTGGCCCGCTGGTGCGATCTGGATCCACAGGAGCTCCAGATCCTGAAGGGCGTCAATGCCCTTCCCGTCGAGACCGCAGAGCATTTCATCGAGAATGTGATCGGTGTGTTTCCGATTCCGATGGGGGTCGCCACTTACTTCAACATCGACGGTCGGGATGTATTCATCCCCATGGCAGTCGAGGAGACTTCCATCATTGCAGCGGTGAGTGCGACGGCGAAGTGGGTCAGAAAATCGGGCGGTAGCATCACGACCGGATCTCGCGGTAATTTGATTATCGGCCAGATCCAGATTCCTTTTGCAAAAGACATTGAAAGCTCCGTGCAGTCCCTGACCGCGGTCCGCAACCGTCTGATGGATGAGGCAAACGCGATTGTTCCGGGCCTGGTGGCCCGCGGAGGCGGGGTCCGGGACCTCGTATTCCGCGCTTTGCCGCGTGAAGACGGTACCGGCACCATGCTGGTGATTCATGTCATGTGTGACCCCTGCGATGCCATGGGTGCAAACCTGATCAACCAGGTGTGTGAAGGACTCAAGCCATCCATTGAGGCTGTGACCGGAGAGAAGGTCGGACTTTGCATTTTGTCCAACTTGACTGACGGTAAACTTGCCTACGCTCGGGTGGAGATTCCTGGCGTCGACGCCGAGACAGCCAAGGGGATTGTCGAAGCGACCCAGTTTGCAAAAACCGACCCTTACCGTGCGGCCACGCACAACAAAGGTGTTCTGAACGGAATCGATCCGATTCTGATCGCCACCGGGAACGACTGGCGGGCGGTGGAGGCCGGTGTGCACTCCTTTGCGGCAAGGAATGGAAGTTATCAACCCGTAACCGATTGGAAATTCGAGAACGGAACGTTGATCGGTGAATTCCTAGCGCCCTTGGCCGTTGGAACAGTGGGCGGGGTGACCATGCTCCATCCGACAGCCCGCCTAGCCCTCAAAATCATGGGCATCCAGAACGCGGAAGGTCTGGCACGGATCGCGGCGGCGGCCGGATTAGTCCAGAATCTGGGAGCGCTGAAGGCTCTGGCCACTGTAGGAATCGTTAAGGGTCACATGCGCCTTCATGCCGCCAACCTGGCGATTGCTGCCGGAGCGCGCGAAGAGGAGTTACCTCGATTGAAAGAGGAACTCTCGAGCGTGTTGTCGAAAGAAAAACGGATCAGTCTGACCCGGGCGAAGGAGATCCTTGAGATCCTCCGCGCGAACACCACGCACTGAGGCTCACTCCCGCGAAAACTCCACCAAGCGTTTGAATTCGCCGGGACGTGCGAGTAGAGAGTCATAAGTTCCTGACTCCAAAATTTTCCCGTGCTTGAGAACAAGAATCTCGTCCGCATCCCGGATGGTCGAGAGGCGGTGGGCAATGATCAGGGTGGTCCGGTTTTCCATCAGTTCTTCAAGAGCGATCTGAACGATTTTTTCGGATTCATTGTCGAGATTCGAAGTCGCCTCATCGAGGATCAGGCAACGCGAGTCCTTCAAGAAGGCCCGTGCGATCGAAATCCGTTGGCGCTCTCCGCCCGAGAGCTTCATGCCGCGATCACCGACTACTGTATCGAAGCCTTTTGGCAATCGCTCGATGAATTCAAGCGCGTGTGCCTTGCGAGCGGCCTCACGCACTTCAGCCGGGGTAGCATTCGGACGACCCATGAGGATGTTGTGGAAGATGGTGTCGTGAAACAAGAACACATCCTGGCTCACCACGGCCACTTGGTCTCTCCAGGAGTCCAAGGCCAGATCCCTCAGGTCCTTTCCGTCAATCAGGATGGACCCCGCAGTGACATCGTAGAGCCGGGTCAGGAGTTGAACGATGGAACTCTTTCCAGATCCGCTCTGTCCGACGAGAGCCACAGTACTGCCCAACGGAAGCGAAAAGCTGACGTCGGCGATCACGGGACGTTCCGGACTGTCAGGGTAGTGGAAGCCGACCCCTTTGAATTCGATCCCGCGGCTGATCGAGTTCACACGAAGGGCATTCTCCCGATCGACGATCCGAGGCTTCCAAGAAAGGAACTCTTCGATCCGCTCCATGGCGGCGCTGGCAGAGTTCATTTTGGAGTTGATGTCACTTAAGGACCGGATCGGATTCACCATCATTCCGAATGCCGTGAAGAATCCCACGAGATCCCCCGAGGTCATTTCTCCATCGAGAACGGCCTTCCCTCCAAAGTAAAGAATCAGGGCGATCGAGACCGAGGTGATCAGCTCGACCGTGGGTCCGGCGATCTCCTCCATTTTGCTGATGCGGAGAAGGAGTCGGGTGATGGTTCCCAATTGATCGGAGTACTTCCGGATCTGCGATCCGGCGAGGTTGTAGAGGTGGATCACCCGGATCCCGCTGATGGCTTCTTGTGCGGAGCTGTAGGACTCCCCGTTCCACTCCTGGTACTCGGCGATCTTGCTCTTGATGTATTTCCCCGAGCGGCTGAACACCCATCCCAGTGCGGGGATGATGGTCAAGGTCAGGAGAGTCAGGCGCCAATTCGTGTAAAGTGCATAGCCGAAAAGGACCAGGAACAGGACCGGCTCCCGGATCAGGACGTTCAGGGAGGCGATCCCGCTGTCGAGGTGGAACGGATCCGCTGTCACGCGCGAAAGAAGAGCGCCCGAACGTTTCTCAGAAAAATAGTCGGCCGAGAGCCCGATCAGATGTTCGTACATCTTTTCCCGGACCCTCCGGTTCGTGTTCACGACCGCGATCCGGACCGAGTAATAATGCAGAAACCGGACAAAGAGATTGATGATGTAGAGCCCGATGATGGCGAACGGGACATAGATCAGCTTCGAGGCGTCTTTCTTGAGGAGGATCTCGTCGATCAGGATCTTCACGAGCGGAATCGGCCCCGTCCGGAGTAGGGAAAGGGGGATGGCCATCACGAGACTGAACAGGAGCCAGTTCTTGTCCGGCCAGAGGTAAGGTTTCAGTGCTCGGAGGAAGCGGATTGAAAACATAGGGTTCGTGCCCACCTTATGATAAGCTCCGATTCATGGCAAAGGCCGTTTTTCTGGATCGGGACGAGACCCTCAATCCGGATCCCGGATACATCAGTGATCCGGATCATTTTTCGTTGTATCCGTGGGTTCCGGGCGGCTTGAGGCGACTGAAGGACGCGGGTTACCTCCTGGTGGTGGTGTCCAACCAGTCCGGGGTCGGACGGGGGTGGATCGATCCTGCCGCACTCGAGCGGATCCACGCCAAGCTCGATCGTTTGCTCCTCGAAGCCGAGGGGATCCGGATGGATGCCTATTCGATCTGTCCGCACCGGCCTGAAGACGGCTGCGTCTGTCGCAAGCCGAAGCCTGAGCTTCTCCTCAGGGCGGCCCGATCTCTGGACATCGATTTGTCGGAATCCTTCATGATCGGGGATCGAAAGTCCGATTACGAAGCGGGACTCGCCGCCGGTGTGAAAAAGAGTTACTGCATCAGCCCCGGTGACGAGGCCTCGTTCAAGGAAGCGATCCGGGAAATTTCAGAAACCGGATCGAACTGATTTTCTCCCGGTCAAACCCGGGTACGAAATACTGCAAGTGCTGCTCTAGAAAATCGAGCAGCCGTCCATGGTCGTCGAGATCGGCATGGAACTCCACTTTACGGATCGGGTGAAGAAGCGAGTGGAGGGCGTCGAGCATGACCAATTTCGAGAGCCGAGGAGCCCCGGTTCCGGGCATGCACGGATCGCACAACCAGGCACCCTGGGCCACTTGTGCCTGGACGCTTTCTCCGGGGGCCTCATGAAGTGGCGTCTCACAACGGAGGCAGCGGGTCAGTGCCGGCTGGACGCCGAGCCATTGAGTCATCTTCAGGATGAAGGCATTCACGAGGGGCAGGGCCCGCTCCGAGGGGGATTCGTCGATTCCCACCAAGGTGTTTGAAACCAGCTTGAATACTTCTGGGGCTGATTTTTGCGCTGGAAGCATCCGGAGCACGAGCTCGTTCAGGCATGAGGCGGCGCCGAGTTTTTCGATCGATTTGGAAAGGGTTTTCGGGGCGTAGCGAATCACCCCTGAGTCGAGACTGAACAGGGTCTCTTCGCCGGATTCCGCAATCCGGATTGCTTTCCCGCCCAGCTCGAACTCTGCGCAAGTGAAGAGGTCAAGCGTTCCGCCGAAGCGTCGGGATTGGACCCCGTTCCGGGCGATTGCCGAGAACCGACCTCTTTGCTCGGAGAGCAGTTGGAGGATCAGGTCCCGCTCCCGGAACGGGATGGACTTCAGAACATAGCAGAGTTCGCGTTCGGAGGAGCGGCTCACCCGCCCATCCTATCAGGGACGGTCTTCGAAGTGGAGTTCTGCTCCACCGGTGGCGATTTTTGACAGGATATCCGTGTTGACCAGGCCTTTTTTCAGGGCTTCAAGGTCGGGGAAGATCCGGACACTGATTTCGTGCGGACGCTTCTTCACGCACTCCACGCCGAAGGGTGCGAGCATCAACTTGGCCGTGCCCCCTTGGATCACGATATTCCGGGCTTCGAAATCGGAGTTCACGATCGTTTTCTGTCCACCGAGGGCCGGTTTCCGTACCATCAGAAGGTGGCCCTTCACCGGGAAGGCGGGCAGGTCCTTCATTTGGAATTCAATCCGGTCGCTTTCCAGGCGTCCTTGGGTCAGTCCGATCGAAGACAGACCGTTGATCTGTTCCAAGGGCAGGATCTCGATCAGGTAGCGGGCGTCGACTTCGACCTGGGTTGCACTGGTCCGGCGGAGATCTTGCGTTTGTTCGAGGATCCTGACGATCAAAGGGATTCCGGTCGCAGAAAGGATCACTTCGCCCTGATTCAAGGTGAAGGTGAGGCTCTCGGTCCGGACTCCGATTTCACGCAGGTTGGCGATCCGGACCTGGACGCGGGCGATGGTGTCGAGCGTCAGCCTCTGGCCGATCGGTACTTGGACGGGGCGCTGGCAAGCATACGGCACCCGGACAACATTGGGAACCTGGTTGCAGACTTGTCTCGGGATGTCCTGGCAGACGGTGCGAGGCAGATTTTGGCACTCATAGCGTTGATCATTATGGCACACGGTGTCCCATTGGTTCTGACACTGGTTCTGGTTCTGGCATACGCGGCGGGGAACGCTCTGGCAGCCTCGGCTGTTGCAAACCCGATCCATCACGGTGTGGCAGACTTGTCTCGGGAAGCAGACCGGGCGGAGGATCTGCTGACACACCGGATACGAGCGGTAGCGGCAATCCTGCTCATAGCGGGTGTCGCAGCGCTGTTCAGTCTCGGTCCGGCATTCCGTCCGGGTGCCTTGGGTTTCTTGGCGGTAGCAAGTGTCCGGCACGAGGTCGGTGCGGTACAGAGTTTCAAACTCCTGGGTCTGAAGCTGAAGGCTGGACTCTTCTTGGTTCAATAGAAGAGTCTGGGTTGCGGGCAGGGGCTCGGCAAGAACCGGACTGGAAAACAAAAAGTATGCTGCGGCGAGTAGAATCATGTGACATCTCCTGAATGTCCTGAGCATCTGCAAAAGCCGTTCCAGTTCCATAAAAAATATATTTCAACAATGTCATGAGCTTAATGATTCGTAGGGATCCCGAGGGGCTCTTTGGCCCCACGGGGGAGGTGAAATTTTGACTCTGGGCTGGGACAATATGACGCTTTGCGGTTGGCATTCAGGACTCAGGTGGGTAGGGTGGGCGCCTCATGAATTTGCGCCCCTGGCTATCTTTGATCCTCATTACCGGACTCTTTCTGCCTCAGTCCGGATCTTCCATGAGTTCGGAATTCGGATCCCTGCCCAGTCTGGGTTGGGCCTCCCAAGCCAAAATGATCCAAAGTCAGATCGAAAGAAGCTTTCATCTCAAGGGAGGCATTTCCCGATATCAGCTCAAAAAAATGATTCTCGGAGCTATGGAAGAGGCCAACCCGAAGAAGATCGGACTTGGATCGGAAGATCCCTCCCATCTGGCCAAGGAGATCATTCGATCTTCCCACTGCTACGGAGTGGACCCCGTGGTGATGACCGCATTGATCTGGCGAGAATCGAACTTCAAGCCAGCAGCGCGCAGCGAGCGGGGAGCTGTCGGTTTGACCCAAATGACCAACCCCGGAATCCGAGAGGTGCTCGATCGATTGAGTCCGGATTCACCCCGGAGACTCGGTTACCTGAGACGCCTTGTCTCGCGCTGTCATCCCGCAATCAGCGTGAGAGTCGGTGAGGGTGAAGCGACCCATGAGCAGCTCTTCAATTGGAAAGAGTCCATTCAAGAAAATCCAGGAGAAGCAGTGGCCTTCGGTGTCCTGTTGCTCAAGATCAATCTAGCATCCACCCGACCGAGGATGATTTTCGGAGAAAGCGCCTTCGATCATTATCGGGGGGCACTCGAACGTTACAATGGAGACCCCGTCATCAAGGATCAATTCGCCAAGGACGTGATGCTCCTCGCGCGCAGGATGTGGGAGCCTCCTACGGTCGCCCTAAATGAGTCAAAATTTCTGAGGTTGATCCGAGGCCTTTGATGCCATCCCACCAGTCGATGGTGTTTCGCGAGTGAAGGTAGCGCGCCCACTGTTTCATGCGCTTTTCTGAAGGTTGGACCTCGCTGTATCGACGGAACACATCCTGCCAGGCGTGCGCTCCTGTGATCTCTGGAAAAACAAGATCGGCTCCTGTTCCGGCCAGAGGGAGTCCAAGCTCTTTACGGATCTGCAAGGCGAGTCCCGGGACGGCAAGTGCCCCTCGGCCGAGCATGAAGTGAATCGCCCCCGAATCCTCGCGACAACGGCGGAAATCTTCGAGAGACCAGATTTCTCCGTTGGCCACAACAGGGATCGAAAGAGCTTTGGCAACCGCTCCGATCGGCTTCCAGTAGGCAGGGGGAACGTAGCCCTGGGTCTTCGTCCGTCCATGGATGGTGATCCAGGAGGCGCCTCCCGCTTCCACGCGTTTGGCGTTCTCATGAATGGATTCGGGATCGTCGAAACCGAGTCGGAGCTTGGCGCTGACGGGGAGGCCGGCAGGGACCGCCTCTCGGATGGCGCGCACGATTCCCTCGATGCGGTCGGGATACTTGAGCAAGGTGGCTCCCCCGTCATTGCGATTCACGGTCGGGGCCGGGCAGCCGAAATTGATGTCGACTCCGAGTGCTCCTGCCTGAACGGCATTCCGGGCACTTTGGGCCATTCGGTCGGGGTCTCCACCCAGAATTTGGATTTGAACTGGAATTCCCGCCGCCGTCTTCGAGCCGTTTTCCAATTCAGGAACATCTCGTCGGAATACGTGTTCGGGTACCGGATGTCCGCTCACCCGGATGAACTCGCTCACACAATAGTCGAATCCCCCGCTTCGGGTGATGAACGACCTGAAGGGAGCATCAGTCACTCCCTCCATGGGAGCGAGGATCAGAGCAGGAATTCCGGGTTTTAAAAACAACATCCTGAGGTCATTCCATTTTGGAGAGATCCAGTTCTTCGCTCCGAGAGATCGATTGGGGCTGGACGGTTTTTTCTTTGGTGCTGCGCTCGAAGGTCTTGTAGGCCGAAGTCACTTCCCGGGCCCTACGGACTTTGTCCTGCTGGTACTGGTAAGCCGCGAAGGATACGATGAGCACCAGGAACAAAGACCCAAGGATCATCACCTCGGTCAGGGTGAACCCGTCCCGGTTCTGAAGCCTGTTTTTCAGTGTTTTCAGTAGAGTTCTCATACATTCCCAGTATAGCACGAATTCAAATCAAGGATTGAGCTCAAGGATTGAGCCAGGTCCCGTCGGTTTGGACCGATACGTTGGCAGCGGCCATGTGGTTCATCCACACCGCGCTCATCTGGCAGCCGTAGTACATCGGGTTGTAG
>JAIXWV010000023.1 GCA_027491115.1 Pseudomonadota bacterium
GATTGGACCACACCGGTTCCTGAAAATCTGTTATCCAAAGGTCTGTTCGACTTCGTCCTGGCCAGTGATGTGCTTTACGAGAGCCGCCACCCGGCCGATCTCGTCCGCGCGTTGATCCGACTCATCCCCGAAAAAGGATTCATCATTCTGGCTGATCCGGGCCGGAGCTACCTGAACCAGGCCCTCACCGAGTTCGAACAACAGGGATTCCACCGCGTCGAATTCGAATACGACGTGGAGGACAGCTCAGCCATTCCCGAGCATCGCCTCGAGCGCAAACGAAAAGTCAGGGTGTTCCAGCTGTTCCGGGAGTGAGTCTCATTTCTCTAATTGGGAAAATCTCATCGCAAAACAGCTGACTCCCGAATCAGGACAAATGCCCAGCTCAGCGTGGTTGGCTATCGCAAGGGAACGAGAAACACTCAATCCAAGCCCTGTTCCCTTACCGGGTTCTTTGGTAGAAAAGAAAGGCTCGAATATACGGTAGCGCAACTCTTCTGGCACCCCAGGCCCAGAATCGAGGACGCGAATCCTGACAAATGAATCGATTTTTTCAAGATCAATTTCGATCCATCGATCACCCTGGAGGTCTCGAATCGCATCCTTCGCATTATTCAGTAAATTGAGCAGAATTTGTGAGATTTGGGTAGGCCGACACTGAACCATCATAGGCTCTAATGGCGCAACATAACGGAGATGAATCGAAAGATTAAAGAAGTGCTCCTGACACAACCCAAGGGAATCGCGCACCACCTGACGGAGATCACAATCTTCAAGCGGATCCGCAGAACCGTCACGCGAGAACAACTGCAAGCCCCGGATGATGGTCGAAATCCTCTCGACCCCCTTTCCGATCCCGGCGACTGCGGACTCGATACGCGCATTACGATCTGAGCTCTCGGGGGTTTTCAACAACATCGCAATCCGGGAAGCGTGACCCGAAATGATGGTGAGAGGGTTATTGATCTCATGGGCCATTCCGCCCGCCATCTCACCGAGTGCGGACATCTTTGAGTTGTGGATCAACCCGGACTTCTGCTGCTCGATGGTTTTGAGCGCCTCGGTCAGCTCACGGTTCTTCCGTTTCAATTCGAGTTGGGCCACCACCATGTCGGCGAGAGTGCGGAGGGCACGCCTTTTGTTTTCATCGATCGTCTGGGGTTTCTGGTCGATCACGCAAAGAGTCCCAATGGACTCTCCATTCCAGGCCCGCAAGGGGGCACCGGCGTAAAACCGGATCTGTGGATCCCCCAGGACCAGGGGATTGTCGTGGAATCGCACGTCGGTGCCGGCGTCCTCCACGACGAACACATCCTGCTCGAGGATGGCATGTCCACAAAATGAAACTTCGCGTGCGGTCTCTGAAACCGGCAGACCCACTTTGGATTTGAACCACTGACGGTCGCGATCCACGAGGCTCACCAGAGCGATCGGCACTCCAAGGATGCTCGAGGCGAGTTCGGTGAGGGCGTCGAATTCAGGTTCAGGAGGCGTATCGAGAATCCGGTATTCCTCGAGAGTGCGGATCCGTTCTTCTTCAGTTTCCGGAATTCTCGGTTTGATCATCCCTTCACTCTACCGTGAAACATCGCGACCCGCACATGAGAAAGTATGTCCCTTGATTTGGATTGATGTGAGGACAACGCACGGTCACATGCGAATTTTCAGTTCAAAAACTTGACTCTTCTCTGTGAAACAGGCTAGTTCTCGCGCTCCGAAAACCACTCCAACTAAGGGGGGAGTAAGACCTATGCAGAAACTACTGAGTCCGATTTTGATTCTGATGTTGATCCTGGGCGGAAGCTCGCTGAACCCGGGGCAAGCCCGAGCCGGGAACGAAAGCCAATCCACAAAGATCAACGAAGCCTTCGAAAACTTCCGATACCGCTTGAGCGTGATGCCGACCTTCACATCCTCAGATCGCGAGCAAGCGGCCGAGGCACTGAAGCAGGACCTGGAGCGCCTGACGGGCGAGGGAATTCCGGCTTGGACCATTCTCGACCACTTGAAGCAGGAAATGCTCGATCGTGAGACCCGCGAGGACTTCGGATTCTGGCTCGGCTCGATCGACCCGGACTCGGTCACTCCCGAACAAGCGGCCGATCTGGCGTCGAGATTCATGGAGAAAAGGCACCCTGAAGGAGCCCAGTTTTCGGGTGGCGGAAAACCCAACCAGCGACTGATCTGGATCGTGGCCGGAATCCTCGCCGCAGGCGTCGTGACGTGGCTCTGGATCCGCCACTGCAGGGCCGGAGACGATCGCACGATCACGCTCACCCGCACGGAAACCCAAACCGATACCCAAACCGATACGCTGGTCAACACCGAGACTCTGACTCTGACCCAAACCCAAACCCAAACTCAAACTCAAACCCAAACTCAAACTCAAACCCAAACTCAAACCCTGACCCAAACCTTCACTCAAACCGTGACACAGACCCATTACGGTTACTGCTGCAATAAAAAAACCGGGAATATCGTGTCGGCAAGCCCCACTGGCTGTGCCAACGGGCAGGCCCTCTACTGGGTCCCGAGTCCTGAACTTTGCGTCGAGATCGACTGATCCCACGGTAAATTTCACGCGAGAACCCCGGTTCCGGTCTCCGGTTCCGGGGTTCTCCCCCACCTCAACCCCCACCCACCCTCACCATCCGGAAACCCCCGCACCATGACTCTTCTTTCCTGGCTCCTGTTCCTCGTTGTCTTATTCCAATCCCAACGGAATCCCGAGTTCGCACGGGGGACCTTGTTGCACTTCGCTTATCCACTCACTCTTTTGACGGCCATTCTGTGTTTCTCGGGACTGATCCCGTGGGCACGGCGCTTTGTGAAAGGAAAACGGACGGGCGTCGTTCTTTGTCTGCTGTTGACCCTGGCCGTATTCATCGCAGTACCTCCAGGATACCGGGTGCTGAGTGACGAAACCAACCTGCTTTCGGTTTCGCAGTCCATGCACCGCGACCGCAGCATCCTGAATGTCACGGAAGCGAAAAGCGTCCATGGGAGTCTTCAGGCCCTGAACGGCGGGATCCCGACCCGCCCTCTGTTATTTCCCTTCCTCACCAGCTTGATTCACACCGCAACCGGGTACCGCTACCAAAACGTATTCTTCCTGAATTTCCTCGTCCTTTGGGCAATCTTGATTCTGGCTTGGATTCCCATCGAGGAGAGGCGGGGCAAGATCGTTGCCTTTTCTGCAGGCTTGCTCCTACTTTCGATTCCGACCCTTGCCCTCTCGGGCACTTCAGCAGGATTCGACGCCTGTGCCCTGCTTTTCGTATTCCTCGGAGTCGTTCTCCTGGATCGCCTGCATCACAAACCGTCGATCGAGACCTGTCGGGCCTTCCTGCCGTCCCTGATCCTCCTGTCTCAGGTCCGCTACGAATCGATCGTCTACGTTCTCGTATTGCTCGGTCTTGCCGCTGCCCTGGGACGAACCCGGGCGATCCTCGAACACTCCTCGAGAACCTTCCTCGCGGCGGTTCCCTGGTTTTTCCTGCCGATGGTGTTGCAACGGCTCCTCACGACCGATGGGTATGAGAACCCCGTGGGGGTCCCTCCGTTTTCGCTCGATCATCTCCTCCGTCACACCCGGATCCTCCTCAGTGGAATGATCTTCCCGAAACCGGAATTCCCCTACCCGTCTCTTCTCAATCTCGTCGCAGCCGCGCTCGGAGTGGCCCTCGTCATCCTCATACGACCCTTTTCAAAGAAAAACGCTTTATCCTTGCTTCCCTGGGCCTTCCTCCTCATCCCGACCTTCAATCTGGTCGTGGTGTTGAGCCACCATTTCGGAAGATTCACCCATCCAACCCAGGCCCGACTGTTTTTACCTTTCCTGACCTCGCTCGTTTTGATTCCTGTGTGGGTCCACATCAAAAAGCCGGAACTCCTGTCACGTCAAGCGCTCCTCGGTCTTGCGATCGGTTCCTGGGTTCTCTATCTGCCGGTCGCAAGCGAGGCCCGCTTCACCCGCTCTCTCACCAGCATCCGGGAAACCAGTGAGGGTTACCGCTTCCTCGACACCCATGCAGATCTGAGATCTCTCATCATCACCTCCCACCCGGGCCAGTACATTGTTTCAGGGCGCGGCGCCTTCGGTTTCAGGACTGCGAACCAACGGAAGCACTCCCTGATCGGGGAACTGAAGCGCGGGTTCTTGTCGAACATCTGGGTCTTCCAGAAACACTCCTATGCGACCGGAAAGCCCGTCGCAGGTGAGGAGCTGGACCCGGCATTTTCACTCCGGCGAGTTGAGGATTTCATGATCACACCGGAAGAATTCATCCGTTTCTCAAAAATCGATCCTGTACGGGAGGCCACACCATGATCCGGATTCTCATTCTGATACTCATCCTTTGGTTGCTGAAACCAGCCGAAATCCGTGCGGAAGACGGGTGGGCCAGCACCCTCCGGAACGACAAAGAGGCAGTCAGTCACCTGTATTCGCGGGCTGAATGGAGAGGGGCCAAGCGCAGAGCGGGAAGTTACCTCGAAACAGCCCACCTCGCCTTGATTGGCGCCCTCGAATCCATGAAGGTCGGGAGCGATCTTTGTGGCGCAAACTTCATCCGGGAGTGGCATCATCGATTGGAAGTCAGTGGCCTCCCCAATAACTCCTCCGCCTCGATCGACTACCTGATCTTGCTACGAAGCGAGAATCGGATCGATGATCTATTCTTCAAGATCGTCGAAGGAGACCTCGGACTGTTCGGGGATCCTGCACCGACCCCCACCCGACTCCCCCGGATCCACAATCGGGATCTCAAAAAAGTCACGGAGTATCTGAAGAGAGCAAACCTGAAGGCCGAGGACCTACCCCGGGTCTTCGCCTCGTTCAAAGGCAAAAGCCCCGAGGCGCCGGGATGCACGCTTCAGGAGTACCGGAAGCTCATCGTCGCCCATTCGGATATTCCCTTACTCGTGACCGCAGGAAGGGTTTATCGGGCCATCGATGAGGGGGCGGCGCGCCTGTTGTTGGATTATGACCAATGGGGCGTGGAGACGACTGGCCTGGCACTCGAGCAGTACCTCCCCACTCTGAAGCGCGTGAAGAACCGTGAAAAACCCTCATCAGGACCGAGTCGATTCCTGTCAGAGAAACCCAAAGGCTCCGAGGGATTCACCCGTCGTGAGCTCTTGTACCTTCGCTATGATCCGACCCAGATCCGCATGTTGACGACGGTCATGAAGCGCCTCTTCACCCGGATGGACTCGACCCGAACCGATCTGGTCTTCACCCGCCCGGACGGGACGAACGAGGCCATCCCCTTGAGTCCGATGGGGCAATACTACTTTGCGAGGAAACTCCTGAAACGGGACCTCGACGACTTGTCCCGCTCTTTTTTCTTCCAAGGCCTGGCACCGGGCTTTGAGGACCTGCTGACCGCCGCACTCGAAACAGGAATGGTCACTCCGACGGATCTGGACCCGCTCCTGGAAGTCGACGATCTCTGGAACCCGAGTGTTCCGCAATGGAAGCGGGCTTCAGATCTGGCGTTCCGGATCACGGGCTCGGCATCCCTCTTCCTGCCGCCGCCTTACAACACCCTCACTTCAGTGGCCTTGGTCCTGATCAATGGATTCATCGATCGCAAAACCCGTACCCCTTCTCAAGGAGATTCCGGATATGATCCGTTTTGAATTTGTTCTGGCCTGGATTCTCGTACTTCTGATCCCGATTCAACCCTCGCAAGCAATGAGCGACCCCGCGCCGAACCGGTTTCCGGTGTTGGTTCGAGATGCACGCTGGAGACCCGTCATCGAAGAGAAAGCGCTCTTGTACCTCGACGACTCGGGCGGATTTCAGGGAAGACACTTCAAACTGGTCCTCGGGAAATTGGAAACTCCGATCCGCCTCGATACCCAAGACCCGGATCTGCGCCTGAGAGCCGCAACGGTTTACCACCATTTGACCGAGGCTCTTCATTACTGGAATTCGCTTCCGCCCAGCACCGGATGGAGTCCTCCAAACGAACGGATCACGATTCGGCTCGAGATCACAAACGGGTTCAGTGATCTGGCCCATTTTGAGCACGATCGCTACCGGGAGGAATACAACAACGCCCTCTCGATTCCATCAGGGACTCCGCGACCCGGGATCGGAGTCGATCCTTGGGGAGCTGAGATCTGGTTCCGTCCGGTCAAAGTGATCGACACCCGCGAGCTCCCGGAAAGTGGACTTGCACCCGGAGAAAACCCGATCACCCAAGCCCTCGAACAACTGACGGCGCCCGTAAGGAACGCCACTCTTCAACGTCTGATCCAGAGTGGACTGTCCCGGATCTTCTACCCAGAGTTCCAGAGTCAGACCTTCCAACAGACGCTCTTCCGTCAGGCCGGCACCTTGGCCCTGATGAGCCTGCTCCTCGAACTCTCCCGACGCTCCGATCGCTTGTTCCTCGAAAAGACCTTCTACCTCGATACGGCGATGATTCCCGAAGTGATCCGGCATGAGTTCGCCCACATTGCGCTGAGCCCGCGACTCGCCCTGCTCCAGTCCACGCCGGTCATCGAGGGTTTTGCCGATTACTTCGCCGCGGATCAAGGCGCTCATCCAAAATTAGCCGACCGGATCAAGAGGTACTCGAAGTCCCTCCCGAAAAACGGACGGAATCGAAGGCGCTACGACCCGGCTTTGGAGCGTCTCCTGTACGCGAACTCGGACTTTGTGCTCTCGGTGCTGTGGCAGATCCGGGAAACCTTCGGAGCGCAGACCAACCGGATCCTGCTCGAGTCCACGAAACACCTCGACACCCGGGAGAGCGGCATCCGTGACGGGCTGATCCGGGCGATTCTGGAAGCCTGCAGGACCGCATGCGATCAACCGGTCCGCGACCGGATGCGGCTGCGGAACCTGTTCGAGTCGAGAGGCTTCTGAAGCTCTTACTTCTTCTTCTGCAAAGCGGCTGCGAACTTAGAGCCCAGGGTCCCGAGAGAAGCGGCGGAATCCGTCTTGTAATCGAGTCTCCAGTCGTCTTCGCCCGCCACACCCGGAAGGCCCAGGCTGATCTGACGTTCGGCGCCCTTCACCTCGACCACTTGGACGCGGATCGTGTCGTTCACGCGGAGCTTTTCGAACTGGATTTCCTTCGAGTCGCCGATGCGGGACTTGTGCAGGAGTCCGTTCAGACCCGGCTCGAGCTGGACGAATACGCCGTAGACTTCCTTGCGGGTGACCTTTCCGTCGAAAAGTTGCCCGATCGAGATCTTGGAAGAGAGGTCTTCTTTGGGGGCGCGCTCGCCTTTTTTCACTTCCGTTTCTTCGCGCGGGTTCACCTGCTTGATAGAGAGAGAAATCTTCGCGCGTCCGTTCAGCACTTCACGCTTCAGGAGTTTGACTTGCACTTCCTGTCCGGGAGTGAGCACCTCGGAAGGGGCGCCGATCCGGCTCCAGGCGATCTCGGAAATGTGAACCAGACCCTCCACCCCGGGAGCGAGCTCCACGAAAGCTCCGAAGATCTCGAGGCGGGTCACTTTTCCGCTCACCACTGCGCCATCCTGGGTGTCGGCCAAAAAGGAAGTCATGCCGGTTTCACGCTCGACATCGAGGAGCTTGCGACGGGACACAACGATGTTCTTCCCGCCCTCTGAAAACTCGGTGATCTTGAATTCGAGACTGCGTCCGATGAACTCCTCGCCGCTTTCGACCCGGGCCGAGTCGAGCTGGCTGATCGGACAAAAAGCGAGCTTGCCCTTGATGTTCACGCGAACACCGCCCTTGCACACTTCGACCACGCGCCCTTGGATCGGACGGTCCTGATCGAAGGCCTGCTTCAGATCTTCGGCCAGGTTGCGGTCCGTCGGGTTGCGGGACAAGCGGATCTCGCTCCCCTTCACCAGGGTCACAAACAAATCCACAGTATCGCCCACTTGGAAAAGGGCTTTGCCCTCCTCGTCGAAGAACTCCTTGCGCTGGACGATCCCTTCATGGCGGGTGCCGGTGGTGACGAACACCTCTTCGGATCCGAGGTTCAGGATTTTTCCGCGAATCTTGTCACCGACCTTGAGTCGCTTGCTTTGATTCTTGAAGGACTCCGAGAGCAAGGATCCGAAGTCTTCTTCCGACTTTTGAACGCTCTGTTCAAATTCTTCGTCCGTTCCGGAGTTGAAATCGTTCATGTAATCGGTATTGGCTTTGGATCCCTTGGTTTTGCTCATCCGGTCACCATAACCGCTCCAGGGGCATCCCGGCAAGACTCGAACCGATCTTGGTGCACTGCATTGACCGGCTCCGAGCCCCGCTCCGTGATACGATGCTCTCGATGACCCAAATGTGGGAACGATTTCTCCAATTTTGCAAGCGCCTGCCGTCCTACACCGAACGGATGTGGTTTGCTCCTGTGGTGGCCTTGCTCGCTTTCCTCGACTTTTTCATCTTCATCGTTCCCCTCGATGCCATTGTGGTCGGAGCCTTTCTTGCCGCTCCGAAACGGCGCTTTCGGGTGGCCTGGATGACCGCTCTGGGCTCCACTCTCGGTGCGGTCTGCTTTGCTCTTTTGATCCGCGAGCATGGCATGACGTTTTTGAATGCGGTTTTGCCCGGGGTCCTCGAAGACGATTGGGCCCGAACGCTCGGGCACTGGATCCAGGATTACGGATTCTGGGCCTTGGCAGGAAGTGCGGCGGTCCCGATCTACCAGCACCCGGCCGTCGCCTTGGCCGCACTCTCGCCTTTACCATTAATCTGGATCTTCTGGGGAATGCTCCTCGGCCGGGCCGTCAAGTTCGGCGCCTACGCCCTCCTCACCCACCATGCCCGCGGGGGCATGGAGCGCTGGTTCCGGGAATAGACGGGATCCGGATCCCCGTGTAGTCTCGGGGCATGAACACCGCTTCCGGATCCCAAAAGCTGCTCCCATCGCTCGGTCTCCTGGCTTTGATCGCTTCTTGTTTCAACTGCACGGTCGGCGGGGGGATCTTCCGGCTGCCCCAAAGTGTTTACGCCATTTCGGGCCAAGCCTCGCTTCTGGTGTACCTGCTGTGCTTTCTGGTTATGCTTTCGGTGGCGGGAGTGTTCATCATCGTCGGTCGGACCATCCGGGTCAGCGGCGGACCCTACGCGTATGTGAAACCCGTGCTCGGTGAGTTCACCGCCTTTCTTTCGGGAGTGCTGCTCTGGTTCCTGGCCACCTTTGCTTTTGCCTCGGTATCGAACGCCTACGCCCATTTTGCAGGAATGCTGATCCCGGGGGGCACCGGCCCGATCGGTGAAGCGATCATTCTCGCCCTCAGTCTGACGGCGCTGGCACTCTTCAATGTGCGGGGAGCGAAGGCCGGTGGAGGCGTCAGCACCGCCATTGCCTTGATCAAGATCCTTCCGTTGCTGCTTTTGTTCGGAGCCGGCGTGGGGAGCCTCAAGGCCGAAGCCTTGGCTCTTCCATCTGAGTTGCCTATCGACTCGATCGCGCGGGCCGCGATGGTGCTGATCTTCGCGTTCACGGGAGTCGAAAGCGCGCTCATCCCGAGTGCCGAGATCCAGAACCCCGAAAAGAACCTGCCGCGGGCCCTGTTTCTTTCGTCATTCTTGGTGCTCGTGCTGTATCTCGGAGTCCACTCGGTGAGCCAGAGCGTGCTGGGAGAAGGCCTCGGTCGGCCGGGAATCGCGCCCCTGGCAGAAAGTGCCGGGATCCTGCTCGGCCCGGTCGGAGAACGGATCTTGGCTTTTGGCGCAGTGTTTTCGACCTTGGGGTACCTGAGCGCGATGACCCTCAGTCTGCCCCGGAGCCTGCTCGCCTTCGCCGAAGACGGGTTCTTGCCGAAACCACTTGCGCGACTCTCTGAACGTCACCATGCTCCGGTGAATGCGATTTGGATCCAGGTCTTGATCGTATACCTTTTGGCTGTCTCGAGTCAGTTCGAGAAACTCGCCGTTCTCGCCAATCTTTCTGCGATTCTCATGTACCTGCTGTGCGCCTTCGCGGCGATTCTTCTCCTCAGACGGGAAAACAAAACCCCTTGGCTACCGGTACCGGTTCTGGCCATGCTCATGATGAGCTTCTTGCTCACGAGTGTGACCTCGACCGAATGGTTCTCGGTCACGGGACTCCTGGTACTCTCCTCGCTTTTGTATTATTGGAAGCGCGGCAGGAAAACGAGCCCGTAGGCCACCGCCATCGCGGCACCGATCCAGGCGAGCACGAATTCCGGATGCAGGTGCGGAATGCCTCCTCCAATCATGAAAGAAATGAACAGGAGTACGCCGAGCGACGTCAGGGTGAGGGCGCCGGCCATCGCCAGGGGATTCCGAGCGAGCACCCGACGCATTGATGGACCGAGCCAGAGCGGCGCCAGAATTGCTGTCAGACTCATGAAGATCCCGCCGCAAAACAGGCCACAGGCCACATGTCCGTAAGCCTCGACAAACCCCATGAGCCCCTTCCCGCCTCCGATCGGCCCGAGTCCGAATTGCGGGCACACGGCCAAGGTCAGCGCTCCTGAAACCGCATGAAGCGCAAGCGTTCGACCGAGTGTCGCGCCCACCCCGGGGTTCAGGTCTTTCTGAAGCTCGGTCTTGATGTGAAGACTCAGTGTCTTTGGTGGGATGACTCCTGGATCTTGCTTAAATTGCTGATACTCTTGTTTGAGCTGTTTTTCCTCTGAACTCATACCGGGGTCCTCCTGATTTTTTGGAGCAGACGGCTCAGGCGCTTCCGGACTCCGGCTTCGCTGAGCTTCAGTTCTTGAGCAAGCCGCTCAAAGCTCCAGTCGTTCAAATAGCGGTCTTCCAATAACTTCACATCTTCGGGCGGAAGCCCATGGGAGAGTTCGGCCCAAGATGATTCCTGCACCTGTTCGCCTGTGGATTCTGGCGAAGCCCCTGCCCACTGTTCGAGCGCCTCTGGTTGCACCGGAGTCTCGAGGGTCCGACCTCGCTTCCGGAAGTGGTCCATGAGCACGGATCGGGTCAGGGTGAAGACCCAAGGAAGTGCCGGATACCGGGGATCAAACGAAGCCCGGGTCTTGTGGAGCTTGGTCCACACCTCCTGATAGACTTCCTCGGTGAGCTCGGAATTCCCGACCCGCTTCAAGAGATACCCCCAAATCTTGGGAGAAAGTGCGTCATACAGGCGCGAAAAGCTCTGATCTTCTCCACGCGCATAGGCCCGGAAAAGCTCGTCGAGTTCAGAGGTGTCGTGCATCACGGGAGCCATCACCTCCACAATACGCTGAATATTCTTTTTTGTGACTTCCGGTCACAAAAATCCTACCGGTGCGTATTCCTAGCTGAGGAGAAGCGAATCTATGACCAAACGGAAAATACTAAGTGCCCTCTTGTTCTCGAACCTCTTGGCCTTCGCCCCGTCGATCAGTCAGGCAGGGCAATGCTCTTGCTCCGAGGCTTGCCAGGCCGCCTGTGCGGAGGGCAAGGGCGAAGCCTGCACCTGCAAGGAATGCGATTGCAAGAAAAATCCCTGCAAGCATGGCAAGTGCAAGCATCACCAGAAAGATAAACCGAAGGAAGGCTGAACTCGAAGCTTTCGAGCCCACCGGGGGGGCGTTCCCCCTGGTGGGCCTGCATTCACTCGACCCACTTTGCAATGGTGTACTCGTCTTCGAACTGACCGTTGATCCACGCGGCTTTCTCGCGCGTTCCTTCGATCTTGAAACCGGCATTCAGATAAAGCCGGACGCCCCGCTCGTTTTTGACCCGGACTTCGGCCTCGATCCGATGGATGCCCGTTTTTTTCGCGTGATTCTCCAAGATCATGAGCAAGGCCTTACCGAGTCCTTCTCCCCAGACCTCCCGCACCAACATCATCGCAAAACGCCCCACATGGCGGGTCCACGGGTGATCGTCACTCCGCGAGGGCATGAAAATGGCATGCCCGACCATATGGCCGCGATCATCCAAAACCGCCAGGGCGAGATTCACCGGCTGCTCCAACCACTCCCGCCACATCCTCTCGACCCGTTCCACAGCAGGAGGCCTTCCGACCACCATCAGGGTATGAGTGGTCTCGGCCGCAATCGTTTCTTGAAACGGAATAAAGAGATCCACCCAGGAGGGATCACAGTTTCGAATCTCGAACACCCTACCGCTCTTGCCGACGAATGACTCCGGTCCGAATACCGCCATGCTTTGTTCCTCAAAAAGAAAGCCTAGTGGAATTACCGATCAAAACCAAACCAGAGGGACCCAAGCATTCTAATTAGATTCCAATCTTAAAGTCCGGCATACCGCGATTGAGGAATCACGACCGAAGCTCACTTCACATGAAGCAGGAAAAGTGCGTTTGACGCCAATCTTGTAGCGAGGCAAGAGTATTGCAAAAAGCGACTACGGTCCTGAGAACTATTCCACAGCCCTCGCTCTGTTTCCTGAGGACACGCAGTTCACCCATGACTTCATCGATCCGAAGACCGTAAACGAGAGAACTAGCATTGAATTCTTCAACTCAAGATTCCCGATAGAGCGCCTGAATCAGCGTGTTTTCAGGAATCTTGTAGAGGCAAGAGAAGGACCACCACCTAGCTTAGGAACAAATGACCTGGTTCAAACATGGACCACCACAGAAGATCAAGCACTACAATTTTTTCTTGGGCCACGGCCATACCATGCTATCCCGAAAAGGCGATTTCAATCCCTCAGTTAGGAGAAACTGTGATTTTATCAAGTGTACGTTTGTTGTCGGTGATGTTTGCTTTTCTCGCTTTTGAAGCCGGGGCAGGGGTGATCTGTGCAGACCCTCATCATTCTCCCCCCTACAATGTTTCGAGCACCAACTCGAACAATGTCCCGATCAACCAGTGTTATCTCAATTCCGCTGGTGAGTGCCTCTACAATAACCATCCCGTAGGTACTGCTGGTGGCTGGAATACGGGGTGTCCTCCTCAGGTTGCGGGGCCAAATTGTTGCGGGTGGCGAGGTGGAGCTGCCTCGGGCGGCGGAGCCGCTGATGGTTGCAGTCCACCCAACCAACTGGTTGCGACTCCTTTCCAATCCTTACTCCCCGGAAATCCGCAGGACTATGATCGATGCAAGAAAGAGGCGGCTTCGTCGAACAACCCGAGTCGATACAGGTGTTGTGCGCGAGTGCCCACCCCTCCCACCGGTTGTTCCCCGCCGAGCATCGGAGTCCCTTTCCCTTTCCAGACCTTGGCCTCGAACCCAGCACTAGCGACTGAGTATGCCCGCTGTAAACAGGCTGCAGGCTCGAACAGCTCTTATGTGTGTTGTGTGAAGCCGACCGAATCTTGTTCTCGGAGCGGGGGATCCCTGCTCAATGTCACTGTCACGAGTGCATCAGCCGGATGTCCGACCGGTATGACGCTTGTTTTCGGACCAGTCCAGAACAAAGTCTGCTGTAAAAAGAATCGCTAAAATAGGTTTGAGCAAACTCTTGAGGTCCCTCGGGTGTACTTCACCCGGGGGACCTTTCGCTTTTGTGCGAGCTCAACTCCTCGCCTGCACAACGGGAAAACGAGCGCGTAAGACAAGGCCTTTGCTGAACAGATCCCGGCCAACACGGACACCAGATGCAGTAGCGCAAAGAATCAATCTTTACTCATCAAAAACAAAGCCCACACTCAGCATGAGCAAGTCCGTAAAGTCCTGGCGTCTCCCTAAAGTATCCGGGGTTTGCTCGGTAGCCAAGTGTGCAAAACTGAGGCGCGCGAAAGCCTGATTCAAGAACCGGGTCATGACAAAAAACTCAGAACTCAAAAAGCCTTTATCGTTTTTCCCGCCCAATAAAAGATTTAACCGCTCTGAAGTGCTGTTTCCAAAAGAAAAACCGATCGTGTCGATGTTCATTCCGAGCTCTAGGCCTGGAATTCCGCCAAAGAGGGCCTGAACTCCGGCATTCAAAGCTGTGACGCCAAAAGGAGATCCGAGTATTTGATCTGCACTGAAATGAGTCAGTCTCAGACCATAACCCAAACGAAACACCCCGACACTGGGAAACACAGGATGAAGCCGTACGGCATGAAACTGAACCGCTTGTTCACCCACTTCTTGACTTGCAATTCCGAACCCCTTACCTACCGACAAATGAATCTCTGGATTTTCAGATGCCATCACAACGAGAGGCATACACAGCGCCCCCATCCAGAACAAAATCTGCATTCTCATTTGGTTTTCTCCTCAGGTGCGAATTGAATATCCCATTCGGCCTCAATCTGATCTTGAACCGAGATAAACAAAAACTTTTTCACCACAATTCCAAAGTCTTTAAGCGAAAAGGTTTGCTTACCATGAACTCGATAGCCTTTAGAGTTTCTTTGGATCTTGATTTGAACCGGAGCCTCACGACGAACTCCGTGCAAGGTCCAAGCACCGGGGACCTCAATGAGGGTTTCCTGATCAGTTAATTTGGATAGATCGACATTCAGCGCATCAAGTGTCTTGAACTGAATGCGTTCATAAACAACCGCATTCTTTCCTTCAGAGGGAAGCCAATCCTGAGTGCAAACATGACTGTCCGGAAAATCACTCTGAGTGTAGTCAAGCCCAAGGGACTCCTGCAAATGGCAATCCAGAGTCCTGTCATTGGACTTGAAGCCTGCGATCAGAAATGAAACTTCAGCCGATTTGAGTTTTACCGTGGATTCCTGGGACTGATCGAGATTCATGAATCCGGCAGCCTGAGTATTGGGGATGTTGTAGGTTCCGAAGGTGTATTTGACTCGGACTAAGGACTTGCCCACCTCTGGCACGACCCTCAATAAATGCTCAGCATGAGCATCCATAGGCAAACCAGAGACAACAGAGAGAAAAAGGAGAAGAGCGTGCATTTCTCTACGGTACACTAACTCCCCCTGCCTTTCCCGAAAGATTCATACCGAACTCCCGCCACACAGTGGATCCGAAAAAGGTTCAATTTTATTGTGGAAACAAGCCTGACGAATCAGTATGCTTTGCGCATGAGAAACGGCATGGTGCGGAAGGTGGCTTTAGGGTTGATGACGGCGGGAACCATTTGGGCTCAGGAGTCTTTTGCCACATGCAAGGTGCATGTACCTGTTCACGAGTACCTTCATTCGTCCGGGTACTCGATCTATTTCGATTTTTCATCGATTTTGGTCAAAAAAGGATACGAAGAAGTGGACGACCCTGCTCTTGCGGACCAAGTGTTGAAACTCGAGGGGAATGAAATCGAAGGACGAGTACATCGGGCAGAAGCCCGCTTCGTAATCGGCGAGATCGAGGTGGTCCAACGACGCTGGTGCTTCACCCAATACTGCGCCATTTCCGATTACGCTTCCGCCTTCAGAAAAGCATACAAGAGATTGGACCGGGAGCTTCCAGTTTGCGTCACCGGTCGCGACTGACCCCCTACGCATCCAGCAGTCTACTTCCCGAGTCCGTCTCAGGTCCATTTTGTGAAAGGATCGGGAAACTTTCTCCAAACGGCTTTTCCCAAAGCAATTTCATCTTCACGCAGCAAACATTCATTGAGCGCAGCTCGTAAATTCCGCTCATGGATATCTTTCCCGATGATCACCAGTTCTTGCTGACGATCACCGAACAAGGGATGCCAAAAGGCTTTGATCTGCTGCTTCAACATCTCGTCTCCACCCCACTGTTCTTCAGGCAGAACAGCGCGCCAAGCACCCGCTGGTCCGAATTGCCAAACCGAACCCGCCATTGAAAAAAGACCAATATGCTCAAGACGGCTCGCAAGATACAGAAAACCCTTTGCCCTCAACACACCTTTCCACTCACGACTCAGTAGAGTCGCAAACCGTTCAGGATGCAATGGGCGTCGATCCTGGAAGACAAAGCTCGAGATCCCATACTCCAGTGACTCAGCCCTAACCTCTCCCCTAAGGTTTTTCATCCAGCCAGCCGACTGACTTGCTCGTTCGAAACTAAATAAGCCAGTATTCATGATCTCAGAGAGTTCAACTTTAGCGTATTCAGCTCGAATCACTCGTGCATCCGGATTCAAGGTTTTAAGGATGCCTTCTAACTCGGCGATCCTCATTCCACCCATGAGATCGGTTTTATTCAAGATTAATACATTCGCAAACTCCACCTGCTCAACCAGCAATTCGACAACTGTTCTTTGATCCGATTCATTTATGGCGAGGCCTCGTTTTTTTAACTCCACACCTTCCCGGTAATCATTAAGAAACCGTGGCCCATCCACGACTGTCACCAGCGTATCGAGGCGCGAAAGATCCGACAGCGACTCACCCAGCTCGTCCTGAAAACTAAAAGTTTCGGCCACGGGCAAAGGTTCGGAAATCCCTGTGGACTCAATCAATAGATAGTCAAAGCGTCCTTCTTTCGCGAGAGCAGCAACTTCCTTCAAAAGATCCTCACGCAGAGTGCAACAAATACAACCATTGCTCATTTCTACAAGCTTCTCTTCACTACGACTGAGAAACATTCCGTCTTTTTTTACAAGCTCAGCGTCAATATTGACTTCACTCATGTCATTGACAATAACGGCCACTCTCAACCCTTCTCGATTGTTGAGAACATGATTCAACAATGTTGTTTTACCCGCACCCAGAAAACCTGAAAGCACGGTAACCGGCAGCCTTCGCGACATCAGACCCTCTCCTCTTCTTTGGCCCTGAGTAGCCATCCTCGTACATTATTGAAATGCTCGATACTGTACAAGGCGATGAATCGCTTTGCGTCATCGGTCTCGGGAGTGCGATAGGCACTCAAACGCTCGTTGATAAAACTGTCCGTCAATTTGATTTTACACTTTTCAGTGATACAGAACTTCCAACTTTCATATGAAGTGGGGATGACTTCAGAGCCTTGATTCTTCATTCGACAAGCATACCCCTTTCAAATACAAATGCAACCAGTTTGCATTTACTCCAAAAATCTTTAGACTACCTAGATGCATCCAATGATTGCCATTGCTTTGGCTTTTTTCTCTACATCCGCTTCCGCTGAAGACAACATGGTCAGAATCTACGGAGCAAAGCCATTAGAACGGAGGCTTCACTCTAAACTCGTCACCTTGGATCACAGGATTGAAATCACTTTGGATTGCTCAAGCTTTTTTCAGCATCTATCGATCAGCACGGTCAGTTTTCAAAAAATGTATCATCTTACAGACACCGAGTGTCTTGAGACTCACTTCTTTTTCAGGAAACTATCTTTGCGCTCGAAATGCCTGAAATTCAACCACAGTGGATTCACCTACGACTTCTGCAACGAATTCAGGACTGATCCCTGAATTTCTCAAGGCATGTACCAGATCTCTTCATGAGACTAAGTTCAATCCGAGTTTCGACGAAACCTTTCTCGAGGCGGTAAGCGTCGATGTTGGTCAATGGCTGCCTTAACTGCTCAAAACGAATGTTTAACCTTCTCCATTTTTTCGCGCCAGTGATCGCTTACGCGGGCGACTTCCAGCCATTCGGCGAACATCGGAAAAAGGGCTTCTGATCTAGCAATCAAAACGAAGCGATTGAGCACTTCCTCGTTGCGAGGAACATGACCAGGCTCCACCATCATCACATGCCTGACCACCTGTATCACATAACACTCATCTTGGCCTTTCAACCGAACGATCCCTTTCATCCGGTAAAAGAACTTTCCGAACATCTGAACGAACATATTCAAAAAAGTCTCAAGTCTTACAGGATCCATTTCTCCATCTATTTCAAAAACACGACTGTAAACCTGAGAATGCCGATGCTCCTCCAAGCCCTGCCGCAGAGGAAGCCTCATGGTGTGACTCGTTTTTTTTGCAGGCGCTAACTGAAACGGCCTGCCTTCGAACAGTGACCTTCCGAAGATCCTGTCTATAGGAGCTACTTCAGCGGTCACTTTGATGACTTCAGGCAGTGCATTTAAGCAGTGAATCTTCTCTTCAATGGCGGACACCTCAGGGACAGTGAGCGCATCGGTCTTACTTAAAACCACTAAATCTGCGTATGCAATCTGAGACTGAAACTCAGGCAATGTCTCAGACATGTTGAGATCATACTGAGTTGCGTCCACTACGGTTACAATCGCCTGAAGCTTGACCAAATTTTTGACGTCTGGGTCAGCAGCCAATGTTTGAACGATCGGCACAGGATCAGCCAAACCCGTTGTTTCGATCACGATTGAATCAAACCCATCTCGTGTAAGTGACAGCGACTGAATCGCATCGACCAAATCCGTCCTAATCGAACAGCATATGCAACCGTTTTGAACAATGATGATGTTCTCATCCACATGCTGAATCAACTCATGATCAAGACCAACCGCGCCAAACTCATTTTCAATTACGGCGATACGCTCGTGATGCCTGTCTTGGAGAATTTTCTTTAGAAGCGTTGTTTTGCCAGACCCTAAAAACCCTGTCAGGACCGTCACCGGAATCCGATTATCGATTTCGTGCACTCAACCACCTCGCATCGACCCAAGAGTGGGACCGACTCAGATTCTCACACCCCATTGTACAGATGCAACTCATTTGCATTAATCAAGAAGATACGATATAACCTGGAAAATGAAACAAATTCCAGTGACCGTCCTCTCGGGCTTCCTTGGTGCAGGCAAGACCACTCTCCTGAATCACATCCTTTCCAATCGACAAGGGCTAAAGGTTGCGGTGATCGTGAATGACATGAGTGAGGTCAACATTGACTCAAAGCTCGTCGGTACCGGTGATGCATCGTTGAGCCGGACCGAGGAGAAACTGGTCGAGATGCAGAACGGATGCATCTGTTGCACCCTACGAGAGGATTTGTTGGTAGAAATCAAGAAATTGGCGGCGGAAAAGAAATTTGACTATTTATTGATTGAATCGACGGGAATTTCAGAACCTCTCCCAGTTGCTGAGACATTTGTATTTGAAGATGAACAGGGTCAAAGTCTCTCGACATCTGCCAGACTCGATACATTGGTTACGGTGGTGGACGGCTACAACTTCCTAAAAGACTATCAGGCGGCAGAGGACCTGAAATCGCGAAAACTGGAAGTGAGCGAAGAAGACGAACGTACCATCACCGATTTGCTGATTGATCAGATTGAATTCGCCAATGTGATTCTTCTGAACAAAACCGATTTGATGAAGCCTGAAGAAATAGAGACCTTGTCCTCTATTTTAAATAAACTCAATCCAGAAGCAAAACTACTGCAGACGGTGAGAGGAAAAATAGACCTGAATGAGATCTTAAACACCGGGCTGTTTGATTTCGAGAAGGCCAGTTCTGCGGCCGGTTGGATGAAGACGCTTCGAGGTGAAGAAAAATCGGAATCAGATGAATACGGGATTTCAAGTTTCGTCTATCGCGCGCGTAAGCCTTTCCATCCGGATCGCTTGTGGGGCATTTTCAACGAGGTTTGGCCCGGGGTAGTGCGATCAAAAGGGTTTTTTTGGATCGCCACCCGACCTACACAAATTGGTGTTTGGTCACAGGCTGGAGGCATCAGTTCAGTTGAAGGTGGGGGCAGCTGGTATGCGACCTTAGAGCAAGACGAATGGGACGCAGACGACGAAGAACTCAAACGCATTCAGTCGATCTGGGACGAAACTTTCGGTGATCGCATGCAGGAAATCGTATTGATCGGTCAAGATATGGATAGAGAAACCCTCACGGCAATGCTTGACCAGTGCCTGCTGACGGATCAGGAGCTCTCCAAAGGTAAATCTTATTGGTCTCAAGCAAAAGATCCATTTCCTGCTTGGTTGAATGAGGCAGAAAACTCCGACTCCACATCTTGAGCTGCACTGAGGCCAAGTTCCAGACCACCCTCACCTCCGCGCATGCGCGCCCGGGAGCGACCAATCAAGAGATCCTACCATAGGGCAGTCAGGCCACTTCCGACGCCCTGCGCGTCCAGTCAACTCGTGCTAAGTACACATCCCTAAGTACAAATATAAACCTATTCGTTCCTTCCCGAAAGCAATCTCAACTTGAAAACAGTTTCCATTTTCTGGGGAAAGTAATTATGCCCTTCACCACTCGTATTCACCAACAAATCTTCCTTTACGAAACGATGCTCTTGCTTTCCGATTGTAGTAGCCCCTGTTTAGACCGGACCACCTGGTCCTGAGCTAAGAGGTAGGAATATTACTAGGAATATGACTAACACTAAACAAGAGAAGATCGAGGTAGTGACCTCAAGGGAGCGCAGAAGACGTTGGGCTCCGAGTGGTTAGAGCGCCTTTTTTCGAGAAGGGTATGAGTCTCGAGTTACCATTTCCTGTCACCAGTCAAAGGGGCGCTCTGGGATGAATTCCACTTTCATGAGCGTCGGGTACCTTGTGCGACTGAAATGTCTGAAATGGGGTGTAACCCTGGCAACTGTGTTCGACATCTTGGGTCGCAACAAAGAAATGAACGATATTCATGTTAAGATTCTCTCGATGAAGTAAATACGCGAAGCTCTGAGCCAGGTCGCCAACGGATATTCCTTGCACAGTAATTTGCACAGCTCTCAGTACAATTAGAGCAAACTGGAGTAGCCCAATGCAATCGGATGTAAAATCACCTTGTTGATGTAAAGTGAGATTCAGTGTCCCAGCATCTAATAAGGTGTAACTTCCCCCCCCTCACCTCCTTGCATGCGCACCCGGTGCAACCGGGAGCTCGAGATCCGAAAAAATCGGTGCAATCCCCTTCACCACCACCTGAACCGCTTCACGATCCCGCTGAAGTACGCCCCGGACCAAGAGAAAAGCCTCATCCCGGATCGTATCGCGGCACTTCTCGAACACTTCCCGGTGCAGAATCAAATCCAGGATCCCGCTCTCGTCTTCGATGGTCGCAAAGGCCGTTCCTTTTGCGGTTGGTGGCCGCTGGAGCACGACCGAGAGCCCCGGGATGGTGATCTCCGTCCCGTGTCGGAAGGTCTTCGCCTCTGCAGTGGTGAGATTTGCATGGCGCCTGAGCCTCGGGTGCCTTCTTAAGCGATCGCGCAGGAACTTCATCGGATGCCCACGCGCCGAGAGTCCGGTGGCATCGTAGTCCTGGATCACGGCCTCTTCTGCGCTCATCCGTGGAAGCAAGGTGGAAGGAAAGAGCTCGACCTGGACACCCTCCTGACTGAAGAGCCCGTCATGCAAGGTGAGCACGCGGAAGAGAGCCTCCCTGAGCGAGATCCCAAGCGAAGCAAAGGCGTCACTCCGGGCCAGCGCACGGAGGTCCTTGAGTCCGAGGTCCGACCGGTTCACCACATCCTGAAAACTCAAGAACGCGCGCTTCCTCCGGGCCTCGATCAGCGATCGCGCCCCCGCTTCGGACAGGCCTTTCACAAAGCGGAGCCCGAGCCGCAGGGTTTTCACTCCATCCAGTGTGGAATCCCACTCGGATTCCGTCACACTCACCGGCAGGACCTCGACCCCGTGGCGTTTGGCATCGTCGACCAAACTGTGAGGCGAATAAAAACCCATGGGCTGCGAGTTCAAAAGCGCACAGAGGAACTCGGCCGGATGGTGGCACTTGAAGTACGAGGACACATAGGTGAGGAGCGCAAACGAGGCCGCATGCGATTCTGGAAATCCGTATTCCGAGAACCCCTGGATCTGCTCGAAGATCCGGGCGGCAAAGGCGTCCGGAATCCCGGCACGCCTGAGCCCCGCTTGCAACTTCCGACCCATCTCCCCGATCGAACCCTCGGCGCGCCAGGCTCCGATGGCTTTCCGGAGCCGGTCGGCCTCGCCCGGCGTGAAGCCCGCAAGGGTCACCGCCATCCTCATCACTTGCTCCTGGAAGATCGGCACCCCGTAGGTCCGTCCTAAGATCGGAACCAATCTCGGATCGGGGAGCCACACCGGCTCCTCCCCTCGCCTGCGCTTCAGGTACGGATGCACCATGTTCCCCACGATGGGGCCGGGTCGAACCAGCGCCACCTCGACCACGAGATCATAAAAGGTGCGAGGCCTGAGCCTGGGCAGCATCGACATCTGGGCGCGCGACTCGATCTGAAAGACGCCGATGGTGTCGGCCCGGCAGATCATGTCGTAGGTGGCGCGGTCCTCGGCCGGGATTTGGTGCAGCTTCCGGCCCGTGAACTCGAGGCACTTCTGGATCGCGGTCAGCATCCCGAGCGCCAGCACATCGATTTTGAGCAGCCCCAAGATGTCGAGGTCGTATTTGTCCCACTGGATGATGGTCCGGCCTTCCATGGTGGCAGGCTCGATCGGAACCAGAGTATCGAGTGGTTCACTGGAGAGCGTGAAGCCGCCGGAATGGATCGAGAGGTGCCGGGGAAAACCCTCCAGTCGCTCGACGACTTCGAGGATCTTCTCGCGCTTCTTCTCCGGGAGATCAGGACTTTGAATCAGCTCGTTCTGCACCTTCCGCGCCGAGAGGGTTCCGACCGGAAGAGAAAAGGCTTTGGCCACCTCGCGGATCGCAGAGCGGGACCGGTAGGTGACCACCGCCGAAACCATAGCCGCGCGGTCGCGCCCGTATTTCTGGTACAGGTACTGGATCACCTCCTCGCGACGCTCGTGCTCGAAGTCGACATCGATGTCAGGGGGTTCTCCGCGCTCGGCCGAGATGAAGCGCTCAAACAGCAGATTCATCCGCACCGGGTCGATCGCCGTGATCCCGAGCACGAAGCACACGACCGAATTCGCAGCCGAGCCCCGGCCCTGGCAGAGGATTCCGCGTTTTTTGGCAAAGTCGACGATGTCTTGCACGGTCAAGAAGTAGTCGGCATACGAGAGCTCCCGGATGAGCTTCAGTTCATGCTCGAGCTGTTTGCGAACCGCGGGTGATTCGCCTTCCGGATAGCGCTCCTTGATTCCGGCCTCACACAAGGTCCGAAGCCAACTCTCGGCCGAATGGGGTTTCGGGATCCACTCGTTCGGATAGCGGTAACGGAGCTCGGAGAGTGAGAACGCACACCGCTCGCGCACCTCCATGGTGCGGGTCAGTGCGTCTGGTAAATCGGAAAACAAGCGGGCCATCTCGGCTCCACTCTTCAGCACCCGCTCGGAGTTCCGGGCAAGCCGGAAGCCGAGCTCCTTCAAGGGGGCCCCTTCGCGCACCGAAGTCAGCACATCCTGAAGCAGGCGATCCTTCCGCTCGGCAAAGCACACACCCTGGACCGCCGTGATCGGAGCCCCGAGCTCCTGCGAAAGCTGACGGGCACAGGCGCTGCGCTCGGCATCTAGCCCGTCGAGACTGCGCCTCAAGGGCAAATACAGCGGATTCTGAAGGACCCGGAGCGGTTCCCAATCGAGGAGCAAGCGCGAGGCGTCGCGCTCCTGAAAAAACCGTTCCTGCCACTCCGGAAACAAGAGCAGCTCCGAGCCGCCCGGGATTTCGCTCAATCCGCGCACGAGTTCCTGGGTACTCAGCGCCCCCGTGCCCTTTGCCTCGCCTGCGTGCGAGCGGGTCAGGAGCCGGCACATCGCTCCGTAGGCGAGACGGTTCGGGGCCAGAAGCGAGATCGAAAGCCCGGGTGCGTCCTTGAGCAGGATCTCGCTTCCTGAGATCAATCGAAAATCAGGGACGCCCGCTTCACGCAGGGCCTGGTAGGCCTTCGGAAGCCCGTACACGCCCCCCACATCGGTGAGCGCAAGCCCACGGAGCCCGAGCCGGACGGCGGTCCGGATCAGCTCCGCGGGAGGGCTCGCGCCCCGGAGGAAGGAATAGTACGACCAGGACTTGAGCTCAGTATAGTCCATGGAGCATGAGCTTTCCGAGGAGCTCGTCGCGGTACACCCACCACTCCTCGGGCTTTCCCTGCGGGCTCTCGACCGAAACCCGGAAGTAAGTCCGCTCGAAGCCCCCCGTATCCTCGACATCCCACTCATAGCCCTCGATCCGCTCTTCTTGCTGGAAGGAACAGATGCGGTAGCGCTCCTCGAACGCGCCCGACTTGCGCCTGAGCCACGGTCCGGTGCGGTTCAAGGTTTCGGGGTGTTGCAAGAGCACGATCGGGCGCGCAGGCTCGATGCGTTTCACTGGATTCGCAGATGACGACACCAGCTCGGGCTCCGCATACCAGGTTTTTTTCCAGGCGCGCTCGGGGAGCGCGTGCTCGGTGAGTTCGGCTTGGAAAGCGCGAGGGGTTTCCCCATCAGAAGACTCGCCGTATTTGCTCCCGAGATAAGAAATGAGCTCGATCCAACGCTCGCGTTCCTCCTCGCTCCGTTCTTCCTCGGCACTGAACGAGAAGCGGGCGGTCCCGGCAGGACGGCGTTCAGTTTCGCGGATCTCGATCCGTGCCTCGACGATCGGATCACTGAGCGGATGACGACTCATCTCGTGGGAAAGCTTTTCACGGAGGAGCTTCAGGAGCAGGGGTCTTGAGGTTTGAGGGAAAGCGAATCCGAGCTCGATCTTTCGATCCGGCACGGGGCGATCGAGCTTGAGTACGAGCTCGAGCTTCCGGATGGCGCGTCCGATCGAATAGAGTCGCGAACAGAGTCGATCGACGAGCGGCTTCAAGCGGAAGAGGAGCCCCTCGGCGTCACTCACCCACTCTTCCGCGTTCCAGCGGGTCTCTTCCGAAAGGGTCTCGCTCGGCTTCCAGGTTTTCCAGACGAAGCGATCGCCGAACTCGAAGTGTTCGAGGAAGGTGTCGAACTCTTCACCGAACCGCACGAGCCATGCGGTCTTCGGCACGGTGAAGAGGTACTCGAGGTTCTTCATCCCGAGGGAACGGAAGCATGCCAGCCGTTCGCGTTCGGGGCGGTTGCACTCGAAGTGATGGAGGGGGTCGATGTAGTCGAAGTAGGCCTCGACCGGAAGGAGTCTGGCCTCGAGCGCGCGCCAACGGGTCTGAACCCAGGCTTTCGGAATCGTGTCGGCGATCCCGTAGCGCCAGGAAGAGGCATCAAGGCCGATTCGGCGTGCGAGCACTTGAACACGCTTCAGGAAGTGGTCGGGTCTCGGGCGAACGGGAATCCGGCTCATCTCGAGGAATACGCGCTTATTCCCCGGCACCAGGTCGGGCGTGAAGCGAAGCAAGGACTCGAGCAGGCGTTCGAAGTCCTGCACCGTGATTTCAGAACTCGATCCGAGATCGAGACACCACCATTCTTGTGTTCCGTGCTTCATGTGAGGGTCCCTCCTTTGACCCGGGTGAACTCGACAGCGTCCGCGCCCTCGGCTTCCATGCGAACGCGGATCCCGAACGAAGACTGGCTCCGATCGGACAGAAAAAACAACAAGGCGCCTCCGTCTTCGGCTCCGAGCTGGAGCTTTCGCATCTGGGCTTCACGACCGGCAAAGGGAAGCGCCATGCCGTCAAAGATGATGGCGCCGAAGAGCGCACTGCGGAGGAGCTGAAGCGCAAGTTCGATCCCCTCGCCAGGACTCAGCCGCTCGAAGAACAGGATTCGGGACAGTGCAACGCCTTGCTGCTCGAGTGCGGGCGGGCAGAGGCGGTTCGCCTCGCCCTGGACCCAGGCGGCCCGGAGTGCCGGATGCTGACGGAGGAAGGCCGTCATCCACGCACGCCGGGCTGGGCCTAAGACCTCGATCCCCTCGCCGGCATGGAGGGTGAGGCCGCCACCGACGGACAGGGTGCCGACGGATTTCCGCGCCCGCGCCGGAGCGTGGTCTTCGATGAGGGCTTTCAGCGCTTTCAGTTCCGGGCGGGACATGAAAACAAGATACCGAACAAAAACCGAACACGCAAGGTGCCGGCGGCCCTCTTGGCGGGAACTGGAGCCGGAATCCGGCCTAAATCCTTGCGCGGACAGGACTTTTCAAAACAAAAAAAGCCCCGGTCCAAAGGACCGAGGCTTCCAGAATCAAGAAATGCGATCAGCCGATCACTGGATCGAGCAGGAACCCGTCAAATCCACAGCCCGCTCGGTGACGGTTTCAAACTTCGGATCAATCAGGGTTCCGGTGTTCTTCACCACCTGGCTCAAAAGGTTCTTCGTTGCTTCGACTTTGACGAGCTTCTTGAAGTCGGGAGTGGTGGTAAAAAGGATCGTGATCTCGGCTTTGCTCGACTCCTTAGCCATGACTTGAATCACCGGCTGGGAGAGGTCCGAACTGATCGAGATCTGAGCGTTTTCATACTTGATCACTGTAATGAGCTGTCCTGCGACTGCCTGATTGGAAGGACCGTTTTTGACATTCCAATTGCACTCAAAAGTGCTCTTCCGAAGCTCACTCTCAAGGGCTTGCTTGATCTTCGCGGCTTGCTCAGGCTTCACCGGTTCCCCGGCTAGCACGGATGCGAGGGTGTCCAGGTCCAGGATGGATGCGAAAGAGGGGGAGGAAACCAAAACGGCCAAAGCGATCAAAAGCGACTTCATGAATTCTCCAGTGAGTTCGATGGAACTCGATTGAGGGTTGGGTGATTCAGCGCGAGAGATAACATGACTGGCTTTATGCGTCAATTCTTTACTACCAACACCCCTCCGAATCCGCGTGAGTCCGGGACTTGCTAGGAACTTCAACTTGGAGGTCCACATGACTCGAATCACCGCCTCATTGACCATTCTGTTCGCCCTCTCCCCTGCCTCCTTGGCCACACCCTGGGACTCATCCAATGCCCCTTTTCGCTTCAATGACTCCTATGAAACGCGGCTGAGTGAGCTCCCCCTCCTCGGCTCATCCGATCCCACCCGAGTCCCCTGGTCTGAGACTTATTGGCCGAGCAACGAGGGCAGCATCAACATCCGCTGGAATGCGCCAGGGCGCCCGGGATTCGGACTCCCCTCGCCGACCTTGGAAGAACTGAGACTCATGGGACCCGCTGCCATCGCCCAGCTCTCCCCGACCGAAAAATTCGACATCTATCGGGGGAGATACGATTACCCTCTCAAAAAACTCGTCGCCTCGACCGATGCGCGCCCTCGGGCTCCCGACTGGGCCGGCATCTGCGACGGATGGAGTGTCGCTGCGATCGAGTACCGCGAGCCTCGCGCCGTCACACGCGTGAATCCGGACGGGATCGTCATCCCCTTCGGAGCCTCTGATGTGAAAGGGCTCCTCTCCTACACCGCCGCAAGACAGAAGCTCGACTCGATTGTGATCGGACGCTACTGTCCGTTTGGTATTCGACTCGGATTCCCGAATTGCCGCGATCTCAATCCGGGCAGTTACCATGTCATTCTGGCCAATGAACTCGGAATCAAGCATCAGGCCTTTCCGGCCGACATCGAGCCCGGCCGGGAGATCTGGAATCAGCCCTTGATCGGCTATGAGTTTGAAGTGGTGGGAAGCGCCGTGAGTACGGACGCGCCCCGGGCCCTCCACATCCGATCGAAACTCCACTATGTCGATGAGCTCGATCATCCCCGCTTCGATCCCGTCACCGGAACTGCTGAATGGCGATCGGATGTCCAGGTCTCGGAATACATCCTCGAACTCGATGAGCAAGACCGGATCACCGGAGGAGACTGGCTGACAAAGTACAGCCACCCTGATATTTTTTGGCGCCCGACCCGGAACATCCGATTCGAGGGCGAATTCGAGCGTTTGCTGGAAATCTACGAGCCCGTGGAGTGATTCTGAAGTGGAATCGGCAGCAGAATCCACAGTTGCCGAGCCGCACCCGGCTCGAGTATCCTCCCCTAGAGCATGGCTGGGGCGCTGTTTTTCATTTCGCTGTTTTTGATCACCATCGTAGGAGGACTCCTCCTCCGACCGGAACCCCTGCAGTCCATCCGGAATTACCAGACGGTCGAAGCGACCGAGGAGCGGAAGCAAGTGACCCTCCGGATGGCGGAATTCCTGAACCGGAACCCCACCATCGTGCAGCAACCCAAGTTGAACTCCTTGCAAGTCGTGGATGCCCGAAATGTCACTCCAGGTGAGGTTGCCTCTTCCGTGCCTGACTCAGTCGCACCGCCCCCCGCTCCACCGCCCTCCGGCGTGCAAGAAAGCATTTCCATCCGTTTCCAGGGGACGGATCTACGCTTCATGAATCTGGCGGAATACGATGCCTGGCTCCACTCCACGATCCGATCTGGCGGAGACGTGCTGAAACAGGTGGATTTCGGCGGCGATCCGGACCTCCTGCTCTCCACTCTTCAAAAGTGCGTGGAAATCGATGACTCACCCGCGATGAAAACGCGGGTGAAAGAGACCTTGCTCGAACGGGCAGCCGGCTGGCTGAGCGGACCAGATGGATCCTCTCAACAGTCTGCCCAAAAGGCCCTGCAACGGTACCTGGATCTGGAAGAGAACAAGGAACTCGGAAAAAAGACGGTCGATCAATTACTCGAAGCGAACCGGAATCCTCAGTAGCAGGCGCGCTTTTCGATGTTGGCGTAAAGAGTCGACCAAGTCTTGCACCCGAGGAATCCCCAATTGCTGCAGTAAAGCAGGTATTCACGATAAGCCATGTAGCTGGCATGGGAACTCGTGGTGACCGTACGGGTCTTATTCGATCCGAAATACTCGGTGGCAGTCCCTGGACTGGTGGTGATGTACCCCGGGGAGCCGCCCAATGGCTGCCAACCGCTCGGGCAATCGGTTAAAATAGTCGGGACAATTGAGGGCGGATTGTTGATCACTCTCTTCGGAACACTACAAATCCTGCTGGTCCCGATCCATTCCACCGTTCCTCCGGCCGTGGTGCATTCGCCCGAGTAATGCTGGTTTCCATAAAGGTCTGGAGTGCAGTTCTGCTGCTCCACCGGCTTAGCGAGGCTCGGAATATTGCATGGGCAAGTCGCGGTGCAAGTGACCGTGCGGGTCTGTTTGGTCACGCCAGGTCCACAACTGGAAGGTGTCCAAGCGCCGACGGTCCAAGGAACTTGGGCCCCGAGACAAGGATTCGGAGTTGGAGTGGCAGTTCCAACGCCACCTCCCCCGTTGGTAGTACCCGCAGTATTGGTATTGGAGCCAGTGGATGATTTTTTTCGCCAGCAGAGAATGGGCTGATCTGTGGCATTCACGGTGAACATTTCACAAGTGCCTGTACCGATATTGGCTTGGCATTCGGATTGATCTGAATAGTAAGACAACAACTGGCAGCTCGATGTCCCCTGCACAGATGGCGTACATGCAGACGCGAAGAAGACCACCCCCAAAACCGTCAATGCTCTGAACCATGAAGTCATGATCACTGCTCCTCATCTACGGATCGGCAAAAAGCGTCAGAAACTTAACTCCTGCACCGAAAAATCTCTAAACCCCCGGAATCATGAAAAAAGCCCCTGCTCCCGAAGGAGAACAGGGGCTTTCCCACTCCACCTCTGTTCCGAGATGGAAATCGAATTACTTAGAGAGCTCAGCCATGAAGGACAGACCGAGGCGGGCGAAGGACGACGCATGGTTGAAGTCGAGCTTCGAGATCAGATCCTGGGTCGAGTGAATCGCCTTGTTGTCGGTCGACATGGTCGCCTCGAAAGGCATGACAGACGCGAATCCTGCGCGGGTCCAAGAAGCGTGATCGGAGCAAGCGTAGCCGCAACGATCGGTGCTCCAACGGATCTTCACGTAGGTGTCCATGAGCTTTTGCGAAAACTTCGTCAGCTCAGGACTCACGTTGTCGGTCATGAACACCACCTGGTTGCCGGCGCCCGGAAAACCGGTCATGTCGAGCTGCATGACAGCGACGACCGACTTTTTGTTGTTCCGGTGGGCGTTGGCGATGTCCTGGCTTCCAAGAAGGCCAACTTCCTCGCCAGCGTACCCCATGAACGCCAGTGTGCGATCCGGACGGAATCCGCTTTGGATGATGACCTGGAAGACTTCCATGAGAGTGGCGATCCCGCTCGCATTGTCGTCAGCTCCGGGAGCCACCATCTCACGATTTCCAAAACCACCCTGATTGATGGAATCCAAGTGACCGCCGATGACAACGATCTCATTCTTGTGAGGGCCCTGTCCCGCGATGGTTGCGATCACAGAAGGCTGTTCCCAAGAGTGCTTGTACAGCTCGACGGTGACATCATTCCGGCCGCGAGCCATATTCTTGAACTGATCGGCAATCCAGTTCGCCGCTTTCACGCCATGGACTGATTTGTAGTAACGATTTTTGTTGGCAGAGAGTGCCTCAACCGTGGAACGAACCCGGGACATGTCGATCAACGGGAGCGCAGAAGAAAGGTACTCTCCCTGGGTCAGAGGGCGGTCTTCGAGAGAAAGACGGAAAAACTCGACTCTCGGAGAGATCGATTCCAGAAGCGGCTTCTGACCGGTCAGATCCATGAAACCTCCGCAACGGCCTTCACCGTGGGACTTCTGTGAAAACTCGAGTGCCTGCCCGAGAGGCATCCAACGGGGAGCACTTCCATCTCCGCGATCGATGAGCCTCAATTGAGCGAGCTCGGCCGCCTCGGGCTGAGCCATGTGGGCCTGAGCGTTATTCAAAAAAAGAGCGACAGCAATGGCAAATCCGGAAATGAATTTCATGTTTCCCCCTGAATCCGGTTTTAAAACCTGCAGGGCAAGCGTACCTTCTTTTTTCGCCAATTCCAGTCAAAACCGGTCCCGAGCGCCAATTTTGCGTCGCGCAATACCGGTAAACTCTTGTCAATTAAGCCTGATGTGTCGTAGATATGGATCCATGAAGAACCCCTTCTGGATGTCGACTCTTCCTGCAATTCTGATGACCTTCTCTGCCCAAGCGAACGACTTAGGATTCCGCCTTCAAGGCTACGAATGCCGGAACGATCAAGGTGCTCGAGGGATGAATCCGGGGTTTCTGGGAGAATGCGGTTACCTGGCGAATGCCCAGCTTCCGGGTCAGATGCTCCAACCTGGGACCCGGCTCAATGGCGCGGACCTGACTCGCACGAATCTCTCGAATCTTCAGGCCGAACGCGCTGACTTCACTCTGGCTAACCTCGCCTTTGCGAATCTGAATGGTTCACGCCTCCGCGGATCCCGTTTTGAGAGCGCCAGATTGATGGGCCTTACCGCTGGATTCCGAACCGAATGCGAGGAATGCGACTTCAGCCGGGCCCAAGCGGATCAATCGGATTTCAACATGGCCTCGCTCCGTCGCACTCGATTCAGCGGAGCCCGCTTCCGCGGGGCTCGCTTCCGCGATGCGGACTTCTACTTTGCAGACCTGACCTTCGGAGATTTCAGCAATGCGGACTTCCGTGGAGCCGACCTGTGGTTTGCGGACCTGTTTGCAGCGGACCTGAGAGGGGCGCTCTTCAATGCTTTCACGCGGCTGCCGTTTGACCGGGCTGAGGCGATCCGGCGTGGGATGATCCTCACGAACTGAGGTGCATGAAAATACGAAAGGCCGGAGGAGCATTCGCCACCTCCGGCCTTTTCTCATTCTATCGGCTGGTTGCTGAAATCAGCTCCCGCAGGAGACGCAGGCTTCCGGATTGTCGAGCGAGCAGACCAGGTCTGCGGCCGTGGTATCCGAAATCATCCCCACCCCGACGCTTCCGTTGGCCATGAGTACCGGAGCCGGAGCCACGGTAGCGGTCGCTTGCATCGGCTGTTCCACTGTGAACTTGGTCGCATCGGCAGCAGCCTTGGTCCGGAGGTAGTACATGCCGGTCTTGAGACCGAGCTTCCAAGCGGTGAAGTGGAGAGCGGTCAACTTGGCCGCATTCGCACCTTCCATGTGGATGTTCAGACTCTGGGACTGGTCGATGAACGGTGAGCGGGAAGCTGCCATTTCGACGACACGCTTCTGTTTGATTTCCCAAACAGTCTTGTAGATCTCACGGATTTCTTCAGGGATCTCGGCGACCTTCTGGATGGAACCGTTGTGCAGGACGATCTTGTCCTTCAGCTGCTTGTTCCAGAGACCGAGTTGAATCAGATCTTCCACCAGGTGCTTGTTGATCACGGTGAACTCACCCGACAACACGCGGCGGGTATAGAGATTCGAGGTGATCGGTTCGATGCACTCGTTGTTTCCGAGGATCTGAGAAGTGCTGGCAGTCGGCATCGGAGCGAGCAACAGGGAGTTACGCGCACCGTGCTTGGCGAGCTTCTCCTTGAGCGCGGTCCAGTTCCAGAGTGAGGTCGGAGTCACACCCCAAAGGTCGAACTGCATCTTGCCTTCGGAGAGTGGCGACCCCTGATAGGACGCGTAAGGACCGTCTTTCTTGGCCAGGTCGATGCTCGCAGACATCGATGCGTGGTAGATGGTCTCGAAAATCTGCTGGTTGAGCAGATTCGCCGCATCCGACTCGAAAGCCAGACGGAGCTTGAAGAAGGTGTCAGCCAGTCCCTGAACGCCGATCCCGATCGGACGATGGTTCCGGTTGGAGTACTCGGCTTCCGGAACCGGATAGTAGTTCCGGTCGATCACCCGGTTCAGGTTCACGGTGACCTGGTAGGTCACTTCGTGCAAGCGCTCGAAATCGAACTTGCCGTCCTTCACGAACTTGGGAAGTGCGATCGATGCCAGGTTACAAACCGCCACTTCTTTTTCAGAAGTGTACTGGATGATCTCGGTGCACAAATTCGAGGATTTGATGGTTCCGAGGTTCTTCTGGTTCGACTTCTCGTTGGCCGCGTCCTTGTAAAGCATGAAAGGAGATCCGGTTTCGATCTGGGACTCGATGATCACACCCCAGAGCTCGCGCGCCTTGATCTGCTTCTTCATACGGCCTTCGGCTTCGTACTTGGCGTAGAGTTCTTCGAACTCCTTGCCATAGACTTCGTGCAAGCCGGGAGCTTCGTGTGGACAGAACAAGGACCACATTTCGTCCTTTTCCACGCGCTTCATGAACAGGTCGTTCACCCAAAGGGCGTAAAACAGGTCGCGGGCGCGAAGCTCTTCTTTACCGAAGTTCTTCTTCAGCTCGAGAAAATCGATGATGTCTGCGTGCCAAGGCTCGAGGTAGATCGCAAATGCGCCCTTCCGCTTTCCGCCGCCCTGGTCGACATAACGGGCGGTGTCGTTGAACACCCGGAGCATCGGCACGAGGCCGTTGCTGGTTCCGTTGGTTCCCTTGATGAAGCTTCCCTTCGCGCGGACGTTGTGGATCGAAAGACCGATCCCGCCGGCACTCTGGGAAATCAACGCGCACTGCTTGAGGGTCTCATAAATCCCTTCGATCGAATCGTCCTTCATGGTGAGAAGGAAGCAAGAAGACATCTGGGCCTTGTTGGTGCCCGCATTGAACAAAGTCGGAGAAGCATGGGTGAACAACCCGGTGCTCATCTGCTCGTAGGTGCGGAACGCCTGCTCGAGATCTTCCATGTGGATCCCGAGAGCCACACGCATGATCATATACTGAGGGCGCTCGACGATCTTCTTACCCACACGCAGGAGATAGGACTTCTCCAGGGTCTTGAACCCGAAGTAGTCGTACTCGAAGTCCCGTACGTTTTTGATCGTCTGGTTGATCTTGTCGGCGTTTTTCTGGACCAGATCGTACAGTTCCTTGGATACCAGAGGAGCGTGCTCGTGGGTGTGTTCGGACTTGTTCAGGTACAGGAGCTCGATGCACTCGCTGAAAGTGTTCGGCGTATAACGGTGAAGGTTCGACACCAGGATCCGCGCACCGAGTGTCGAGTAATCGGGGTGGGTGCTGGACAGGTAAGCACAAGTCTCGGCCGAGAGAACATCGAGTTCCTGGGTGGTGATCCCGTCGTACATGCCTTCGATCGTCTTTTGGGCCACGACGACCGGATCCACATACTTCTCGTTGAGCCCGATCACCAGATTCTGGATCCGGTTGGTGATTTTATCGAAACTGACGGCTTCCAATTTGCCTGAACGTGTTTTGACTTTCATGGTGTTACTCCTTTAATGCTGACGTTTCAGAATTCGGCGTTGAGGTTGAAGTCGAAGGCCTGGTGCATCTCGACGGGATTGGTATTGAGCACCCCCGCTTTTTGATACTCGGAGACCTTCTTCTCGAAAAAGTTGGTTTTCCCTTGGAGACTGATGAGCTCCATCCAATCGAAAGGATTTGTGCTGCCGTAATGCTTCGGAAGGCCGAGGCTCCGGAGCAGACGGTCCGCCACGAACTCGATGTACTGGGTCATCATCTTGCAGTTCATGCCGATCAGGGAGACCGGAAGGGCTTCAGAGACGAACTCCTTCTCGATCGACACCGCGTCGGTCACGATCTCGAGGATCCGCGCAGGAGGGAGCGCCTCGAGCATTCCGTAGAGGTGGCAGGCGAAATCGGTATGCAGGCCTTCGTCGCGGCTGATGAGCTCGTTCGAGAAGGTCAAGCCCGGCATGAGGCCACGCTTTTTGAGCCAGAAGATCGAGCAGAAGCTCCCCGAGAAGAAGATCCCTTCAACACAGGCGAAAGCGATCAGACGTTCTGCGAAGCTGTTGGAGGATTCGATCCACTTGAGCGCCCAATCGGCTTTTTTCTTCACAGAAGGAATGTGCTTGATTGCGTTGAAAAGAATGTCCTTCTCTTTGGAGTTCTGGATATAGGTGTCGATCAGGAGTCCGTACGTCTCAGAATGGATGTTCTCCATGGCGATCTGGAATCCGTAGAAACAGCGAGCTTCGGGAATCGGAACATCCCGATAAAAGCGAAGCGCCAAGTTCTCGTTCACGATCCCGTCACTGGCGGAGAAAAAAGCTAGGACATGGGAGATATAATGACGCTCGTCCTCGGAGAGTTTATTCCAGTCATTGAGATCCTGGTATAGATCGATTTCTTCGGCGGTCCAGAACGAGGCCATGGCCTTCTTGTAAAAGTTCCAGATCTCGGAGTGCTGAATCGGCATCAGCACAAAACGTTCTTCGTCATTAAACGAAGAAAAATCCTTGAGCCCAGTGGACTCCACGGTGGGAACCGGCATCTTCTTTTCCACCCCAGTTGTTTGCATCGTATTTCCTTCCATGTGCATTCCCCTTTATGATTTGACGCAAAACGTCCCCCGGAGCCTGAATGCACTCTGTCATTCTCTCCTCCCTTAAGGGCTTCGTTTGTTTGGTTTTCCCCCGCAGACCAAAAACCCGTTTTGGGACTCCGGAAGTCCCTGGGAAGAGACCGGCACCGGACCGAAACATGGATTTTTGTACTACTGGCTCAGGTTGACCGAGGAAATTCTGGCTGTCAATTAGTAGTGGTACAAAATTTCGAGACACTAGATATTGCGGTTTTGGGACCCAAAAACACCGTGCGCACCGCGTTAAATCTTCAAGTAACGCGCCGCCAAATCTTCGGGCTTAGGCCTCCCCGAGACTGACGCATGGCTTGAAGTTTATGTAACTCCAATCGATTTCGATTCATTCCTTTCAGAATGCCAATGAGTGGCGTTTGGACATCCCCATTCGGGCTCCAGGATAGAACCAGCTGGGTTCAGCGCCTAGAACTCTTGACGCACCCTCTAGATGGGAGTAAATCCACCTTTATGAAACAGAAAAATATGACCCGCCTAGCAGGATTCTTTCTTTTCACCCTCTCTTTGAGCGCCTGTAAGTACTCAAACGAGTTCCGTGGGAGCTACAACGGCCAAAACGCGACGCTCACCGCTTACTCCAAGAACGTAAACAAGTATTGCATCAACCTTGACCTGAGCAGTGGCGAACAGTCCTTCAAAAATGGAATCGATGCCCGCTCGGTTTATGATTCAGGGGATTTTACCCGTTCCAAGAGCTTCAACACCAAAGCTGCTGAGTGTTCAGGAAAGTACGATGAATACCTGGTGGGAACCCGTTCCACGAAAATTCTCAATTCTTACCCTGTTTCCCGAATCGAGAATGTCGGGATCGACATGTGCCAGGTGGTCTACTACCAAGAGTACCTCTATCAAGACCTCATTCAATTTGATGTGAAAAAGAAATTGGATGATTCCACTCTCGGATTCTTCAAGGGCGAAGGGCAGTCAGAAAGGTATCTCGACACCTCCCGTCCGTCAGGTTTCGGCCCTGTCTACTTCTGCGGTCCGGGATTTCCACGGGGTGGCTATCCTTATCCATATCCCTACCCATTCCCAGGCCAATTCCCTGGCTGGGGCCCGATCTGGAGATAAACCGGTTCCCTTACCCCGGGAACGGGCATAAAATGGAGTCATGAACTATTTCAACGACTCCGCCGAATGGAAATACCTTTTTCGAAATGGAATCGACTGGGATTCGATCATCCCGCTCTATTTTCCTGTATTTCCCACACCCCAGGGTTTCAACAACCGCGAAGAACTGATCACGTTTTTCGAGCAAATCCTCGAGACAACCGGGAAATGGACCGGCGAGACACTCCGAGGTCGCGCCGCCGAGCTGGACGAGGTCGGCTGTGCGAAACTGAATCCTGACGGATCAGTCGAGCTCCTGCCACCGATCCGACGCACTTACGAAGAGGCATCGAAGCTCGACCTATTCGGCATCAGTCTCGACGAGCGTTTCGGGGGCATGGGCCTTCCGATCTCCGTGACCATGACGGCATTTGAGCAAGTCGCCCGAGCCTGCATCTCCACATCCACCCAACTGGGATTTTTCACCAGCATGGCGGACATGATCGAGCGCTTCTGCGACGAAGAGACCCGGATGAGGCTGATCCCGAAGATCATCAAGGGTGAAATCAGTGGCAGCATGTGCCTGACCGAACCCGATGCCGGTTCGGACGTGGGGGCACTCAGAACCTCAGCGGTGAAACAGCCGGACGGCACCTATCTTCTCAATGGAACAAAGTGTTTCATCACGAACGCGGGCGGAGGATTCGGATTCATTCTGGCCCGGATCCATGGGGCTCCTGAAGGACTCGCCGGCATTTCCCTGTTCCTGGCTGAAGAAAAGCTGAACGGGCAGCAGAATTACCGAATCACCAAGATCGAAGACAAGATGGGCATGCACGGCTCGATGACCTGTGAAGTGGTCTACGAGAATACGGTTGCGACCTTGGTCGGCAAAGAGCACGAAGGGTTCAAGATCATGCTTCACCTCATGAACGAAGCCCGCATCTCGGTGGGACTCCAGAGCATCGGAGGGATCGAGGCCGCACTGGAGCGCGCCAAGGAATACGCCGGCGTCAGGAAGCAGTTCGGACGAACCTTGATGGACCTTCCTCTTTTTGCCAGGAACTGGACCGACTGGGAAACCGAACAGGACGCCTTCCGCGCGTTCATGGTCGATACCATTTCCTCCTTCGACATTTTCCAGAGACTGGATCTGAAGATGAGGCACCACGGGTCTCTGACCGACCAGGAAAACGCGCTTTTCAAGAAGCACCACGAAATCACTCGGGCCCGTACCCCACTCGTCAAATACCTGGGTGCTGAGACCTATGCAGATCTCTCCATCAAGGCGATTCAGGCCTTCGGTGGATACGGTTACATGAAGGAGTACGGCGTCGAGCGGATTCATCGGGACTGTTTCGGAGCTCTGCTTTACGAGGGCACCTCGCAGATCCAGGCACTCATGGCCATGAAGGACTACATCAAGAAACTGATGAAGAATCCCGCCAAGTTCGTCCAATCGATGGTGAGTGCGCATCCAATCGGATCGATCGCCGGTCGTAACGAATTCAAAAAGACCTATCTGGGCATTCAATACGAATTCCAAAAGAACCTCGCAGGACTGATTCTCGATTGTTTCAGCCCGGGCACGGGACTGTTAGAGAAAATGACCCACCTTTCGGACTACATGGACCGGGAGTACTGGCAAGACCAGGAAAAGCTCGAGAGAATGATGACTCATGCCGAAACCCTCTGTCAGGCCTTGTCGATGATCGAAATCGTCAAGGTACTCGGGAAACAGGCAGAAAAGGACGCCTCCAGACGTCCGCTTTTCTTGAGCTACTTGAAGATCGCCAAGCCCCGTCTCGTCGCCATATACGCGGACTGGGATCAAAGGGCCTGAAACGGTCCACAAGCGGCATGACGGTTGCAGTGTTTCCATTGCATGAGCCTGTTGCATGGAGAACACGCAGTCCGTATCACTGAAGGAAATCTCGTCCTGCATGGCATCACCGGAGGTCCGCCGGATCCCTTGGGTTGGGTGATCTTCGCACACGGTAGCGGTAGCGGGCGGCACAGCCCTCGAAACCATTGGATTGCATCCCGCCTTCAATCAAAAGGATTTGCGACCTTGCTGATGGACCTCCTGACAGAAAAGGAATCCGAAAAGCGTGAGAATGTTTTCAACATCGACCTCTTGTCGCAAAGGCTGCTCCTCGCCCGACATTGGATCGAGAAGCAGATCGGAAATCCGGTACCCCTAGCTTACTTCGGATCGAGCACGGGGGCCGGTGCGGCGTTGCGCGCTGCCGCGGACGAACCCGAGCAGGTTTTCGCGGTGGTGAGTCGGGGCGGCCGCCCCGATCTCGCCAGGCGATCCCTGGGCTCGGTGGAAGCCCCCACTTTGTTGCTGATCGGTGGTCAGGACGAGGGAATTTTTGACTTCAATCGGGAGTCCTTTAAGCGGTTGAAGTGCGAAAAAGGCATCAGAATCATTCCGGGTGCCGGCCATCTGTTCGAGGAACCCGGAGCCCTGGAGTCCGTCTCCGCTTTAACTGTGGATTGGCTGCTCGAGCACGCACCGGTTAAGGTGCGATCGACGCAAAAGGAGCAAGATCGCCGGCCAGACCGTCCATCTTCGTCGGTGTGAAGTATGCTCCACTGACTCCGACTTTGGATGCCTTGCTGAAGAAATCGATGAGACTGGCATCATCCATCACAGCCGTGATGGTGGTCGCGAATTGAACCCAAGCACCTTCACGTCCGGCCACGACGACTCCTCCGCTCCGAGAGCTCCACACCGTGGTCGGATCGAAGTTGATCCCCTTCCTTTCGATAGAAGCGGACGTACCCAGAAACAAAATGGAGGTGCCTTTACCTGGCAGAATCGACTTCAGACAATTTCCGAGTCGAGCGGGATCTTCGATACACATGATCCCGGGATCCTGAAGCGCCACTCCGGAAGCCGCAAAAAAACCGTCTGCAATGATTGCAAAGCCGGCATGGCCCTTTTCTTGAAGCAACTTTGCGGCCCGTTCGATGGCATACCCACGGATCATTCCGTTCAGATTGATTTTGGTTCGGCGATTGTAAATCCGGATCACCAAGGGGTTCCGATCGACGATGACCCCCTTTTTACCGAATAAACGAGAAGGATTTGGACTCAAGGCCGGCTTTTCGTCCCAGTCGGTCACTTTGTTTAAATCCATTTCCGACTCTTCAGAGCCGTACTTCACCGGAACAAAGGTCACATCGAATTTACCTTCGGTGAATTGGTACATCCGATCGCTCGCGACCAGGATATCGAGGAACTCCTGGGTGATCGGTACCGGCCCTCGGTAAGCCTGTTCGTTCACTTTGGCAAGTAGGCTCGTGGACTGCCCGGCATCTGCCATGGTGGAGATCCGGTGGATCTCGGCAAGAGCTTCCTTGGCCGCCTCTTTAGCTGGCACTTTTGCACCTTTTTCTGGCCAGACCCTCACGACGATTCTTTTGCCGAACTCGGAACTGCTGGTTTGAAAATACGCTTTAGAGGTGATTTTTTGCCAAGGTCGAGGGGAGACTTCCACTTTGGGCGCAGAGGAGCACCCGATCCCAATCAGGACAACAGCCAAAACATTAGAAAATCCGAGCTTCACAGCTGGAACTCCATCCCTTCGTATCCGAAAACCCATTCAACTTCATGTGAAGACTGGGTTTCATCAGGCTTTTGCCTCGACTGGGATCGCTCGTACCTGGCAGTCTGCCGTGCTCCATCAGCGATCTTGGAGTCGGTGGCGGCGGGATCATGATGGACGAACACCAGCTTCTTCACGCCTTCGCGTTTGGCCAGGTCCAATCCGATGGGGGCGGCTGCGTGACCCCAATCGACCTTTTCGACCACTTCCGAAAGGGTGTACTGGGAGTCGAAAATCATCAGGTCCACATCTTGATAGAGGGGAAGATCCTCGCCGAGCTCCTTGCGCGAAACGCGTGTGGCTTCGGTATCCACGCAATAAGAGAAAGTCTTTCCTCCGTGGCGGATTCTGAATCCCCAACAAGGATCGGGATGATCCAACTGGTAAGGGGTCACTTCCAGATCCCCGAAAAGAACGGGGTGCCTCGGCTCGAGAGAATGGGTGCTGATCTTGGAGCCGAGCTTTTCATACGGAACAGGGAAAAAAGGCTTCTTGAATATAGTCGGGAAAACGTCTTTGAGTTCGCTTTGCACCGCATGTGCGCGGATCCGGTTTCCAGGGATGAACAAAGGAACGAAAAACGGCAGACCGATCAAATGGTCCCAATGAAAATGAGTGAACAAGAGGTCGATCTCTCCCGCGCCCTGACCGAGAGGCCCTGAAAGAAGCTCGTAGCCGAGATTGCGGATCCCACTGCCCGCATCGATGATCAACCGTTGCCTCGAGGTCGAAACCTCAATGCACGAAGTGTTGCCACCGAAACCGCCGAGTTGTTCGCGTGGCAATGAGGAAATGAAGCTTTCAAGAATCTGCCGCTGCCCCCCTTGTGCGGCAAATCGTTCTAGAACATCCCGGATCCTCTGTTCCACAATCACCGGGCTGAGCGGCGCGGGAATTGAACCCCTTGCTCCCCAAATCTTGATCTTCATTCCCATGGAAGAATTTTAGGTCGGTCAGGGCGGAGTTCCAAGGGAAATTCATCGTGCGACACGTCAATTTTATGGCTTATATGCCCGATTCAAATTGAAGTTTTTCCCCGTCAGCCCTAATCTTTTGACCATGTCCATCATCCAATCCCAAATTCAGGCCTCCAGCTCCGAGTTCAAAGCGAATGAAGCCCATCATGTGGCGGAGTCCAAAAGACTCGAGGAACGTTTGAAGGCCGTGCGGGAGGGGGGTGGTCCTGATCTTCGATCGAAGCATGAGTCGAGGGGTAAGCTCTTTGTGAGAGAGCGGATCCGACAGCTCCTCGATCCGGGAACCTCTTTTCTGGAATTGGGCGCGTTGGCAGCGAACGGGATGTATGAGGATGCTGCTCCTGGCGCCGGAATCGTCACGGGGATCGGCCTGGTTCACGGCCGTGAAGTCATGGTCGTGGCGAACGACGCGACAGTGAAGGGCGGCACCTACTTCCCGATGACCGTGAA
>JAIXWV010000008.1 GCA_027491115.1 Pseudomonadota bacterium
GGAAGGTTGATCGCACGGATGCACGGGGTCGGAGTGAGACGTCAGGCTCCGGGGCGGGTGCGACTCACTCCCGAAAGTTACGGTCGAGCCTCTGTCGAATTTCTTTGCGGTTCAGGTCGGATTCCGCGGCACTTGGAGTCCCGGATCCTCGGTGTGATGGAGCCTCTGCTGGATCTGGCCGACGAGCGGTTCCGGGATCATCCTCTCCAACGGATCCATGGCGATTGCCACGCCGGAAATTTACTCTGGAACGAGAAGAACGGTTTTTTCTTCATCGACTTCGACGACATGGTCACCGGTCCGCCCGTGCAGGACCTCTGGTTGCTCGCTCCGGACGACGATTCACTTCATCATCTGGTCGAGGGCTATCTCCAAATGAAAGACCTGCCCCGGGGCAGCCTCGCATTGGTCGAGATCCTTCGCGCCTTACGAATGGTTCATTACGCCACTTGGATCGCCAAACGTTACGAAGATCCTGCGTTTCAAAGGGCTTTCCCACAATTCGAATCCCCTCGGTACTGGGAAGAGTGGACCGCGGATCTCGAGCGTCAAGCGGATCGGATCAAATGAACATGGACATTCAAGTTTATCAGGAAGAATTCAATCAACGCCGGGGGATCCATTTCAACAGCGCCGGCATCACCCCCTTGCCTTCGGTGACGGCCAGGACGATCGAGCATGCGGTGGACCGGATGCGGGAGGGGACTTCACTCCATGATGCCGATTTGCTCACCGAAGCGAGAAATGCCCGGGTGACGCTGGCCCGGTTTCTGGGAACCGAGCCAGGCCGGGTGGGGTGGACCCCCAATTGTGCCACGGCACTTTCGATCGCCTCACTCGGATTCCCGCTCAGGCCCGGTGACCGGGTCCTGACCCTGGACCAGGAATATTCGTCCAATTACTATCCTTGGAAGGTCGCGTGTGAGCGCTCGGGGGCGACCCTGGTCAGTTTGCCGCACGGGGCGGATTGTGCAGTCGATGAGTCGATGCTCCTCGATGCGATTGTCCCCGGAGTCCGGATCGTCGCTGTTTCGTGGGTCCAGTTCCAGACCGGTGCGATCATCGATCTGGTTCGTCTGGGTGAGCGTTGTCATGAACAAGGTGCCTTTCTGGTGGTCGATGCCATCCAGGGCCTCGGTCAACTGCCGTTCCAGTTCGACTCCCTGCCGGTCGATTTTGTCGCTGGTGGATCACACAAATGGCTTTGTTCGTTGAACGGGCAGGGATTCTTCGCCGCCAAACCGGATTTCATGAGAGAGCTCCGTCCGATCGCGGTCGGGGGAGGGACGTTCAACCGTTTCGGCACTTTCGCCGATCCGGGTGCCGAGATGGAGTCGAGTGCCCGGCGTTTCGAGCCGGGAGGATACGGATTCGTTCCGGTTCTCGCTCTCGGAGCATCGGTTTCATTGATCGAAAGTGTCGGAGTCCTTGCCATCGAAGCAAGGATCCGGGAATTGTCGGGTCGGCTCAGGAAAGGCATTCTCGATCTTGATCTCGATTTGGTCACTCCCCTCGAACAGCTTGGCGGAATCACCAGCCTTCGATTGGCTCCGGATCATGAACCCGTTTTCTTGAAGAGATGCGAGGAAGAACGGGTCGCATTGGTCAAGCGGGGGCCCTTCATACGGATGTCACCACACGCTTTTTGTTCCACGAACGAGGTGGATGGGGTATTGGATCTGCTGAAGGAGACCCGACCATGAGAATCGAGAAAAGCGGTGAGCAGTACGATCTTCACATCCTGGTGTGTTCGAACACGAAGGAGAAAGGCCAGAGCTGCGGACCGAAGGGCGGTCAGGACATCGTGGATCACCTCAAGGTCTGGACCAAGTCAGCGGCGTCAGGCTTGACGGGCAAGGTCCGGGTGAACAAGTCGGGATGCCTCGGAAAGTGCGAATCGGGCGTGGCCTGTGTGGCTTATCCGAAGGGCGAGTGGGTTCTCGAGGCCTCTCCGTCCGATTTGACCGCAATCGAAGCCTGGATCCGCTCCCTGAATTCCTGAAAGGGGTTGCCGGCGCGGGGGCACTGACGCTAGACTCTCCCCATGCTCGATTTGAGATACATCCGTGAAAACAAGGATCTGGTCCGTAAAGCCATTGTCGATAAGCGTGTTTCGCTGAATCTTGACGAGTTGCTCGCCCTGGATGTCGAAGTGCTCGACGCCAAAAAGAAACTCCAGGCTCTTCAGGAAGAAAAAAACAGCAACGCCAAGAAGATGCCCAAGGCTTCTCCCGAAGAGCGTCCGGGGTTGATCGAGCGGGGACGAGCGATCGGACAGGAGATCTCCAAGCTCGAGCCCGAGGTCGCCGGCAAGGAAGAGTCCTTGAAGCAGTTGTTGTGGCTGACGCCTCTGGTTCCCGCGTCGGATGTACCGGTGGGTCGGGACGATTCCGAGAATGTGGAACGCAGAAAAGGCGGCAATGTTCCTGCTTTTGATTTCGCGTTCAAGGATCATGTGGACCTGACCCTCGCCAACCACTGGGCTGAGTTCGAGCGCATGGCCCAGGTTTCAGGCTCACGGATGATCGCTCTCAAGAACGAACTCGCGCTTTACGAGTTCGCCGTGATCCGGTTCGCACTCGATCATTTGGCCAAAAAGGGATCTCAAATCATCACGGTTCCGGCGATGGTGCGCGAGGCCGCACTCTTCGGAACAGGTCATTTTCCCGCAGGACGGGAGCAGGTTTATCATTTGAAAGAAGACGATCTTTACCTGTCTGGAACGGCCGAGGTGCCGGTGACCTCGCTTTACAGCGGCGAGATCCTGTCCGAAGCCGATTTGCCGAAGCGAATCGGGGCATTCTCTCCCTGTTTCCGGCGCGAGGCGGGGAGTGCAGGGAAGGATGTCCGCGGACTCATGCGGGTCCA
>JAIXWV010000034.1 GCA_027491115.1 Pseudomonadota bacterium
CCGATGGCTCCGAAGGTGCGGGAGCGGGTCGGATTCGACAGGCGGGTCACAAAAAACTCGCGGATGGCCGCACCGGCCGCACTGATGGCGATCAGGATCTGCCAGTTGTAGGCGTTCCCGTAGGTGTTCGGGAAGTGGTTCGAGAGCATGATGAAGATCACGGGAAGGGTGAGGTAGGTGTTGTGAGTGGAGCGGTTCTTTGCGTTCTTTCCCCACTCCTGGTTCACGGGTTCACCCCGTTTCGAGGCCTCGACCATCTTGACTTGTCTCGGGATGATCCGGAGGAACACGTTCGCGGTCATCCAGGTTCCGACCATCCCACCGATGTGGATGTAAGCCGCCCGTCCGGACAGAGTATGGCAAAGCAGGTATACCATGCCTCCGAACCAAAGCAGGGTCAGGACATGACCGGTGACCGGACTTTTTTTGGTGAGGTTCGATTCCCAGAGGAAGTCGTAAAAAAACCAAGATCCGATGAGGGACCCGAGCGACAATCCGATTGCCTGGGCGTAGGTGATCTTGGAAACAGAAGAATCGAGTAGAAAGGTTCCTGATCCGGCGTAAAAAATCATCGCCAGCAGGAAGATGCCGGAGAGCCAGGTCCAGTAGGATTCCCACTTGAACCAGTGGAGTTCTTCAGGAACTTTTGTCGGTCCCATCAGGAGCTTTTCGACATGGTAGAAGCCCCCGCCGTGGACCATCCAGAGTTCTCCGACATGGCCTTCGCGTTTCGCCTCCGGGTTTCGGACAAAACTCCGGTCCAGCCACATGAAGAAAATCGAGGTTCCGATCCAGGTGATGCCGACCGTGATGTGCACCCAACGCCCGAGTAGAAGGAGCCACTCAAAAAGATCCTGATTCATGCCGTTCCCCTTTTTGTTGGACTCTAGCAGAAAACCCTCCCTGTGCCATTAAAAAGCGTTTAATATTGGACAGATATGACCAAAAAGCCCTCCCTCCGCTTCCACCTTGGCACTCTGTTGAACCCCCTCTCGGACCGGTCCTGTGAAACGATCCGGAACGGAGTCCTGGTGGTCGATTCCCAGACAGGAAAGATCCGGGGAATCCATTCTCTCGAGGAGGCGCGTCGGCGGTACGGAAAGAACATGAGTGGCCGTTCGGTGATCGACCATGGCTCGGCCCTCTTGATTCCTGGGTTCTTCGATCTTCACTTTCATTGGGTTCAGGACGAGGTCCGCGAAATGCCGAAGGCCTCACTCCTCACCTGGCTCAAGAACTACACCTTTCCGACCGAGATGCGCTTTGCGGATCCGGCTTACTCCAAGGATCGTGCGAAGGTGTTTTTTCAAAAGCTCAGGAATTCCGGCACCCAAGGTGGAGCGATTTACAGCTCGATCCATGAGACCGCCATCCGTAGCGCGTTCCGTGAAGTGAAGGGACATTTTGTCATGGGCAATGTGCTGATGAACATGGAGTCTCCTCCCGAGTTGACAGTGGGCGAGGAGGACTCGCTCCGGCTGGTGAAGCGCCTGCTGAAACGCTACGGAGTCCGCTACGCCCTGACACCCCGCTTTGCGATCACGACCACCCCTCGGGTGATGAAGGAGGGGGCAAAGTGGGCCGATGCCGCCCGAGCCTTCAAGCAGACCCACCTTTCGGAGACTCCAGGCGAGATCGAGTTCGTGCTCTCACAATACAGAAAGATCCCGGGATTTGAAAAAGTCAGGAGCTATACGGAGATTTACCACAAATGTGGCATGCTCGGCTCCCGCTCGATCATGGGTCACGGGATCCATCTTTCTTCGGAAGAGCTGAGGCTTCTGTCCCGCACCCGCACTTCGATTGCGCACTGCCCGACCTCGAATGCACCGGTCAAGGACCTCGGGCTCGGCTCAGGACTATTTGATTTCCGTCGCACCGAGAGGGCAGGGGTGCGTTGGGCCCTCGGTTCCGACATTGGTGGAGGGCCGTTTTTGTCCATGTTCGATGTGATGGAGAGCTTCGTCCGTCAGAACCGGAAGGCCGGAGTGAAGGCAGCGACCCGGGTGAAGGCCCTGTACCGTGCGACCTTGGCAGGCGCAGAGATCCTCGGACTTGGCCGGATCACCGGAAATTTCAAAGTTGGAAAGGAAGCCAACTTCATGGTGGTTCCGGTCTCCGAGCAGGTTCTCGCCGGGCGGAATGCCGAGGAAATCCTCGAGCGTCTCCACGCCGGAGTCAAGCGCCGGAGCGATTACGATTCTTTGGTGGCCTCGGCTTGGATCAAAGGTCGATGTGGGTCCCGAGCTCGATCACCTGATCCGGCGGAAGCTTGAAGTAGTCCGTCGCATTCCGGGCATTACGGGAGAGGAACGAGAAGATCCCCTGCTGGTAGCGGTTCATCTCGCCGCTCTCCTGCTCCACGAAGGTCTCGTGCCCGAGGACGTACACCAGCTCTTTCAAATTCGCTGTCATCTCGAGTTTCACGAGTGCCTTCTCCATGATCGAGGGGATGTCCGGCATTTCCATGTAGCCGTATCGGACCAGCACCCGATGAAACCCTTTTCCGAGATTCTGCACCTCGACACGATCGTCCTCGCATTTTCCGCCTCTACAGAAATAGGGAACGGTTTCAGAGGTGACGGTCAGCAAAAGGATGTTGGCATGAAGCGAATGGAAACGCCTTACCATCCGGAGCACCACGGGGGGCACGCCGTTCGGATCCGAGGCGAGAAACACGCCGGTGCCGGGGATGCGGTAGGGGACCTCTTTCTCGAGATCATTCAGGAAGGCGTCCAAGGGTTCCGCACTCCGCATGAAGTGCCGGGCCAACAGACTCCGCCCCATTTTCCAGAGCAACATGACCAGGAAAAAGAAGGACCCGATAAACACCGGAATCCAGCCACCATCCACGAACTTGAGCACATTGGCCAGGAAGAACGGGATGTCAAAAGCAAGGAAGACCAGCAATACGAGCCAGGAAAGAGCTGGCTTCCATTTCCATTTGTAGCGGGTGACCTGGAAATACACCAATGAAGTGATGGTCATGGTACCGGTAACCGCCAATCCGTAAGCGGCCGCTAATTTGGAGGACTCCTTGAATACGAGCACGAGAGCGATGCAGAGAATCGCCAAAGTCAGGTTGATGAAAGGGATGTAGATCTGTCCTTCGCCATGTTCCGAAGTGTGCTTGACCGTGAGTCGGGGGAAATATCCGAGGCGGATCGCCTGGGAGGTCAAGGAGTAAGCTCCTGAAATTAGGGCCTGTGAGGCGATCACGGTTGCCAGGGTCGCCAGGGCGATCATGGGGTACAGGAACGATTGCGGGACCATGTTGTAAAACGGGCTGCCAGTCGATTCCGGGTGGGTGATCAGGAAGGCGGCTTGACCCAGATAATTCAAGACCAGACACGGGAATACAATGTAGAGCCAGGCCTTCCGGATGGGAATTTTTCCGAAGTGTCCCATGTCGGCGTACAGAGCCTCACCGCCCGTCACAGCAAGGACGACCGAACCCAACATCCGGAACGCGTGCCAACCGTGCAATTCGAAGAAGTCAACCGCGTAGACCGGTGACAAGGCTTGGATGACACCCGGGAAGTGGGCAATTTGCATCAGACCCATAATGCCCAGACAAGCGAACCAAACGAGCATGATCGGGCCGAAAGCGTTTCCGATTTTTTCCGTGCCGTGTTTTTGAAATGCAAAAAGAGCGATCAGGATGAGCAAGGTCAAGGGAACCACCCAGGCTTCCAGTGCGGGCGATACCACTTTCAACCCCTCCACAGCAGAAAGAACCGAGATGGCAGGAGTGATGACCCCGTCACCGAAGAGGAGTGCCGCCCCGATGATCACCAGAATGCCTGTGATTCCGACTTTCCCGGGACCCCGCATTTTCACGCTCTCAGGGAGGAGCGCCAGGAGGGCCATGATCCCACCTTCGCCCCGGTTGTCGGCCCTCATCATGAACACGACATACTTGAGGGTCACGATCATCATGAGTGCCCAGAATATCAGCGAGACGAGTCCGAAGAGGTTCGCCTGAACCGAAGCGCTCACCCCGTGAACCGGGTTGACGCACTCTTGAATGGTGTAAAGGGGACTGGTTCCGATGTCGCCGAAAACGATCCCGAGAGCACCGAGAACGAGCAGCATGGAATTGGATTTTTTTGTAGAATCACCGGTGGTTGCCATGATGCGCCCACCATAACCGAAGCTCAAGAACTCGGCATTAAAAATTCAAATGAGAACTGCGGGGCTCCGGGTCTGATTCGGCGTCAAGAGGCGGTTCACCGGGCATGGCCCGGATCCCCGTAAGGTGGGATGTTTCTTGAGGCGGACAGATTGGGTGGGACAGGTGGATCCTGTGAGGGATCCGACCAGTGGGACAGGCCGTCGAACCGGTCCCGGAGCCCCGCGGTCACATTCCACACCTCTGATGCGCGGGGCCATGAAGGCCCCCGCATCCGGGGCATGAAAAAATTGCATGGGGTTTGGATGGAAGAGGAATCATCGATTCTTCCTCCCGGCACTTTCGAGTACCAGATTGGAATCCGAATTGAGTTCGAGGTTTTCAGGAAGGTAGCCCGTGTAGACCACGCTCTCTTGCGAAATGCGGCTCACCTCCAGGCGCAATTTCTTCCAGATACCGCCCCGGTTGGACACCTTCAGAATGAGGGCTGCTTCCGGGTGATCCAAGGGCCCGCACATCACCACGACTCGATTGAGAGCGCGATCGGGCAAGATTTCGTAAAGGCGGCCAGAGTACTCGACATGATTCTGAACACTCAGCACGGTCGGCCCGGCCGCGACCGGCATGGGCCGGCATGCGAGGAGCAGGAACAGGGTGCTGGCTTTCAGAGAATCGATCCACATGTCCCGGGTATCGCAAGATCGATGCCATGCCCTGTTCGATGGAGGGGGCAGGAGGCCCCCCGGGGCGGGACTACCGGGGGGCGTTTCGCCTTTTCAGTGGGCACTCATGCCCGATTCACTCTCGGAAAACGTGCCCAGATCCTCATCTCCGTTCGGCTCCGGTTCATTGGCGCTCACCAGACCGTACTCGCGCTCTTTCCGGTACAAGGTCCGACGGTTGATGCCGAGGATGTTAGAAGCCTTGTCTTTTCTGCCGGCAGTTTTTTCGAGAATGAGCTTGATGTACCGCTCTTCAAGCTTTTCGATGGTCGGGAAATCACGGGTCGCATCTCCGAAGAAGCTCTCCGGGCTCACCAACTCATGGGTGGGAAGATCTCCCTCATCGACCAGTGAGTCCCCACACAGAACCACGGCCCGTTCGACCACGTTCTCGAGTTCCCGGACGTTTCCTTCCCAGCGGAGACGGAGCAGTTTCTGAATCGCCCGTTTGGTGAACCCTTTGACCGGTGCCTGGTTGGCGGCTGCGTATTTTTTGAGAAAATGCTCGGCCAGCAAGGGGATGTCTTCCTGACGGTGGCGGAGGGGCGGGATCTGGATCGGGATCACCGACAACCGGTAGAACAAGTCATCCCGGAACCGGCCGTCTTTCATCGCCGCGCGGAGGTCTTTGTGGGTGGCGGCGATAATCCTGACATTCACATCAAGTGCGATGTTCTCACCGACCGCCCGGATCTTCCGCTCCTGGATCACGCGCAAAAGCTTTGATTGAAGAAGAGGATTCATATCCCCGATCTCGTCGAGAAAGATCGTTCCTCCGTTTGCCTCTTCAAACAGACCGCGTTTTCTTTGGATGGCACCGGTGAAGGACCCCTTAGCATGACCGAAAAGTTCCGATTCGAGGAGATTCTCGGGAATCGCCGTACAGTTGATGGCGACGAAAGGTTTATTGGCCCGAGGGCCGCTGCGGTGGATAGCTTGTGCGATCATTTCCTTACCGGTACCGGATTCTCCGGTGATGAGGACGTTCGACGAGGCACCTGAGACGCGTTCAACCAGGTCGAAGATCGCCTTCATGTTCTGGCTCTTGCCGATAACGTTGCCGTAAGACCAGGTCTTCCTGACTTCCTGACGGAGAACCGTATTGTCCTGTTGGAGCTTTCGGAACTCGATAGCCCGTTCGGTTACGGTGTTCAGTTCGGCAAGTTTGAAGGGTTTGGTGATGTAATGAAAAGCGCCCTTCTGCATCGCTTCGATGGCAGTTTCGATCGTTCCGAAGCCGGTGGCGAGAACAACCGGGATCTCGGGTCGCAATTGTTTCAGTTGAGCGGTCAGTTCGATCCCGTCCATGCCGGGCATCTTGATGTCGGAGATGATGACGTCGACTTCGCCTGCTTCCTCGTTTCGTGAAAGTGGTCCGCCTTCCGAGAGAGCCACAAGGGCCGAGGCCCCGTCGGCAAAGGCATGAATTTTGTGTCCTTGGTCTGTGAAAACATCGGAGAGCAATGTCCTCATTTCGGGTTCGTCGTCAATGATCACTATCGAATGGCTGTTGGTTTGTTTCTGCATGGTGCGGAGGAATACGTTTTTTAACGCGCAAATCATAGCAAAAACAAACCGTGTCACATTATTTCCCGGGGAATACAAATCTGAAGAATCTCTGAAGGTTTAAATTCAGGTTGTTGAAAATCTTGATTCACTCTTTAGCTTCTTGTTGATATGAACCTGTGCATGACGAAGAGTCGAAAGAACATTCTTGTCCTCGGGTTCGATCTGAGTGAACAGAACTGCTTGGTGGAGTTGTTGTCCGCAGGTGGGTCGGAATGTCCCTTCTGTGTTTGGATTGAGCCAACAGGTGAATCACCTGATCTAGTGATCGAGCGCTTTCGTTCAGGAGAGAGGTCTGGTGCGCGCATGCATCATGTTCCGGTTCTTGGTTTGGTAAGTGAGGAAGATGCAGCTCAAATCCAATGTGATTTCGGTTATCAAGACGTGCTTCCGTGGGAATTGCTGAATGCAGACTGGCTCAGACATGCCATCCGTCGGGTGATTCAACGGTTCGCTCAAGAGACTGAGCGGCGCGAGATCGAGGCAAGGTTGATTGTACGGGAGCGGCTCGGTTCGGTGGGGCTGTTTGCCTCGAGTATTGCCCATGAGATCGGAACCCCCCTCGGAGTGATTCGGGGTAAAGCCGAGTTTCAGCTGTTGAAACATCAGGAAGATCCCCGCTATGTGAGGGATCTCAATGTGATCATCCAACAGGTTGACCGGATCGCCCGCTATGTGAGGGGTGTGGTGAATCTGGGTTCCAGTAAGGCGTCGGGTGCCCCTGTTTCTGTGAAGCTTTGTGGCATGATGGGGGAGGTTCTCGATCTGATGGGTCCTGCCCTTCATGCCTCGGGGATCCAAGTGGAACTCCAAGGGGTACAGTCTGGTCCGGGACTTGTAAAAGTCGAGCCTGAAGCGTTCCGGCAGGTGCTATTTGAACTGTTCTCGAATTCCATCCATGCCATCGATGAAGCGATCCGTCGGGGGATGGTTCGTGAGGGCCGGATTCGGGCGTCTTATCGTCATCAAGAAGGCAGGATTGAGTGTTCGTTTTCTGACAACGGTATCGGGATGAATGCAGAGGAACTCGATCGGGTGTTTCATCCTTTTCGCTCGAACAAGGGATTCGGAGAGGGATGGGGGCTCGGACTCTCCATCAGTTATCGATTGATTGAGAATTGGAATGGTTCCCTGAAGATTCAAAGTGAGCCAGGGCGTGGGACTCTGGTCACCTTCACCTTACCCGAAGCGACGGATCAGGTCCGTCCTCAGGTGAATCAGACTTTCGCGAGTCCCTGAGATCCGTTCTTCGGTACTGACAATCCTGTCGACCAGGGGTTCTCCGTGTCCGAAAAGCCACGTCAAGAAGTGGTGCTTGTCCATTCCCGGTCCGCTTAATGCGCAGTAGCGGTGACGTTCCATGTGTCGGAGCATTTCCATGTAAGTTTTGATCCTGTGGATCGGCGAGGTATGGTTCATTTTGTAGTGGTGTTCGATCGGGCGGTCTGTTTCCCCTGGGAATTCCATCAATAGCACCTCTGTGGAGCCGATCCAAAGTAGGAGTGAGAGGTGAAGCGGCGCTGAGGGTGATATCATCGGAGTTCCTTTCGACTGTCATCTAGCAAGGGTTGCGCCATTTCCGAGCGGTTTTGATTCAGTTGGAGCGAACCTTCGGGCAGAACGACCCGATCATCGGAGATCGAGTCCCTTGGACAAGAATGCCAAACCCCAGAGTTCCAAAAGACGTTTTCTGACTTCTTCAGGAATGCGGGTTCCCGAGCTTCCGGTATATCCAGCGACCACACTCCGCTCGAGTTTGCGGTAACAGAGGTCAGAACGTGGCGTGTGGGGAACTTCCCGGATACAGGATTCATAGAAACGCTCATGGAGGGTTTCTTGGTTTCTCGGGGTCAGGACCTCAAAGGCGCTTCCCAGCCAGAACAGGGCATCACCCCTTTGATCGGTTCGGAGACTCCCTCTCAGTGAAGCGTACAGCTCAGATACCGCTCGCCAGTACCAAACCTGGCTTGATCGGTCGGTGTGGGACTCCTGGAGAGTTCGGGCTTTCCGGATGTGCTGTCGAGCTCGATTCAAGTGAGTCGCCGCAGGTACCGTACCCTTGATGGAGGGTTCGCGAGTCCAAACTTGCAGATCCCTGATCCATCCTCGTAGATCTGAACGGAGGTATTTGGGAATGGATTCTCGTTCTGAGAAGGTTTTTAGAAGACCCATCAGTCGATCCGGGCGGTTACGGGTCCTGATTTCAAGCGAGAGCAGTTCATAAAGGGCGTCCTCCATGATGTCGGCGGAGTCACGTCCTTGGACCGGCCGCTCGATCAACTGCTTCAATTCCTCGAACGCTTGTTCAGTAAAGCCCACGCTCCTCAGGTACCGGACACGGTCAATCGGACTCCAGAGTGACAGATCTTTGTCTTCAATCCGATGAAGGATCGGAGATCGGGGAGAGGCTGCGGTGTGACACTCGATACAGGTTGAACTCAAGGTCCGGAACAAGGCTCTCGAATAAATGGTTTGTCCGATCCTCCAGGCGGAAGTCATCTGATCTGACTGCTCCGGGAGAGCTTCTCCCAAGATGGGGTAGAGTTGTCCTGTGCCTTCATTCTGCTTTTTTTGGGTGACCCGGTGCGCGAGTCGGCTGAGTCGTTCCATCCTGACTTCGATTCTCTGGTGTTCGGGAGAGCCCGGTTCCGGTAGGGATCGGGCGAGATCGGTGTTGAGATTCAGCAGGATGGAATGCAGTTCACTCATTCCTGTTTTGAGCCCGGGTTCCTCAGCCCGGGTGTAGTGGGAGAAGCTGAGTAGGATTGGAATCCAGAATAGCCAACGTCGAATCATGCCCGGGTCGCTACAGGATTCGTGCCGGGCGCTTGGCTTGAACTTTGCTGGTGTGCGGGTATGAGTGAGACCTCTTCAAATCGCATCATTCTGTTGAATCAGGTATCGCGGGACGATCTACCCCGTGTTGGGGGTAAGGCAGCCAACTTGGGCGAGCTGGTGCGGGTGCTCCGGGGTAGGATCCGGGTCCCTGCCGGTTTTGTCCTGACCTTGAGCGCTTATCGGGAGTTCATTGAGAAAAACGGAATCGATCTGGTCCTGAAACAGCATTTTGCATCGGGAGAAACCCTCGATCCTACACGGATCGAAATGATTTCATTGCAAATTCAGGATGCTTTTCGGGCAAGTCATTGGCCCGAAGCCCTGTCTCATGAGGTAATCGCCGCTTACACCCAGCTCAATGCATCCCGTCCAGGAAGACGTGATGTGGCGGTTCGGAGCAGCGCAAGTTCCGAAGATCTCCCCACAGCGAGTTTCGCGGGTCAGTTGGACTCCTACCTCAATGTGGAAGGAGAAGAGTCCCTGCTTGAGCACATCCGAATGTGCTTCGCCTCGAATTATACGGCGCGAGTCATCAGTTACCGTAACAGCCGAAAGATCCCCCAGATCGGAGCGGGGTGCTCGGTAGTCGTCCAGGAGATGGTGCGGTCCGACCTCGCTTCGGCCGGTGTGGCTTTCACGCTCGATCCGGAGTCGGGCCATGAGGGAGTGATCCTGATCAACTCGGCATTCGGCCTCGGAGAGTTGTTGGTTCAAGGCGAAGTGATTCCCGATGAGTTTGTCGTTCACAAGGAACGTCTGAGAAGAGGATTCCTTCCGGTGATGAAGCGGGAGCTCGGCTCGAAGGAACTCAGTCTGGTTTATGATCCCTTCCACCCGGATCGGACTGTACGGGTGCGTGTCGCAGACGAGGATCGACACAAGTATTCTTTGAGCGACGAAGAGATGGTCGAGCTTTCACGTGCCTGCCTCGAAGTCGAGGACCACTATTCAGCCGGGAGTCTCCGCCGGAGGCCGATGGATATTGAGTGGGCCAAAGATGGCCTGAGTGGTCTGATCTATCTGGTGCAAGCCAGGCCAGAAACGGTTCATTCTTTGCGTTCAGTTTCCTCGAAACGACCCACATTCAAGCTTGAGGTGATCGGAAATCCCCGCCCTCTTCTGATCGGAAGGGCGGTAGGGGACCACATCGCTTCTGGAAGGGTCAGACGTATCAGAAAGGTTTCGGAGCTTGGATCCTTCCAGGCGGGAGAGATTCTGGTTGCGGATCGGACTGACCCCGATTGGGAGCCCGCGATGAAGATCGCATCGGCAGTCATCACCGCAAGCGGTGGACGGACCTGTCATGCGGCGATCGTGGCCCGGGAGATCGGTATTCCAGCGGTGGTGGGAGTCGGGGCTGGGATCGATCTCCTTCAGGACGGGATCGAGGTGACGGTGTCATCTGCCGAAGGAGAGGAGGGTCGGGTTTATCCTGGAACGCTTGCACTTCGTACGGTTCCGGTTCCAGATGTGTCCCTCGAAGGACTCAGAACCCGACTCCTTATGAATGTTTCACGTCCCGGAGATGCGCTTTCCTGGTCTCTCCTCCCCGGGGGAGGCGTAGGGCTCCTCCGGCTGGAGTTCATGATCGCCTCCGAGATCAGGATCCATCCGCTGGCTCTCTTGAATCTGAGAAAGATCAAAAGTCAGGAAACCCGTCGCAGAATCGATGCACTGACCCGTGGATTCGAAGACAAGCAGGAATTCTTTGTCCGGAAGCTCTCGGAGGGGATCGCATCGATCTGTGGGGCGTTCCATCCCCGTCCTGTGGTGGTCCGCTTCAGTGATTTCAAAAGTAATGAGTATGCAAACCTCATCGGGGGTGATGAATTCGAGCTCCGGGAGGAGAATCCCATGTTGGGACTGCGGGGGGCCGCCCGCTATTCCCATCCCATTCACCGTGAAGCCTTCGCACTTGAGTGCCAGGCCATTCGTAGGGTCCGTGAGACCATGGGATTTGACAATCTGAGTGTCATGCTTCCTTTTGTCAGGACCATGGTTGACGCGGATGCCACCCTCGAAGTGATGCATGAACACGGGTTGACCCGGGGGCAGGGTGGGCTCGAAGTTTGGATGATGTGTGAAGTCCCGGCAAATGTCCTCCAGCTCCGTGAGTTCAGTGAGCGATTTGACGGCATCTCGATCGGTTCCAATGACCTGACCCAGTTGATGCTCGGAATCGACCGGGACTCTTCTTCTGTGGCGCCGTTTTTTGATGAACGGCATCCGGCGGTCAGGATGATGATCTCCTTCGCACTCCGAGAAGCGAAAATTTGCGGAATGAAGACATCACTTTGCGGTCAGGCTCCCTCGGATTATCCGGAGTTCGTCCGCTTCCTGGTCGATGAAGGGATCGACAGCATTTCACTGAGCCCTGATGCAGTTTTGAAAGTGGCCAGCGTCGTTTCAGAACATGAGAAAAGGAGTAAGGTTCATGTCCAGTCACCCCATGCGGATTCTGCTCGCCCTCGACCCCTTTGAAAAGCACTTGAGCCTACCCGAGTCCGAAATCCGGGAATGGCGACGTTGGTTCACCGACTCAGGAGCCAGCGTCGAGGCGGTTCATGTGATTCCCTGGGATCCTGATCCGTCCGAGGCGGCGGAGCGCCACAAGAAAGCCTTCGACCGCTTGCAGACCTGGATCCAAGATTGGGGCATGGACGGATGGGTGAGCCCTTCGATCATCCAGGACCGGTTCGGAGGGAGGAACGGAGCGGTGGATACCCTGATCGAGGTGATCGGCATGAGGTCAGTCGATTTGGTGATGGTGGCCTCCCGGGGGAGACGGTGGGTGAGCCGGATGGTGCTCGGGAGTTTCTCGGAGCGCCTGTTGCTTGAATCCCCGGTTCCAGTGCTGTTTCTCGGAGCCCGTGCGATGGTTTCTGAGCACCCCCCGACCGTGTTGTTCCCGACGGATTTCTCGCTCGCCTCCCGAGCTGCCTTCGAAGCGTTTGTCGAACAGGTCCATCCACTGGGGGCCGAGGTCCTCCTGCTTCATGTAGAACAGTATCCGGGCTTGATCAATGGCTACAGCCTGACCGGGATCGGAGCTTATCTTCCGGAGGTGTACTGGAAGATCCAGAAGGAATCTTCGATCTCCGAGGGCGAGATCTGGGTGGAATATGCCAAAAAGAGAGGTCTCAAGGCCAGGTTCCTGCTGGAGGAGTGCGGGAGTGAGCCAGAAACAGTGATCATGAGGACCGCCCTAGAGTACGGCGTCCGTTTGATCGGGGTCGCTTCTGTCCGGTCCGAATTCGAGAAGCTCGTGTTGGGAAGCATTTCTACGCGACTTTTCCGATGGTCGCGGATGAATGTGTGGGTGCTCGGCCCCGGAGCTTATGGAGCCATCCTGGCTCAGAGTTCGCCTCGAACGTCGCCCGGAGCCTCTCCTGCTCCGCCCAGTTGAGGTCAGGGGTGGCACCGGATTTGCTTGATGTGCTTTGAAAAGGAGTAGCCTATGAAAACATTACCCTCATTGTTCGAAAGAAGCCTCGGTTCCCCTGTCACACGGAGTCCGTTCAGGAGTCTCCTGAACCTCCAGCGAAGGATGGACCAGTTGATGAACGAGTCGTTTCCTGAAGCTTGGAGCGAAGGTTCGATGGAAGCCGGGTTCGAACCCTTATGTGATGTCGAGGAGTATCCCGCGCATTACCAGTTCAGTTTCGATCTTCCCGGAATCAAGAAAGAGAACCTGAGCATCGAAATCAGTGCTGACAACGAGCTCAAGGTGAAGGGAGAGCGCAAAGCGGAGAAAGAAACCAAAACCGGATCGATGCAGCAAAAGGAACGCATGTGGGGCGCGTTTGAACGCAGCTTTCTTCTTCCGAAGTCCGTGAAGGCGGATCAGATCGAAGCCCAGTATCGGGACGGAGTTCTTCTGGTGACGGTTCCGAAGTCGGAGCCGTCTCAGTCCAAGCTGATCAAGATCACCGAAGGCAAGCCAGGGCTTGCGGCTGAGAAACACTGAACCCGGCATGAGGGCCCGGCGTCGATTCCCGCTTTTCCTAGTTCTCTTGGCACTCTGGTGGTTGTTGTTCACCCCCGGACGGAGCCTCGTTGGAACAGGGAGCGAATCCCTACCTTACAGCACGTTTCTTGACGAGCTCGAGCAGGGAAGGATCACTTCGGTCTTGATCCGTGAGGATCGGATTGAGGGAACACGTTGGGCCCCTCCATTCCGTATTTCGCGCGGGTTCAGAACCACGCGGATCGAGGATCCCACCCTGATCGAGCGTCTTCGCTCGGGTGGGGTCCAATTTGATTCCGTGGTCGGGGGAGGTTGGATTCGGGAGACCCTTTCCTGGATCCTTCCTCTCCTCTTTATGGCTGGATTCTGGTGGTGGATGCTTCGGGGAATCGGACGAGGCCAGACTCAAATGGGAACCATCGGCCGGGCTCGAGCAAGGGTATATGTTGAGCGCGATCTCCCGGTGAGGTTCCAGGATGTGGCCGGAGTCGATGAGGCCAAGGTCGAACTCCGTGAAGTGGTCGAATTCTTGAAAGACCCCGTCCGCTATGGACGTCTTGGTGGAAGGATGCCGAAGGGACTGCTCTTGGTGGGACCTCCCGGAACCGGGAAGACCCTGTTGGCCCGGGCTGTCGCGGGAGAAGCCGAGGTGCCGTTCTTTTCGATCAACGGGTCCGAGTTTGTGGAACTTTTTGTCGGACTGGGAGCTGCCCGTGTGCGGGATCTTTTCGAACAGGCCAGAAAAGCCGCCCCCTGTATCATTTTCATCGACGAAATGGACGCCCTCGGTAAGGCTCGCGGGCTCGGCGCCCTCTCGGGTGGGGCGAATGATGAGAAGGAGCAGACCCTCAATCAACTGCTGGCGGAACTCGACGGATTTGATCCCCGAGGTGGGGTGGTTCTGCTTGCTGCCACGAACCGGCCCGAAATCCTCGATCCGGCCTTGCTCCGATCCGGACGCTTTGACCGGCAAGTTCTGATCGACATGCCCGATCGTAAAGGGCGGGAAGATATTTTATTGATTCACCTGAGAAAAGTGAATCACTCGGATGCGGTGGACGCAAAGGTGTTGGCGGGCCTCACCACGGGTTTCTCGGGAGCTGATCTCGCGAACTTGGTGAACGAATCTGCCCTCATCGCCACCCGTCGTGGTGCAAGCCAGGTCGAGCCGGTGGATTTCACAGCGGCAGTCGAAAGAATGGTCGGGGGGCTGGAGCGGAAAAGCCGAGTATTGGCTCCCGATGAGAAGCACCGTGTGGCGGTTCATGAGATGGGGCATGCAACGGTTTCTTTCGCACTGGACCGCGGGAAGGCGATTCACAAGGTCACGATCATTCCAAGAGGGATCAGTGCACTCGGATACACGATGAGACGACCGATGGAGGATCGTACGCTGATCGCCCAGTCGGAGCTCGAGCATCAGATCGCGGTTCTCCTCGGGGGCAGAGCCGCCGAAACCTTGCGGTTCAAGGAAGCCTCGACCGGTGCGGCCGACGACCTGCTCAAGGCCACGGAGGTCGCCAGGGCCATGGTTGAACGTTTCGGTATGGGTGTGGATCTCGGGCCCGCGTCCTGGATGCATGATCCCTCACCTCCGATCAGCATGCACAGCGAGGAAATAAGAAAGAGAATCGACGAAGAAACCATCCGGATCCTCGATCATGCGTACGGACTCGCTGTCCGGACCTTGCGGCATCATGAAGGCTTCGTCGATGCCGGAGTGAGGGGATTGCTTGAGAAGGAGAGTCTCGATGAGGCCGAGCTTCAGGCCCTCTGGAAAATCCACGGTGAAACCGGATCAATCTCCCCGCAAAGCCTCGATCGGGTGCAATCGGGCGGCCCGTCTGGCCGGCCAGAGCCCGAAAACCATCCCTACCAGGCTTGAAAACCAGAAGGCTCCGAGAACTCCTGGGATCGAAATGGACGTCACCCACCCGGCGATTTCGGAGATCACAAACGAGATGAGTACCCCAAGGCAGATGCCGATCACGCCTCCCAACACTCCGATGGTTGCCGCCTCGATCAGAAACTGGATCAAGATGTCATTTGAAGTCGCGCCGATCGCTTTTCGAAGACCGATTTCGCGGGTTCTTTCGGTGACAGAAACGAGCATGATGTTCATGATCCCGATCCCACCCACGAGGAGTGCGATGCTGGCGATGGCGATCAACAGGGTTCCCAAGGTTTTGCTAGTCTGGCTGAGTGCGTTCTGAATGTCCGCCATGTTGAAGATGCGGAAGGCCTCTTCTGTTTGGGATTTAGGAATCTCGTGCCGGTCATACAGCAGTGACCTGAGCCGCGCCTGCGCCTCGGTCATGTCGGCACCCTTCTCGATCTCGACTTCGATCATGTCGATCCACTGCTTGCCGAACACCCGGTACATGGCGGTGCTGAGGGGAAGGTGCACTTGGTCGTCCCGGTCTCCGAAGCTGCTCGCCCCCTTTTCGGGTAGCAACCCGATCACCCGGACCGGCATTCGGTTCAATTTCATGGTTTTCCCTACGGGATTTTCGGAGCCGAAAAGATTCCTCGACACGGTGAGACCGATGACTGCCACGAGGGCCCGCTCCCGGTTCTCATCTTCGGTGAAATAACGTCCGATCGTGGGCTCGACTGCGTGCATCCTGGCATAGCCGGGTGTGACACCATAGACTTGGGTGGCTGCGTTTTTTTCCTGCCAGGCGACCCGCTGACCGTTTCCGATCACCACCGAGGTAGCGCTCTTCACAATGGGAAGGGTGTCGGCAATCGCCCGTGCGTCTTCACGAGTCAGTTTGAGCCAGTCGCTCTCAGTGGTCACTCCACCCACACGGACAGCCGCCGGCCTCACCGAAATGAGATTCGATCCCAGAGACGACAATTGGGCTTCGATCGATTCCCGCGCTCCCTTTCCGATCGCAAGCATGGCAATCACCGCCGCAACCCCGATCAGGACACCGAGAGTCGACAGGACGGTTCTCATCGGGTGGGCGACGAGCGTGTGAAAAGCCTGTCGCAGGAGTTCAAGATAAGGACCGGAAACTGGGGAAGGCGATGCGACCGGTTTGACATCTGTCGCAGTTCCGTCCTTCAATCCAGAGTAGCCACTGTCCCGGTCAATTTTTCCGTCCATGACCGAAATCACCCGTCGGGCGGAAGAAGCGACGTTCGGGTCATGGGTGATCAGGATGACCGTGATGCCCTCTTCGTTCAGGGTTTTCAGAAGGGCCAGGATCTCTTGTGAGCTCTTGCTGTCCAGGTTCCCGGTCGGCTCGTCCGCGAGAATGATGCGGGGCCGGTTGATCAGAGCGCGGGCGATCGCAACCCTTTGCTGTTGTCCTCCGGACAATTGGGATGGACGGTGCTCCAGGCGGTCTTCCAAGCCCACTTTGACCAGAAGCTCGCGTGCAGGTCCGAGGTCGGGTGTGCGCTGGGAGTACAGAAGAGGGAGCGCCACGTTCTCTTCGGCACTGAGGCGGGGAAGAAGTTGGAACTGCTGGAATACGAAGCCGAGCTCCCGCCTTCTGGCCTCGGCCGATTCTTGTTCGTTCATTCCTGCCGTTTCAACACCTTTGAGGGTGTAACTCCCGGAGTCGGGTCGGTCGAGAAGTCCCAGGACATTCATCAAGGTCGATTTCCCGGAACCCGAGGGACCTGTGATCGCCACAAACTCCCCGGGAAAGATCTCCAGTGAAATCCCTTTCAGGATTTCCACTTTTTCATCACCGAGTGGAAAACTTTTTCTGATGTCGACGAGGCGTATGAGCGGTTGCATGCCGGAAGGTTTCAATGGCGTCTTCCACCCATCGGACTGAATGGATTGGTCGGCATGGATTTGCGGTTCGAGTCGATCGGTTTCAAGTCAGGAACGAGGAGGACCTCTCCCGGATCGACACCGGTGAGGATGACAGTTTTCTTCTCACCGCTCGGCCCGGCTTTCACCGGGAAGCAACGTTCCGGCCCAGCCGACTTCTTGCGGAGGCAGGCACTTCCATTGTCGGACTGCAGGGCTTCATTCGGAACCTGGATCGCTTCCGGGATTTCTTGAAGGATGAACCGTACGGTGGCCGTCATTCCGGAAAGCATGTGGACAGGCACTTGGTTCGGGAGCACATCGACCACATAGCTGGTGACGTTGTTGACCGTCTTTGAGTCGAATCCGCGGTGAACCACTTTGGCTTCGAGGGTCTCGTTCGGATAAGCATCGAGGATCACTTGGGCCCGCTGGCCGACACTCACCTTCGAGATGGAGGTCTCGTCGACCTGGGCCTTCACGGTCAGGCGGTTGGACATCACCAACAGCGTGTCACCTGCATTGAATGATTGTCCCGGTTCGAGATTCCGGAGAATGATCATGCCCCGGATCGGAGCGTAGACAGGGGTGGGCCGGTAATACTGTTCCCACTGCGCCAATTCTGCTTCACCTTCGGCCCGGGCTGAATCGAGCAGGGCGGCGCGTTCGGTGGTACTGACCCAGGCCAAAACCGTACCGGCCGTGACGGTTTGTCCCTCACGAACCAGGATCTTTTCGATGCGCCCTCCGATCGGGGGCCGGATGGCGAGGCGATTTTCGGGGGCGACGGATCCAGTGGAAAGGATCATCTCGGTGAACGGCGATTTCTCGACCACGGCTTCATGATAGGTCCTCTCACCCGGTGCTGTCCTGAAGGTCCGGTAACCGAGCCAAGCAAGAATGAGAGCCAAACCCACACCTGCGAGCCAGAATTTCTTTTTCCCGGAAGTCTTCATGGAAGGTCTCCTTTGCCCCGGCTTTGCATCCAGGCGCTTTCAGCGATGATCCGGTCCCTCTTGCTGATCAGGGCGGTCTTCTGGCGGTTGATGAGATCGGTTTCGATGATGTCCCACTGTTCAAACATGAGAATCCCGTTGTTGTAGCGTTTCCTGGAAATGGTCGCTCGGATTGTCGCGGCCTCAAGGGTGGTGAGGTCCACTTTCCATTTTTCGACAGACTGTTGGAACGAGAAAAGGTTTTGTCTAAGTTCGTTCAGGATGTCGAAATCGGTGGTTTGAAGATCCGCAGATGCCGCACGCTCCTGTGCCGCACGGGCTCGGACGTCCCTGAAGGTGGAGAGTCCACTGAAGATCGGGATTGTCAGACTGAGTCCAAGACTCCATTGGCGATTTTCGCTAGGAACGGGACTTTCTCCGCGGTTCGAAGTGCTGCCAGTGAGATCGAGACTCGGCAAGAACCCACTCCAAGCCCCTCTCGCGACGGCCTCCGCCAGATCTTGTTGGGCCTTCCGAATCCGGTGAAGCGGTGTCTCGTTCAGGAACTCCTCCGCTTTCAATCCATCAGGAGGATTTTGAAGAGGGACTTCTCCGACCGGCTCGATGTCAAAGGAGTCTTCTCCCAAAATGTGAGCCAATTGTTGAGAGGCGATCACCGCTTGATCGCGCGCAACCCGGGTTTCAAAAACGGCTTGGTCGAAGAGAGCTTTCGAAAGCAGGTAAGAGCCCTTGTTCTCACGCCCGTTCTCATAGAGGGCCCGGACTAAGCGCTCGTTTTGAGAGCGACGTTCACGGATTTTCTCTGCCAATTCACGGTTTTCGCGGGCGTAACGATACTGGGCATAGGCCCGTCTGAGTTGAAAGCTCACTCTTGCGCGGGTCTGGTCGAGGGTTGCCTCTGCAACTGACCTTCGGGCACGGGCCTGACGGATGGAAGCCTCGTCGCGGAGACCGGCAAACAGGTTCATCCGGAGCTGGGCGTTCAGTCCGTGGAGCGGGTCGCCGTAAATCGAAGTAGGAGATTGGCGACTGGTGGAGAGCCCTGCCGAGAGTTCGGGAAAAAACGGAGCAAGAGCTCCACCCAGATTCTCTTCCGCTGCGGTAAGGTTTTCCCGAGCGCTCCGAATCTCCGGATTTTTTTGGGACACGATCCGTGCACAGTCCTCAAAGGTGAGATCCCGGGCAGAAACATCCGAAATCCAGAGACTGATCCAGAGCAGAAACATGAATTGACTCTAGCATTGACCTGGGGTGTCGAGTTAAAGTTTTCTTCATGAACAAAACATTAGAAACCAGACTACACGACTCCCTGGTGGAGATCATCCGGAAGACATCCGCCGAGCTTCCTGACGATGTGTTCAAGGCGATCGAAGAAGGGCGTCAGGCCGAGCAGGCCGGGTCGTCTGCCGCTTATGCGATGAACATCATCTGCGACAACGTGGATATCGCCAAGCGGAAGTCCCAGCCACTATGTCAGGATACGGGGACGGTCCTGTTCTACATTCATTTTCCGATGAAGACCGATTACGAGAAGCTTCAGAAACTGATCAAAAAAGCAGTCGTTACTGCGACCAAGAAGGGCTACCTTCGCCAGAACAGTGTGGATTCCATTACTGGAAAAAACAGCGGCAACAATATCGGACCGGGCGCACCGGTGATCCATGCGGAGCCTTGGAAGAAGGATCATTTTGAGATCAAGCTCATGCTGAAGGGCGGGGGCTGCGAAAACGTCGGAGCCCAGTACAGCCTTCCTGATTCTCGCGTCGGTGCAGGACGAGACTTGAAAGGCGTGGAGAAGTGCATTCTGGACGCCGTTCAGAATGCACAAGGCAAGGGCTGCGGCCCCGGAATCCTCGGAGTCGCGGTCGGTGGTGATCGAGGAACTGGTTATTCCGCTTCCAAGGAACAGTTTTTGAGGAAACTCGGTGATCGCAACCGGAACCCAGAGCTATCCGCACTTGAGGAGCGGATCACCCGCGAAGCGAACGAGCTCGGTATCGGTCCCATGGGCTTCGGGGGGAAAACCACTTTGCTCGCAACGAAAATCACCGCACTCAATCGTGTTCCCGCGTCGTTTTTTGTGAGCGTGTCTTACATGTGTTGGGCTTTCCGGCGTCAGGGAGCCAAGGTGAGCAACAAAGGGGAGATTCAAAAATGGCTGTACTAGAGCGCGAGGGAGGGGCGATCCAATTGACCGCACCTTTCACCGAAGAAAAAGTCCGCAGTCTGAAAGTCGGCGACATGGTGGAAATCACCGGGTTGCTTTTGACAGGGCGGGATGCCGTTCACAAGTGGTTGCATGACGGCAATGAGCCCTCCGTGAAGGAGGTCGATCTCAAGAATTCGATCATCTACCATTGCGGTCCAGTGATGATGAAAAAGGGCAAAAACTGGGTGGCGACAGCTGCCGGACCTACGACCTCGATCCGTGAAGAACCCTACCAGGCGGGGATCATCGAGAAGTTCGGTCTGAAGGCCGTCATCGGTAAGGGCGGAATGGGTGAGAAGACCCGTGAAGCCTGCCAAAAGTTCGGGTGTGTGTACTTGCATGCCGTGGGCGGTGCGGCGCAAGTCCTCGCCGAGCGGATTCGTGCAGTCGAAGGGGTTTACGGACTCGAGACTTTCGGAAGTCCCGAAGCGATCTGGAAACTGAGAGTCGAGAAATTCCCGGTGGTGGTCACGATCGACGCCCATGGTAACTCCCTTCATAAAGAAGTTGAGGCGTCTTCTTCGAGCAAGCTCGGAGAAATCGTTGGAAAAATCGGCAAGTGAATGGGTAAGCTCGACGGCAAAAAAGCCCTCGTTTTGTGCGCTTCAGGCGGGATCGGTTTCGGGATCGCGTCTGAGTTGATGAATGAGGGTGCCCGGGTGGCAGTGACCGGCCGTTCGCCCGAGCGATTGCTCGAGGCGAGGAGCCTCATGCCGATCGAAGAGACGATCCAAGTGGATCATTCCTTTCCGGGATCCACCCGTCCCGCCGTTGAGAAGCTGATTGAAAAGTGGGGCGGTCTCGACATCCTCGTGCTTCACTCACCCGCGCCGGTAAAAGGGTATGTCGAATACCTGAAGCTCGAGGACTGGAAGGACGGTTTCCAGAAGCTGTATCTGGCGCCACTCGAGGCCCTTCAGGCGGCCCTCCCGGCTCTCAAGCGCTCGGTGTCTCCCCGTGTGATCTTTGTCCTGTCCACGGCGGCAAAAGAGCCGATTCCCGGTCTTCCCATTTCAAGCTCACTTCGCGCCGGACTCGTGTCGCTCTGCAAATCCCTGTCCCGTGAGCTTGCTCCCGAGCAGGTCACCGTCAACGCCATTCTCCCGGGCTACACGCGTACGGGCGATCCGCTGATCACAGGTGGCTCCGGGCACATCGAGCAGACCATTCCGCTCAAAAGATTGGCTGAGCCTTTCGAACACGGAAAACTGGCGGTCTTTCTCGCCTCGCCTGAATCCGCGTACATCACTGGCCAGACCATTGCTGTCGACGGGGGCCTGATCCGGTCCTGATTCAGCGCTGATTTACCAGTGAGCCGTCCTGAAGGCCGTCAATGGCGTCCCGGTCAGCCCTTCGAAAAAATTCCGCAGATCATCGGGAAGGTCCGCTTCGAAGGCCATGATCTTCCCCGTGGAAGGGTGTTTGAAGCGGAGTCCGGCGGCATGGAGGGCGTGTCGGGGGATCAAGAGTCGCGCCTCGACTTCTGCATAGGTGGTGGAAACGGGGCCTGGGATCTCGAAAGGCGCATCGTCTTCAGTGCCTTCATCCGCTTCTTCTTGTGTGCTCTCTTCCGGGAAAGTGTCTTCCTCAAGCGTCGCATCCTCGCTCTCAACGGGGTCGGGCGAGACCTCGGAGCGGAGGTCTTCGCGATTCCCATCGAGCAGGGTCAAGACGTCATCCTCCGGGATTCCGTAAACCTTGTCCCCAACCAAGGGATAGCCGGCAATCTCGGCATGGACCCGGATCTGATGCTGACGTCCTGTCCTGGGAAAGCACGCCATCAGCGTGAAGGCGCCCTGGGGTCCGGTTCGAGATTCCACCGTTTCGAAGCGGGTCTCCGAGGGGAGGCCTCCCGATTCCAGGGGGAGCGCGACCATCTTGAGTCCGATCCGGCCCTTGGGGTTTTTCCCGATGGGAGTCTCAACGGTGAAGTGGTCCCGGTCCGGGCGGCCCCGGACGATGGCAAGATAGTACTTCTCCGTTTCCCGGTTGCGGAATTGAGCGGTCAACGCGTTGCAGGCTTCTTTGGTCTTGGCGAGTAGAAGCACCCCGCTGGTCTCCTTATCGATGCGGTGCACGAGGTAGTACTTACGCTCACTCGCTAAATCGACTTTGAAACCGTCGGTTTTGAGGTGGATGAGCAGGGTGTTGAAAAAGTATCTTCCGGCAGGATGAACGGGCAGGCGGGGGGGCTTGCTGATGACCAGAATATCGTCGTCCTGGTAGAGGACTTTGTAGTTGAAGTCGACCTCGGGTTCGGGTCTTTTAATGGATAAAACTTGTACGATGTCGCCCGGTTGAAGCGCAAAGCTCGCCTTGATTTTTCCAAGAGTCTGGTGTCGCGCGTGTTCTCGTAGAACCGTAACGGCGCCTGAGTCAATGGCTCGTTTCAATTGCTCCCGGGAGCGCCGCGTGTAGCGGTCCATTAAAAAACGGTCGAGACGGATTCCCGCCTGATTCGGTCCCACCGAATGGGTGACCCGGTATTCCGACCCGGTGATTTTTTTCGTGGTGTCACTCATTAGTAAAATTTCTTTATCACAAAAAGATTTGCTTATTCCACCTTTGTTCCTTACCCTTTTCAGCATCAGGGATGAGAGGGGGAAACATGATTCATCCATTACTGGTAGCAATGATTGCTACATCCGCAGTAGTGTCCGGTTCCGCTAATGCAGCTTTTCAGGTGGTTCCGGCTTCCAAAGCATACATGCAACTCGAGCGGGCGTCTTCGCCTGAAGCGGCTGCCAGGCACTTTCTGAAGAGCATGGCCACCGGGCTCGGGCTTCGGGACGACCTTTCGGACCTGGCGTTCGAATCGGTCACCCCGACTCCGGCCGGGTATTCGGTCCGCTTCCAGCAGATGTCGAACGGTTTGCCGGTCGAAGGGGCCAATCTGGTTTTGACCCTATCGCACGATCTGCGGGTCCTCGGCTATGTGAGTGATTACATCCGTTCCGCAAACGGCTACGGTCTCGAGTACTTCTCCAAACAGAATTTCCAACTGACCGAGCAAAACGCGCTCGATCGCGCCTTTGAAGAGCTCCAGATGAGGTCTTCTCCGACCCGCCTCGAGACTTCGAAGATCATGATGATGGTGTCCGGGTCTCTCCGCTCGGTTTACCGGATCCAGCTCGCTTCTCCGAACGACCGTCTCTACGCCTGGGAAATCCTGGTGGACGCGATGGATGGACGGATCCACCGCTCCCGTGACCTCTCGGTTCATGCCCGCGGACGCGGCCAGGTGGCTGCAAAAGTGTTCGATCCGAACCCGACGATCAAGTCAGGTAAGTCGGCCCAGGGTCTTGATGCGAACAATGCCAATACACCATTTTTCGAATCCGCATTGACCCAGGTGACTCTGGACAATCTCGACCAGAAGAACGGCAAGTATGTTCTTTCGGGTCCGAATGTGGTGATCGTGGATTCCGAGAATCCGAAGAATCCGGAGTGCAGCTTCGGGGACCGCATCGAGCTGAAGCGCAACGACGCCTGTTTCGACGGTGTGAACGTGTACTACCACATCGACAAGAACTTGAAGTATTTGAACGGGAAGCTCGGCTTCAATGCCAAGCCACTCAAGTACAAGGGTGGCATCAAGGTCGATCCTCACGGATTGAACGGCGATGACAATTCTCACTACAGTCCCTTCTCGGACGAACTCGCGTTCGGTCAAGGTGGGGTGGACGACGCTCAGGATCATGATGTGATCATTCACGAACTCGGACATGCGCTCCATTCTTGGTTCACCAAGGGGCATTTGTCCCAGGTGGAAGGATTGAGTGAGGGAACCGGCGATTACTGGGCCGCTTCTTACTCCAGGACTTTCATGAAGCCGGGACACATTGCTTACAACTGGACGTTCTCGTTTGACGGTCACAATGAATTCTGGCCGGGTCGGGTGACGAATGTGGCAGCGAAGTATCCGGAAGGTGCCCGCGGATCGATCCATACTGCCGGCCAGCTTTGGGCGACGGTGTGTATGGAAATCCTGGAAACGATCGGCAAGGAAAAGGCTGACAAGTTGTTCTGGACGGCGATTGCGAGCTTGAACGAGCGCTCGAACCAGGCGGATGCCGCGAAGGCGTACGTGGTGGCGACGCAGCAGTTGTTTCCGCAGGATTTGCAGGCGGTGGTGGGGAAGTTCAAGGCGCGGGGTTTTCCCGTTAACTGACCCCTTTTCCTGTTGGTACTGATGTGAGGGTTTGATGATTTGGCCTGGTTTTTGTGGATCTCTGGTCCATGAAACCAGGCTGCCCTCGTTTTAAAGACCACACTTCATCTCAGGACAATCCGAAAGGCGGATCAGTGATCGGATACGGAACGTACTATCGCGCTTGTGACAGTCGTCTTGTGAAGCGATTTAAGTGTCAAATTTGCGGACTGCACTTCTCCCAGAGTACGGGTACGCGAAGATACAGACAAAAGAAGCGACGTATTGTATCCCCTTTGTACAAGATGTTAGCCTCGACCGTCTCGCAACGGAGAGCGGCCAAATTACTCGGAGTCGATAAGAAAACCGTCGTACGGTACTTTAGATTCATTGCAATCGAATGTTCAGAGCGCGAGAAACGACGCTTGCAGTCCTATGGTCAAAACCCCCTCGCCAGAATTCAGTTCGACGACCTGGAAACCTCCGAACATACCAAGCTGAAACCCATCAGTGTCGCACTTGCTGTGGATCCCGATACTCGAAAAATAGTTGGGATTCAGGTCTCCCGCATGCCTGCCAGGGGTATCCAGGCCAAGGTTGCACTCAGAAAGTACGGGAAGAGGAAAGATGAGCGCAGATTAGGATGGAGCCGCCTCTTCAAAAGCTTGGTCCCTTTGGTGAGGCCCGATGGAGAATTCCTCTCAGACCAGAACCCTCATTATCCTCCGGCTCTGAGAGCTTACTTTCCTTCGGCCCGCCACGAGACCACCCCAGGGGGTAGGGGGGCGATCACGGGGCAAGGGGAGTTGAAGAAACTGTCTTTCGATCCACTGTTTGCACTAAATCATACCTGTGCCATGTTGAGGGCCAACATGAATCGCTTGTTGAGAAGAACCTGGTGTACGACGAAGACGATTCGTGGACTGCAGGATCACTTGGCAATCTATGTCGACTACCATAATCGGATTTTGACCAACGATTAGGAGGTCACCAACAGCGAAAGGGGTCAGTTGGATCGGGACATCAGGAAGCCAATCACCTCCTTAGCCCCATCCACCCCGTACCCGAACTTCCCCTGCATGTTCTGAATCGTCAGTGCTGCCAACTTCGAGCCCTCCGATGTTGGGTCCTCGTGATCCGTCCCGAACTGTTTCAGCGCCGTGTGCATCTTCTGAAGCAGAGTCTTCTGACTTTCATAGAAATGCTTCTCCATCTTCATCCGCATCTCCGGAAACACCTTGAAGTAATCCATCTGCTCGTTCGGATGATCCAAAGCCCAGGCCCCGATCTGGGTGATCAGGTTTTTCCTGAATTGAATGCGTGGCTCTTCCTCAACAGGAGCTCCAACGATCCCCTCGAACTCCTTCAACAGAGCCTGGTCCGGCTCCTCGTAAGCTCCAGTGATCGGATTCTTGATCCGCTCTTTCTTGAGGAGTGAAGACAGGTGTCCGATATAACGACGCATGAAATCGTCCCATTGGCCGGTATCGTAAAGTCCGAGACACTCACGGACCTCTCGGTCCACCAGTTGGGCGTACTCTTCCATGACAACGTCGATGAACTTCTCGTGGTCGTGATACTGCTCCACCGGATCCTGTCTCAGGAACTCGTACTCGGTCAGACGCTTCACAAATTTCTTCAGCTCATGGATCACTGCAAGGGGGGAGAGGGACTTGAACTGTGGGTTCTGGGCGGCGTCGATCAGAAGGGTCTTCAGTTCACGGGCGGAGGCCCCGGTTCGTCCCTCATAGTAAGGAACGTTCGCGTACTCCTCCTCGATCCGTGCTAGCGAAGCCTTCAAATGCTTCCTTTCCTCGGCCGAGATCCGCTCTGGTAACTCACCATTCTCGTAAATTTTGAGTTTCTCCAGTGGACTCAGTCGCTCGACGACGTTCGAAATTTCCTCCGGGTAGTGATCGTGATGGGGGCGCTTCAACCGGGTCAGCACGGACCACATTGCAATGGTCCAGGCAGTATGAGGCGTGACCGTCTTATCGCCTGCAATCGAGGCCAGTAGGGGTTCGTAAACCTTTTGTTCTTCGGAAAGCTTGATCAAGTAGGGCACTTTCACTAGCTCGATCCTGCCCTTGAAGCTGCTGAAGTCCGGATACTCCTTGAAGGCGTCAAGCTGGAGCTCGTTCGAGGATCCGATGAAAACAGTGTCGAGATGGACAATGCTCCCGCCGACATTCACCTTGGCGGTCTCGCAAGCGGTGAGGAGGTATTTGTAGCTGTCGAGGGGACGCTTCAGAAGATCGTTGTAATCAATGATCCCCCGGTTGGCTTCGGCCAGGTCACCGCTGATCGAAAAAAGATTGATGCCTTGAAGGCTTGCCGGAAGCTGGGACAAAGACCGGTTCATGGTCAGTTGCTGATAATGGGCGTCCACATGCATCTGAGGTTCGACCGTGATCAGACCGGTCCGGTAAATCCTGGACAGGGTGAAACGCTCCACACGGATGTGTTTCAAAACCTGTGAGTAATCACCCTGGTAGCTGTTGAGCAGGGCCTGGTAAATCAGTTGATCCCGGTGGGAAAGGCCACCCTTGATCAGGCGATCCGGAATCGTGAAATCGTATTCCCGGAACCATCTTGATCGTTCATCAGCCGGAATCAGGAGCACCGGATGATCTCTGAGCTCGCTCGGGATGATGCAGGCGATCTCCTCGTCAGGTAGGTACGCGTAGCTCGTTAGGCTTCCCGAGCGGCGTTCCTGCTCCCCGGTCCGGATTCCAAGGCTCCCACGCGTGACTTTGTCGATGGGGAAAATCCAAGAGAAGGAGTAAAGCGCTCCCTCGCGGATCCTCGAGTATTCGCTGAGTCCGTCCATGAGCGCGGACACCAGAGTGCTCTTGGCACTTCCGTTCGGCCCGTGCAGCAGGATCAGCCGGTTGTTGATCCCCTGATTCGCGAAGGCACGGAGAATCCTGTAGATCTGGTCTTGGACATTTTCGAGTCCGATCACCTTGCCCTGGAAAACCCGGAACCCTTTTCCGCTCTTGCCGTAATGCTCCAGCATATCGGCGGAATATCCTGCCGTCCCACGAAGTTGCCTGGACGGTTCACTCTTCAAGATCTTCAGATACTCTTCGAAGCTCAGGATCTGTTGATCGTCTCTGAACCCTTGTTTTACAGTCCTGCTGAGCTCATTCAGATCCATGGTTTGGTCCTTTCAATGCGGTGATCTTGCCGAAGCCTGCGCGAACAGAAAGCTTCAACGCCTGAACAACCAGGAAATTTTCGGTGTATTGAATCTTGTCTGTCGATACCAGTCCGCTCTTTTCAAACCATTCTTTTTCAAGTGATATGATCGAAGCAAAAAGGGCATCGATCTCCGCCTTGGAGGAAAACTCGATTTTCTGAATCGGCAATAAGGGGCCTTCCACCAAGACGCGCTCAACCGGATGTAATGGAATCAAGTCCGAGAGGTTTTCCTCCAGAGTCGGTTCGATCCACTCATCAAAATCATCAAGAGCAGCGGGGAATGCCACCAAATCTCTCTGAAGCTCACGATCCTCAGCATATCGGGTGGGAGGAACCGAGAATTCCACCACTAGGTCACGGTGGAGACTTCTCAAGGCATTGATCACCTCACCCCAGATCATGACTGTCCAGCGCGGATGATCCGCGAAGAAAGCGGAATCCGGTCACGGTATTGTAGCAGCTTCTGCAGAACGGACTGGTCTCTGAAAGTCCCTTTTTGCCCGAGAGAATCACCCGAATGACTCAGAGCGGGGGATTTCGCGCGGACCGTATCATTTTTCTGCGTTGGGCCCCATTGCGTCAGGGAGCCCGTAATCAACGCTTCCAGTTCCACGAATCGGACGATGTCTTTCGCGTCTGTCCGTTGCTCGGTCACACGCCCTTTTTCCAAATCGCTGATCGAGAACAATCCTAATTCACGATGCATAATTTCCGCTCTTTCACTTCGGTTTGTTCATCCTCGATTTCCCAGTCCGTCCTGGAAAGGGCCATATCGGGAACTCTGAGTTCATCCCACTTCTGCAAAGCTTCGACTAACAAATCACGTGAGGCCTCCAAGCGGGGACGCGATTCATCGCGCATTCCGCCTCCGATCACTAAAAAATGAAGGGTCTTTTCATTCCAGAGAAGTGGAGCGTAAACCGCTTCTCCTCGGGCCCCGGTGATGAGCTGGGTCTTCATGAGTCTTGAGAAATGGCCGTCGAACCGCCAATCGAGATGAGCAATCATTCCCTGAAGCGGACGCTCGTTCTCGAAACAAAGGAGCAGGAGGCCTGAAATCTGCTGGTTCGAGAGTGCTCGATCAACCATCAACACCTATTCATCATAGCTGATGATGGGGTGAATTCAAAGGCGTCAGGATTCTGACGGAACTTTGCCGGCCTGGGACTCCGGAGTCTTGCTGATCGGGTCGAGAACCCCGTTCAGGAAGGACGGGGTATCCTTTTCGCCGAAGATCTTGGACAGCTCGATGATTTCATTCAGGGTCACTTTTGCCGGAACATCCTTGAAGAAAAGGAGCTCGGCGGTACCGATCCTGAGAAAGGCCTTGTCAACGGCCGCAATCCGCTCGAACTTCCAGTTCTCGGCGTACTGTTCGATGATGGTGTCGATCCGTTTGATTTCGCGGAGGGTGGTTACAATCAGTCGGAGCGCGAATTCTTTCGAAAGTTCATGGTTTCCGAAGTGACTCAGGTGGCGGCTGAAGTCTTCTTCGATTTCCAATCGCTCGATCAGGGGCTCCTGTTGACCGTCATAACGGTACAGAAACTGGAATGCCAGCTCTCTGGCTTTTTGTCTTGGAGTGAGCTGAGAGGAGGGTGCGTTCATGATGGCTCCTCATTCAAGAATGGAAAACTGAGATTGGTTTTCTCACCTGTGAAGGCAACGGGAGCCTCAAGGTGCGAATTCAAGTCTGCGACAAACTCTTCGACATCCCTGAATTCTCGGTAAACCGATGCAAAACGCACATAGGCAACCTTATCGAGCTTGTGAAGAGCACTCATCACCATTTCACCCACGCTTTTGGAAGGGACTTCCTTCAGTCCATAGCTTTGGATGTTCTTTTCGATTTGGGTGACTGCGGCTTCAATTTGCCCAGTCGTGACCGGACGTTTCTGACAGGACTTCTGCATTCCCATGAAGATCTTCTCACGGGCGAAGGGCTCCCTCCTGCCGTCTTTCTTGATCACATTGGGCATGACTTCTTCGATACGCTCATAAGTGGTGAAGCGACCTCCACACTCAAGACATTCCCTTCTGCGGCGGGTCATATCGCCGGTCTGGTTCAATCTCGAGTCGATGACCTTGGTCTCCGGGGTGGAGCAAATCGGGCATTTCATGACGGCCACCCTACTACAAAATGGGTGGTTCCGCCACGGAAACCACAAGGGGTTGTGGTTAGGGGTCGGAACACCGCAAATATCGCTTTTCATTCCGGCAATAACCCGATAAATCTTTGAAAGTATGCCGAAAATCGAGGCCAAAGCCCTTCAAAAAGAGTTGGATGCGGGAAAAGTCCGTCCCGTGTACTTTTTGCATGGCCCCGAACGGATGAAGTCGAGGGAGTTGGTTCGACGGATCCTCCGTGCGGCCCTGGCCGGAGTGGAACCAAACGCCTTCAATTTCGAGAAACTCGAAGCAGGTGAGGTGGGAGTGGAGCGTGTTCTGGACGCCACCCAGGGGTTCTCCCTAGGGGGAGGGGTTCGGGTGATCCTGGTCCGGAATGTCGAGGACTGGAAGAATCTGGATCCACTCGGGGATTACCTGAAGCCGCTTCCAGAATCCGAGGCGGTGGATCCTGCCGAGCTCCAAAGTGTCCTCGTCCTCGTTTCAAAGAGTTTCGATGGTAGGAAAAAGGCATCGAAAGCCATCCTCGAATCCGCCGCAGTGACCGAGTGTGAGGAAGTTCAAGAGCAGGATCGGGAGCCTTGGGTGGAGTACCTTGCCAAGCGGCGGGGGATCCGGCTCGAAGCGAATGAACGTCTTACCCTGCGAGGACTGGAACCTTGGTCGCTTGATATCGTAGATCAGGAGCTGGCAAAGCTCGAACTCGTGGGAGGAGACCTTGATTTGCGCGCGCAGGCTCTGCTGAGTGGAGTGAGTGCTTACGCTAGGGACGATTTCATCGATTCGATTTTTTGTCGCGATGTCAAGCGGGCTCTCGGACTCCACCATTTGTTTTGCTCAGACATGGAGATCCAACTTCCATTCCTGGGTCTCCTGTCCTGGAACTTGAGACACCTCAAGCTCTATGTTCTGGAGCAAGAGACTCGGAGTCGATCGGTCGAGAAGCGTAATCCCTATCTGCTCAAGAACCTGGAGCGTTGGCGAAGACATTGGAACACGTCTTCTCTCAGACGCCTTGAGCAAGGGCTCTTCGGAATTGATTTTTCTCTCAAGAACACCCGGCTCCTCCCCACGGGGCTTTGGACCGACCTATTGGTGGCCACCGGTCGGAAAGGGAATCCGTGAATCTGCTCTTTCGTCTTGCTTGGATCATTTTTGAGAGCTTTTTCAGACGCAAGCTCCATCCACTTTCCGAATCAGTGCTCCATCTTCGCGTGTTGCCGAACGATCTCGACTTGAACTTCCATATGAACAACGGGCGGTATTTGTCCCTCATGGATCTGGGGCGACTCGATCTTCTGATTCGGACCGATCTCGCCCAGGCGCTGGTCCGTCACCGCTGGCAACCCCTCGTCGGGGCACTCAACATCCGTTACAAGATGTCACTCATGCCTTTCCAAAAGTATCGTTTGCGTACGAAGGTGGTCGGTTGGGATGAAAAGTGGTTTTATATCGAACAGCGCTTTGAACGGGGGAATCGTACGGTCGCCGTGGGGCTGGTCAAAACGCTGTTCAGAGGAAATGGACGGAATATCACGCCCGAAGAAACCCTGAAGCTCATCCACGTCAATATTGATCCGCCGAAGATCCCGGAAAACATCACCAAATGGCTCTCGATGGAGGCCTGATCCTCAGATCCGGTCTTTCGGTCGGGGTGTAGGCTCTTCTTTTCGAATGAACTGCTTTTCACTTCTGACTCTGCATTTTTTCGGAGTGCGCTTGAGTCGATAGTCATCCACTGCTGCAGCAATCTCGGCAGCCAAAGTCATTCTCGACTGGCGGAACAAAATACGGTCCCGGTCTTCCTTCAGGTTCATGAAGCCTGATTCGATCAGGATGCTGGGCATGTCAGTACCCAGGAGCACATAAAACAGGGCCTGCTTCACCCCTCGATCGGTGGCCGCGTGCTTGATTCGCGCTTGGACCGAGCAGGCGAGCTCCTTGGACGGAGTCAGGTTCGAATCCAGAATGAGATCTTTCATGATGAGGGAGACATGATTGGATCCGGAGGCGGAGTTGACCTGGGATCCTTTCAAAACTGCGTTCTCGAGATCGGCCAGGCGTTTTGACGTGTCGTCCGTGGCGTGGTTCAGGATGAAGGTCTCGACCCCTCCTGAGCGAACCGTTTCACTGCTCGAGTTCATGTGGATCGAGATGAACACATCCGCACGCATCTTGTTGGCCAGGGCTGTTCGGTCGCTGAGAAGTACCTCTCGGTCGTCAGTCCGGGTCAGTGCGACTTTGTGTCCGCGGATGACCAGCTCCCGGGCCAGATCCTTGCCCAGTAAGAGGGTGAAGTGTTTCTCGGTCAGGTTCACATCCCCGATTTGTTTATGGATCGCCCCGGTATCAGGGCCACCGTGTCCGGGATCAATGACGACGGTGAACTTGCGGTCAGCCGCATGTGCGGCACCGGCCCACAAAAGGAGAACGGATAAAAAAGAGGTGTGTTTCCGGATGATTCCCACGTGAGGCTTAGGGTATCATGGGGGGGATGAGCGTCAACTCGGTTCGAAGACTCGGAGAGTGGTTCCGGAAGCACGCGCGCGATCTTCCGTGGCGGCGCGACCGGAATCCCTACCACATCTGGTTGTCCGAGGTCATGCTTCAGCAAACCCAGGTCAAAACCGTCATTCCGTATTTTCATTCGTTTCTGGAGCGATTTCCGGAGGTGCAAGATCTTGCGGATGCCCCGCTCGATGAAGTGCTGCGTCTCTGGGCTGGCCTTGGCTATTATTCCCGCGCCAGGAATCTTCACGCAGGCGCCCGAGCTCTCGCTTGGCGTCTGAGGAATGGACAAGGATTTCCGCAAAACCGCGAGGAGTGGCTCCAAGTGCCCGGTGTAGGACCTTATACGGCCGGCGCGGTGTGTTCGATCGCACTCGGTCTCCGAGAAGCGATCGTGGATGGGAACGTGGTCCGGGTGCTCTCCAGGTTTTATGCGATCGAGGATCCTGATCCGCGCTATCGGCAAATTTGGGAGACTGCCAAGAAGTGGGTGGCGGTGAAGGAGGTCGAACCGGAAATCACCAATCAAGCCTTGATGGAGCTCGGGGCGATGATTTGCACGCCTCGTAATCCTCAATGCGAGGTCTGTCCGATCCGTAGAAATTGTCGCGGAAAAAAAGATCCGTCCCGCTACCCTGTGAAAAAGAAAAAGGCGGAGGTCGTCCGGGTAGAAGAAGAGGTTTGGATCCTGTGCCGGATGTCGAAGTCCGGACTCGAGGTGGTTCTGCGGAAGAACTCGAGTGGTCCCTGGAGGCGGGGGCTTTGGGATTTTCCCCGTTCCGGCACAGTCGCTCTGGGTGGTGGGAACGTGCTATTTTCAGAATGGTCGTCCCGATACGCGGTCACCCGGCATCGCATGACCAGGCAGCATCGAGCATTCAGAGTTTCTCGTGCCCAACTGAAGGAAGGTGACAGCTGGTTTCATGTTGACGAGCTGCCAGCCCTTCCTGCTCCTACAAAAAAGGCCCTTTTACACCTGAAAAAAGAGTTCGATCAGCAGTGCCAGGGATCGGAGCAGGTGGGCTCTTCCACTGTCCGGCGAGTCATATAGCGGATCACACCTTCACCGATGGGAAGGGAGAGTCCAGCGGCTGACAGACTGGCACGCGAATCTCCGGTGATGAGGAGTGCGCGAACAGATTGAATGGTAAGGGTAAGGCCGGAGCAAAGGCGAATCGTGTCACTTCGATCCTTGCCAGAGGCACGGACTTCGTCAGTGCTCATTGCTTCCCCATCGCCCTGAGTGAGGAGAGCCTCGAATTTACAACTTTTGCCTTGCTCGACTACGCTTCCGGTTAGGACATAGTCATAATGCCCATGAGAGGGAATCTCAGGATCTCCGAACCGATCTACCCGGACCTGCGTATTGATCTTGAACACCAGATTCTTGGTCTCACCGTTCGCTACTTTGATCGAGGCAGAAAACTCATTGTAGCTTTCTCCAGCGCGGTCGGTGACTTGAGCGAGGGCGGAGGTTGAGAGCAGAACAGAAACCAGTGCAACTAAGTTCATGGGGACGATTCTCCAAAGTTTTGCTGCACCTTATCATTCTCTGTGCTTAAATGCAAGACTCCGCTTCAGGGGAGATTCCAGGTGGGCACGAAAAGATTATCGATGCGTTGGTCTTGATCGTCCAGGAATCGAAACGCATGCGTGATCCCAACTATTTCTTCCTTCATTCCTGGGCCTTGGCAAAGAAGGGGGCCTCCCGAATCGCCTGGGTTCGCGGAGGTTTTGAGCCACTCTGAAACCGGGATCATGTGAATCAACCGATCCTCAAGAATGAACTCTACCTCTTTGGGACTGCCGATGAGGAGGTGCCCGGTGGAGCCCCGGTGATCCTTTCCGAATCCGGCGATTCTGCAGGTGATTCCGGGTCTGAGCAAGCCGTTGTCGTCAAACCAGGCTTCCGGAGAGCGAGCCAATGGTAGGGGTTCGGCACGACTCTTCCTGCGGGTATTTACAATGGCGTAATCTCGGGTCGGAGCCGGATGTTCGGAATCGATCCAAGTACTTGCATCTGGAACCTGAACGTCCCGGACCCCACCCATGAATTTTTCCCCACAAGTCACTGTTGCCGAGTAATCGCGCTCGAGCGGAAAACAATGTGCCGACGTGAGAACTGTGTTTTCGGAAATTAAGCTTCCGCTACAGAGGAATTCGATCTCTCCGTTTCCAGTATCGATGAGAATATCGATTCTACAAAGTGCGGGATGATCCTTTTCAGAAGCTCGCTGCACTCCGTCTCCGATCAGATTCGGTTCGGCTCCTGCTATTGATATTGAGCCTGAAAGTTGAATCAGTAGTGCTGCGAAAAGAGCTCCAATGCCGGTCATGCGTGCTCCGATTGTACTTGTTGTTTCCATTCGGCAAGCTTTTGAAGCGCATCGATCGGACGGAGGCTGTTCGGATCCAGTTGTTTCAGCTCCTCAAGCACCGGATGGGGAATGTTCAGGATAGGTTCCGGCGTGACCAGTTCGTCCGGTACCGGTGCAAAGAGCGAGAGTTGCGATGAGGCGGATCCGCCCTGGCCCTGGCTCTCTAGCGATCTCAAAATTTCCCACGCCTGTTTCACCACCGGTTTGGGAAGTCCTGCCAGTTCGGCTACCTGGATTCCGAAGCTCTTCGAAGACCGACCGAGGGCCATCTCATAAAGGAAGGTGAGCTTGCCCCGCTCATCGAGGACCTTCATGTAGGCATTCTTCAACCCTGGAAGAGAGGCTTCGAGTTCGGTGAGTTCGTGATAGTGAGTGGCGAAGACGATCCTAGCCCCGGAGTTCCGGTGCAAGTACTCGAGACTCGCACGGGCGACACTCATCCCGTCGAAGGTGCTGGTGCCCCGGCCGATCTCATCCAGGACGATGAATGAACGCTCGTCGGCATGTTTGAGGATATGGGCCAGTTCGACCATTTCGACCATGAAGGTGCTTTGACCTTTGGCGATCGCATCCTGAGCGCCGATGCGGGTGTAGAGGGAGTGAAAGACCCCCCACTTGGCCATGCGGGCGGGGACGGGACCGCCGGCCTGCCCAAGTAGGATGATTTGAGCTACCTGGCGCATCAAGGTCGACTTACCGCCCATGTTCGGCCCGGTGATGATCAGTGTACGCGTTGATGCACCCAGTTCCAGATCGTTCGGAACGAAGTCTCCCGCGAGGGCGTCTTCCACCACCGGATGACGGGATCCTTCGAGGACGAGATCGAGGCTTTCATCTAGAAGCGGAAAGCACCAGCCGGGGCGGGCGGCCAGAAACGAGAGACTCAACCAGGCGTCGAGTTCTCCGATTGAGTCTGAAAGCGCTTTCAGCATCCCGGAGTGGGTGAGGAGTTCGTCCACGAGCTTTTCAAACAGTTTCGACTCGAGGGCTCTCTGTCGGCTCGAGGCGGAGAGGATTTCCTCTTCGAACTTCTTGAGCTCTTCGGTGAAAAATCGTTCTCCGCCAACCATGGTCTGTTTCCGTTGGTAGCGATCCGGGACGTTCTTCAGGTTGGCACTCGAAATTTCGATGAAATACCCGAACACCCGGTTGTATTTCACTTTGAGCGAGGAGATTCCGGTCGACTCCCGTTCACGGAGTTCGAGCTCGAGCAGGAACTTTTCTCCGTCTCGGGTCAATTCGAGAAGTCGATCGAGCTCGGGATCCGCTCCGGTTTCAAAGATCCCCCCTTCGCGGGTATGAGTCGGCGCCTCCGCCTTCTGGATCTTGAGAACTCGAGCCGTGATTTCCTCGAGATCGGATGCTGCGGCCTCAAATCGACTCCCGAGGGACTTTAGCACGCTGGATTCGAAACGGCTGAGAAGGGCCCGGAATCGGAATGCACACGACAGACTCTCGGCAAGCGCGTAAGTGTCCCTCGGATTCGCCAGTCGGGTCGAGAGGCGACCGAGAATGCGGTCGAGATCGTACACTCCCCTCAAGGTTTCATGAATCTGACGGGAGTCGAGTGCCCGATCAGAGAGTTCGCGGACCGCTTCTTGTCGGGCATGGATGGCGCTCAGATCCCGGAGTGGACTCTCGAGTTCGGGCTTCAGCCTACGGGACCCCATCGACGTCGCGGTCCGGTCGACAAACTTGAATAGATCTTCGAGATCGAGATGTCGGAGGGTTTCCGGTCCAGTCTTGAGGCGATCGGACTCGTGAAGCGGTTTCGGGTCATGAAGGTGGGGGAGTCGGTCGATTCCCTGCGACTTGAGCACATAGCGGATCAGGATGGCGACCGCTCTCGAGGTCGTCTCCGACTCGATCAGAACGGGCAGCACCTGTCGGTCGAACTGTTCCTTCAGAAAGGGTCCCACTTCCACCGTAGAGATGAGGTTCGGAGCCACTTCCTCGATCAAGACCTGGCCGGATCGTTCGAGGGCCGATAGAACCTCTGCGGGTGTTTTTCCGGAATTGAGAAAGTGTCTGATTTCTTGAAGGGCAGGGTCCTGTAAGAGCTGGACGGTATCGAGGCCTTCAGAGACCCTGATCTCACCCGTGGCCGGCTCGAGGAGGGCCAGGATCTGTCTCTTTTCAGCGGTTTGAACCAAACAGGCCAGATAGCGGGATTGCGGATTCCGCCCCAGTTCAAACTGGACTGCCGGGCTGAAGGTTCGGATGATCTTCCGTTCAACGATGCCTTTGATTTGGTCCGCGGTCATTCCCTCCGGGAGAATCTGTTCCGCGATCGCCACTTTCTTCCCTGAGTTCAGGATTTTCTGGATGTAGTTCGTCGCACTGTGGAAGGGAATTCCGGCCATCGGCATCGGATTCTCACTCCGCTTGTCTCGCGAAGTGAGGGTCACACCCAGAAGAGGGGCCGCCGCCACTGCGTCCTCGGCAAAGAGTTCATAGAAGTCACCCATCCTGAAGAAAAGGAAGGCATCACCGGCTTCTTGCTTCAGCCGCACGAACTGCTTCATGAGGGGAGTGGAGCACTCGGGAGAGTTGGGATCGAGCCGGTAAGTCATGGCCGCCAGATTTTAGCAGTAAATCATGCCGCGGAGCAAGAAAAACCTTCGGAAGTCATTGAATTTGCAGTGCGTAAAAAACCTCCCCGCACGGGTGTTTTTGCGGATCATTTATGCTATCTCTTTGCCTTCGACTTCAACAAGCTCGGGACGGATTTTACAGCCGATTTCCCCGGGGAGGTACAATGGATTCAATTGAAAATAAAAAAGTATTGGTGAAGACTTTCGGCTGCCAGATGAACGTGGCCGATACCGAACGCATGATTGCGCTGATGGGCGAGCAGGGAATGACGCCGACTGAGAATCCAGGAGAAGCCGATCTGATCATCATCAACGGTTGCTCGGTCAGGGACAAGGCGGTTCACAAAGCGGTCTCATACCTCGGTGAACAGCAGATCCTGAAGCGTGGACCGAATGCCAAGAACCCGGTGATCGCACTTGGGGGTTGTGTCGGCCAACTCGACAAGGGAGACGTTTTCAAGCGGGCACCTTATCTCGACTTCGTATTCGGACCCGACGCTATCGATCAGCTTCCTGAACTGGTCCATCGAGCACAGAGCGGGCAGAGGCACTTTGTGCAGGTGGAGTTCGACAAAACTCTCGCTTATTCAACTCGGACCAAGGTTCACGGTGCGAAGGCCCAGGCCTTTGTGAACATCATGAAGGGTTGCGACAAGTACTGCACCTATTGCATCGTTCCCTTCACCCGGGGGCGTGAGAAGTCCCGCACCATTCGCGAGGTCCTCGACGATCTGGCGGGATTGGTCGAGAAGGGAGTCCGGGAAGTCACTCTGCTCGGACAGAACGTGAATTCCTTCGGTAAAGGGAATCCGAACACTGACGGTTACGAGCCCCGTGAGCTGAACAATCCGATCGGCAAGGTCGGTCCGCGTGCGGGCGAAGAGAACTTCCCGCAGTTGCTTTACGCGATTGACCGGGATCCTCGTCTGGCACGGTTGAAGCGGATCCGCTTCACTTCTTCCCATCCGCTCGATTTCAGTGACGAACTGATCGCGTGTTACGCACCGGCAGAAAAAGGCGGCGTGGCCAAACTGGCGCGACACCTTCACTTGCCGGTTCAATCCGGTTCGAACCGGGTATTGACCAAAATGGGGCGCCATCACCGGATCGAACACTACATCGCCCAAATGAAGCGCTTGAAAGAACTCTGTCCCGGGATCGGGCTTTCGACCGACCTGATTGTCGGGTTCCCGACCGAGACCGAGGAAGAGTTCCAAGAGACCATCGCGCTCCTCGATGCCATCGAATACGACAATATCTACGCATTCGCTTATTCACCGAGACCGGGAACGCGTGCCTCCCGGATGGAGGATGATGTTCCGGGCGAAATCAAGAATCGCCGGTTGAACGAACTCCTCGCGCATCAGCTCAGGATCGCCAAGAAAACCTATGCAGCCCGCGTAGGTCAGGTGCTTGAAGTCCTGGTCGAGGGCATCGCCAAGAACCAGAACCTCATTCCCGAGGGGGGGGCGGGCCGGGTCTGGACTGGGCGCACCTCGTGTAACCGAGTTGTCAATTTCATCGATGACAGCCCACGGAATCATCTGGGAAGGTTCCTCGCGGTCCGGATCACCGGATCGACCTCTCTCTCCCTTTCGGGCGAGCTGGTCCACGATCCACACTTCGCAGAACGAGGCGATGACGGAGTCCAGTACACCTCCTCTTATTCCACTTCGGAGGTCGCACCATGATTCTCCCGCACAAAGGGACCAATCCCGTTATTCCTGAAAGTTGCTTCATTGCTCCTTCCGCCGACATCATCGGCGACGTGGTCATGGGCGAAGAATCGTCCGTCTGGTTCCAGGTGGTGATCCGTGGCGACGTGAATCGCATCCGGATCGGGTCTCGGACCAACGTTCAGGACGGGGCCGTGCTTCATGTGACCCGGAATCACGCTCCCATGAAAGGAGCGCCCCTCACGATCGGAGACGACGTCACGATCGGCCACCGGGTCACCCTGCACGGGTGTACTCTCGGGAACCGGATCCTGGTCGGAATGGGTGCCGTGATCCTGGATGAGGCCGTGATCGGAGACGATTCCATCGTGGCAGCCGGCGCTCTGGTCACCAAGGGGAAGAGTTTTCCTCCGAAGTCCCTGATCCAAGGGGCGCCTGCCAAAGTCGTCCGACAACTGTCCGACGAGGAACTGCACCTCCTCAAGGCTTCAGCTACAAATTATGTCGGCGACACCAAGCTCTATATCGAAGAGTTTGAGCATCTGTTTGGTGATCACGACGGTGATCATGAAGAGGATTGCTGCGACGAGAAAGGCTGCGGCTGCTGATGGATCCTTTCGTCCACCTTCACGTTCACTCGCACAACAGTTTCCTCTCTTCCACAGTGAAGATCAAGGATCTGGTGGACCGCGCGAAGGCGGAGGGGATGTCAGCGCTGGCATTGACCGACTCCAACAACATCTTCGGAGGGATCGAGTTTTATTTCGCCTGCAAGGACGCCGGGATCAAACCGATCATCGGTTGTGATTTGGTCTATTGTCCGGACGGGCGTGACCAGGTGTTCGAACCGGGGAGCAAAAAGACACTCCATTCGCTGGTGGTTCTGTGTAAGGACATGAAAGGGTATCAGAACCTTTCCCAGCTCTTGAGTCGCGCTTTCAAAGACGGATCCAACAATAAGACCCCCCTCAGTGACTTGGTTCGTGGGGTAGTCGACCGTGAGCTGTTAAATCAGTTCGGTGACGGGTTGATCGTGCTCAGTTCTTCCATTCGTGGGGAAGTCGGCTACCGCCTGCTCACCGGGCAAGAAGAAGAGGCAATAGCCTCCATTCGATGGTTCAAGCAGCGCTTCGGCGAGGATTTCTATCTCGAGATTGTCGACAACGGGATTCCTGAACAGGAGTCGGTGAACCAACGACTCGCCGAGCTCGCTCCGGGCCTCGGTGTCGAGCTCGTCGGAACCAGCGAAGTCCATTATCTGGACCCTTCTTATGCAGAAGCCCACGAGATCCTCCAGTGCATTCCGCTCGGGCGGAATCTCGGGTTCGACCGTCCGAAGTCCTTGGTTCCTGCCGAGTATTATTTCAAGTCCACGACCCTGATGCAGGAGCGTTTGGAAGCATATCAGGGTGCGTTCGAGAATGCGGGGAAGATCGCGGCGAAGTGCGACCTCAAATTCAGATTCAAAGATGAGTCCGGAAAGGCCATTTATCACCTTCCCACCTTCAGGCCGGACGGTGTGGCCAAGGGTGACCCCTTTGATGCGGTGGAGTTTTTCAAGCAGGAAGCCCGTGATGGCTTGAAGCTCCGCTTTGGGGAGCCTGAATTCTCGGGCCCTGAAGGGAAGATGCGTCTTCCGAATTGGGGCGAGCTTGAGAAAGAGTATCTCGCCCGTCTCGAAGAAGAGCTCGGGATGATCGAGAAAACCGGTTTTTCCGGATATTTTTTGATCGTCTCGGATTTCATCAAGTGGGCCAAGTCCAACGACATTCCGGTCGGACCCGGGCGGGGGTCGGGTGCCGGCTCCTTGGTGGCGTACTGTTTGTACATCACGGACATCGACCCAATCGAGTTCAAGTTGCTTTTCGAACGGTTTATCAATCCGGAACGGGTGTCCATGCCCGACTTCGATATTGATTTCTGTCAGGATCGCCGTGGACGGGTGATCGAGTATGTCGAGAACAAATACGGCAAAGACAATGTTTCCCAGATCATCACTTTCGGTAAGCTCCAGGCCAAAGCGGTGATCAAAGATGTCGGTCGGGTACTCGGGCTTCAGTTCTCCGAGACCGACCAGATCACCAAGCTTTTCCCGGACGAGTTGAACATCAAGCTCGAAAAAGCGCTTGAGACCAGTTCAGACCTCAAGGCCAAGATCGAATCCGAGCCCAAACTCAGGAAGGTTTGGGAGTACGCGGTCAAGCTAGAGGGCCTTTACCGGAACGCCGGTATGCACGCGGCAGGTGTGATCATCACCGAAGAACCCATCGTCAGTTATTGTCCGCTTTACGTCTCCAAAGATGGCGATGTCGTGACCCAGTTCGACAAGGATTACGCAGAGAAAATCGGGCTGGTGAAGTTCGACTTTCTCGGATTGAAGACCCTGACCGTGATCGACAGTGCGGTTCGATTCATCCGCAATCGTCCGGGTCAGGAAAAGTTCGATCTCAAGGCGGTCTCTTACAAGGATTCCAGGGTTTTCGATTTGATTTCGAGCGGTAACACCAACGGAGTCTTCCAGGTCGAATCCGAGGGTATGAAGGATCTTTGCAGGCGGATCATTCCGAACAGCCTTGAAGACATCACCGCGATCAACGCGCTTTACCGTCCCGGACCTCTCGGTTCCGGCATGGTCGATGACTTCATCGACCGGAAGCACGGAAGGCTCGAGACCCGCTATGAACTTCCTGTGCTCGAACCCATCCTGAAGGACACCTACGGGGTGATCCTGTACCAGGAACAGGTGATGCAGATCGCCCGGGACGTCGCCGGTTATTCACTAGGCCAAGCAGACATGCTCCGCAGGGCCATGGGTAAGAAAAAAGCCGAGGAGATGGCGAAGCACAAGGAGATCTTCGTCCAGGGTGCGACGGGCAGGGGAGTGGATGCCAAGAAAGCGGGGGATCTCTTCGAACTCATGGCCAAGTTCGCCGAGTACGGGTTCAACAAGTCCCACTCAGCGGCCTACGGACTGATCACGTATCAAACGGCTTATTTGAAGACTTATTTTCCGGTTGAGTTCATGGCTGCTCTCATGACCACGGAAATGAGCGACACTGACAAGTTAGCCAAGTACACAGCAGATGCCCGGGCAATGGGAATCTCGGTCCTGGCTCCGGACGTGAACACCTCGATCCACTCGTTCACCGTCGAAACACTTCCTTCCAAGATCAACGGCTTCGACCATGCGGTCCGGTTCGGTCTTGAGGCGATCAAGGGTGTTGGAGGGGCCGCGGTCGATGCCATGCTTGAGGCCCGGGCCGCAGGGCCGTTTCTCTCACCCTTGGATTTCGCCAAGCGCTGCTCCATGCGGAAGGTGAACAAAAAAGTTCTGGAGTCCCTGATTCAGGCCGGTGCTTTTGACGGGCTCATCTCGAAGGCCGGATCCAATCGGGCTTCGATCTTCGCTTCTATTGAAAACCTGATCCAGTTCGGGCAGGACGAGCAGGCTAAGGCAGAGCTCGGGCAGAGCTCGCTTTTTGAAGACTTCAAAGCCGAAGAGATCAGAGTCTCCGCTCCGGTGGATTCCCTGATTAAAAAGGAGCCCGAGTGGCCTTTTGCCAAGCGGTTGCTCTCTGAAAAACAAGTCCTTGGGTTCTTCGTCTCCGGCCATCCGATGGAAAATTGGCAGTCCATTTGCCAGGATTGGCTAGGCCACCACTCCGTGAGTCTGAAGGAGCAAGCCGAGAAGACCCCTTCGATGCCGGAACAGAATTCATGGGGTGGCGGGGCGCAAAAACCCAAGCGTAAAGAGGTGAGGGTTGCGGGCATCATCAGCGAGTTCAAGGAAATCACCACCAAGCGTGGTTCAAAAATGGCCTTCATGCAGCTCGAAGACCTTTTTGGCAGGACTGAGATCGTTGCCTTTGCCGAGTTTTACTCGCAAAACTCGACCCTGTTGCATGAGTTGAAGGATTCTCCAGAACCCCTCGTGATTACTGGCGACTTTCAAGTCAAGGAGGGGCAGCCCAAGGTTTTGGCCTCATCGATCCAGAAGCTCGAAGATGCCCACGCTTCCCGGTCGGTCAGTGTGATCCTCGAGATCGATCCGGACGAGACAGGAATTGAGCAACTGAGAAGCCTCAAACAGCATGTCTTGAAGAACCGAGGAAAGTGCCCGGTTCACATTCATTTCACCGCTCCGGATTGGAAGGGGCGTATGGAGTTTCCAAAGGAGCTTAGGGTGGAGGGCACGCCCCAGTTTGCCGCTGAGGTGAACCGCATCTTCGGACGGACCGTGGCGAGACTTCAGTAGACAAGAAAAGTCACCTTTGTTGTAATGGAACGAAGTGGCTGTGAAGAAAAAGAAATTCCGAATCACGAAGCGCTTTCAAGAGATTCTCCAGATCGTCGGTAAGAGTATCTCCGATCGGGGAACGTTCCTGTGGAAGCCGGAGGGTGAGCAGCGGATCAAATTCTTGTGTGTCGTGGAAGAGGTCGATCCTGAAAAGAGCCGTGTAAGAGTGGTTCTGGAAACCCCCTCGTCTAAATTGATCCTGGGAGACCATGTTTTTCTCAAATTGCATTTCAGGGATGCAGCCTTCAAGGCCCGGATCCTTTCTTTGGACAAACAGGTGGTCATTCTCGGTTTCCCGGATGAGTTGGCTTTGGAGGAAAAGAGAAGTTCGCCTCGGTATTATTTCCACCCGAGCGAAGAAAAGTTCGCTCAACTGGTCACCTACAAGTCGGGTCAGGCTGATTCTGAACGTCTGCATGCGGTACTCGTGTGTGATGTAAGTCAGGGTGGGCTCGCCATTTTCATCCCGACCAAGCTCAAACCTTTTTTCGAGATCGGTGAGCGCATCAAGCTTTGGCAGCTGGGTGATTTGAGGGTTTCTCCGCCGGTTGAAGGGGAGTTGTTGTTCACCATCCCGTTTTCGATTTATGAGGGAATGGGAAAGCGTGATGGATTCAAAGTTGGGATGAAGTTTTCCGAGAATCTTCAGGAGTCCCTGATCGAGCGCTTTGTTCAAAAAACCAATGTCTTTTCGATTGAAGACAAGCAATTGGTCCGGGACCAAGAATTTCGCGAAAACGTGAAAACCAAGATCGGAGCGATCCACAAGGAGTTGACCCGGAAGGGGCCGTTCAGAAAGTTCCTGGCGGCACTCGAGAAGGGCGGGGGAGACGCCCATTACCTGAGGCAACACATTCACCTACTTTGTCAGGTGATGGCGGGACTTGGAACCCGATTGGGCTGGATTTCCGAGAAAAGTGTCGACAAGCTCATTTACATTGCTTACCTACATGACATCCGTTTCGCACAACATCCGCATCTGGCCAGGATTCAAGGCAAACGTGACTTCAAGCAAGTCGAGTCGACCCTCAGTGATGAGGAGAAAAACGCGTTTTTGGAGTCACCGGCTTATGCGGCTGAGATTGCGCGGCAGGATCTTTCATCTTTCCCGGATGCGATCAAGATTCTGATGCAGCAAAAGGAATTACCAGACGCCAGTGGATTTCCGCAGGGGATATCCGGCGCTCAGATCGCGCCCTTGTCCTCGCTGTTCATTGTGTCCCACTACTTTGTGGATTATGTGATCGAGAACCCGTCTTGGACCATCGAGGAGTTCGTCAAAATCCACAAGAATCTGCTCAAGGGGAATTACTTCCAGAAGATCATGCAGGCGCTTCAGGAAAGCTGAGCAGCATCACCGGTTGGAAGCGGGGGAATCGGCTTTGGCTTCGGGTTCGTTTGTTTTCTTCTGGTAGCGATTGGTGATCCGGTCAAAAAGACTGATGTCTTTTGCTTCGAGAATACGCTCCTCTGACATCGCTTCGAGTCTTCGGAAAACGAGGGCTTTTGGGTCAGCCTTTTGTTTCGAGGTCTGCGGATTGAGTTGGCCCATCATGTTTTTCATTAAGGAGTTAAAGTCCGACATGGGATCTTTTTTACCCGATTTTTGCGCGGCTTTGCTGGCATACTTGCTTGCAAACTCAGGGTCAGCTGCGATCCTCTCTTTTGTTTTTTCGATGCTCGCACTGAGTGCTTGTCCCAATTGGGGCAAACCGAGCGCGTTGGCGGCGTAGGATCCGATCGAATTGGATGAACCGTCACCGTCGTAGTTTTTTATGAAATCTCCCACGGGCATTCCTAAAGCATCTCTCAGAGTATTCATGAGGTTACCGTTTGAAGTCATGGCCGATAGAGCGGGGTCCTGAACTTCCTGGTTGATGCAAGTCAGATATCCGTCGCCTTGAACTGATGAACATTCAGATGCGGCATTTATTTTTGAGGGCGCGTTCATCTGGGCGGTCTGGGATTGAGATCCTGGCGGCTGAAATCCTGGACCTGCAATGGTTCGCGACTTGGTGTTGTTTCTGATAGATTCGGCCACATCTAGGTTTTTCTTGATCGCATTCGAGGCGGCGTCAATACCGATTGCCGACAGTGTTCCATTGACCAATGCAAAGCCAACACCAATCCAGCATCCGATTCGTTCTCCAGCTTTTTGAGTTCCAGTCTTAGCTGCCCCTTCTGCAGCCTTAGTTCCTGCCTTCTTCCCAAACATGGCACTGGCCATCATCAATCCCGAAGTCGCATTCGAAATTCCACCGGCAATCGGTTTCACGGTTTCGACCCAATGCCCCGTGGCGACTTGTGCCGCGTCCTTGAATCCCTGGTCCAGTCCAAACGAGACCAATCCAGCCGCGGTGCTGATTGCAGAGCATAAGGCATTGATATCGCCCCCAAACATTTTTATGGCAGTATCGGTCACTGCGAGGTAAGTCAGGACACCCGCTGTCACTGCATAAAGCGTAACTTTAGCAATCTCTACCTTCCAAAGAGTGCCCGCATTCTTTGCATTGGTACAAGCGGCTGAGGTTTGAGTTCCCCCCAAGGATGGATCTGCGTTTTTCTCCTCATCTGAGGCCTCCAAAACGGGTTTGCAAACCGAGTTGAATTTGCCATTGTGCGGTACTGCGTAAGCTCGCTGCACCATCACGGGATTCAGAATCAAGCCTTGAACCAAGATCAAAGCCAGACCCTTCTTTAGATTGGTCAAAAGTTTCTTCATCTTTACCCCCTATGAATCACTTTTTCACCCTACGGACTTTATCAACTGGTATCGATTCACTCAGAATACCGACCCTTCGGCCGATTTTTTCTGGTATCGCTTGCTGATTTCTTCGAAGATGTTCTTGTTCCTACCGATCACTGCAGTCTGGCTCGAGGCAGGGGATCGATCGCCAAACTGGAGCTCCCCAGGAGCCTTTTTCTTTTCCGGTTCCGATCCGGGCAGGAACTTTTTCAGTAGGTCTGCGAAACCCGTGTCGACACCCGCTTTTGCGGCGCCGGCGCTTCGAGATTTGTATCCGCCACCTCCGGCCACTGGGGCATAGGATCCGGCTTTGGTCACCGCAGCGGGGCCTTGGGCACCGGCTTCCATGGCGCTCTTATCGGCTGAGGTTCCACCTGCCATACCCGGCCCACCGCCAGCTCCACCGCCTCCTGCACCAGGATCCCTGTTTTCAAAAGCGGCTACAGGAGGACCTTCTGGCACCAAATTCGGGTCGTTCGGGTTGATGTTGTTGTTCTGTGCCAGTTCTTCCTTCTTGCGTTCTTCCTCAGTGGTCACCGCACTCTGTACCGGACTCAGGGTGTTCATTCCATCTTGTCCCCCCCCTTGGATGATCCCACCTCCCATGCCAAAACCGTATTGGTGAGCGCTTGCATTCGCTTGAGCTTCAATCGCGCTGATGGTTTTAGCTTGCTGGAGTTTCACCCCACCTTTGATGAGCATGGCCGATGCAGCAAGTGTTTGAGCTGCTGCTGCTTCATCTTGGGCCCTGTTCTCGCCTCTTTGGTTTTCTGCAATAATGAGACTAGTCTCTGTAGATTGAGCATCCCCGGCTTTGAGGAGCATGGTTTCCGCTTTACTGGCAGTTCCATCCACTGCGGATTTCGATTTCAAGTGCTGAATAGCCCTCACTCCCTGATACAGCCCCATGGCCATGTCAATGACTCCAGCCGAGATGAGGGAGGATTTGGCATCCTCTGCCACACTTCTTCTGGCTTCGTTCAGCTGCTCGGTGTTCAGGTTCATGGTGCCTTGCTGACGGAGGGCTGCCTCCCGGTCCTGAGCTGCCATTTGGACTTTCTGCCCTCCAAACATTTCGGTGGTAGCGGATACTTGCTGGACCGCATTGCTGACGGCCTCGCTAGCCCTCACATTCGCTCCACCGTAACGTCCTCCATAGGATTCACTTTCGTTCTTTTGTTGGATGTCATCAGATCCCCCGAACGAATCTGCGTAGGCATCATCTGCTTGATCGGAATCGCCTTGGGCGGAATCGAGTTCTTTCCCCGATTTGGCGACCTCTTCTTTCTCATTCGTGACCTTCGCTTTGTTGTCTGCGACTTTCTTAATCAATCCCGAGTTTTCATCGCCGATTTCCGTTTTGAGCTGATCTACTTGTCCTGTGAGTTTATCGAACTTTTCTTGGTCATCGGCAGAGAGTTGTCCATCAATCTTTTTCTTTTCCGTTAAAGCCCAAAGCTGATTTTCTTTTTTATGGAGATCCCGCTTCGTGTCTTTCAACGTTTCTTTGCTTTTATTGTATTCATCTTGAGCCAAGTTCAAGTCAGTCAGGTTGGTTTGATGAGCCAGCTTCTTTGCTTCGAGTGTGAGGTGTTTGTCTTCTTTCTGAGCTTTGAGATGAGATTGAGTGTCCGTTAGCAAGGCACGTTGGCTAATCCTCTTGCCTTCGAGCTCGAAACTGTCTTTCTCTCTTTTCAAGACGTCTTCTTTCGAGGTGTAGGCGCCTCCAGCTTTGGCACAGTCCTCTTTGGTCATGCCTTGAGTGAGTGAGCTTTTGATTTTGCACTCACTATTCGCATTTGCCTCAATTTTTCCGAGCATTTGTGCCTTATAGTCGAAATTCCCCGGTCCGTTTTTCAGGCTGTTGCCGCAAGCAGGGTCATTCGATCCCACCCAAGCGCCATTTTTTGCATAGCACTTGGAAAGGAGGTAGTCCTGTGTAGTGAGCTTGTACCCGTATCCACAGCGCTTGATATCTTGATTGAATCCTGATGCAAAATTCAGTGATGGGGTTTTCTTCACCTCAAGCTTGGGAGCGCTGGGCTTGGGAGCGTTGGACTCGAGTTCGCGGGAGCAAAGAAATTTACTCGACAAACGTTTCATGCAGTCGTTGTATTTCTGCTTTTCAAGAAACGATGAAAAAGGAGTTTTGCTGATCCCGTTCAGGGTGGTTGGCAAAGGTTGAAGTTGCACCAAAGAGTTCGGTTCCTTCACGCCGTCCGCCCCTACACAAATCTCCTGCTGGGCGAAGGAGGGAAGGGAAACCAGCGCCCCAATTACCAGCAAAACGAAGTGATTCCGAAGCATAGATCCCCCAAATTGATTCACAACACTAACCCCATTTCTGAGTTTATCCTGACACACCGCTAAATACCAAACTGTTTTTGTCGGAAATAAGTCTGTAAATAGACCCTCGCCTTCGTTTCGGCTGTTTTTTATCGAAACTTAAGTGGCCAAAGCAGCATATTGTAATTGAATTTCATTTACTTACGAAATGCCCACACATGGTTCTGACTGAACAGGTAAAGCCAATCCCCGAGGAACCAAAGGTCGGTCAGTGGCTCAGAGGTCTGTGCCCCTGCCAGGTGTTGCCCTTGCCGAAGATCCCGAAAGGCCACACCCGGGAGCTCATTCGGCTCATGAATAGACAGGGCAAGGATGAGGTGGTCGGGCGAAACCCGGACGAACCGGTCGCTGAAGTCGGAGAGGGAGTGCTGCCAAAGTAGAGTGTTTGCACTCCATTGACGGACCTCCACTCGACCGCTGTCCATCAAATGGAGATAACTCTCGCGATCGAGCGCGTTGAGTCTCAGTACTTTGCCGGGGGCCTGATGGGACCAGAGCTTCTCAAAACTGACGGGATTCACTGCCGTCCATTCTTGAGGACTTGTGCGAAGAAAAATCGCCGGCGAAGCTGTGTCGGAGACCAGCTCGGTGGATTCAATAAACGAATGACGAACCTTCCTGAGTGTCCGTCCGGAGTGTGAATCGAGGACCTGCCACCAACCCTTGCGGTTTGCCACCTCGGGCTCAAAAACGGCCACTTGGCCATTCATCGGCAGGGGCCTCGACTTCGAATAGAGCTCCGGGCGCTTCCACAAGATCTCACCCGAACGGGCTTTCAAGCTCCAAACCCCTTGATTGCCGGTGCTGACCACAATCGCCTGGCTTTCAGAATCGTATGCCAACTGACCATCCCGGCAATTGGGAATATTTCGTTGCCAGAGGAGGGATGGATTCTGCAAATCCAAGGAAGAAATTCTGAATGAATCGAGAGAGGTTCTGTCCAAAATGAATAGCCGGTTGGAGGTCTCAACCGTACCCAGAATCCGATGAGTATGGAGGCGGATGCTCCAATGGTTGAAGCCGGAGTAGGCGTCGAACCCGTGAATGTTACCCGAGCGATCGCGAACCACCAGGTTCCTGGCCTCGGCCGTGAGGACTCGATCGAATTCGAAGGGCAGCTTCAATTTGTACTTGAACCGGAACGGGAGCTTTCGGGTGAGCGAGATCTCGTCGGGAGGAAGCTCTGTTTCCGGGTTCCCGACAGGCTCCACCCACTCTGTCCTTGCCAGAGAATCCATGGCAATGAGGCGAGACTGATCCGGATGCAATCGGCTGGTGAAAAACGGTACCGACCAACTCAAAACCCCAAGGACGATTGAGCTCCAGGTGACGCCGATCAGCGGCTTACGGTATCTTCGGATCAGCGGTGAGCGGAATGCGGTGAGGGTGATGGCGCACGACACCGAGAGGAGAAAGAAGCTCCAAGACAGAATCGAAAAAAACGAGATCCGGGTCAGGAACTCGATCAGTAGCACCATGGCGCTACTTTAGGCGATTTTCTTGGTTTCGGCCAATTTCTTTTCGATGGAAGTGAGGAGGCTTCTGACGCGGGAAATCTGGTGTTCGACGACGAATCTCTCTTCCTGGCTGGATTCTCCGAGTCGGCAGTGGAGGGCATTCAGTTGGTCCACCAGGATCAGGAACTGGTCCGGAAGGTTCCGCTCCTGCGCGTTCAAAACCGGGATGCGGTTTTCAAACCCTTCTTCATCCGTGTTTCGGGCGAGGTACCTTGTTTTCTGAGGTTCAATCCAAAAGCCCCGGACCTCCCCCGGATGATGCTGAGAAGGTGCTTCTGCCGTGAAAAAGAGGGTGATTTCAAGAGTGTGGTTTTCTGGAAACTGATGGATCCGTACGAAATCGGAGTGCTCCGAGAGGATCTGAAACAGCGGATGCTTTTTCCCGGACGAGGGCCAAGCGTATTCCATCAATTGTTTCAGAGTGAGTGTCCGGTCTTGAAACGTAAATTTCAATGCAAGACGGCGGTCGTATTCGGCCAACTCGAGTGTCGCACAAGCTTCGAGTTCGCGATTCCTCGGCTTGCCTTTGAAACACATGAGCCAGAGTGCGGTGAGGATGAATCGGATCGAGCCGACACGGTCTTCCCATCTGCGGGCGCGCAGGAGAGGCAGACTCATCATCGAATCGAGGCAATGGGTTCCACTCCGGTCGTGCTCATACCATTCCTGGTGGTAAACTTGGGTCAGAAGGGGAACAACCCCAGAGAATCCAGTTTTCTGATCCGGATAAACCAGTGCGGTGATCAGGGTGACGATCTCGCTTTCGGTCATGCGGAAAAAATCGAGGAGAATCATGCGGTGATAGTTCGGCAGTTGATTCAAATCGAAGGGGAGGAGCGTATCGGCGAAATAGCCTGCCACAGTGACCCCTTCGAGTCGAAGGGCTCCGAAATGGGAATCCACCTGTTTCCAATCGAGGTAAAGGTGCCAGGGTAAAAGAATCAGAGAGTATTCGCCTTGACCCGTTTTCTCGAGCAAAGAATGCACTCCGTCTTTCGGGGAGAAAACCTCCAAGTTGCATTGGATCCGCAACAGGCTGATGAATTTGGTGAATTGGGCTTTCCGGACATGGGGGAGGCGATCATCCATGACAAAAGCGATGCGAGCCTGTTGAGACGGACCCCGTTTCATATCTCTTTTCTTATCGTCAAAAATACGACAAACTTGATCCGGTGAACGAAAAACAAGCAAAAATTGTTGAATCACAAGGACTTGGACAGGCTGTAGTGGCAGGAGCCGGATGCGGGAAGACCACCACGCTCGTGGCGAAGTGCAAGGCCCTCATGCAGCGGAATCCCGAAGCTCGATTCTGTGCCGTTTCGTTCACTGAAAAATCGGTTCGGGATCTGAGAGAGGCACTCACTCAGGGATTGCCGGGAGGAGAGTTGTCAGCCCATTGGGTCAAGACCATCCATGGGCTCTGTTCTTCGATTTTGCGTGAGTTCCCTTCACAGTCCGGACTGCAGGGGGGCGAGAGGATTCTTCTTGAGGACGAATCCGTGCGTTACTGGGAACGCAGTCTGGCGGTTCTCTGGACGTCGACGGACAACCTGGAAATCTCCGGGGCGGTGGATCGTCTGCTCGGAGTTTATTCCCGGAGCACCCTCGAAGCACTCCTGAAGAAGCTCCGTTCTCTTGAGTCTTTTGGAGTGGAACAATTCATCACCCGTTCATTCGACCGCCCGGAGGTCCGGGACCTTTGGAGTGTCTTCTTATCGGTCAATCTTCGTTACAAACAGGCTAAAAATCGTGAAGGGGTTCTCGATTTCAACGATTTGGAGACTCGAGCTCGTCAGGCACTCGATTTTCCCGAAGTCAGGCGCCATTACCAGAGTCGATTTGATCTGGTGCTCGTGGATGAATTCCAGGATACCAACCCGATCCAAGGCGAGATCCTCGAGCGATTTGTCCGCCAGGATTATTCGAACCTCACCATTGTCGGAGATCCGAAACAATCCATTTATCGCTTTCGAGATGCCGATGTCAGCGTCTTTCAAGATCTCGTCAAGAAACTTCCCGAGCTCCATTTGTTGGACATCAACTACCGTTCCAGGCCCTCCATCATTCGATTTGTGAACGAGGTCTGTACACCGGTGTTCGAACTGAGTGCGCTTCCTTATGAGGCCTTGAGTGCGGGAAGGAATGAGGGCGGACCTGAGCCTTCCGTGATCCGGGTGGAGTGGGAGAGCGAGGACGACTTGGCTCGTTATTTTCTCTCGCAGCGGGCCTCGGGTGTCGATTTCTCGGAATTCACGATTTTGGTCCGATCCCTCAGGAAAGAAAAAACGCGGACCTTCCTCGCAGCCTTGGAGAAGCACCGGATCCCGTTTCTTTTGGGAAGTGGTGGACGTTTTTACGAGGACCCACGGGTCAAGGAATTGGTCGCATTCTTGAAGGGTTGGCTTTCTCCGGGGAATCTTCTCTCCCAAGTAACAGCCCTTCGGAGTCCATGGATCGGGATCCCGGACGAGACTCTACTCAAGTGGTCCACGGCCCGGGGCGAGGACGGATATCTCCATCTTTTTTTCAAAGAGTCCGATCATCCTGTGGCACTCGCTCTTCGCGAAGCCTACCTGGGCCCCGACCGGATCTCGAGGTACCGTCCAGGCTTGATTCTCGCCCGCCTTCTGGAACTCGACTCTCTGGACGAACAGATGGTTCAACCGCTCTGTTCTTTGTGGCACAAGTGCGAGGAGCTGAGTCGTCAGGGGAGACGGTTTCATGAAATCGTCCAGACGCTTGCCCAATCCGTCGAGGATTCCAAGATCGAGCGGGAGGTTCCTGCACCGGCTGAAAAGGGCATGCTCCGGATCATGACGGTGCATGGTTCGAAGGGACTTCAATTTCCACGAGTGGTTTTACTCGATTTTGACGGCGAATACCGGGGCGGAGGTTCACCGGATCTGATCTGGGATCGGACCCAGGGTGTGCATTTGTTCGAGAGGGACGAAGAGGGACAGCGTCTGAAGGAGGGAAGCTCGAACGAGCGCTGGTCCGGCATCGAGAAGCAAGCCGCAGTGGCCGAAAGCAAGCGAGTCTTCTACGTCGCACTCACCCGACCTCAAGAACAATTGATCTTGGCTTGGAAAAAGGAAGTCAAGGTACGGAAAGCGGCTGAGCAACCCGATTACCGTCCGGGACTCACTGACAATTGGCGGGAGTGGGTGGAAGCGGTGGCTTTGCCCCCGGTATGGGAGCCTCAAGAATTGGACGAGAAGATCATTCCCCGATCTGATGTGAGCTCATTCGAGAAGGTCCGCATTCCAGACTTCAATCCCAGGCCTTACCGGGCCCGTCATTCGCCGAGCGAGTGGTTGGTGCTTTCTCAGTGCCCGCTCCGCTATCGATGGAAGTTCTGGGACGGTTTGGATGATTCAGAGGCCGAACAGAAAATTTTACCTGATTTGGATGCCGTTTCGGAAGCGGCCTCCGAGGTTGCGGATCAGGGAAAGCGCATTCACTCCCTGCTGGAGCACGAGGACTGGGATGGATTGAGGCAGGAGTTTGATGCCCCGGAAATCGCTGATCGGACTCTCCGGGAGCTTCGTGCTTCACTGGCTCGTGCGGATCAGGGAATCGACGTCCATCCCGAGCTCGGTTTTGAGGTTCCGCTCTCCTCCCGTGAGGCCTTGGTGGGGATGATGGATCGGTTGGAAGTGGATCCTGTCCGGAAAACCCTCCGGGTGGTGGACTATAAATTCACGGCCCGGCCCAAATCTGCGGACACCCTGCTCAGTCATTATGGTCTCCAAATCCGACTCTATGCCTGGGCCGCGAGTCACCTGGTGGACTTTGTTCCTGAGCGTCTTGAGGGCGCCATCGCCCATTTCAGTCGCCAAGAGGGGCTCCGGTGGATCCCTGTGCCCGAAATGGATCGCGAGGCTCTCGAAAGCGAGGTCCGTGATTGGTTCAACAAGGCGAAAGTCGAGAATCTGTCCCCTTCCGAGGGCGATCATTGCCGCTATTGCGAATTCAGGGAGCGGTGTCCGGCGAAGCGGGATCAGGCTTGACGCACCCCCGCATTGACGGGGGCGCCGGATTTTGATTCACTGTGGGGACACCTATGGCGGACAGTAAAAAAATTTCGAGTTCCTCGACAGCCGAGTATTTTTCCAAGAATCTTCAACAGGTTGGCTTTTCGAGCCAGACCAAGGCTGTGCTGACGACGCTGAAGGAAGCGGTCGACAATGCGCTCGATGCGTGTGAGGAGCACGGGATCACCCCGGACCTGAAGGTCGAAATCGAGCGACTCGGGCCCGGATCCATCAAGAACTCCGAGCGGATCCGTGTGGTGGTCCAGGACAATGGTCCCGGGATCGACGGCGAAGATCTGCCCAAGGTTTTCGGTGAATACCTCGCATCCTCTAAGTTCGGACGCGGGCGTTGTACCCGAGGGCAGCAGGGGATCGGGATTTCCGCTGCGACCACGTGGGCCCAGCTCACCTGTGCGCAAGGCGCAAAAGTCGTCTCCAAGACGAAGGCCATGCGAAAAGCCGTGTCCGCTTTGATTGAAGTCGATATCAAGAACAACAAGGGTGTCATGAAGAATCGTGAGACTTTTGATTGGGACCGCCCCCATGGAACCCGGGTCGAATTCATGTTTGACGGGCGTATCCAAATCAACGGGGAGGCAGGTCTTCTGAATTATCTGCTCGGTTCGACACTGGTGAATCCCCACCTCAATCTCGAATACAAGCTTCCGGATCAGGAATGGCAGAAGGTCGAGCGGGTCACCCAGGAAATGCCAATGATTCCTGAGGCGACCGAGCCGCATCCCCACACCATGAAGCTCGGCGAATTCATCGCCCATTCGCACTTGTTCGGTCGTCAAAAAGTTTCGATGTGGCTCAAGAAGGGCTTTAGCCGGATCGGTGATTCGGTGATCGACGAGATCGCCAAGAAGAAAGAGTTCGGGCTTCAGAAGTCGATGTTTGACAAGTTGGTGGATCAACTCCCAGACGGCGAATTGAACAAGCTTTTTTCCGCAATCCAGAACACAGAGCTGAAAGCGCCCTCCACCAACTCCGTATTGAGCATCGGAGAAGACGCCCTTGCGAAATCCATCCAGCGACTCGGGAAGGTCGATTATTTTTCGGTCGTGACCCGTAAGCCCACGATTTGTGACTTCAAGCCAGTGCAAGTTGAAGTCGCCATCGCGCGACTTGAGTCAAAGAGCTCAGATGCGGACAACCCCGTACAGTTGCTTCGGTTCGCCAACCGGGTTCCGCTCCAGTTCGACAAATCGGCCTGTGCGATCGCCCAGTCGATCACCTCGGTGAATTGGCGTTCTTACGGCTTGGCGCAGCCCAAGGATTCTTTCCCGACCGGGCCGTACATATTTGCCGTTTCGGTAGTGTCGCCTTTCATCAAGTTCAAGAATGCATCGAAAGAAACCATCGATGCCTCCGATGAGCTGGTTGAAGAGATCCGTCGTGCGCTGATGCAGGCCGGACAGAAGTTGTCCCGCTACATCAAGGCCGAGCACAAAGCCAACGAGCTTGAAGAGAAGATCCGGTACATCGAGCAGTTCGGTCCGATCCTGGTGGAAGGTCTGGCGCGCATCACGAATGCCAAGGAAGACCAGAAGAAACGTGCCCGTGAGGGCTTGTTGAAAATTCTCGGACGCGACGCGACTGCAACCGAGAAAGAGCTGACGGATGCCAACAAAAAGCTTGAAATCCAGAAAGCCAAGGACGCAGAGGAGTCGGAATGAGCACGAGAAAAGGCGGTAAACTTCAGAGTGAGATTCCAGGGCTCAGTAAAGCCCTGTGCATGAAACTTCTCAGTGACCTCGAGCGCGGAAAAAGACCGGTTTTGCACGCGACCAAGTGCTCTCTTGACAATGCGATTTACAATCACAAAGTCGGATATTTCACTCCCGGCGGAAAGAAGGTCGCAACCGAGCTGAACGTCAGCTCAGTGAAGAAAATGTCCCGGGCCGTCTTCATGCTCGAGATCCTGCTCCGGAACATCGATACCGGCGCCGTCAACACCAAGCGCGAGTTGTATTACATCAGCAAGGGTGAGACCAAAGGGACCCCTTCGTTGAAGCCCCTCGACTTCACTGAACAGGGCGAGAGCGATGACACCATCGATTTCATCTGTGAATTGCTCGAGTGTTATCGCGAGGAGATGAACTGCTACGCCAACGACCGCGGTGGTCAGACCTATTCCCAGAATCTGGTGGTCACTGAAACTCTCCCAGACGGGGACACGGCCGTGGTGGATCTGTCGAAGCTCGGTACTTCGCCTTTCCAACCGAAGAACCGTCCCCAGAACCTGAAGCTTTCGATGAAAAAGAAGATCGACTTCTGCCTGATCGTCGAATCCGAAGGTACCGCCAACACCTTGGTGGCCAACGGAATGACGAAGCGGCACAATTGTATTGTGATGGGTGCCCAAGGGGTTCCGTCGAATGCCGTCAGAGGATGGGCCAAGCTGATCCAAGATCAATTGAGCATTCCGATGTACTTCTTCGGGGACCTCGATGCCTACACCATGCAGAATATTTTCAGGACACTGAAGGCCGGGTCCGCGGCTTCATTGATCCGGAATCAAGACTACAGCGCTCCCGATGTCAGGTTTCTGGGAGTTCTGCCCGAGGACATCAAGAAATACGATCTGTTCGACTATCCGGTCAAAGAGAACGACGCCCAGGAAGTCCGGGCACTGAAAAAAGCAGATGACGCCCTCAGGAATGATCCCTTTTTCCAGGATAAAAAGAACAAGGGTTCAGCGGACATCCTCAGGTGGCTGATGAAGAACAAGCGGAGGTGCGAACAGCAAGCTTACTTCTCCGTGAACCCGAAGGATCCGACGATGCCGGAGAAGATCATCATCGACAAGATCAAGAAGGGCGAGTTCGTCTGATTGGATCCGCGCCCCGATATTTCGGGGACGGTCAATGAACGATGCCGAGGTTCCGGTTACATTTCGAAAGTTCGCTGAAGAACGAGCCCCCGATTTGAACGACACCGGTTTCCAAGTCGACTCCCATGATGGCATAAGGGCCGAGACCGCTGCCATTCTTCGAGGAGCAATAGATCCCATTCTTACCGTCATCAGACAAGATCAAGTCCTGGCTCATCTTGATGCAAGCACCGAGGCTGGTCGATACCGCACGCTCAAAGCGCACATGCCGCCCATTTTGAATCATTCCGAGGACCCACGGCCCCCGTCCATCACGATCTCTGGAAGTGCAAAGCAGGGGACTCAAGGGGGTGTTTCGGACTGCATCCATGGCTTGGGTGCACTCTTCCATCCGTTGGTACGAGGTTCCTGGAATGAGCGTGGTTTGGATTCCCGAAAGAAGAGCCAAAGCGTAAGGATTCCGCCCATCGCGGTGGGCAGGGACGCATGCATAGGGGCCGGGTGAGCCCGATCCATCCGGTTCCTCACCGCCTAGCCATTGGGCCTCACTGGCTGTTTGGAGAAGCATTCCGAATAAAACGATCCAAATGCGGTATTTCATGAGACCCCCTGTTTTGGGGGCAGACGTTATACTCTTGGAAGCACCTTGTCAAGAGTCGGACTCAACCACCTTCCTGAAGGACTCCTCGAAGCCTACCCAGGTCTTGATATCGCCAGCGGAGACCCCGGCATTCTGTAGAACTTCGTTCAAGATCCGGATCCGACGGTCAAAATGGCCTTTCAAAATGGGAGCAAGGTTGCGGTGGGCCGTGGCAGGTCCGTGTTCGGGCGGTGCTTGGATCAGGCCTGCTGAATGGAGGACGAAGAGGCTTTGTTTGTCGGCGATGGTGTCGGGGTCTCTGCCTGCGAAAAAGAACCCGATCATCACATCATCAGCCATGACACGATAAAACCGGCGCATCAGATCTTTAAACGCTTCCTCTCCACCAAGAGACCGGATGAGTTCTTGAAGTCGTTGACGAGAGAGTGGGGATCGCTGGGTCATAAAAAAAAGGCGGAGCGGTTGCCCGCTCCGCCCTCAGTCACATTCACTTGACGTCCATGAGTTCGACGTCGAAGTACAAAGTGGAATTCGGAGGGATCATGCCGATGGCGCGATCGCCGTAGGCTTTGTCAGCCGGAATGGTCAGCTTGCGCTTGCCGCCGACTTTCATTCCGAGAAGGCCTTCATCCCAGCCCTTGATCACTTGGCCTGAGCCCAGGACGAAAGTGATCGGCTCTTTACCGGCGGAAGAGTCGAACTTGGTACCGTCCTTGAGAGTGCCGGTGTAGTGAACTGATACAGTCTTTCCGTTCACAGCTTCAGCACCTTTTCCGGGCTGAACTTCGACAATTTCCAGCTTTCCTGCTTCAGCTGCGGGAGCCTGAGCGATTTGCTGGGTAGCGGGTTGGGCGGGAGCACTTGCAGGTGCTTCCTCTTTCTTGGTGCAAGCTGTTGCAAATACGAGACTGGCAAGAGTGACAATAAACATCGATTTCATGGTTGTAGTTTCCTTTCCGAACGTTGATGCCTCCATAATAGATCTGGAATTCGGTGATTGACAAGAGTAGTCTTCTATCATGAGTCCTTTTGACGCATTCTGGTTCGGCCTGGTGCAAGGTGCGACCGAATACCTACCCGTCAGCAGTTCTGCCCACCTATTGTTACTCCCTAGGGTTCTCGGCACTCCTGATCCGGGATTGGCTTTCGACGTGTTTCTGCATGTCGGGACTCTCTTGGCCACTGCTGTCTATTTTTTCAAAGATTGGGTCGAGATCCTGAAAAATCCACTTCCGAAGAAGGAAGGAAAAAGAACCCTTTCTTGGGTTCATCTCGGCATCGGCACCCTTCCGGCCGTGGTGGCAGGGGCGTTATTGAATGGATGGATCTCCGAGCATCTGAGGTCACTTTGGATTCTCTGGATCACTCTCCCCTTGTTCGGAGTTTTGCTCTGGTGGGTGGACCGTAAGCGACCTGCATTGCGTGAACTCGGGGACGCAAGTCTCAAGGACCTCTGGATCATCGGTTGCATGCAGGCTCTGGCTCTTGTCCCCGGGGTTTCGCGTTCCGGAAGCACGATCACGGCCTCCCGATTGCTCGGTTTTGGAAGGGCCGAATCTGCCAGGATTTCATTTTTGCTTTCGCTCCCGATCACTTTAGGTGCCGTAATCTATGAAAGCCGTCACTGGAATGAACTGATGGATTCGATTTCCGGAGCGGGTCCCTTGCTGATCGGCACGGTCACAGCCCTCGTCTCCGGCGCGCTGGCGATCCACCTCCTCATCAAGTGGGTGAGCAAGACCAGTTTTGCCATTTTTGCCATTTACCGGGTAGTGGTCGCAGCAATCGTGGCCTTGCTGCTCGGTCCCTGAATGCCGAGAAATTTCAAGGCATCTTCTGCCGTGTCGGCCACATGGATTCTGGCGAATTCAGCCTCGGTGATCATTCCTTGGGGAATCAGAGTCTGTCTGCACCACTCTAGAAGCCCGCCCCAGAATTCGCTTCCGATCAAAACCACCGGTCTTGGAAGCATTTTCCGGGTCTGAATCAGAGTGATGATTTCGAAGAACTCGTCGAGGGTGCCGAAACCTCCGGGTAGGATCACAAAGGCCTCGCTGTAACGACAAAGCAGGACTTTACGGACGAAAAAATACCGGCAAGTCAGACTGTGCGTGAGGAAAGGATTGGCTTTTTGTTCTCGCTCAATGGTGATGTTGATTCCGATCGAGGGGGCTCCTGCCTCATAAGCGCCTTGATTCGCCGCTTGCATCACCGCGCCACCGCCACCTGTGACGATGGCGATCCCTTGCTCTCCGATCTTCCTGGAGACCGTTCTGGCCAAAGCACAGTAAGGGTGATCGTCCGGAGTCCGAGCACTTCCAAATACGGTGATGGCCCGACGCGTGTTCCGGAGAAAATGAAACCCCCTCCAGAACTGGAAGCCGATTCTGAAAAACATCGCGATGTCCGCAAGCATCCGTGCCCGATAGGGAGCCAGATGTCCCAGAGAAGAACGTGAACGGTCCGAAACGGTCTGGTTCACGTTTTCTTCTTTTTGACCACGGGCTGACCTGACAGGTACTGTTCGGTCACCAGTTTCAGCTTCGTCTTCACGTTCTCGGAGCGTTCCTGTTCGAGCAGGATTTCAATTGCCCTGATTTCATCCTCGAGTTCCCAACGAGAAAGCATGCTCGACGACAACTCGTCGTGCGTTTCAGGTTCCTTCATGCTGGCGATCACCTTGAGCTTGTGTCTCAATCCGAGCATCCGTTGAACCAGTTCGAGTTTCTCTTCACGGGTCATGAGGATTCCTCTCAGCCTTTCAGCATTCCGCGGATCACGTAGTGAAGGATTCCGCCGTTTTTGTAGTACTCGAGTTCGTTCGCAGTATCGATCCGGCCTTGGAGCAGGATCTCCTTGGACGTACCGTCTGCACGGGTGATCCGTGCTTTCAGCTTCTGTCCCGGTTGAACGGTGGTGATGCCTTCGATGTCGATTTTCTCGTCACCCTTGATCCCGTGTGCGTCCGCATTCTCACCAGTGAGGAATTGAAGCGGCAAAACGCCCATTCCGACCAGGTTCGACCTGTGGATCCGCTCGTAACTCTCGGCGATCACGGCTTGCACTCCGAGCATCATGGTGCCTTTGGCGGCCCAATCGCGCGAAGATCCGGTGCCGTACTCCTTGCCGGCAATGACCACGAGAGGAGTGTTCTCCTTCTTGTAAGTCACTGCAGCGTCATAGATCGACATCTCGGTTCCCTCCGGGAACTTCTTGGTGAGTCCTCCTTCGACACCGTTCATGATCTTGTTCTTGATCCGGATGTTGGCGAAGGTTCCGCGCACCATGATCTCATGGTTGCCGCGTCGGGAGCCGTAGGAGTTGAAGTCCTTCTGCTCCACACCCAGCGAAAGTAGGTGACGCGCTGCCGGTGAGTTCTTTGAGATCGATCCGGCCGGAGAAATGTGATCGGTGGTGATGGAATCCCCGAAGAGGCCGAGAACGCGGGCTCCGCGGATGTCAGACAGGGGCTTGGGCTGCGCCGTGAGCTCTTGCAAGAAGGCGGGTTCCTTGATGTAGGTCGAATTCTCATCAAACGAGAACAAGGTTCCTTCAGGTGCCTGGACACGGGCCCAATATTCGTCACCGGCGAAAACGTCCGAGTAACTTTTCTTGAATTGTCCGGCGGTCACGTGCCTGGAAACCAGGGCCTCCACCTCGGCATTGGTCGGCCAGAGGTCTTTCAGAAAGACCGGTTTCCCGTCTTTTCCGGTGCCGATCGCCTCGGTGGTGAGATCGAGATTCACGGTTCCGGCGATCGCATAGGCAATCACCAAAGCAGGGGAGGCAAGATAGTTCGCGCGAACTTGCGGATTGATCCGTCCCTCAAAGTTCCGGTTGCCCGAAAGGACGGAGGCCACCACGAGTTTACCGTCGGTGACGGCTTTGGAGACTTCTTCGATGAGCGGACCGGCATTACCAATGCAAGTGGTACAGCCGTAACCCACTACGTTGAAGTGCAGGTCTTCCATGAAGGGGAGCAGTCCCGACTCAGAAAGATAGTCAGTCACCACCTTTGATCCAGGACCCATCGAGGTCTTGACCCAAGGTTTCACCCGGAGCCCCTGTTCCACGGCCTTCTTGGCCAGCAGGCCGGCTGTGATGAGTCCGCTCGGGTTTGAAGTATTCGTGCACGAGGTGATTGCAGCAATCGTCACAGCCCCGTGTCCGATCCGAGTGTCGACACCGTTCAGGGTCAACTTGATTTCGGATTCGAGCTTGGCTTCGGGATCTTTCATCTGGGAGAGCAAGGTGGGAAGACTCTTAGAGAACTCTTCCTTCACCTTGGGCAGGGTGACCCGGTCTTGGGGGCGGGAAGGACCGGCGAGAGAGGGCTCGATCGAAGTCAAATCGAGTTCCACGACGTCAGAGAAAAGCGGTGTGGCCGAAGGATCGAACCACATTCCTTGTTCTTGGTAATAGGCCCTCACGAGAGGAACGAGGTGGCTGCGTCCTGTGAGGTTCAGGTAATCGATGGTTTTCTCGTCGATCGGGAAAAACCCGATGGTCGCACCGTATTCCGGCGCCATGTTGGCGATGGTCGCACGGTCCGCAAGAGTGAGTCCTGCCACGCCTTGGCCGAAAAACTCGACAAATTTTCCGACAACGCCTTTCTTTCGAAGGATCTGGGTGATCGTGAGGACCACATCCGTCGCGGTGATTCCCTCGCGGGTCTTTCCGGTGAGTTTCATGCCGACCACTTGCGGGATGAGCATGGAAATAGGCTGGCCGAGCATGGCGGCTTCGGCTTCGATTCCACCGACACCCCAACCGACCACTCCCAGACCGTTGATCATGGTGGTGTGGGAGTCGGTTCCGACGCAAGAATCCGGATACACGGTTTCAGACTCACCCTCGTTTGCAGAAGTCATGGCCACGGTCGCGAGGTACTCGAGATTGACTTGATGGATGATGCCGGTCTCGGGCGGAACCACGCGGAAATTGCGGAGGGACTTTTGGCCCCACTTCAAGAACTCGTAGCGTTCTTTGTTCAATAGGTACTCTTTTTCGCGGTTCTTGTGGAACGAGTCCTTCTGACCGAAGAAATCAACGTTCACCGAGTGGTCGATCACCAGGTCCGCCGGGGTGAGTGGATTGATCCGGTCCGGGTTTCCGCCCAGGCGCTTCATGGCAGAGCGCATCGCCGCCAAATCGCAGACGGCCGCCACACCGGTGAGATCTTGAAGCACGGTACGTGCGGGGGTGAACTGAATCTCCTGGTCGGGCTCCGCCTTGGGATTCCAAGTGGCAAGAGTCTCGATGTCGCTCTTTTTGACGGCGAGATTGTCCTCCAAGCGTAGGAGGTTCTCGACGAGAACCTTCATGGAGTGCGGAAAGTTCGAGACCGACTTACCGAACTGGGATTCGAATTTTTTAAGGGAGAAGAAACGGTAGTTGCGACCATCGACGGTGAGCGTCGACAGGGCGCCGAAGCTATTGGGATGTTGTGATTTCATATGAACAGAAGTTTAGAATAGGAGGCGGCGCGTTGTCGAACGAATTCGGATTCTTTTCGGGACTCCTGAGTTGCAAGTCTCGGCCAATGAGCCATAATGTGGCCATGGATAAAATCTGGCACAAAAGTTACCAACCCGGGGTTCCGAGCGTCATCGATTCAAATCAGTTCGTGTCGTTGGTGGATCTCCTTGAGAATACCTTTCAACGGTTCGCCACTCGTCCCGCGTTTCACAACATGGGAAAGACCTTGAGCTATGCCGAGATCGACCGTCTGAGTTACCGCTTTGCATGCTTCCTCCAAAATGATCTGAAGCTTTCGCGTGGAGACCGCGTTGCGATCATGATGCCGAATATTCTTCAATATCCGGTGGCGCTATTTGGCTTGTTGCGTGCCGGGATGATCGCAGTGAACTGCAATCCTCTCTACACACCACGCGAACTCGAGCATCAGCTCCGTGATTCCGGAGCCAAAGCCGTAGTGATCGTGGCGAACTTCGCTCATGTTCTCGAAAAGGCGATCGAGAAAACCGATGTGAAGCACGTGGTGATCACTGAGCTCGGAGACCTTCTGCCACTGCCGAAGCGCCTGTTGGTGAATGCAGTGGTGAAACACGTCAAAAAGATGGTTCCGGACTACCGCATTCCTGGAGCATGGAGTTTTCTTGGAGCTCTCGCTGCAGGTGCGACCACCAATTTGAGCAAGCCCATGATCCGGAGTGAGGATCTGGCCTTCTTGCAGTACACCGGAGGCACCACCGGTGTGTCCAAGGGTGCCATGCTCACGCATGGCAACATCGTCGCAAACTTTTTGCAGGCCAAGGCCTGGATCCAGTTCTTGGTCAAAGAGGGTGAGGAAATCATCATCACCCCTCTGCCGCTCTATCACATCTTCTCTTTGACGGCGAACTGCATGATTTTCTGCTCGGTGGGCGCGCTGAACGTTTTGATCACCAATCCGCGTGATATCCCGGGATTCGTCAAGGAATTGAAGAAATGGAAGTTCACGGCGATCACCGGCGTGAACACCCTGTTCAACGGCCTCCTCAACAATCCGGATTTCAAGGATCTCGATTTTTCCGGTTTGAAAGTTGCTCTCGGCGGTGGGATGGCGGTTCAGCGCGCGGTGGCCGAAAAATGGAAGAATGTCACCGGAGTTCCGCTGATTGAAGCTTACGGTCTCACCGAGACCTCTCCTGCAGCCTGTATCAATCCGATGAATCTGAAGGATTACAACGGGTACATCGGTCTTCCGCTTCCTTCGACCGAGATGTCGATTCTCGACGACTCCGGGAATGAGCTCGATGTCGGCCTGGTCGGAGAGATCAGTATCCGCGGGCCTCAGGTCATGAAGGGGTATTGGAACCGTCCGGACGAGACGGCCAAGGTGATGACTACCGACGGATTCTTCAGAACCGGTGACCTCGGTTACATGAATGAAGAAGGCTATTTCAAGATCGTCGACCGGAAGAAAGACATGATCCTCGTTTCCGGATTCAACGTCTATCCGAACGAGATCGAGGATGTGCTCGCACTCCAGCCAAAAGTGCTCGAGGTGGCGGCCATCGGCGTGCCCGATGACAAATCCGGAGAGGCCGTGAAGGTATTTGTGGTGAAGAAAGATTCTTCGCTCACCGATGAAGAACTTCGGACTTACGCGAAAGCGAATCTCACCGGCTACAAGCTTCCGAAATACATCGAGTTCCGTCAGGAGCTCCCCAAGAGTAACGTAGGAAAGATTCTGAGGAAGGACCTCAGGGATCAGGAACTCAAGAAAGGACAGTCCCAGAATGGCTAAGATCAAGGTTCAAAATCCGGTGGTGGAACTCGATGGGGATGAGATGACCCGCATCATCTGGAAGTACATCAAAGACCGCCTCATTTTGCCTTATCTTGATCTCGACATCAAATACTACGACCTTGGTATGGAATACCGCGATCAGACTGATGACAAAGTAACCATTGAGGCGGCGGAAGCCATCAAGAAGTACAATGTCGGGATCAAGTGCGCGACCATCACTCCGGACGAAGCCCGCGTGAAGGAATTCAAACTGAAGCAGATGTGGAAGTCGCCGAACGGCACCATCCGGAACATCCTGGACGGGACTGTTTTCCGCGAACCCATCGTTTGCAAAAACATCCCTCGATTGGTTCCGAACTGGACCGCTCCGATCATCATCGGGCGTCATGCGTTCGGTGACCAGTACCGCGCCACCGATACGGTCATCAAGGGTAAAGGCAAGCTGACCATGACCTTCACTCCGGAAGACGGATCCGCTCCGCAGACTTTCGAGGTATACAACTTCAAAGGCGACGGGGTGGCGATGTCGATGTACAACACCGATGAATCGATCACCGGGTTTGCGCACGCTTGCTTCCAGATGGCGCTGACCAAGAAGTGGCCACTCTATCTTTCGACCAAAAACACGATCCTGAAGAAGTACGATGGGCGTTTCAAAGACATCTTCGAGGCCGTCTACCAGAAGGATTACAAAGCCAAGTATGAAGCTGCTGGCATCACCTATGAACACCGTTTGATCGACGATATGGTCGCATCAGCACTCAAATGGAACGGTAACTTTGTCTGGGCATGTAAGAACTACGACGGCGATGTCCAGTCCGACACCGTGGCCCAGGGCTTTGGCTCCCTCGGTCTCATGACTTCAGTGTTGTTGACTCCGGATGGAAAAACCCTGGAGGCAGAGGCCGCACACGGAACGGTGACCCGGCACTTCCGGATGCACCAGCAAGGCAAGCCGACCTCCACGAATCCGATCGCATCGATTTTCGCTTGGACTCGAGGATTGGCTTTCCGCGGTAAGCTCGACCAGAACCCGGATCTCATCCGTTTCGCTGAAACCCTCGAGGACGTCTGCATCAAGACGGTGGAAAGCGGCAAGATGACCAAGGATCTCGCTGTCTGCATTTACGGAGACAAAGTGGCGTCCCATCAGTACTTGAACACGGAACCGTTCCTCGAAGCTTTGAACGAAGCATTGGCACACAGGCTGAATCTGGTTTGAAGCTGTCGAAAGCCCGGTTTCTTCTGATCGCAGGTTTGTTGATTCAGAGTCCCGCATTCACGGCTCCAAAGTATGGACCGGGGGTGCGGGCGCTCTCGGCGGACTCCGAGGCTCTCAGGAGGAATCCTTCTCCGGATTTTTGGAGCCTCATTCCGTATTACGTATCCCAACAGGACTCCCGTTCTTGTTCGATCGCGTCTTTCAGCATGATGTTGAACGCGCTCGACGTTTCAAAGGGGGGCCGGAAGGCCGAAGATCGTTTGATCGATCAGAAGGCCTTTGTGAAGTTGATGCTGGACCTGAGGCCAATTGAGCGTTTTTTCGGGCGTTTGATTCCAGGAAAGACGCTTTCTCTCGAGGAATTTGGCACGGTGGCGGCTGAAGCTCTCAAACGAAAAGGTCATGGGGAGCTCAAGGTCGAGGTGATTCATGCCGAGGGCAAGGGCTGGAAGGAAAAGGTCGAGGGAGCGCTGAAAAGTAATGAGCTCTCGTCAAAGGATCTGATCCTCGCCAATTTCCTTCAAAGCGAGCTCACTGGCGATCCCGAAGGCAAGGTGGGGCATGTTGCACCGGTTGGTGCCTATGACGCCCGGACTGGGAGTGTGCTGATCCTCGATCCGGATCGTGAATACTACGAGCCCTACTGGGTTCCCGTCGGGATCTTCTTGAAGGGACTTGAAACCAAGGATTCGGACTCGGGCAGGAACCGGGGGATTCTCTGGATCCATCCTTGAGGCTATGAAGAGACGTTCACTCGGTTTTTTGTTGTTTGCTTCAGTTGCGGGATGCTCCGGGAAATCCCCGGTACCGTCAAACTTTTCTGAAATCGATGGTTCGGTCCGGACCGTGGCGATGGAGAGTCCTTCCAAGGTTTCCGCGATCGGGAAACGATGGATCGTCTCCACCCAAGGTTCGGAAACAACCCGGATCGCAGCAGATGTGCTCCGCAAAGGGGGACGCTTGGTCGATGCCGCCATTGCGGCTTCTTTCGCCATCAGTGTCGAGCGCCCGCATTCCACCGGAATCGGGGGTGGTGGATTTCTCATCCATCGGGATGGAAAGACAGGGAAAATCTCGGTTTATGATTTCCGTGAACGGGCCCCTGCCAGAGCCCATCCCGGAATGTACCTCGACTCCAAGGGTGAAGTGATTCCGGATCGTTCCGTTGTCGGTGGAGATGCCGTGGCCGTTCCCGGACTCGTTCGGGGATTGAAAGCGGTTCACGGTGAGTTGGGCAAGGCGTCCTGGGCCTCTTTGGTGCTCCCCGCGGCCGAGCTCGCCGAGAAGGGGTTTCCCGTTTATCCAGCCCTCGCCCGTGCCATTGTTTCTGAAAAGAGCGACCTGGTCCGCTTTCCGGACAGCAGGAGGATCTTTCTGCGCCCGGACGGGAGTCCCCGTGGTGAGGGTGAGCGTTTGGTGCAGCCGGATCTCGGTCGGACCTTGCGAATTCTGGCCCGGGATCCCGAGGCGTTTTATCGGGGGCGGATTGCAGCCCGTATCGTTGCCAGCGTGAAGCGCCACCGGGGCAGGGTGACGGCTGATGATCTGTTGAAATACCGTGTGAAAAAACGTCACCCGCTCATCGCCGATTGGCGTGGGTACCAAGTGGTTTCGATGCCACCCCCGAGCTCGGGTGGGATCCATGTGATCCAGATCCTGAAGATGCTCGAGTCGGATGACCTCGTCCGTTCGGGATTCTGGAGTGCAGGGAGCATTCATTTGATCGCATCGGCCATGCAACAGGCATTTGCCGATCGCGCGCGCTACCTCGGGGATCCTGATTTTGTATCTGTTCCGTCCCGTGAGTTAATCGAAGGTCGTTATCTTTCCTCGCAACGGGGCAAGTTCCTGGAGACTGCACGCCCTTCCGATTCGGTTCAAGCCGGTGTTCAGGCTTCCGCTTCCACAGAACACTTTGAAACCACCCATTTCAGCATGATGGATTTGGATGGCAACGCCATCGTTTCCACACAGACCATCAACGGTTACTTCGGATCCAAGGTGACTGCAGAAGGGACCGGGATCGTCCTCAACAATGAGATGGACGATTTTTCAGCCAAGGTCGGGGCCAGTAACATCTTCGGAGCGACCTCCTCGAGTGAAGCCAACCGGGTGGAACCCTTCAAAACCCCCCTGTCTTCGATGTCTCCGACCCTGGTTCTAAAGGACGGTATTCCGGTGTTGGCTGTCGGGGCTCCGGGAGGAACCCGGATCATCACGGCTGTGGCACAAACCATCCTGAATCATCTGGTCTACAAAAAGAGTCTTTTTGAGGCGATTGCCACACCCCGGGTCCACCAACAGTGGAAACCGGATGAGTTGCTGGTAGAAAATGTTCCTGTGAATCCGATGGTATTGCGGGATCTCTCCTCGCGAGGCTGGAAGTTGAGGCGTGTCCCACCCCAGAGCAATGTGATGGCTGTGGCCCGGACTGACGACGGATTTGTCGGGGTTTCAGATCCAAGAGACGCCGGGACCTCCGCTGGAGAATAGAACTAGCAATCGAAGCATCAGTCCCGGACACCATGGGTGTTCAGATAGTGCTCGAGGAGGCTCGTGAGTGGAAGCAGGGCCGACTGACCCCCTGTGCCCTCGACACAGCAGCAAAGGTACTCTCGCTTTTGTTTCAAGGGGAGCGAACGTCCGGTCCGCTCCCAATTCGAAAATTGCACGAGAGCCTCAGCCCATTCCGAGACCGAGTAAGGAGAATCATCGACGGTCTCGATCCAGTTCCTGACTTCCGGTGCTTCCATCTCCGCAACCTGCTTGATGAGAGATGCCGGGGCCCCGAGAGTGACCAGTTCCCGAAGCAAGGCCTCGAATCCCGGTCTCAAATCCATCGGAGTACCTCCGCCGTGGTGGTCCCTTTTCTGCGGGCGTAATCTTCAAGTTGGGAGTCCGATACCGGTCCGACATTGAAATACTTCGCCTCCGGGTGGAAGAAATAGAGACCGGACACCGAGGAGGGTGGATTCATCGCAAATGAAGAGGTCAAGCCCACTCCGATCGCTTGCTCGACCCCGAGGAGATTCCAAAGGGTCGTCTTTTCACTATGGTCCGGACAAGCTGGATAGCCCATGGCTGGACGGATCCCACGGTATTCTTCGTCGATCATGGATTCGACCGAGAGGGATTCAGTGATTCCGGCCTCTTTCCTGGCTTTCTCGTGGAGCCACTCTGCCGCAGCTTCGGCCAGGCGGTCACCCAGGGCTTTGACCAGAATCGAGGAGTAATCGTCCTGAGCCCGTTTGAACTCCTCGGCGAAAGCCTCGACCTCAGGTCCGGAAGTCACACAAAAAGCACCCATCAGGTCCCTGCCCGATGGGCGGATGAAATCAGCCAGACAATGGTACCGGGGTTCTCCGACTTTTCGTTTTTGTTGGCGTAAAAAATGGAAAGAATGACTCGTTTTTCCGTTCACAATGGTGAGATCGTCACCCTTCCTTTCGACCTCGAACAAGCCATAGACGGCTCTCAGGCGAAATCGATCCTCCCGGATGATCCGATCGAGCAAAACACGGGCGTCTTGGAAGAGTGCAGTGGCTTCTTTTCCGTGCACCGGGTGTTCTAGAATCGAAGGGTATTTGCCTTTGAGTTCCCAAGTCCAGAAGAACGGTGACCAGTCGATGTACCGGGCGACTTCCTCCAGCGGTAGACGGTCCAGAATCCGTGTGCCGATGAAAGTAGGAGACAGGGCAGGGTGTTCGTCCCAGGCGATTTCACCTGCCAATGAGCGTGCTTCCTCGAGTGGCAGCAGGTCTTCACTCTTGCGAGAACGTTCATGAGCCTCCTTCAATTTCTTCTGGTTCTCACGTAATTCTCTCACAAAGAGGGGTCTGAGATGCGGACTCTTCAGTTTGGTGCAAATCTCAACCACCAAAGAAGCATCACCGACCTGGACCATGGGTGCGGGATAGTGTTCCGCCATTTTGATTGCCGTGTGAGCCGGAGAAGTCGTGGCCCCACCGATCAAGAGGGGCACACTGAATCCTTCGCGGGACATCTCCTTTGCGACGTGGATCATTTCGTCGAGCGACGGAGTGATCAATCCGCTCAAACCGATGAAATCCGCTCGGTTTTCAACCGCCACCTTCAGGATCTCTTCGCACCTGACCATGACCCCGAGATCGATCACCCGGTATCCGTTGCACGATAGGACCACCGAAACGATGTTCTTACCGATGTCGTGCACGTCACCTTTGACGGTTGCGATCACAAACACTCCCGAGCCAGAAGTGCCGCCTGAATCCTTCTCGGCATCCATGAAGGGAGTCAGCCAGGCCACGGCACGTTTCATCGAGCGGGCGCTCTTCACCACCTGGGGAAGGAACATCTTTCCCGCACCGAAAAGTTCACCGACGGTTTTCATTCCGTCCATGAGGGGACCTTCGATCACGGACAGGGGCCTTCCGTATTTGATTCTTGCTTCCTCGGTATCCTCGTCGATGAAGTCGGTGATCCCGTGGACCAGAGAGTGTTCGATGCGTTTTTCGAGAGGGAGCGACCTCCAAGCGAGTTTCTGACTCGCACTCCTGTCCTTGGCCGGACTGTCAGCTTCCGCTGATTCCTTCAGGGTTTCTGCCAGCTTGATCAGAACTTCCGACGCCTCGGGGGAGCGGTTCAAAATCACATCGGTCACGGCTTCGCGCAACGTGGGTTCGATTTCATCGTAAACCGTGATCATCCCGGCATTGACGATTCCCATGTCGAGTCCTGCACGGATCGCATGGTAGAGGAACACGCTGTGCATGGCTTCGCGGACCCGGTTGTTTCCACGGAACGAGAAGGACACATTCGAGATCCCGCCACTCACCCGGGATCCCGGACAGCGGGACTTGATTTCTCCGGCGGCGCGGATGAAATCGAGCGCATAGGAGTCGTGTTCTTCCATTCCTGTCGCGACGGTCAGGACGTTCGGGTCGAAGATGATGTCTTGGGGATGGAATCCGGCGCGATCCACCAACAGTCGATAGGACCTTTCGCAAATGCGCACCTTGTCTTCGTAAGTCGCGGCCTGACCTTTCTCGTCAAAGGCCATCACCACGACCGCAGCACCATACTTGCGGATTTTTCGTGCATGATCGAGGAATACGCCCTCTCCCTCCTTTAGTGAGATGGAGTTCACGATGCCTTTTCCCTGGAGACATCGTAATCCCGCATCGAGTACGCTCCACTTCGAGCTGTCGATCATGAACGGAATCCGGGCGATGTCCGGGTCGGAGGCCAGGAGGTTCAGGAAGCGGGTCATCGATTCTTCTGCATCGATCAGAGCCTCGTCAAAGCAGATATCAAGGATGTTGGCTCCGTTCTCGACCTGCTGTTTTGCGATCCTCATCGCCTCATCGAAACGGTTCTCACGAATGAGGCTGGCAAACCGGGGGGAACCCATCACATTGGTCCGCTCGCCGATGTTGAGAAAGCTGTTTCCGGATACACGGTGGACGAGGGGTTCCAATCCACTCAGGACGAGGGCGTCATCCAGGATGGATTGACGGATCGGGCGGGGAGCCATGCCCTTGACCGCGGCGGCGATCGCGCGAATGTGCGCCGGAGTGGTCCCGCAACACCCTCCGACGATGTTCAGAAGTCCTTCCGATGCGAATTTCCTCAAGGTGGAGGAAAGCATCTCGGGAGTTTCGTCGTAACCGGTCGGAGCGAGGGGGTTCGGAAGGCCTGCATTCGGATAGCAGGACAAGGCGCAATCGATCATGGGGTCGAGAGCCTGGAGGTAAGGCCTCATGTCCTTGGCTCCCAAAGCACAATTGAGTCCGACGCTGATGGCTCCGGAGTGGGCAACCGAGGCCCAGAACGCCTCAATGGTCTGACCTGAAAGAGTTCGGCCGGACTGGTCGGTGATGGTGGCCGAAAGCATGAGAGGGAGTTTCCGCGCTGGAGTCTCTTCGCAGAGATCCAGGTAGGCGTGAATCGCCGCCTTGAGATTGAGCGTATCGAAAGTCGTTTCAAAGAGGAGGACATCGACACCACCGTCGATCAGTCCTTCGATCTGGTCGCGATAAGCAGTTTTCAATTCCTCGAAGGTCACCGCACGGTATTCAGGGCGATTCACATCCGGTGAGAGTGATGCAGTCTTATTGGTCGGTCCCACAGCTCCGGCCGCGAAACATTGACGCGGCTCTCCTCTGGCTTCGGATTCCCGCATGACTTCGAGACACGCCTCTTTTGCAAGTCGGCCAGCAGCCACATTGATTTCTCGGACGACCGACTCGAGACCGTAATCCTTCTGTGCGATCGTCGTCCCGTTGAAGGTGTTGGTTTCAACAATGTCCGCGCCAGCCCGAAGGTATTCAAGATGGATGTTCCGGATCAGTTCCGGTCGGGTCAGCACCAGAAGATCGTTGTTGCCTTTCAGATCGGACGGGTGATCCTTGAAGCGATCACCGCGATAATCCGCTTCTGTGAGGCGGTACTGCTGGATCATGGATCCCATCGCACCATCGAGCACGAGAATCCGCTTCCTGAGTTCCTGGACGATCATTTCAGACACTTCAATACCTCCAACACCACTTCCACTCGCCCGAGCGGGGCGCTGATGGCGAAGCCTTCGCAGTCGTTCCAGAGTGACTTCATCACTTCCACCGAAAGCTCGATCCCGGTCCTGACCGCCCGTTCGGGATCATCTTGGGTCGAGGCCATTCTTTCTAGAGCCCATTCGGGTACATGAACCCCGGGAACTTCATGTGCCATGAATTCGGCGTTTTTGTGGCTGATGAAGGGCCAAATCCCCACCAGATGGGGACGTTGATCGTTCCCGATGCGGTCTTTCCATTTTCGGAATGTATCGGGCTCGTATACCGGTTGAGTGACTGCGAAATCGGCTCCGGATTGCACCTTGTACTTCCATCGGCTGACTTCCAATTCAATATTGATTGCCGTGGGATTGGCGGCGACCCCGATACAAAAGTCTGTTCTCGAGCCGATCGGGTCCCCAAGTGGAGTGAGGCCCTGGTTCATCCGGTCTACCAGCCAGGTGAGACCGATCGAGTCGATGTCGTAAACTGCGGTGGCATCCTTGCTGTTCCCGAGCTTGGGAGGGTCACCTGTCACCAGCAGCAGTTCATGGACTCCATTGACCGATGCTCCGAGCAGATCCGATTGCAAAGCGATCAGATTCCGGTCCCGGGTGGTCAGATGCGGAATCACGGTCAATTGACGAGTAGGATTCGATTTCACCCTCGATGCCAAGTGGAGAGAAGAAACCCGGGTGGAGGCACGCGCCCCGTCCGGGACGTTCACAAATCGTACTCCGGCTTCTTCCAGGCGGGCGAGAGCCGAGTCAAACTTGGTCAAGTCCGTCCCGCGTGGAGCAGTCAGTTCCACCGAAATCACTTTATCTCGGCCAAGGAGGGCTTGACCGAGTGAAGACGCACTCCGGCTCGGAAGATCTCTGCGTGTGGGCTTTAATTTTTCAGTGACCTCGATACCGCTATTAATGCGCAGCGGCGCAGGGGATGGCGTGGCCTTCACTTCCATCATTTTCACAGCTTGGGCGATGGCTCGGATATGATCGGGGCCTGTTCCGCAACAGCCTCCAACTCCCCATGCTCCCGCTTCAATGAAGCGTTTGGCGAATTTTGCCATGTAGTCCGGCGAAGTCATGTAGAAATACCGTCCGTTGATGTTCCGCGGGATCCCTGCGTTCGGCTGAATCACGATGGGCAATGGAGTGAGAGGGCGCAGTATTTTGAGCGATTGCAGAAGATCGTGTGGCCCCTCCGAGCAATTCATTCCAAGCCCTTGCACGTCAAGACGGTTCCCGATCCTATTTGCAAATCCCTCGATCAATCCGGTGTCGGAGCTTTGAACTGTGATGGAAGCCAGGATGGGGCGTACCTGATCCACCCGCCTGATTCCTTCGATGGCCGACTCGATTTCATCCAGGTTTGAAAAAGTCTCGAGAATGTACAGATCAAATCCCGGTTCTTCCGCTGCTCCGCGGGCCAGACGGGAATATTCCTCGATCACCTCTCCTTTTGAGACCGGCCCGAGGGGTTCGATGAGCGCACCCATCGGGCCAAAAGACAGGGCGACCTTTCCTTTGCCGCCCTTAGCTGTAACGGCATTACGGGCGATTCGAATGGCAGACTTGATAAGCTCGTTCTGCCTGTCTCGTATATCGAATTTTTCGAGCTGGGGCGAGGTGAGTGAGAAACTGTTGGTTGTCACAAACATGGCGCCTGCGTCCAGGTAACTCTCGTGCACACCTTGAACGTCGCGTGAATGCGAGGTGTTCAGCTCCTCGAATGGACGGTTGATGTAAAACCCGCGCTCGTAAAGTTCGGTCGCCACCCCTCCGTCAAAAACCGCGTACGGGGAGTTCAAGAGGTTGGTGAGGCCTTGCATGGCATCAGGGTACCTTGGGAATGCAAGTTTTTCATTGAAAATCAATGACTCACGCTGAGATAATGGGGGGAATGGATAACACTCAAAATCGAAAGAAAAGTTCACTCTTGATCAATCCCAAGTTCCAATGGACTTTGATCGGGTACGCTGCCCTCTTGGCCACCTTGATCCTGATCACAGTTTACGCACTGATCAGTTACGGATTCCAAGAGTTCATTCAGATTGGAAATCAGGCAGGATTGCCGGCGGATCACATTTACTTCCAATTCATCCAGATGCAGGAGGTGACCTTCAACCGGGTCATCCTCATCATTGCAGCGGTGATCGGATTGATCCTCATACTTGGAGGTCTTGCCATCTCCCACAAGATTGCCGGTCCGATCCACCGGATGAAATACGAGTTTGCCAAGATGAGAGACAGCCAGGGACCTGAGCTGAGCGAAATCCATTTCAGAAAGGGCGATTTCTTTCCTGAGCTAGCCGACTCCTTCAATGAGTTGGTTGCTGCCTGGAGGAAAGGCCGCTCTTGAACCAGAATTCGCGTTTTCCGATTCCGGATGGCGTGGTCGAGGTAACAGATGACTATCAGCTCAATCTGGCATTTTTCGAGCTGAAGAATCTGAAGCCGAAAGGGACGGTTCTTTTTTCTGGAGAGACCAAGGATGTGACCTTCCAGTTTTACTGCGGTGAGACTCGCGAAGAGGGTATTTTTGCAAAAATCGAAGGGAATATGCCCGCTCACGCCAAGAGGGTTTACGAGTATCTTGAGCGGTACTCACGGATGGAGGCGTTCGTCACGCTGACCTTGCTCCAGTTCAAGATGGTGTTCATCGCACCTAGAACGATTTTGAAATTTCTTCCGGGGGGACAGCGGGTACTATGGTTCGACTTTCCTTTCAGAATCCTGAAAACCCACCGGCGTAAGTTCATTCGGATTCCGTTCAACGAAAACTTCCCTGCAGAGCTCCGTTTTCAGACAGACAGTGGTGTTCAGGTGAGGAAATTGAAGGATCTGAGTCGGGAGGGGATGAAGCTCGCACTCCAGCCGGGTGACGAGGCACTCTTTCAGGTTGGATTCAAACCAAAACAAGCTGTATTGAAGGTATTGAACCGTGAAATGCCGGTCGGGCTGGCGGTCATGGCGATACAGGGAAGCGCATCCGCGGGCTTGAAGATCTTGGCCATATCGGAGGAGGACAAGTTGTGGATCAGGGATTGTATCCGAATCTTGATGAGGCAGATTCTCAAGATCGATGACCAGTCTGTGGATGACGAGATCAAGGACAAAGAGTGAACCCCATCGGACGTATCCGATCTGGTTTCACAGCAAAATTCGGGGTTCCCCGTCAGTCTTCCCTGGTCGATGAGGCCGTGGGGATCCTTAAGCTTGATCCGGACCCCCGTTTTCTCGAGGCCACCCGTGACTTAGAGTTCTTCAGTCATGTCTGGGTGATCTTCCTTTTTGACCGGAATGACGAAGGGGATTGGCGTCCCATCATTAACCTTCCGAGACTGGAAGTAGACCATAAGGTCGGTGTGTTTGCTTCCCGGTCTCCCCATCGACCGAATCGTATCGGAATGTCTGCGGCAAGACTTGGGGGAATCGACAGGAAGGCTCCCGGCGGTGTTGAAATCACCTTACACGGAATCGACATTCTGGATGGGACATCCGTTCTCGACCTGAAGCCTTATGTGCCATATGCGGACTCGATTCCGGAAGCTCGTGGGGCTTGGACCGAACCTGCCATCCGTCGATTCCCTGTGAGCCTCGATCAAGAGAACGAAGCACTCATCCGGGAGTCAGCATCACGAAATCATCACCGATTCAGAGGTGATCCGGTGGTTTTCGTTGTGAAGATGCTGGAGCTCGATCCTCGACCCACTCCCCAACGGGAAACCATGCCCATTGACGATCCCACAAACGAGGGTAGACGTTTTGCTTTTCGGGTGCTCGATCTCGATGTTCACTGGGAGATTTGTTCGGGGGGGATCCGCGTGCTGGAAGTACGGCGGAGCTCCCTGTAAATGCGACCCACTTCGTGATTCCCTCCCGCTTTTTGAAGCGCCAGATAGAGTGTCACCAGATAGGCTCCGAACAACATGAATTCGCTCGAAAGGCTTACCTTTTTTTCCATCAGGAATTCGAACACTGAAAGAAAGGTTTTCTGGAAATCCTCAAGATTGAAGCGCATCGGCAGATCTCGCGCCGATCCAAAATGAGATCTGAACAAGGATTTCATGCGCTCACGATCTTCATGACTCCAGGAGTCGGCAAGGAGTCCCGTGCCGCGTAGACCCTTCTCGAAAAGGTCCTCTCTGTCGAAATAAAAGCCGTCGTAGAGTTCAAGGAGCGCGTTTCTGAATCCGGGGGTGAATCGGTACCAAAAACCGTTCGGACGGAAATGCAGCTTCCCGGGAGACTGGGAAAAATGCTCGGGTCTGAGATCGAGGAAAACCCCGTCATCGATTTCCAGTTGTGAAAAATAGTATCGCAACAGCAAATCGCCGAATTCCTGTGGATCGGACAAAACAGAGGCCGAAGGCGGATCGAAACTCAGGAACGATGAAAAAACAGCTCCCTGTGTCTTTTTCAATGCGGGAACACCGCTCTGCGAGAGCAATCGGGCTGCCATGATCGGCGCATCTCTCCTGACGCCCTCCCAATCGGTCACCTCGAACCCCAATTTGGGAACATGCTTCAGCAGTTCACGGACAAGAGAGGGGAGAAATTGCATGATACTCATGGCCAATGCTAAAATCGTAGCACGGAGGGCTTCTTTCTTGGAAAAAATCATGTTGACCGGAATCACCGGTTTTGTCGGTGAGCGTCTTGCTAGGATCCTGCTGGATTCTGGGAAATCGGTCAGGGCATTGGTCCGGAATCCCTCCCGGGTCACCTGGTCTCACCCTGCGCTGGAGTTGATCTCGGGTGATGTCCGTAATGCAGATCGCGTTCGCGAGGCCATGGAGGGGTGTTCCACAGCCTACTACCTCGTTCATGGGCTTGCTGAGGATTCAGCATTCGAGCATGAAGAAGCCAAAGCCGCGCAGGTGTTTGCATCGTCTTGCCGTCTTTCTGGGATAGGGAGAGTCGTGTACTTGGGCGGGCTCGGAGATGAGGCCACGCCCCTTTCCCCTCATTTGCGAAGCCGACACCTGACGGGAGACATTCTCCGGATTCCCGGGATTCCAGTGACGGAGTTTCGGGCTTCCGTGGTGATTGGACGAGGATCGACCTCTTTTTCCATCCTTTCATCGTTGGTCAGGCGTTTGCCGTTTTTTGTCGAACCGCGCAATCTCAGGGCTGAATGTCAGCCCATCCACGTTTCCGATCTGATGGCCTACCTGACTGCTCCGGCCAGCGACGGGATTTATGAAATCGGTGGACCTGATCGCATGACTTATGCCGAGTTACTTTCGCGAACGGCCAAAGCGTCTGGGTTATCCCGCAAATTGATTCCGGTGCCGCAACTCGAGGTCCTGATCTTGAAAGAGGCTTTCGAGTTGATTTGTCCCGAGTATTCCAAGGTCGGAGGTCACCTGTTCGAGAGTCTGATCCATCCGACCGTGGTCACGAATGGTAAAGCTTCGATGGATTTCCCAAGCATCCGACCGTTCGGAGTGGATGAGGCGCTCCGAATCGAGGGTGGAGCGGGGGAGGAGCAAGCGCCCTTGCTTTCTCCGGCACATTTGGCAGAAGTGATGCGGATGCTCGAAGGAAGATTCGAGGCTGTCAAAGGTCTCAGACCCCATTTATTCTCGATTCTTGGACGGTTCTCATCGATTTGATCGGCCGTTCAAGTACTCGTGGAAGGCGTCCCGTGTCGATTTGGAAGGCAAATCAGGAAATAACGTACGGAGCTTCCTGTTCGACAATACCGGTCGGAAACGAAGAAATCCCACCTGCTCCGGGCCGTATCGGGTCAACCCCAAGGTCTTGAGCGCGACAAGAGCTGCAGCCAGGAGTGGTGCTGGAATCGAAAGATAGGGTTTCCCCTGGATTTTCGCGATCTCACTCAGTGTGAGAACTCCGTCTCCGGTGACATTGTAGATTCCATCCACCGGTTGAATGCATCCTCGGACGAAGACCTCGACCAGATCGCGATCCCAGATGAAAGTGAACGGCGTTCCCGCTCCCGAGATTCCGAACATGACGGGTTTGTCGAAGAGAGAGGTGATTTGATTCTTCACCGTAGCACCGAGCACGGTCGAAAGACGGAGAATCAACTGCTTCAGGTGGGGATGACGCGAGCGGTAGTCTTCCAGTAATTCTTCGACGATCCGCTTATGATCCGAATAAGCGAACTCAGGGTTTCCACGGAGAGGCGCGGTTTCGACCAGTTCGGCAGGGGAGTCGGCATGGTAGCCGTAAGCCGCCCCTGAACTGCTGACCACGATCTTCGAGACTCCCCCTTTGATGCAGGCATCGAGCACATTCCGGGTCCCCAGCACATCCACCGAGTACTCAAATTCACGGGTGCTTTCGCGACCTGGGGTCACAATCGAGGCAAGGTGGCAGACCACGTCTGGGCGTTCACTCAGAATGAGTTCGGCAGTGGAATCGCTTCGCACGTCTGCAAGGCATTCCTTCACTTTGTCCGGATGGTGTCGGTTTCCCGGAAAAGGTCTCACGTCGACCGCGATCAATTGTGTCACGGCATCCTGGCCCGACAGGGCGTTTGTAACGAGAGAACCGATGTACCCAGATGCGCCGGTCACAAGAACTTTCATTTCAGTACCAATTCTTCCGTTTGAACCAGATCAGTAGCGACACCACGACTAAAGCCATGAATCCAAGCAACATGAAGTAAAAGCCCGGCCACTTCAACTCTGGCATTCCCTCGATGTTCATCCCGTAGACTCCGACGATGAAGGTCAGGGGCATGAAAATCGCCGAAACCACGGCCAATCGCTGCATGATGACATTCATCTGATGGGAGGCCTTGGACATGTCGAGAGTGAGATTTGCCGCATACATGTCAAAGACCGTCGCAGCTTGGGCGCTTAGACCGTCTAGCTCGCGGATCAATCCAGAAATTTCCTCGGATACATCCTTCAAGAAGGGGCGGATCACCTCTTCCTCTCCGCGAAGCTGGCTCCGCTCATACACCTGAACCAGAGTCTGCCGCTGGGGAATGAGAGACTTTCGAAGCGTGATCACCAAACGCTTGAACTTCAAGATTCTCTCGGTCACCGGGGCGAGGGAGCCCCGTAGAATGGATTCCTCGATCTCTTCGAGTTCCTCTTGCCAACGGTTCAAGATCGGCCCATAGTCCGCAACCAAGCCCTCGAGGAGATGAAGGAAAATCCTGGAGTTACCCTTGCCAAGGAAAGCCTCCGGGTGTCCCTGAACCAAACCTTTCAAGTATTCGAATAGTCTGGAAAGGTGAGATTGATGAGAGGTGATCAGGAAGTTCGCCCCTCGAAAAATGGCAACACCTCGATGTTCGCAGTGCTGCAGTTCAAAATCATAAAACAAACGGTGCAGGATCACATAGTCGTACTCCTTGAAACTATGCATCCGTGGAACAGTCGAGTGATGTGCCAAATCCCGCAAAGCATCCGCATCGAGACCGAAGGCGCTATGCATCTGTAAGATTTGCTCCGGTGAGGCATCTGTCAGGTCGATCCAAATCTGGTGGGAAAATGAATCGAGCCGAATGGTCTTCCAAACATGAACCAAGCCATCAATGGAATCCAGTTCGCCTGATTCCAGACTTTGCGTGTCTTGACGCCAAAGAGTGTAGCGGGCCTTCATGATTCAATGATGCGGGACTCCACAACTTTCTGCACCCCTTTTTAATGTCCGATAATGATTATTATGTAAACTGATATACATGCAAGATGCTCGATCCATGGAAAAGAATCAATTCCTGGGAATAGCAGCCGGCAAACGATTCAATGGAATGTTGAACTGCGCTCGAGGCCCGGTACCCTCCTGATTTGAAAAGTAATCAAACGGTACGACGATGAACATGGTCGTCCTCGTTTTCGGAAAGACCACACCGGCAGAAAACTCGCCGCTGATTCCCGCGCTTTTCGACCAGTCCTTCAGTAGTCCGACGTTCACGAATCCTGTCACAGGAGCCCCATGTTTTTGAGTGTATGACGCGCCCAGATTCACACCTGTCGAGACCTGGTTGGTGTTCTGGATATTTTGAAACCGAAACGGGGTCACGGCGGCACTGGCGATGACCGGACCAGATCTAAGCTGATAAAGTCCTGTGGCCTCTGTAGAAGATCCCAGGCGAGCCACAAACCCCGTGGTGTGTGTGACGCGATTCTCGGACTCTTTTGTATGGGTCATCTGAACCACCAAATGACCTGCACGATTGTCTTTGTTCGTTTCGTATCCAACAAAGGTATTGAGAGAGGTTCCGTTTTTTAGACGCCCTTGGATTGCTGCACCCGAAAGGGCACTTTGTCGCATTGGCTGCACGATCGCGAGGGCCATCAAGTTCGTGCGACCTGATTTTCCAAGACTGGGAATGCGGCTCTCATAGGTCAAGGTACTCTGATTGAGCTGGGTGGCGTTGATCTGAAAACTCAATGAATGGTTGACCGTTCGTTTTTGACCCGGAACAATCCAGTTTTGCGCATAATTCATTCCTACAGGCACGGTCACCGGTCCTGCTTTGTAGTTTTGAGCGGTGAAGGTCGGTTTAGAGGGAATGGTCTTGGGCTTCACTTTTACCGCAGTCATTCCTGTTTCATCCACGCGGACGGCAGTCCATTGAGCGCTGGGAATCCAAAGGTCCGGTTGCTCTGCATCGGGTTTCAGTTCAACCACCGCGTAATCCGTGAATTCGGGATCGGTCACCAATACCTGTGGAAGTCCGCTTCCGGATCCATCAAGACCGCCCTCAGAGGGATCCACCGGGCAAGTTTCCATGTCAGAGATTTGAGTCAGATAGACCGCCTGGTCGAACGTGCCCGGCATCAATGCCGCAAGAGGCGTCAGGTTTGTCATGCTGCTCGGGAGGACATTTCCAGCAGGTGCTGGAGGACTACCGGTGCTGAAGACAGGAATCCATCGGTAATTGATTCTTCCAATGGCAGGATCTGAAAACGAAGTTCGTACCCCGAGTCCGAGACGGCTCTTTAAGGTGGTCGGACTGTTAATGGCACCCTGGAGATCCGGGATCCGCTTGAGGCCCTCGATGCTTGTAAAGTCCACCCCGTTACCCGGCTGACTTAGGTAGTGTTTGAGAAGAAAAATATTCGTTTCTTGTTCAGGATTCCAGTACACGAGGTCCGATGCCCCCGGTGGCCATTGGGCAAAAGAAGAGCCCTCCGGGAGCATCAAGCTCCCGGCAAGCAATAAGCACTTCATGCAAAATAGCCATGCCGAACGCATGCATGATCTCTTCGGCAAAGCGTCAAAAAAACTTCAACGATAATTTATTATGTCAACTGATAGAAGGCTGTTGCGCCAAACGAGTGATGCATAGAGCCAGATCGTCCCGACTATTCAGACACGGAATGTATTCGAACTCGATCCCACCAGATTCGGAAAAAAGCTCCTGATAGCGGATCCGGATTTCTTCAAGGGTCTCGAGGCAGTCTGCTGTGAACGACGGAGATGCCACCATTAGCCTCTTGATCCCCTGCTTCGGGAACTCCTCCAGCAAGTGATCGGTGTAGGGTTCAATCCATTTGGTCCGACCCAGTCGTGATTGGAACGCGGTGATCACACGGTCCGGGGAGAGCCCAAGTTCCTTCGCGATCCTACGCGAGGTCTCGTAGCATTGGGCGCGGTAACACCAGCGGTTTTTCTCCGTCCAGGTGTCACAACATCCGGGTGCGCAACACAACTCTGGCGCCCTTCTAATCTTGGCAATCTGCCTCTCGGGAATCCCGTGATAGCTGAGCAAAAGCGCATCGGGTTTAAACCGTTCGATCGGTTCCTTCATCGAAGAGATCAAGGACTCGATGAAATCAGCCTCGTGAAAGAAGTCCTGGACCACCTTCACCCGGACACCGGGGAGGATTTTTGGTTGGAGTTCTTCAAATCGGGCGATTGAACTCTCACTCGCCGCATACGAATACTGCGGATAAAGGGGAATGAACACCAGCTCAGTGACACCGTCATTCCGGAAAGCTTCGAGAACGCTTTCCATGGATGGGCTTCCATAACGCATCCCCATCCTGACGCTGACGGAATCTTCCGAGCCGCTTTCTAGCAAATTGCGGACCTTTTCAGTCAATGCTCGGGTGTGGATGAGCAGAGGGGACCCCTCCTCCGTCCAGATCTGGGAATACGCCTCGGCTGACTTGGCAGGACGGGTGTTGAGAATGATTCCGTCGACGAGCAACTTCCGGAACAGATAGGGGAGGTCGATCACATACGGGTCATTCAGAAACTCTTTGAGATAACGCCGGACATCCCGCGTCTTCGGACTGTCGGGGCTACCCAGGTTCAGCAAAAAGACGCCTTTTTTGTTTGGCTTCATGGCGCCAAGCTAACACCCTCCCCCCCTCCTCCACAATCCCTATTGCCTCGCCTGCTTCTCCTGAATTATGGTGCCAAACATGGAACAAAATTTCGCTGTCTTCAAAACATCGTTGGGCTCGATCAAAATCAAACTTTTTCCGGAAACAGCCCCCATCACGGTCGGTAACTTCGTCGGATTGGCCACCGGAACCAAGGAATGGCTCGACCCGAAAACCGGTAAAAAGGCAGAAGGCCAGAAGCTTTATGACGGCACCATCTTTCATCGGGTCATCCCCGAGTTCATGATCCAAGGCGGAGATCCCCTCGGCCGTGGTACCGGAGGCCCCGGATACCGCTTCGAGTGTGAAACCAAACCTACCGATCGCTTCGACCGACCCGGCATCCTCGCCATGGCGAATGCAGGGAAGAATACCAACGGATCGCAGTTTTTCATCACGGTGAAACCGACTCCCTGGCTGAACGGGAACCACACCATTTTCGGCGAAGTTGTCGAAGGCATGGATGTGGTCGAGACGATCTCCAAGGCTCCCCGTGACGGGATTGACCGCCCACTGGAAAAGATCGTTCTCGAATCCGTCTCGATCGAGTGATTCGTAACTCGCTCAGAAATCTTTTCTGAACACCCCGTAGCGGTGTTCCCAGATCTGAAACGCCTCACCCCGTTTGAGAAGGTGTTCGCTTTGAGCTCCGTTCCGGATCAAGGCCGACACCACTCGAGTGATTCCGTTACGGGATGCGAGGGTGAGTGCGTGATGGATTCCGAAAGCCGCCAGCCCAGCCCCCTGGTATTCGGGCAAAATCGCCAAAGTCTTCCACACCAGGTATCCGGACTCTGGAAAAAGAAAGAAATATCCAATTTCCTCGCCTGAAGGATTCAGGATGAAGAAGCTGAACTCGCTCAATAATGTGGCGAATCTCGGCGCGACCAACTCCTGGTAAGCCCGGTCATCAAAAGGCTCTGCGAGAAAACTCTGTTCGAAGCTCCCGGCATTGATCCGGGTCAGGGCAGTCAAATCACGGCTGCGGTTTGTGGCAAAATCGAGGGGACGGACAGAGAACCCTTTGGCCAGGGCCTGATCGAAGCGATCCTGGGACTTCGGTAGAATCCGGTCGAGATGGTGATACCCGCGTGAATGATACTCTTCGACCAGGTCGAAGCCCGCACGTCGAAACCAATCCACATGACTGGCGGGCTGGGAAGGTTCCCAAAAAAATTCCGGTGGAGCCTCGGATCCGGGACCGTCCTCCAGACGCAAGCGGTAATCAAAAAGGGTATGGTAATTGACCGGTCCATGAACCGTCCTGACCCCACGATCCCTGAGCCACAGAGTGGCCTGCTCGATCAAAGAAAGGGCCCGCTGCTCTGCGCCGGACGCTGATGGATCACAATCGAAGAAACCGATGTACCCGGCTTCGGGGTTTCTCGAGGAAACATTCGCCGAGATCCGCCCGAGAATCGCACCGCCTTCTCCCTCGTCGATGAAATGAGCCCGATCGAATCCGAACGGAAATCCGAGGATTTTTTTCTCGAAATCCGTCTTCGCAAAACGTTTTTGCAAATCCTCAATCCGGACTTGAAGGATCATAAGATTCGAACCTCCCCTTTTCCGGCATCGATCCTCACCCTTTGCCCCGTTTTCAAGCGTTTCATCAGGCCTCCTGAAATACCCACAATCGTAGGAAGCCCCAACTCGCGAGCAACGACTGCCGAATGGGACAGCAAAGAGCCTCGTTCGATCAAAAGACCTGAACACGAAGGATAAAGAGGAACCCAGCCGGGATCGGTGCGGGAGGTAACCAGGATCTCGCCTTGAAGATTCTCCGTGTCTTTCAGTTCGTGTGCTACCCGGACCACGCCCTCCACCACTCCTGGACAGCAGGGAGTTCCATACAGGAAGTTCGGATCATGATTTTTCGACTCCAGTTCCCTGAGGAGATCGCCCCCGTCCAGAACGGCCGGATAAGCCTCGGACAAACCGACCGCTCCATAGGTGACAAAACGGTCCGGTGGTGCCGGAGTTCGCTTGTACTCCTCGAATACCGGCTTCCGGATGCGGACCAGATCCCGCAATGAATGGGTGGGCAAACGCCCTTCCACGAATGCGATGATTTCTTCGACCGTCAGGAAAAACACCTCGAACTCGTCATCCAACAAGCCGAGTTTCACAAAATTCCCGCCGACAGCACGCATGAGATGACGGACCAATCCGTAACTCTTCGTCCGGTCGAAGCGGAGATCTTCACGGTTCCTGACAGCATTTCGGGCATGACGGAGCACCCAGAAATAAGTCCAACGTCTGGGCCCAATCAGTTTTTCCCTTACTCTCAGCTCTGCGCCTTCACGGATCTGCCTCTCACGGACTTCCATGGCCTCGATCGAATAAGACTTCATCCGGACATAGCTGGCGACATTCCCCACTACAAATGCCGGATCATCATGCAGATCCCGTTCTTCGAACTTGAGCTCGTTGACACAGCGGAATCCGTATCGATCGAGAAATTGCATGAAGCGGGAATGAATGCCCGGACTCACCGAGGGAAGGGACTTCCAAACATTCTCTGCCGGACCGGAGAGGAAAGTTTCCCTGAAGGAAGGGTCGCCTTCGTCGATTTCACGCGCAATCCGCATCAGCCACTTGGTCGGCTCGGTACTCTCGAGATCCCCTTGCCCGCAAAGCAGGTCATTCTGCAGACTCGCCCCGGCATCTCCGGACTCGACCCACTTCGAAGTGAGAGACTTAAGCACTCCGAAGAAAACCATACAAAGGAAATCGTTCACAATGGGAGCCTGCCAGCGCGGCAGAATCTCTCTTCGCAGGAATAAAAAATAATCGATCTGTCTGGGAAGATCCCAGGATCTGAAGTTTTCCTTACGACCCGCCTCGTACAGCCTGTTGAAGTGGGTTTTGAACTCACGGATGATGGTCGGACTGCGCCAAAACCTCAGTATCGAAACGGCGAGGAGCTGGATCTTGAGGACGATCCCATAGTCCGGACGGTCTTTCACAAAATCAAAAATCCTCTGATGCTCGCTCGAAAGACTTTTTTTAACGCCCATCATGGTTTCCATGAATGCGGGGTTGTTTCCAGAGCCCGGCATGATCATGAGAAGGCGGTACCAGTTGATCAGATTGTAATAGATCCGGCCCCGGATGAGACCGAGCATGTTCTGGAGTCGCTGGTCATTCTCCATGAGAATTTTCTCGGGCACTTTCATCATCCTGGCGAATTGGAGATAAACCTGGTGGTAGGCATGACTCGCATAAGAGAACGTGAACGGAGAAGTCACGCCGCTGTAGCTTTCAATGATATTGGAATTGTCCCAGAGTGTCGCCGCTTTGCCGTTCACGGAAGGGTCGAAAAAACTCTCAGGAGGCAGTGAGGTCACCGGCCTCATCTGGAGGAAATACAAACGTCCTCCGGCCAGGGCCCACTCGATGTCCTGGGGAGCCCCTCCGGCGAGCTGTTCGAGTTCCAAGGACCGTTGTCGCAACTCCTCGAGTTCCTCCGGAGAAAGCACCTGGCTGCGCAGTCGGTCAGCCGGGATTTCCACCCGGACCAGTCCTCCGCCCGTGTTTCTGCGGAATTCGTGGGTGTGCTCTGCACGTCGGTGGAGAAGAACCTGACCCCCGTCACGGTGGATCCTGAAATGATCCCCTTCGAGCGCCCCTCCCACCAAACCCTCACCCTGGCCGTACACGGCCTCGATGACCATGGAATCGCGATCCAATGGAGCGGACGGATCTCTCGTGAAGAGAACACCGGATCGATCGGAGTCGATCATTCTTTGGATCACCACTCCCATCCTGGGAAGTGCCGTGGAAATTCCTCTTTCCAAGCGGTAACGAAGTCCACGCTCAGAGAAGGCCGATGCCCATGCCTTCCGGATGGAGAGAGAGACCTGGGGGATTCCCTTCTGGAACAAATAACTGGAAAACAACCCCGCAAAAGAATGGTCTTTTGAGTCCTCATCGAGGCCACTGGATCTGACTGCGAGATCCTCATCCAACCAGCCGAGGGCACGCAGGCGCTCCTCGAGTTCCCTCTCGAAGGAGGCCAGAAGAGGATGGTCCGAGAACCACTTCAGGACGAGCTCCTCCGTTTCCCTCCCGGGGACGAGACCTGACACCTTCGCTCTCAATCCATGATGGTCCAGGTACTCATCGAACACCGGACTCGGCACGCAAAACCACTCGGGAACGGGTGTTCCGGCCCTGGTCAGCACGCCCAATTGGGCGGCCTTGCCGCCACCAAACAGACGGAAATCAGAGTCGGCATTTCTTGAATCCAACAAACGGGTGTTCATGAGCGGATACCCCCGATTGACTGTAGCAAGTCTTGCAAGGGCAAGGCCCAGAGGGCCAAGAGTAAATAAAGAGTCACGAGTCCTTCAACAGTTTTGAACTTGGACGGCGCCCACCAGAGGAGACTGGAGCCCGCCAGGATCAGGATGTACAGAGGTCCAAGGATCGATGAAATTCCGAGATGGTTTGCCGCATGCGTGGAAACACCGAGCAAGACCAGAAGAAGGAAAACGGTCTTTTCCCTTCCGTATTCACGTAGGTAGGTGCGAAGCACCGGGTGAGCCTTGGGATCGAGTTTCCGCCCTACCTCGAAGCCGAAAAAGGCTCCTAAAAGCAGGGTACAGAACCAGAATCCTCGAAGGTCACTCCAGGGACTCTGAAAACAAGAAAGGACGAAATACCCGAGTGGAAAGATGATGACCTGATGGAGGATGGCATAAAGCAAGGGCCTCCGGGCCAACGCATCTCCGAAATAGAACTCGACGAACATCAGATGCAGGTAGAACACTCCGAACCCGAACAAAATTGCAGCGGGCATTCCGCCTGCAACAGCGGCAGCCCCGGTCCAGAGGATCATCGCCCACTGAAACCGACGGACGAAAGCCTTGAACTCATCCAGGCGGAAAAGACCGCGAGGTAGCGGCCTTTCCGGATGGGCGATCTTGTCTTTCTCGAAATCCTTGGTCTCATCCATCAACCGGAGCTGCATGAGAAAGAGCATGCCTCCGATCAGTGCGACGGCAAAAGAGACTGTGAAGGAGACAGGCCCGGACTGATCGACCCCTTGGATCAAGGCCAATCGCCTTGAAGACTCCACAATTCCGAGTGCCACCAACAAATTGGGAATCAGAGGAAAACGCTCCTTGAAATAGACTGACCAACGCGAATTCATCGACTTGCTCCTCGATCGATGCGGGAGCGGTGTCTCCGGTCCCGGACGATCCTGGTTTCTAATACGGATTGGATCTCGGCGAATCGTCGGAGGATCTCCGCCGCCCGCGATTGAAGCCCCTCACCCCTCAGGACAAAACGCCCTGACGCGGGATCTTGCTCGACATGAGCTGCACTGTGACCGAGATGGGTGTAGATCCTCTGCTCGAGTTCGAAAGTCTGAAGGGACTGGAAACTCCGGCCCTGATACCACAATCCTGATTCGTCTTCGGATACCCGATCACCCATGAAATGCCAGATTCTACCCGAAGAATCCTCACGTTTGTGATGGAGTGATTCCTTCTCGTTCCCGATGTACCGCTTGCAAACGTGATCTCCGGTGACCCAGAGACCCTCCGGACTCAAGGAAGTCTCCACCCCTTCAGCCGGCTTGCCGACATACAGGGTCTGGAAAAAACCTCTTTCACGACTGAGTCGGACGGCCACCTTGGCATCAGAAAATGCGACCGGCTCGGCCTCAGTGCTCCCGTAAACATGCAAGAATCTTGTCCCGGGCACGAAATGATCGAACGCCGTTTCAAACAGCGCGCAATCACTCAAGGCTCCTCCCACATGAATCGATCGCAATTCACGAGCGACATTCGCCTCCATGAGCCGCTTCAGAAAAGCAGGGCCAGTGCTCAGGGTTTCGGGGCGCCATTCCGGTGGGAGGTCGGACAATCGCTCCAGGTGCTTTTGTTTCCAGCGGGGTGGAACGAAGACCGTTCCCCTGCCCATCCCGAGGTTGGCAAGCACCAGATTCGCAAAAACAGCCAAATCCGGCCGCTTGAAATCCTCAAATCCGCCGGAAATCCGTATGGCGTCATTTTGGGCACTGAGACCTTCATGAGTCCGGACCACACCCTTCGAACGCCCCGTGGTCCCTGTGGTGAATGTGACCACACCCGGATGTCCGGCTGGAACCTGCACCGAGGGTATCCTCGTAATTCGGGTTGAATCCGAAGGCCCCCGGCAGAGCGAACGCGCCGAACCCCACGAAGGAATCCTCCGGATCGCGCCGGACCTGCCTCCCCAGAGTTTCCCCATGAATGAGGCGATGAAGAGTCGGGGCCGCATCATCGAAACAACAGAGTCGATCTCGGACAAGGGCAAAAAGGGCTCCACCAGGAAGACCGTCACGCCACGACTGAGGAGGGCCATGATCACCGCATAAAACTCGACTGACACGGAGTCTGCGAGAAGGACGGAATCCCCGAGCCCGATGCGAGCGCGATCCAGGTTGCGCTCGGCATTCCGTGCCAAGGAAAGCATGGTTCCAAAATCAGAGGGAGCTCCGTCCAAAGGAAAAAAGGCGGGTGCACGGGGAGGAATCTCCCGCTCCCAGAGCAACTCCATGGTGTTCCCTTGTCGGCTCACGTCCTGCTCCTCAACCGACCCGCCTGACCAAGCGAAGCATCAGAGGCCGCTTCATTCCGAGTGTGATCTGGTAGTCGCTTTCAGTCCGATGACCCGGAGCGGGTTCGAGCCTCCAGGCCTGGAGGATGCGGATCAGGATCAGCTTGATTTCAAGGAGTGCGAAATGGCGCCCAACGCAGGTCCTTGGCCCCATCCCGAATGGAAAAAAAGCGAGCTTGTTCTTTTCACGAAGTTCAGGAGTCCAACGGTCTGGATCGAAATCATCGGGACGATCCCAAAACCGGGGGTGACGATGAGTGAGGTAAGGAGAGAGGTAAAGAATGGATCCGGGGCGGATCCGTCTTCCGCCGATCTCGTCCTCCTCGAGAGCGCGTTTTGTCCACGCCCAAACCGGCGGATGGAGCCGCAAGGCCTCGTCCACCACTGCGTCCAAGAACGGCATATCCATCGCTTCTTCGGCACCCGGAATCTTCTGACCGACCCGTTGGTCGATCTCATTAACCAAACGCTTTTGGTGGAGGGAATGGACGGCAAGCTCATGCAGGATCCAAGGAATGAGATGTCCCGTCGTCTCGAATCCGGCCAGCATCATCGAAACGGCCTCGTCACGCAATTGGGAAGAGTCCATCCCCTCCCCGGTGGCCGGATCACGGGCCAACATCATCTTGGTCAGGAGATCCTCACCGGGCGTTCCGGAAGCCGACTCGGACGACTTTTGTCCGATCAAGTCCCAGACCGTGCGATCAATGGTCCTGAGAGCTCCATGAAACCGGATGTTCGACGGAGTCGGAAAAGACATGGGGACAGGCAACAACGCCCCGAAACGCCGGGTCAGGTAGCGGTTGATGTAGACCATGGCCTGTCGAAGGGCTGTGAAGTCATCTGCTGGTCTTGACCCGAAGAGCGCCTCACAAACAATTTCAAATGCGAGACGTTTCATGGACTCACTCAATTCAACCGGTAAATGATCCACTGTACGGAACGCTTCGAGAGTTACTCCGATCTTCCGGTTCATGTCATCCACCATTTTCAGCAAGTTGCCATGATGAAAAGTGGGAGCGATGAGCCGTCTCTGCTTCTTCCACTTCTCGCCTTCGCTCATGAAAATCCCGTCTCCGACGACTGCTCGGAAGTTCGAGGCTTTGACGTAGTTCCGAGCATTCTTCATTTCAACGCGATGGACATCTTCCGGATGGGCGACCAAGATCAGCGAATGCGGCCCCAGACGGAACTGCACCAGATCTCCATAACTTTCCCTGAGTTTCTTCAGAAACCCGATCTTGTCGAGACGGTACTGGTGCAAATTCCCGATCCACGGGAGTCCGGGTACGCTCACGGGATTCATGCCAGCATCCTTTCCAGAACTTCGATTTCGTACATTTGCATTCTCTCGCGTCCGATCGGCCCATGGAATTCGGGTGTGATGTCCCGAAACCCGTCTCTCACCAGACCCTCCGGGCGATGGAGGTAGTGACGCAATACCACGCGAGCACCGGGCAACAGTCCTTTTCCTATTCTTCGGAGGAATTCCTGCTCGACGGGTGGTTTGAAATAGGATGCCACGTTCGAAAACGACACGAAATCCACACCCCGTGTCTGTTCTATTCCGTTCACGAGATCCCCTTCCACCCATTCCGGTTCGATCCGGTTCAAAGCTTCCCGGGCTTCCAGGTAGATGTCCCGGTCGGTCTCCGGGGGCAAACCGCACGGAAAGCGGAGTTCCCCGAGCAGGGTCAATTGCAGGAAAAAGTTTTCCCGTACGAGCCCCTGGGAAAACAAGCGCTCGAAGGCCCGACTGTAGTAGTCCACGTATCCGACTCCTGTGTTATTCGTTGGAAAATCTCCCGAATAAAGAAGCGAATTGAAGGTCCGTGCATTTCCCGCCAAGGCAATGAGCGTCTTCCATCTCAAACCGCTCCAATCTTCCCGGACCACTTCCGCCTGCTCGGCCGCATCAGTGCAGGCGAAGAGACGTTCGATCCTGTCGGACCCCAGAATCACCCGAGCCAGCTTTGAAAAACCAATGAACGTGCGCTCCCAACGACCTTCCAACAGGGGTGAGCGGAATCCTGCGTTCCTCAGGCGGTCATCGAGAAAACGTCGACTCGCGGGTCTCAGCTCGAGATCCATGAAAACGGACTCCCGGTCCTCGGGAGAAAGCGCAGGTACTCCCGGATAGGAAAAGAAACGGAGGTAATCCGTGTGCTCGAGGCTCCGCAACAAAGCCAACCGGAGTTCACAGAGAGCCAGCTGTGGGAACGAGAGATCAACCACGGTCAGGCGTCTCAATCCGCGTTTCAACAAAGGGATCACCCGTCCTCCGCTCCCGCAAACGACCCAGGCATGGGCGCAGGCATCGGGCAGCAGGCTCCGCTCCAGGAGAGTGTCCTCGTTGGTCAAGGTGTAATTCAAATCTCGGAAATATCGGCTCCCCACTGTCGACAGAATAGAGCATTGACCGGTAAGTCCAAACCTGAAAATATGAGCCAATGTCGGGACTTTTGCTTCTTTGCTTGCGCCAGATCCGCGTCAGGCCCTTACGTTCGCTCCTGACCCTCTTCAGTGTGGCGCTCGGTGTGGCCTTGTACACGTCCATCGACATCGTCAACTCCTCCACACTCATGAGTTTTCGTTCTGGAATCGAAGCTTTGAGCGGTAAAGCTCAACTTTCCATCCAGGGAGGTGAAAACGGTTTTGAAGAATCCGTCCTCGACGATGCCGCAAAGCTTCCAGAGGTTGGGGCGGCAGTCCCGCTGATCGAAACCCGCGTTTATTCGGGAACCGGAACACGGACCGAAACCTTGACCATTCTGGGAATCGATCTGTTGAAAGAGAGTTCGGTCAGAGCCTATCAGGCCGATTCAGGAAATCTGCTCGATGATCCCCTCACCTTCCTCAATCAACCCGACAGCCTGATCCTGACCCGGGCTTATGCCGAGCACCACGGAATCAAAAAAGGAGACCGCATCCGATTGGCAACCGCCCACGGTTCCCGGAACTTCACGGTCAGAGGTCTTCTCGAACCGGAGGGCCCTGCAAAAGCTTATGGTGGGAACCTCGGCATCATGGATATCGACGGGGCCCGCTTCCAGTTCGGGAAGAACGGGAAGATTGACCGGATCGATATCATTCCGCGGGAAGGCATTCCGGTCGACACCGTCCGTGAGGCCCTGAAACGACGCTTCGAGCCGGCGCTGGAAGTGGAAAGCCCCGCCACCCAGGCGGACGGAATGAGGCGTCTGGTGGAGAACTATCAGGCGCTCCTTCAGTTTCTTGGACTTCTTGCACTGATGGTCGGATTGTTTCTGGTGATGAATACCACCACGATCGCGATTGCCGAGCGACGGAGGGAATTCGGGATCCTCCGGGCGCTGGGTGCTCCGACTTTCTCATTGCTGGTTATGTTGGTACTCGAATCCGTTCTTCTCGGACTGATCGGATCTTTTGCTGGGGTCATTCTGGGCAAGTTCGTGGCGGAAAAAACCTCTGCCCTCATGACCGGGGCCCTGTCACTCCAGTACCTGATCCCGATCCACCTGGACCGTCTCTCGATCGGATGGGCCCAATGGACCAAAGGTGTCGGACTCGGAACAGGGGTCGCTTTCCTTGCCACACTGATCTCGGGTCGTGCAGCTCTCAAGATCCAACCTCTCGAAGCGGTGAAGGGAGCCCCTACCGGCATTCCCCTTTCCCATCCGCTCATCCCCTGGCTCGGATCCGGATTCCTTTTGTTGATCATGATGGATGCCAGGTGGGGATGGAGCAATCAGTTTGCGTGGTTCCGATCGCTGAATCCATTGTTCCTGATGCTCGGAGCTGTACTGACCAGTCCGGCACTGGTCAGGCTCCTCATCCGTTTGATCCGGACCCTCGTTCCCTCACCCTCCATCCGCCTGGGTGCGGACCAGCTCCTCCGGAATCCCCGCAGGACCGGAGGGAACATCATGGTATTGATGACAGGGCTCATGCTGGTGATCGTTCTCGCCCTCACCAACCAAAGCATCAAGCACAGCCTCAATCTCTGGTTCGACCGGACGCTCGCGGCCGATCTGGTGGTCTCTTCCAGCGGAAAGATCCTGTCATTTCAGGTCCAGCCGCTGGATGAGCGTCTCAAGACGGAAATCGAATCCCTGCCGGGAGTGGACAACTCTGGTGGGGGGGGTGCCACAGGACTTCGATACGTCAAACAACGCTATGAGGGTCATACCTTGGCCATCAAGGCGTTTGATCGGCCTCATCCTCGGGTCGGGGACCGGATCTTCGATCTCACGGAGGGGAATCCGGAGGATGTTTTCAAAGCATTCTTCGACTCGTCCAAGAACTCGATTCTGGTTTCACAAAACTTCGTATTGAAATTCAAAAAACGCCCCGGTGATGAAATCGAACTCGCTACACCGACAGGACTCCGGAAGTTCCGCATCGAAGGAGTGGTTGCCGAATTCACCAATCCCGAGGGTGTTTTTTATTTGAATCGGGATGTCTACCGTCGCTACTGGAAAGATTCGCTGATCTCTGGATTCTTTGTGATGGCCCGTCCTGGGGTGGATCCGGGACAGGTCCGCGAGATACTGGATTCCAACCTCGGCAAACAAAAAGGTCTGATGGCCACGCTCAATGCCGAGCTCGCACAAGAAGCCCGGACCATGGTCGATCAGAGTTTCGCATATACGCGAGCCATCGAAGCTTCTGCTCTTCTGGTCGGTCTGTTCGGCCTGTTCAACACCCTGCTGATCTCGATTTTGGAGAGGCGACGTGAAATGGGTATTTTGCGATCGATCGGAATGACCCGGGCTCAATTGGTAAACATGGTCATCGGTGAAGGCCTCATCCAGGGCTTGGCCGGAGGAATCGTGGCAGTTTCCATCGGGGTGTTCGGCACCTATTTCTGGATCATGGGCACGGTCTCGTCCCTTCTGGGCTGGGTGTTGCACTTCTCCGCACCCCCCGAAGCGTTGCTCAGGACCGTGGGGTTCGGACTCGCAGTCGGAATCCTGGCAGGGGTGATTCCGGCCAAGATCATCTCCAGACTCGAAATCCGTGACGCCCTCGAGTCTGAGTAAACCATGATCCATTTTGCCTTTGAATTCCGAATTCGAAGAGCTTAGGGTTTCATCATGGATTCACTCTATACAAACGCCAAACGCGAGTTCACCATTCAACCCGGTTGCCCCTGGTACGAAGCCCAGCAGGCGTATCAGCCGGCGAACGTGAATTGGTGCGAACCCACCCGTTGCTCCATCATCAACGAACCGGCCAATGCGTGGTCGAATCTCGGCTTTCTGATCGTCGGCGCAATCGTTTTGCAACGCCTTCAAGGAACCCGTGAAAAAACCTTGTCCTATTTCGGATGGGTCGTGTTTCTGATGGGATTCTTCTCCTTCACCTACCACGCCACCAACAATTACCTGAGCCAATTCTTTGATTTCATCGGGATGTACCTGATGACCAGTTTTGTGATCGCCTTCCACTGGAGGCGCGTGGCCGGAAAAGACCCTCGCAGCCTGCTCACCCATTTCTGGTTCGTGTTCAGTGCGAACCTTGCACTTTTCATGGTCTTTGACATCATGGACATCGCTGTCCAACATACCGTCCTGCTGAACGTGATTCCATTGGCGGCCTTGGATCTCGTCGCCGGCTTCAAAGAAAAGCGCCTTGGACAATACCGGCATTATTGGGTGGCGTTGGTCCTCATGGTGATCGCCCAGGTCTTTTCGCAACTCGATTTGAAAAGGATCTGGTGCGAACCGGAGAATCTCTTTTTCCACGGACACGCAATTTGGCACGTGTTCGGAAGCTTCGGGATGCTGTTTTTGGGGCTTCACCTGAAGTGGCTTCTGTCCCGCATTCCATCTAAAGCCTGAGTTCATTGAATTCCATTGAATTCTCGGCGAGAGGTCTGAAAGTCAATCAGGGCTTGCCAAAACGCTGAATACCTGATAGGATCCGTCAGCCATGCGTGACGAGATCGCCTTCTTCATCAACCAGGAGTCCGGATCGGGTGAAGCCCCGCTCGCTGCGGACGCAGCAGCCAGCACTCTCGCAGGACTCACGATTCGCAAGAATCTTCCCCGGAGCTCGATCGATCTCACCCGCGCCTGTTCGGAACTCGACCCGGGTAAAACACGTGCTGCTGTCGTCTTCGGTGGAGACGGAACCCAATCCTATGCTCTCCGCGGCCTCATCGAGAGCGGTATTCCGCTTTACCCCTTTCCCACCGGTACGGCCAATGACCTCGCCCAGGATCAAGGCATCACTGGATGCCGGAGCCAGCTTGAAAAATTGCTCCACTCGGAATCGATCGAAGAAGTCCGGGTACTCGAAGTGAACGGCATCCCGTTCTCGACCGTCTCGGGAATCGGCATCGGCGCCGATCTTTGCGAAGAATACAATGAACTCAGAACCCGTCATCGGATGTTCAAAAAGGCATCCCAAAGGATGAATTGTGAGATCTATTCCGCCTTGGCCCTGAAGCACATCTTCAAGAACTGGGGCAAGGGACTCCAGGTCCGGATCACGCGCGGTGGACTGAGCGAGGAGCTGACTCTTTCCGCACTGATGATCTGCAATCAGGCGAATCTTGCTGGGAACCTCACGGTCGCTCCAGGACAAAGTAAACACTCGAGCACCTTCACTGTGCTCATTCACCCTGGGGTATGCGGAATGAAGACCGTTCGGGGACTTGGCTCCATGAAGTTCGGGAAAATTGATTCAAGTTTCATCACCTACAAAACGGATCACATCCGGATCGAGTCCTTAAGTGGTGCGCCCATCACGGTATTCGGTGACGGCGAAATCCTGACCCGCAGCCCGGTATTGGAGTTTCGTGCTTTCCCGAAAAAATTGAGGGTTTTCCGCGCGTGAAACCCGTGGCACCGCTCTCCCTTCTTGTCCTTTTACTGGCAGGATCGCCATCATCATGGAGTCAAGTCGGGCAGGACAGCCCCTTGCGGCCTTTCGAGACCGATTACTGCACGGGTTTCCCGGAAGGTACCCGTCAGGATCCAAAACTCTGGAAGCACTGTTGCGTAGAACACGACCTGCACTTCTGGGCTGGAGGCTGCCGGAACGCACGCCGTGCTGCAGATCGAAGAATCTATCAATGCATCCGTGATGCCGGCGCTCCCGGGATCGCTCGACTGATGTTTCTCGGAATCCGACTGGGCGGCCTTTCACCCATTAAATTCGAAAAAAGAAAATGGGGAAACGGTTGGAAAGACGGACGTGGCGACTACCGCCCACTCACTCCGGGAGATCTCCCCTTGCTCGAGGCTGAGTTCCGCGCGAATCCGTCCCTTGACGTCACTCCCGAGATGTTCCGCCGCTTTCTGGAAACCCTTCAGGAAGATCTCAGGGAAGACAGGCAGTGATTTGATCGTAGGGGGCGTCCTTCAATCGGACACCAAGACCTGTTTCGATCAAGTCAGAGGGAGAACGGATTCCACTCAACTTGCAGCGTCCAGACCGGGTAAAGCGCATCTCTCCCCCTTCAGCAGGCCACTCAGCGGACCGATACCGGAGCACGCAACTTTCACGATTGAAGTCACACTTCAAAGAATCGAATCGGTAATTGTAATCACCGGAACACCAAGTGTCGGCGCAAATCGAATCAATCGCCTCCAAGGCCTTCCTGTTCCAGCCATCGTCTCCGGAGAAGGCCATGGAAGAATGCGACATCAAAACTACGGATAATCCGAACATGAATTTCATTCGACACGGATTACCCGATCTCAACGCACAATGTCAAGAATTTACTTCACCGGATCACTGGAGGCCGGTGCCCGGCCTGCTTCGGGGCTCTCTACCACCACCCGAGGAATACCCAGTGCCTGCAATTGCTCGATCAATCGAGCTTCATTGTTCTCAGAGCTCACATGTCTTTGCAAAGTCCTACCCACGTATTCAAGACTTGCATCTGAACGATCCGGCTCACGGTTAACCCGCTTGATCTCCTCAATCAGTGAAATATCAAGATCAGGGTCGTTCTGAAGCTTCTTGAAGGCTACAGTCAATTCCTGCAACGCCTCACGCCGCTCCGTATCAGCCGGATCCAGGATCTTCCATGCCTGCTTGAGCTCACTCAAGACCACCTGAGGATTCCGACTCATCTTAACTTGGACTTCGGCAACCCCCTCGGGATTCGAAAGCCTTTCAATTGTCTCGCGATTGAGTGCGATCCCGAAAACTTCCGGGTCGATCAGAGCCGGAGGGGGAGAATCCACCTGAGCTACCGCATTCGAACGCGGTTCAGTCCTAGGCTCACTGATATTCCGGTTTTCAGACAGCATTTCTGGATGATGTTGGATAAACAAAGCCATTTCGCGGATGACCTTTTGGTCCTCCACAACGGCCAGGGCCGGGGCATGGCGATCCAGGTTCAGGAGGTAATGAAACCCCCCGAATACCCCCAGAAACGCTAAAACTCCGAGTCCTCTGGTAAAGTTCATCCTGCCGAAACATCCCCTGGCGAAACCACCACCTCTTGCTTGAACTGAAGATTGTAAGCATCGGGAATTTCAGAGAAGAAATCCCCCTCCCTGAAATTCAAGGGTCGAGGAGTACGGGTGGATGCGAACTCCTCAAGATGGACTCTCAACCGGTACATCGGACCAGCAATTTTGTGAGACAACACCAGACCGACCACTGAGACCACCACGACCACAGCAACAAAGCTGAGTACCGTAATTGCATCCAACTCGGTCTGTCTGGACTCAATAAACCGGTAAAAGACATGATCAGCCTGCAGACCCGCCATTCTGGCTTGCTCACGGAGCTGGAAAAAAAACCACTGGTGAGCCAAATGCATGACGCCAATCACACCAAGGGCTAAAGCACTCATCCAACCCATGAAACGGAACTGAAATCCAGGGTTGATCAGTAGGCGCTTCCGCCCGGGACTAAGCTTCTTTTCCAAACGAGCCTCCTCGAAGTCATCGACTCCGTCATTCTCAGTTCGGAAAATCTCTTGAAGACCTTGAGGGGGCTCTCTGCCCCCCCAAGTCACCAAAAATCAGAAGCTGGGGTTGAGAAACCCAGTCGAGCCAGATCCACCAGAAGTCTTGTTCTGCACGTTGTGAACCTTATATCCGTCAGCAATATAACTATGGTCCCCGTCCGTGCTGAAATTGAACACCGTCTCGGAGTTCAAGACCGATTCCAAACTGTGGATCCTGAAACTACCATTCCTAGTCAAGAGGACGTCGCCTGGATTCATGCTCAAAACAGCCAATCCTGGACTCTCTTTCGAGCTCAGAATCGGATTCAACGAACGCCAGCCACGGTCACTCAAGAAAGGATGCGAGTCAGTAAAGAAGGCCTTCCCACCGTTAAATCCATATTTTAATCCACGATGAGCAATCTTGAAGAGCTTAGTCACAACATTGACTCCACCCCCCGTTCCGCGCACCCGGTCACCCATGCGGATCTTCTCAATAGCTTTGAAGGAACCATCCGCCATTTCAATCTTGGTTCCCGCGATGAAACAGCCAGACCCGATGCCACCACTACCACCACCAGTGGTGCCGGTACCCCCACTGCTGTAACCAGACAGAGATATCGGGCGAGAAATCTGACCAGAAACGTTCGCACAACTAAACGTCAAAGTGGTCCCATAACTCATTGCCGATGTGGGAACTCCTGTAACACTTACGGAACAAGAGCCACCCGCTCCGAGATTAGTCCCGCAACTACTCGAGTTCAGATTGAAGACACTCACAGGAGATAACGCGACAACACACCCAGTTGCCATGCCCGTACCGGTATTACTAAATGTGTAAGTTGCAGGCAAAGAGGTGTTGTTCAACAAAACGGCACCTAACGAGGTTCCAGTTGCTGGAGCAACAGAAAGAGCTGGAGTGAAGCTTGTGCTTGAACCACTGCCAGAACCTGTTGACGGGGTAGACGTCGGGGTAGACGAGGCACCCGAAACCCCCGTTACTGATACTTGAACAATGACTCCGGCTCCCGTGTTCGTACAACCGACCGTCAAGTTAGTCGTAAAGGTGTTTTGCGAGGGGGGAGTCCCACGGACTCCAAGCGAGCAAGACGCACCCGCAGCGATGGTCGACCCACAATTATTCGAGACAATATCGAAAACGGTCTCATTACTGAGTGTAGCCGTGCACCCGGTCGCAGAGACAGAAGCGCTTGTGTTGCTTATTGTAAAGGTCGCAGAGCCCGGGGAACTTGCCAAGACCGTCACGTTTCCAAGACTCTGGGGATTGTTAGGACTGACAGACAAAGCCCCTCCTGATGCAGAGGGCGTCTTGGTGTAGCAGGAGTGGTTGGCTCCATTGTAGGCTACGACCACCAGGCTGCAATTACCAGCACCCCAAGCCGAGGTACAGTTGGGCAAAGTAGGATAATAGGTGACTAAGGCATTCGAGGCGGAGCTGCAGGCACTTCCGGTAGAAGCACTTCCCACCGCAGTGGAGGCATTCCCCGCAACCTGAGAAAGAACTGAACCTTGCTTCGCGCACCCTGCGAGCACCAACAACAAACCACTCAAAGCGAAACCGTGTATCCGTCCGGACATAAACACCCCTCTCACCTTAGTTTATCGATTATCCGCCTATGAACAAGAACTATTCCATTCCACTAATTTGATTGTTTCCCAAAGTAAAAAGGCCCTGCTCCAGCTTGGAACAGGGCCTTTCACTTGGATCTGACGGAGAACCGGATTACCAGTTCTTCTTGTCAGCGAAAGTTTCTTTCATGCTCTTCGGGAAAGACCAGCGAGGCTTTTTGGACTCGGGACGAGCCTTCACCATGATTTCTTCACCGGTGAAAGGATTGGTGCCTTTTCCAGCCTTGCGGCCTTTGACGTCACGACGGGCCAGCACGCCGATCACAGGGAAACGGACGCGTTCGCCGGAAGCGGCTTTCTTAGCACCATTCAAGAATGCGCCTTCAACGGCGTTCTTGAGGTCGGAGCGCTTGATCTTCACTTGGCCGTTCTTGCCGGCGGTCGCGATGGTGATCAGGGCTTCGTGGAGCTCGGTGATCATGGAGAACTTGGTGTTCTTCTTCATGGTCTTCACGGTTTTCTTAGTGGTGGTTTTGGTCGCTGCTTTAGTTGTTTTCTTGTTCTTTTTCATTAAAAAGATCCTCCAATGGGTCTTAGAGTAGTGTTTTTTTGACGTTTGGCAAACGGTTTTTTTCACAAATACTCATTTTTTCGGGCAGAAACCGTGTCGGAACGCTCGATGAGTCCCGCTTCGACAGTCGGTACATCTTGAAAACCGTCATTTTCATGGGCGAAACAAGCATTTTTCAACATGGATTGACTGAACTCGGATCCTCATCCGAGAATGGATTCATGTTGAAATCTGCCCCGTGCGGAAGAAAAAAAGTCCACGAACCCTCATCCACGGGCGGATCGCCTGAATCCTGGGAAGAGGTTTTGGCTCGCTTTCTCCGCGAAAAAAGCCTGCGTCTCACGGACCAACGAAGGAAAATCGCATCCATCGCCCTTTCCCATGACAGGCATTTCGAGATCCAGGAACTGGTCCGGGAAGTCAGGATGAACCATCCCGAAATCAGTCCGGCTACGGTTTACCGGAACGTGAAGACCCTGTGTGAGGCCGGGTTGCTCCAAGAAACACTCGAGAGCCGTTCCGGGGTTACTCTTTACGAACGAACCGAATCCGGGCACCACGACCATATCGTCTGCCTCGACTGCGGCCTCATTTTTGAATTCCACAATGCGGCCATCGAAAAGGCCCAAACCAAGGCCATCCGAACGATGGGCTTCATCGAAACCCGCCATCAGCACGTGATTTACGCAAAATGCGAACTGATCAAGAAATGATCACTTCTTCAAGCTGCTCTTGAGCGATGCCAGACCCGCGAAGGCGTTGTTGAAGGCCTGTCCGGGCTTTTCAGAGGAAAACCCCCTCGAACCGCCGGAAGACTCCGGACGGGGGCGAGGTCGCTGATCAGGCGACTTGGGAGTGAACGTCTTACCGCCCGACGGGACAGGTCTCTTGTCGCCGGCATAACTGACCGTGAGCGGCTTGGCCTCTTGGGAGGCGGCGGCCCTTGCAGGTTTCTCATCCATTCTCATGGTGAGTGACATCTGGGACTTCTCGAGATTCACCTCGAGAACCCGGACCGTCACCTTGTCTCCGGGGCTGACGACCTGACTCGGGTCCGTCACAAACTTTTGTCCGAGCTGCGAGATGTGCACCAACCCGTCCTGATGGACACCGATGTCCACGAATGCTCCGAAATTGGTGACATTGGTGACGACCCCCGTGCAGATCATGCCGGGCTTCACATCCTTGAGTTCCGAGAGATCATCCCTGAATTGGACCGGGACGAACACATCCCGGGGATCCCTTCCGGGTTTTTCAAGTTCTGAAACAATGTCTTTCAGCGTGAATTCACCGAGTTTAGACTTGGCTTCGGGTAACTTCAGGAGCTGTTTGGCACCGGCTCCGACGAAATCGGCCACTCCTTTCCCTTGCGACTTGGCCATGGTCTCGAGATCTGCGTAGCGTTCGGGGTGGACCCCCGTGTTGTCCAGGGGGTTCCCGCTTTCCGGGATACGCAGAAAGCCCGCAGCCAGCTCGAAGGTCTTTTTGCTGAAACGAGGCACTTGGTTCAGGTCATCACGGGATTTGAACAACCCTTTGGACTCCCGGTATTCGACAATCGCCTTAGCGAGGCCTTCACCGATGCCCGATACCCGCGACAGTAGGTACACAGACCCGGTGTTGACGTTCACACCGACTGCGTTCACGCAGGAGTCCATCACCTGCTCCAGGGCACGCTTCAGGCTCGTCTGCGAGACATCGTGTTGATACTGACCGACACCGATGCTTTTGGGATCGATTTTCACCAACTCGGCAAGGGGATCCTGGAACCTGCGTGCAATGGAAATCGCACCTCGGACCGTGACATCCAGGTCGGGAAACTCTTCACGAGCTACGGCACTTGCACTGTAAACAGAGGCACCGGCCTCACTCACCATCACCACCGGCATCTGAATGGATGCATCCTTCAAAGCCTGGCGGATGAAAGCCTCGGTTTCGCGTCCGGCCGTCCCGTTCCCGACGACGATGGAGCTGATCTGTCCGCTCGATGCAACGGCTGTCAAAAACGCCTTGGCTTGGTTCTTCTCAGCTTCTGACTGGAGCCGGATGACTGTTTCAGCAAGGAACTTGCCAGAACCGTCGATTACGGCCAACTTACAACCGGTACGGATCCCTGGATCGACCCCGAGGACGGGTTTCGGACCATAAGGGGGGGCGAGCAGGATCTTCCGGACGTTTTCGGAAAACACCTGAATGGCCATCTGGTCGGCCACGTCCTTCAATTGTTTGTGAAGTTCGTTTTCGATGCTCGGGATGACATGAGCCTTCAATGCGATCCGTGCCGCCTTTTCAAGCACCGGCTTCACCATCGAGTCACGCACGGCTCCTGCCGCGTTTTGAAAATGCTGGAGCAGATCCTGGTCGAACAAGGCGTCGGACTTGCCGGCACCGAGGGAAATCGACAGTTCCTCCTCAATCCACCCCCTTCTGACCGCCAAATAACGATGGGACGAGCGTGGCTCGAGCAACGAAGAAACCTTCTCCTCATACTCGAAATAGTTCTGATATTTCGAGGCGGGCTTCACTTTGTCGCCCTTGAGAGTCTTCAGGAACCCACGTTTCTGAAAAGTCTCCCGGACAAACTGACGGAGAGCCAGATCCTCACTCAACTTTTCGATCAAGATGTCGGTCGCTCCTGCGATCGCACTTTCGGCATCCTTGAAACCTTTCTCCTCGTTCCGAAAGGTGAAGGCCCAAAGTTCAAGAGTCTGGCCAGGCTCGGGAACTGCGCTCCCGCTCCCGATGTTCCATATCCAATCCGCAAGTGGCTGAAGTCCGGCCTCTTTGGCAAGGGTGGCCTTGCTTTTCCTTTTTTGCTTGTATGGAAGGTAAAGATCCTCGAGTAAGTTCTTGTCGAAGCAAACGAGAATGCGAGTCTTGAGTTCGTCGGTGAGTTTACCCTGTTTATCGATTTCAGACACGATGTAGGACTGCCGGTTCAGAACCTCGTCCCACTCTTCTTTTAGATCCATCACCTTCTGGATCTTGACCTCGTCCAGGTTCCCGGTCACTTCCTTCCGGTAGCGGGCGATGAAGGGAACCGTGGCCCCTTCGGCTTTGAGCGCGAGGACCGCGTGAGCGGCTTGCGCGGGAATGCTAGCATCCAGGGTAGAGAGCCATTTTTCGAAAGTCATGATGTGGTTACCGGTAAGTTATTTTTTTCTGAAACGATTCCAGAGCCGGGAAAGACCGGCCTTTTCGTTGTTCTTTTGGATTTCCTGGAGCTTTTCTTTCTGCTCACTTGAAAGCTCAGAAGGGTTTCCATCGGACTGTGCGGCGTTCTCAAGCTGTTGATCGAGCTGGGGGGATTTTTTCAACAATTCTTGAACGGAAGGAGGAAGCCTGCGCTGCAGATCCTCGAGCTCACGGGTCACATCTTTCCCCATCATCCCTTTTTGCATCAATGCCTGAAGCTGCTGCAGCTGTCCCTTCGGCAGCCGCTGGATGGCTGAGCTGAACTCTGCAAGCCAGGCCAGATCCATCTTAGAAGGATCGAACTGGGGTGCCTCCGAAGCACTGGCAGCTCCATCAGCGGGAGCGGGAGCCGGGGTATTCCCCTTCCATTCGACGCTCTCGGCATGACACTTTTTGAACTTCTTCCCACTGCCACAAGGGCAAGGGTCGTTACGCCCCACATTCTTGAATTGTTCTGTATCCATGAGCCCTCAAGGTTGCCGAAAGAAGTACGGGAAATCAACACTTCAGTTTGACATCCCCCACCTGAAACAGCCAAACTGGAAGGGCTTGATCCATTCGCTGCGGGTGCTCCTGATTCCGATGTTATTGGCGCTTGTCCCCTTCTCCGGCCTGGCTCTGGCGGAGGAAGTCGATCCGGATTACATCATCGACCGCCCCGACTACATCACAGGCGAGCCTTGGTACCAGATCGCAAAAAGCACCTGGTCGATCGGTTTGCGGGCCGGCCTGGATGATTTTCCCTCCTCGGTTGCGCAGGGTGACCTTTTCCAACTGAGCGGGGACTGGATCATCCCCTGGCAAACCTTGGGCTTGTTCTCGGTAGGACCCCAAATCGCCGTCTTGAATCTCCGCTCACCGGTGGTCGGCACGGTCAGTGATCCTCTCAACCTGATGCTTGGAGCCACCATCCGATATCAGCTGAAAATCATGAAAAACCAGCCTCTGGTCCCTACGATTGCCGTGTCATGGGACTACTATCGTCTCAAGTCGGCTTTTCCTGTGGCACCTTACGCGACTGGTGGTGGGGTCAGTTTCTCTGCAGGGGCCCTGCTCAATCTAGGATGGATTGATCGTGAGACGGCTAAAGAAGCGTTTCAAAGCCTGGGAATGACCCGAGCATACTTGAGCGCCGAGGTGCAGAGCACTGCTTTCAAAAACACCGTATTCAGTAATGAAGCTCTGTTCTACCTATTCGGAATTCGCTTCGAATTCGAATGAAAAATGGTGCGGCCGACTGGACTTGAACCAGCACACCTCTCGGTATACGCCCCTCAAACGTACGTGTCTACCAATTCCACCACGGCCGCATCACAAAAAAAGGGTAAGTCCGACACTACCCGAAGCCGAAGACACAGTCAATGTCAAACGCTCTTCATTTTGGCAATCTCCCGCCCTTGAACAATCAGGCGATCGAGCACCATGTCGAGAAGTCCTTTGTAAAAATTTCTCTCGAATTCCAAGTCATTTTTGAAGGTATCGTACAGATCCTGTCTCTTCAGTGACAAGAGGACCACCTCTTCCTTGGCTACCGCTGTCGCGGTGCGTTTCCCTTGCTGAATCAGCGTGACCTCGCCAATGAACTCACCCGGCTTCTTGTACGCAATGAATTGACCTTTGATGAGAATTTCGAGCGTGCCCTTAGCGACGATGTACAGAGTTTCCCCCTCCGTCCCTTCCTGCACCACCACTGATCCTGCTCTGTACTCTTCAACTTGGCAAAGAGCGGCGACATGACTTTGCTGGGTATAGTCGAAATACTTGCTAATGGGCATTTCTGAAATCAACTGAATCCGATCGGCAGCGAACAGAGGAGAATTGTCTGTACCTGCTTCGGGGAATTGAACCTCGATGAGTGTAGCATCATCGCCGCTGGCCCTAGCGCACTGATCTGTCACAGACTTCAAATCTTTTCCGGCCAACATCATCTCGACCAACTGAGGAAGACCCTGTCCCGAACTGAGCGGACTGTACAATCCGTCTGTGGCCATCATGAGGATGTCCTTCGGCTGGAACTCGATCAACAACATGTCAGGGATGGTAAAATTCGATCCAAATGCCCGGGATACTGCGCCGGCCATAGGATAAGCCGCTGCCTCCTCGGGCGTCTTACCCATCTTGATGAGTTCGTCGTAACCCTTGTGATCCTTGGTCAAAGTGTAGATTTTTCCGGACCGGTAAAGGTACGCTCTGGAATCGCCCAGGTGCCCCAGAATCGCAAATTGATGATCGACCCACACTGTAATGCACGTACAGTGCGAATCTTTGTAATTTGAGTTCTGAAGGGAAAGGGTGATGAGATTTTTCTGGGCGCTGGAGAATGCTTCGACCAAAAACTCCTGCATCCTCTGCAGCTTTCTCGGTCCGGGAAGAGGCTCCTTGTAGTTCTTGAGATAACGATTGGCTTCGACCAGCTTCTCCTGGATCTGTTTGGCCACAAACTCAGCCGCGAAACGGCCTTTTCCTCCCTCACTGACCCCGTCACAGATCACATAGATCCCCTGTTCAGGATTCATCAGTGCAAAATCATCATTGGTGGAATGTTTGGAGCCCATGGAACTGACTTGGACAGATTTTGGTTGGAACATATCCGAATTATCCTCGTATAAAAAAAAAGGGCAACCTGCAACGCAGGCTGCCCTCCCTAAATTTGAGAATAGAATTCTTAGAAGCGGAGCGAAGCTGGCTTGTACCAGCAACGAGGACGGAAGCCGAAGGCATCCCCTTTTTCCTGGTTGCAAGCACCCTTGATGCCTTCGCGGTCACTGAACTCGATGTCCTTCGATACGCCACAGATGGCACCCGCGAAGTAAGTGTCGAGACGACACTGAGCTTGTGGATGCTTGTCGTTGGTAGCAGTCACCTGAGTGGTGGCCGGGGTATCGAACTCAGGAGTCACCACCGGAGAGCTGGTGTTGGATCCGCGTCCGAGATGATAGAGCAACACAGCCAGCACACGGCCAGTCATGGCCGAACGCTTACAAATTGCGATTTCCTTGGCGCTTCTGAACCCGAGCTGACAGCCACGGGAAACTTCAACCGGCACGTCCATCTTGGAAACGATGGAAATGTTATCATCGTTCTCGATGACACGACGGAAGCACTTCATCGTCGCGAAATAGTCGGACTGACCTTCGTTCGATGCCCAGGATCCACCGAAAATTCCAGGATATCTCGGAAATCCACCCATGTGGTGACCGAGCTCGTGACACAGAACCATCATCTCACCATCAAAGGTGTTGTGCTCATAACGGGCAAGACCACCAAAGGCATTGATGATCCACTTGTTGCCCTTACGGGTGGCATTGGCATTCACTTGGGAATTCGTCCAAAGACGGTTGATTTCCAGCTCTGCTCCCTTTGCCTTCACAATACTTTTATAAATGCGCTCGATGCGGTCGATCGCCAGATCATACTCGGCCCGGGTGATCCCACCGGTGCGCTCGAGCCCATCTGGAATACGAAGATCATTCTCTGGTGCGAAGTCACAAAGCTTGTGCTCCACATCGTTTGCCCCGTGTGCTTGCGCCAAAGACCCCTGCCCGACGCACGCCAATACCAGTGCCAGTGTTGCGATAAATTTGGTCATGTTCCCCCCCAAAACGTTTTCCTTAACTTTCCCGATCCGATTCAGTTCAGAACAGGCCTCAGTCATTGAGTCGTCAAATCGTCTCAGACTTCGGACAAAAAACAACAGCTTTTTGACTGAGTCGTCAAAATCCATCCCGATAGAACCCCGAAACATCCATCCCCGGCTTGACCAATTTGAGTTCCTGAAGTTGCTCATAGAGACGTTCCCAACGCTTTTTCTCCATAGAACCGAGCTTTTTCTTGCTGGAAACCGGAGTTTCAATGAAGCGTTTCTGAATGCGGGCTCCTTCATCGAAAGTCGCAAGGTCCATGCTCGGATTGAGTTTTTGCATGGCGACATTCGTGCTTTTCGGAGAGTTGAGATAAGTCTTCCAGCCCTCTCGCGTTGCGGCAATAAAGCGCTTCGCCCGATCCGGACTGTCTTTCAGAGTGTCCTCATGTGCGATGACAACGGCCAGATAGGGATTGAACCCGGACTCCGAGATGAGGAGGGTGCGCGGGTTTTTGCCCTCTCGGCGAGCGGCAATGGGCTCTGCCGTGATGAAGCATTGCTGGGAAAAATTGAGATCACGCAAGAAGGACGTGATCCCACCTGTGTAGGGCACGAGTGTAGCAGACACCGGTGCATAGTGTTTCTCCAGCCAAAGAGTGTAAGGCAAGCCTTTCTGAAGGGCGATTTTCCCGGGTGACTGGAACAACTCCTTCAGTGTCTTGATTCCCCGTTCTTCGTGCACCATGAATCCCTGGGGATCCTCTTGATAAACTGCGAACAATGCGGTGACTTTCGCACCCTGGCTGCGTGCCAGGATGATTTCATCGGCCGCGGCGATCCCGAACTCCACCTTCTTCGCGGCAACCATCTGGGTGACGGGCTGGCCAGCACCCCCGGGAAGAATCGTGACCTTGAGCCCGGAGCGCTCGTAAGCCCCACCGATCAAAGCTTCGTAAAATCCGCCGAACTCTGGCTCGGGCTTCCAATTCAGGGCGAGCTCCTGGGCACCGGATTGGGCCGACAAAAAAAAGGAAACCCACCCCGCAAACAGGGTTCTCTCAAACTTCTGGAGTTTTCTCATTCCGAGAGATTATCGGATGGGCCAACGAAAGAAAGTAAAAAAACAAGATCCCGAGGAGAGCCGCAAGCAGAACGGAGGCGAAAACTCGATCTACTCGTTGCTGGTTTCGGGAAGCATCTACCAATCCTCCGAGTCCGCTACCTGAAATGAACTCCCCGACGATCGCTCCGATCACCGATAGACCGGCTGCGATCCGGAATCCTCCGAGAATCTGAGGAATTGCAGCCGGAAAACGCAAACGAAACAAGGTCTGCGAAGGACTGGCATCCAACATCTGGAACAATTGCAGTGAAACTGGATCGGTCGAGGTGAGCCCCTGGACACTGTTGGCGATCACTGGGAACACCGAAACGATAAACGCCGATGCGATCACCGTGGGCATCCCGTAACCGAGCCAGATCACGAGCAAGGGAGCAATGGCAATGATCGGAACGGTCTGGAAAAAGATGGCGTAGGGATAAAACATCCGACGGATCCGGGTTGAAGCCGCCAACAAAAGACCCGCGAGGAGCCCGAATGCCATGGAAAGAAACAGTCCGGCCCCTGCAGCAATGACAGTCTCGAAAAAGGCCTTACGGTACATCGGTGCATCCTCAACCAAGGTGCCCAATACCGAAGAGGGAGACGGAAACAGATAGGGGGGCAACCATCCTGACCGGCTGGCAAATTCGCCAATCAAGGTGAAGCTGACCAAGGGAATCAGTGGCGCCAGACGCTGAACCGGATTCATGTCGGTTCTCCCTTCAGAAGGTCGAAGCACTGTTCGACCCGGGACAAGAACCGGGCATCTCCACGCAGGGAAAGGGGGCGCTCCGCTCCGAGTCCAAGATCCTCATCGAGAATCACCTTTCCAGGACGCCCCTGGAAAACCAGGACCCGATCACCGAGCCAAAGGCCTTCGGTGATGGAATGGGTGACCATCAGGATGGTCGACTTCATGGTCAAGAACAAATCCCGGAGCTCGAGTCCGAGCTCGATCCGGACCGGTTCATCCAGCGCTGCAAAAGGTTCATCGAGCAGGAGCAGCTCCGGTTCGGTCACAAGCGCCCTGGCCAGGGACACGCGCATCTTCAGTCCACCGGACAGCTGTGACGGGCGGCTGGTTCTGAAATGCAAAATGCCCAGTTTTTCCATCCAAGGGACCGCTTTTTCCAATGCTTTCTTTCGATCCATGCCCCTGAGTCGCAGCGGAAGGATCACATTCTCCTCGACGGTGGACCAAGAAAGCAGTGCCGGCTCCTGAAAAACAAAACTCATCTTCGATCGGGACACCGAAGTCTCGACCCTCCCCTCCCCGGGCGCTTCCAATCCCGCGACGAGCTTCAGGAAAGTGCTCTTCCCGCATCCCGAAGGACCCAACAGAGTCACCCACTGACCGCGGCTCACCACGAGATCGAGAGGGTCAAGCCCTCCTCCTGTGGATGCATATCGCTTGCCGAGCCCTTGGGCGCGGATCATGACCTCAACCTCGCCCGCCCGCTCACTTTGCCGCTGAGGTCGCACAAAGAGACTGCCACTTCAGACAAAGGAGCATCAGGGAGTTCCTGCTTCAGACGCTTCCAAATCCACTCGGTCAGATTTTCGCTCGTGGGAGAAAAAGGGAAAACCTCGTTCAGGTGAGTTCCGTGAACGGTCGAAAAAATTCGATCCAACGTGGACTGCAGAAAAACCAAATCGATCAGACGGTCTCCCGCCAAGGGCCACTTCGCCGAGAACACCGCTTCCACCTTCCAAAGATGGAAGTGGGGGGCTTCGAAGCCGGCAAGACTGTGAGAGGCCCGGAAAGAACCGAAAACTGTGAGGTCGAGGTGACGGGGCTCAGCGGGCGTTGACACGAGTGTAAACCGCTCCCTGTCCCGGAGCCTCTTCAATCAGCACTGAAACCGAGACCAGATTTGGATCATCGAGAACCTCATCGAGTTCGGCACGGAGAAACTCGAAGTAGGCCCTTGCCAGGGCCTCACACGTGATGTTGTCGACTGCCAACATCACGGTCTCATCGGTCGGAATGACGTATCGCTTCCCGCACAATTTGAACTCGTGGGATGCCCGGGTCGTCTTGATTTTCTGATAGTAGGGATTCTTCGTCGCGATCAGGACCTTTTCGTCCCAAAGGACAGCGATTTTTTTCATGGCCGCCTTGAAGTCCGAGAACGGGATCAAATTCTCAAATGAAGCGTCCTTCAGTACCACCGACAAGGAAGGTTGGTACTGATGCCCGTGAAGTGCCTCCTTGCTCCCGTCCTTGAAGACGGTCATGTGACTGGCCGAGAACTTCAGGGCCTCTTTTCGAATGCGAAGTTCGTAATGTTCAGGCATAGTCCGGAGCATACCAGAGGTACCCATGAAATCACCAGCCTTGTTCGAAGACTTGAATGTCCTGGTCACCGGCGCAGGCAAAGGATTGGGGCGCGCCGTAGTGGAGGAACTCCTGGCTCGTCAGGATCGCTTCCCACGGATCAGGATCGCACTCAGTGCCCGCAGTGAATCCGATTTGGCGGAACTCGCTGAACTCGCCAGTAAATCGGGTGTCGAGACCTTGATCCTTCCGGGAGATCTCGCCCGGGATCCGGTTTCTGGGGTCAAAAGGGTCCGGGACACCTGGGGCCGGCTGGATGTACTGGTCCACTCAGCAGGCGTGGGCCGGTTCGGTGATTTCGGTACTTACACCCGGGAGGATGTGGAGTTCGTCACCCGTACCAATGTCGATGCGACCTTCCTCCTCCTACAGGAAACTTTCAATCTCATGAAAAAACAGGCTCCGTTGGGAGGCCTGCGCGGGCAGATCCAGGTGATCACCTCGGTTGCGGCGGAAAAACCCTTCGAACACAGCGCTGTTTATTGCATGAGTAAATTTGCCCAAAGAGGGCTTCTTGAAGTGATGCGAATCCCGGCGGCCAAAGAACAGATCCGGATTCTCGATGTCCGGTCCGGTGCCGCACTCACCCCGATGTGGGGCCCGGTGGAGCCCGGCATGGAAGCCCGGATGATGAAGCCCTCGGATGTGGCCGTCGCAATGGTGGATGCCCTGTTCCTGGATGCCCGCGCCACGATCGAAACCCTCACCATCCGTCCAATCGGCGGGGACATCTGATCCCATGTGGTTTCGACTCCTCCTGACCGCCCTGCTTGCTCTTCTTTTTTCCGGAGAAACCTACGCGGCGACCAGCGAATTCCGATTGCCACCTGTGACCATCACGGGTGATGCGAGCTTTGAAATGCTTCGTCGGGAGAGCTTCCTCCCTTCCGTCCAGGTCCCCTTGGATGCGGCGTCCGGAGCGGTTCTCGACTCGATCGGAAGGACCTCTCTCTTTCCCCCCCAGAATTACGGTTACCCGGCCGGGGCCAGCGGTCTCAGTCTTGGAGGACGAAGCATCGAGGATACCCAGGTCACGACTCTCGGGGTCCCTTTGAATCTGCCCCAGGGGGGAGGCCCCGACCTCTCCACCTTTCCGGGATTCCTCTGGTCGGAGGCCCTGGTCGGACCGTCCACCGGTTCGGCAGGGTTTTCGCCTTCTGCAGCGGCCGGCTCCATCGAGCTCGTGCCCTGGACCCGTTCCCGTATCACGGACAACTCCGGCCCCGATTCCCGCGTCACCAGCTCGGCGGACCGGCAGCTTCAAACCCTTTCTATCGGAACCCGTAAAGATACCATCGCCATGTTGGCCGGCGTCAGCGCCGGCATGCTCAGGGGGCCGTCGGGATCCCTGAGTTATGAATTCATGAGATCCTCCTCCCATCGATCTCGCTTTCACATTCTCGGCTCGGATCTCGAGGGGGATGTGCCCGGCGGCGCCATCAAACGGAGTCGGCGGATCCTCCCGGTGCTTGAAACACGCACGCTCCTCACGCAAGACACCGCCTTGGCCAGCACTGCTTTTGCAGACCTAACCGATCTCTATGGAAACCGGTCTGAACAGTTCGGGGTCGAGAACTCACTCTCTTCTGGACCCTGGCTCCTCTCGTTCTCGGCCCGACACGTGTACTTCAAAAACGAAGGGGAATACCGGGAGTGGCCCATGCGCGCTGGAGTCAGCCGTGAGTTTGGCCAAAGAGGCAAAATGAGAGTTCGTGCCGGAGTGGATGCAGTACGGGTGGAAGATACCGGAATCGAACCGGGCGGACGGCTTTCGATCCGTTGGAACACCAAGGGGCCCCTCACTCCAGTGTTGGAGCTCTCCTCCATTGCGAAGATGCCCACTCTATCGGCCCGAAGGTATGTCCTCGACACAGGGACTTACCGTTATCGCGGCAATCCCGGACTCCTTCCGGAGCGGGTCTGGTCGGGAGTGCTTGCAGTCGATCAGGTCGGATCCCATTTCCAAAGTCGATGGACCCTCAAATCAGAATTCAGGAACGACGCCCAGATCAACACTTCAGGTCTTCCCGTCAATACGACCTTGAACTCCGGCAATGCGATGCTCTTCAGCGCCCAAGCCGATGCCCGATTCATCCTGTCACCAGCCTGGACCCTGAGGTCGGGAGCTCTCCTCAGCTGGTCACGATTGGAGGCCACAGCGCTCGCCTACCCGGACCTGCCCCCGTTCGCCTGGAACGGAGGGGTGGAATTCGGATTGGGCGATGAACTCAAGCTGGAAACGGACGCGCGCTACATGGGTGACTCCATCGCATTTGACGGCTCCGCACATCCGGCTTATTTACTCGTCGACCAACAGATCCGCTGGTTTCCAGCACAAGATCTCGAAATCCGGGCTGGTGTGATCAACCTTTTTGACGAACGGGCCCAGATGGTCGTGGGTTTTCCCTTACCGGGAAGATTGGTCCGGGCCTCCATCAGCGCAGGGTTCTGATTCAGCTCCTGAGACACACTTCCAATCGAAGGTCGATGCTCTGCCAATTCATGAGTGGGAACAGATCGAACAACCCGATCGCTGAGCTCGAATGCCCGGTCACATACAGCCGCATCGGCTGGGTGAGATCTCCGAGCTTCAATCCATGGGTCTCCGCCAAGGAACGCAAGCGGGCATCGACGGCGGCATGGTCGATTCCGGCTTCCTTGAGACGTGCGACACCCGCACTCGAAACGCGATCGGACCAATCTTTCCGAAGGTCGATGATCGCCATGCGGATCCGCTCCTTGAGCGCCGGATCCTTGTTCCACTTCAGTGCAGCACCGTCGACCGGAACGGCCCCGGCCTCAAGCAAGGGATGAAGCTGATCTGCAAGCTCCTTCACCAACTTCACTTTCGGAGCGACAAAAGGGATCAGTTCTGCCGCATATGTCGACTTCAGGGCAGAAAAAGAGGAATCCGAGAACCGATCACGGAAGTCACTCAGAAGAATTCCAAGCAGACGGTCAGGAACCGCGCGTTTCATGTGTTCGCCCGCGATCCACATCAGTTTCTCGGTGTTGAAAACAGCACCACTCACTTGAACATCCTCGAGCTTGAACAGCTGGATCATCTCTTCACGTGAAAATAACTCCTGATCGCCGTGACTCCATCCGAGACGGACTAGAAAATTGAGCAGTGCTTCCGGAAGGTATCCCTCAGTACGATAAGCATTGGTCGAGGTCTCGCCATTGCGCTTGGAAAGCTTCTTCTTGTCCTGCCCCAAAATCATTGGGAGGTGGGCGAACACAGGCTTTTGTGCTTGAAAAGCGTCGTAAAGGAAAATCTGCTTCGGAGTATTATTGATGTGGTCATCGCCCCGGATCACATGAGAGATCCGCATTTCGATATCATCGACCACCACCACGAAATTGTAAGTGGGGACACCATTCGACCGGATCATGACAAAGTCATCGAGATCCTCGTTGGGAAATGGAATCTCACCACGAATGAGGTCGGTGAAAGCGGTTTTTCCAGTGAGAGGGAATTTCGCGCGCACTGCAAAGGGCTTTCCGGAATCCGCCGGATGATTCGCCTCGCGGCAGGTCCTGCCGTACATGGGCTTCTTGCCTTCCTTCATCATCTGTTCACGTGCGGCTTCCACATCAGCTTCCGTGCAAGTGCAACGGTAAGCGAGTCCGTCACGAATCAGCTTCTCAGCCAAGGCCCGGTAATGTTCGAGGCGTTCGGATTGATACAGGAGCGGCTCGTCCGACTGCATTCCGAGCCATTCGAGAGAAGTGAGGATGTCATCGGTGAATCGTTTTTCAGAGCGATCCGTGTCGGTATCCTCGATCCGGACCAGGAACTTGCCCCCTTGTTGTCTTGCAAAAAGGTAATTGAACAAGGCGGTACGGACTCCCCCGATATGAAGAAAACCCGTCGGAGACGGCGCAAAACGGACACGAACCTGTTGTGAGCTCATGGAGCCGACTTTACACTAGATTTCCCGGAACCCAAAGCCTCACGGTAGGCGGCCAAACCCCTAATGGCTCGAGAGTCGAGAGTCAAGGCACCCATCAGGCGGTGTTTCCCGTTGAACGACTTCAGGAAGGGGTCGGTCAACTTCTGAGCGTCAATCCTCGGTACAGAGCCGATACTGTGACAGGCCATGCAACTCTGGGTGAACAGTTTCTCACCCCGGCTAGCCGCTGGATTCGTACGGATGGCCAGTGCGGTCCCGGGGTAGGTGTCGGATGCCCTCGAAAACTCCACCTTCTGGATCCGATTGATCGTGAAAAACTCCTTAGGAACCAAAAGGCGGTTGGGATTCCCTTCCGAATCCAATGATCCACTCGGACCTAAACGAAACCGAATGAACCCCCGCCAGATCATGAACCGGGGAACACGAGCGGTCTTCCCGTCGGCCCCGTACAGTGTCATCAAATCGATGTCGGCTTTTTCATTCAGGTCTAATGGCCCGGTGATGGCATCAAACCACTCTTGCACGGAGATTTTACCAGTAGATTTCTTAGCGAAGCGGGTGAAGTCCGATACTCCCGCCTCACGGATGACCCTCACCCCTTTCGGAGTCACCAAATTGACACTGAGAGCGTTTGCATCCGGCGCCACCATCCACGACACCAGAAAAAGCAAGGGGAACATGCCAATATGACAACAATCTTAGCACTTACTGTCAAGATATGGTTTACTGAATCAGGGAGGCTCCAACACTTTGGACCAGGAAGTCATCAAAAGCCTGACGAGAATCAGTCGCTCCCTGTGGGGCGACCTCGAAAAGTCCGTCGCCATCGGCGCTGATACTTTGACCACGGTTTGCCTGTTGAGGCTGAGTGACGAGCGCACTCTCGAGCGTGCCATCAAGGTGATGATCGAGCGTGCCGAGCGGAATCCACCCCGGTTGCTGGCCCTTCAACACCCGTTTTTCCGCCTTGCCCCTGTCGAAAGATTCCTCATGACCGCGCTTCATGTCGAAAAATGGGATTACAGCCGGATCGCACGCACCCTCGGAGTTGAAACCCAACTGATCGAACCTTGGGCCTGGGCCACACGGATCAAATACGCCTTCCAGGAAATGGATGCAGGACTCGATTACCCTCACGGACCCGCATCTCTGGGAGCTTCTTGTCCTGCTTACGATCCCGGTCAGCCCTGGACCCAAAGACTCCTCGACGACGAGCTCGGGAAACAGGAACGAGTGTTCCTGCAAAACCACCTCCATGCTTGTGAGAAATGCAGGAAGACCTTGGACCTTTCGAGGAGGGTCTTTTTCAAGATCGAAGGTGTGATTCCCGTCAAAGATTTCCAAACCGAAATCGAAGTAGCCAGTGAAAGGATCTACCGGATCTGGAAATCAGGCGAGTCCGCCTTCAGGCCGGTGAAGACCACCCTAAAAGAAAGTCTGGTTGTTTTTTTCAACCAGACTTCCGTTCAGATCATTTTGTTCGGAGCTTTGATCCTGCTGATGGTTCAGCGGGTGAAGTAAGCCTTCCCGTTGGTGAGATCCGCGATCACTCCGTTTCCTTGGAGTCGATAAGAGTTCGTGAAGGAAGTCTGGGAGAGGATGCTTCCGTAGGTCACGCCCACATCCAAAGTGACCGCTCCTTGGGGATTCTTCTCGGTCCCGATGTTCTGTATAGCGACTTCGGCCACATTCACATCCATGTTGAAGCCCCAGAGAACGTTGATGTTCTTGGGAATCACGCGAGCGGCTGCGATGTACTGGCCGGTGCCCCGGACTGAACCCCCGTAAATCACACTGACCACGTAGGAGAGGTCGATCACATCCATCCCGTAGAGGTTCTCCACGGTCATACTGAGTTCGATGCCGTGCTCCGGCTTCCAACCCGTGAGCGCCCGCCAATCGGACTTTGCAAGAACCGGAAGTGCTTTTGAATTCTGCCTCGAAACGTTTAGTACGGCCCGGTTGTCCTGGATGATGCTCCAGACCCGGAGTGCAATATCGGCAATGGCCAAGCCGCCTCCACCACCCTGTCCGGGGTTCATCTGTTCCAGCCCGTTTGCGACCGCTGACTGAGATGAAAACTCACGACCGATGCTGGCAATCAAGGCATTGTCCACTTCGGCTTGGGTCACCCGCTTCTGCTTGATCTTGACCCGACCCAGTTGGTAAAAAGGATCGCCTTTTTGGACCTCGCTGGCTTGCACCGGCATCGCGATCATGACAGCCATCACCCCTACCCAGAACCCCATCTTGCTTTTGATCATGCTTGTGGTTTCCTCTCTTGGCCGGTGAAGTAACACAATTGATGCACCACGGCAAGACTAAAACACCTTGACTCTCTTTTTTAATCCCGATAGGTTCAGGCTGTCTCTGATCGATATTGGCTCGTAGCTCAGTGGTAGAGCACTACCTTGACATGGTAGGGGTCGCTGGTTCGATCCCAGTCGAGCCAACCAATTCTCCGATCATGCTAACTTAGAGGGCATGGGCATCCGGAAAACAGCAATCATCTCTTGGATCCTGATCCATTTTTCCGTCTTGATGCTCGAAGTGGCTCCGTTCAAGCCGGGTCAGGGATACCCCGGGAAACAATTCCTCGAGTTTTACCTCCAATCCACCGGCCTCTGGCAAGACTGGGGGATGTTTTCTCCCGAGCCCCTCCGACTCAACCTCCACGTGGAGGCAAAGATCCGTTACCAGAATGGGGGTGAAGTGACTTATGCTCTCCCGCGCCTCCATCGCCTACCCCGTCTCGAACGAATCCTGATGGAGCGGTACCGGAAATGGGAAGTAGATTGGCTCAGACTCGATGAGAGCCGCTACCTTTGGTCAGATGGAACCCGTTTCATCCTGAAGCAACTTCCCGTAGACCCTGGGAATCCGGTGGAGTCCATACGGCTGATCAGACGATGGCACGAGATCGAGGATCCGCGCATCAGGTTTAGAGAATGGGGCTACCGTGTGTCCGACTCGGAACTCACCAGCTTTGAGTTTACGAATCAGAAGGTAGATCGATTGAAGGCTGGATCAGGATGACTCCAATGATCCACAAGCTTGACTCTTTCTTTTTCAAACCGATCCCGATCACCGGAATAGTCAGGATGAGAATTCTGATCGGCCTGATACTGATCATCCAGGCACTCGCCCTCCTTCCCGGCCTCGACCATTTTTTCGGCCCGGACGCATTCGTCTCGACCCTTTCCTTGTACGCCCCGGGAGCACCTCACTTGAGGCTGATCGACTGGCTCGGTGGAAGCGGAACTGCGGTTCGTACCGTACTTGGAATCCATCTCGTGGCAGCACTCGGTTTCACTATCGGATTTTTCATGCGAACCTCCGGCGTCATCGCCTACCTCACGCTCATCTCCATCCACCACCAGAATCTCACCATCCTGAACTCCGGTGATACCGCCCTCCGGTTCGCACTCTTCTTCCTGATTTGGTGCCCTTCGGGAGGGGCATGGTCAGTCGATTCGAGATTCAAAACCACCATCCCTGAACATTCTCCCTGGGCTCTCCGAATGATTCAGCTTCAAACGGCCACAATCTATCTTTTCACAGCGATCTCAAAACTCAACGGTCATTCATGGCGGGACGGAACCGCTGCATACTATGCGTCTCGGCTCTGGGACTTTGAAAGATTCGGCTTCGATCCGGTATTCAATTCACTGACCGCGATGAAGATCCTCACTTGGGCCAGTGTCGGCCTGGAACTCGCTCTCGGCACTTTGATCTGGATTCCTTTCCTCCGGATACCGCTCATCCTCATTGGAATCACCTTCCACTTGTGCATTGAGTACTCGATGAACATTCCCTGGTTTGAGTGGATCATGATCATCCTCCTTGTTGGAATGTGGCCCGATCACCGGACTTTTTTTCCATGCATGTCGCGCAGAATGAAGTCCCTGAAATCGTGAGTGACCGCTAGCGGTAGCGGAGGGGTGTCGGGACGTTTCATCCCGATCGAGTGGAATTTTTTTCTCGCTTGCGCGCCCCGGCCTTCCCTAGGGTGTTCCTGTGAATGGAGGAACCCACCCGATGAAAAACCAGTTTCTGAAAGGGGCGAGTATCGCCCTGCTCTTGGCTTCTTGTAATCTCTACAACCCTTATGAAGGAACCTTACCGGCTCCGGAAACCCCTCCCACATCCGACACCACCGGTCCGGCGCCGACACCGCCCCCGGTGATGGTGAGTGGTAACTGTGCAGGGGACCCGACGGTTACGCATTGTTTAGCCCTGAAGATGATCGCCTATCGTAACGGCTCAATCGATCCGACCCTCGAAAAGATCGAGGCAGACGTATTGGTGTTGGGGATGAACCGCGTCTGGCGCCCATGCGGGATCGGATTCACACTCGAAGTTTACCAAACGGTCGATCCGGCCGGTTACAGCCTTTCCTACAGTCCCGATTGGAGGACTGAGTCCCAAAGGATACGGGAAACCTTCGGAGACCCTGAACGTTTCCTGATCGTCGCTGTGGGACCATGGAACATCAGTACCATTGCGGTCACACAAATGCCGGGTACAGGTCCCTACGGTGTCTTGGTGGAAGAGGAATACGCCACCAATGAACTCACAGTGGGACACGAACTTGGACACTACATGGGCTTGTATCACATCCGGGATACGAGCAACCTAATGAACCCCTACATCGGAACCGGCACAGAAGCCCTGACCTCCACCCAATGCGAAATCGCTCGGGAAACGAACACCCGGTATTGGACGGCAATGATGAGACCCTAACCCCACCCGTTTCCTCCCCCCCCGGAGGAGGGTTCCGGGGCGAAAAAACAGTTGGGATCAACTGTCACACCGCCCCGGGACCCGGTCCGGAACCTCCATTTTGATATAATGACACGCGCAACTCCCGTGCCAATAATTCTACAAATTAAATTTAATCAACCTCTTCCGAGTTGGTAAAACGGGAGTAAAATATGAAAGAAGGCTTCCAAACAGAGGCCGGAAAAGGAGTCAGGACATCATGAATGTGAAAATCACCTACAAACATCTGTCTTCCACCGACGGGATCGATCAAGTCACCCACAAAAAATCGGAGAAGTTGAAAAAATACTTCAAGGGGAAGCTGAATCTTGATTGGAACTTCACAGTCGAGAAGCACGCACATGTGGCTCACTGCCACCTGACCGGTGATCACATTGAGTTTTTTGCAGAAGCCACCACGGAAAGTCTCTATTCTGCGATCGACGAAGTGATTCATCACCTCGAAAGACAGGTGAAGCGGAACAAGGAGCAAGTTCGGAATCACAAGGGCCTACCCAAGTCACCCCCTGTTCCCCGAGCGGCCTGATCCTCGGGAAGCCAGAAATCAAAAGACGCGCTCCGGGACCTTCCCCGGGGCGCGTTTTTCATTTAGCGCGAGCCTTTGATTTCACGGATCAAACGGATCGACTCCAGAGCGGCATTTGCTGCCTCACGCCCTTTATTGTGAGCATCATCCCGGGAACGGACTATGGCTTGCTCATCTGTGTAAGTGGTCAATACCCCAAACGACACAGGAATTCCGGTTTCGAGGCTGACCTGCTGGATACCGACCGCAGCACCGAGACTGATGAACTCAAAATGGGCGGTATCCCCCTTGATCACACATCCGAGACAGATCACTCCATCCACAGTCCCGCTTTGGGCGAGTGTCTTCGCCAGAAGAGGCAGCTCAAAAGCACCAGGAGCCCGATATTCCTTCCACTCCCGGATGCCAAATTCTCTCAAAACATCCCGTGCACCTCGGGCAAGACCACCAGTCACTTCTTCGTTGAAGCTGCTCACCAAGATCGCAATCCTAGGGTCACTCATACATTCCCCAGGTCATGACTGAAACGATCTCTTTTCGTCTGAAGGTAGCGGCGATTTTCGGGAGTGACCCGCGCATCGAGTTGAACACGCTCATCGACCCGGATACCGAACTCCGAAAGCTCCTTGGCTTTGACGGGATTGTGGGTGATCAAGCGGATGCGGGTCATGTCTGCGGCGGTGAGGATCTTGACAGCATCCCAGTAATTCCTGGCATCGGGCTGGAATCCCAACTCCACATTCGCATCGAAGGTATCCCGTCCTTCATCCTGAAGTGCATAGGCCTCAATTTTGTTGAACAAGCCAATCCCGCGACCCTCGTGGTTCTTGAGATATACCACTGCACCGCCCGCAGGATCCGCAGCGATCCGCTCGAGCGCCTGGTCCAGTTGGAATCCACAATCGCACCGGAGTGAACCGAGGGCGTCTCCAGTCAGGCATTCAGAATGAATCCGGACCAAAGGGGAGCCCGAAGCTCCCTCTTTCGGTCCAAGCTCGATCAATGCGTGCTCGGCTCCAGTAATCCGATTCCTGAAACTCCGGATCCGCCAGGAACGCCCGTCACTCGGGGTGTGGCGGTTCGGAAACAGGGCCGAACGGCTCTCGTCCATCCAGTCCGCAGCGGAAATCTGATGTTGGATGAGATCCTCGATGGTGACGATCGGAATACCGAATCGCTCCGAAAACCGTTCGAGATCTGGCTTACGGGCCATCGAACCGTCTTCATTGATGATTTCGCAAATGACAGCAGAAGGTAAAAGTCCGGCGAGTTTGCACAATTCGATCGACCCTTCGGTATGACCGGCGCGCTCCAACACTCCGCCTCGGACCGCCTTCAAAGGAAAAATATGCCCCGGGCTCACCAGATCCTTGGGTGCTGAGGCGGGATTCGAGGCAGTCAGAATGGTGTGGGCTCGATCTGCAGCTGAAATCCCGGTGGACACTCCACGAGCGGCTTCAACCGAAACTGTGAACGCAGTCTTCCTGGGACTGCCGTTATCTTGAACCATCGGCGGAAGACCCAGTCGATCCACCTGGTCTGCCTCAAGGGCGAGACAAACGAGTCCGCAAGCCTGACGGATCAGGAAATTGATCTTCTCGGCGGTTGCAAACTGAGCGGCAAGAACCAGGTCACCCTCGTTCTCCCGGTCTTCGCTGTCCACGAGGATCACCATATCCCCCCGCTTCAGTGCTTCGATCGCCGCATCAAGCCTGTTCATACACCTTCATTCTTTCCAAGTACTTGGCCAGAATATCTACCTCAATATTGACCAAATCACCAGTGACTAATTCCGGCAGTGACGTCTCGTTCCAGGTGTGAGGAATGATCTGAAATCCTGCAGTTCTCCCGATTAAACGGTGAATGGTCAGGGAAATCCCGTCGAGACAGATCGATCCTTTGTGGACACAGTATCGGGGCAAATCCCCCTCGGGAAACTCGACATCAAGATTGATGTATCCGGTTTCGGCCGTCTCAATCCTGGAAATCCTCGCAGTTCCGTCCACATGCCCTTGAACCCAATGTCCTGAGAGGCGATCTCCCATCCGGAGGGCCCGCTCCAAATTGACCCGTTTCCCGACGGTGCACCGGGACAGGGAAGTCCTCTCGACGGTTTCCGGACTGACATCGAACTCGATCCGTTCCGGACTGAAGGCCACTACGGTCAGGCACACTCCGTTGATGGCGATGCTCTCGCCGAGAACGAGAGGATCCCGAGGCGCTTCCGAACGATAGGAATTGGACAAGACCAAGCGATAACTTTTCTCACCGGTAGGCTGGCGCGACACCACGGTCGCTGTTTTTTGTATGATTCCTGTGAACATCAGTAATCCCTCATTCCCTGAAGTGGCGTGAGGCGCGAGGCTCCGTGCGCCGGAAACCACGATGCCATACCGACGATAAAGAACGAAACCAAAGGCACTCCGATAAACACCCATGGATCAAACACCACCGGCAAAGTGCGATCATAATACACATCCGGAAGCGATATGAACTGGTATCGCCTCAACAGGACACACAATAGAAAAGCCCCGACCGTACCAGCCACGACCCCGGCACCACCGATCAAGAGCCCCTTCCAGAGAAAAATCCCCCGGATGTCGGACGCTCTCGCTCCCATAGTCCTGAAAATGGCGATCTCTTTCAACTTCTCTTGTACAAGCAAGGTCAGAGTCGAAACGATGTTGAGGCTCGATATCACAACAGTGAACAAGAGAATCAAGAACATGGCGATCCGCTCGAGCCTCATCGAAGCGAAGAGATTCTGATTGAGCTCGTTCCAATCCCGGATTCTTATGCCTTTCAATTCCTTCCGATAACGATCTGTGAAGGACTCCGAGATCGAGGCGTCCTTCAAAGTAACCTGGACTTCGCTGACCGCCCCCCTCTTGCGCAAGAAGGATTCCATCGAAGCCAGAGTGGTGAACGCGATATGACTCTCCTGCTCAGGCACGCCCTGATGATAGATCCCCTCGACGATGAAACGTTTGACCCTGGGAATGTTGTTGAAGGGACCGTCCATCTGTGAAGGAGAGATCAAAGTCACAAAATCACCGGGAATGAGTCCGAGCTCGTAGGCGAGTTCCTTGCCGATGAAGACCCCAGGGTGCCGAACAGCCTCGGGTCCATCACGATCCACCAACATCTGGGGAAGAGCTTCCTCCACCAAACTCTTTTTCAGACGCGCAATCCGATCCGGCTCCACCCCTTGGATCTTGATCCCGGAAACCTTGTTACCAGCCCGGATCACCACCTCACTCCCAAGAACCCAACTCACAAAATCCACGTCTTTATTTGAGACCAAAGACGCAACAGCTGGAATCTGCAAAATGGAGGAACGGGGAACCAGACCTTGATCGAATCCGTCCAGATCGGGGGTCGGATGCATGAGGACGTGCAACTCGCTCGAGACGAGTTTTTCACGCAACTGCCTCTCGAACCCGTTCATCACCGCCAGGACGATGATGATGGCGGCGACACCGAGACCCACTCCACCCATGGAGAGTGCCGTGCTCAGGCTCAGGAACCGGGTGTTCCGCTTGGCTCTCAGGTAGCGACCCGCCACCCAACGGATCCAATTCATGCCACCACTCATGCGTGGCATCACCTATGGAAGGAGCCGCGCTCGGCGAATCTCCGGAGAGCGTCACTGGGCTCGAAACGCATGCCGTAGACCTTCGAAAGCTCGCTCAGACGCTCCACGATCTTCTTCAAGCCGCGATCGTAGGCGTAGCGGAGCAGGCCACCGCGGAAGGGCGGGAATCCGGTTCCCATGATCATTCCGAGGTCCACATCGTGCGCGGACTCAACCACTCCCTCGTCCAGACAACGGGCGGCTTCATTGACCATGCTCAGAACACATCGATCCACCATCTCCTCGGTCGGGATCTTTCCGTCGACAGGGGTGATTCCGAGCAAATCGTAGATTCCTGAATCGAACTTGCGCTCCGAACGATCCTTACCCTCGTAGAGATAGAATCCGGCACCCACTTTCCGCCCGAGACGCTTCTCGTTCAGCAGACGCTCGAATGTCCGTGGAGGAGACATGCGTTCCCCGAATGCATCATGCAGGATGTGGCCAACCTTGTCGCCGACATCAAGTCCGACCTCGTCGATGAGCTCGATGGGCCCCATCGGCATACCGAATTCGATCATCGCACGATCCAGTTCTTCAATCCGGACTCCGTCGGACACCATGATGGCCGCCTCAGTCAAATAAGGCATCAGCAAGCGGTTTACAAGGAATCCTGGTCCGTCTTTCACAACAATGGGGGTCTTGCCGATTTGTTTCGAGAACTGGAAAATCTGGGACACGGCCTGATCCGAGGACTTTTCTCCGCGAATGACTTCAACAAGCGGCATCTTGTGTACGGGATTGAAAAAGTGCATGCCACAAAAACGTTCTGGATGCTTCATCACGGATTGCATCTGACTCACCGGAAGCGAAGAGGTGTTGGTCGCGATCACGCACTGATCACTCACCTGACCTTCCAGCTCCTTGAGTACTGACTGTTTCACATCCATGCGTTCCACCACAGCCTCGATGACCACTTCGGCAGAGCGGAATCCATCATAGGTCGTGGTCGGCGCGATCCGAGCCAGTTTCTGGTCGAATTGTCTGGCGGTGATCGACTTGCGCTTCAGACTTTTCTTGAACAGGGTCAGCGCCGACTGAATCCCGATTTCGAGTCCCGGCAAACCGATGTCTTTCATGCGAACATTGACACCTTTGTCGGCCAACAGGTGTGCAATGCCGCCACCCATGACCCCGGCGCCGAGCACTGCCGCGCTTTGGATCTTTTTGGTCTCGGCCGAGCGGCCCTCGGGCAATCCGGTCGCTTTTTTCACACCCTCGGTCATGAAGAAGATCCGGATGCAGTTTTTGGAAACCGAAGTGGCAGCCATTTCTCCGAACCCGCGGGCCTCACGCTTCATGGCCTCGTCACGACGGGAGCCTCGGAAATCGGATCCAAAACCGGTGCCAGTTTCTTCAATCACGTTGATGGCTTCGAGAGGAGCAGGATATTTGCCTTTGGTCTTGGATAGCACACCTTCGCGGGCCTTCTTGAAAACCACACTTCGTCCGACCGGGTTGTTCTCGAGCAACTTTCCTGCGAGTCCCCCCATCCCACCGAACTTCGGCTCGCGTGCAATCCGGTCGCCTTTCTTCAGACGGTCGAGATTCCGAACTACCCAAGCGGTGGCGTTCTCTTCAAAATCCTCTTTGGGGAGGCAGGCATCCGCAAGGCCGGCTTTCTCGGCCTTCTCTCCGGTCAGGGTTTTTCCGGAGAGAATCAGGTCCAGGGCCGTAGCCAATCCGACTTTCCAGGGCATCCGGATACACCCCCCCATTCCGGGAATCACGCCAAGCAGAGTTTCAGGCAGACCGATCCTGGCGGCCGGGTCATTCGACATCACGATGGCTGAACTGGCCAGCGACAGTTCACACCCGCCACCCATGCAAGAACCGTTGATGGCGACCACTCTCGGAAACGGCAGGTCTTCCCACTCATTCAGCAGCTTTTGTCCGGCCTCGGAAAGAGCCTGAGCCTCAGGCGCCGTTTTTGCCGCCTGAAACAAGGTGATATCGGCACCGGCAATGAAGTTTCCGGGTTTGCCCGACACCAGGATCAGTGCCTCGATTTCAGATGACTTGGATTTCAACAGAGGAATCAGTGCCTCGAACTCGGCCATCACGTCCCGATTGAATTTGTTCACCTTCTCACCCTTCAGGTCGAAACGGAGAAAAGCGAGGGAACGGCCTGAAACCTGGCGAACTTGCAGATCAAAATGATTCATATTCCGAAAGCTTAGGCTCTCCCGGATTAGAAGTAAATGCCCACACCGGCACCGACAGACCATGACGCGCTCCGGCTCAAATTCAGCGCTGAATCCCACCCCACGGGACTTCCTGGAACCGTGTTGGAATCGGAACCTTTGTCACCTGAATGGAACCTGAGGTCCAACCAGGCGGAGAGTAGGCGCTCCCATGAATACCAGAGCCCCGCACCGGCAAACCCTTCTCTTCCCTCCCAACGGGATTGAAATTCAGGCGACTCAAGAGTCCCGGAGATCCAATGGAAGCCCCCGCTCAAAAAGGGCTCGAGCCCTGCCGACCTGCCAAAGGGAAAGACCCTTCCCCCTAGCGTCCAAGCCCTTCCTGAGCTTCGGTACAAGGGCCCGAAACCGTCGAACCAGAATTGTTGTGTTTGTTCCTGCCTCGAAATGAACCCCTGGAGATAGGCTCCCCATCGGGCCCCTCCTTCCCATCCGCTTCGGAATCCGGGAAGTTCGACCACAGCCGGAACACCCAGAAGGGAGTGTGACTCCATTCTTCCCCCGAAATGGAACTTCCAGCTTGATCCAGCCTCAGTCTCGACACCATGAGTCCACTCGGAGGCTTGGGCGTCGACCACCAGAAGCCCCATCATCAAAATAAAGATCGTTCTCAAGAACCGGTACCGCTGCACGTACCGGCCCTTGCAAGAAGCGCTTCCTTCGCCTCAACCTTGGGGTGTCACGACCTGAACCAAGTCAGGACGCTGCTCCCGCTTGGCAAGGAGGTCGAACATTTTCTTCGCCGCTTCAAATCCACCGTGAACTCCATCGGCAGGTAGTGACTCCTCTCCGATCAAGAATAAGTTGGGCACCCCTGTCTCGAGAGGGAGACCGGAGGTCTCGTCGTAGACCAGGCGCTCGAGCGGAATCCGGCTCAAGTCGTCAAATGGATGAAGTCTCGGAAGATCCACCGTTTCGGCACGCTCAGGATCCCTGACATCTGGAACCACTTTCCGGAGATTATATTCCAGGTCTGGAATCAATTTCTGACAAACCGCCAGCATCCGCTCCGCAAGGCGACGCTGCTCGTCTCGGACTAATGTTTTATCGCTCATGGGTAAGACGATCCTCAGGCGAAACAGCCCACGTCCTTCACGCAGGATCTCAAGCACCGGGGCCCCGGTCTCCACCACCAGCATCCTGGTCCCAAGTCCAGGCGGAATCACTTCAGGAGCACACTCAAAACGAACGTCGAAGGTCCACCCGGAAGGCTTGGACCTGAGATCCAAATCCTCGCTCATCATTGAACGGAGATGATCTAACTGTGAGGCGAGAATCCCGTACCGGGCGGCCACCATCCGGGAGGTACCGAGCAACTGAACTCCAACAAAGTTCTTGCGATCCAAAAAAATCCGACGCAACTGGCCGGGTCGGGCCACATGCGCCCCCCACTCTTCGAGTCTTGACAAGAGCCTACGGACTACCCACCCGCTTTCACCGTCATGATAGACGGTTCCATTCACGCGATTCAGCAAGTCCATGCCCGCAACTCCTGGATCAAAAGCAAAACCCGGATCCCGACCAAGCTCGAGGCAACGCAAACCACGAAAAAACTCAGCACCAGTTCTCACTCCCGGAGCCGGATCCTTTCCGAAATGAAACTTGAACTCCTCTTTACGCTCTTCATCATCACCTGTTACGCGGAAGCGATGGCCCGGACTGAGGATCTGGATCGGATCACGATCCCGATCCGGCCAAGCGGCTGGATTCCAATCAAAGTCACCCAGGATGTTTCGGGGAAGTAGATTGGCTCCGGAATGATGCCCGAGCGGTAGAATCAGTACACGCATGTCCAAACGGAGAAGCTTACGAACCGCCCAGAGAGCAGCCGGATGTTCTCCAATGACCACGAAATCGTACTGTGAGAAAAACTCCATTCCGAATCAGCCTACCGGATGGCCTGACAGCTTTCAAGGAGACGACGATAAGCCTGTCGCTTCTCTTCTAAAAAGGGAACGCGTCTTTGTTTCTTCCAAGGTTCCTGTTTCAACCAATCAGAAATCGACTTCGAGTCCGGACAAACCGTCAGAATCCCGGCCCCCACCAATTCGGCAACCTCAGGGAACTGATCCGCATTCTTCGGTCCGCACATGACTTGTAAACCTGCCACGGCCGGCTCGATGGTAGAATGAATTCCTTGGTGAAACCCTCCACCCACAAAAGCCCAATCCGCCAAAGGATACAATTCCACCAAGATCCCCATTTCATTGACCAACAAATAACGGCCCGGTAGGGCCTTTTCGAGATCTTTCCGGAGCCGATCCAGATGGGGAGAACTCAAATCATGTGGAACCACCACCAGACTCCCCTTCCACGACTCGGCACTCTCCAAAAGTTCATTCAAATCCGCCGACCAGGCACTCCCCACGATGCCGATCGGTCGTGGCAGAGCTACGATCCGTTCACGCCATGCGATGACCCGGTCTCCGGGCTGAAGGGAAATTCGACGAGCCACCCGTTCGTAACGCGGATCACTTCCACTTTCCACTCTGGCACTCGGGAACCAGCTCTTGAGCAGGACAAGCGACGAAGGAAGATTGGAGAAAAAAACCAGATCCGGGAGTGCCTCCGGGACAAACAGCCTTGAAATCCATTGGAACGAGGACCGCGCTTGCGCATTGACCACGACCACCCGGATCCCAAGCTTCTTGGCCGCAATCAAGGCGCCGGGCCAGAGATCGTACTTCGAAACCACCAAAACACGGGTACCGAAGCGTTGGAATGCAGACTCCCACTCTGAATCTCGGGGAGACAAATCAGCAAAAAGGGCCCTCCCCCTCAACTTTTCAAGTCCTTGAACACCGGATTCCGAAAAACAACTCACACAAAAACCGGTCTTTCCGGACTCAAAATCCTCGATCAACGGCATCAACATCTCGAGCTCGCCCAGACTCGCAGCATGAAACCAAATCGGAGCCTTTCCTGAAGGGGGTAGCGCCCAACTGCGTGACTTGAATGCCTGACGGCGGGTTGGACTCAAGAGCCCGGGCACAGGTATCCACCCAACTTGGATGAGGTCGAGCAATCTAGAAAGGAGCCTTGAGATCACCCGAAGCTCTCCTCGACCTGTGCGGTCTTCAGTCCTCGCATGCACAAATAGGGATCGGTGACCCGGAAGCAATTCCGCCCGTCCTTGGAACAAGGAGCGCAGGACAATTGAATGGATATCGAGTGACTCTCAGGTTTCCAGGGTCCAAAGCCGAGCTCGGGGCGTGTCGGTCCGAAGATCACCCGGCTGGGCGTACCGACCGCCTCGGCCAGATGAGAAAGCCCCGTGTCGCTTCCGAGGTAGGAAATCGCATGTTTGAGAAGCACAGCCGTGTTCTGGAACTCGGGCTCCTCGAGAGCCTCGGCAACGGGAATCCCCGCCTCTCTCAGGCTCTTCACCAACTCCACGCAAGGCCGATCGGACTTGCGCCCCAAAACCAGCGGAACCCACTTTCTGCTCCGATGAAGCCCTGAAAGCACCTCGACATACCCGCTCACCCGCCACTCCTTGGAAGACCACCGTGAGGCGGGCATGACCGCCAAGTACTGCTTCGACTGCAAACCATAACGTTCCAGAACCCTCAATTCCTGTTCGGGTGAAGGCAAAAGGGACGTCCAGGAAGGAGGCAAGAGTGAACCGGCGAAAACAGGATTCAGAGAAGCGCTCAGACTCGCTCCCAGACTAGCGAAGCGTTTCCAATAAGGGACTGGCAACCACGAATGCGGACAGGAACCTTTCAGCATCAAGAGCAAGAAATGACGCAATCGCTGTTTGGAAATGGAAACATGCGGTATCCGGGCACCTACACCGGACAAATCTTTCAATCGAAAAAACCAGAAAGCCAACCGACTCCGGATCGTCCGATGCAGGTCCACCCTGATGGAATAACCTGACGCGTGAACTTTGCGGCACAATTTGATCCAGCCACCCAAACCGCTCTTCTTGTCGTAGACCCAGAGTTTTCCGATCCGGGGGTGTCCCTCTAGAGCGAAGGCGAACTCCTTAGCGATCATCCAATCCACCTTCACATCGACCGGAAGATTCTCAAGAAACGCTGTCGCCAGGATCACGTCTCCCAAACTGCTCAGCCGGATCACGAGGATCTTCATTTGGTTGGGGCCTTTCTTAGAATCCGGACCCCGCCTTGCCGGGTGTAGGCGTGAACATACTGGCCATGATGAGAGCCGACCACCGCATCAACCCTCCCCGGAGAGACCGGTCCGTAGAGCACTTGTCCTGCGCCTTTGCGAACTTCGTAGGGAAACTGGACCATGACTTCGCCCCGTAGACTCATGAGATCGAGCGACCCCTCGAACGCAGGGTGCAAGGCGATCTGAACATCACCTCTTTCGGTATCCACATGCACCGGCCCCTTCAAGCTTTCGAAGTCGAGCATGACCTGTCCCGATTGGGTCCGAATGTTTGACGATCCCTCGATCTGGGATAAAAACGCCCCGCCTTCCTCACTCTGGAAGTGGATCACCCCGGAGTAACCTTCCACGGTCAGGGGTCCGGATCCGCTGTGAACGCTCAACACGCCCCGGCTCTTGACGACCCGGACTTCCTCGGATCCTTGATCGATCGACAACTGCGTCGGGGATTCCACCCGCTCCATCAACACCGGCTTCGAACCCACTACGATGCGGCCATTGACCCGGGAGTCACGAAGAGTCAAAGGACACTTGGAGCAATTCACCACCAAGGATTTGGCCATCTCGAGCCGCTGGAGATCGATGGTTGAATTCTTACCACTCAATGTCAGGCCTCCCCTCCATTGGTCTACCTTAAGGGAACGCCCCTCACCCAGCACTAGGGTCAAGTCACTCTGATAAGGCGCTCGAATCTCGAGATCCACACGAACCACATTCTTCAACCTGGCCCTCATCTTGGACACCAGATCTTGTCCTCGGGCATGCCCGACACGGATTTCGAAACGCTCACGGGTTTCGAAGGTCACCAATCCGAGTGCCTGAAAGGCCTGCTCGGCCTCCTCACGGGTCTCCGCCATCACCTGATAGCGCATCTTCACCCGGATTCGATCCTGTACGGTGCCACTGATCCGAACATCACCCAACTGGTGGAGCAGATAAACCGGAAGCCGCCGGGTCATGAGCACGTCCTGTTCGACCTCATTCTGATAGGGCTGAGCCCCCTGGGCTTCCCCAAAAAAACCGAATAAAATCGAGCTCAATGTAAGCCATTGAATCCACTTCACGATGCAATGAAAATACCGTGATTTCTCGATGACTTCAGAAAAAAGTGGAGATTATTTCTTGATTCCATTTTGCACTGCGTTAAACTTATGAGTAAGACAGTTTTGAGTCCTGATGGAACAGGACTCGTGAAGAGGCGGGAATACCTAAACCCCCTTTGAAAAGGGCAACCCGACGGAAACGTCGGAGACGCAAAACCACAGAGCTAAGGGCCTTTTACCCCGAAGGTCTATGCTGGCTGGGCTGCCAAAGGTGAGGAAGCCTACAAAGCTTTCAAGGGGGGTCCCGATGCACCTAGGATTTACTCACCCCAGTAAATCAAACGCAATGGACCCCCTCTTCATTCAGGAAAGGTGTGGCTGGCAAGTCCGGTCACACCTTTCTTATTTTGGCGGGTTAAGTTAAAACCCTGTCCCATGGCATTCGAAGGGCTGCTGGTCACTGAAATATTTCATTCGCTCCAGGGAGAAACCTCCTTGACCGGAGTCCCCTTCACTTTCATCCGCATGACCGGTTGCAACCTTCGCTGCGTCTACTGCGACTCAGCCTACGCCTTCAAGGGAGGCTCCAAGATGAGCCAAGCAGAAGTCCTCGATCGAGTCCGGGACTTCGGAGCAAAAGACGTGCTCCTGACCGGAGGGGAACCCCTGCTCCAACGTGGAACTTTGCCTCTCATTCATGCTCTGCGAGCGGAAGGCTACCGGGTCTCGATCGAAACCCATGGCGAGGTCTCCATCCGGGAAGCGAGCCCACTCGCCCGCATCGTGATGGACATGAAGACCCCGGACTCCGGGATGTGCCGGGAGCGTTTCCTCGAGAATCTTCCACTCCTGAAGCCGGAGGATGAGATCAAATTCGTGATCACCTCGAGGAAAGACTACGAATGGGCACGCGACTGGGTCCGCTCCGGAAAACTCCCGGTCAGGGAAATCCTATTCTCACCAGTCATGCAAGTGAAAGGATCTCCTGGAAAATACGAGGGCGTCGAGCCGAGAGATCTGGCCGACTGGATCCTGAAAGACCGACTCGCGGTCAGATTCCAGCTCCAACTCCACAAACTCCTCTGGGGCGCGGACACCCGCGGAGTCTAAAACTGCAGGTTATCCCAGAGCTCGCGGTTCGGACGCTTCCCAGAGTCGAGCTCTTTCACAAAACGGTTCAACCGATCTTTCAGCTTCTCCCGATGCGCTTCCCGCTTGTCACGCCAGGTTTTCTTTTCCGCCTGCAGTCGGAACACCTGAGAAGAATCGAACTCCTTCTTCCTTTCCACGAATCCAAGAACATACTTTCTTTGTTCAGGTCCTGTAGGGTGCTTTTCAAAATACTTTCTCCGTGCGAGGCGTTCTCTTTCTTTCCACTGTTTGGCCTCGGTAGCCTGAGCGATCTGGAATTCCCGAAGGGCTGAACGCTCCTGATGATCAAAGGCACGCTCGGCAGACCTCAGTGCAGATCTGAACTCCATCCGGAGCTTCCTGCGATCCTCCTCGCTCAATGGACCTTCGGGAGTGGCCGAGGGAACAGCCACTACAGACGGAGACGGAGGGGGGGTTCCCCCCCCCTCCTCGGCTTGAGCCAGTCCGGCCCGCAAGAGTTCGATACCGATCCACCACGCGGGGAGTTTCATTCAGAACCTCAGTACACTGCCTGCACACGGGAGATTTTGAACCCCCACTTGTTTACACTGCCGTCAGTCTTGAGCACAACCCGCCCCTCTGAACCACTGAAGTAATCCGTAACATGTCCATTACGGGTCCCGCTCACACTGTCCACCACGGTACCGTCAGCAGCGACGGTTTCCACGATATCGTATCCGGCTTCAGTATCGAGCTGATCAATCACCACTCGGATAAAACGAGCACCCGGGACCTTGATGGGATAACTCTTCACCTGTCCGTTTTCGTAGGGATGTGCGGACTCGATGTTCATCGAGACGTCTTTCCAGGAGTTCTCAGCAGGAGCGTCATCCACCGGAAAGATGCCATGCAAAGCGTTGTATACGTTCACCCGCCCACCCGATACACTCTTGCGAGCCAAGGCGCGGACCTTGTCACTCGAGCGGATCAGCAGGTCTTTGATTTGAACATATGTCAGGGACGGATTTGCAGAACGCATCAGAGCGGCAATCCCTGCGACGTGCGGAGTGGCCATCGAGGTCCCGCTCATGGCGCCGTAACCACCATTCTTGAGTGTTGAGAGGATCTTCACACCCGGCGCGGCCACGTGAACTGTACGGCGTCCGTAGTTCGAGAAGATGGCGATCTTGTCTTGATTGTCAGTCGCAGCAACTGAGAGAACGTTGTCGATCTGATAACCTGCGGGGTAGGTTGCACGCCCGTCGTTGTCATTCGAGTCGTTCCCGGCGGCTGCCACAAAAAGAATCCCCTTGTTTCGTGCCTCCATGATCGCGTCGTAAAGAGCCTGGGTGAACGGACCGCCACCCCAGCTGTTGCTCATGATGTCGACACCGAGCTTGGTCGCATGTTGGATCGACTGAACAGCACCCGCGAGTGATCCGCTCCCATTCGCATCCAGAAACTTGATCGGGATGATGGTGACGTTCCAGGCCACACCGGTCACACCGACTCCGTTGTTCCCGACACCACCGATGGTCCCGGCACAGTGGGTTCCGTGATTGTGATCATCCCGAGCATCGGCGTTGTTACCCACAAAATTGTAGCCATTTGCCGCATCCATGTTGGCCTTCAGATCCGGGTGGTTGTAATCCACACCGGTGTCGATCACGGCAACGCGAATCCGCTTGTCCCCGGTGATTCCTTCATTCCAGACCGGAACCACACGGATGTCGGCACCTGCTTTTCCAACCTGGCCGGCTGCATCCGCCTGGCCGACGTTTTTCATGCCCCAGAGCGCTCCGAACTGGGCGTCATTTGGATTCTGATCACCACGTCCGAGGGCCTTAAAAATGTAATTCGGTTCGGCGTACAACACCGAAGGATCCTGACGGAGAGCCTGAAGGGTGTCGCGGGTCGGGACACCCGAAACCTTGAAGGTTGCAAAGTCATCACTCGTGCTGAAACGCGAAAAACGGACCGCGTCCTTCATGCCGATCAGACGACTGAGTCGCTCGGACACATCCTGGAAAGGATTTCTAGAGGACTTTAGAGACTCGGGACGAACCCGGACCACAAACTCTCCGGAACGAACCGGATAAGATCCTCCCGCAGCGAAGCTGGAGAGCGCCGTGAACATCAGCGTGGCCAATACGAGCAATAATCTGGGAATTCTGAAACGAGCCATTCCTGTTCCTCCATGAACAAGGGTTGAAACACCAAATACCAGTGCTATCAGGAGACTCGATCCGGATTAATTAAACAAGATTTATTCAACCGCGCGGGCTGACTTGATCCTCAACGTTGGGCTAGTTTTGCCCAGGAATCGGTTGATCTCGGGTATACCTGCGAACTCACATGGTTTTCCGCTCTGGGCAGATTTTTCCATCAGCAACGTGTCATCTAGCCTCTCTGCGGCATTGAACCAGATTCCCTCGAAACCACGGGTCTTCGTGGAACCGAGGCGAAGCTTCACGTGGCGTCCCTTCAAGATGTTTTGCTGTTCCACTTTTGCACGGACTGCAAACACCGGTTCAGGATGACCGGGCCCAAATGGAGCCAGGCGTTCGATCTCCTCGAGCGCCTTCAAATCGAGTTCTTCAAGTTCACAGTAGGATTCGATCCGGATCGGGTGTTTACGCTTCTCGGGAACCTGAGCCGATACGGTGCTGTTAAAATCCGCAGCAAAGGAATCGATCTGATCGGGACGGAGAGAAAGTCCTGCTGCGTACTTGTGCCCTCCGTAGCCGAGCAAATGTCCCTTCGAAAGATGCAGGACTTCGAGAATGTTACAACCGCCGTAAGACCGCACGCTCCCTTTTGCTATCCCATCCTCACGAATAGCCAGAATCACAGCCGGTCGGTGAAAGTGTTCAGTCACTTTCGAGGCGACAATGCCCACAACTCCCTCGTGCCAGCCCGGATCCCCGACCACGACCGAGTGTGAAAAACGCCCCTTTTCCAGCCCCGATTCGACCTTGGCCCGAACCTCGTCCCAGATGCGGTTCTGCAGTTCGGCGCGCTCGGTGTTCACGCTCTCGAGCTCGAGAGCCAATCGACGTCCCTCCTCGGGATCCTTCGTGGTCAGAACCCGGTACGCAGTCTCGGCTGAACCCATCCTGCCTGAGGCATTGATCCTGGGTCCGAGTGCGAATCCTAAGTTCGAGGGTCCGACACTCTTCACCTCAATCCCAGCCACCTTCATCAACTCCCGTAACCCTGGCTTCTCGGTGTTCCGGAGGACATCCAGACCATGCTTGACCAAAGTGCGATTGTCTCCGGTGAGCGGAACCATGTCGGCTGCGGTGGCGATCACCACCAGATCGAGCAAAGATTTCAAATTGGGCTCGACTATTCCCCGTGAAGAGAAAAAACCGGAATCGCGCCCGAGCATGCGGATTCCCATGCACAGGTAAAAAGCGAGTGCACATCCGCAGAGTTGACGGAGACCCGACTCATCGTCGGATCGCTGTGGGTCGACCGCCGCAAAAGCGGCCGGCAGTCCTTTGACTGGGTCGATCTGATGGTGATCTACAACAATCAAGCGAATCCCGAGCTCACGTGCCCGATCAGCAGCCTCGAAACTGGTGATCCCGCAATCGACGGTGATCAGGATGTCTACCCCATCCCGATGGGCGTCTTCGACGGCACGGACCTGCAATCCATACCCGTCCCGGAAGCGGTCGGGCTGAACCACATCAAACCGGAATCCCAAGTCACGAAAGAACCAGGTCAAGAGCGCTGCGCCCGTGGTTCCGTCCACATCGTAATCCGTGAATACCCGTAAATTCCTGGGCTGATCGAGCACCTGACTCTCAAGGATCTCTCTTGCAGCCCGCTCCATGTCCCGGATTTTGAAAGGGTGAGTGAGGGAATCGAGTCTCGGATTCAGAAAACTCTTCACTGCCTCCGGGGTTGCAATTCCCCGGTTGACACAAACGGTGGCGGCCAGTCGCCCGAGCCCCGTGCTCTTAGACAAAAAAAGGGCCGCCTCTTCGGGCGACCCTCCTTCTGGAGATTCAGAAAAAATCCATTCGTGTTCGAGCATCGGATATCCGGATCAAATCCCGATATGAGCTTCTGGAGCGAGCTTCACTTCACGGCGTTTCCGTCCACCCGTGCGCTTCTGGTTCTCACGATAGTGGGTCAATACGATCACCATGGAGGAAGCAATGAAAACAGAGGAATAGGTTCCAACCACGATCCCGCACATCAGCGCGAAAGCGAAGGGCTCGAGAACATGGCCACCGAACGCCCACAACATCGCCACACTGACAAAAGTCGAGAGTGAGGTCATGATCGTCCTGCCGAGGGTCTGATTGACCGATTGATTCACCACTTCCTCGATTGAAGCCGAGGGGTTCATCTTCAGGGTTTCACGAACCCGGTCATAGACAATGATCGTATCGTTGTTGGAGTATCCGATCAGCGCCAGGATGGCCGCGAGTACGGTGAGATCGAACTCCTTGCCCGTCAGGATGAAAATCCCGAGAACGATCACGGCATCGTGAAACAGTGCGAGAATCGCACCGGGAGCGTAACGGAAATCAAATCGAATCGCGACATAAAGCAGGATCGCAATCAAGGAATAGAACATGGCCAGAAACCCGTTCTTCCTGAGAAGTCCGCCCGCTGAAGGACCGACGATATCGGCCGCCTTGATCTCGAACTCCCCCGCCTTCAACTCGGCACCGAGAATGTCACCGATCTTTTTGACCGCGACATTGAGATCCTTGCCTTCTTGCTGCTGGGTGCGGATCATGAACTCACTGTCTTTCGGATCACCCAAAGCGAGGATCTTCAGTCCGGTCACATCACCCTTCTCGAGTACCGAACGCAACTTGCCGGTGTCCCAGGTTTGGGGAACGCGGACCTTGACCTCGGCTCCTCCGGTAAAGTCGATTCCGTAATTGAGCCCCTTGGTGAATAGCAGAACGAACGTCGCAAGGATCATGACCACGGACAATCCGAGCCAGATCTTCCTTTTGCCGACAAAATCGATATTCGAATCAGGACGAATCAGATGAAACATAATTAGTTCCTCCCCTGTCAGATACTGAGGGTTTTCGCGTCACGGTCTACCATGCGCTTCAGATAATAGTCGAACAACACACGGCACACGAAAACCGCAGTGAACAAAGTTGTCACGATCCCGATCATCATGGTGACTGCAAAGCCCTTCACCGGGCCGGTACCGTAAATCATCAGAATGATGGCGGCAATCCCGTTCGCCACGTTCGCATCGAGAATGGTCTTGAAAGCCTTGTCGAATCCGGCTTCGACCGCCGCACCGATGGCTTTCCCGAGACCGAGCTCCTCCCGGATCCTCTCGTAAATCACAACGTTCGAGTCGACTGCGATCCCGACTGTGAGAGCGATGCCCGCGATACCGGGCAATGTGAGAGTCGCTTCAAGCCAAACGAGAATGGCCAGCACCAGAACGACGTTCATCATCAACGACATCACTGCGATGACCCCAGAGATCCGGTAATAAACGGCGGTCAGCAAAAACACCGCAAGAATACCCAGTACACTCGCAAAAGCGCCTTTGGACACCGAATCCGCGCCGAGACTCGGTCCGACCACACGCTGTTCCATGAGCTCCAACTGTGCAGGAAGGGCACCGGCACGCAAAACAATGGCCAGGTCCTTGGACTCTCGCAAAGCTTCATCATATCCGCCACGACCGGTGGTGATCACACCCCGTGCACCGATCTTAGAATTGATGTTCGGAGCGGAGTGCACGATTCCGTCGAGCACGATCGCCAGACGCTTGCCGACATTGTCTCCGGTCAGTTTCTCGAAATTCACTGCACCACGTGGATTCAATTCAAAAGCGACTTCCGGCCTGCGGGATTCCTGGTTGAAGGAGACCTGTGCATCCTGGAGATCGTTACCGGTCACTTCGGCTTTCGACTTCAACAGAAGGGGAGTCCGGCCCATTTCAGACTTCTCGAATGCGATCTCATCTCCGGCGGGAATCTTGGTCTGAGCCGCCTCGTTGATCTGACGCACATATTCCGAGAACTTGAGGGCGCCGCCCTCTTCGTATTTCAGGTTCTTTTCTTTTTCGATCTGGGCGATCAGATCGGAAACGATCACGTTTCTCGATCCATCCTCGTCCACCATCTTGAACTCGAGCTTGGCGGTCCGGCCGATCAGGTCTTTGGCCCGGTCCACATCCTTGATGCCGGGGAGTTCCACCACGACCCGGTCGCTCCCCTGCGAAGAAATCTGAGGTTCGGCCACACCGAACTCGTCGATCCGGTTCCGGATCACTTCGATGCTTTGATTCACGGTTTTCTCACGGACATCGTTCCGATAGTCGTTGGAAAGCCCGAGTTCATACCAGTCCGGCTTGTCTTCCGTGATCCGGAGATTCGGGAATTCTTTGGAGAGCAGTTCGCCGACTTCTTTTTTCTGACCCGCTGCGAAGCGAATCACGATCCTGGGGTCGTCACCGGGGACTCCGTCGGTCCGAACCCTGTTATCGGCCAGGGCAACGGCTTTGGTTTTGAGGCGGTCACCGATCGAGCCCGACTGACGGTCGGCGATCTCCTTAAACACTTTATTGAAGTCGACACCCATCACCAAGTAAAGACCACCCTGAAGATCGAGACCGAGGTTGATCTTTTTTGAGAACCAGGATCCCTTGGCGGGAGCCGTCTTCGTAAAAGTTGGGACCACGTAGGCGATCGAGAAGAGAGTGACCACGATGAGCAGGGTGAACTTCACCCACCATTTCTTAGACATGACTGGACTCCTTGGAGCGGGGATTACTGGATTTCGCGCACAGGACCGGTGAGAACCTGATTGACCTGGCTTTTCAGCACCTTCATCGAAACATTCTTGGAAACATCAAGCATCACGGTTTTCTCGTCGAGATCCGAGATCGTGCCGAAAATACCAGCGGAAGTGACCACTTGGTCGCCCTTCTTCAGTCCGGACATGAGCGTCTGGTGCTCCTTCATCCGTTTCTGTTGTGGGCGGATCATCAAGAAGTACATGATCCCGAGCATGATCAAAAAGGGCATCGCCATACCTAGCAGACCAGGCTGAGCCTGGGCACCGAGCGTCTGCTGACCGGTGGTCGCCGTGGTGGTCGCAGCAGTCGTGGCAGAAGTCGCGGCACTCTCGGTGGTGGTCGCTGGTGCGACCACGTTCGGGGCAGAAACCTGACCCTCACCCGCCACTGCGGGGCTCAAATGGACAAGACCGATGAAAAACACAAGAGCTGTAAAAGTTTTCATGATTTACGACGTTAATTCCTTCCCCTGAAATTGGGAATAAAAATCTTTCGCCCACTCCTCGAACGAATCAGCGAGAATCGCCTTGCGCATCTGCCTCATCAGATCGAGGTAAAAATGCAGATTGTGAATGGTGTTCAAACGGGCGGACAACATTTCTCCCGCCACGAAAAGATGTCTCAGGTAAGCCTTGGAATAGTCCCGACAGGTCTCACAGGAGCAGTTCGGATCCAGCGGTGAATCGTCGTCCATGTACTTCGCATTCTTGATGTTGACACGACCCACCGAGGTGAACAGCTGCCCGTTCCGGGCGTTACGCGTGGGCATGACGCAATCGAACATGTCGATCCCGGAGCGGACCGATTCCACCAGATCCTCGGGTCTGCCGACCCCCATGAGGTAGCGAGGCTTTTCGCGAGGCATCAAGGGAGCCACATGACGAACCACCTGGTGCATCATTTCCATCGGTTCTCCGATGGCGAACCCTCCCAGAGCAAAACCATCAAAAGGTAAAACGGAGAGATCCGCAATCGATTGCTTTCTCAGCTCGACATCGAGCCCGCCCTGGAAAATACCGAATCGTGCCTGGTGCGGCTTCAGCGGTACCTCAAGTCCCCGCTTGGCCCAATCTACCGTCCGCTTCATGGCTTGCTTCACAAATTCCGGGGTCGCGGGAAAGGGTGGGCACTGATCGAATGCCATGACGATGTTCGACCCGAGCGCACGTTGGATTTCCATGGACAACTCAGGGGTGAAGAGGTGGCGGGATCCGTCGATGTGGGACTGAAAAGTCACGCCGTTGTCCGTGATTTTGTTGAGACCCGAAAGTGAAAACACCTGGAACCCGCCGCTATCGGTCAACATCGGGCCGTCCCAGTGCATGAACTTTTGGAGTTCACCCAGGCGCTCGACCCGCTCATGCCCCGGTCGCAAATACAGATGATAGGTGTTCCCGAGAATGATCTGGGCCCCCATGGCCCGGAGCTCGGCTGTCGACACCGCCTTCACCGAACCCACAGTCCCCACCGGCATAAAGGTCGGTGTTTCAATTTCGAAGTAATCCGACTCGGCAACGGTACGGGATGCACTTCCTACGACGGGGCGTCCCCCGGCCGACATGGCTCGATCTCCGAGTCCAATTGCATAAGGATGCTTTTTCAGTTTCAGCGAACCGGCTCTCGCGCGGCGAACCCCCGAACCATCGGAATTTTCACGGATCAATTCAAAGTGGAGCGGAGGTAGACTCATGAGCCGATTCTTCCAGACTCCCGGCCACACGTCAAAACTTGGCCACTCATTTGCCCACTCATTTGACCCTGGAAAAGGATTCCCCTACACTTCCCGTATGAGCAAGGACTACCAAACATTCGAAGAATTCTGGCCCTTCTACCTGTCTCAACACTCGAACGACATCTGCAGGCGCCTCCATGTGATCGGAACCTTGCTCAGCCTGGTGTGGCTCACGGGCTGCATCATCCGCCAGACGCCAACCTGGATTCTCCTGTCACCAGTGATCGGCTACGGATTCGCTTGGACGGGGCATTTCGGATTCGAAAAGAACCGTCCAGCCACCTTCAAATACCCGCGTTGGTCTTTCTTCGCGGACTTCAAAATGATGTTTTTGTTTTTCAGTGGCGGCCTGAACGCCGAACTCGAGCGACACGGGATCCGGAGCTGAATTTCTTTTTGTTCGCCGGCACCAGCATGAAGTAGAGGCTTCCGAGCCGATCGGTCCGGCCCGCAGCCACTTCGGCATATGCACCCTCACCCCAATACACGTCGACCCTTCCTGGAGTTTTGATCGCCCCTCCGGTGTCTTGCGCCACGATGAACTGGGAAAACTGCTTCCAAGCCACTGCCTGGTCTCCGGAGACCACCGAGGGTCTCTCGGTACGGATCAAACCGATCGCTCCCATCGGGAAAACGGCTTTATCGACCGCGATGGAGTGCTTCGGGGTGAGGATCGCTCCCGAATAGCCATAGGGACCGTCCGCATCCTGTTTGAAGAAGACATAGCTTGGGTTCTGATTCGAGAATTTCACCCACTCCTCCGGGTGAACCTCGAGAAAGTATTTCCGGATCCCCTGGAGACTGATGTACTCCTCGGGCACGCCCGCGGCGCGCATCACTTTTCCAAGCGACACGTAGGGGTGTCCGTTTTCTCCGGCATAATTGATATTGAGGCGAACTTCTTTACCGTCCCCTTGATCCATCAAGATCGTTCCGGAACCCTGAACCTGCATGATGAATGGATCCACTGGATTGTCGAGCCAGGCGAGCTCGAGTCCTTTACCGGCCAACGCGCCTTTTTCGATCTGCTCACGCGTAAAGTAAGGCCTCTGGATATCGGGCGGAAGACGGTAGATCGGATACTGATAGACACCTTCCCGCTTGGCCTTTGCGCGATGGATCGGATTGAAGTACCCGGTGAACTGGACTTCTCCGGAATCAGGTTTACCCGTGGACCGGTACCACTCGAGCTCGGTCCTCGCGAGTGTGAGCAATTCGTTGAGACTGTTCACAGTCTTCAGCTTGGAGAGGAACCAATTCGCCGTATCCGTACACCAACGCTTCTGGGTGATCTTTTTCCCGGCAAAATTCCAAACGGCCTTGGCATCCTGGCAACGCTCCAACTGACGGACTAGAGCGGCCTTCAAGCCCTCGCGAGACCCCGCCTCGAAGGATCCTTGGTCAGCGTCATCCATCTCGAATCCGGGCTCGGATCCTGGAATCTCAGCACCCTGAATGCGGATCAAAGTCCCAGGGTTGCCCTGGGCGAATACTGGAAAGGCTCCAGACAGGATGAAACAGGTCGAAAGAAATCCGAGATGAAATGTAAAACGCTTCATATCCCCCCCAGGTACGGTTCCACGGAAGATAATGCATTTGAAAGCGATGCGCAATCCAATAAAAGAGGGGCAATTCCAAGGGATTAGCATATAATCAGGCCATGCGGGACATACTCCTCGGACTGGACATCGGCGGGACCAAAACGGAGCTCTGTCTGGTGCGTTTGTCAGAAGGAGCGCATCCGGCCACCTATGTAGTCCTGGGTTCCCAGCGCTTTCCGACAGAGCCCAACTCGGGCCTGGATTCTTTCTTAAAACGCCTTTCCTTCCAAATCGATCGTCTGCTCGAGGAACAGGGGCTCGGACGGGAGAGTGTCCGGGGTACCGGAATCGGTGTTCCGGGTGCCCTACATCCCCAAACCGGTGTCCTTTCCCAATCCAGCATCCCTTTTCTCTCCGGCCTCACCCTGAAAGACGTTTTTGAAGCCGCTCTTCCGGATCTCGGGCCATCGACACTCGAAAACGATGCCAACTGTTTTGCGCTTGCCGAGGCGAGACTCGGTGCCGGTGCCGAGTGGGCCGAGCGGAACAACATCCGCCAGGAAGACCTCTGTATGCTGGGCGTGACCCTCGGGACCGGAGTCGGAGGCGGCATCATCATGAACGGGCGACTCATCCGGGGAAAACGCGGAGGTGCAGGCGAAATCGGGCACTCCACCCTGTTCCCATCGGGCCGTCCTTGCTACTGCCGGAAACTCGGTTGCGCCGAACAGTACCTTTCCGGAGGAGGTCTCGAGCAATCTTATTTCGCGCGGACTTCCGGCAAGGAACGTTTGTCGGCAAGGGAGATTTTCCGGAGACTCGATGAAGCGAATCCCTTCGCCTTGGCCACTGTGGAGTCCTACCGCGAGGAACTCACCACCTTCTTGTCCAATGTGTCGAACATCCTGGATCCACACGTCATTGTTCTCGGAGGTGGATTGAGTACCCAAGACCGCCTCTATGCAGGCCTGGAGGAGCGTCTCAAGGAAACCTGTTTTTTGACTGAGAATCCGCCCTCCATCCTGAAACACAGGATCGGCGATTCTGCGGGAATGATCGGAGCCGCCTTATTGGCCCATGAAACAGCACATCATTCGGAGGATGCATGAGCACGAGAAGAGTCCACGAAGCGCCGAGCTTCACCCGGGTCGAGGACCCCCAAGAACGCGTCCGTCTGATTCAGGAACTCATCAAAATCAAGCCCAAGACCGAGGTGAGTCTCGAGGGTTCGCACGAGGTCCTCACCGGGCGGATCACCGAATGGAATCCCCAGCGCAAAGCGTTCACCGTGAAGTGGGATTCCCTCTCAGACAGTTTTCATCAAAGGACCGGGTCGGGTGCCGGTCTCCGGAGTTATTTCAAAGTCAGTCTCTTCACGACCCAACTGGTATTCCGTGCGGAGGCGGTCCGACGGCTCCCCGACGGGAGTTATCACTACCGGTTTCCACAAGAACTCTACAAGCAGCAAAAGCGCGGAGCACTCCGGGTTCCTCTCGCCCGCGGCGTCGGAAAACTCAGGACAAATGAGGGAACCTTCGCCATCGAGGACTTGAGTGTCGGAGGTGCCAGGATCCTCATGACGCCGGATCAGAGCCGCAAACTCCACGAACTCACAGGCTGCGAGTTGCTGGTGAACGGATGGGTGATCAGCACCCCTGAATTCACGGCCACCCTGACCCATCGGACCGACAAAGGTTCGGGCACCCGTTTCGCCGGCCTCAATGAGAACATCCGCACCGAGATCAAACAGTTTTTGATCGAGGCCCTGCGCGCTTATTACCTGGAGGCATGGAAATGATTCCCGATCCACAGACCTGGCTTTATCCGGAGATCGAACCCTACCGGACCGGCACCCTGGCCGTTTCACCGATTCACACCCTGTACTTCGAAGAGTGTGGAAATCCCCGCGGAAAGCCCGTGGTGTTCATCCACGGGGGGCCGGGCGGCGGTTGCGGCCCCCAGGACAGGCGGTTCTTCAATTCCGAGCGGTACAGAATCATCCTGTTCGATCAGCGAGGGGCGGGTAAAAGCACCCCTGCCGCGAACCTCGAGGAAAACACGACCTGGGACCTAGTCCGGGACATCGAAAAATTGAGGGAACACCTCGGGCTCGAACGCTGGATGGTCTTCGGCGGATCCTGGGGAAGTACGCTCGCCCTCACCTACGCCATCGAGCACCCGGATCGGGTCACCGAGCTCGTCCTCCGTGGAATTTTCATGATCCGAAAGCAGGAGATCGACTGGTATTACCAGGAAGGGGCTTCTTTCATGTTCCCGGATGCCTGGGAGCCCTACCGGGATCACATTCCAGAGTCGGAACGCGGGGAATTGGTGAAGGCCTACTACCGTCGCCTGACCGATCCGGATCCCACGGTCAGGATAGCGGCCGCCCGCCCCTGGACCACCTGGGAAATGTCCACCTCGAGACTCCACACGCCGAAAGAAGTGATCGAATCGGCGGTGACGGACGAGTTCGCGATCAAATTCGCCAGGATCGAATGCCATTATTTCATTCACGGCGGATTTTTCCCAGAAGATGACTGGATCTTGAAACGTGTGGACCGGATCCGTCACATTCCAGCAGTCATTGTTCAGGGACGCTATGATGTGGTCTGCCCGCCCAAGAGTGCTTGGGACCTGTACCGGGCCTGGCCGGAGGCCAGACTCCACCTGACCCCGGACGCCGGGCACGCCTCCCGGGAGCCCGGAAACGCCCGGGCACTGGTGGCGGCGACCGACCGGTTTGCAGAACGTCCCTAAAAGGGACTTGCCGTGGGGGGCGTTTCCAGTTAAAAACTACCCTATTCCCATTCTTGAGAGGCTCGGTAGCTCAGCTGGTTAGAGCACCGCATTCATAACGCGGGGGTCGGCAGTTCAAGTCTGCCCCGAGCCACCATCTCCGACCCCGGTCACTTCTCCTAGATCATGGCTTGGAAGATCTTCTGGAAATAAGTCCCCTTGTAGACCTTCCGGTGCGTCTTCACAAAGTCCTGAACACTCCAATCCGGATGATCGTACACATAATCCACAAACGCGTGGCTCACAAGAAACAGGCAACTGAGGGGTAACAGTTGGGATCCGGTCAGCTTGCCCGGAAATCCGGATCCATCCGGGAGTTCTTTTTGCTGAAGAAGAATTTTTGCGGCATCCGGGTGCGACTCGCTGTCCTGCCGAGCCAATTCGGCCGCATAAGCCGGTCCTTCAAGGTACGCTCGCTGTTCCTCGAGACTCAGTGTCGCGAAAACCTTCTGAAACTCACGCAGGTCACGGATCCGGGCCAAGGCCGGCAATGCGAAATAACGGGCATCATGCAGGTAAGCGATATAGATCAACTTGTCGAGCGTGGCACTCGACACCCAACCCAAACGGGTCCCGAGTCCGCACATCACCTCACAGAGCAGCTCCACGTGTCTCTTCAAATAAGGGGAGTTCTTGCTACCCTTCTCGAATCGCTGGATCAGGGTCGCTCCACCCTTCCGCTTGCGCATCCGCTTGACCAAGGCATCCATTTTCTCACTGACATCGCGCCTAAATGCTTGATCCCGGACCAGTTGTGGCTCTGAAACATCGAAGGCACTGTCTCGGACACAAAAGGCGTCATAGGTTGCTTTGGGGATTTTACGTTCTAGGTGAACCCCGACCTTCGAACCAATCTCGAGTCCGCCCAATGCACCCCTGGATTGATGCTCGATCTTGAATACGACTTCTCCCTGAACAGGAGGATGGATCCGGTAAGGTCCCAACATCTCAAGACTGACTCGATCCTGTAGCTGAATCACAGTCGATTGTTGAGGACTGAGAATGAGTGCCATCCCGGTCTGGCTGATGTCGGCGAGAGTGGCTGAAATGGACCTTTGAGCCACTGGTGAATTCACATTCTTGATTTTCCTGACAAGAACCTGTTTCTGATCGGTGGGATGAAAATAGATTCGTTTCTCAGCACGATTCTCGCTCAGCGCGATCTCGTCTGGAAAATGAAGCACCAACTCAGAGCCTTCAACTTTAAGCACCTCTGTTTTGAAAGCTGAATCACGGATCTCGAGCTTCAGGTAAACGGTGTCACCGACCTGAAGCCTCAGATCAGAACGGGATTCGATCTCCACCTGGATCAAGTTATCGTTCAGATTGATATGAGTAATGGTGAGTGGCACCAATCTACGTCGGCTGGACTTCCAGAGATGGTTTGCCCCCTCCCTACGCGCGCGTACGAGCACTTCGAGAATTTCCTTGAACCGGGCCGAAACCCTGTAAGGACTCTTTTTCACCATGGAATCAGTATAAACGAAATCCGAATCATGGCGCAATCCACCGTTGCATCGAAAGAAAGTAAAGAGCGGGATAGGCCGAGATCCAAGCCCAGAAAAAACGATTGAGGCCGTAAATCCGGAAGACGAGATAATGGAATCCCACTCCTGACGACATGAAGATCCACGCAGGCCACGGACCCGCCAACGACAGAGGAAACAGAATCTCGAAGAGGAGGACCGCGCGGGCCATGGTTTTCGCCGAGCCGGGGAGCCGGAGCAATCCGAGAATCCAATCCGGAGTTCCGTAACGATTGCCTCTCAAGAATCCCTGAAGAGCCTCACCACTCCTCCAACCGGGATGCCGTATTTTGGCAAGGCCGGACACAAAGTACGAAAAGACCGTCTGAAAGCCGAGATAGCAGAAGATCGCACGGACCAGGCCAGGATGTGCGGAGAACACGGTCATCAAGAACGTCCCCCCGAGAACTTGTGCTGTCATGAAATCGCTCCCGCCGTTGTATGCGCCGCGATGCCTGAACGGCAACAGGATCTGGAGCGCCATCAACACTCCCATCAGTGCCAGATTTCCAGGCAGAATCATCAAGCCGAGGGCCGCTACCGCCCTCACCCCGTGCATGAGCCTGAAAACGCCCGGAGTACAAAGAACCCGGAGTGGCGAACGGATCCAAGTCGGGAACCTCGAAAAACGAGGGATGAACCCCATCCCGTCCCCTGCAAACAGGAACTCCACACTCTGGACCGTCAAAGAGACCGCAAGAAGCATTTCCTGGATCCTGATCAGGAGTTGGGTGAATTCCACACGCCCTCCCAAACCGGATCCGAAAAGGTCCCCTCGTGATCCGTCCAGCTCACTTTGAACCGGATCGTCTTCGTATCAGGATGAAACGCCAGGACCCTCCTCACCCCTTCATCGACCAGGCAGGACCCCAGATCTTCATGGGAAGGGTTCAATGCAAAATCGAGGACCAGCGTTTCAAAAGCATGGAAAGAATTCGAGCCGGGACTGTAAAGCAAGCGGGCCTTACCGGACCCGGTCGGATTCGGCACAGGACTCCAGCGGTCAGTCACGGAATCCCCGTCACGGGAGAACTCGAACACCGGCAAGTTCCCCGTGTTCTCAAAGAACCTCCATGAGGGAATCCAGGACCGCATGAACACCGAAAATTCCCCGGCTCGCCAAGAGGCGAACCCGAGTATCCCGGCGAGACCCAAAACCCACAGCCCTTCAGGCATCGAGCATGCCCCGGTGCGGATGACCCAATTCTTCATTCATTCGGGCGGAGTCGAGCCTGCCTTCCCAACGGGCGATGACCAGAGTCGCAATCCCGTTTCCGAGCATGTTCGTGAGTGCCCGGGCCTCGGACATGAAGCGGTCCACTCCAAGAATCAAGGTCAGGCCGGCGACCGGAATTTCGGGAACGATGGCCAGGGTCGCAGCCAGGGTGATGAACCCAGCCCCTGTGACGCCGGAAGCTCCCTTCGACGACACCATCGCCACCAACAGGATCCCCAGCTGTTGTCCGAGCGAAAGCTCGATGCCGAAAGCCTGCGCGATGAACACCGCAGCCAAAGTCAGGTAAATGTTGGTCCCGTCGAGATTGAAGGAATACCCGGTCGGAACCACCAAGCCCACCACGGTTCTGGGACAGCCGAGTCTCTCGAGCTTTTCCATGAGAGGTGCCAAAGCGCTCTCGGAAGAAGAAGTCCCGAGCACCAGGAGGATCTCGGCTTTGAGATAACGGAGATAAGATAGAATTGAAAATCCGCAAACCCGGGCAATCGCGCCGAGAACACCGAGAATGAACAAGGCACAGGTCAGATAAAAACAAAACATGAGGAACAGGAGTGGACGGAGGGAGTCGGCACCGAACTTACCCGTGGTATAAGCCATGGCGGCCCCCGCACCGATGGGAGCCAGGAGCATCACTTTCCCCATCCAGCCGAAAAGAGTATGATTCCACTTTTTCAATTTTGAAACAGCGCGGGTCCTGAAACTCACGGGAGCGAAGAGGAGAGCCACTCCCGAGACAATCGAAAGCACCAAGACCTGGATCAGGTTCACACCCTGAAGCGGATTCAGGAGATGGCCCCGGGGAGTGGTGTAGGCGGACACCAGGCTCGCATCCAAGCGAGTCGGGTCAAGCGGGAACCCGGCGCCGGGCTTCAGCAGGTTCGCAACGGCAAGACCGATGGCAAGAGCGAAGGTCGAAACCAATTCAAAATAAATGAAAGCCTTGAAAGCGATCCTGCCGGCCTCTTTTTTACTCTCTGCTCCGGCGATTCCGAGGGCCACCGAACAAAAGATCACCGGCCCCACCAACAACTTGATGATCCTGACGAATCCGTCAGCCAAAGGATGGACAGCGGCACCGGTCGATGGCGAAAGGATTCCGAGCAAAGCCCCACCCACAATGGCAAAGATCACCCAGAAGTAAAGAGAACGGAATAAACGACTGATGACCGGGCGACTGATGACCGCGCGGCTCATGAGCGGGACGCCCACTCCACCAGAGCCCTGAGTTCCACAGGATGATGATCGGTCCTTTCGCCGGTTTTCTTACCGAGACGGACCACCACCCGCTTTTTGGAAGGGATCACCGCGATGTACTGCCCAAGAATCCCCCGGGCATAGGGAACCTCGCCTTCCGGAGTCTTCAGAACCCACCACTGGAAACCGTAGTAATCGACGGGTTTGCCCTCGGAGTTCGGAACACCATGGGGACGGGTCATCTCGCGAATGTACTCCGGATCGACCACAGGATGGGTGCCCCAGGTTCCACCGAGGCGGACCAATTCTCCGATTCTGGCGAAATCACGGGCCTTGGCATTGAAACAACAGTAGGCCTTTTCCAGTCCATCTTGGTGATCGAGCGACCATAGGGCGTCAGTTTCCGCTTCGAGAGGGACCCATAACTTCCGGGATGCGTAGTTCGAAAGGCTCTCGTTGACCGCTCTGGAGACCACCATCCCGAGCAATTGGGTTGTCCCACTTTGATAAGAAAACCGGCTGCCGGCAGGCGCGGCCAATCTTTGTTTGAATGCGGTCCTGAGAAGATCCCCACCATAATAGGCTTCGGTGGTAATCGAGAAGGGATTCCAATAACTCTCATCCCAATTGAAGCCGCCCGTCATGGTCAATAACTGGCGAACGGTCACCTTACCTTCTTCACGACCTTCCCATTCCGGAAGATAATGATCGATGGATTCATCCCATGATTTCAACTTACCCTCCTGACGGGCTACACCCGCCAGCAAAGCGACAATACTCTTTGCCATCGAAAAGGATCCGGAAAGGACGCCCTCTCCTCCGTCGAGATCATAACTCTCGTAGACGATCTTGCCGTCCTCCAGAACCAAAAGAGCTGTGGTCTCAAGATCGCTGAGTTGACGGGCAAGATCACCGGAAGGCGCAGTCATCCGCTTTTCTGAAACAGGAAAAGGCACCCGGGCGGTCCCGGCAGCAACCTTCCGGTTTTCAAAAATCCGGTAATCGTCGATCGCCGCGAAATTGTGATAAACCGCCTTCGGCAACCAAGGCTTCAATGCGAGCATGCTCACGATCAGCACCACGAAAAATGCCGAGACTCCCAACTTGATATTCCTTTTTTCAATGCCAAACCAAGTGTTGCTCATGTGTTCTTCCGTTCAATGATTTGTTCCCGCTCGGGACCGAATCCGACGAATCGGACCGGAACACCCGTAAAGCTTTCGATCCTCGAAATCAGGGCGGCAAACGCAGTATCATCCGGATGGGCCCGCTTCCAAAGTGGAAAAGTCTCATAGAGGGGCTTCAATCCCGCAAGCATCTCCGCCCGGGCGGGAAACCGCTCCAACCTGGTGCCATCCGGCGCTTCATAGGCGGTCGCAACCCGGAATACCCCATTGAGTTCCTCGAGATCGCACAGCACATCCCCCTTCATCAGTGCAATTTCGTCGATTCCACCGACTTCAACCGCATGGCGGAGCGCGACAAGATCTTGCCAGCCAATGCGTCGAGGCCTCCCGGTCGTGGCTCCGAACTCCCCTCCCGCCTGACGGATGGCCTCGCCGATTCTGATTTCCTCAGGATCATGATCGCCCCTCATCTCGGTCGGGAAGTCGCCCGAACCGACCCGGGTCAGGTAAACCTTCGCAACCCCCACCACTCTTGCTGTGCGGAGCATTCGGGGATAGGCCGCACCAATCCCTGCCGAGGGAGCGGTGGTAAATGAGGACGTGACATAGGGATAGGTCCCGTGATCGAGATCCAGCATCACGCCCTGAGCACCCTAGAAAAGCACCTCTTGACCTGACTCGTGGGCTTGTTTGAGAAACTGGGTCGAGTCGACCATCAACGGAGCGAGGTCTTTCCGGAAAACCGGGATCAGGGCCTCGGTCCTTTCCTGGATCTCCCTCAATGTGACGGAATCGAAATGATGTGCGAAGGCCTCATGAAGTCGATCGAGTTTTCCACGGAGAATGCCGTCGTCCGAGAACAGGTCGATCACCCGGATCCCGATGCGCCTGGCCTTCGCTTCATAGGTTGGACCGATTCCCCGTCCGGTGGTCCCGATGTGCCCTGAAGTTCCCCGACTGGAGCCCTCCCGGATCAGGTCCACTTCCTTGAGAACAGGCAGGATCAGGTGAGCCCGCTCGGCAACCAGGATCCGATCCCGCTCATCTTCGAACACCCCGGCTTTTTTCAAACCGGCGATTTCGTGGAACAGGACCTGTGGGTCCAGGACCACGCCTTCTCCGATCAGGCACCGGGTGCGGGGATGAAGAATCCCGCTCGGAATCAAATGGAGTACAGTTTTCTTTCCACCCACCCAGAGCGAGTGTCCGGCATTGTTCCCACCCTGGAAGCGCACCACCAGGTCCGCCGAGGCAGCAAGGTGGTCGACCACCTTGCCCTTACCCTCGTCACCCCATTGCGCTCCCAATAAAATGGTGGCCATCAAGAAACGAAGGCAACCTCGGATTGCGAGTTGGCCGGGGCATTGTCGGCCTTAACCTTGGGGATGGTTCCGGTCACTTTGACCAATCCGAACCGGGCTAAGATCCTCAGGTACACCCAACCGATGTCGAACTCATACCAACGGTGGGAGAAGCTCGGGCTCTTCGGGAATTTGTGGTGGTTATTATGGTCCAGCTCACCGCTGATCACCCAATTGAGCGGAAACAGAAACCCGATGTTCCGACTCTCATCCTTGGCGTCGTAGTTCTGGTATCCGATGGCATGGGCGAGGGCGTTCACTCCTCCGACCGCGAACAAGGGCGAAATCGAGAAATTCATCACCGTCAGGATCGATCCGTAAAGCGGACCGAACAGGATCATGGCCAGGATTCCTCCGATGATCGGGGCCTGGAAGGTGTGGTCGGCAATATAACGTTCCAAGGCGTTGGCAGGAATCCGGGCGCGGATCTTACGGACTTCGGGCCAGTTCTTAGCCCGGGTGTAATCGAAAGCCCCCAGGAAGAACACACGGAACAAACCCTTTTGGGAAGGACTGTGAGGATCCTTCGGGGTGTCCGAATGGGTGTGATGGTAAACGTGGACGCTCACCCAGTCGAGCTTCGACATGCTGGTGATGGTCCAGAGCACCAACTGCATGGGGATGTCCACCAAGGGGTGAATCTTGACCGCTTGGTGGGTGTGCCCACGGTGAAAAGACAAGCTCATACAGGTGATGGTCACGTGGGCCGTCAGGATCCACAGGACCCCGAACTTGAGCCAAGTCCCGTCCTGGAACCAGGATCCAAAAAGCCCGAGATCACCCACAGCAGCAGGAATCAGGTAAAAGCATGCGGACCATCCCGCGATAATCCAAGTGTAGAGAGCGATATCCTTCAATTTGGAAGTTTTCATGGACTCAGGAGACCACAGTCCACCGGAAAGCAGAAGCAACGCAACGTAAGTCTTTTGTAAGTGTTTTTTTTGGTCTCCGTGACTGACTCCGTGGTAAGGTCGGGAAATCATGACGACATTCCAGGTTTTGATGGAAGCACTCTTCCTCGCCCTCACCCGGCTCATCCCGCTGGCACCGGCCATCAACGAGAGCTTGGCCCACCGACTGCTCCACTGGTCTCTTCCAGTCCAGGAACTCGAATTCCTGGTCTTATTGACGGGCTCGATCGCCTTCTTGGTTTTTTTCCGCTACGACTGGCTCGGAATGCTTTCAGCCGGCCTGACCACGCTGGCACGGCCATTTAGCCTGAGCCAAGATCGCAGAACCCTCGACCAGCACACGTTGATGTTCCTTTCCTTGGTTTTCATCCCGTCCTTTCTCGTTTCTCATTTTGTCCGCCCCCTCATTCAGGAGAATGAGAGCCTTTCCCACCCCCTGATCGCAGGAGGACTGTCGCTCATCCTCGCCTTCCTGTTCCGATTCGCCCATCGGTGGAACAAACGCATTTTCGGATTGAACCACCTGAAGCTGGTCCACGGATTGCTCATCGCCGGAATCACCCTGCTTTGCGCCCATCCTGCCTTTTCACTCATCGGACTCCTCTGGATCGGATTCGCACTCACAAACTACCATTATGAGGCTGTATTCAAGTACTCGATGCTGACCCTCGGACTCCACCTGGTATTCCAAACATTCGGCCTACTGGGTCACACTGGTTTGAAGTCTGCATTCGAGCAGCTTGGAGCTTTGAACGCTTTAGCGATCCTGGTACTGAGCTTCAGCGTCTTCTGGATCGGTCTCGAACATCTCCAAAAGACTCTTTCAGAAACCACTTTCAAGACCTTCCAGTGGCTGAACGTCTTGGTAGCAGTCTTTTTCACTGTTTTGTATTTCCTGCCGGCATGAAGAAGGGAACCATGGAAAAAAAAGATTTCATCTCCAGTATCGGAAACACTCCCCTGATCTACTTAAAGTCCCTGTCCTCGCTGACCGGCTGTGAAATTTACGGTAAAGCCGAGTTCATGAACCCGGGTGGATCGGTCAAAGATCGGGCGGCTCTGGGCATGATCGAAGACGCCGAGAAAAAAGGCCTGATCCGTCCCGGGTCGGTCATCATTGAAGGGACCGCCGGAAATACTGGGATCGGACTCGCTTTGATCGGTAACATCAAAGGCTACAAAGTGAAGCTGCTGGTTCCGAGCAGCCAATCCCAGGAAAAAATCGACACCCTGAGAGGCATGGGAGCCGAAGTGCTCGTGGTGCCTCCTGCTCCCTATCCCGATCCCAAGAACTACAGGATCATCGCAGCACGGCTGGCCGAAGAAGAAGGTGCCTACTACATCAACCAGTTCGAGAACGAGGCCAATTACCTCGCACACTATCGCACCACAGGTCCTGAAATCTGGAACCAGACGGATGGGACTGTCGATGGTTTTGCTTGTGCGATCGGTTCAGGCGGCACGCTTGCCGGAGTCTCGATGTACCTGAAGGAAAAAAACCCGTCGGTGAAAATTGGCTGTGTGGACCCAGTCGGATCGGCCATGCATGCGTACTTTACCAGCGGAGTCGCTGAAGTGAGCGCGGGAGAGTCCATCACCGAGGGAATCGGCCAGGGCGCTGTGACCGCGAACGTCCGCCCCTGCCGGGTCGATCTCTCCCACCGCGTGGACGATCAAACGATCCTGAACATGGTTCATTACATCGTTCAAAAGGAAGGGATCTTTCTCGGAACGTCTTCCGGCGCAAATCTCTGTGCAGCCTACCTGCTCGCAAAAACCCTCGGGCCGGGAAAGCGGCTGGTCTCCATCCTGTGCGACTCGGGCCAGAAGTATGTTTCCAAGGTGTACAATCCGGACTTCCTTTCCTCAAAGGGCCTCCGAGCGAGTTCCCGACCAGAAGACCTGTTTCCGGCTCTTGATCGTCTGCTGCAATCCTGAAACCCGACAGGTGTATAAATTTTATACGCTATAGCAAGACCCGTTGGAGGCCCTTTTGGGACCACTTATCGGGCGGTTTAATTATTTAATCAATAAAATCAAATGCTTAAAATACAGAACTCCAACAATCAGCCATTGGCACCCCTTTTGCTTACTTACTGGATAGAGAGTTCATTTATGCGAAAGGAAATGAGGACTATGAAAACCTTTACCCGATTTTTCAGTTTGGCAGTCACTGCCCTGGCTCTGTCGGCCTGTGGCCAAAATGCTCAACCCCTGAGCTACAATCAGTTCGGTCTCAACACAAACGGCACCGGTATGGGGCAGATCCCCACTCAAGGAGGATGCGTTCCTCTACAGACTGGCTCCTTCGGTTTCTCGGCCACCAATGCCAGCATGAACACTGGCGCACTCTACGCAGGTAACATTCCAGGTGCAGGCCAGTTTGGTCAAGTGGCCATGGGCGGCACTTCTCTCGGTGGACTCGGTGCGGGCATGATCCAGTACCAACCCAAACAAAGTGGGAACGGAACCCTTCAACTCGGAGCGACTCTCAACCAAAGCGGACAAGCCAACATCACCGGCATGATCCAGCTTGCTCCTTCTGTGATCCAAACAGTGATGTACGCCTCCGGCGGAATGTGGGGCGGCATGAATGGTGGGTTCAATGGTGGAATCAACGGCGGATTCAATGGTGGAATCAACGGCGGTATGCCGAACAACACCACTGGTGCTTGCGTGAGCTCCATCGCTATCCGGGCCTACCAAAATCTGATTCTCAACCAGAACAATCCTTTCGGCGGTTACAATCCCTACGGTGGAATGACCAACCAAATCGGAATGACCGGCGGAACCGGCCAGATCCTGAATGCCCTGGTCTACCTGTACCTGAACAGTGGAACCCCGATTGGCCCCTTCGTGTTCTAATTTCCTGAACGTCCGAACTCTCTCTCGAAAACCCCTGCCCGAGTCCTCCGGGTGGGGGTTTCTTTTTGCTCTGTCAGATTCAGCAAGAAATCACATTCCGTGCAAGGTAGCCCTTGGCATCGTCTTCGTAGAGATCGAACTCCACCTTCTGACCCTGTTTCAAACTCCTGAAACCGGCCCCTTGGATATCGTTGTAATGGACGAATACGGTTTGCCCGTCCTCGATCTCGATGATGCCGAATCCCTTCGAATCATTGAACCACACCACATGTCCGATATGCATCGTTCCCTGATGCCTCCCCGCTTCTATTTTGACGGAAAGGGAGGGGGACTGTCAAACAACGAAACGCGCCATCAGGGATAAAACTCAAAAACCGCTTCGTGCTCACCCAAATACCCGAGTACTTTTCTCACTTCGCGCTCCTGAGCCAAGGGGTTAGATTCGAGCTCACGGGCCACGTGCTGGAGAGTGGTGGAACGATCCTCAATGGTGCCAATCTCCTGACGGCGATCAGACAGTGCCGAAGCGACCCGGTACCACTGCTTGAGCCCGGGGCTCTTCAGCCAAAAATCAAGGAGTCCGCTCAACAAAATGAGCCACACACAGAAAAATCCGAGCCAAATGCGATTGATGTCGATCTTTTTTCGAAGGCTCACCAGGACTTGAATGTCTCCCTACCTCTGAATTTAGCACGGGTCCCCAGTGCTTGTTCAAGACGAATCAACTGATTGTACTTGGCAAGTCGATCAGTCCGGGAAGCGGATCCGGTCTTGATTTGACCGGCGTCGGATGCAACCGCCAGGTCAGCGATGAAACTGTCTTCACTCTCACCGCTCCGATGGGAGATTACGGTCGTGTAGTTCGAATGATGAGCCATTCGCATGGCCTCGAGAGTTTCGGTCACGGTACCGATCTGGTTCAGTTTCACGAGAAGGGAATTAGCCACTCCTCTCTCGATCCCCTTTTTCAGATACTCGGGATTCGTCACGAACAGGTCGTCACCGACCAGCTGGATCCGGCTTCCAAGTCGGGTGGTGAGCAACTTCCAGCCTTCCCAATCGTGTTCAGCAAGGCCGTCTTCAATGGAAAGGATCGGGTACTGGGACACCCACTTCTCATACAACTGAACCATGTCCGCCGAAGTCCGGGGAGATCCTTCAAATTGGTAAACGCATCCGTTCCCATCCTTCTTAGAAAATTCACTCGAGGCACAATCCAGCGCCAGCGCAATCTGGGACCCTGCCCGGTAACCGGCAGTTTCAATCGCGTCGAGCAGAAGGGTCAGGACCTTTTCGTGAGAGCCGGGGCCGGCCTCGGCTTCAACGCCAAGCTTCGGAGCAAAACCGCCCTCATCGCCGACCGCCGTGGTCAGACCCCGTTTGTGAAGGATCTTTTTCAAGGAATGAAACACTTCCACTCCCGCCCTCAAGGCTTCGGAAAAACGATCAAATCCCACGGGAATGATCATGAATTCCTGAATGGCGATACCATTATCTGCGTGTTTTCCTCCATTGAACACATTCATGAGGGGTACAGGGAGGGTCACTCCTCGGGATCCGAATAGACCCGCCAGATGTTCGGTCAGGGCCAAGGGATGGATCCGACTGGAGTCGAGATTGAGTGCGTGCAAACGGGCGAAAGCCATACTGACTGGAAGGATCGAATTGGCGCCGAGTTTGGACTTGTTCGGAGTTCCATCGAGATCGCGGAGCAAATCATCGAAAATTGCCTGATTGTGGAACTCTCTCCCGACAATGGCCGGAGCGATCTCTCGATCTACGTGGGCGATAGCCTTGAGGACACCCTTACCCAGATAGCGTTTGGCATCCCCGTCCCGGAGTTCGAGCGCCTCGCCCTCACCGGTGGAGGCACCGGACGGAACAATGGCCGAAGCCCGGATGGAACCTGAAATGAGTTCGACTTCCACCGTGGGGTAACCCCGGGAATCGAGAACTTCACGCGAAACAACTTGATCGATTTTTAGCATCACTGAACTCCTGCCTGTCGTTCGATTGTTCCAGAGGAATCCCGGATTCGCAAGACAACCCGATCCAAAATGACCCGACCCGTCAACCATCAGATGACTTGCAGAATTTAAGGGAGTCGGTTACGGTTCAGTGGATTCGATCACCGTTGTGGGGGTATAGCTCAGTTGGTAGAGCGTTTCCATGGCATGGAAAAGGTCCTCGGTTCGAATCCGTGTACCTCCACCATTTAACTCCAATCAAGCCGGCGCACCGCCGGCTTTTTTATTTCCCGACTCCGGTCAGACCCGACACCCATGAACACTTTTGAAACTTTTCATCTGTCAGACAAGCTGAAGACGGTACTGGCAGAACTGGGCTATTCCTCGCCGACTCCGATCCAAGCACAAAGCCTGCCTCACTTGCTTCAGGGTCGGGACCTGATCGGACAGTCTGCGACTGGCAGCGGAAAAACCGCCGCCTACACTCTACCCTTGCTCGAACGACTCGACAGCGACTGCCCCGACCTGCAACGGCAAAGAGGGCTTCAGGCATTGATCCTGTGTCCCACCCGTGAACTCGCCCTTCAGGTCTCCGGAGAAATCCGCAAACTCGGAAAAAAACACATCGGATTGAAAGTCCTTCCGGTCACCGGCGGGGTTCCCATCGGTCCCCAGATCGTCGCTTTGGAGAAGGGAATCCACATCGTCGTCGGTACCCCCGGGCGTATCGGAGACCACCTGAGAAGAAACACCCTCGAGATCGCATCGATCCGGACCTTGGTACTCGACGAAGCGGATCGAATGCTCGAGATGGGATTCCAGGAAGAAATGGACTTCATCTTCACCCGGCTCCCTTCCGCCCGACACACGATGCTTTTCTCGGCGACTTTCCCGACCACCATCGAATCCTGGAGTCGTTCGATCCAGAACGATCCGGTCCGGATCGTGATCGAACCCGAGACGCTTTCCCGTCCCGACATCGAACAGCGGGCCTACGTGGTCGAACCCCTGCATGCAGATCGCGTCGACTTCAATGACCGTTTGAAACTGATGCTCTATTTGCTGAAAGAGCGCGATCCGGCAAGTTGCATCGTGTTCGTCAACTTCAAGGCGGACGCATCTGCCCTGGAAAGTGAGCTCAAGCGCATCGGGGTGAGTGTCGGGGCCCTACACGGCGACCTGGAACAACCCGACCGGGAACGGGTGATGGCGAGATTCAGAAACCGCAGCATCAGAATCCTGATCGCCACCGATGTTGCCGCCCGAGGGATCGATGTCGAATCAGTCGACACTGTGGTGAATTTTGAACTCCCGCTCAAGCCTGAAATCTATGTCCACCGGATCGGAAGAACAGGGCGGGCGGGACGCTCCGGAATATCAATGACACTGATCGCCGCCAAGCAGGTGGAGAAACTCGCGCCACTCGAGCAATTGACCGGGATGAAGATCCTAATCCAGAAGGGGCTTGATCTGAAGAACCGGAAGCTAGCCGATTTGAGTGCGGATTTGAAGCTCGATTCTGAAATGGAAACCCTCTTCATTGGGGCAGGAAGGAAGAACAAGCTTCGCCCGGGTGACATCCTGGGAGCACTCACCGGGGAATGCGGCATCGCAGGAGAAGAAATCGGTAAAATCGAGATCCAGGATTACATTTCATTTGTCGCGATTTCAAAGCGAGTTTCCAGAAAAGCGCTATCCGGATTGGAGACAGGAAGAGTCAAAGGACGCAGGGTCCGGGTCGAATTGGCCCGCTAACGCAGACTGCTCCGCCGGCTTTGCACGCTCCGCCTTTTCAAACAATCTGATTCGCTCTAAAATCCGCACCGATGGCTGTGTTCGGTTCACCCAGGCAGGCCCTGGAAGTATTGATTCAAAACCAGCAACGTGAGTTTCGTATTCCGAAACCCTTTCGGGAGCTTCTGATCGACGTAGTCTTGGGTGTTGTCGGATTCCGCGAGGAAGGCTCTGGAAAAGCACCGGATGTCTTCCTCATGTCGGATCTGGGCGAAATTCAGAACCGCTTGCGAGGTGCCGACCCCATCCCCATCGGAGAAGGGCCTTTCCAATCCCTCACTGTGAAAAAGGCACTGAAGTCGTGTGGCCCCCTCACTCGCGATCGGGACTGGTCGGTTTACCTGCTGCTCGAACAAAGCCGGATCAGGTTCGGAATTTTCCGGAACTCACCCTCCCCCCTCCATGAGCCAAGCTTTCATCGACTCAGAACCGTCACTGAACCCACCACGCTTCTGATCGGGGTTCAGCGATCAGGTGAATCAGTCGTAGAGATCCGCGCATTCGGAGGACCGGTCATCTATTTCGACACTTCGGGAAAGAAAGAGAAGCGGGACCACCCGGCCCTCCTCATCCACTCTGTCTCCAAAGCCGTGAGCCGAGATGTTCCTCCTCCTCTCCGGAACAAGCTCCGGCGGTTTTACGAGAAAATCATGGAGGCCCTCTTCACCGGACCTCACGGTTGCTTGATCGCAATCCTCGAAGCCGGTCACCCACCTCCTGAACTACTGAAAGACGGAATCCACCTTCATCCCCCGCTGGACCCGGCGCAGGTGTTAAGCGCTCATTTACTCAAGAAATCATCCGAGACGACCACCGCGCTCTTCGCCTATTCCAATCTGATCCGGAACATGTTGGAAACCGACGGGGTGACCATCTTCGACACTCGAGGCCGAATCATCAGTTACCATGCCTTCGTCCTCGATCCGGGAGTGAGCGCATCCTACCTGGATTTGACGGGTGGTGCGAGGAGTCGAGCTTATCTCAGGATGAAAACAGCACTAGGCAGCAGACTTTATGCGGTTCTATACAAGTCACAAGACGGAGACGGTGAATTCGAAGCCTACCGCGCTTCAAACTGAACCTTCATTGTCCTCGTCCGGAAACTCATCAATCATGCCTTCGCGGATCTCTTCCAATTCACGAAGACGTTTCCTGAGGCGGAGTTGGACCCCGAGCCTTTGAACCAGGGGAAGAAGTCGCTCTGCGAGGCGCTCTTCCTTGACCACGAGAAAATGAGGCAGTCTCTTTTGCTGTTCAATGGAACCGAGCAAAGCCTCTGCGGTTTCCTGCTCAGGACTGGCATGCGCCTCCAGAGTCACGAGACCGAGCAATCCCATGCCCCTCTCAGCGACGGCCGCACACTGGACAAAAACTTCCTGGTTACCCTGGAAACGGGTCGCAGGCAGGAAAAACGGGGAGGCTTCCCAAACTCCGTCTTGTGGAAGTTTTGCGGCCTGGATCCGTTGGATCCGGGACTCCTGGACTTCGATCGGGGCAAAACGGGAAAATACCTCTTCCGGGAATTCCTTCACTTCACCTCTCCAAGTCCCCGCCACTTTCCAGAGGTGGTAACAGTAGTCCTCGGTCTCACCGAGTACGGGAATTTTCTCATCATCCAATCGACCAACCAAGAAATTGATCCCGTCGAAGACTTCGAAAAGAAGCTGTTTTTCATCGAGCCTGAGGGGCTCGGGCGGAAGCCCTGGACGACACGATTCATAGCGCTCCACATGGTCTTCCACAATTTCCACCCGGATCCCGTCCGTCGTGGCAAAATCGAGGCCGAACTCGGGAATCCAATCACCGCTCCGATAATCGAGATAACGCTGGGCCGGATCAGAACCTCGGAGAATCAACATCCGGAAATCGGCTTCTTGGTCCTCACCAAAAAGGATGCAAACACCCTGTTCGCCAATCTCCATCCAGATACCCGTCCACTCATCGAAACGGGTCCAAGGGGCGAGGTCGTGAAAGCGTTCCAGGATCTGGTCGGGACTCATGATGACCCTGAGAATAGCTCACAGCAGGGTGGACTGAGAAGACTGAAATCGGTAAAACGGTGGCATGTTCAAAATCCCGGTCCCGGTTCTGATCCTGCAGCATCCCCAGGAGCCTTCGCGAAAAGACAAGGAGGCCGGGTCTGCGGCCATGCTCACCTCCTCACTCGAACCCTGCCATGTGGCGACAGGACTGTCCTGGAGGAGCCTGCCCCAAGCCCTGAAGGGTTGGAAAGGCATTGAAGACCATCCAGACCTGACCCGCCCCGGACTCTGGCACACCCTGTACCTGGGCACGAAAAAACATTCTGAAACCGGTGGCCGTCTTGATCCGGGAATCTACTACCTCGACAAAAAAGGGAACCCCAAAGATCCTCCGGAATCACCCGAAGTCGGAGGACTGATCCTACTCGATGGGACCTGGGCCCAGGCCAAAACACTTTGGTGGAGGAACGCCTGGCTCCTCAAGACCAAGAGGATCTACATCATTCCCAAAGAGAAATCCCGTTACGGAAACATCCGCAAAGAGCCGAGACCCGAATGCGTCTCGACCCTCGAAGCCGCTGCAGAGACACTCTCGTTTCTGGGACTCGATCCTGCGATCGAATCCACCCTCAAGAGCCGCTTTTCGGAAGGGCTCCGGAAATTAGCGACGCCCCTTTGATCCTTGCTGCATTTTTGCAAGCATGTCCATGGCTGCTTTCATTTGAGCCTGCATCTGGGGATTGTTCATCTGTCCCATCAATGCGCCCAGATTCGGAGGCATACCACCGGCACCACTCATCATTTTCTGCATCTGGCCCATGGCATCGTTCATATTTTTTGAACCGGGGAACGCCATCTTCATCATTTGTTCAGAAGCTTTTTTTAGCTTCAAGAACACGAACACGTTCACTGCGGTCAGAATTGCCACGAACACCCAACTGATGATCACCCAAGTCGACATAGTGCCGCGAGCGTAGCCAAGGATACGATTCCCCGTCAAGGCCAAAAGACCCCGGGATTACCCGGGTTTCGCTGCCAGTCAAAACAAGATTTCGCATCGAACTCGGGCACATAGGCCGCTCGGATCGGACCCTGATCCGGAAAAAACAAAGAAAAAACAGAGGTGAGAAGCCATGCTTCGAGATCCCTAGCACCCCGTAACTCGCGGGAGGGGGGTACCGGGAGGCGGATTCTCGGACGAGGGTTCAGGAAGCTCCAGTCCACCCAAGCATGGTGTTTCGGATCCAGACTGAGCGAGAGCACATCGAGGTTTCCGGATGGTTCTGTCTCAGCAAAAAAATAGAGCTCCCGTGGAAGAGGAATCTTCGGCAACTCCCGGGCGAGGCAGGACGGATCATTTTCTGATTCGGACTCGAACACCAGCTCGAGCGAGGCCTGCTTCACCAGTCGATAACTCACCATCCCGGGCTTGAGCCCATTCAGACATTGCGCAACTGTCTCATGACGCGACACCAACTCCGCCCAAAGAACCGAGGGACGGAGACAGGATCGAACCTCGTCTTTCCTGTCGGACTCATCCAGCTCTCCCGGTGAAACCGGAACCAGATCGGGCCGGTGAAAGCGGACGCGAGTGAGATCAATCCGCCGGACCTCATAACGGGCACCGCCGCCTTCCTTGACCACAGGGCCGGAGCACGAAACGGCTAGCAACGTGAAACACGTGAACACGGCTAGACGCCCGCCCCATCCCGTGAAATCAATTCTTTGCATCGAGATCCTTAGCCTTCGCATTCACGCGATGGAATTCTTCCACCATCCGGGCATGAACCGAGGCGATCAAGGGTCCGAGGTCCTTCCCCTTCCATTCCGCTGTATCCACAGCTGGCAGAATCGAAACCACGACGTGCCCACCCGCCAGCTCGAAACTCTCCCACACTCCCTTGCCCCTCAGGCTCGAACACACCACCGGAACCAAAGGGAGCCCGCTCTCGGCGGCGATCTGGAACGCCCCCTTCTTGAAAGGAAGGAACTCCCCCGTCTTGCTCCGGGTTCCCTCCGGAAAAATAGCAAGATTGAGCCCGTGCCTCACCAAACGGTCCCTCACTGCCGAGAGTTTCGCCAAAGAACCCGAACGATCTTTGCGATCGATGAGCAGGTTACCGGCGAGCCAAAAGAACCAACCGAAGAGCGGAATCCGGAGCAACTCCCGTTTTCCGACAATCAACACCCCGGTCGGGCAGGACTGACTGATCAAGGCGAAATCGAGCCCGCTTTGATGATTACCGATCATCACGGACGGGCGCGGAATGGATGCTTTTTGAGCAGGATCGATCACCAGCTTCAATCCCACCAACGCGCGTGCGTAGACACTGAAGGGTCTGATGAACACTTCATTCAATCGATAGCGGAAAGAAGGAGCCACCACCAAAAGAGGCAAGGCCACAAAACCTACGATGAGTGCGAACACTCCGGAGGAAATGAATCCGACCAAAAGGAAAAACGCCTTCAAGAGTCCCATGTCGAATTCCGGGTGCAGTTGGCCAGATAGGCCTGCAAGGCCCTTGAGACCGGGCGGGAATAGCCCATGAGCTGACTGAGGCGGGCCCCGGTCTCGCAGAGCGCGCGGTAATCCACTCCGGTCTCCATTCCGTTCTCTTTCAAGAAATACACGAGGTCCTCGGTGGCCAGATTTCCGCTCGCACCGGGAGCGAACGGACAGCCGCCGAGACCGGAGACGGAAGAATCGAAAGTTCGAACCCCGAGTTCGAGCGCTCGAACGGCATTCGCCAACGCCGTCCCACGGGTATCATGAAAATGGGCTGCATAGCGCCCCGCACCTCCATTCCGGATCAAAGGCCCGAGCACATCGGAGACTCCCCGGGGAGCGGCCACCCCGATCGTGTCACCGACCGAGACCTCGTCCACCGGCAAGGCTGCCATCCGCTCGATCACGGTGATGGCATGCTTCGGATCGATACGCCCCTGGAAGGGACATCCGAACACGGTCGAAACATAACCCCTCACCCGGATCCCGGCGGCAATGGCTTCTGAGACCACGGCTTCGATTTCCTTGAAGGAGTCTTCGACTCCCATTCCGATGTTCTTGCGGTTGAACTCCTCGCTCACTGCAGTGAACACGGCGATGTGCTTCACGCCCTTCTCGATGGCGCGTCCGAGTCCTTTGCGGTTCGGGACGAGAAAGTAAAACTCCCCTGGAAGTCCGGACGACAAAAGACCGTCCTGAACGGCTTCACTATCCGCCATTTGTGGAACACGATCGGAACGGACAAAGGCCCCGGCTTCGAGCTTTCTGATGCCGGCCCCGGTCAGCCTCGATATGAGATCCAATTTGTCTGGAAGAGGGAGAATCCGGGATTCATTCTGAAGCCCGTCACGGGGACCGACCTCAAACAAGGTGACCTTGGAATCACTCATGCTTTCCTTCCTCGAAATCGAGCAGCTTCTGGCCCGGAGCGAGAATCGCACCTTCTTCTACGTGGATGCGAACCACCTTTCCGGAACTGCCTGCTTTGACGGCGAACTCCATCTTCATGGCCTCGACCATGAGTAACGCCGTGCCGGCCGTGACGATCTCGGTCTCTTTCACCAGGATCTTCCGGACCTTGCCGGGAAACTGTGCGGTGTAATCGGATGCGGAATCGCTGGCGGAACTCCCCCTCGACTGTTCTACGCGCTCGCCATAAAAATCATGCGAGATCCCGTCCGTGAACTTGGCGAAGAAACGCTTACGCTCTCTCGAATAAAAAAACCGCTTTCGCTCGACCGTTCCGTCATCGCGATTCCGGCTGGCAATGACCCACCCACCGGGACGGACCTCGAAGGTCCAACCGGCGTCGAAGGATTCGGGGGACTGGATTTTTTGACCTGAAATTCTCAACAAGGTTTTCATAAACGGGTTTTACTCCACAACTCGCGGGTGAATGCGGCCCCATCAGTGGAGCCCGCATGCGAGGTGCCTGAGGATCCACCACCGGACCGGAATGCTTCCGAATGCTCGAACGCCTCGATCAGATCGAGTGCTCCCTCCTCGATGCCGGGAGCGAAGGTCTTGAATTCCCGATCCAGCAAAAGCGTGCTGACTTTTCCTGAAACCACGCGTGGATCATGGGCGATCGCATTCAAGTACTCGAGATTCGTTCCGATCCCGCTGATCACGGTCTCCCGGAGCACGTACTGCATCCGCTTCACCGCAAGCTCCCGGGTCGGGGCCTTAACAATCAATTTGGCGCACATGGAATCAAATTGTGTGCCCATCTCTTGCCCCACTTCGACCCCGCGGTCGATCCGGATGCCGGGACCGCTTGGCCAGATCAGGTGATCCACGCGTCCAGTGCTCGGAATGAAGCCTTGGGCCGCGTCTTCGGCGTAAACCCGGACCTCGATCGAATGACCTTCTGTTCCACTCAGCTCCGGTAAACGGTAAGCAGGATCGATAGCCAGACGAATCTGTTCATGAACCAGATCCACTCCGGTCACCGATTCGGTCACCGGATGTTCCACTTGCAGCCGGGTGTTCATCTCGATGAAAAAAAAGTCACGGACGGTTCCATCGGTGAGAGTCTCAACAAGAAACTCGATCGTCCCTGCGGAGCGGTACCGGGTGTGGGCAACCAGCTTGAGAGCGCTCTCGAACAATCCCTGGCGGATCTTCTCGGGCAGATGCGGAGCGGGTGCTTCTTCCCAAACCTTTTGATGCCGGCGCTGGAGAGAACACTCCCGTTCGAACAGGTGGATGCCTCCCCCTTTACCATCACCGAAAACCTGAACCTCGATGTGGCGTGGGTTCTGGACATAGCGTTCGAAGAAGAGGGTTCCGTCTCCGAACGACGAGAGCGCTTCGCGGGCGGCACTCTCAGCCTCGGACTTCAAAGACTCAAAGTCTTCCACGCGACGCATGCCTTTACCACCACCCCCGGCATGGGCCTTGATCAAAATCGGGAATCCGATCGACTCGGCGGTCCGGCGCAAATCTGCATCACTGGTGCGGGTCAAATCGAGCTTCGCCCAAGGCACGGTTGGAACGCCAAGTTCTTCGGCCAGTTCTTTCGCAGCGATCTTTCCGCCCATCGCCTCCATGGTTTCGGGCAGAGGTCCGAGAAACTCGATCCCTGCCTCGATCACGGCCTTCACAAAATGGGGGCGCTCCGACAAAAACCCATAACCGGGATGAATGAGCGTCACACCCCGTGCCTTGGCCACCGACACGAGCGAATCAACATCGAGGTAAGAAGTCACAGGCCAGGCTTCGTCGGCAAGGGTCACATGACGGGCACCTTCATCCCCGGGTGCGTACACCGCAAGAGTCGGAATCCCGAGTTCATAGGCGGCCTGGAATATGCGGCAAGCGATCTCCGACCGGTTCGCCACCATGAGCTTGTGTGATTTCATGATTGAATCCACCCCGGCTTGCGCTTCTCAAGGAATGCAGTGACGCCTTCTTGGGCCTCGGGGCGTACGCGGAGCTCGGCCAGAGTCCGTGCCACATGTTCGATGCAATCAGGAATCCGTGCACGTTTTTCGGGCCAGGTGAGGTCGAGCACCAACTGCTTGGCCACCGCCATCGCGTTCGGCCCGCACTCGAGCAAATTTCCTAGCAAAGATTTCAGATGTGCATCGAGTTCCGCCCGAGTTCCAAAAACTTCGTGCACCAGACCTGCCTCTTTTGCCTTTTCCGCCTTGAAGCGTTCGGCACTAATGAAGAGCGCGCGGGCTCTCGAAGCCCCGATTTTGGATGTCACAAAGGGGCCGATACAGGCAGGAACGACACCGAGACGCACTTCACTCAGACTGAACACGGTTTCTTTCTCGGCCAGGACGATGTCACAGACCGACACCAGCCCCACCCCGCCGCCGATCGCTGCTCCATGGATCACGCCCACCAGTGGCTTTGGAAACTCGTTCATGGTCTCGAACATGCGGGTGAGCGTCAGGGTATCCTCGAGGTTCCCTTCGAGAGTCAACTCGATCGACTTGCGCATCCAGTTCAAGTCACCCCCGGCACAGAAGACGGATCCGTTCCCTTTCAGTACGACCGCGCGGACCTTGGGATCCATGGCCTCATTGCGGAAGACTCGAGACAACTCCTCGATCATTTTTTCATTGAATGCGTTCCGGATTTCCGGACGGTTCAGAGCGATCTCCAGGATTCCCGGCATCGGGACCGTACAACTCAGGGTTTGATATGACATGGCGCTAGTTTACCGGAAACGTCCGGAAAGGCATCGGAAATCAGCGCTCGATTCGGTGCATAAAGGACAGGGAAAAGGTACGAGCCAGGGAGGTGTTGTATGCGGGACCGAACAAGGTCTGATCGGAGTATCCCAGAATCAGGGTGTCGTCATCCCCACGGAGCCAGGCCAAGTTCGCCCCGGCGTTCCACACTAGGCGTCCCGCCCCAGCACTGTCTAACCCACCGCCTGAAACACCCTGGGCTGATACCGCCTCCATTCCAAGAGTCCCCCCGAGTCTGAAACGCTCAGCAAAAGAGATCCCGCCTCCAATGCTGAAAGCTCCGGACCAAGCGGATCGGGTTGAAATTCCGGAATCGAACCCCCGACCGAACACCCGACCCAGGCGAACGAGCGCTTGGGCATCCCAAACCGACCAGCGCTTCAACGCGATGAAACCCGCCGAAAGAGCCACATGACCGAGACCGGTGACATCGCTCGCCGAAGGATCTGTGGATTCGAGAATGGATCTGCCGGTTGGTAGGGTGAGTTGCAAAAAAGTGAAGCCCCTGGGCTTCCAAAAAGAGTAGTCCCATTCAGGTAAAGTCTCGTGCCCGAGGGTCAGGGATACATCCCCGGACGCGACCCGGTTCGACTCGCGGGAACCCGTTCCGATCCGGTTCCATTGCAAAGGTACGGAAACACCGGCTTGGAGACGATCTCCGTCGATCAGACTCGCGGCATTGAGCAACAGCACCGAGCGACTTTCGCGGGTCGAAAGTGCATCACGGAAAACAGGAAGACCCCCACCCGCCGCAGGTGCATCTCCGATCACATTCCCGTTCGAAAAGCTCGCTCCGACACTGATCCTCTCGTCACCCGTGATGAGCGAAGGAACACCTCCCGCCTGAGCACAACAGGGAGCTGCGCGGGCGATCGGATCGAAGAATGAGAATGCAATGAGAGCCAGGACCAGCCGGACCATCAGCCCGCCTGATAAGGCAATACCGCTTGATCCACCGGAGCACCGGATTCATTTTTGAAAATCACCCGGATCTCCCAAGCTCCCGGCATCACGAAGTGAACCTCCTCCGCCCGGTAAAGACCGGTCTCCGGAACACCTGAAGCATTCAAAGGACGCACCATTTTGACCGGACTCGAACCGTGTCCCATATCGGGCATCCAGAGCTTCACGGCGACCCTCACACCCGATGGAGCATCGGCCGGGATAAAGGATCCGTTTTCAACTCGGGTGAACCTGAGCAGGAATATACCGGTTTCCTCATCGGAAGGAACCCTCACCCACTCCAAGCGACCGCACATTCCCGAACGTTCGAATCGGAGAGTACAGGTGTCCTGGGCTTCGTCGGATGGACCAGTGAGTCCCTGGTTCCGAGTAGGATTTCGATGATTCAGCAAGGGCGATGCTCCACAGGCCAACTGAGGAACACCAAACAAGATCAAAGCAAACAGATTCCTATTCATCTCTCTATTTCACCTCTCAACCCGTCATCTCTGAATCGCGCAACCGAGTGCCCGAGCGCGGGACACTTCCAAGGGCTTCCCTAGCTGAAGGGAGGACAGCGCGTCCTCCAAAAACCGCTTCTTGGCCCGGGCCCCGTCAGCAGAGTCATCCACGCCACCCTGAAACACCACTTCACTTCCCTTCAAGACAAAAACATGTGGAGTCTTGAGTGCGCGAAATTCGTCCGCAAGCTTGGCTCCACGGTCTTCGATCACCGGGAACGGCAAGGCGGCTGCTTTGAAATGCTTCTTCGAATCGGCGAGAGTCTCGTCTTGGTTCGAATGCACACCGATGAACTCGAATCCCGATCCGGCAAACCGGGCATGGAGCCGCTTCAATTCGGGCTCATGACTTTGGGAGCATGGACACTTGGCAGAGAGGAAAACAATAACCGGGGTCCGATTCTCTTGAGAAGGGAAGCGGACTTCGCGACCCGTCAAAAGGTCTTTTCCGGTGTGAACCATGGCCAATGACCGGGTGGGAACCAGGAAGATCCCGAGCAGGACCCCGAATGACAACGCAAAGATCGTTTTCATGGTGCACACGGTATGCTATCATTTTGCTTCGGTCAAAAAATTAGCGCCGGTCCTGTAGTTAAATGGATATAACGGCCCTTTCCTAAAGGGCTGTTGCAGGTTCGATTCCTGCCGGGACCGCCACTTCCGCTTGAACCCCGGGGAGGTTTCGGGCTCTAATGAGACCATGACCCCACAGTTCGATCCGTTCCTGAACGCCTTCATCCAAGCAACCGAATTGACCCTGCAGGATCTTTGCCGGATTCCCATCCGGGGCCATCGTCGTTTGAAACCAGGTGAGCTATCCGGAAAAGAAATCGCTGTGGCTGGACTGATCGGAATCACTTCCCCGGCGATCCAAGGGTCCATGAGCATTCAGTTCCCGCGATCAACTTTTCTCGATGTCATGAACGGCATGCTGGGAGAGGAGATGACCGAATTGGAACCCGGAATGGAGGATGGTGCCGCAGAGCTCACCAATATCATTTTTGGGAATGCCAAGGTCTCCCTCAATGAAAACGGATTCGGGATCCAAATGGCGATTCCCACCCTCCTCACCGGAAGCAGTATCCAGAGTGTGGCCTCAGGCGAAGCGGAGGGGATCGAATTCAAAACGGATGGTGAGTCATTTTTCGTCGTGTTCGATCTGAAAAAGAAAACAAACGACGTGGTTCCTCCCACCCAGTCATCGACAAACAAGGCGGACTGGAGTGCGGATATGCTCCTTGAATTCGTACGTGCCGTTCGAAAAACCCTCGAGGTCCAATTCAACACCCAGATTGAAATCGGCAGTCCCTTCAAAAAATCGTCTGATAAGAACTTCCTTTTCGATGTCGGATCGGTCATTGGCGTCAATGAGTCCGGATTCTCGGGTTACTTCGGTTTGTTTTATGAAACAGCCCCCTTCCTGGCCCTGATGAATGACATGCTGGGAAGCGAATTCAAGGAGCTGAACTCCGAAGTACAAGATGGAGCGAGTGAAATCACCAACATCTGCTTCGGGGTGGCCAAACAGGTTCTGAACTCGAACGGCCATGCCATCACCATGGCCCTTCCCAATCTGATTCTCGGTAAGGACATCCAGTCCTCATCAGCCGAGATCCAGGGACGGAACACCATCGTAGTGCCCCTGAAAATCCCGAGTGGGCGGTTCTGGATCGAATTCAGCTATGGCGAATCCAGCAGATCTTGACACCCCGCAAGATATTCGTTAGACCGATTCCATGTCTAAGTGGCTTCTCTTTATGGCTGGGTGGCTTTTGGTGTCTGGCCCGGCATCTGTATTGGCCGGATCCTTCACCGTGGTGGAGTTCAACACCTGGGGCGTGCCTTTGGCAGTTCAGGACACCTTCCGTTATGCCTTCGCCATGGAGAAACTCGAGGAACTCGATCCGGATTTCATCGTCCTGAGCGAGGTGTTCACCGCACGGGCCAAACGGGCGTTCCACAGCGGAAAGTTTCCGTACTGGGTAGACGGTCCCAAAGCCTTCCCGAAGCTCGTTTCGTCGGGTATCAGAATCCTTTCGAAACACCCCATCCTTCGAGCCTCCAAAATCGACTTTTGCCGGTGCAAGGGGGATGACTGCCTCTCCCGTAAAGGGGTCGTCTTGGCCTTGATTCAAATGCCCGACGGAAAGAAACTGAACCTTCTTGGAACCCACTTGAACGCACGGGGTGGGGATCCCACCCGTATTGACCAGTTGATCCAGATTCGGGATCTCATTCAGCGTGAGGCCGATCCGGACGCACCCCTCGTCCTCGCGGGGGACCTGAACTTCACTCCGGGGAGCCAACCTTACACCTGGCTCGGATCCGAGCTGGCCCTCGCTGATGCCTGGTCCGAGACCCACTCGACCTCCGAGCCGGGCTACACCTACGATGCCTTTGAGAACGCCTATGCGCGGGATTATGCCATTCGTACCCATTTCCCGCTGACTCGCGAGCGGATCGACTACGTTTTTTACCGGAATGGTGCAACGGGGAGCCTGAGGGCGGAGTCAAGCAGACTGATTCTGAACGAGAGACCTTGGTATTCCGATCACTATGGCCTCAGTACCACCTTCACCACGGAATAAAATGGCGCGCCCGCCGCGATTCGAACACGGGACCCTCGCATTAGAAATGCGATGCTCTATCCAGCTGAGCTACGGGCGCTTGTTGGTACCTTATCACAAGGCAGGACGATTCTCAAAATCGGTCGGATCAAGATCCACATTCAGGGCTCTCATAAAGACCTCCTCGCCCGCTCCAGGAACACTCAATTCTTTGAATAAGGTGAGGAAAACCTTCTCCTCTGGCTGAGTCCGGATCGCCGCCTCAATGTGCCCCAGAGCGATGGCGGCATCGGCCTGTTTCCAGTGGTAAAGCGCCATGAGTAAGGAACGCTTTGCTGCGTTTTCACTTGATCCTTCAAGCGAATCAGCCACTTTCTTCAGCTGGGTGGGCTCGAATCCTCGGGTCTCCAAAACCAGCTCCATGTTCTTCAAGTCCTTGGAGGGTAGCCCAAGATCAAGGGCTCGACGATAAATCACCCTCATCTCCTCCCAAAACTTAGCCTGTTCGGGATAACTCAGAGATTCCCGATACAACTTCCACAGGTTTGCCCGAGCAACGAAAAGAACCTTCTGCATCAGAGGCATCCATGGATATTTCCTGTCGAGTCGTTCGGCTAATTCTCGGACCTCGCCGTATGAGGGAATCGCACCCCTTGCCTTGGGGACAAATACGGATGCGAGAACCAAATCAGCGAGTTCCTCCTTCTCAAGCAATTCCAACCTAGATGGCTCGGATAAAAAATAACGCGTCACAGCCGCGCGAATCCAAACCAATGATCGAAGGCATCGTGCTTCCGGAGCAGCCAGTGAACTAGGATTGGGGGCAAAACACGACTCAAAATAGTTTTGTGCAGCCCATCTCAAGTCGGGATCGGTCAACTCGCAGTCAGACCCGAATCGAGGAAGGTCCTTCACAAACAAATAATGGGGCCCCCTCGTCTCATTATGTCCATTCAATTCGAGGTTCGCGAGCTTTTCGAAAAATGCCTTACAAGGTGGAAGTACCACCGAGGTCTGCAAAATGGCGGTCAACTGGGGTTTCGGCGCAAACAACAGTGGCGTGATCTTCCGGGCCCCAGTCCCAATGACCAAGGTATCCAAAACAGGGCTTTTCCCAAAAGTTCTGGCCACCAGGGAAACCATCCACTCAACTGGACTGATCCCTTGGGCTTTTTTCAAATAAACCGTCCCGCCTGCCACCACAAAGGCGAAGACAACCAGGATCCGTGTCATGAAGGCCAAACTTGGGACCACTCGCGAACCAACTTGACTTCAGGCACCTTCGAGGCCCGTCCGGTCACCAACTCGACCATCGAAGTCGGAGTGTAATCCCGGTGGCGGTAAAAAATCCCCCACTTGAAATCGAGTTTCTTCTGCCGCTTCAGACGGATCGGAAGCGAAAGATCGAGACAGAACACGTCGCCGATCACCGCATCCGGGTTCAATTCGAGCAAAGCAGATTCATAATAAGGACGATCTGTATCCACCTGTACAGTCATGTCTCCGAGCTGCCCCACGTCGATGGTTTGTGGACGGTTCCCAAGTCCGAACTTCCGGGCTCCACCTCGTACTGTCGGACGTTTATCCGCCGGAAACCCGGCTTGATCCAAAAACTCCTGGATCTTGTCAGTAGCCGAGTTCGATACAATGAAAACCTCATGCCCCCGGTTGATCGCTTCCATCACCCAGGCCCTCGCAGCAGGATCAGGAGCCTTTTTTAAGTGCAACTGGTGGAAGGCCCACTCGGACAATTGGCCGTAGCTCGAGATCTTCTCCCTCGCTTTCAGCTCACCTAGCACTTTCTTGGCCCGAATATCACCCTCGGCCACAAGCCCGTCCATGAAATCAGCAAGACCGATGTTCCGGATGAACGGATCCTCAAAAGTAAATGCCGAAATCCGCCCCTCGCTTCTCCACCCATACTCAAACGGACAGGATGCTTGACGCGCCCGTAACTCACCCAACCAGGAATCCACTTTCTCTTCTGTGTGCAGCGCCAGTTCATTTAGAGAAAGAGAAACGATCTTATTCCGGAACTGCCGGGAACAAGCATCGCCCTCGTGGCTCGGGTCGGTGAAGACCCCGTCGAAATCCATGACAATTCGCATAATGGCCCATTTTAGCCAAATAGGTCTTGCAGATCAACGGATAAAGTCCGAGAACTAGGGAAATGAAAGTCTACTTCCATGAGATCAAAGACCAAGATCTCGACTACCATTTTGATGAATCGACGCCCTGGGTGATGGATGTCATTGGAAGTCTGGACGAGCGGATGGACAGGATCCAACGACCACCGAACTGGAAGCCACGTTCTCGTCCAACCCAGGTCAGCTTCACTCTGCGGAGGGTGGATGACTTGATCCACGTCTCAGGCAAGGCTAAGACCCACCTTTACCTCCTCTGCTCCTTGTGTGCGGATGCCTTTCAATTCCCTATTCAGGTCCAATTCCATACCTTGTTGACCCAGACGGAAATGTACGCTGAGGCCCCTCGTGAGTCCTCGCGGAAAAACAACTTCGAACACGACGAAGGACTTCAAGAGTGGCTGTCAGACGAGGAGGATGACGACGAGGGTGAAGAAGCTCCCTTCAACCTGAACGCCTCGGATTTCGAGATCACAGTGGTGAAGGAGCCTCTGGCAGACTTGAAAGAAATCCTCCACGAGCAGATCGTGCTGACGTTGCCGATGCAACCCAAGCCCGAGCCCGACGAAAAAGGGGATTGCTCCAAATGTGGACGGAACCAGAACGCATTTCAACGGGAGGCGGAAGAGCCCCTGCGCGAGAATCCGTTTTCCGTCCTGAAGAACCTGAAAAAAAAGACGGATGCGTGATCGTTGGTTGATCCTGACGGTCCTGCTCGCCATCCTGTCGGGCCCAAGGGCCGACGGTGCCGGGTTTCTCGACACGGGCATCTTTGATCCCAACCAGTTGGGATCCGCCATTCCGCAGGCAGTCGCCGACCAGGCTCTCCTGTTGGTCGGATCTTACGCCGCGCACCGACCTTACTCCGGGGCCGTGGCCCGTTCCACCGGCAGCTTGCTCGATCTCGGCATTGAAACCACCCTGGTGAAAATCGGAGACGGACTTCAGAATGCTTTGACCGCGAACGGTATCCCCGTGAACGCGACTGCCGTTCCCGCCATCCCCATGATCAAGGCCCACGTCCGGAAAAGCATCGGGGAGTCGTCCGAGTTCGGGCTTTCAGCCCTCACATTCAGGCAGCAGGCCGTTTATGGAGCGGATTTGAAGTTCTCACTGATCTCCGCCGAAGAAGGTCCTTCACTGGCTCTGAGATTGCTCTACACCTGGATTTCGATTCCCATGCTGTACATCGATCGATGCACGGTGATCTCGCCTGAACTGGTGTTATCGCAACCCCTTTCGTTCGCTGAAAGTTGGATCGGAATCGGAGGACGATTCGTTTCCGGAACTATGAAAGCCACCGTCACCACCACAGTGGGTCCCCTAACCGTCAGCACGGATCTTTCCAAAGCAGGTTCTGCAGGATCGGCCTATGCCTTCACAGGTGTGAAGTTCAGGATTCCGGGCGCGACCGGACTCAGATTGGGAATCGAAGGGAGCTTCGATTCCGCCGGGTATCACACCATGGGAACTTTCCTCGGGGTAGGGTTCTGATCATGCATCTGTGGATGATCTTCTGGATCGGATGGATGCTTCTGGCTCAGCCGATCACCGCGCTAGCAATGCCCGAAAAAGCCCTCCCTGATCGAGGCTGGGAAACGACCCTTGAACCATTCTTCAAGTCGGGCATTTCCATAAACTTCATGGGGAAGGACGGACTCTCGCTTCAGGGAATCAGGTTTCCGAATGGATCCGCATCCGAAACCGTACTTTTTCTTCCCGGGTTTTCCGAACCTTGGCTCAAATACATCGAGCTTCTGTACGACATCCATCAGAATGGATACGAAATTCTAACCTACGACTATCGGGGACAAGGTGCATCCCCCCGCCTGGCTCGCAGCAACCCGGACGCTGTTCATCTTGAACGTTTCGAGGACCACGTTTCCGATCTCCAGAGTTTTCTCAAAGTCGTACCTAAGCGCAGGATGCACGTACTCGCTCACTCGATGGGAGGTGCGTTGGCACTCGATTGGGCCGGGAAACATGCGCCACCGCAGCTGAGTGGGATAGTCGTAAACGCTCCGATGTTGGCCATCAGGACGGATCCCTTTCCACGCCCTGTTGCTCGGATCATCACCTCCTTTTTGGTCAAGCTCGGCCTCGGAGAGCGATTCGCTCCGACCAAAGGCCCCAGAGATCCGGACCGTCCCTTCGAGTCGAACCTGGGAACTTCCAGTATTGTTCGCTATGCTTTCGAACAACGACTGGCGAGACTCTTCCCGGAACGATGGGTGGGCGGACCGACCAATTCCTGGGTGAGGGCGGCATTGGATGCGTCGGAACGGATTGCCAAGGATGTATCTAAACTTCAGCGCCCCGTGACCATGCTCGTGCCGACCGATGACCGCTATGCCGTGCCGGATGAACTCATTCAGATATGCGGAAGTATGGCCAAGAAATGCAATGCCATCGTCCTCGAAGGCTCCCGACACGAGGTATTCGCCGAGAGCGATCTCTACCGGAATCGGGCTATCGAAGCCGTGCTCAAGAATTTTTCCGGACTTATTCAGGAATTTAAATTACCCACTGCAGAATCCGGTTTACGAGGTCCAGAGAATCATCCCTGACCACTCGAACCGAATCCAGATCCGGATAAGTCTGTCGATGTGCGGCAGGGTTTCTGAGGTCTTGGAGATTCATCAATTTGACGGCAACTTTCACACAGTCAGCTTCCTCTGCATCCCGAAGGGTGACCAATGGGCCCACCCCACCGTCTTTACCGGGCATTCTGCGAGCGAAAAGCAAAAAAATCACCGCCCATGCCCTGAGCCCATCGAACACCTTGTAGCGATCCTGCATGATCCTACCGTTGAAGAAGGTTCCACACATCATCTTCGCCTTGTGTAAAGGAAAGTGTTCGGGTGCAACCCGCCCTTTCAACCCGGATAGAAAAATCACACGGTCTACCAGGGGATACTCGTCCACGAACCCCAGACGGTGCCAGATCTGTTGAAACTCAGGCAAAGCAGAATCTATTTTTGGAAACAAGCGTTGTTGCCCGAGATACCGGTCCAGGACGAGGTCGAGAGCCTTGCAGTACTGAAGGACTGTGGGAGCTTTGTCGATTGGAAGACGCTCCAAGAGTCCTGACTGCAAAAAAGGTTGTTCCGCTGCACGCAATGCCAGCTGGATCGTTCCGTCCAACTCGTCAAAACGGGGAATCGCAATTCGAAGCCGGGAATCAATCTGCTCCATCTCGGAATTGGTCTGATGAGACACGGCTGATTTCGGAGTGAATCGTTGCAGCATCTCTTCCAACTTCGCAGACTGAGGGTTGGATCGATCTGCTACGAGAATCTCACTCAGCACTCGCGCGGTATCACTCTCATCATCAAACCCAGGCATTAACCAAGGAAATACCCGATCCACCACCGATTCATTACGCGCATTTCTCCCGAGAAAAGTGAGAAGGAGAGATCGGGCAGCTGGAACGCGCGAAACACACAAGGCCTCAAGCGCACGCTCCCGCACGGATGGCACTTGGGAGTCCAGGCATGCCCCCAGGACCGAAATAGCCTGGGCGGAATGGGCGTAGCCTCGAAGTGCCATGACAGCATGAAGGCGCACTTGGTGATCCGAATCCTCAACGAGTGAAATCACCTGACTCTCATGTTCGGAGAACGGAAGAAGCTGAAGTACCCGCAGCGATGCCAGCTTCACCTCCTGAGCTTCGCTCCTAACCGCCTCGGAGAGAATGGACTGCACCGCACCCGACAGCCGTTCATCCGAACCTGAATCCAATAAAGCCTCGAAGTATCGTAAAATTGTCGCCATACGAGTCGATCGATCCTCGACTGAAAGCGCCATCACCCCGTCCAAAAGGAGAGGTGAACCCGCTTTTCCAGCGCAAATCAAAGCGCTGTCCCGAATGATCGGATCTGAGAACCAATCGACCAGAACAGCATCCAAGGCAGCAACATGCTGTCCTGACTCCGCAACAGACCGGCATAGACGAGCTCTTGCCTTGGGTGTCCGGACCAAAGAAACCCAGTTCTCGTACACCTTGGACCTCTCCTCTTCAGAGAGTACCGGGCTCCAATCGCTCCAATAATTCAAGAGCAGAATCACTCGATTCTCATCTTCACCTGCGAAGCGCCGGGCCTCATCGATCCAATCCACTGATTGGGGAACAGCTGCAATCCGTGCCAATCGTCTGTCCGGTGAATCGCACCATCCGGGCATGGCCTGATCGAGGGCCCCGAGCATCATCACAGGATCGGCCACCTCATCCAATTCAGCGAGTGCACACAAAAAATCATCCCGTTCCGCCTCGGGAATCACCCAACCTTCAAATAGACTTTTCTGTGCATGGACATCCAGGGCCCTCAAGCAAAAGAGGTGTCGGCGCCAATGAATGATCCGATCGAACACCGACAATCCTGCCACCAATTCCTCCGGATCGAAGGCGCGGAGCTCGAGCGGCAAACTCGGGTGTGGATCCGGAGCATGGAAAACACGGTGTAGATAGTCTTCAATCCGGACCCGGCTCCGCAGTTGAACCTGGTTCAATGCACTTTCAAAGACCTGCCAGGAAAACGGATCTTCGCGAAAAAAATTGCTGTAAGGTTCCAAAGCTCCCGGATCCCGTCCCAATCGTCCCCAAGCGAACAGGACCGGCAATGAGAGTTCACGTTCCGAGCGGACCCAATCGAGATCCAACAAGGACTTCAATGTGCCAAGGGCCGAAACCCCCTTCAGCTCGCCCAGTGCGACGACAATCGCTTTCAGAACCGTTCGATCGCGTTCCTGGACCGCAGAGTGCAACCGCACGGACAAGCGGGTCACGGAGGAATACGCCCGGGCAAGCCCCAGCGCTGTAACCACCGATGCTTCCAAGGACGAAGGCAACTCATCCCAAAGACGGAATAAAATTCTTCGAGACTGAGCCCCACCCCGCCTTCCGATCGAACGGATTGCTAACTCCCGCTCGGCCAGATCCTTCCCGAAACGAACCCTGTCGACCAAAAACCGGTGTGAACGCGAATCCGAACACCGCCCAAGAAGGCCCAAGACTTCAAGCCTGACTTCGCCGGACTCGCACTGACGAAAAGCGCGAATCAGATTGCGGGCATTCTCGGGAGTGGGGGTATCACCCCACTCCCGGATCTGCTCCGTCCACGCGTTCTGCATCAAGCCTTACGCTTGGAGTATGAACGGCACCATCCCTCGGCAGCCACCTCGCCGCTCGGGATCAACTGACACTTGGCCTGCTTTTCTTTACCGGTCGTGTCGGAGTAAAATTGACAGTTCTTACAGAGGGCCTTCTTATCCTTGCGATCCTTGGAATTTTTGGCAACGGCCACATAACCCAATGCAACGACCAGAGGATCGTCGGACTTCACCAGGTCGGCAATCGCGTCACGGATGCGGAGAACGGGGGCAACTGCCAGCGCCACACCACCCACTACCAGAGTTTTCAGGAAATTCCTTCTTTCAATCTTCATCTGCAGTCTCCTTTTCTCTCATTGTTTTCCTGATCCTCCACGGATGCAAGGCCGCAATTTATCTCTTGAATCCCGCCATCCGATCAGTCACAATTATGACCAATGCAACTTCCCTCACTCCAGGATCTGAAACGCCTTGGTCCCGACGCGTTGACCAAGAAGCTGGACCCGTCCGCTCTGGAGCGAGGCCTCCAATACCTCCGCGAGGGTGGCTTTCGTGGCCTGGAAGTCGCCGTGGTCGGATCAAGAGGATTCCAGATCCAATTCGCGCTCGATGAGGATTGCTCCACCCGTGTCGACATGACCACATCTTCACAGCCGCTGTACTCGGAGTGCAATTGCTACATGGCCCAATCCGCCAAGCTTTGCAAACATCAGGCGATCGCCGCCTGGGTCACCATGACTCTGGCACGCAAGCACTACGAGCTCAACCGAGTGGATCCTGAAATCCTCCGGATCATTCAGACACACGAAGAGGAATTCCAGAAGCTCAAGAGCACCTCCAGTCCCCAGCCCCAGACTATTTTGCATCGAGATCGTGAATACCTGACCCATCCCGATCTCGGCGTCACCTTCACGGGCTTGGTTTTGTGTCTGCCCGAACAACGCCTGAAGGGTGAAGATCTCCCCCAAGACGAATGGATTGCGCTGCCTGAGAGCCACCCCTACCGAGAAAGTCTTTTGCCCCGACCGGCGATCCAGTTTTATTCCCACTCCGATCTTCCCCATCCAAGGTGGATCTCGCCCCTTGATGCACAGGGAGGATCCTACGCTCTCTTCCAGAAGGCCCAAGATTGGATGCTCGCCAAGAAGAAGAGCCTGGTTTACCTGTTTTCAGATGGAACCAGACTCCCGGTTTCGGACATCCTCTACCATAAGTTTTGCACCCTGGTCCCCGGCGAGCTGCACCCGGTGGGATCCAGCATCAGCCCCACATTCCAGGATCTCACCTCGAACCGATTCTTCCCGAGGCAGTCCGATTCCATAGGTGACCCGGTCCTTTCGGATAAGGTCAAGGAAGACCGCCTCGACTCAATCCTGCTTTCGATTACCGAGGCCGCCTCACGACTGGCCAAGAGGGGAAAGCTGAACCTCTACTTTTCCCATTCTGAGGTGCTCGATACCTCTGGAAGGGTACTACCACTCGAAAGCGTTGATTTCGCTCCTCCCTCATCGTTGAAATCGGGGTTCCATTTTGAAGTTGCCGATAACGAACACCCCGAAAAACTCTCAACAAGGGTGAGGCTCGATCTTCATCCGGATTGGACTTGGTTCCCGACGTTTGCAGTTCATCACGGAAAAAGAGCTCTTTTCTTTCATTCGTTTCACCGGTGGCTCGAGCGATATCCTGCAGAAACCGTCCTGACCGGACATCGGGACTTCGAGAACGTCTTCAACCTGATCCAAGATGACTTCGGAGTGAGCATGGGAGAAATCCATGCCCATCCACCCTTCAAATCGATACGGGCCGAATCCTTCCAACCCCAGATTCGGGTGTTTTCGAATGGTACATTCTCTGTGGAGCTGGACTTCGAAGGAACAGTCGTCGAGGGACTTCCCGGGCCGATCCTGTCTCAATTGAAGATACTCTGTGAAGGAATCGAATCGTGGAAACCGGAGCTCGCTGAAGGCCTTTCGGATACCCGAAAGCAGGCCAAGCGCTCGTTCGATCGGGATCTGCTCAATCAGCCCGGAGTGGCTGCGCTGGTCCAACTCGAAACCGTCCGTTACCTTCTGAAAAAAGACCGTCCGTTCGATGCTTTCTTCGAGATCCTCAAGAAGCGGATCGTGAACCTGTTCAATTCCAAGTTGGAGACCCCGAGCTCCGCACGCATGTCGCTCGAGCTTTTCTGTTCCAAAGCCGCGATAGAATACCTGCGGAACTACACGCTCTCCCTTGAGGATCTCTGGCAGGAAAAAACTCTCCCTCTGATCCTCCCCGGTAAGTCTTTACTGGTATCAGGAGCCTATCCCTTTTACCTGAAGCTCATCTATGCTTGGATCGCGCGTAGTCAGCGAGAGAGCGGCACCAAAAGCTTGGACCTGAAAACTCCGGTCATCCAGAACCCCGGATTCAAAGACCCGGGTCAGATGCCTGATCTCGGCTGGGTGCCGGAATCGGGCCGGCACGGGGAGCACTTCAAGATTGTATTCAACCGGAAACAACCCGGGGCGGAAACCCTGATCCGCGCCTTTCTCCCCCTGCAGAATGAGGGAGTCATTCTCTCATTGGATGGACAATCCATCGAAGAGCTTGAAGAAAGCGATTTCGTCTCGGAGTTCATTCTGGACGAAAAAAAGGATCAGGAAGGTCGGATCGACTGGTTCGAACTCCAACCCAAGTTCTTTTTCAAAGGCGTGGAAATCGACGAAGAACAAGCCCGGAAACTGTCGGAGAGCGGAATGCTCACTTTCCAGGGCAAGATCTACAGGCTAAACAAGGCCTCGATTCCTTCGCTCGAAAAACTCGCTCTTTTCTGGGATCAACTCGCTGGTAATGCCGGTGGAAAACGCGGGCAGCGAAAGACGGACCGCATCTACCGTCTTCCCAAGCATTCCACGCTCGAGCTCCTCGCACTCCGGGCCTCCGGTGTCCGGGTGAAGGGTGGACCGATCTGGGAGGAAATCGTCAAATTCTACGATTCTCTGAACGAGGATCGTCCCCCGCTCCCCTTGCCGAAACACTTTAAAGGGGACCTGAAGCCCTACCAGAACCGGGGAGTCCAATGGATCCATGATCTTTACCGTCTTGGACTCGGCGGAATCCTTGCGGACGACATGGGTCTGGGCAAGACGGTCCAGACACTCGTATTCCTCGAGCTATTGAGAGAAACCAACGGACTCGGACACAGCTTGATCGTGGTCCCCACTTCACTCACTTACAACTGGTTTAGTGAAGCCACGCGTTTCACCCCCGATCTTCCGATCCATATTTTCCAGTCCCGCGAAATCCAGAAGGCCAAGGAGTTCCTCGACACTCATCCTCAGGGAATGATCATCTGCACCTACGGCTTACTGGCTGAGCATGAGGCTTTTTTCTCGAGCTATCGTTGGACGGTTCATGTGTACGACGAAGCCCAGAACCTGAAGACCATCACCGCCAAGCGAACCACGGTCTCGCGCAAACTTCCTGCTAGATTCAAGCTCGCCCTCACGGGTACCCCGCTCGAAAATCACATGGGTGAGTTCTTCTCATTGATGGATCTGGTCGTTCCAGGCAGCCTCGGGGGTTACGATCAGTTTCGGAAAACCTACATGCAGTCTTACGCTCCGGAACCGGAGCGGATCCAGTACCTGAAAATGAAGACACGTCCGCTCGTTTTGCGCCGGAACAAGTCCTCGATTCTGAAGGAACTCCCCCAGAAGCAGGAGAGCACGGTCAAAATCCCGTTCACTGAAAAACAGCTCGCAATCTATCGGGATATCGCTCTTTCGTGGAATAGCAAGGTACGGGAAGCCATCACCGAAGGGGGCGAAGCGAAGAGCCAACTCATCATGCTGACCGCGCTCCTGCGTCTCCGTCAGGTTTGTTCCGCTCCGAGCTCGATCCCGAATGTGGACTACAAAGAGACTCCCCCGAAGCTGAATCTCCTGATCGACAACCTGAAGGGCATCATCGAAACCGGCGAGAGCGCGTTGGTGTTCACCCAGTTCCTCGGAACCTTCAACCTGCTTGCTGAAGCGATGAAAAAGGAAGGCATCCCCTTCTTCGCCATGCACGGCAAGGTGGGCAGGAAAGAGCGTGAAAACCAGCTCAGAAGCTTCCAGGAGCACCCGAGTGGAGCGGTGATGCTCATGACTTTGAAAACCGGCGGTGTCGGTCTCAACCTCACTAAAGCGAGCTATGTGTTCCACCTCGAGCCTTGGTGGAACCCCGCGGTCGAGAACCAGGCCACCGACCGGACCCACAGGATCGGTCAGACCAAACCTGTCCAGGTGTACCGTTACATCATGAGTGAGTCGGTCGAGGAGAAAATTGAGATCTTGAAGAGCCGGAAGTCCACGCAGTTCAATTCTTTGTTCTCCGATGTCGAGAACGTGGACAAGGAAATGCCGGAAGGTGGATCACTCTCGCTGTCCCAGAGTGATTTCGAGTACCTGCTCGGGGTTTGACCGGATATGGATCCTCTGGTCGAGATGTTCATCCGCCACCTTCGGATTGACAAAGGTGCCTCTTCTCACACCCTCGATTCTTACGGTCGGGACCTGATCCAGTTCGCCGGATCGGCCACAACCCCGTTGATTTCGAGAAAAGACGCCGATATCGAACATTGGCTCGCAACACTCCACGACCGGAACCAAAAGGCCTCTTCGATCGCAAGGAAGATCTCGGCATTGAAGCAATTCTACAAATTCCTTCTGAGGGAAGACCTCGTGTCCGAAGATCCCACTCTCTTCATCGGAAGCCCGACACTTCCCAAGAAACTTCCAAAGGCACTCGACGAACGTGCGGTGGCGGCACTCCTCCTCTCGGCCGATCGAGGGATCCCGTATCAGGGTGCGATCGGTGATGCGCTTCGGATCCGGGACCGTGCCATGGTGTACCTCCTGTACGCCACAGGAGTCCGGGTCTCAGAACTGATCGGACTCGAGCGAACCCGGATCGACACTGAAGCCGGACTGATCCGGGTGCTCGGAAAACGAAACAAAGAGCGGGTGATCCCGTTCGCACCCGTCGCAGGCGAGCTGGTGCTCGAGTACCTTGAACGGGGTCGCCCTCTGTTCGAGCCGCGAAGTGATCGACTCTTTCTCGGCCAGACAGGCTTGCCACTGACTCGTCAAGCGTTCTGGAAAACGCTCAAACGGCTTGCGACACTGGGCGGCGTGCCCGTGAATCTCCACCCCCACATGCTTCGTCATACTTTTGCGAGCGATTTGTTGCGGGCCGGGATGAACCTCCGCTCTCTCCAGAGCCTCCTCGGACACGCGGATCTTCAAACCACTCAGATTTACACCCACATCGTTCCGGAAGCCCTTCGTCAAGTGATCGACCAATACCACCCCCGGGGTAAAAAATGATGCGACCCTGGATCCTTTCCGGTATAGAGAACACATGAACAGTCTCCAAGAAGGCTTGCTGCGGCTCGGTTCCCAGTTCGTCCCTTTCCTGCTCGGTGTGGTGGTGCATGAGTTCGGACACGGATTCGCAGCCAACCTGTGGGGGGATTCCACGGCGAAGGATTCTGGCCGCCTCACCCTGAGTCCTGTTCCCCACATCGATCCCATCGGCACCCTCCTGTTTCCGATTCTCGGCATGATCACGGGGCTTCCATTGTTGTTCGGATGGGCTCGACCGGTTCCGATCGATCCACGCAGGTTCAAAAAATTCAGACCCGGACTGTTCTGGGTGGCCTTGGCGGGCCCCTTGGCCAATGCCATCACTGCATTCATTTGCGGATTCCTTTGTATGGTCCTACTCCGGTTCGCACCTGCCGATTTCATGTTCCAGCGCGAATTCACTGAGATGCTCAAGAACGGTGTTTACATCAACTTCGGCCTCGGGATTTTCAATCTCCTTCCGATTCCCCCCCTAGACGGCAGCAAAATCATCGAAAGCACGCTTTCTTATCCGGCCATGCAACGCTACGAGCAAGTCGCCCAATACAGTACCTTCATCCTCCTCGCCCTGATCCTCACCGGAGCGATCAACTTCCTCGGAGTGCCCGTCCAATTTTTGGGGATGCTGACCCTCGAATGGAATGCGCGACTCTTCGGTCTGATCTGATCGATTGGATCTGATTCCACGGATTCCATTTAGAATTTTTTACATGACTTGTATTTAAAAAATAGGTAGAATGCCGCTCCTATGTTGAGTCTGCCTCGTTTTTTGTCCGGATTCTTGCTCGCAATGGTGTTGGCCTCGGGCGGTGCCCGGGCCGGTACGGATCCGGACCTCCACTGGTCGGATGCAGAACGGAGCGTCCACCTGCTGCGTGAACGGGCCGAGCCGGGCCGTGACTCCGTGAATCGACTGGTGGATCTTCACCGCGCAAAGTGTGGAGATTCCCCTTCGGCCCAATGCCGGATCACCGAATGTGAGGCCTATCCCGGTTCGAAATGCCGGAAAGATCGGGCTCTCTTCTTCCGCGGCGAAGATCGGGCCTTCGAGCTCGCCTCCACATCGGCACTCTATCGGGCTCACCTGAATGGAAGCCACTACACAGGCACACTCGGTGCCGAATCGCTCATGGAAAGGTTCGTGAAGTCACTCGGGGTCCTCCGTTACTTCGAGTACGGGCCCCAGTCGGAGCCGGTACTCCTCAAAAAGAACCCCAGTGGGAAATGGGTGTGGGTCTGGCGCTCTGGTGAGGAAGCCATCCGTCCTTATGACAACCTGAAATCACCGAAACCGGCCGCTTTCACCGCCTATTCCTTCCACGTTGAGGCGTCCTACCTCTACTACCGCGAACCGGACGGTCGGGACACCGGTATTGATCCCCTGATCTCCTTCTCATCCGATCCGACCGTGGCCCGATCCTTTGCCACGCCGGATGAAGGCACTCCCGGTCCCGGGCGGGTCATCGTGATTTCAGTACCGGTTCGGGAACTCCTCTCGCTCTGCGACCGGAATGCCCGTCTTGAGCCGGGAACGATCCTCGACACTTCGGCGTGCCTGGAGGACGCCGGCAATGAATACTCGGAAGAAGCCGAAGTTGACGCCGTCCTCTATCCGAAAAGCGACTGGATCTTCCGATCCTACCTTTGGTAGAACTCCGACATGAACGCCACACGTAAGACCGTATTATCCGCCGTCCAACCCACCAACTCGATGCACATCGGCAACTACCTCGGGGCGGTCCGGAACTGGATCCCCTACCTCGACGAGTACGACTGCATCTTCTTCGCGGTCGACTTGCACTCCATCACTGTGGAACAAGATCCCGAAGCCCTTCGGGAGAATACCTACCGGTCCATCGCCTCCTACATCGCCTGCGGCATCGATCCCGCCAAGGCCATTCTGTTCGTCCAGTCCCAGGTTCCGGAACATGCCGAGCTCGCGTGGGTCCTGACCTGTCACTCGAGCATGGGGGAACTCTCCCGCATGACCCAATACAAGGACAAAAGCCAGAAACATGGGTCCCATATCCCGACCGGGCTCTTCACTTATCCTGTATTGATGGCGGCCGACATCTTATTGTACGGGACGCATCTTGTGCCAGTGGGTGAAGATCAGAAGCAACACCTCGAACTGACTCGCGATCTTGCAGAGCGGATGAACCACAGGTTTCCCAAATCCTCGTCGGGGGAAGACTCTGCCCTTTTCCGTGTTCCTGAACCGATGATTGCCAAGACCGGTGCCCGCGTGATGAGCCTTCAGGATCCGGAATCGAAAATGTCCAAATCCGATCCCGCCCCGGGAGCCTGCGTGTTTTTGAGTGATTCGGATAAGGAAATCGAAAAGAAGTTCAAACGGGCCGTCACTGACTCCGGCTCGGAAGTCCGGTCGGAAGAACAGTCCGCCGGAGTCCGGAATCTGATCCAAATCCAAGCCTCTTTTCTGAATCAGGACTACAACGCGGTGCTTCAGCGCTATGTGGGGAAGCAATACGGCTACCTGAAGGTTGACACGGCGAACATTGCCGTTGAACACCTGCGTCCAATCCGGGAGAGAACCGAAGCAATCCTCAAGGATCGTGCTTACTTGGAGGGTATCCTGAAACAAGGACGCGCTGCGGCGAGAGCTCGTGCAGAAAAAACACTCTCCGAGGTTTACAAACGGCTCGGATTCGTTCGAGAATAGCGTCATGAGTCTGACAGCCCCAGCACCTTCAACGCGCCCGTTCACCATCCGGCTGGAACAATTCGAGGGTCCACTTGACCTGATGCTCTATCTGATTCAGAGCCAGGAACTCGATATTTCCGGAGTCTCGATTTCGAAGATCACCGACCAATACTTGCAAGCTCTGAAGCTCATGCAGGAGATGGATTTTGACATCGCGTCAGAATTCTTGCTCATGGCGGCGACATTGATCCTCTGGAAGTCCAAAGCCCTCATGCCTAAAGAAGACGACGGTCAGGCAGACGCCACCGAAGTCGAAATTCCACTGACCCAGGAGGAACTGGTCCAACAACTTCTGATGCGGCAGCGGTACCTCGAAATGGCGGGTAGAGTCGCTGAGAACCCCTTGCTCGGTCACGACGTGTTCACCCGACCGAACAAGCGCCCACCGGTCGAGAAGATCTGGAAAGAAATGAATGTGAGCAGCATCGCCACCACCTATCAGGATCTCCTGATCCGGGAGCAACGCCGTGCCCGTGTGGTGATGAAGAAAGAAACCGTCTCCCTTTCAGAAAAACTCAAGGAGTTCGGCAACCGACTCACCCCGAAACAGCTTACGGCTCTCGAGACTCTCATTGCCGATAAGAAACTGAAGGGGGAATGGGTGGTGGGATTCCTGGCTTCACTCGAACTTTCACGTTTGAAAAAACTCAGGATCCACCAAGAAAAAACCTTTGATCCCATTTATGTCGAATTACTCGAAAAAATCGACGAGATGGATCTGCACCAGGCTTCCGGCTTTGATTACGTCCGCACAGGAGAAACACCAGCATGAGCGACCACAACTCGAAGAACGACTCCCAGAACGACAACCTTCACCACGAAACCTCCGATGAGGCACTTGCCTTCGTACCCGGTTCGAGCGTGATCGACATCGGTGAACTCCGGAAGGCCCAGGCCGGAATGGACGGAGACCTCGACGAGGAAGCCCGTCTGATCCTGGAGGAGCTGAACGAAGACCCTGAGCTCCAAAAAGATGTTCTTGACGGTTTCGACGCCCAAGAGAGCAATGAAAACCTCGAACGGATCGCCGCAGCTGTTGAAAAACAGGAAGTGGAAACTCTCGAAGTCATGGAAGCCCTTTCCCTCGAGACGGCCGAGGAACTGAAGGCACTGAACCAGGTCTTCATAGAAGAAGACCGTCTGCTCGAGACCAAGATCGCTCAGGAAAATGCCTCGTCAATCGAGGACGGAGATGAGACTCCGTCTGAAGAAGAAATGAGTGAAGAAGACGCCGCACTCCGGGCAGCACTTCCCAAGCCAGACGAATCCGGGAATTACGACCTCGATGACTTGCAAAGTTGCATCGACACCCTTCTCTTCTATTCGGACCGCCCGGTCAGCTTGAAGCGCATGAAGGACATGCTCGAAATGCCAGAGGCTTCGGACGAGCCCCTTCTAGAGGCGATCGCTCTTCTCAAGGAAAGCTATCAGACCGCGTCCCGCGGGTTTGAGATTGCTGAAATTGCTGGCGGTTACCAGTTCAGAACAAAAACCTCGAAGGCCCCTTTGCTTCGCAAGTTGGCAAAAGTGCAGGTCCAGCGACTCTCCCGTGGAGCCATGGAGACTCTCACCATCGTCGCCTACAAGCAGCCCTGCACCAAAGATGACATCGATCAGGTCCGGGGTGTGGACAGTTCCCACTTCATCCGCACGCTTCTCGATCGAAAGCTCGTTGAAGTATCGGGCCGCTCTGAAGCTGCGGGAAGACCCATGATTTACTCCACCACCGACACCTTCCTCGAAGTCTTCGGATTGATGGACCTGAAGGGACTTCCACCACTTCGTGAGATCGAAGCGATGGTTCCCCAGATGGCTGCTGCCGAAGAAGGAGCCGAAGATCCACGCGTCCTCCAGATGCGGAAAATGGTGAACCAAATGAAGACCGAGTCGAATCATCTCGACTATGACGCCCGTGAAGACGAGCGCATCCTTCAAGAGATCCGTGATCGCGTGAAGTCGATCGACATCTCGACGCCTTACCTGACTCGCCAAAAAGAATTGGCCGACCAAGGGATCGTCGGGGAAGAAGCCGAAGCGATCCTCATGGCGGAATTCAAGATGAACGTGACCCTTGCCGGGGGCGAACCGGTTCAAGAAGATCCTGAGACTCTGAGCGCTGACGAGTTGGCCCAGATCGCAGGGTTGCATGCTTCAAAAGAAGAAGCACCGACCGAAGAACTGACGAACGACTAAAGGATTTTCAGGTCATGCTTCAGGGCATGGAAGATCTTTTTGAACACGCCTGAGTTGAAATAAGCTTCACGGGCATCGAAAAAGGATGTCAGATCGACCTCCTTGTTCTTGAAGGTCTGGCTGTACTCGATCATGTCCTGGGCGATGATGAACAGAGCCGAGAGCGGCGTGATGAATTTCGAATTCAATCCACGCGGAAATCCTGTTCCGTCGGGACGCTCGTGGTGTTGGGCCACGATCTGTTCCACATCCGAGGGTACCTCGCTCATGCTCCGGGCATGGTCGGCCGCTTTGTTCGAATGCATCCGGATTTCTTTCAACTCATCGGTTGTGAAGTTCCCTGACTCGGAGGCTTTGTCGAGTGAAAACACGGTAGCCAGTTTGTCGTTGCTCAACGGAAGATCGTGCAAGAATGCGGCGAGGGTGAGTTTGAAATAGGTGGTATTCGAGGTCCAGCCGATCTTGAACGCCAAAGCACAAGCGACTTTACCGAGCATCAAGCTGTGCGCGGTGAGGTAGTTCCCCTCTTTATTCTTTAGGTCGACGAGAATGGTGCTCAACTTGGGCTTCGCACCCATCAACTTGATGGTGGCGCTCACACTGCTCACTGCGACCTTCTGGGCTTCAGGGGTGAATCCCATCGTGGCGACCACATCCCGGACCATGCTGTGGCCCTGCTCGATCGCCCTGTTGGCGGCCTTTTCATCAACGGGATCTTTTGAAAGGGCACGGTCCAGATCTTTCTGGCGGTTCCCGAGAATGGCTGCGCAATCTTCACGTCTGAAGTAGAAGTGGGTGAGCTTTTTCGACTCCAGGAATTTCTCGATCTCCTGCTTCTCGACCAGATCGCCTTTGTTGAACACGGGAACATAGTGTCCGTCGATTAATTGCGCGTAAACCGTGGCTTCAAGCGGTCCCATCGAGGGCAGATAATCCGGTCGGACCAGAATGTATTCCGACTCCTCCCGATGCATCATTGGTATGCGACCGGTCACTTCCAGGCGGTTGATCGTTTTTGGAAGCTCACCCAAAACAGCATCGGCGTGAATGAATTCAATCGTGGTTTCGGTACCGTCCAGCCCCTGGACGATTTTAGGATCCAGACCACACAAAACATATGCTGCATTCCCGCCCAACTCAAGAAACGCCCTCAGGATGGTCAGGGAACTGGATCGATGTTCAAACACGATCAAACCGTACTTTTTACTGGTTTTTTCGAGGTGATCGACAGCATCCAACAAGTTCTGGAATCTTGCTGCCGCTATCGGACGTTTGAAATGATCTTCGACCTCTTTGTGAACCGAATCCAGGAGAGACATCTCCGTGAAAACCAGCAGAACATCAATGTTTTGTTCAGAATTTTGAGCTTGGTCCATGCCTTTCCAATTATGGCCTGCAGGGGTCAAGCGTGTAAATGTTTGAGTTGACTTGATTTTTTTGACTTAACGGGCTAAGACCGTCAAAACACTAGCACTGCCGGGAAGGCAGGGCGGAAAGGTCTCATGTCCTCTTCATCCAAAGGCGCCGAACGCCTTCAAAAACTCATCGCTCAAGCGGGGATCGCCTCGCGCCGGACAGCCGAAGAATGGATCCGTGACGGTCTCGTCACTGTGAACGGCAAAGTGGCGGCCCTCGGAGACAAGGCCGAACTCGGTCAGGACTCGATCAAGGTCAAAGGGAAGCTCCTCAGTGCTCCATCCCAAAGGGTCTACTACCTCATCTACAAACCGAAGCATGTGATTGCCATGGTCGCCGAGGACGAAGAAGGGCGCACCACTTTGAAAGACCTGATCCCGAGGATCAAAGAGCGGGTGTTCACCGTCGGCCGGATGGATTATGCGGGCGAAGGCGCCATTCTCCTGACTAATGACGGAGAACTCACTCAACAGATCCTCAAATCAAAAAACATCGTCAGACGCTACCAGGTCAAGGTCGATCGGACCCCCTCCCAGGAGGATCTCGCTCGCTTGGCCCGAGGGGCCCGGATCGAAGGTCGCGTCATGCAACCCTACCATGTCCGGGTGGTCGAGGCATATACCAGGAACGCCCTGATTGAGATCTCCTTCGAAGGAATGGGCGCGATCGATGTTCGGAAGTATTTCGAGCTGAAAGGTTTCTTCCCCGAGAAAGTGGCACGTGTGGCGATCGGTCACATTTCGGCTGAATCGCTCCAACCCGGAGCCTACAAACGCCTCGAGCCCTCCTCGGTCAAAGCACTGCTTTCTCAGCCGGAGCTCGCCAAGAAAAAGATCGAGAAACTGGTGGGTTCCAAAGAGGCCAAGGTGAAGGCCGTGTCTGAGGCGGCGCTGAAATCGGATGCGGACAGGAAGCGCAAGGGACGTCCTTCGAAAATCACTCCGAAGAAGATCTCCCCGATCAAGGCCTCCTCCAACAAGATCACGCCTAAAAAAATCTCACCCAAGAGAAAGTGATCAAAAAAGCCCCGGGGTGTTCCCCCGGGGCTCTGCGAACTTTCATTGAATCTAAAAAGCTTCGGGCTTAGCGGTATCCGCCTCCGCCGCCGCGGTATCCACCGCCGCCACCGCCACCAGAACGATCGCCACGGTATCCACCGCCGCCACCGCCCGGACGTCCGCCACGACCGCCGCCACCGCCTTCGCGAGGCTGCATTTCGCGAGCTTCGTTCACGGTGATCGTACGACCTTCATACTCGGCGCCATTGAGCTTCTCGATGGCTGCGAGTGCTTCTGCGTCCGTGGCCATTTCCACGAATCCGAAACCCTTGGACCGGCCGGTGGCGCGGTCAGTGATCACTTTCGCCGACTCAACCGTTCCGTATTGGGCGAAAGTGTCCATCAGGACTTGATCGGTTGCAGAAAAGGGAAGATTCCCTACGAAAATACGTTTTCCCATGTTTGGGCTACTCCTTGTTAAATTGGCCCTGATCCCATGATCGCCCTATTGCGAGTCCATGAACCGGGGGCACTCGAACCAGGACTCAATCTGATCGGAGAAGCGGAACGCGAACTCGGACTGGAACTGAAACCGGGTACTTTGACACAATCCCACAAAATGCCGGGACCGGCAAGGGTTTTCCCGCTCGCCGGTCCGACAACTTTCAATAAAACATCATGCTTGCATGCACTTGATGCGATCAGTCAGCTTTAGCCCAAGAGGCGCTTCATCAAAAGAAATGCCTCACGCTCTTCATGATTTTTTGCCGACCGGAGCTCGGACTCGACCTGTGACTTCAAGATCGAGATCATCGCATCCACTCCCGGACGCCCACTGAAGCTTTTGAGGGAGCGAGCCGCATACAAGCGCTCGTTCAAGGTGGCGCTCAGATCTCCGGCGGTCCGGGCCAAGATCCCGGTGATTTCGGACTCGACATCCAGGCTGGTCCCGTCCAGCTGACCGAAGAAGAAGGGCAAACCCTCGATGTGACTGAGTCTCGACAGGATCGAGGCACGCAGACGGGGCAACCCGCCCCTGCCGTCACGCTCGAACCGTTTGCCGAAGGAGAAGACTCCGAGCTTGATGTTCAGGGCGATGGCGTCTGCAGAACTCCCTTGGGCCTGCATGAAAGGACTCGCCTTCAAGGACTCAGCCGCAGTTTCGGCCAGAACCAGGATCTGTTTCTGGACGGCGGAGGAGAGGGTCTTCAGTTCGAGTGCATGCTTGAGTCCGTTCAAAGCACGGGTTCTCATTCCTGCTTCCGAAAGATCACCGATCACGTCAGCGAAGAAAGGCCTGAGAGACTTCAAGTTGCTCCGCACAGTCGAAGCCAGTGACGCTTTACCGGACAGATGATAGAAGCGCAGGACGCCAGTCAGATCCGACACGAGGCGGGTCATCAATCCGTTCAGATCGTCCTCCGTCTTCACTGCGGCGATCGCTTCAGAGGTCAACACCGCTTTTTGCATGTTCTGGAGGGCTTCAGTGAGCGAAACATCCCCGGAAAGACTCTCCTCGCTCAGGCGCTTGATCGCCGTTTCGACCGAAAGGGTCGGATCTTTCTCGATGTCGTAGCGCATGCAGGTCGGATCGACTGCTCCTGCCTCTTCGGTGTCGGCTTCGGCGTCGTTACAGACCGACATCACCGGGTCCGAGCTCTTCACGTCTTTCATGCCGTTGTAGAGCGCACTCAAGGCCTGGCGGTCGTACTCGAGTACAGGGCCTTCTGCACTGTCTTCGTTGAACACCTGACGCTCGATCTCATAATCGTTGTAATCCATGATCGAGCTCGAAAACAAACTGTCCGGCTTGCTCCGATCAAACGTGAGCGAGCCCTTGAAGTTGTGGGCGAGTCCGAGCGCATGCCCGACCTCGTGGAAGAGTGTCCCCTTCATGAGCTGGATGGCGAACTTCTCTGCAGCTTCCTGGGTCATCCGACCCGAGCGGAGGGCCTCGTTGACGGCCTTCAGGTCGCGCATGCAACGGTTCCGGAAAGCGCGACCGTGATCATGACTTTTTCCTTGGGCTCCGGATTCATCTGCTTTGTCGGAGTACTTACCATTCGCCCAATAATCGGCTCCAATTTGGAACCAGGCCACCGGCATGTAAATCAAGCTGTGACTTTGCTTTCCGGTGAAAGGGTCGGACGCCTGGGACTCGTAGGCCGCACCGGCCACGAGACGGCTGTCCCAATTGATCACATTGTAGCGGGGATCGCCGAGCTTCACGCCTTCCGGCAGCCGGCCCATGAAGCGCACCACTTCGCGCTCAATGCCGGCGAAATTCTTGAAATAACGGTTCCAACCGAGAAGAGCGTCCCTCACCACCGGAAGATGCTCGTCCTTGATGTTCGAGGTCACATACCAATCGATGGTCTTGCCATCGCCAATGTCAAAATGCTGTGCGAATGCGAATTTCTCCTCGCCCTTGCGGATGGTCTCACCGGATAGGAGACGGTAGCGGGACAATTTGCCTTCGAGTCCGCCGGTCGGATCGGTCGGGTCCATGCGGATCGCCTCGAAAGAAGACGAAGGAGCAAGCGCCTCCTTGGGCATGACTGACTCCATCATCTCCACCACTGAACCGTCAGCCAGAAGCAAACTGGTTTCCTGGAGAACGAGGTTCCCTTCCTTCACAAACTCGAGCGAACGGGTCCAGCGGTCCTTCGGCGACTTCTGGCTCCCGACCACAGCGCCGGTCAAAAACTCGGAAGAATCCGCATCCGATACCGTGAGAGCTTCTTCGGTTTCAGCGAGGATCTTGTAACGGCTCACCAGGCGATCGGGATGATTCACATCGCTCGGGTAAGAGCGCTTCGCATCTTCGATCAGCTGGAGCTCCTTCCCGTTGATCTTGAAGTAAACCGGAATGTGGCCGATCGCCATGCTCTGGTTGTAGAGATCCATGTCCTCGTCATACAGAGATGAGTACTGGAGATCGGCTCCATACAAGAATTCCTTCCCCAGGATTTCGCTCTTCTTCAATGTGATTTCGGCGCTGATCGCCTGAGCTTTCCCCTCTTCAGGCTTTGTCGCAGAAGTGGCATTTGCTGGAGAGTCAGAAGAAGGCGCCACACTCACCCGGTAGCCCGCATCGGCCGTCTTCACTTCCGAGACCATCGGCGGGCGGGCCTGCCGGGTACACGCACTCATGAAGCTCAAGGTAAACAGGGCGAGGAGGATCAGGGGGAGTTTTTTCATGAAGGGTTCCTTTTCGAGGTTCGAATATTACCTGAGTGATTTAATAAAGTAAATGAATATTTTCGGATTCATGCTGAAATCAGGCTGAATTCGCGCGATTTACCTCGCCCGGATCATTCGGTCCAAGTGGCCTGAATTCTGAGAGTTTTGTTCTCTCATCCATGAATCCCGTTGACTTCCCCTCCCCTCGGGATTAGGCTTCGAAGCACAGGAAACACCTGAAGTTTTTGACGCGGGGTGGAGCAGCCTGGTAGCTCGTTGGGCTCATAACCCAAAGGTCGTCAGTTCAAATCTGGCCCCCGCAACCAATTTGGAAAGCCTCGGATCCGTCAGGATTCGGGGCTTTTCTAATTGGTTCAGGCCTCATGAACTGACGACCGCAGGTCGGAAGTTCACAAAAATGCCAGGAGGGCATTTTTGCACAAACCGAAGGTTTGCCCGTAGGGCGACAAGCAGGATGCGAGTCGTGAAATCTGGCCCCCACAACCCATTCATCCTTGTGATATCCTGATCCCGGAGCATGGTTCAGTTCTGGTTCCTCGCACTACTAATTTCGAGTCCTGCCAGGGCCCAGCCGCCCTCGCAGTCCCCTGCCCTGCTCGCAGACCGAGTTCTCCACACCTTCCAACTCATCAATGTGATCAGAAAAGAGTGTTTCAAACCTCGCCCACGTATGGACGGGTTTCAAGATCTCCAGGATTTGATCAGGTTTTCCTGTGATCCAGAGAACTTGAAACTCCCAGCATCTGAGTTTCGCGAAATCCTGGCCAAGAAGGGCGCCCGTTCTTTGTTGGAAGAACACGGTCCCAAGGGTCTCTCCGTGAAGAAATTCCAGGAGAGCCTGTTTTTCTTCCAGGAACAGAACCGCCTGATTCCCGAACGCTATCGCTCCGACCCGAGCGAACCCTGGGTCCTCGCCTCTTCGACCGCTGAGCAAACCTGTCGGTTTCGGGCACCGGCAGGGAGTTCTGAACTCGTTCGTGAGGTCAGGTTCGATCAAACCCGTTTTCTCGGAGTGAGCCATCTGGCAGGCATCAAAGATCCCACCGAACTAGACATTGCCCGGAGCCAAATGGAAGAAGAGGTGCTGACAGCCGGAACCGATGCGGTCCTGATAGAAGGGCGCGAAATGGGACAGCCCTTGGGGTGCGAAGGGGTACTCAAAGACGCCTTCACTCCGGACGCCTCCATCCAATCTGAAAGCACACTCACCATCAAAATGGCGTTCTTTTCGAAAGTGGCAATTATTCCAGCTGACAATCAATTCCCGGACCCTGAAGATCGTCGCTACTTTCCCGACGAGGCCTCTTATCAAAAAGCAAGATCCGAAATGATCTTCATGGACATCTTGTCCCGCTACCAAGGGATGTTGCGCAAGAAGGATAGGCCTGCAGACCCTTTGGCAGAAGCAATCAAGGTTTCCTGCCAAATCCGGAAGTACGAGCCGGTTCCCGATGCGAACCTCTTCAAAGGCAAGTACACTCTTCTGAACGGACGCTCACTTCCATCTGATCCGAAAGAAATCCAAAGGGATATCGAACCTGCATCCATGATCCAGGATCCGAAACGGCCGGTCTTGGGCACGAACACCCTCAAAGATGAAATCGAGCCCTTCCGGAACCAATCCATACTGAAAGCCATTCAGGTCAGCCAGTCCCACTACAAAAGCCCCACCGTGGTGTTCGGATCAGGCCACTTGGCCGTGATCGGACCGACATTGGAAAGCAAGTCCAAGCAGACAATCCAGATCGAAGCGCGAAACGGCTGCAAATAAACCTCGCCCCATTCAAACACTTGATTTGAATAATTATTTACTTTCCATGGAATAAAGTCCATGGTAACACCTGACCCATGAAAAGCGCTCTTTTGATGTTATTCAGTTGGTTCAGTTTGGTTGGGTCCTCTGAAGCAGCCGACCTTCGAGCCCTGAACAGCCTATTCCAGGAACGATTCCATCAGGACTGGATCGAGAACCGTTGCGGAGAGAACACGGCCCGCTTTGTGTCAGCTGCCCATCAACGACGTATTGATCTCTCTGAAGCCGTCATCATCGGAGCCGAAGACTTCATGGGTTACTTCGGCCTCATTTCAGGTTTCATGGCCCGCGAGGGGGGGCCGATGATCCGGCCCGAGCCTAAACAAGCGCCCTTTCGGCAACCCGGAAGGAACAACTGGCACTTCCATGTGTTCCTGGTTGCCATGGAGACGGTTCACCCTGCCACACGAGGACAGGTGGCGGTTTATGATTTGAGCTTCTTGAATGAACCGACGGTTCTGAGCCTTTCTCGATACCTCGATCAAATGTACATGCCTGAAGGAACCTTCGGGGATCCGAACACCCGATCCAAACACCTGAAGAGCTTTCAATTCTCGATCTACGATGCCCGCACCTATGTCACTCAAGGGCAAGGCAAGGCCCGTCTCAAGGACAAGACCTACCTCAGAGATTTGTACCCTTCGTATTACCGACAACAAAGCCCGGTCGATTCTGAATTCTTCGGAACTTTTTGAATCCTACTGCGCTCATGGCAATCCATATCCCGAGACCATAGCCCGTCAGGATCCGCAGCCAGCTGAGAGACTCGAAGTGGCACGCTCTCGACACGGGTTCGACCCCGAGTAACACCAACCCGAACACGATGATGGCCAATGACGTCACCCAAGCCTTGGTATTCCAACCGGGCCAGGTGCTGGTGAGGATCAAGGTCAGATTCCCGCCCATAATTCCGAGGAACACCATGCTTCTCGCCACACCCTCTCCAGAACCCATGAAGACAAAATACAGCACCAGACAGATCCCGCTCAGTACTGCTCCCTGAACCACGGCGGATGCGGTATTCGAGAAAAACCCACGTGTCGGAATACCGATTTCCAGGACGGGACGGTTTTCGAAGGTCAATGAAGAAACCGGGTGAACGAGAACCTCGAGTAACAGAATGTGAATCGGAAGAAAGATCCGCCCCGCATCGAGCAATACTGGAATCAAGGACAGAAGAAAAATGGGAATGTGGAACGCGATCAGGAACGAGAAACTCGTTCCTAGGTTTGCAAAGATCCTTCGTCCCTCCAGTACCGCTTCGATCAGCCCGGCGAAATCGTTTTTCATCAAGATCATCCTTGCCGAGGAACGTGCGACGTCGGTTGCGTGTTCCCCCATGCTGATGCCGATGTCAGCGAGCTTCAGGGCCGGAGCGTCATTGATCCCGTCACCGGTCATGGCGACCACGATGCCCGCTTCCTTCAAAATCCGGATCAACTCGAACTTCTGCTCGGGATCCATCCTTGCGAACACCTCACCGTCCAAAAATGCTTTTTTTCTGGCAACGAGGTCCATTTTCCGAAGTGCATCTCCCGTATGGACCCGCGCCCGGTCGGTGGTGATTCCAAGACTTTGCATCACCGAGAGGGTGGTCCCTGCGTGGTCACCAGTCAGGATCTTAAGTCGAATTCCGGCATCCCGACAGCGACGGAGTGCCTCCTTTGCGGACTCCCGGACCGGATCTTCGAAAACGAGGAAGCCGAGAAACTCCAAAGGCTCCTGATCGTCACCTGTTTTTGCAGCCAGACCGAGTACCCGTTTTCCACTACCGGCCAAACGATCGAGTTCGATCAAGATTGCTTTTTGCTCCTGCTCACTCAAAGCACAACAACGGATCACCCCCTCGACCGCACCCTTCATGGCCCGCACCATCGTTCCATCAGGAAGGCTCCAAACCCGGCTCACGACCTTGCGAACGGGATCGAAGGGTTCCTCTGAAACCACCGTCACAGGCGGATCGGGAACAGGGGTCGCCTCATGAATGGCGAGATCCATCAGATCGATCGGGTGTTCATCACAGGCTAACCTCGCATAACGCGACAACAAAATTGGATCCGATTCATCCTTCCACGCTTGAATCGACACCAATCGGAATCTTCCTTCGGTGAGTGTCCCCGTTTTGTCTGTACACACCACTTCCACTCTGCCGAGTGCCTCAACACTCGGCAGGGACTTGACCAGCACTCCGTGCCGAGCGAGCCGGAGGGCGCCGAGACTGAGATACAAGGTGAAGACAATCGGGAACTCCTCGGGTACACCCGACATCGCAAAGGTCAGACTTGAGATGAGTGCCGAAGCCGCATCGCGATGCCGGAACCACTCCGCCACCCCCAAAACACAAGCAAGGAGGATGGCAATCCAAAAGAGGCGCTTCACTAAATGGCCCAAATCCCTTTGGAGCGGTGTTTGCCCTTCATTGGATTCGGAAACCAGTGACGCGATCTTACCGAACCGCGTCTGCCTTCCTGTGACCTGAACTTGGACATAACCACTTCCGGAGATCACCTCCGTCCCGCAATAAACAAGGTCTTTCTGGAGCTTCTCGAGCGGAAGGGATTCGCCAGTCAGGGCGGCCTCGTTGACCTGAAGATGACGCGAACGCAGCAACTGACCATCAGCAGGAAGGGTCTGGCCTGACTCGACTGCCAAGACATCTCCCGGCACCAGATCCGTGGCGTGTAGCGTCTTCAGCTTTCCGTCACGAAAGACCCGGACCTGGGACTTCACTTCCCCTCGAAGGGCACGCAAGGCCCGGTCGGCCCGAACGCTGAGCAAGACCCCGACCAAAGTGATGGGAATCCAAGCCACTAGCATGGCTATTCCGTCCCGCACCGCTCCTACCGAAAAGTAGATCCCCGCAAGCACCAAAAGCATGATGCCCATCGGATCGAACAGGACCCGCCTCAACTCATCGAGACGGACCGGAGCAGATTTCGGCACCACGACATTTGGGCCCGACTCAAGGAGCCTTCGCGCCGCCTCATCGGAGGATAAACCCAGGTTTTGGAGCTCTGATTCGTTCGTGGAGTTCATTCTCGGTCCGGAAATGCAAAGGGTCCGATCGGATTTCCGACCGGACCCTTCGAATCATGCAATTTTCCGACCTGCTCTTACTCGAGCTCGTAGGCAATCGAAGCAGCTTCGATCTGGGTCTGGTTGCCGAGCATCAAGCGCATCGCACGGTTCTGACCGTCAGCCGATGACTTGGTGTTCGCGTAGAGAAACTCGACCGCGCTCTCGTCAGTGAGGCCCAAGGCGGCCTTCAGATCGATCATGGTCAAAGAGTTGGTTGCGAAAACCTTGCTGTTCGCCTCGATGACCTGCTCCAATTCCAATGCGGACCCTTTTGCGAAAAGATCCGACTTCAACTGCAGCGAGTCTCCACCGGCAAGTCCCACCTTCTCACCCGAACACAGCATGCCCTCCACGACGCACAGGATTTGACCCGACATCGACGACACGTTCGCATCAGTGGACTCGAAGCGACGGATCTTTGAAATCTTCAAGGTGAGTGACTTCACCTTTTTGACTGTCTTTCTCTCTGGAAGCTTCAGTGTGGCCTGCATCACCAGTGCCGCGCTCTTGTTGTAACCGATTTCCTTACCGTCTTTGGTAAACGTCGCCTGAGCTCCACCCAGATTGATCAAGGTCGCGGCTTCATCCAGCGCGGCCCCATCGAGAGCTGCGTCAGCTGCGGGATCTCCACTGGCATCTGCATCGGCTGCCGCAGGAGCTTCTGTTTTGATCGCCAACTGGTTCTTCAAGGCCACTACCGATTCATCCGATAGATCCGCGTCCGAAAGCGCACTCATCAACACTTCAGAAACCAACGGGCTGACTCTCGGTGCACCACCGTTCCCCTGATAGCCTTTCATGGCGGTCAAATGAAGACTCTTCCCGCACGCAGACAAAGTGAACAGGGTCAACAAACCAAGGATCAGGGGCTTTTTCATTTTCAGACTCCGAATCAGAACGGGGTTGAACAAACTCCCGCGGAGTATAAGGTAAAATTCCTGACGCATCAAGTCAAAAATTATCGCTGGAAAAAATCAATGATTCCAGTACCCTAATAAAACTCCCACTTCTGACAATCGAATCCTTCACTATCCTTCCCTGCATTTTCAGCGGTCATCTGAGCCTAGGATTTTCCACATGTTTCTGAACAGTCGGAGCGGTGACTTTGAGATCATTCTCTTGGACAACAAATGAAAAAGGCGTATTTTTTGGGTAATGGATCCATCCGTCAACTTCATTGATGTGCAATCACCAATCAATTGGGATGAGTACTTCATGTGCCAGGCCATTCTGGCGGCCTACCGGTCCAAGGATCCCTCCACCAAAGTGGGGGCGGTGTTTGTGGACGAACATCATCATCAGATCAGCATGGGCTACAATGGTTTTGTGGCTGGAATCGACGAATCGAAGCTCCCCTGGGGCAAGGACGGGAGCGTCGGGGTCGAGCATCAGAAGTACGGATACGTGGTTCATGCGGAGGCCAATGCGATTTTGCATGCCAACGGCAATCTGGCGGGATCCCGGTTGTACGTCACCCACTTTCCCTGCCACGAATGTGCCAAACTCGTGGCCTCGAAGAAGATCAGCGAGGTGATTTACCTTTCGGACAAGCACCGCGAGACCGAGATGAACCGGATCTCGCGTAAGATCTTCGAACTCACAGGACTGAAAACCCGACAGTTACAAATGGAAGAACGCTTGGTGGATCGTCTCCGGGATCATTTCCTCCACTCCATTCGGGACCTGTGATGGAACGCGCGGATCTCATCGTCATCGGAGCCGGAGTGACCGGACTCGCCGCTGCAAGAATGGCTTCGGAAGAGGCTCCGGATAGGAAGATTCTGATTCTGGAGAAGTCGGCCGGAGTCGGCGGCCGGCTCGCGACCCGCCGCTCGCCACCTGCTATTTTCGATCATGGCGCCCAGTCTTTTCCTGTCCTGGAAAGTGGGGCCTGGCATGAATTCTGGAAACGCCCGGGCCGGATCGATGAATGGACCGACACCGAAGGAGTACGGGTCGGGACTTCCCGGGCCGGCATGACCGATCTCGCCAAACACCTCGCCCAAGACCTGGAAGTTCTCAAAAACACCAAAGTGGTACGACTGACCCGAACTCCCACCGGTTGGAAGGTGTTTTCTGAAACCGGTGATTCTTGGGAGACTCCAAGAGTCCTCCTGACGGCGCCCGTGCCACAAGCCCTGGAGCTCCTGAAGGGCTCGCAAATCACCTATCCCGCGGGACTCTCGCAGTTGCTCTATGACCCGGCCCTGGTGATTCTTCTGGGACTCGATTCGAGTCCAACCGTAACCACACCCTTCATCCGCCCAAAGCACCCTCCTCTCCTTTCGGTGACGGACCAAGAACAGAAAAAAGTCTCCGGGACCGCCGCATGGACCGTGGTGTTCGATCCGGAGTTTTCGGCCAGACACTTCGAGACCGATGAGGTCAAAGTCAAAACCCTGGCACTTCAAGAGATCAAGAAGCAATATCCCGATCTGAACATCCGCGACGCCCAGCTCAAAAAATGGCGCTACTCCCGGCCTACTCGAATCTGGCCCGAATCCGCCCATGCGATCGAAGGATATCCGGGTCTGGTTCTCGCCGGAGACGCCTTCGGGGGCAATGGAATTGACGGTGCCCTGCAATCTGCAAGAACGGCTGTTTCGCTCTTTTTTTGAGCTAAAAATCCACTTTGCGGATTCCGATAAGGACTCATGTTTTCCCAACATGATCCACATCAATCCGATTCCCTCTCCATCCACCTCAGAACGAACTACCGGGGCGACCTGACCGGAGTCCGGGTACACCGAAACGGCGGACAAACCGACTACGAACGGACCAACCGGAGGGCAAACTCCATATTCGACGCTCCGGATGCCGAGCTCGGGGAGTTTTTCAGGAGCTCACGGGATTTCGCCAAGGTGATGGGTCAGGGAGCGGTTCTCGACCTGGGATGCGGCGGCGGAGGGCTGGTGAAGGATCTCCGGAACCTCGGAGTCCGGTCTTTCGGGCTGGATCTGGTGCTCGATCCGACCTGCGTGCGCGCCCAAGGGTTTGTGAGGGGCGACGCCTATTCTCCTCCCTTTCACCCGGGTTCATTTCATTGCATTGTGAGTGTGTTTAGCGTTTTCCACTACGAGCCCGTGCCAGCCATTCCCCACCTTCTGGACCGATGTATCGACCTCCTGGCACCCGGCGGGAGAATCCTCATCAACGCCATCCACAAAAAAGAGGTGCACTCCGAGCTGGTGAAAAGAGCTCACCAACGCGGAGCCACGGTGTTCCAGGGGCTTGCGGAGGGCGCGCTTCAGATCATTCGAAATACGGCGACTTCTGATTCACACTGCCGTAATTGAAAATGAGGGACGGAGCCGACTGGACCCCGTTTGACTTCCCACCCAGGAGCTCGATCAGAAGATCCTTTTGATTCTTCTCTCCTTTGAAAGTCCCGTCCGACTGCCTCACTCGGACCGGTTCCTCACTCACTCCCAGGCAACCTTTGGTGGCATTGTTGACCTCAGAGAAAGCGACCGAGGACATCCTTCCATCCATCGAGTTCAACTCGTTCATGCTCTTACCGTCCAGGGCCCCGAGAGAGGAAATCGCCTTCACTCCACTCATGAAATTATCTTTGGAGGTCCAGCTCATCTGATCCACTCCCCAACCATGCAAGACCACGCCACGCGATAGCATCTGATCATTCACGCCTGCCTCGAGCCCGTGAAGTCTAAGGCTGCGTCCCCAGGTGCCGTTGTATTCGGTCTCAGCCCGAATGAAGCCCAAAGACGACAAGTTCGACTTGTGTTCATTGCCCGTTTTTGGATTGGAGCCGAATCGGTCCGAGCCCCCTTTCTCGGAGGGGAAAGGGGTCGGAGTTGGTCTCATGCGAGATCTCTTTTCTTTTTCAGCCTGGTTCAAATCAGGAATCCCGTCCCCGTGCGCCACCCAGGTCTGATTCATTACCCGATGAGTGGAAAGATCAAGGACCATGAGTCTTCTGCTGTTCGAGGGTTTGGTATAATCCACAATGGTCAAGTACCTCGAATTCGCGGGCAGCTTTCCGGCCTTCTTCAGTTTTTCGTAACCTTGTATCGCCTTGCTAAAGGCATCGAACGACACGAACTCGTTGTCACAGTCGGGGCGTCCGTCGGGAGTCAGTCGGACCATCTTCAAACTTTCCATTTTTTTGTGGATGAAAGACGCCCCGAAGGGCGGAAGGGCCTCCCGGACACTCCTGAATTTTTTAAGGATCATCTTCAAAGCGCTCACTTTGAACCGCGAAAAAGCGAGGTAAAAGGCATCGGTATTGCCTGCAGTTGCCGCACGGGAACAGTTAGAAAGTTCCTTCTCGGCCTCTGCGGATTCGGAGGAGCTCACTCCCAACCCGAGCCTGAGTTGATCAAAGAACCGGGGGTCGGCCTGTCTTCCCCACGAGCAGACCGAGGCGAGATCCGTCTTCACAGCCGAAACCAACAAGGCCAACCGGCGATCTCCGGAATAATTGAAAGCCGGATCACACATTCCGGTCTTGAGGTAATCCTCTTTGAGCGCCAGATAGCGGGTTTCCAATGAAAGACTCTCAGAGAGAGTCTCGATCACATGGTCCACATCACCACCCACCGGATCCAAACCACAACTTCCGGAAGCCATTGAGTTCCCGGAGAAAAGAGCAGGCACAACAAAAAACAGCATCAGCCAAGCACGGATGAGCACTCTTGCTTATCGGTCAAACTGCCAAAATCTTGACCCTTACCCCGCCAGGCGCTTCTCTCAAGCACCCAAACATTTGAATACCTTAACATTTATGGCTCCAGGCTCAACCACTCCCGGTAAAACTTACGAAATGCCCCCTTCTGACAGAGGTCCAGCTTTCGTGACCGAGGCAACTTCTTGATACACCACTCCAGTCGAAGTGCGGTGGAGTGGTCAAACTTCCCGGCCTTCAAAAGGAATGACTTAGGCGGAGAGGATCTGAAAAACTTGGCTCCTGAGCCACTTCGGTGTTGTCCCAAGCGCCTGGCAGGATCCTTCGTGATTCCAGTGTACAGTCGTCCGTTTTCAGCCTCGATGATGTAGACAAACCAATCCGAATCCATTTACGCTCCCCTTAAAGAATAGGAGAGCTTCCATGAGTTTTCAATGGATCGGCAAGTCACCGGACGGGTCTACCGTCACACTCCATCGGTTCCGGGAGAGCCTGTACCAAAAAGCGGGTGATTATTCCCCGGAATGGGAAGCCGCTAACCCGGGGATTTCACGGGTGGGTGCCGTTCTCGATGTCGAAACCACCGGACTGCATCATGATTCCTCGAAAGTGATCGAGATCGGCATCCGGACTTTCCGTTTCAACCGGATTACGGGTGAACTCCTCGAACCTCTTGAGCGCTACAGTGCCTTCGAAGATCCGGGTGAACCCTTGGATGAAGAAATCAAGAAGCTGACCGGTCTGACGGACGATATGCTGAAGGGTCAGTCGATCGACTGGAGCACGGTTGACCGTCTTCTTGCAGGTTCGGTCATTGTCATCGCCCACAATGCCTCTTTCGATCGCCCTTTCGTAGACAAGAAAAGTACTGTTTCACGCGAAAAAATCTGGGGTTGCTCGATCAAACAACTCGACTGGCACTCCAAAGGCTTCACCTCACAAAAACTCGACGTTCTTTCGATTTTCCACGGGTTTTTCACCGATGCGCATCGGGCGTTGAACGATGCAGAAGCTCTCTTGCACCTACTGTCGTTCGCTGACCCAGCGACAAAAAAACCTTACTTAGCCGAGCTCCTCGAGGCTGCGCGTCGTCCGACCGTGCACGTGAGTGCCACTTATTCTCCCTTTGAATCGAAAGATCATCTGAGAAGACGGTCCTACCGCTGGGACCCCCAAGGCAAGGTTTGGTGGAAAGAGATCCAGAAGGAGGACCTGGATCAAGAAATCCGCTGGCTGGAGGAAACGGTCTATGGAGGAAACTTCAGAGGCAAAACCCGTGAAATCACTCCGACGGACCACTTCAAGGCGGATTCGGGCACATGATCCCCCGCCAACCCCGTGTCTCGATGGATGTGAACATCGAATACTTGCTCAGCTTTCTGCAGGACGAGCTCTCTGATGTCCCTGACTTGAGGATTCATCCGGTGGCTCCGAGTGGCACGATGAAAAGCCCTGACTTGCCACAGGACTACGATCCCGAAGAAAAGCAGGTGCATCGAGACCGCGGAGTCCGCGTTCGGATCGGAAGCCGGGACTACTTTTTCCCTGTAGATTGGGTGCTTCGAAACGAGTTCGACCGGATCAAAGCTCAAGCCACGGAAATCCGTGAGTTCTCAGAAATTTCCCGTTACTGACGCCCGGTGGGTGCCCGTTGGCCTTTGGGTACCGGCCTCGGAATCTTCCTGCCGATGGCAGCTTCGACTTTACGAAGGACCGGCTCGTCACGGGGAGTGACCAGACTGGTCGCCCGTCCGCGGCTCTCCGCCCGCCCGGTTCGTCCGATGCGGTGAATGTAATCCTCTGCATCCCTCGGAAAGTCGTAATTGACGACATGAGCGACAGCATCGACGTGGATTCCACGGCCGACCACATCCGTGGCGATGAGAACCCGGTAGCGCCCGTCCTTGAAATCTTGCAGTGCCTGCTCGCGCACGGCCTGATCAAGATCGGAGTGCAGCTGAGTGACATCCTGGAAGCCGCGATTGCGGAGGTTCCGCCACAAACGATAGGCGTTGTCCTTTGATCTCGCAAAGATAAACATCGTTCCCGGCTCTTCGTCGAGAATGCGTTCCAGTCTGCGCATCTTGGCACTTTCGTCGCAGAAAATGAAATGCTGATCCACGGTCGTCGCGGCGCGGGAGGGTTGCCCCACCTTGATCCGGACCGGGTCATACGTGATGTTGTGGGCGAGCTTTTCGACTTGCGGCGGAAAAGTCGCCGAAAACAGCAAAGTTTGACGGGATTCGGGAGTTTCGCGAAGGATCCGGTTCAACTGCTCGGAGAAACCCATGTCGAGCATGCGATCTGCTTCGTCGAGCACGAGGACCTCAAGATATTCGAGCCAAATGTTACCGCGCTCGAGGTGATCACAAATCCTTCCGGGGGTGGCCACAATGATCTGGGGATAGGTCCGAAGCGCGATCTCATCGTTCTTGAGAGGGGTACCACCGATCAGGGAGATCGAATTGACCCCGAGGGGTTTTCCGAACTCTTCGAGAACCTTTTGTGTCTGAAGTGCGATTTCACGCGTCGGGGCGAGCACGAGTGCGTAAGTACCGCCCCTGCCAATCACCCGTTCCAACACGGGAAAAGCAAAGGCCGCTGTTTTTCCGGTACCGGTCTGGGCCGACACCACCAGATCCTGACCATCGAGCGCATGCGGAATGGATTGTTCTTGGACCGGGGTCGGTTTGCTGAATCCAGCTTTTTGGATCAGCTCCACGAGCTCTTCCCGGAGTCCGATGGTCTTCCAGGGAGAGGGTTCATTCAAGGGTGTATCGATCATCGGCCTTGATCTTACCCCAGATTGAACGGAATGGGAAACCCTCATTCCCCCGCTTTTTGATTGAGGGGAGTGACACCGGGGGATATGTTCGAGAAATGCCACCATTCCTGATCGCGCTTTTCATCGGATTTTCGACCGTAGAGTCCGCGAATGCAGCGGATCCCGTGTTTGAAGACCACAGGGCCGAGTCCGTTCTGGAAACCTGTGCGCCCCTCGATTTCATGAGTAACTCCCTGGCAAGGAATCATCAGGAGCGAATCCTGAGCCGAAAGCCTGAATTGCAAAGACCCAATTTCGGCGGGAAATACCTCCTCCTGAATCTGTCTCTCATGATGGAGGAACTCTGGCTCATCGCGGATTGTTCCACAGGGAAATTTCTGAAACCGACACTCGACGGAAAGGCCCGATTTAGGTCCGATAGCTTGCTCTTGGAACTGAAAACCAAAGAAGGCCTTGAGTGGCAAGTTTGGAAGAACGGGGGCTGGTCGCGAATGGAGGCGACTCCGTCTGTTTCACCGGTCCAAGCCACCCAAACTCCCTCGACCACTGTTGGTGTTGTCGGGGCGACCTGCCTTGCTCCTGATTTCCGGTCGTATTTCAAGGCCGATGCGGTCCAGGACAATCTTCGCGAGTTGAACCCGGAGTCTGGTCGAGCCAATTATTCAAAAAACTTCCGAATCCTCAAAAACGAGCTCCTCTTCGACACCCGTTGGTTCCTCGTGGACTGCCGAACCGGTCAGTTCGAAAAAGCAGTCCTCTCTGCATCTCGGGCCGAATTCAGTGTGGACCGAGAAACGCTCATCTTGCGCGACGACGGAAAATTCGCTCGCTACCTAAAATGGACAAGGGGTCAGTGGGTGGAGACTCCCGATCCCGGAAGGCCGGACCATTCAGCTCGGAACGACCTCGAGGGTGCGGACGCCAGGAAACTGTTCGCCATGCTTCCAAATCCGGCCCACCATGACAGACTCGAGTTCGAAGATCTGATTTGTGAAAAAGGAGCCCTCTCCCCTTCTCCAGTCTGCCGGATCCGACTCGTCTCCAAAGGATCCTCTCCCGATCCCTATTCATTCAAACCGGAGGAGAATGTCTGGATCGCAGCATTGGTACGGGATTTCGGCACGACCGTCATGTCGCCGCGCTCCGAGATCCAGATGCTCGGAATCCAATCGGGATTCTGTTTGAAAGAGAAATCACGGTGCGAATTCGAAGCACGGGTGGTTAGACTGAAGCCATGAAGAACAGGATTCAAGATCTCAGGGATGCGCAGGATTTCGGAGAAGAAGGGGGCGTTGTCCCTGTCATCGATGTGGCCGCCACATCGACCTTCATGAATCCGGCCGACATGGAACGCACTTTTGCAGGCGAACTCCAAGGATGCTACCTTTACAGCCGGCACTCGAATCCCACCGTGAACGCGTTCAGCCGGAAATTCGCGGCCCTTGAGGGAACAGAAGCCGCACTCGGGGTTGCGAGCGGGATGGCCGCAATCGCTGCCACGCTCGAACAACTGGTTCCGACCGGTGGGCACATCGTCACCTCCAGGACAGTCTATGGCGGCACATACGCCCTCTTCAAGAATATCCTCCCCCGTCGAGGGATCAATGTCAGCTTTGTGGATGGCAACGATCTGAAAGCGATTGAAGGTGCGATTCGTCCTGAGACCCGCGTACTTTTCACAGAGACCCTGTCCAATCCCCTGCTCCGGATTTCGGATTTGAAAGCTTATTCAGCTATTGCCAAACATCACGGACTCAAGCTCGTGGTCGACAACACCTTCGCGCCGCTTTTGGTCCATCCGGGGGATCATGGTGCGGATGTGATCATTCATTCCTGTACCAAGTACGTATCCGGATCGGCTGACATGATCGCCGGGGTGATTTGTTCGACCCGTGAATTCATTCAGAGCCTGATCGACGTCAACACCGGTGTCGTGATGCTGACCGGTCCGATCATGGATGCCCGGATCGCTCATGAGCTCTATGTCCGCCTCGACCACCTGCCCATTCGAGTGAAAGCCCACTCGGAAATGGCACTCCACCTCGCCCGAGGCATGGAAAGCAACGGGATTCCCGTCATTTATCCGGGTCTGACTTCACATCCCGAGTACGCACTGATGACCGCCATGTTGAATCCGGGATTCGGTCACGGTGGAATGCTCACCGTCGATTGCGGAACCGCTCTCAAGGCAATGGAACTTGCCAACGAGCTGCAAAAAGTGAAGTTTGGTCTTTATGCGGTATCTCTCGGATTCTCAAGGACCCTGATGAGCTGTCCCTCAGTCAGTACATCGAGTGAGATTCCGGCGGATGAACAAAAAGAGATGGATCTCACCCCGGGCTTGCTCCGTCTCAGTATCGGATTCACCGGTGATCCCGACCTCATGCTTGGGAGATTCCTCGACTCCTGGAAGAAGGTTTTCGGTTGATGCCTGCACTTTGGTCGAACCTCTGTCCAGCCTGCCGGAAGGGTCTGATCTTCCGCAACTTATTGCAAATGAACCCTGGCTGCCCGGCTTGCGGAGAAGTGTTCGAGAAAGAATCCGGTTACTTTGTGGGAGCCATGATCGCCTCTTATTTTTTGGGTGTGTTTCTCGCGCTTCCGGTGCTCCTCCTCTCGATCTTCCGGTTCGATCTCGAGGCGGCATGGGCGATCGGCCTGTGCATCGCTCAAACACTCTTGATGCAGCCTTTCCTGTTCCGGTACTCCAGAATCCTCTGGATCCAGCTGGAAGCTCGCTTGACGCATGCGGCCAAGGCCGGTTCAAACAGAAAAACATGATTTCATCCCCCGGAAGTGGTAACCCATCCCTCCATGGTGATGCTCCGAATCGCCCTCATACCGATCTGGCTTTTTGCCCTAACGGGTACGGGTCATGCGACCGAACCCGGTCAGCTGACCGACCGACCCCCTTGTTTTGATTTCTCAAAAAAAAGCACGCGGATTCTGTCCCCCTCCCCCTACTCTTATCCGGAGATCGGCCGGGAATCCCGAGAACTCGGAACCGATGCCAAGACCGGTCTCGACTGGGCCAGGGTGGCCGGGATGGTGAAGCTTCCGATCGAAAAGGTGAACACCAAGCTTCTCGATCAGATGACGACGAGGAATCCCAAGACCACCACCATCACGACCGAATCCCTCACCCCCAACGGAGCGCTCACCCGGACCCGTGTCGCCATTCGGGTCAAGCCGGTGTTCTTCATCACACTCGAGTGGGAGGAAGAATGGGCTCATACCCTGATCGAAGGAACCCCGGAAGCGCCGAAGGAGATCCTGATCTCCTATCAAAAGACCAAAGGCACCTCGCACATCCGGCACTTTTGTGGGAACATCCTGCTCAAAGCCCTGAGCCCCACCACCACAGGTGTGTTTCTCTATGAGCAAATCGATGCGGATCAACGGGATCCGGACGAAGTGGCCGATGGCCTGCTCGGAACCCTGAAAACCCTACGACCATGAACCGTCTGATCCGTTTTCTTCTCAAAAAAGCCTGGTTGGTGGTCACTCTATGCAGCGTACTGGGAGTGATCGGAGGATATTTCTCCGTTCACCTCTTCTCGAATCTGAAGACCGACCTCGAAGAGTTGCTCCCCGCCAAGGCGCGGAGCGTCCTCGATCTGAACGAGGTCAGGACCCGCTTGCTGACCACCAACAACCTGGCGGTCTTGGTGCTCTCCAAAGACGTCCGGGCTTCCAAGAGATTCATGGACGACCTTGCAAGGGAGCTCTCCGCCCTTCCTGCCGAAACGGTCGCAGGGGTGGAGTATCGGATCGACAAGGAACTCGCTTTCTTCGAAGGCAGAAGGTCGCTCTTCATCGACCGTTCCGACCTCCTTTCCATCCGGAACTATATCCGGGAAAAGATCGACTATGAACTGAACCTCTACAACCCGCTCACGATCGTCGAAAACCGGTACATCCGGGAACCGGAACTCGACTTTGCCGCCCTGAAGCGCAAGTACGAGTCCAAGACCTCCTCCTATTCCCGCTTCCCCGACGGGTACTACGCCTCCCCCGACCAGCAGAAACGTGTCTTGCTGGCGAATCTGCCTGCCAACGCCTCGGGAATCAGTGCCTCCAAAAAGCTGAGAGAGGCCACCGACGCCGTGATCGAAAAACTGGGACCAAAGAATTATGCGTCAGATGTCGAGATCCACTTCGGGGGAGGAGTTCAAGACCTGATCGACGAGCACGAAGCCTTGATTGAAGACCTCCTGTTGTCGACCGTCCTGGTGTGCATTCTGGTCTCGGCGGCGATGCTGTTCTATTTCAAGAGTCTGATGGGCACTCTCGCCCTATTGATCTCCCTTTTCCTCGGGACTTTCTGGACCTTCGGAGTCGGATTTTTCCAGGTCGGATACTTGAATGCGAACTCGGCTTTCATGGCGAGTATTGTGATCGGTAACGGGATCAACTTCGGGATCATCCTTCTCGCACGTTTCATGGAAGAGCGCCGGAAACGGAAAGACACGCCCCGGTGTCTGTACATCGCGGTTCAGAAGACCCTGTCCGCGACCGGAGTTGCGGCTCTGGCGGCCGGTCTGGCCTACGGTTCACTGATGCTGACCAGCTTCCGGGGCTTCAGACAGTTCGGGGTCATCGGCTTCACGGGTATGGCCTTGTGCTGGTTGGCATCCTACACCTTCATGCCCTCCTTCATGATTCTTCTGTATCGTGCCGGTTTTTTCCGTAAGCCCGTGAAAAAGTCCGATCCGGTGATTTCAGGCTGGATCACCCGTGGAATCCGTCGGTTCCCGAAGCCCATCTTGGGCGTGACCGCTGCACTGACTCTGGTCTCCCTCCTGAGCCTCATCCGGATCGGTCCTGACATGATCGAGACCGACATGAAGAAGCTCCGGAACAAGCACAGCGCGATCGACGGATCGATCTACTGGAGCGCGGTAGTGGATGACATTTTCCAGCGGTACCTGCTTCCCGTGGTCATCCTCCCGAAAGAGAAGGGCGATGTGAAAAAAATCGCGGAGGAGGTCAGGAACACCAAGGCCGCCGAGGGAGACAAGAGTTTCATCGTGAATGTCAGCACGCTGGATGACTTCATCGCCGAGGATCAATCCGAGAAAATCCGCATTTTGAGGGAAATCGACCAGCTCCTCCCCCGACAGTTACTCGAAAAGCTCTCCACCCAAGAAAAGAGAATGGCCCGAGAACTGCTCTCACCCCAATCCTTTCAGACATTCGGACTTTCTGATCTACCCCCTCTGGTTCGAAACAAATTCCTCGAGCGAGACGGAACCATCGGGAAGATCGTCATGATCGAACCGTCCCTCAGCCCCGAACTCGCCAAGAGCGAGAACCTGATTCATTTTGTGAAATCCGTCCGGGATGCTGCCGACAAAGTCGCACCTGGCACGGCAGTGGCAGGAACCCTACCGGTCACCTCCGATTTGTTCGAGTCGATCGTCAAGGACGGGCCGGCAGCCACACTTTTCGCATTCCTCGCGGTGTTCCTTTTGATCATCATCTTGTTTCGCGACATCCCCACCGTGGTCCAGTGCTCGTTTTCACTGCTGCTCGGGGTGCTCCTCATGTTCGGGTACATATTAATCTTCCGTGAGAAAATCAATTTCCTGAACTTCATCGCACTCCCGATCACCTTCGGAATCGGCGTCGACTACGGAGTGAACATCTTCCAGCGCTACCGGCTGGAAAAAAGCAAAGGCATCCTCCCGGTGTTGAAACACACGGGAGGAGCCGTCATGTTGGCCAGCTTCACAACCGTCACCGGTTACGGATCACTCCTGATCGCCAGTAACCAGGCTTTTGTGAGCTTCGGTAAGCTCGCAGTTCTAGGAGAGCTCACCTGCGTATTTGCAGCTGTGGTCGCCTTGCCTGCCTTGATCTCGGTCCTTCAGCCGGTCACTCCGAAACCAGAGTGACCCCGTCGCTGCCTGGCAATCGCGGCATCTTCTGTTCAGGAAACTTCCCGGAGAGTGAATTCAAGAAAGCAACGATGTCGGACACTTCGTCTTCCTTGAGCTCCTTGTTCAGCTGGGTCTTCGCCATCACCCGAACCGCCTCGGGAAGGTTCGGAACCTTGCCGTTGTGCATGTAGGGCGCGGTCAGAGCGATATTTCTCCAGGTGGGAACCCGGAAAAAGTGTTTGTCGGCCGGATTTTTGGTCACGCCCGAACGCCCCTCGTCCGCGGTGAGCTCGTACTTGGAATCATAGGAGGATCCCGGGAAAGTCGGAAACTTCTGATAAAATCCGGTCCCTTCAGGCAGGAGCGGACCGGCAAAGTTCGGGCCCGAGTGGCAGGAAGTGCAACCCACAGACTGCACGAGCCCCATGCCCCGGACAGCAGATGCTGAAAGTGCTTTCTTGTTCCCCTTCATGTACAGATCGAAAGGAGAATCGGGGGTGATCAGGGTCCGCTCGTAAGTGGCAATGGCCATCGCCACCTGGTCGATGTTGATCTCTTTGCTCCCGGGGAATGCCTTTTTGAAGCCTTCCACATATCCGGGAATCGACTTGATCCGTGCGATCACAGCATCATGGCTGTCCATGCCCATCTCGATGGGATTGGTCAGTGGACCTTTGGCTTGCTCCTCAAGACTCTTCGCGCGCCCGTCCCAGAACTGGACCGACAAGAAGGCCGAGTTCCAAACCGTGGGAGCCGAACGACCGCCATGTTGGCCTTTGATCCCGACCGAGTTCGGACGATTGTCGTCTCCACCCGCCATCACGTTGTGACAAGAGTTACACGACACCGTTCCATCCTTTGAAAGACGGGGATCAAAATAAAGCTGTTTACCCAGCTCCACCTTGGCAGGGGTCACTGGATTCAAAGACGGAACCGGTGGTTTCTTGGGAAGGGCCTCAAAGGCCGACGCAGCAACGGGAAACACGAATGCCAAAACAAAGGGAGTGAGATTCTTCATGCTCACATTATCCCTCTGCACTGGCGCTAATGAAAGGAGAACTCATCGATCCCCTGATTGAAAATATCGATCGGTTGGATACTTAGAAGTACCAACCGAAGTAAACCCCAGGCAGCCCGGTGGACTGGATCCCCTGTCCCATCAGGTACTTGTATTCAATACCGAAATTGAATCCGAGGTTGGACTGCCAATCAAAGCCTACGGAGGGTCCGTAAAATGTCCCACCGGCTGACAGCGAAAGTCCCCCAACCGTCCCGGATCCGGTCACGCTACCGATCACTCGGGAGGCGCCAAAGCCTACGAAGGGTGCGACATTGGAATTGGTCACAAAGAACTTCCCGTCGATACCGTAGGTCTGCACATCCACGGTAAAATTCGGATCATTGGCCGAAACACTTCCATAGCCCACGGTCAGGCGAAGTCGATTGGAAAGGTTATAGGAGAGGTTGTAGCCGATCAATGAAGGGACGGGCTCGGTCAGGATCCCGACCGACAACCCCAGGCGCTTCACTGCACGCGAACTGGCCTGAGCCTCTTGGCTCGAGGAGACCAGAGAAACCAGAGCGAATAGACCTGCCAATAAGAATGAATTTTTCATCATTTCAACATTGTAGAACCTGATCTGTTCCGTTGCCATGAGATTAAATTGACAGCATGACGCATTGCCCCAATCACTTGACACAGGGTACACTCCCCCCCATGTCAAAACCAACTGTGATCGGAATCAATGGATGCGGCCGCATCGGTCGCAAAGTGCTTCGCCTTGCCTTCTCCCGCCCGGGAATCCGGGTCGCTGCTGTAAATGACACCGGCGATCTTCAAACCCTCGCTCATCTGCTCAAGTACGATTCGGTTCACGGCACTTGGGATGCCGACATCCGTGTCGAGGGCAAAGGCCTGGTCATCAACGGTCAGAGCGTTCATGTGTTCTCGGATCGTGATCCGACCCAGCTCCCGTGGAAACAAGAAGGGGTGGAAATCGTGCATGAGTGCACGGGCGCATTCACCGACAAAGAGAAAGCCATGAAACACATGGCAGGTGGCGCGAAGCGGGTCCTCATTTCTGCACCATCGAAAGATGCGGACCTCACACTCTGTTACGGAGTGAATCACACCTCTTACGATCCTTCCAAGCACACCGTCGTATCGAACGCCTCCTGCACCACCAACTGCCTGGCTCCCGCTGCGAAAGTGCTCGACGATCACTTCGGCATCGTCAAGGGCACCATGATGACTGTTCACAGTTACACCAACGACCAGCGGATCCTGGATCTTCCGCACAAAGATCTCCGTCGCGCTCGCGCCGCCGCTCTGTCGATGATTCCAACCTCAACCGGTGCTGCCAAAGCTGTGGGCTTGGTGCTCCCGCATCTGAAAGGCAAGCTCGACGGCCTTTCGATTCGCGTGCCGACTCCGAATGTTTCCGTTGTGGATTTCACAGCGATTGTGAACAAATCCACCTCCAAGGCCGAAGTCAACGCCGCACTCAAGGCCGCTTCCGAAACCTCCCTGAAGGGCGTACTCGGCTTCTCCGAAGAGCCTCTCGTTTCGAGTGATTACAACGGCGATGTCCGGAGCTCCATCATTGACTCTGAATTAACCATGGTGATGGAAGGCAATCTGGTGAAGATCATCACCTGGTACGACAACGAATCCGGATTCTCGAACCGGATGCTCGATGTGACTGAGTACATGGCTTCGAAAGGGATCTGATCCATGAGACTGAAATCGATCCGCGAACTCCCCTTGCGTGGCAAGAAGCTTTTCCTCCGACTCGACTTCAATGTGCCTCTTTCGGCACCTGATGCAGAAGGAATCCGGAAAGTCGAGGATGACACCCGGATCAGGGAGGCTTTACCGACCATCCGTTTTGCGCGCGAACAAGGCGCCAAGGTGATCATCGCCTCCCATCTTGGCCGGCCAAAAGGTCGGCGCAACGAGGATTTCTCTTTGCTTCCCGCCGCGGATCGATTGGCCGAACTCCTCGGAACTGAAGTGACCCTGATGGACGATTGCATCGGCGAAGGAGTCGAGCTCAAAGCCGCTTCGCTCCAGAACGGCGACGTGATGGTCCTTGAGAATCTCCGCTTCCACAAAGAAGAGGAAGAAAACGAACTCGGCTTCGCGCAGAAGCTTGCGCGTTTGTGTGACGTCTACGTGACCGACGCATTCGGTACCGCCCACCGCGAACACGCCTCGACCCACCGCCTACCTTCGATCATGCCTGACCGGGGCATGGGTTTTTTGATTGAGAAGGAAGTGAAGTACTTCGACGGGATTCTCGGAAATCCGTCGGCTCCGTTTCACCTGATTCTCGGCGGCGCCAAGGTGAGTGACAAGATCAAGACCATCTCGGCACTGATGAAGCACGTGAACGGGGTCGTGATCGGTGGCGCGATGGCCTATGCCTTCATGAAGGCGCGGGGAGAAACTATCCCACCTGAGTGGAAACAGCCGGCTCCCGAGGATGTCGAAGCGGCCCGCCATTTGTTGGCGGAAGCCGAAAAGAAGCACATCCCATTCCTGCTTCCGCTCGACACGAATCTCGGTTTTGACATCGGACCGAAAACAATCGAGGAATACGTCCGTTTCTTGAGCACGGCCAAAACGGTGTTCTGGAACGGCCCCCTCGGCTGGTTCGAGAAGGCTCCCTATGACCTGGGGACCCGCGAAGTGGCTGCCGCACTTGCGGGCCAAGCTTGTGTGAAGGTCGTGGGTGGGGGCGATACCGTATCGGCCATCACCCAGGCCGGCCTTGCTGAAAAATTCGACCACCTTTCGACCGGTGGCGGGGCGGCTCTCGAATACCTCGAAACCGGCTCTCTTCCGGGAATTGAAATCCTCCGGGCACCTTACCGCCCGACATCTCCGGACCTGGTATGAAACCGCGCGGAGTCTTATTGGCTGGAAACTGGAAAATGAACCATGGGCCGAAGGCCGCACAGGATTTTTTCCGGGCACTTCCGTACTCAAAGAAGCCGGGAGCCACGATGCGGATTTATCCCTCCTATCTTTCTCTTGCCACCGCACTCGACTCGGTGAGTGCGGCTGGAAGGGACATTGAGATCGGAGCCCAGAACTTTCATGCTGAGAAATCCGGGGCCTTCACCGGCGAAGTCTCCGGGCCGATGCTCCAGGAAATCGGCATTCATCAAGTGCTGCTCGGACACTCGGAACGGCGCCAGTATTTCTCGGAGACCCCAGCTGTAATTCTCAATAAAACAGTGAGCGCACTCCAGCAGGGATTTGAGGTTTTACTTTGCATCGGCGAGACCTTGGACGAGCGCAAAGCTGGCCAGACTGTGGAAGTGCTCACCCACCAGCTCAAGTCCACCCTGGCAGATCCGACCTGTTCGGCGGCTTTTGGGACCAGCCTTCACCTAGCCTACGAGCCGGTGTGGGCGATCGGGACCGGAGTGACAGCGACACCGGCCCAAGCCCAAGCAACCCATGCGAGCCTCCGCTCCCTCCTGACCCGGAGTTTAGGAGAGATCTCCGCTGACGCAGTGCAAATTCTGTATGGTGGCAGCGTCACTCCCGGTAATTTTGGTGAACTCCTGGCTTGTCCTGACATCGACGGGGGCTTGGTCGGGGGAGCGAGCCTGAAACCGGAGAGTTTTGGCGCCCTTTGGAGCCTCATCTCCAGTTAAGCATTTGCATTCTTGGGGTTTCTTGATACCTTACGGAGATCTATGATTACCTTCATCACGGTCGTTCATATCTTTACTGTCGTCCTTCTGGTTGTAGCAGTGTTGCTTCAGTCCGGTAAAGGTGCCGAAATTAGCGCTACCTTCGGTGGATCCAGCCAGACCGTATTTGGAAGCTCCGGCGGCCAGAATTTTTTCCAGAAGCTCACTTATGCTTTGGCAGGAATCTTCATGTGCACGTCCCTCATCCTGACCGTGCTTCCGACCAAGCTGAAGCGCTCGGTGCTGGATGGCTACACCCCTCCTGCAGCCTCTGCTCCGGCAGCGCCCGCTGCTCCTGCGGTACCTGCAACAGCTCCTTCTGCTGCACCTGCTGAAAATAAATAATAAGCCTACTGCGTTTAGACGGAGAATCGCTGGAAGATCGCTTCCTTCCGGTGAGCAAAGATCTTTCCTACATCCGAACGCACCTTACCCAGCCCCACCAAGGACCCCAGCTTGCCCATGGGCAAGCGGTAACGGACCCAGTCCTTGAGCAAAGTTCCGCCCTTCACGGTTTCAAAACTGTGCTCGTGATACCAGAGCGAATACGGCCCCTTCAGTTGGTTGTCGACAAACAGCGTAGGCGGTTCCCACTCGGCAATGTCGGTCAACCATGCAATCGGAACCCCGTGCAATTTGAGTCGGTAACGGATTTTGGTCCCCTTCTCAATCTTGTCTCCGGTCGAGACAGATTTGATCTTGAAGTTGAGCCACTCGGGCGTGATCGCTTCAAGATTGCGGGCATCTGAAAAAAACGGGAACACGTCGTTCAGTTCGCGTGGCACAAATTGCTCTGCGTACTGGACGAATGTCGCCCGATGCGGTTCGAGCGGATGCTGGTGCCAGGAGCAAATCTCCTGCAAAAGCTCGTGTACGGTACCATAACGGAAACGGAATCCGGTTTCGGCGATGCGGACAGAAACCACCGACTGGCTCTGCAACACCAAATCCGACATCTCACCCAAAGCCAATTTCAGCGCCAGTGCCGGAACCGGGGGGCCGGGCTGGACATGCAGGAGCACGCACAAGCGTTGAGTGAGCAACTTCTGCATCACGGGTTGCTCGACCATCAAATTATAAGCGCCTTCCATTGTGGAAGTCTTCAATGCGTGGACCACGAAACGGGCTGCATCGTCCAGGTGGATGATGCTCATCATCTGATGACCGTCACCGATCACACCACCGATTCCGTTCAGGATCGGATCCAGCATCTTCGGGAATGCACCGCCCTTATGACTCATTACGACGCCGGTACGGAGGATCACTTGCCTCACACCTGGGGGCAATGCTTCGAGGGCGTCCTCCCACTTTTGACAGACTTCAGAGAGAAAGCCCTCTCCTTTCCCAGAATTCTCGTCAAACACCACTCCATTCCGGGAGGTTCCGTACCAGCCAACTGCCGAAGCCTGGATCCAATGCTTCGGACTTCCCTTCGAAAACACCGCTTGAATCAACTCACGGGTTGCATCCGCCCGGCTGGTGAGAATGCGCTTCTTGAAATCCTCGGTCCAACGTCCCGCCGAAAGATTCTCTCCCATCAGGTTGATGACTGCATCCACTCCTTCAAATGCTGTAAGGGTGGCATCTGGAAAAGCATGACCGGCGCCCTTCCACTCGGCGATCTTGCAGAGAAAAGGAAGTTCTTGGCGTGCAGCTGCCGCATCGCGGGTCAAGGCGATGATCTCCACATCATCTTGAACCAGCAATTTTCCAACTTCTTTACCGATGAGTCCGGTGGCGCCTGTGAGAAGGATTTTCATTTGCTCATTTTAGCACCCCATGTGCCAACGAAGAACAAAGAAAAACCCCGATGCGGAATCCGCACCGGGGTTTTCCCTCACACTTATTCGGAAGGCAGAATTACTTTCCTGCTTGTTCCTTGGCTTTCTTTTCCTGGTACTTCTTCACGAGCTCGTCCTGCACGTTGCGAGGAGCGGCGGAGTACTTCTGGAATTCCATCGAGAACTCGCCCTTACCCTGAGTGGCGGAGCGGAGGTCGGTGGAGTAGCCGAACATCTCGGAGAGCGGCACTTCGGCTTCGATCACGCAGTATCCGTCTTGGGAGCCGGAGTTCACGATCACACCACGACGCTGGTTCACTTGACCCATCACTGAACCTTGGAATTCTTCCGGAGCGGAAACTTCCAGCTTCATGATCGGCTCGAGAACGACCGGAGTCGCACGCTCGTAACCTTCCCGGAACGCCATGAGCGCTGCGGTCTTGAACGCTTGTTCGGAGGAGTCGACCGCGTGGTATGCGCCGTCGTTGATCACGCAGCGAACGCCCACGATCGGGAACCCGATGAGACGACCTTCTTTGATCGCCTCTTTGAAGCCCTTGTCGACAGCCGGAATGAAGTTACGAGGAATAACACCCCCGGTGATTTCATCCACAAACTCGTAGTGAAGTACAGCGTCGGAAGGAAGTGGCTCGATGAATCCGGCCACACGACCGAACTGACCGCTACCACCGGTCTGCTTCTTGTGGGTGTAGTTGAACTCACCCTTGCTCTGGATGGTCTCACGATATGCCACCTGGGGCTTACCGACGACCACTTCGCAGTTGTACTCACGCTTCATCCGCTCGCAGTAGATCTCCAGGTGGAGTTCGCCCATCCCGCTGATGATGGTCTGGTTGGACTCTTCGTCACGATGCACGCGGAAGGTCGGATCTTCCTTGGTGAACCGGTTCAGGGCCTTGGAGAAGTTGGTTTCACCCGACTTGTCCTTCGGCTGAACCGACAGGGAGATCACGGCATCCGGTACGAACATGGAAGTCATGGAGTACTTCACAGTTCCGTCGGTGAATGTGTCACCCGAGGAGCATTCCACACCGAAGAGAGCGACGATGTCCCCCGCTTTGGCGTGCTCGACGTCGTTCATTTCGTTAGCGTGCATCCGCACGATACGTGGCACTTTCACGCGCTTTTCGTTTGAAGAGTTGACGATGAATTCACCCTTTTTGAGAGAACCCTGGTACACGCGCATGTAGGTCAACTGACCGTAGCGGCCGTCTTCAAGCTTGAACGCGAGACCGACGAACGGAAGTCCAGATTCGGACTTGAGCGAGATCTCGGCTTCGTTGTTGTTCTGGTCGAGAGCGATGTTCTCTTTTTCGCTGGGGTTCGGGAGGTAGTAAGTCACGCCGTCGAGCAGGAGCTGAACGCCCTTGTTCTTGTAAGCGGATCCCACGAACACCGGGGTCAGCTGAAGAGAGAGGGTTCCCTTACGGATGGCCGCACGGAGCTCGTCGACACTGATTTCCTCGCCATTCAGGTACTTCTCGCCGACGGTTTCGTCGAACTCAGCTGCCGCGGAGATGAGGTCTTCGCGGTACTTGTCGCATTCGCCCTTGATGTCGGCTGGGATCGCCTCTTCACGGATGTTCTCGCCGTTGTCGCCGTCGAAGTAGAAGGCCTTCATCTGGACGAGGTCCACCACGCCTTGGAACTGGTCTTCTGCACCGATCGGGTACATCACCAGGTGAGCGTTGTGACGGAGCTTCTCACGGAGCATTTGCATGCCACGGAACGGGTTCGCACCGGCGCGGTCCATCTTGTTGATGAAACAGAGGCGGGGAACTTTGTAGCGCTTCATCTGGCGGTCGACGGTGATCGACTGGGATTGAACGCCCGCAACAGAACAAAGCACGAGAACGGCGCCGTCGAGAACGCGGAGTGCGCGTTCCACTTCGATGGTGAAGTCCACGTGGCCCGGAGTATCGATCAGGTTGATGTTGAATCCCTTCCACATGCAATAAGTCGCAGCAGACTGGATGGTGATCCCCTTCTCACGCTCGAGCTCCATGAAGTCCATGGTCGCACCGACCTGGTCCTTGCCCTTCACTTCGTGAATGGCGTGGATCTTGGAGGTGTAAAACAGGATACGCTCGGAAAGGGTGGTTTTCCCGGAGTCGATGTGTGCGGAAATCCCGATGTTTCTCACCTTCTCGATCGGTACTTTGGAAGTATCTTCAGCCATGGTTCTAGCTCCTCATTCTTGCTCAATGTCACGGCCCCTCCCCTCCCTGAATTCAAGGTGGAGCCGGGATCACGCGGTAAAAGTTGTTTTTGGACCTGAAAGTGATACCTGACTCAAGGGCTTCTTGCAACCTTTTCGGCATGCCTGACCGGGCGAGTCAAACAATCGACCTCCCGGGCCGGAAACCCTGTGGTATCCTCGGGTCATGGCAAAAAAACAGCTCCTTTGGATGGACCTCGAAATGACCGGGCTCGACGAGAAAACCGACCGGATCATCGAGCTTGCTGCAATCGTCACTGATTACGATTTGAACCCCCTGGACCAAAAGCACTATGTCATCCACCAACCTGTCGAAATCATGGAGAACATGAATGAATGGTGCAAAGAGCATCACGGCAAAAGCGGGTTGACTGAACTGGTGAAAACCGGGTGGAAGCAGGAGACGGTCGAAGAGGAACTCTGCGCTTGGGTCAAAAAACACTTCGGAGCCAAGAAGGGCAAGGACGGGGCCGTCCTCGCTGGGAACTCCATCCACAACGACAGGCGTTTCATCGACGCGCATTTGCCGGCATTCGCCGAACTCCTCCATTACCGGATGGTGGACGTGAGCTCCTTCAAAGAGGTGTTTCGGGAACGTTACGGGGTGAAATACGACAAGAAGAATGCCCATCGGGCGATCGGTGACCTTGAAGAGTCCATCGCAGAACTGCGGCATTACCTCGGTTTTGTTAAGCTCCCCGGCTGATTCCGGGCTAGGACTTCAGTTCGATCCAGACTGGACAGTGATCGGATCCGAACACTTGGCGTTCGTGGCCGATGTCGTTCACCCGTTCGACGAGATTATCGGAGACCACGTGGTAGTCGATTCGCCAGCCGGTGTTGTTAGCCCTCGCGTTGGCACGGTAACTCCACCAGGTGTACTGGCCGGTTTCGCCAGGATGGCGTTCCCGAAACACATCCCGCATTCCGTTCTTCAGGAACTTCGACATCCACTCGCGTTCTTCGATGTAAAAGCCGGGTGAATCCTGATTGCTCTTGGCATTCTTGATGTCGAGCTCGGTGTGCGCAATATTCAGATCCCCCTGCACGATCACCCCTTTGCCGGTCTTAGCGGTTTTCTTGCAGTAATCCAGGATGGCGTCACAAAACTCGATTTTATACGGAAGGCGCGCCCGCTCGTCCTGGGAGTTCGGAAAGTAACAGTTCAAGAGATGAAAATTCTCGAACTCCAGAATCTGGATCCGTCCCTCGTCGTCGAACTTGGCTTCACCGATGCCCTCGCGGTAGGCAAGTGGCTTCACCCTCGAAAACAGTGCGGTACCGCTATAACCTGGCTTTTTGGCGGCATGCCAATAGACTTCATATCCCTCATAGACCAAGGACTTGGGGTCCACAGCCTCCCGATGTGCCTTGACCTCTTGCAGTCCGATCACGTCGGCATTCACCTTTTGAAACCAATTCTGGAATCCTTTGCCCAGGATGGCGCGATACCCGTTCACATTCCACGATACAATCTTCATCTTGGATCCCTCATCCCCACCGGTGAAAAGCCGGATGTCCCTCTTTGACCGCGACAAATGTTCCGGTACAGGTGGCCGTCGGCTTTCCCGTGGGATTCGCATTGCTGAACAGTTCGGCCGAAATCACGGCCCGATCGGGTCCGATCTCCTTGACCCTCGCCACCAGACGGACTGATGAGCCACTCGGTGTCGGTGCGCGTAGTTTGACATGGAAGTCCGCAGTGACTGTGCAGGGAGGTTCTGAGAGCCCGGACTGTTTCATCAAGGAATAGGCTGCCGTCCAATTGGAATGACAATCCAGGAGCGAACCGATGATCCCCCCGTTCAACATTCCCGGAAAGGCCTCGTGATGGGATTCCGGATGGAACTCCGCCTCGACGCTGCCATCGGGCCGAGCAAAACTCCGGATACGGAGCCCCTTGGAATTGGCCGGGCCACAGCCAAAACAGATGCTGTTCGGAGCATGGGTTTCTTGAAGACTCTTCATGTCTGGACAGGGTTAACACGTGTGCTAGGCTCTAGCCAACCCATGAAGCCCCGGATCTGGCGCTTTGATAACGCAAACTCCCTGTACTACGGTCTCATTGACGAGATCGCTTCCGCGGTGCGTCCGATTCTGGAATCCTCCCGATCGCCCATGATGGCCCTTCCGACAGGCAACACCATGATCCCATTTTACCGACTCGCCGTGGAGTCCGAGGAGCGCTTGGGGATACGGGATTGGACTTGTTTCAATCTCGACGAGTACCACCCGCTCCCGTCCGGAAGCACCCCCTATTCCTTCCGCAACTATCTGGAGCAACATTTCTACTCCCGTTTGATCCATGCCCCCCGGCACCGGATGGAACTGGATGGCACAGCACCCGACCCGAAGGAAGAGTGCGCCCGGTACGAGCACGAGATCCGGGTACGGGGCGGCATCGACCTGGCTTTGCTCGGTATCGGCACGAACGGGCACATCGCTTTCAACGAGCCCGGGTCCGCATTCGACTCCAGAACCCGGCTGGTGCATCTGCATCCGGACACCTTGCTCGCGAATTTCAAAGGAGCCCCTCCGGTGACCTCGGCCCTGACCCTCGGCATCGGCACTTTACTCGAAGCCAGGAAAATCGTGATCGTCGCCATGGGCAAGTCAAAGGCCCAGGCTGTTCGCTCTGCGATCACGGATCCGATCCACACCTCGGTCCCCGCAAGCGCACTCCAGAATCACCCGGATGTGACCTGGATGCTTGATCAAGAATCCTCTGATTTGCTTTAAGCCACTAAAGATTTGAAACTATGATTTCTCAGTGACGCTGATTCGAGCTCAGGAACTTACGGGTCAGGAGGATCGACCGCCCCCTGAGCACGAGCAGTCCTTCTTTCTCCATCTCTTGTATGGTCCGCGTGACAGTTTCAGGTGTGGTACCGGCCCATTCAGCGATATCCCTCCGAGTCCAGATCCGCTCGGGATCGATCTCTCTCAGCTTCAAGATCGCGTCCGAAATGCGCTCTTGCGCAGATGATCCGAAGGCGAGTCCGAGACGGGTTTGTAGTTCTTCGTGCTCAAAAGCCATCTGGCGGAGCAAACCGCGCATCAGGTCGGGGCTTTTAGCCAGACAATCCGGAACGTTCCCGGCCTGGACATGCACCAGTCCCACCTCCGTTAACGCCAAAGCCAGGTGATGATGAGGACGCTTCGTGAAGACCGCGTCGAAACCGATGCAATTCCCGGGACCGACAATTCCGAGGATCTGACTACGTCCCCATTCGTCACCGCGTTCGAGCTTCACCTTGCCTTCGTGCACCAGATACAAACCGGTTGCGGCATTCCCGGGATAATAGATCACTTGTTCGGGACGGAAGCGGAGGGTACTCAACCCGGCTCCCGTCGCTCTCAAGACCTCGATGATTCTTAACAGTTCCATGGAACACCTCTGCACGGGATCCTTGCAATATTGATGCGAATCAATTCGTTTCCATGCGCAGATCAAGGCGAACCGGAGTCCGGGGATTTAAGATCCGGCTCCAGGAGGAACGTTCCATGAAACCCATTCCACAAATCACGCGATACATGACCGAAGTCCCCCACACGATCGGGGCGGAGCAATCACTCGCCACCGCGCGGGACTTCATGGAGAAACACCGGATCCGTCATCTGCCGGTTCTCTCAGGAGGAGAACTCAGAGGAATCCTCTCCGACCGGGACATCAAAATGGCCCTCGGCTTCGAGGGCGTGAACCCGATCATCACCCGGGTCGAGGATATCGCCCTTGAAGATTGCTACGTGGTGAGCCCGACGGCCAAACTCGACGAGGTGGTGGCCACCATGGCGGAAAGGAAGATCGGTAGCGCGCTGATCCTCGACCGGAAGAATCTGGTGGGCATCTTCACCGCCACCGATGCGTTGGTGGCCTTTGCAGAGTTGCTGAGAACGCGCCTCAGTTCATGACCGAATGCCGGAGCAGTTGGGCGAACAGTCCCGTACCCGCGCGGGAACCCATCCCTGAAACGCGCTCCACACCTTTTCTCCTCGAGTCGATCAGGTGTGCAGGAAGGCTCAGGTGATAGGGATTGCGCTCGATTTCACCCCGATGCTCCAGAAGTGCCGAACCCATCCGGATGACATGGTCGGGTGTGAGATCGACCATGAGGTTGGGTTCGGTCAGGTCCTGCCAATAGGCGGATTCGAAAAGATGAACCCGCTTGCGAGAGGCGTTGGCCCACAAGGTGACCACCTCGGAAACCTGACGCGAGCAGCGGATGTGGGTCGGGTGCCCATCACCGGAATGGGGAAACAGCACCGCATCGGGGACGCATTCGGCCAGTACCCGGGCCAGATCGCCCGGAGAGAGCACTTCCAAGGAGGGGGGCTGAAGGGGGTCGATCCATTCGAAGCCGAGTGATGCCACGGCACGCTTGAGCTCGCCCTGACGCTCCTGCCTGCGGTCGACCTTGCTTCCATAACTGTAGGGGAGAACGATCACCCGTGTGCCCCACTCCTCCATCGCCCGGAGAGCGAACCCGGCCATCAGGCATTCGTCATCTGGATGGGGGGCCACCAGGAGTAGAGTCTCGACCGGGTCCAGTCCGATGGCTTGGAGCGGTACCGGAAGCCCGGCATCCTCCCCGAGCATGGTGTACCACAAGGCGCTCTGTTGTCTGACAAAGCCTGCAAAGTCCATATCCGGATTAGACCAGAGCTTCGAACATGACGACAAGCGGATTTTCCTCTAGAATCAGGGACGAGGATGGGAAACGAGCATGAGCCCCATGAGTCTTCCGAGAAACCGGTTCCAAAATCTCCTTTGTGATCTCGACGGCACCTTGATTGACTCAGGGGGAATCGGGGTCCACTTCGAATTCATCACCCGGACTCTTCCGATCATGAAACGCCACCAAGGCTGGATGGCGGCATACAAAGCTCTGAGCCAGGGAGCCGAAGAGCTGAAGAAACCCTCGCGGACCAAGACCAACCGCGAGCGGCTCATCGAGACTTTTGCAAAACACCTGAAACTCCCTAAGGAAGAAGCGGAAAAGGAGCTCAATCAGAGCCTGAACGAGGTGTTTCCAAAATTAAAATCCCACTTCGGAAAAATCTCGGGCGCCGCCAAGTTTCTGGACTGGGCCAAAGATCATTATCCACTGGTGCTTGCGACCAACCCGGTTTGGCCAGTCGAGCTCGTGCATCTGAGAATGAGCTGGGGAGGGATCGACCCGGGGGTTTTCCAGAGCATCACCACGGCGGACCGGATGCATGCGTGCAAGCCGAGCCGGGAATACTACCTCGAGATTCTGAAGCAGGAATCCTTCGAGGCATCCCGGTGTCTCATGATCGGAAACGAACGAAAGATGGATCTGCCCGCCACAGCGGTTGGCATGGCGGTATTTCTCGTGCGTCCCGAGGCCTCGGCCCTGACCTGCATCGAGGCACCGACCGACACACACCCGGGTGCTTGGAGGGGAAACTACCAGCACCTCCGCAGTCTCCTGATCACCAACCAGGGAATCTAGGCCGAGAGGTTCAGGCCAGCCACTCGAAGAGTTCGTAGTGCTCCGAGCTCATTCCGAGCTTTCGATAAACTTCCGCTGCCCGAGCGTTCCGTTTGTCCACATAAAGGCGAAGGCCAGCATAGGCCGGATCGCTCCGGACCAGGTCCTTGAGGAAAGAATAGAGCTTCTTGTAGATCCCTTTTCCGCGTTGTGCCGGAATCACATAGAGTGAATGGATCCAAAGAACCGTGCGATTGCGCCAATCGCTCCACTCGGGGATGGTCAGAAGGCAGGCCAGAGGGTTTCCGTCTGCGTCTTCTGCAACGAAGTACTTTCCCTTGCTGGCATCAAGCAAAACCGCACCCACACCGAGCCGGACCGTTTCCGGATCGAGAGCCAAGCCCTCGGTCTCGAGTGCCATGCGGATCTGGCAGGCAGAGAGAAATTCATGATGCTTGGCCGTACCGGCCACAATGTGAATCAGTTCCATCAATAGAAAACGGGCGTCCGGCTCACGCCGTCGCCCGCTCCTTCGAAAAATCAAATTGGATCAGAGAACGACTTTCTTCTTACCAGCAGAGATCAGGGTACGTGCCTTCTTGATCTCGTTGCGAAGCTTCAGAGTCTTTTCGCTCATCTTCTCTGTCTTGGCCTTCATGATGGCCTGGGAGATTCCGCCGAGCTTGTCGATGGTGCGGATCGCACGGGTCGAAAGCTTCAGGGTCACCGTCTTGGAAAGCTCGGGGATGGTGTAACGCTTGTCCTTCAGGTTCGGCATCCACTTCGTCCGGGTTTTGATGTTCGAGTGGCTGACTTTGTTTCCGCTGAACGGCTTGGTTCCAGTTAAATCACATACGCGTGCCATGGTCTTGTTCCTTCAAACTAAACAAAAATTTTACTTACGAGAATCAGGGTTTACCTGTATTGTCCCCGAAACGCAACCCAAAAAATCAAGAAATCCTGCCCCAGAAAGAACTCCCCATGAGCTTAAACCTTCGTAATGTTTGCATCATCGCCCACGTTGACCATGGGAAAACCACTCTGGTAGACCATCTTTTGAAGCAGTCCGGCACCTTCCAACAGCACCAGTCTGTAGCGGAGCGGGTCATGGACTCAGGTGACCTGGAGCGGGAGCGCGGAATCACCATCTTGGCCAAGAACACCAGCGTCATGGTGGGTAACACCAAGGTAAACATTGTCGACACTCCGGGCCACGCGGATTTCGGCGGAGAAGTCGAGCGGATCATGGGCATGGTCGATGGAGCCCTGCTCCTCGTGGATGCAGCGGAAGGCCCCCTCCCCCAGACCCGTTTCGTTCTCCAGAAGGCCCTCTCGAAAGGCCACAAAATCATCCTCGTCATCAACAAGGTCGACCGGCCCGAATGTGCGGACGGTCGCAGGATCCAAGAAGTGGTGAACGCCACTTTCGATCTCTTCCTCGAGCTCGGCGCCAATGAAGAACAAGCCGACTTTCCGATCGTTTACGCCGCTGCCCGACAGGGCTGGTGCACCACGAACTTTGATGACATCCCGGCCTATCTGAAGAAAGAAAAAACCGGCTCGCTCGAACCCTTGTTCCAACTCATCCTGGATTGCGTCCCCTCACCGCGGATCCATGAGAGCGAAGCATTCCAAATGCTGGTCTCCAACCTGTCCCACTCCGAGTACGTCGGCCGTCTCGCGATCGGTCGTGTGACCTCAGGGTCCGTCAAAAAAGGCCAGAAATTCTTCCGTCAGGGGATCCAGGCCGACGGATCACCCCTGAACCAGGCATTCACCGTCACGCAGGTATTCACCTACATGGGCCTCAAGCAACAAGAAGTGCCCGAAGTGACCGCAGGCGACATCGTCGTTCTTTCGGGTAACGAAGGAGTCGAGATCGGCGACACCATCAGCTCGAATGCGGAACTTGCGCCACTCCCCCGGATCATTGTCGAAAAACCCACCCTCGCCATGCTCTTCTCGGTGAACACTTCCCCACTATCAGGACAGGAAGGTGAAGCGATCCAATCCCGGAAACTCCGTGAGCGCCTCCTCAAAGAAGTCCGCCACAATGTTGCCCTACGCTTTGAAGAATCGGAAACCTCCGACCAGTTCCGGGTACTCGGACGCGGTGAACTCCAGTTTGCGATTTTGATCGAACAAATGCGCCGTGAAGGATACGAATTCATGGTGGGTAAACCCCTCGTTCTCTATCGCGAAGAAAACGGAAATCGCTTCGAGCCGAACGAGTGTGCGGTACTCGATCTCCCCGAAGAATACGCCTCCGATGTGACCCGGATCTTCCAGGAACGGAAAGGCACCCTCACCAAATACGAAACCCTTCCTCACCTCGAAGGGATCGGCAAACAGCGGGTCCGTCTCGAGTTCGATATCCCATCCAGGGGCTTGCTCGGAATCCGCTCCCGCTACCTCACCGCCACCCGCGGTGACGGTCTGTTCAGCTCCTACCTCACCGAATACACTCCTCACCGTGGTGAGATTCCTCACCGCATGAACGGAGCCATGGTGGCCGACCGGAGCGGTGATTCGATCGAATACGCCCTGCTTTCTCTCGAGGAGCGGGGGATGCTGTTCATCCGTCCGGGCGTCAAGGTTTACGAAGGAATGATCATCGGGGAGTACAGCAAGGACAACGATTTGAACGTCAACCCTTGCAAAGAAAAGAAACTCACCAACATCCGCTCGGCTCACGCCGAAGTACTGGTGACCCTCTCGGGGATCCGCGAGATGTCACTCGAGCGCTGTCTTGAGTGGATCGACGAAGACGAGTGGATTGAAATCACTCCGAAGAACGTACGGATGCGCAAGAAAGTGCTGGCTCAGAACCTGCGCTCAGTGAAGCGCAGCGAGCGGATCCAGTAAAGACCGCCGATCAAAACAGAAGGAAACCCGCGATCAGCGGGTTTCCATGATCCGGGAGATCGGGTATCGGACCTTCTTTTCTCCGGCATAGCGGTCTTCCGCATGCCGGTAGCCGAGGGCCACCGCGGCCACGGTCCGGTAACCGGTGGACTCCAGACCGAGGATCCGGTCGTACGCCTTCGGATCCAGTCCCTCCATGGGACAGGTGTCCACACCGATCAACGCGGCAGTTTCCATGATGAAGCCCATGGCGATGTAGGACTGCCGCTGGGCCCAGTTTGCCGCTTGAGCCGATCGAGGTCCTTTCACGATATCGCCCAGGATGACATCCCGGTACCCTTGCAACTTCTCCATCGGAGTTCCACGGATTCCACTCTGAAGTTTCAGGAATTCATCCACATCCGACTCGAGCATCTCGGTTCGGGTGGTGAAAACGACATAGTCGGAACAATCCGTGACTTGGCTCTGGTTCCAGGACTCTGCGCGAAGTTGCTGGAGGACTTCCGGCGTTTTGACCCGGATGAATTTCCAAGGTTGGAGCCCGTAAGAGGAAGGACTCAGCCGGAGTGACTCTTCTAGGAGAGCCCACTCCTTGGCCGGAATCTTACGGGAAGAATCGAATTTTTTCACTGCATAACGCCATTGGAGTGCATCAAGGATCGAATGTTGTTCCATGCTTGGAAAGATACCCCTTTTCCACCCTCTCCGCCATGATAAGGTGATTTCACCATGCGTCGCCTGATTCCCTTGCTCATGATGGGTGCCTTTTTCGCTTATCTTGAGCGTTCCTTGCTGACTCCCTTCCGCGAGGTCTCCGTACCGGGATACTCATTACTCCTCGCGCTAGTCTTGATTTCGATTGCCGCGCAACTCTGGCTGTTTTTGGTTTTCTTTCGTGCAGACGCCGATGAGCCGCTCTTGGGCGAGTCCATCCTAAAGTCCCTGGCGTTTCATGGAATGGGGATCAACAGTTTTTTGCTGATCTTCACCGCCCTGCGCGATTTGATCCGTTTTCCGGTCGCACTTGCCGGAGAAGGGCTCGAGTGGAGCGCTTGGGGCTCATCGAGCGTTGTCCTCGTCCTCACTGGAGCCTGCTACGCTTATGGCCTTTGGAATGCACGTTTCCGGATCATGACTCGTACCGTGCCGCTGGCTTCTGCAGTCCGAGCCCGACTGGTCCAGTTGAGCGACATGCACCTGGGAACCGGCCCCGGATTGGATCAGATCCGATACCAAGTCGACCGAGTGCTCGAGTTGAAACCCGATCTGATCGTCCTCACGGGAGACATCATCGACGGAGAGGTCCGGTCACTCGGGTCTGAACTCCGGGAGCTTTCACGTCTCAAGGCCCCGTACGGAACCTACTTCGTGCTGGGGAATCATGAGTGCTACTGGGGACACACAAAATCCATCGAAGCGATGCGAAGCATCGGGATCATCCCCTTGGTGAATGAGGGAACCGAGATCGAGATCAATGGCAGTACCCTGTACCTGGGCGGAATCGGAGATCCGGCGCTCGAGTGGTTCGGTGGCCCGACGCCAGAGATTCCAACGCCTTCCGGGAATGCTGACTTCAAGATCCTCCTGGCCCACCAGCCTGGAATAGCAGAAAAAACTGAGGCCCTCGGCTACGATTTGCAACTCTCCGGACACACACATGGTGGCCAGTTCTTCCCTTGGAACCTGATGGTCCGTTGGATTCATCGGCACCACGGGGGGCTTTCCAGACAGGGGCCACTGACAGTTTATGTGAACCACGGGACCGGATACTGGGGCCCCCCGATCCGCCTCGGCACTACGAGTGAGGTCAGTGAGATCCTGCTCGGAGGAGAACGATCTCCATGAGCATGCTCGAGATCCGTCGACTCGGAAAACACTACGGACCGAAAACTCTGTTCGAAGATGTGGACTTGAATCTGGGTGAGCGTCAACGGGTGGCCCTGCTCGGATCAAATGGCGCCGGGAAGAGTACCTTGATCCGGATGATCCTGGGCCAAGAACAGCCCGATCAGGGCGAGATCCGGCTCAGGAAACACCTCCGGATCGGACACCTGGCACAAGAACTCCATCCATCCAGTAATCGTTCCCTCAGAGACGAGGTGATGCGACTTGATGGACGACGAGAAGAGATTCTTCTCGCGAAGAAAGACTGCGAAGAGCAAATGGCCCTTCGACAGGACGAATCTCTGCTCAAAGAGTACGCAAGGATTCTGGAAGAATACGACCGTCTGGACGAGTACCGCCTTCCGGCCCGTGCCGAGCGCATCCTCGAGGGAATGGGATTCAAGAGCACGGACTTCGACCGCCCGCTTTCCGAGTTCAGCGGCGGATGGCTGATGCGAGCGGCTCTTGCCCGGATCCTCCTCCTCGGTCCGGATCTGCTCATCCTCGACGAGCCGACCAACCATCTTGATCTGGAGTCACTCCTCTGGCTCGAAGAGTTCCTGCAAGACTACCCAGGATGCATCCTGCTCGTGAGTCACGATCGGGCGTTTTTGAACCGCCTGGTCGAATCGGTCTGGGAAATCGACCACCAGAAGATCCGCGCCTACACTGGGAACCTGGACGATTTCCTGGTGCAAAAGGAAGAGCGCTTGCGAATGCTTGAAGCCCAGAAAGCCGGACAGGATGCGCGGATCGCAGAACTCCGCTCTTTTGTCGAACGATTCGGGGCCAAAGCCACCAAAGCGCGGCAGGCCCAAAGCAGGATGAAGCAGATCGAGAAACTGGAAGCAAATCGTATCGAGATCGCAGGTCCCGAACGCGAAGTCGGTTTCGGTTTTCCTCCGTGCTCGCAAAGTGGCCGTGAGGTCATGTTCCTGAAAGAGTCCGGAATCGAATTCCCCGGCCGCAAACTGTTCAGCGGACTCGACTGGATCATCCAACGGGGCTCGAGGACCGCCATCGTGGGGGCGAACGGAGCCGGTAAAACCACATTGCTGAGAGCTTTGGCCGGGAAACTGCCCATCACTTCAGGCAGCCTCCGCCTCGGGCACGGAGTACAGGTCGGGTTTTATTCGCAGCTCCAGGCGGAAACCCTCGACTTCAGGAAGACCATCCTCGAAGAGCTCGAAGACGCGGCTCCCCAGCTCGAACTCTCGAGAATCCGGGGAATCGCAGGGGCTTTTCTCTTCACCGGTGACGACATCCAGAAGCCCATCCGGGTCCTCTCGGGAGGCGAAAAGGCCCGAGTGGCCCTCGCCCGCCTGCTCCTGACACCGCATAACTTCCTGATTCTAGACGAGCCGACCAACCACCTCGATGCCACCAGTCGGGAAGTGCTACTGGATGCCTTGCTCGATTATGAAGGAACGCTTTGCGTGGTTTCGCACGATCGTGAATTCGTGGGACCCTTGGCGGACCGGCTTCTCGAAATGACGGGGTCCGAGGCGATTCCCTTGGTGATGAATTACGAGGAATACGTCAAAAAGAAAACCAGCGAGGCGCGGGAACGCGTCAAGCCACCCTCGACCCCAACCAAGTCCGAACCGAAGAAAGAAGCCAAATCCTCTAAACCATCGAACAACCAGATCATCGCCTGGAAGAAAGAGATTGTTGAGCGTGAACGTCGAATCGAGACTCTCGAGGCCCGACTGAATGAAATCAACGACCTTCTGGCCAACGGGGAACTCCACTCGGATCCCTCTGCCTTAAGAGGACTGATCGAGGAACAGACCCGGGCTCAAACCGAACTGGATGAGTGTCTGCTCAGGTGGGAAGAACTGGGAACCCTCCTGTCCGGTCTTTGAAGCACCTCAGTTCCTTGCGCTTGCAATCTTGCGGGTCAGGTTGAGGGTGTTCTTCCACGCAATCGAGCTCTGGAGCTTCGCGTCGCCCTTCATTTTGAAACCCGAGTACAGCGCCAGGTAACGCTTCATCACTGCTTGGACGTATTCCTTCGGCTTCTTGTTCTCTTTCAGCATCTGCCGGAGTTTTTTCGGTCCGAGATTGTAGGCCGAAAGATAAAGCCGGCTCGAAGAATCGAACTGGTTCCGCAACTTGTCGAGCAACGCGGCACCGATCCAGATGTTGGTTTCAGGGTCGTAAAGGGATTCTTCTCCCTCGTATTCGATTCCATACAATCCGGAAATCCACGCCGCAGTGCTGGGACGGATCTGCATGAGCCCGATCTCACCCACGCCGCCTTTCATCCGCGGATTGAAGCTACTTTCGTTCTGGATCACCGCCATGAGAAACAAGGGATCCAGTTCGAACTCGGTCGAGGCCTCGAGGATGGCTTGTGAGATCCCTTTGGCATTCTTCAGGTGGGCCTTCGGAAGGAACTTGCGGGTCGTCGCAGTGACGAAGCCGGACAATTCGGATGCCGACTCATTGGCCTTCAAAGCGGTCTTCTTGAAGGAACCCCCGAGGAGTTCTTTTGCATGGTTCAGGCGAATCGCCACCGAGGCCGGAACCCGGGGAGCTGCCTGCGCAGATAAACTGAAACCAGTCATCAATACCACCAGTTGTACGAGCAACATGTTCTGCATACTGACAGGTAATACAAGGTTCGGGCCAAGTCTGACCCTCGCAATACCAGGTACTTGCGAACCTCTTCTCGCCATGTGACGACCATTCGTCCGACACCGACCAAACCTCATACAGTTTCCACGACCGCCCGTTGATTCCGCTGCATACAGCTCAACCGGAAGAGTTGAACCCTTCAAGCGCGAGGCTGAATCTCGATCCGGCTTCTTCTTCTGGGTTCCACCACATCACTTCGCTTCAGAGCCAGTAAGAGTGCTGCAAGTAGACCGATCACCAAGGCAGGAAGACCGTTTCCGCCAATGATAAACAGATGAGTCAGGATCGCACCGGCCATGGTCATCAGAATGATCGTGGCTCCGATGGCACTGTATACGTTTGAGAACATGAGGACCCCCGCCACCACCTCGAGCGCCCCGACCAGAATCCGGAGCCATTGACCGAGCCCGATTTCCTGGAACATCCGAACCATCGAGTCAACCGAGGTGAGCTTGGCCAAACCCGCCGAGATCATCACCACGGCCAAAAGAACTTGAACGGTCCACTGAGTCCCGATCTTCATTTTACTCTTCATAAGAATTCCTCCTCAGACCGGAAAAGCAAACCACGTGCCGGAATCACGGGACGGTGCTATACTGCGGTCATGAAGATCCGACTGACGCAAACCGTTCAAAAAGGCGGGTGTGCCGCAAAAATTTCGGCTGAGGTTCTCCGTGAAACTTTGGGAAGCCTTGATTTCTCGTCGTCTGACCCGGCTGTGATGATCGACGGACGGAACTTTGACGATGCGGGGATTTATCGCGTCTCAGAGCAGGTGGCACTGGTCCAGACCTTGGATTTTTTTACTCCCATTGTCGACACACCTGAGCTCTTCGGATCCATCGCTTCGGCCAATGCGCTCTCCGATGTCTACGCCATGGGGGGTGTTCCGAAGACTTGCATGGCCATTCTCGCATTTCCCCTGGCCACTCTTGATCCCGCACTCATGCGGGAGGTGCTCGATGGAGCACGCAAAAAAATCGCCGAGTCCGGATCCACCTTGGTCGGAGGCCATTCGATCGACGATGACACCCTCAAGTTCGGACTCTCGGTCACAGGTTTTGTCCACCCCGATCGGATCTGGAGCAATTCCGGTGCACGGCCAGGAGATCAACTCATCCTCACCAAAGCGCTCGGCACCGGCACCCTCACTGCGGGCCTAAAGAACCAGGATTATGACGAAGATGGAATCCGGGATGCGCTCGATTCGATGAGCCAATTGAACGCAGTCCCTTCTCTGCTCACCGAGGAGGAGCTCGGCTGGGTTCATTCAGCGACAGACATCACTGGATTCGGCATTGCAGGGCACCTCCAGCAAATGAGCCGAGCCTCCGGAGTCGCGTTCCACCTCCGTTTCGGTGCGATTCCGGTTTTCGAAAAGGCGTTTGCCTCCCTCCATGCCGAAAATCTCACCAAGGCACACCGGTCGAATGAAAGTTATACCCGCAACACTGTCCATTTTGAAAAAGAGCCGGATCCCGTTGAAAAAAAGATCTTGTTCGACCCACAGACCAGCGGTGGCCTGTTGCTTTCCGTTCCTGGTGACAAAGCCAGATCTCTACTGAACAAGATCAATGCCCACTTCCCCCGGGCGTCGATCATCGGAGAAGTGAAAGAAGCGACTCTCTCCGGAACTCCCGAGATCCGCGTTCATGCTTGATTTCAAGGAACTCTTCAGACGTGACACTCCGCTCATCGATGTCCGCGCACCGGTGGAGTTCCATGAAGGCCATTTTCCGGCATCGATCAACCTGCCGCTGATGAACAACGAGGAGCGGGCTGCGGTGGGTACTCGCTACAAGGAAGCCGGTCAATCCGAGGCCCTTGCTCTCGGACACGAACTGGTTTCAGGCGCCCTTAAGGAGTCCAGGATCAACGACTGGGAGGCCTTTCTACGCAAACATCCCGAGGCGAACCTGTACTGTTTCCGGGGTGGACTCCGCTCCCAGATCAGTGTTTCCTGGATTGCTGAGCGTGGACTGAAGGTGCCCTTTGTCCCCGGAGGCTACAAGGCGCTCAGGCGTTTCCTCCTCGAGACATTGGAGCAAGAAAGCAGGCAGCGTCGGTTCTTGGTGGTCGGCGGCAGGACCGGCTCGGGGAAAACGCTCATTCTAGAGGCCACAACCTTACCAGCTCTGGATCTCGAAGGTGCGGCAAATCATAAAGGTTCAAGCTTCGGTAAGATGGGGCCACAGCCTGCACAGATCACTTTCGAGAACCGGGTCGCGATCCAGTTTTTGAAGCATGACCCGGCACCGGTCACTCTGGTGGAAGACGAATCAGTCATGATCGGCTCGTGCGTTGTACCCAGGATCTTGAAGGATTCCATGAATCAGGCACCAATCCTCCTGCTGGAGGTTCCCATTCAAGAACGGATCCGGAACATCTTCGAGGGCTATGTGCTCGACCGTTTCCAGTCGTATGGAGGAGACCGGGATGCAGTCGCCACTTTCATGCGCGAATCCCTCGAAAGGATCTCGAAGAAACTCGGGGGGTTGGAGACCACCCGACTCCGGGGGCTCATCGACACGGCGTTCAGTGTCGACGGTTCCCCCACCCTCGAAGCCCACGCGACTTGGATCGAAGCGCTCCTACTCCGCTACTACGATCCACTCTATGACAAATCCATCGCCAAGAATCTCGAGCGTGTCGCATTCCGTGGAGATACCCGGGCCTGCATCGAATATCTGAAAGGACAAGAATGAACCGCTGGAAATCGCTCCTGATGATGCTCCCCTGTGTGGCCTGCAGTTCGGTCCAGAAGGTCGAATCACCATCCGTCCCCTCCCGCATCCGGGCACACACCTTGAGACTCAAACCAGGGCAAGGACTGACCGAAGAGCTTCAGGCCTTCGCGAAGAGCCAAGGTCTTCGCGCAGCAGCCATCCTGACCACCGTCGGGAGTCTGAACCGCGTGAACCTTCGCTATGCGAACCAAAAAGAGGGGTTGGCGGAAGAGGGCTATTTCGAAATCGTTTCACTCGTCGGGACCCTGACCGAAGACTCCATGCACCTACACCTCAGCGTATCTGACGGGCACGGGAAAACGCGCGGAGGCCACCTCTTGCCCGGAAACACGGTCTACACCACAGCGGAGATTGTGATCGCTGAACTCGAGGACGCAGTGTACGAGCGGGAACTCGATCCAACCTTCGGCTACCGTGAGCTCGTGGTCAAACCGAACCTCAATTCCCGAAAACCACCGTCTCCAAAATAATCAGCAAGATCCCGATGATCGATCCGCCCGCGATCACACCGGCGCACAAGGTCTCGGAATTCTCGACGAACACCCGATACCCGGTGCTTTCGGCATTTTTGAATCGCTTCGTGCACCACCAGAAGAAAAACGCCCCGAGCGCCATCGCGATGGAATCGGTGAACCGGAGCACAAAAGCAAGCCCGAGCCCGATCGCCGAGACCGGAAACTTGCCCTTCATTCGTTGATTCAAAAACTCGATCACGATCCCGAGCACAGCGCCCACCAGGGCCGCGATCTGGGCGCTCGGATGAAGGGCCGAAAGCCCTTTGGTCAGCGCCTCGGCCACGGCCTTCCAAATGGTGGCTCCGGGCATCGGGAGCTGGTCACTCGTGAGCAGGCTCAGGTCACCTTTGAAAATCAGATAATATACGGGCACGGATACAGCGGCACCTGCGAAAATCCCGAGCACGTGCCCGACGGCTTGCTGCCTGGGCTTCGCTCCCAGCATGTAGCCGGGTTTGATGTCCATGAGGAGGTTCGAGGCATTCAGCGCTACCTCGGAATTGATTCCGGCTGCCATAATGTTAGTTGGAACATTACCCGGTGAGATTTGTGAATACGTGAGTTGGGTGAGCTTCCCGAGCGCCCCACCCGGAGTGATGGACGTGAGTCCGGTCGAAGTCACAGCGATCAGGGTGAAAACGAAAACGAGGGGAATGGCGATGATCCCCTCCAGAATTCCGAACTGGAACCAGGCGTGACCGAGCCACACCATCACGGCTCCGACCAGAGGGATTCCGATCAACGACACCTTGCCCGGAAGCTCGATGGCCTCCAAGGGATCGGCGGTCTTGGGCCCGCGAGCAGCCATTTTCTTGAATGCCGCAACAAAAACCTGGGGCTTTGAAAAAAACGAATACAGAGAAGAGGTCGTCATGAGAGCCGCCCCGAACCAAAGCGACCACATGGTGATGGCCTTGAAAGTGGCGGACGGAATCACCCCTTCGCGGATCAAAAACGGCGCGAGCACTCCGTAATTCAGCAGGGCCCCGATGATGAGGGAGGCCCCGGTCTTGGTGCCCATGAGCCCCCCGGTCCCGAGCATGACGATCGAGGTGTCGATCCGGATGGTCAGGTCCTTGAGCGGCGTTCCCAAGATGGACGGCGTGAAAAAGCGATAGAGAATCTCATCCAGATGCTCCGGAATGGACAAAAAACCGACCTTCAACGAATGCATCACCTTCTCGTTCCGGAGGGTCTCGAGCAATGCCGAGACTCCGGCTCCGTAGCCCAGGATTTTCGCCTTGAAGAGACCGTCACTCTTGCCGTTCGGATTTCCTTCGTCGGCATGCAGGTTCTGCAGCACGACCCCCGCGGCATAGCCTTCAGGGAACGGGAGTTGTTCATCATTGATGAAGCGTTTTTTGAGTGGAAAGGCGTACAGCACACCGAGAATGGAAAGTAGAATGATCCAGACCATCGTGTGCATCATGGGCACTACAGTCCCGGTCACGAGCATGTAGGCAGGAATGGCACTGATGAGGGGAGCGGTCATGTAGCCTGCACTGGTCGCCACTGACTGCATGGCATTGTTCTCGAGGATGGTCATCTCGCGCCCGAGCTTCAATTTCGAGATCAGCTTGAACATGGCAAAAGACAGGATCACCGAAGAAATCCCGACCCCGAGGGTCCACCCGGTCTTGATTCCCACGTACAAATTGGTGAGGGACAACACCCCTCCGAGCAACATGCCCGTCAGGGCGGAGCGGAGGTTCAACTGGGGCATGTTTCCCCGGTAAACCTCGGTCAACCACCAGCGGTCTTTTTGCTCGAGGGTCCAATCACGCACCTGTTCGGGAGTCAGCTCTTTCAGTTCCATATCCGGATCAGTCTAACGACCGAAAAGTCAGGTGGCAAGCATCTGCCCTTGACGAATACCGGCCCGGGAGGGATACCCCCTGTATGACTTTGATTCTGCTCCTCATGGGGATTACTGCCGGGATCCTGTCCGGCCTCTTCGGCATCGGTGGAGGCGTGGTTCTCGTTCCGGCCATGGTCTACGGACTGAAGTTCGGTCAAAAGACGGCCAGTGGAGTGTCCCTGGCCGCCATGATCCTCCCCGTAGGTGCCCTCGGCGTTTACCAGTATTACAAATCCGGGCTGATCACGAACGAGCACTTGAAGTACAGCCTGTGGATCGCGCTCGGCATGTTTCTCGGGGCCTTTGTCGGCGCCCGTCTTGCCGTGCATCTGCCGGTCAAAATGCTCCAGAAAGGCTTTTCACTATTACTCGTGTTCGCTGCCTACCGGCTGTGGATGCAGTCTCTGGATTAATCTGTCCTCAGCTTGAGCAGGAAATCTCAAAATGCTTGAACGCCTCAGGAGTCGGGCCCGAATAGCGCTCGAATTCCGGGTGCTCGCCAAAAGGATGCTCCAGGATCCGGATCCAGTTGAGGAGCTCCCGATCGGAACCTTTTTTGACGGACTCGATCACTTCTTGGGCGATATAATTCCTGAGGATGAACTTGGGGTTGTTCTGGAGCATCCCGATCGAACGCTCGGATTCAGAACGCCCGTCCAGGACGAGACGCTCGCGGTAGCGCTTGAGCCAGGACTGTAGCCCCTCCCCTCGAAACAGTGGATCCTCGAAAAACGCCTCACGAGCCAGACTCCGGAAGAACCAGGTATAGTCGATCCGCTCGGTGTGGAGGAGCCTCACGAGATCCAAAAACAGGGCCGAGTCTCCCTCACGTGCCGTCACGAGGCCGAGCCTAAGCCGAATCTTTCGCTCGGTCTCGGCATGAAAATCATGGAAGTAGGCATCCAGCATTCCAGCCAGACGTTCCACCGGGACGAGGTCCCGGAAACAAGCCAAGAACCGTTCGAGGTTCCACACTCCCACATCCGGTTGCCGGTGATAGGCATAGCGACCCTCGTGGTCGGTGTGGTTGCACACATGATCCAGCTGCGTATCCTCGAGAAAACCGAAGGGACCATAATCGAGGGTGAATCCCAGAACGGAAAAATTATCGGTGTTCATGACCCCATGGCAAAACCCCACATCCTGCCACGCAGCGATCATGTGGGCGGTCCGCTTCGTGATCTCGCGGAGCATTTCTTCGATCGTGCACCCTTGAAAAAACAGTTCGCGAGTGTAGTGAGTGAGTGCATCGAACTCGTCGGGTCTTTTGAAATGACGACAGAGCTCGAAGTGTCCGAAGCGGACATTGGACGGGAATACTCGGGCCACGAGAGCCGCGGTCTCGACGGTTTCACGCGCCACAGGTTCCGTCCCTGAAATGAGGGCCAATACCTCGGAGGTCGGGATCCCGAGTCCCTTCATTGCAATGGAACACAGGTACTCGCGGACAGAGGAGCGCAATACCGCCCGCCCGTCCCCTCTTCTGGAAAACGGGGTCTGCCCCGCACCTTTCACCTGGATCTCAAGGCGCCCCCGGGTGGAAGTCACGAACTCACCCAGTGAAATGGCCCGTCCATCGCCCAGTTGCCCGGCCCAAACGCCGAATTGGTGTCCCGCATAGCGCGTGGCAATCCGCTGGTCCCCTTCGATCCGGCTTTGTCCGTTCAGCCAGGTGAGCAGTTCTCCATCCGAGAGTCGATCCAACTCGAGATGTTTACGGATTCCCGCCTGAACATGAATCAAGCGGGCACCCACTACCGGAGTCGGGTCGACTTCCGAGTGAAGCCAAGCAGGCAGTGTCTGAAAGCTGTTCTCAAGCATTCCGGTTCAGGTTGTTGAGGTCTTCGAAAGCCCCTTTCAGGCGCTTCACGAAATTCTCTTCACCCTTCCGGAGCCAAACGCGAGGATCGTAGTACTTTTTGTTCGGAGCATCCGGTCCTTCGGGATTTCCGAGCTGGCCTTGCAGATAGGCGCTCTTCTCAAGATAGAAGTCTTTGACTCCTTCCCAGAACGCCCACTGCATGTCAGTGTCGATATTCATCTTGATCACGCCGTAGCCGATGGTCTCGCGGATCTCTTCCCGGGTGGAACCGGAGCCTCCGTGGAACACAAAGTTCACGGGCTTCTTGGCGGTTCCGAATTTTTTCTCAATGTGCTCTTGCGAGTTCTTCAGGATCACCGGAGTGAGCTTCACATTCCCGGGCTTGTACACGCCGTGCACGTTTCCGAACGATGCTGCAACCGTGAATCCCTCACCGATTTCTTTCAGGTGCTGAAACGCATAGGCCACGTCTTCCGGCTGGGTGTAGAGTTTGGCGTTGTCCACGTGGGTGTTGTCGACTCCGTCTTCCTCGCCGCCGGTAACGCCGAGCTCGATTTCGATCCCGGTCTCAATCGCACGCATGCGCTTGAAGTAGTTCGAAGAAATCTCGATGTTTTCCTGTAACGATTCTTCCGAGAGGTCGAGCATATGGGAAGAAAACAGGGGCTTCTTGGTTGCTTGGTAGTGTTCTTCACTCATCTTCAGCATCCCGTCGATCCAGGGCAGGAGCTTCTTGGCCGCATGATCGGTATGGATCACGACCGGCACGCCATAATGTTCGGCCATGAGCGCGATGTGACGTGCACCGGACACGGAACCAAGCACCGCTCCACCGTCATTCGGCAGCTTGAGCGCTTTCCCGGCATAAAACTGACCTCCACCGTTCGAGAACTGGATGATCACAGGCGAGTTCACAGCCTTCGCTGTCTCCAGAACCGCGTTCACCGAATCCGTACCGATGACATTCACTGCAGGGAGGGCGAAGCCGGTCTCCTTGGCGTATTGATAAAGATCCTTCAGGGCTGAACCGTAGACGATACCGGGCTTGAATTTCATGCCCTTTTCGTATCAAAAAATCAGTTCGTCGGAAATCTCAAACAACTCAGGACTCACTCCCCGACCGCAATGAGAATCGATCGCTGCCGCAATGCGGCGAAAGTCATTTCTAAAGCCGGCGTAGGGAATGAACTCGGCGTAGCCGAGATCCAGGGTCCTGTCCCCCCGACGGTACTCGAGTGCACGGGTCTCGTCTGGAAAGTTCGAGTCGATGAAACTGAGCCGGTACCCTTCCCCCGTCTCTTCCATTCCAAGGAGCAAAAGGGCATGGGACGTGATCCCCTTCATCTGCGCCATGAGCCAGAGCCCGGGCTTGGATTTCTTGAATGCACGATGGATCCGCTCCATCCTGCGCTCGAGTCTACGCGCGGGCAAACTCGGACGCCCGGAGAGACCTCGAATCCATTGTTGATTCAAAAATCCGTCCCGGATCTGCCAAAGATCCAGCTCACGCTGGACCAGAACCTGATGGTCGCGGGTGAATTCTGAAAAACCGGCATAGCCTGGAATTTCCACCACCCGACGCTGATGTGCCAGATCTCTTAGGATTCCCTCTACGCCGTTCCGATCGGGTTTCGGAAGCTCGGGTCGGAACCGTGCCAGATAGATGGCCGAACGCTGAAGGCGGCTGTGCCACCAACAAGTCCCCCCGTTCAGGAGTCCGCCTTGGTTTTCAAATCCCATCCGCAAAGAGGGCTCAAAAAAGAAGGCCCGGATCTCGTCCTCCGACCGGGTACAAAAATCCACTTCTTCAGCTGACCCTGCCGGAGCGGAAATCAGCCCGACCAGAATTCCGATCACTCCCCAAAAACCAACCCCGATGACTTTCCCGCCCATCCGGCTATGAAAACCGGTTTTGGCCCGCGGGTCAATAGCCTTAAAGCAGCAATCCCTTGAGAAGCAGGCTGGCCAGGGTGAAATAAATCATGATCCCGGTGACATCAACCAAAGTCGCCACAAAGGGGGCGGAGGCACTGGCCGGATCGAGGCCGAACCGCTTCAGTAAAAAGGGCAGCATCGAGCCGGTGATGGTTCCCCACAAGACAATTCCCAGAAGACTCAATGAAACCGTCAGGCCGATCCAAAAATAATGGGGTCCGTAAATGGCCTCGGTACCGGGCCAGAAAAGAATCCTGAGCAAACCGATCACCCCGAGAATCCCCCCGAGCAGGAGCCCAGCCCGAAGCTCGCGGAAGAACACCCGTCCATAATCCTTGAGCTTCACTTCACCGAGAGCCATCGCCCGGATGATCAGGGTCGAGGCCTGGGATCCGGAATTCCCTCCGCTAGAGATGATCAGCGGAATGAAAAGCGCGAGGACCACGGCCCGCTCGATCTGCTTCTCATAAAAGCCCATGACCGTCGCAGTGAACATCTCGCTCACAAACAACAGAACCAGCCACCCGGCCCGTTTCTTGACCAGATCAAAGAGCGGGACCTGGAGATACGGATCCTCGAGAGCGGCGGTCCCCCCGAGCTTGTGCATGTCTTCGGTGGCTTCTTCTTGCACGACATCGACCACGTCATCAACCGAGACAATCCCCTTCATGAGTCCTTGTCCGTCGACAACAGGGATGGCGGTCAGTCCGTGATGTGAGAATTTCCGACTCACCTCTTCCTGGTCCATGTGCTCAGGAACGGTGATGAGATCGGTTTCCATGATTTCTGAAACGAGCTTTTCCGGAGAAGCGAGGAGCAGATCCCGGAACGAAACTGTGCCCATCAATTTTGCATCGGGACCGATCACGTAAGCATAATGGATGGTCTCGACCTGCTTCCGGGCCTGGGTCCTGAGATACCGGACCGCCACATCCACGGTCACATCAGGACGAAGACGCACAAATCGCGGGTTCATGAGACCCCCGGCTGCATCCTCCGCGTAGGCCAGAAGCGCCGTGACGTCGGCGGCAGTGTCCCGGTCCAAGAGCCCGATCAGTCGCTCTCGTTCATCGAGAGGAAACTCCTGAATCAAATCGGCCGAATCATCCAGCGGGAGCAATCGGAGCCAGGACCGGCGCTCACTCCAATCCAAAACAGAGAACCACTCGGCCTGATCAGACGGACCCAAATTCAAAAAAAGCTCTTCGGCATCACTCCTGGACAGCCTCCGAAACCAGTTCAGACGGTCATCCGGTGCGATCTGTGACCAGCTCTCTTTCAGCAGGTCGACATCGGGCGAATGGGAGTGAAGGGTTTCGAAGGAACTCACTGTTTCACCCCCCCATAACGGACCACTGCACTCATCCCTTCGTGACCTTTACCCTCGTGGATCATGCGGTCTTTTTCCTCGAGCACCCGGGTATCCAGTGCATGAAAGTCTATTTGAAGACCTTCCCGGGTCATCATGAGCTCGGCCAGAAAATCATTGGGCTCGGTTCCATAGTAGAAACCGTCCTGACCGTAGCGTGCATCCCAGGGGTTCAGCTCCTGAGCCATTCAGAGAGCCTCGAGCGCTTTCATTAGACGTTCATCCGCCTCACAAGCCATGGCGGTGAGTTCTTGATCACCGAGGATCTCCATCATCGAAGATGGCTTGGCGAGCTCGATCGAATAGTTGGACGGGCTGATCTCGCGAACCACTGCGTTACAAGGCAGTAGGGAGGTCACATCAGGTGCACGGGTATAGGCCTCGAAGGCCAAGGCCGGATTGCAAGCTCCGAGAATCACCACGGGAGGCAGATCCTTACCGAGCTTTTCCTTCATCTTGGCGTGGAAGTCGATCCGGGTCAGAATGCCGAAGCCCTGCCCCTTCAATGCTTCGGTCAAACGGGCGATCACGCCCTCCAAATCTCCAGTGACGGTTTTCTTCAGATTGATCGGGTTCATCTGCTCGCCTCCTGATCTGGGATCCTACTCCCCCCTCAAGCCCTGTACAAGCCCTTCCGGTTGGCTCCCAGAAAACAAGCATCGGTTAACAGACTCGGAGCAGTGGGGAGACGCTCGATCTGAGCGGGGGTAAACATCTCCCAAGCCGTCTCCTCGTAAAACTCGAGACTCAGATCTCCCACGTCTTCTACTCCATCCTTCCAATTCCAGCGTTTCAGATACTTGTTGAGACGGATCGGTCCGGACCAGGCCACCAGGCTCATCTGGCCCTTGGTGTTGAAGTAAAACGGAAAATAACTGTGCGCGAGAGACTCCACGGTCCGATAAACCGGAGCTCTCCAGCCCAATAAAGTCGTATTGCTTTTTCCAACGGCACCCCAGAGACCCTTTTCTTTGAACAAAGCCACCACATGATCGTCATCCCGATGGGACCTCAGGTGGAGCATTTTCGGCTCGTGACCGATCCTCTCCAAGAGATCCGCAGCAAGGAGTCCCCCTTCCATGCAATGAGCGGCGCCCTGTGCAAGCACGCCCGCGGCCGATGCACAGTTCGATCCGGGGTTGTAAGGGATGGCGTGGACAAACTCCTGAATTTTCCAGGGTGACTTCAACTGACGGAGTTTCAGACTCTTCATACGGATGAGTATAATTCAACTGAAGCCGTTGAAAACCATTGTTTTTTCAATCACTTTTCACTTCAAGGTCCGGATTCACTCTGATAAAATGCGCGCACCATGCTGCTCATCCTTTCTTGGCTCTTCCTCTCGATTTCACCAGTACAGGCCGCACAACACCTGGATGTTCACTACGGAAAACACGAGCGGCAAATCTTCGACCTGTGGACCCCTTCCAGCAATGAAAAAACCCCTCTGATTGTCTACATTCACGGAGGAGGCTGGCAGGCCGGAAGCAAAGACGAGATGCGGAAAGCCCCCGGGACCCGAGCGCGGGCTCTGAATGCCGGGTTCGCATTCGCGGCGATCAATTACCGTTTTTTGAAACATGCCCCGCTTCAGACCATCATGCGTGAGGACATCGGTGGATTCATCCAGTACATCCGGCGCCATTCCGAAAAATACGGCATCGACAAGACCCGGATCTACGCCTACGGCTACAGTGCCGGCGGAAGTGCGAGTCTGTGGCTGGCGAGTCACGATGACCTGGGCGATCCTGCCTCGAAACGACGCTTGCGCAGAAAAGAATCCTCCCGGGTCCAAGGAGCGGGGCATTTGAATGCCCAGGTCTCTTATGATTTTTATGTCTGGTACCGGATCTTCGGAAAAGAACGGACCGACCGATTCATGAAAGACCAAGTCTATTCGCGATATCACTTCAAATCAGCTTCCGAACTCGACACTGAACGGGGAATCGAGGTTCGGAAGGAACTCGACATGTACGGGCAACTCACACCTGATGATGCACCGATGCTATTCTGGAACAACCTGGATGACGACCTCGACCGCGATCACAACCATTTCGTCCATTCTCCGCGCCACACCCGCGAGCTGTCTCTTCGGGCCACGGAACTGGGGATTCCGAATAAAACAGAAATCCGTGCGGATGGTTCTACGACTCCGAACGGTCATGAGAGCGCATTCGAATTTTTCCGGGAACTCTCAATACAACAAAAACGGAGCACGACGAGCCCGGAAATCCGCTAACCCGACGTCCAATTCTATCGAGAAGTCCTCCCAAGACTTCCGGTTCTTCCAGGCCTCTCTCCAGGATGCCTTACCAAAATAGAGATCTGCGTACTTACCAAAACTGATCCGTCCTCCGAAGCGATCCAGTAGCACCGAAACTATACGATAAAGAGCTTCATCCGATCGAACACGGTCCTCGGGGGACCCCACCAACTCGATTCTCACCCCACGGATATCCTGTCCTTCGTAAATGGCTCGGGTCACCCGTTGCTGATGAGGCAGGAAAACCAATCCCGGAAGCCGAAGGGAATTCAGCTGCTCAACCAGCACGCCTACCTCTACCTCGGTGATCCAGGGAGCACCGAACACACGGAACGCATTTTCGTTGGTGGTGCCTCTTCCCACCGAAAGATTGAATTGCTCGAGCGACCCCAGCAATGCGTAAAGCTCGACCTGCTCGATCGCTTGCAGAGCCGGAGAAGAGGCGCGCCATTCCCGTCCGAAATCCTCGTCATAGAACCGCCTTTTCCAACCGGTCACGCCCACCACATCAATTGAAAGCTGGATCTGTGTCTCGGTCAGGTACAGCAGGGCGAGCTCACCAAGGGTCATGCCGTGGCGGGTGGGTACAGAATGGTATGCGATGAAGTTTCCGGTCAGTGAGGAATCCAGCACCGAGCCTTCGACCCGCTCTCCTCCGACCGGATTCGGACGATCCAGAAGAATCACCTTCTTGCCGAGCTGAGCGGCAACCTTCATGAATCCGGCCAGAGTGGAGAAATACGTGTAATACCGCATCCCGACATCCTGCAGATCCATCACGATCACATCCACGTCGAAAAGATCTTCCGGGCGGGGGACCCTGCCGTTCTTCTTGTACAGCGAGATCACGGGTAACCCGCTGCCGGGATCCACACCGTCTTCGATCAGTCCATCCTCGAGCGAGCGGAGTCCGTGCTCGGGGGTGAAAATCTTGACCAAGCGGTGATCCGCTCTCAAGAGGTCGATCAGATGCCGACCCTTGCGATCCACTGAAGCCGCATGGGCGAGGACGGCAAGACTCTTCCCTTCGAGCTCCGAACGGACACTCACCTCACTCAAGCGATCAATACCGTACTCGATTGCGAATCCAGGTGTGACCAGTAAGAACAGATGAAGAATCAGAGTCAGGATCATTTCTTCTTCGCCCTCGATTGGATCATCAGGATGTTACCGAGATGTCGGCAACGATCCGCCTGGTGATAGAGACCTTTTGGAGGAATCGCAAATGCGGTCGATCCGCCGCCGTCGAGGTTGAGCACCGTCTTCTGGGTCAAACCGCATTCCGCGGACGCCAACAAATGGGCGTACTCATACAAGCTCATTCCGGAATTCGAATCTTCTCCCCCACCTGCACCCGCGTCGAGGGTGACGAGCATGATTTGATTCGGCACCTGGGTCAGTCCGATCGAAGTGCGCGGGCGCTTGTCCTCCCGGACCCGGTCGGAAATCTGGAGCTGACCCTCGAGCAAGAGTCTCGGATAAGCCTGAAGCGCAAAACGGTACTGACGGGCTTCATCAGCTTTCAGCACGTTTCCGTGTCGCTGCAAGAAAGCATCCCTGGTCTCCAGTTTCCACTCTTTCCCCTGCAGGGTCAAAACCCCTGAAGAGGAGATCACCTGATCCCCGGCATTCGGGTTCCAGAGTTTGCGCTCGTCCAGGGCGACTCCGAGAGTGTTCCCCTTGGGCATCACAAAAAAACTGGCATTGATCGCGCCCAGTGCGTTCACCCGTGAATCTTCCACCAACTTACGGATGTAGCGGTCTTTGGAAGGACTGCACTCCAGATCCTTGGCCGAACGGTGGAGGCGCATCTCGATCTTGTCATGATCGATCCGGAATGCCCGAACCGTCACTGAGCGGGACAGCTCCCCGTCCCAGGTTTGGGAATCACGGTCATAGGGAGTGAAACGCACATCAAATTTGGTCCATTCGGCACCATTGGACAGCGACTCCCATACAGGAGCAGCGACCATTTCACATTTGAACGCCTCTGCGACCAGAGAGTGGAAAAGTACTGAAAACAACAGGAAAACATACCGAATCATCACTCGCCCAACCTTCCCGTCTCTTTCACTTTTCGTGTCATTTCACCGAACCAGATCGCACTCGGACGTGGAATCCTCTTCAAAGTGCCAGGCTCGAGCGAATAGAAACCGAAGTGGGCTGTATAGCCTTCAGCCCACTCGAAATTGTCGTTCAAAGTCCAATGACAGTATCCCCGGATGGGGGCGCCATCCCGGATGTGTTTCTCCAGCACCTTCAAGTGCTCACGGATGAAAGGAATCCTTTGGTTGTCATCTTGATCCGCAAGTCCGTTCTCGGTCAGGTAAATTTCCATTCCCGGAAACATCATCCGGATCTTGATCAACAAGCGATCCATCCCGACGGGATAGACCTCCCATCCTAGTTCAGTGGTGTCCGCGCCTCTCAATGTTTCCCTGTGGATGAAAGGAGCTTTGAACGGACGGAATCTCAGGCGGTCGCGCGAGTAGTAGTTCAGTCCGAAAAAGTCCTGGGTCCCGACTGCTTCGGGAATGAATACATCAGAACGGGTCAGAAACGGAACCTTCCAACGCAACCTTCCATCGACGGTGGCTAAGGGAATCGCCCAGTTGAACACCTCGTCGAATTTTCGAGCAAGATAACGGTCCAAGGGATTCCCCCGTCTCCCGGGATCGAAGTTTCTCAGGTGGTGGGCGATTCCCACCTTGGGCCGGAAGTCCCTCGTGTCGAGGATCCGATGAAGCCGATGGTAGGCTCGAGCATGGGCCCGGACCATGTTAGTAATGGGGCCTGCGATCAGGCTGATGTTGCCCCTACCAGGAGGAAAAACATCACTGACGTACCCGCCTGCAATGACGGTCATGGGCTCGTTGATCGTGATCCAGAGTCGAACATCAGGGCCTAGAATGCCTGCGACGAATGCCACGTAACGTTCGAATGCATCGGCAATCCCGCTCCAATCCCAACCGCCCCGGTCGGCCACCCAAGCTGGAAGGGTGAAATGATGAAGTGTGACCATGGAATCGATCCCTTCGGCACGAAGCCGGCGGACCAGATCCCTGTAACGCTCGACTTCAGCGGCACGGAATACTCCTGGCGATGGCTCGATCTTGGCCCACTCCACCGAAAACCGGTACAGGTCCACACCCAGGTCCTTCATGTGCTGAACATCTTCTTCCACATGATTCCAGGAGTCTGTCGCAATCCGGGCATGATCCCCGTTCTTGATCTTGCCGGGAGTCTGTTCCCACCGGTCCCAATCCGAGTCGAGGTTGCCCCCCTCGATCTGGTGAGCGGCAGTGGCGACACAGAACTTGAACTCCGGGGTAAAGCTCCAAGCCGGGCCCGGAAGTGAAACTCCTGCAATCAGCAGAAATAGCACGGGAATCCTGAGGTGCATCATGGGGCGGACTCTAGCAGACCCCACCCCATGACGCAAGGGACCTAAAACCCCACGTAAGTGGCCCCAATGGTCGCCACATAAAGGTCATTTCCGGGGGTCAAGGTGATGTCCGGACGGACCGTCAGGCTGAAGTTTTCGGACAGCTGGATGTCGGCATCCAACCCGATGTTGGGGTAGAGCTTCCATAGGCCCCCGGCATCCCCCGTCCCAGCCCCGATATCTGTAACCGAGGGATTGCTCCGGTAGATCAGGTTCCCCCCACCCCGGACGGCCAAACGGAATGAATCCGTGAAGTCATAGCCGATTTTTGCATCCAGGGGTATGAACAGAAAGTCCGAGTTCCTCCCGCTCGATTCACTCCCCCCGAGAAAATTCGAATCACTGGCACCGGGATGCGAGTATAGGAACCCGGTGGCTAAACCCACATATTGGTTGGTCGGCGCGTCTTCCCGAATGAGAGGGTTCAAGTTCCAATCCAATGCGGCACCGAATGCGATCCGACTGGTGGCATCGCCCTGATTGTCTGTGTAGGCCACGGCTCCGAGCTGAGCCGATAGTCCCCAAGACTGCTCCTTCAGGGTTTTTTCCGACCCACCCCCCTTCACCTCCATCATCGTCCTTCCCCGACTCTGGGCCTGGGCCTCCGCGACGCTCAAAGCTGCTAAAATGATCAAAATCATAGGACTTTTCTTCATGGTTCCTTTTCCTTCCTTTGGATTTGAGAGACTCAAACCCGGGAGAATCCTGAGCAATTGGAATGCCATTTGTTTTTTCACTCATGTTTTACCCGACCAAACCGATCAGGAATGAGAGGTGGAGGTCCTATGAATCGCGAAGACCATATCGACAACTTGAAGAAACAATACGCGGACGGAATCTTTGAAGCCTATCTGGAGTGCGAGCATGAGAGCGGAACGGTGGACTTTCCCGAACTCAAAACACGACTCGAACGTCTGAGCAAAGCAGCCGCAGTCGAAGGGGTCCACCCTGCCGAGTTCCATGAACTCGTATTCGGAGTCCTTCCCCACGACATTGTGATCTCTCTCTTCCCCGAAGAATTCGGAAAAACCGCGGCCTGAGCCGTCCGGTCATTTTCCTCTCAGCCTTTTTGCAAGAGTCGAAAACAAGATCTTCGCCCAAGAAGGTCGTTGATAAATGACTTTCTCGAAAACAGCGGGCTGAATCTCAATCAACTCGGAGTCTTGTACCGCCTCCACCGTGGCCATGCGGGCCTCTTCGTTGAAATAAGCCATTTCTCCCACGAATTCTCCCTCGCGGATCTCGCCCAACATCCGCGGAGCTCCCGTAGAATCCCTCCGTGTGGCTCGTAGCAGACCTTTCTTCACGATGTAGATCTGTTGGGAAGTGTCGCCCTCCTGGATCAGGACTTCACCGGCCCTGAGATGTCGGACCGCATACTGATGCGCCTCTGACTTGAATGCATGATCGACCTTGTTCAGGACCTGCAACCACTGGTCCAGGCTGTCCAATTGATCGACAAAGTGAATTCTACCGAGCGTCACCGCATCCCGCTCCCGATCGGACCGCGCCTGGGTTCCCATGGCGATCATGACCATCTTACTGGCTTCATCAGAAAGCACGGTATCGATGATCTGACCGGGGCGTCCTTTTCCGAGCTCGTAGTCGGTGACCAGAACATGAGGAGGGGCGTTTTTGATCTTGATCAACGCCTCCATGTAATCCGAAGCCGTATAGATCACCGCTTCGGGCATCCGTTCCTGGATCCAGCCCTTCAGGCGTTTTTTCTTCTGCTCATCCGAACTGGCGAGGAGGAAAAACTTTTTCCCTTCTGATTTGATCATAGACGATTTCAGTTTAGCCGAGAGCCTGAGTGAATGTCACAACTTTTCCTCCATTTTTTACACAAATCATGATAACCTCCGCAACCATGAAACGAGTCCTGTCGACCCTTTCCGTCCTGATGTTCTCTTTGTTCCTTTCTCCCGAAGGGATGGCCTCAGAAAAGGGCGGACTCGAATGCAGATACCGGGATGGTTGGTACATCCTCCATGAAATCCGGATCAGCTGTCTCGAATCAGGCTGTGCCTACGAGATCGGAACGAAGCAATCCACTGTGGAGCAAGGCAAGCTGACCCAGGTGGACAAGACCTATGCTCAAGAGAGACTGAACGGGATGAGTCTCCGGCTCGATTCGGGGACTTTCATCATTATTGAAAAAAACTGGGCCGGTCGATTCGAAGGAATCCTCGCATTCGGAAACGGATCATTCGCTTACAACGAGAAAACCCACTGTCGGTTCGTCACCACGCGCTGATCTGACACGCCGCCGGTGTAAATTCTCCAGCGACAAACCGACACCAAAGTCACAGGCTCCTGTTTTAGACAGGAACGGAACGGCATGATTCTGGCACCTCTCCACTACAAGGTACGAAGGATTCGTACCGGAATGTCACAGGAGGTGCACATGCGTTCCAAAAAAGCCGCTGAGGCCCGTCAACTCTCTCTTTTCGAACCCGAGCCCGAGTCCTTTCCTGAGCCGGATTTTCATCCTGAAAAACCCACTGTCCTAGAGTTTGTCCGGGCACGATTTGAAAACGGACCGGAAATGACGCCTGAAGAATACCGTCGATGGATCCGCATCCTGATCCATCATTCACTCAAGCGCATGGACTGACCCGAACAGGCGAGACATGCTCAGCGCCTGGCCACGAGGTTCAGATCGAGTTGCCCGCTTGAACCGATCCTGATCTTCCCTTTGACCTCGAAGGCCCCGCCTCCGACCGGTTCGAACATCACTTGGGCTGAAAACGGTATTTGCACACCCCGGATTTTCAGCTTGCCGTGGACTTCCACATTGGGTTGTCCCGCGACAATGTTATGCAACTCATTTCCGGAGAGGATCCTGAATTTGGCCACCGGGTGTTTGGCGACATCCAACAGATTCTTCAAATTCTCATCGGTGATGCTTTTCAAATCGGCGACAATTTCGCCTCCGCTCAAGGTGTTCCTTTTGAACTCGAACCTCCCGCTCTTGAAGAGGATCTTCTCTGAATGGCCGCCAGCCGCCTTTGCTCCGGTCCACACCACATCACTCTTGGACGTGTCCAGTACTGCCACATGTTTCACCGGATCGATCTTTTTCGGACCGGCCATAGATATCAATGGCAAGAGAAGAAAAGAAATAACCAAGATTCTAAGGATCAAGCTGAAATCCTCCCCCTTCGGCTGGTTTCAAAAGTGTATCTTCCCGCCCGATAGGCATCAATCCGGTTGCACCGATATTTTAGGAATCCGACTGGCCGGGACCGTGCCAAAAGGGTACACTGCGCACATGAAGAAACTGCGGTTCAAACGTCACAATCCGAGGACACATTGGGTCGGAGACGGCTTTCCCGTGAGGTCGGTCTTCTCCTACTCCGACATCGCGGGCGAAATCTCGCCGTTCTTGATGATGGATTATGCCAGCCCCACCCATTTTCCTCCGACCACACAAAGAAAGGGCGTGGGTGAACACCCGCACCGCGGCTTCGAAACAGTCACCATCGTATACGAAGGTGAGGTGGAACACCGTGACTCCGCAGGCGGAGGCGGCACCATCGGTCGCGACGAAGTCCAATGGATGACAGCGGCATCCGGACTGGTCCACGAAGAGTTCCATGGCAGGGAATATGCCCGCCTCGGAGGGCCGTTCGAGATGATTCAACTTTGGGTCAACCTTCCGGCCAGATTGAAGATGATTCCACCGGCCTACCAGGGCATCACACGTGACACGATCCCGTCGGTTCAACTCCCTGAGAATCGGGGTCAGGTCAGAGTGATCGCTGGAGAACTGGAAGGCGCAAAAGGTCCGGCTTTCACCCGTACTCCCATCAACCTTTGGGACATGCGATTCACCCAAGGATCGGGATTCACTTGCAAGGTTCCCGAAGGACATACCGCATCGATCTTTGTATTGAGTGGTGCGATCCGGCTCCCGGACGGAAACCGGATCATTGAAGCCGAACTGGCTGTCCTCGACTCCTCCGGAACCGACTTGAGCTTTGAGACCGAAGGGCCTGCCAAAATCCTCTTTCTCGGGGGTGAGCCGCTCAACGAACCGATCATCGGTTATGGCCCCTTTGTCATGAACACCCCGGAGGAGATCCAACAGGCATTCGTCGACTACAGGAGCGGAAAAATGGGGAGATTCGAAAGTTGATCCTAGATCGACTCATCCTCAGACCACTGGTGCAGCTGACCATGGTGATTTCCCTCTTCATTGCCTGGACTCCTGCCTTGGCCGACAGTCCGCGTCTGAAAGAAAAAAATTTGATCGCTGTAGAAATCCTCGGACGTGGAGGTTATGGCTCGATCCAATATGATCGCGTACTCCATAAGCGCTTCTCAATCGGGGCGGGAGTCGGTGCGGTAACATCGACTACCTATGCAGTCGCAAGGAGTCTGACCTCCGTTACCACCCTCAGTGTTGAACCCTGGTATTTTCTTTATGCAAACTACTACCTGACGGGTGAATACTTTTCTCCCTTTTTGACCGCGGGGATGACCTACCTCTCTGGTAACTCGAAACTAGATTTCACCTTTTGGCCGGGGGCTGGTATTGAATTCAGGACCCATGTGGGGCCCACCCTGCGCCTCACGATGTATCTTCCAAAAGTTTCACCGATCGGTATTGTTCCGGGCTATCCTGCAATCTGGTCAGGACTGTCACTGGGCTACTGCTTCTGATACCTACCCATCACTTCAGCCACTCCAACAACATCGCCAGGGCAGGCATGAGGATCGATCCCACCATCGCCTCACCGGCGATCAATCCCGAGGCGATCGGTGCGGCATAAAGTTCGAAGGCACCGTCTTTCTGAACCGAGAACTTCCTCCAAACCGCGGAGACCACACATCCAAGGCAGGTAGCAATGGTCAAGGAAGGAGGGAGAATGAGTGCGAAACCGAAAGCTGCTGGGATCGGGATCCATGGAAAGAGCGCTCTCTCCTCACCCTGTGCATTCTTGCGCCGGATCGAGAGAAGCAATTCAAACACCACACCGATGAAAATGGCGTAGATCGAAGCCTGAAGCGCCCCATATGGCAGGTAACCCAGACCTTTTTCCATGACAATCGCCAGAGTGGCGATCTTCAATCCGGTGGGTGCGGACAATTGACCTGGATTCAAACCGATCCCATAAGTCCTTTGAAGAATGTCGAATACAAACGGAGTCAGAAAAGCACCGACCGGTATCACGATCAATTGCGCCAGAATCAGTGTCTTGAATCTACCCCCGAGCCGCTGAGCCACCCAAAACGCCGGGACGACATTCTCGGAAGAAGCTTGAGGGCTGGCGCTGATGTACGCGGCACTCAAATTGGAGCGGATGGAAGCGGGCCACAAGAGTCCGAACAGGAACTGGGTGGCATTAGCCATCAAAGAGACCGGGCCTGAACCCGTGATGCCCAGCACCCGCAAACCCGCGATAATCAGAAGTGGCTGAATCCCAACGGCAAGCAGCACCTGGGTCCAGGGCATTTCAAACCAGGTGGTGGTCAGCCAGACCAGTAACACCACACTGGTCACGAGACCGCTGATCGTCCACCAAAGGGGAATCTCTTCCTCGGCCAAGGATTCAACCGAGTTCTGGGTCGCCTGCCCCTTACGGTCCAAAAGGTTCCGGACCACGGGAACGACGACACTCGTCACCGCGGCAGCAACCATCATGGCAGTCGCCGGCCACATCATCCATTGCACCACGTACTTGAAATGGCTGCCGGCTGTGACGAACTCGGCGCCTTTTCCACAATTCTCGGTCAAAAACGCGAGTGCCTGGTCTTTCTCCCCGCCTGTGAGCAGGGAGAACCCGTTCATTTGATCCACGCAAGCACTGAACTGATCAGCATTGACTCCTGATAAAGCCGCATATCCTGCGACTTTTTCTCCAAATACATTCAAAAACCAAGTCCCGAGCAAGCCAGACAAACCGACCGACAAGGGGACGAGCATGCCGAGTCCGATCGCAGCGAACTCGAGGCCGAGGCTCATGTTGAGCGCCGCATTCCCAACGACCGGAGTGATCACGCCTAAACCATCGCGTAGGAAAGTGAGAAAACCAGAAACCCCAGTCATGGAAAGGAGTGCATCCCGACGCTTCCGGGTATTCTCGCCAGAGTCAGGATCGGAAAGAGTTTGAGCGATACTGAGTGTGGCACGGCTTGCGGGCCAGGGGATAAACCTGTCCTTGAGCACGGTTTGCCTGGGCAGAATCCCCATGAACACACCCAGATTGGCTGAAACGAGCAACCAGACAAACATCTGAACATGTGTAGGATGAAACCCGATGTCCCGTCCGAAAACAGATTTGACATAAAAGAAAGCAGCGAGAATCACCACCATGAAGGCAATCCCCGAAACCATTCCGATCATGGTTTGAATGATGTTGAGCTGAATCGCCAAATCCCGCCCGCGATACCTTCCGCCCAAAGCGAAGGCAGCCAGAAACATGCCCCCCATGGTGAGGTCAACACTCTGGCCGAGCTTCAATGTGACATACGGAGTGGCAGCTGCGGCCAAAGCACAGAGCAGGATACCAAGCAGGACGGACCGCCAATTCAACTCATTCATGGAAGGGATGCTAACCGACACCCTCCCTGAAAACAATCCGCTTTATCTGTTTGAACGAGTGGTGGAGTCCTCGAGATAGCTCAGGTTGCCGCACACGGACTCCTCGGCCAGTTCCGCTGAATCACGATGATTCAGAAGCTCTACCCGTACAGTCACAGCAGCACGATACCGATTGATCTCCACACGCTTCGCGATATGTGGGAAATAGGACCCGAATCCATCCTGTTTCACAAGGTAAACACCGGTCTTGACCTCGCCACTATAGGCATCCATACCGTCAGCGGTAATCGTGCTTTTCGAGCTTTCAATTTTTTCCACGGACATCCTGCGGTCCAGAACTTGAGCGATGATCTCGGTTTCGGTGGAGCGACTGTCATTCAAACGCAGCTCCGTCACACAAGTGGCCTCGATCATCTCCCGATCAGATGCCGACACTTTATTGTAATCCAGACGATAGACGCCCGCCTGGGCGGAACTGACTGCGAAAACAGACAAAATAAACAAAGCTTGATTCATGGTAAATCTCCGAAAGCGCGCAGTTTACCACAGCGTAAGAATGATGCAATTTATTTTTATATAAAATTTATTGAATCATTTCACCAGACAAAGTGTGTCTGAAATTACACACTTCACGATCGATGCTCTACGAGAGACATTTAAAAGATGCAGCAACTCATGGTCAAAATCGGACTCCTCAGTACGACCATGATTCTCCTGTTTCAGACCGCCATGGCTTCCGTCGGTCCTTTACCCGGTCTCCCCCTGAGCTGCGAATGCAATTCTCCCGACGGACTCAAACCATGCGGAATCACTCCAGCATTCATGAGCCAAACCCCCGAGATCATCGCCCGAAAGCTAGGCTTCGACGTTCCACGGGACCACAAAAGATTGAAAACCTTCGCTGATCAATCAGCACTCTTGAAGGCCTTTGTGCAATTCTTGGAGAAAAGCGACCGGTCCAGACTGTTCTATCCGGAGTACTACACCCGCGCTACCAAAGACGCATCGGTCCTCACCCTTCAGAGCAAATTCATTCCCAAGAGCCCAACTGAGATGGATGAGTACTTCAGATGTTCCATCCCGGAGGGAAAATACTGTTTATACAGGAAGAAGCTCAGACCCTACCTCGGTTTGGCTGCCAAAGTTTCGGGTATTGATTACTCTTTCCTTGCCTGTCAGTCCTACGTGGAAAGTCGGTTTCAACACAATGCGCGCTCATCGGTCGGTGCAATTGGATTTTCGCAAATCCGCCCAATGAACATCGAACACATGAACAGAATTCTGAAGCAGGCGCAGAAAATCGCCATCAAACGAAGACCTGCCAGTTCACTCGCTCCTAAAGAAGGTCGAATCCAGACTGTTCAGAACGACATTTCACAACTCTGGGGAGAGTTTTGGAAAGGCACCCACCACGCTCCTGCGAAGCTCTGCAAGAACGATTTGACCTGTTACCGCCAGGCCTTCCTGGCCCAAGCTATGGCCCTCAAGACCGACATGTTGATCATGGCGACAAGTTCTACAGGACTCAGAGTCGGATTTGATGAGGATGGTGACTTCCGTGTAGAAGACATGGACAAGGGCGACTCACTATTGATCCTCGCAGGCAGCTACAATCTCGGGGTAACACGGACCATCCGGCTATTGGCTACATTTTGCAGTGGAACTGAAAAACTTAAGGAGTGCTTGGACCGGATGACTGAAGGACACTTTGACGATCCAAAGCTTGAAAGTGAAAGAAAAAGAGATGTTCGGGCTATCGTGAATTATGTCATGCGTATCCGGGACTGCTCACAACAATACTCGGCTGAGCAACTGGACTTTGATGATGATGTCAGGTGGACCCCCAAGACCAGAACGACCAGGCAAAACGAACAACGCGATCGGGTATCCAAGTGCCTTCTGAATCCCTGCCCGTATAGAAGCAACCTCTAAAAAGAACCGGCGCTCCCCTTCCAGGGAGCGCCGGCACCATCACTTAAAAGACTAATTTCCTTTACTCAGCAGAGAAGAAAGGAAGCCCATTGTTCATGATGTAACGGATGGTGTAGTAAGTCACCGCACCGACGATCACCACTCCTGCAACGATCAGAATGGGATTCTGACCGCCCTTACCACCGAGAAAATGAGCACCGGTGGTTTTGGAGTTCTCGATGAACTTCATTGCCAGCTGACTTGCTGCATCTGGAGTGATCGCTCCCTCTTTCATGGCAACCATCAGGCGGTCGAAATCAATTCGGGTTTCGCGGTCGAGAATGTTGTTCCTCACGTAATCCATCATCTCGATCGGTGTGACTCCGTTCGATTCCAATACAGAAAGGCGGTCCTTGAGTTGAAGCAGCGCCACATCTTTTGAGGCGGAGTCACTGGCATCAAGGTTCACACTGACGGAATAACTGAATTGCTCGAAGGCATCCGCAATCATGTCATGATGATTAGCTGGACTGATCACCGGAGCCGCGAAGGCTGAGTTCCCTACAAGAGCCGCTACCATCAGTGCACTGAATACTTTCAACATACGATCTCCTTTTTCTCTCAGATCAATCTGAGGAGACCGTTTCTATGGTGAACTCGATCCGTGGTCTAGATGCGACGATTGTCCCGGACCCAGGTCAAAATCACACCAAACGAGCTGAGGGATGCGCCAATACGCGTGTATCGCAGGACTCCACGAATCACAGTTCAAAGGCGAGGACCGATTGTCCCATGTCTGACAGAAATAAATTCAAAACAGACCAAATAATCGACAACTCGGATGGTCAAATCAGGAACGACGGACGGGTCTAGGGCCAGTAAGTGCACCCTGTCAACTGAGCGACCGCCTCAATTCACTCGACAATTGAAACGTTACCGTTACGGAAGTCAATCGACAATAACCCGTAAGGCAACCATCTCAAGGGTGGAATAACATCAATGATCCGATGGCACCCTTGTTCAGCCGAGCCCCAGCCCGCATCACGAAAACAAACGGGCTCAGTGTTGGACCGTTCCTCAAGACCCTGAAGATCGCTCAAGAGGCGCGGATTGATCTCCATCAGGGAGTTCTGGAGCGCTCTCGGCAGCATGAGATCGTTCACGAGGACCACTTTCCCGGCTCCGTCTGAGAACACGAGGTCACTTGGCTTTTTGGAAACAACGTTCTGAACACCCCGCTCAGTCGGCTCAAGAATTCCGAGTTTACCCATTTTCATTTGAAACTTCTGAGTGATCTGGAGTCCTTTTGTAGGATCCAACATGACGGTTCCATGGGTTCGCACATCCACTGAAAACGACTGTCTAGGAAATGAGCTTCGATCCGGGAGACCCAGTACGGCCTGGTCCATACGTATCGTGTCTTCAGAGTGTAAGAATCCACTCAACACGAACTTCTTCTCAAAGTCGAAGAATTGAATCACTCCACCTCCGACCTGAGGTAGGTCCGAAACCCTCATAGGCATAAGTTCCGGTTTACCTGGAAGCCTCAAGTCTGATTCCAGATTCTTACACTTGATCTTTCGAACCAAGTTGGAACCTTTCAAGAATGAAACCTCGAAGCAGCAATTCTCTGACCTAAACCGGCGCTTAGCTAAGCCGGTCACCGGATCCATAAAATAGGGAGTGACCGCCCGCCCTAACTCATATTGGAAGTATTGACGCGAAAACACTCCACCCCTTGACCGAAAGGGAATATTCCTGGCTTGATCAGAAACTGCCTTCAAGACTCCCGGGTCCAAAATGAGCTCACCGGCGTAACCATCCATGGAGCTGAAGAAAAGGCCAAAAACCGCCACAACGAACAGTCTGGTTGAAATCATGGGGGCGGTTTAACACGCCTTGACGCTAAGCGCAAGCGGTATATTTCTAAGTGTGTTAGGATCGGCCCCAAGGAGACCTACCATGAAGATTTCATTTCTGATCGCTACCTTGGCACTGTTCACCTCTACCGCACAGGCAAAAAAGAATTGTACGGATGAAGCAAAAGAAAAGTGGATGAGCATCGAGGAATTCAAAAAGCAGAAAGAAGCCGAGGGCTACCAGATCCGCAAGTTCAAGCAGCCGGGAACCTGCTATGAAATTTACGGAACCGATAAAGCCGGCAAGAAGGTAGAGGTTTACTTCAATCCGGTTGACGGGAGTGTGGTCAAATCCAAGTGAACTGCCATTCGACTTGGTTCAAGGCCGCATCTCTATTTGCAGCAGTCCTCTTTCCATCCGCTGTATTCGCGGACGGAGCAGGACCGTTCGATCCGGTAACCTTTGATGACGGAATCGTATTATCCCATCCTGAAGACCGCTATAAAGCAGCGCTCCGGTTTCGGATTCAGAATTTGCTCGAATTGCGGTCATTTTCAGGGAGCGACCTAGGAATCGAAGAGATTCGGGGTCGAGTACGCCGCGCCCGAATCCGGATGTCCGGCCATGTGGTGAATCCGAGACTGACTTACCAGCTCCAACTCTCATTAAGCAGGGAAGATCAAGACTGGAGTGAATCCCAATTCCCGAACGTTCTCAGAGATGCGAACTTTACCTACTCCTTCCTTCAAGAACAGAGCCAGGCCCTTTCGGTCTCTTTCGGACAAGGCAAGCTTCCCGGAAACCGCCAAAGAGTGATCTCGTCCGGTGAACTTCAATTCGCTGACCGGTCCCTCGTAAACCGAACATTCAATATCGATCGTGACTTCGGAATGCAGTTTCACTACAAACGGGAGTCCTGGAACCTACGTGGCTCGATCTCAAGCGGTGAGGGACGAAACCTGTCTTTCCCGTCAGACTCCGGTCTGGCTTGGGTGGTCCGTGGTGAGATCCTCCCTTTTGGGCCGTTCATCGGACGGGAGGATTACGTCGAGGGAGACCTGAAATACCACGATCAACTTCGAATGAGCCTCGGCCTGACCCGAGCAGTATTCAAGAATTCAAACCGGGCGGGAGGAACGATCGGGACTTTCTTTACTACAACTGGCGATCCGAACACCGGGACTCCCATCAGAAGTGACCAGACCGTCCATCTACTCGATCTGATTGCGAAATACCGGGGTTGGTCACTGCAGGCTGAAATCGGCGAGCGAAACTCACCGAATGGCGTACTGAGCGCGACACAGGCCTTATTCGAAGGTACAGGGTGGATGGTACAATCCGGCTACCTGTTTGCCGATCGATGGGAAGTCGTTGGCCGTTTTGCGAGAGTAAGTCCTGAAGCAAAGTCAAAAATCGACTCACGAAACACCCTATTGGCGCAAACCACTGCGGGACTCAACTACTATTTGGACGGACACAGGGTCAAGGCGCAAATGGACCTCACCCGTCAATCATTGACAGACCCCTCTTGGGTGACAAGACTGAATCTTGAAATCGGTATTTGAATTGACTGGCAACTGCCAGATTTGTTACTCCATCGACCTCGGAGAACTCATGAAAGCTTTGCAAGCATTTCCATTCCTGCTTCTGATTGTGTCTTTTTTGCCCCTGACCTCTTGGGCACAGGGCCCCGTCCGGGACGGGTTCACCCGGGACGATTTGAGTTTCCCGTTCCAATGGAGAGCGAACCCCCTCCAGCCCGGAGTGGTCCTTGACCAAGTGATTGATCTCGATCCGTTCGACGCCCCAGGAAAGTCCCATGCAGACTTCACTGAATTCAGGATCATCTTCGGTCACGGGAGTCAGGCGATTTTTGATGCTCTCGGGGTGGACGAGGTTGCCGGACTCAAGCGCTCCGATGCCATGGCAAAAATCAAAACATTGGAAGCTGAAGGTAAATCTGAGCGGGATGGCGCCTACATCGCGGGACTCACCAACATCCATGGCCGCCAGATCTTCATGTTTTTCAACCTCAACCGTCTGGCATTCAGTACCGAGTTCGCCATCCGCGTTCTGAGTCACGAGCCCGTGCATCTGTCGCGCTATTTGATCACCCAGGAAGCCAAGCCCGATGTCGACTACTACAACGATCCCTATGTCACTCTGAATGACGAAAACGAGGAATATTTTGCCGAGTCAATTGAACGACTCACGACCTTGGCTCTGGACCGTTATTTCCAGGTCACCCTTCCCTGATCCCGCTTTCCGTTCCGCCAGTTACTCGTTAAACTTGTTTCATGAGCTGGCTACTATTGGCCTTGATCCTTCCCCTAGCAGGCGTTCAGGCAACTGAGATTGTCAATGATGTCACCAAACTGAACCCGATCCGGGTCGATCAGATCGTCCGTCCCGATTCGTTGAATGAGATCCGAAAATACGTTTCTGAGGCCCGGGGTCCAGTGTCGATCGGTGGTGGTCGGTACAGCATGGGTGGACAGACCGCCAGCGAAGGAACTTTACACATCGACATGCGGAGCATGAATCGGGTGCTTGAACTGGATGTCGAGAGTAAGAGGATACGGGTCCAGGCAGGAATCACCTGGCGGGATATACAGGAGGCCATCGATCCCCATGATCTCTCCGTCCGGATCATGCAGACCTATTCGAACTTCACGGTAGGTGGATCCTTGAGCGTGAACGTGCACGGGCGCTATATCGGAGAAGGTCCTCTTGTCCGTTCAGTAGAGAGTATCCGGGTGGTTCTTGCGGACGGATCTCTGATCGATGCATCACCCACGAAGAACAGTGAAATCTTCTTCGGGGCCATTGGAGGATACGGTGGACTCGGGGTCATTGTAGAGGCAACCCTGTCACTCACCAAGAATGAGAAGATCGAACGCACCCGTCAACGCATGTCGGTCGAGGAATACCCAAACTATTTCAGGTCGAAAGTACGGGACGACCGGAATGTCATTTTTCAGAATGCCGATCTTTACCCACCCTTTTTCAAGACGGTGAACTCGGTGGAATGGAGAAGGACGGAGAAACCCCTCACCTCGGAAGAACGCCTCATTCCAAGAGACCAAAAGTATGTATTTCAACCTCGCGCAATCCGTGCGCTGAACCATCTTCCGGGAGGCAAGATCCTGCGAAGTGCCGTGATCGATCCCTTGGTCACTGCCAAGTCAGCCGTCGTTTGGAGGAACCATGAAGCAAGCTACGACGTGGCTGAGCTCGAACCTCCCAGTCGTGAAAAAACAACTTTCGTTCTTCAAGAGTATTTCGTGCCGGCAGGAAAACTGAATGAATTCATTCCGAGAATGCGAAAAGTTTTCAAAAAACATCGAGTGAGAGTGTTCAATGTTTCCATTCGACACGCCCTCCCCGATCCGGGCACTCTTCTGGCATGGGCTCCGGAGGAAGTTTTCGCACTCGTGATCTACTACGAACAAGGTACTGGTGAGCGGGCCAAGGTACGCGTGGCCGACTGGACGCGAGAGCTGATTTCAGAAGCCTTAGCCGTCAAGGGCAGCTATTACCTTCCCTATCAGATTCACGCGACACCTGAGCAGTTCCATTCAGCCTACCCGCGCGCGCAGGAGTTCTTTCTGCTCAAAAAGAAGCTCGATCCAAGCAACAAGTTCAGGAACAAGCTTTGGGATCGCTACTACGCTCCGATACTTTCCAAGTCAAATCTAGACATCAAGACGAGGCTTCCTGCCTCAAAGTAGCCTCGTCACGCTGATCCGGTAAGACGGCGGAGCATGTTCTTTCCGGCTACAGCACCTTGGGTCACAGCAGCCTGAATGAGGAAGCCTCCGGTCGGCGCCCACCAATCGAGCATTTCTCCGCCTACAAAAACGCCAGGTATTTTCTTGAGTTCGAGTTCATGGCCGGGCACGATCGATACCTCCGAGAGATCCACCCCACCCGTACTCGAGATGGCCTCGATCAACGGACGCGGGCGGACCAGTTCGATCCTGAATCCCTTGATCTGCCGGACCAACTCTTCCAGATTCCCACGCACAGACTCGGGTGAATGGTGAAACAGCAGCGCCAATGAGGCATCAGGAAGGGCCAGTAGCTTCTTCACACGTCTCATGGGGGACAAGTTTTCGCGAACGGATCGAAGTCGCTCCAAAATCTCACCTTCGGACATTGACGGTTTCAGGTCGAGAATCGCTTCCCCCGGTTTCCCCAAAAAATACACCGGTGTGCCCTCGAGTCCGTAGCGGGTCACCACCAACTCTCCTGCTTTTTCTCCGTTCTGGTTTTTGAACACCATATTCTTGAGCGGCTTCCCCTCGGCTTCTGCCAGGAAAGCCTCGCTCCAAGCCACTTCGTATCCGACATTCGCGGGCCGAAACCCGTTCACCCGGACTCCGGCGCGCTCGATGGAGGCGGGCCAGAGAGGTGCCGTGTCTTCCCAGCTCCCACCTCCGAGAAACAATCCGGTGACAGAGCCTGAGACCGTACTTTCGAAGCCACTCCACTCGTGATTCGGAACAAATCGAACGCCTTGGGTTTCCAACTTCGAACGCCAGGCCCTGAGTAAGCCTGAGGCTTTCATTTCCCTGACGAAATAGCGATCCGAAGTGCCCACGAAAGTCTCGAGGCCGAGCGAATGAATGAAACTGATCCAATCCTGCGGTGAAAGAACCTTGAAAAAGCTTCTCCAAACCTCGGGGGACCATCCTCGATAGTGTGAAATGAAGTTCTCCAGATCCGTGTGATGCGACACATTGAGACCGGAGCTCCCGGCGATCAGGAGCTTCCGACCGTAAGAGGGACGGCGCTCGAACAAGGTCACCGACACTCCCGATTGGGAGAGCACACTGGCGGCCATGAGACCTGCCGGACCGGAACCGTAAATCATGGCGGATGGAGATTGCGTCATCGGACCCTTTCATCATGCCTCAGCCACAGGCAGGGTTGCAATGTCGAGATTTTTGCGAAAATCTAGTCGATATGAATTCCTTCCACCTTTGGCATCAGATCCATCCCGGAAAGAAGTGTCCTGAAATCGTGACTTCGGTCATCGAGATCCAGAAAGGGTCCCGTTCCAAATTCGAGATCGACAAGGAGTCTGGTCTCATCAAGCTCGATCGTTTCCTGCACGGATCGATGCACTACCCGGTGAACTACGGAATCATCCCCAAGACACTTGGCGAGGACGGAGACCCTCTTGATATCCTGGTATTTACGGGTGCGGAGCTGTTCCCGGGTTGTCTGGTCGATGCACGAGTGATCGGAGTTCTACGCATGGTGGATCAGGGCACTACTGACGACAAAATTCTTGCGGTGGCGAATCAGGATGTGACACTTGCTCACCTGAAGTCTGCCACTGATCTCTCTCCCCACGAAAAACTCGAGCTTGAGCATTTCTTCGAGCGATATACCGAACTTGAAGGAAAAAAAGTGACGGTTCCCGGGATCGATGATGCCACGAAAGCGAAAGAACTGATCATCAGGTGCATGGATCGATACGCCGGAAAATTCGGCAAGTCAAACTCATGACACTACCCTTGACCCCGGATTGAGCATAAAATTTTCATTCAATACACTTAGATCTTAGGAGGATCAATGAAGAACACACAATTGACTGCTTTGACTTTGGCCATCATCATCACTCTGACTACCGCATCCGCTCACGCAGTGAAAATCGCCGGACGCGCGAACACCGGTGGATACGGTGCCGCAGGTTGCGGTCTCGGTTCCATCGTATTCCCCGAGAACAACAAACTCCAAATTTTCGCTGCGACCACCAACGGTACTTTCGGATCCCAAACCTTCGGGATCACCTTCGGAACTTCTAACTGCGGTGGCGAATCGATGCTGGGTTCCAAAGAAATGGTGGAACAGTACATTTCTGCAAACCAGAACATGCTGAAGAACGAAATCTCCCGCGGGAACGGCGAAACCCTGAACGGTCTTGCCGACCTCATCGGTGCGAATAATCGTGAGCAATTCGGCAACTATCTCAAGTCGAACTACTCCAAGATTTTCGCCAAGTCGAACCAGACTTCTGCTGAAACTGCGAACAACATTCTCAGTGTCCTTTACTGAGATCCGGTAGATTCAAATCTCGACGGCCCACTGTTCTCCTGATATTCAGGAAAGTAGTGGGCCTTTTTCTTTTCTTACTATTCGCACTCGGGATGGATCGCGCGGGGGCAGTCGAGCTACCCGTCCGGCCTCGACTCGAGACACTTGCAGCTTCCCCTTCCTGGAAGGGCCTGCTCCAGTATCAAAGAGGCTGGCACCGCATGGAGGAAAGTGAAGTCGACGGCGAATCTTTCTTTCTGTCTCCTGATGGAAAAAAAGACCCGCTTGCCGAGCTCCAGGCTACTCTTCTGGCATTTCTCATCCCTGTCGGAACGGATCCTGATTCCCATGCGATCTGTCGTTTTCCAGCTCGCTTCGCGCTCTTGAAAAAAGAGCTGGCAAATGACCCCTTTTGGAAGACCTTGCCCGCCCCTGGGTGCAAGAACTTCGAAAACTACCGAACTCGGATGCAAAACCGGAAAGTGAGTGTGGTCTTCACCTCTTACCACCCAGGGAGTGCCGCCTCGGTTTTTGGACACAGCTTTCTCAAGTTCTCAGGAAGCAACGAAAACGAGCTCTTTGACACGGGGATCAACTTTTCGGCCAATCCGACCACCGGAAATCCGGCCCTTTATGCCCTGTACGGCTTGATCGGCGTATTCCCCTCGACTTTCTCGGCTCTTCCCTTCTACTACAAGGTTCGGGAGTACAACGATTCCGAGTCCAGAGACCTCTGGCTCTACGAATTGAATCTGACTCCACATCAAATCGACCGTTTGATCCTCCACCTTTGGGAGCTCGGGAATACCCATTTCCAGTACTACTACTTCAATGAGAACTGTTCTTACCAGATCCTCCGGGCCTTAGAAGGTGCCTTGCCCGAATTCCGTTTCTTTACAAACCGTCCGATTTACCTGATCCCCTCGGAATCGATCAAAGCACTCTATGATGTACCGGGCTTGGTTCGGGATGTCCGCTATCGCCCCTCTCTTCTGAAAACCGCTCTCACTGGCTACCGGAGCTTAAACTCAAATCAACAACAAGAGTTCAAACAACAATCGCAACAGAAGACTTATCAATCTACCGATCCCGCCGTTCTGGATCTACTGATCGATGCGATCGACCTCAAAAAAGATCCTGCCCTTTCGAGCGAGAAAGAGAGAATTCTGCAAAAACGTGCTCAAACCGAAGGAACGGGTGCATCCCGCAAGGTGATCCCTCCGGTGGAAGAGCGCCCGGATTTGGGCCACCGCTCTGGGAGAATGAGACTGGGATCGGAATGGACCCGGACCGGATCCTCCGTTCGCTGGAACCATCTCATCCAGGCGAGGGCTGCGCATCACGATTTGCTCGACCCTACCGAAGGGTATCCAAGGCACCTGCATATTGATTTTGGTCGAATCGGACTCAGGGTTCAACCTGAAGTGAACCGGATCCTGCTCGACGAGCTGACCTTGGTCGAGCTGACAGCTTTGGCTCCCCACCACCCCCTGAATCCCGGATGGTCTTATTCGGTGAATGTGGGCTTCAAGCGCAGTTGGACACCTGCTTGCTCGAACGGACTCGACTGCCCCCGCTTTGCCCTGGGCGGAGGAATCGGAAAGGCCGCTTCATTTCTAGAGAAGCAAACCCTGTATACGCTTTTTCAATTTGAACCTGCCTATAGTTCCGCTTTCTTTGGCTCCAAATGGAAGCTGGAACTCGGACCGGTCGCAGGACTGATCTGGGAATGGGTTCCCGGATTCAAGTCGAGAATCGAAGCCCGAACCCGCTACGACTTTACGGTATCGGCACCCTGGCAACATTCCCTCAAGTTAGAAAACCGGATCGTGTTCCGGAACCGCTTCGGGTTCGACTTTCAGTTGCAACGGGATCTGGGGAATTCGCAAACGCGGGACAGCGTAGGACTGAATGGCCTGTTCTATTTTTAAGAACTTCCTCTCCATCGCGACTCTTTTGAGCGCCCTCCTGACCGTGATTCTGAGCTCCGGCTGCAGCTCCATGCTCTATGCCCCCACTCGCGTGTGGCATGTACACCCCGAGCAACTCGGTTACACCTACGAGACCGTTTCACTCCACTCGGACCCGGCCAAGATCCAGGGATGGTGGTTCAAACAATCGCGCTTAGCGGAGCCCAAAGGCTTTTTGATATTCTTTCACGGAAATGGAGAAAACCGTTCGTCGCACTTTTTCTCTCTCAGTTGGATGCTGAACGAGGGATATGACTACTTCATCTTCGATTATCAAGGCTATGGGGATTCCGAAGGAACCCCGAGCCCTGAGGCAACCGTCCGGGACGGCATGACCGCACTTCGGTGGTTCTTCACCGAGGCAAAATCACTCCGGTACAAGAGTACCCCGCTTCTGGTCTTTGCCCAAAGCCTCGGTGGGCCGGTGGCCCTGCGCTCACTCGCCGAGCTCAATGAAAAAGACGAACTTCCCCCATCCCTCGGTACCGTGATTTTAGATTCTTCCTTTGCGTCCTACCCCTCAGCTGGGGCGAGTGTATTGTCCCAAAGCTGGCTCACCACCCTGCTCCAGCCTCTTTCGTGGCTCGTCCTCTCGGATCGTTGGGCGCCTAGACCCAAGTGGAGTCATCTCCCGAAGGTCAAATACCTGGTCCTGCACGGAGACCGGGACCAGGTGATCGACCAGAAGCTCGGTAAAAGACTCTTTGAAGCGCTACCCGAACCAAAAAGCTGGATTTCCGTTGAAGGCGGCCGTCACATAGAATCCCTTTTTGTTGGCCAGGGACGGTATCGGAAGACACTTCTGGAGCAAATCGATAGCCATTGACGATTGCCGCAGAGCAAGGTAACCCCTTGCTCATGCTGAAGATCTTCCTTTCCGTGCTTCTTTTGAACTCAAGCACCTCGGCATTCGCTTCGAATGAAAACATCATCATCGGGGACTCCCTCTGCACCTTCATCGACAACGCCAGCAAGAAGGCAAACCGGCTCGCTCCGAAGGGCGACCTTGCGGGAACTCACCTTTGGTACGGAGGCACCACGCTCACCTGGCTCAAGAACAAGGTGGACCTCTACCCAGTGAGTCCGGAAGTCCGGAATGTGATCATTAGCACGGGAACAAACTCCTCCTACTCTCAACACGACGATATCCCGGGTTTAGTGAATGCGCTCCGGAACAAGTTCCCGAGAGCGAACCTGATAGTCGTCCCGGGCTCCTGGTGGATCAAACAACCCAGGGGCTGGGTGGTCATGGTGTCAGAAGAGACCGTCAAAGAATACTATGCCCGATTTGAAGCCTTGGGAGTCAGGATCACCACTCCAGTCGGCGACAGTCGAGTGTGCTGTGCCAACGATCCGCATGGCAACTTCCCCGTCTATCAGACCATCGGAGCAGAGATCGACGCCATGATCGAAGAAGTTGGTTTTTGATTCAGCCGAATCAAACTAAACCGACGAGTTGCCGACTCACTTGGTACAAGCGCTCGGCGACTGCATCATCGTGCGCATGGGGATTCGGAGAATGAAGCGGCCAACCGCCCCGATTCGCTTCTCGCGCACGGTAGATGCCCGTCTGGCTGAAGTATTTGCCACTTTGTTGCGGAATCTCGGGTGAAAGCAGCGCAAAAAGTGAGGATTGAGCACCTTCCCAGGGCTCGAGCATCCCGGCCAAACGGAAGAGCGGGCGTAAAAGAATGTCTTGCAAGAAGACCGGCATCGAAAAGTGAATCAAGTTCGAGCGGACCCAGCCAGGGTGCACACTGACAGCGGTGATCCCGGTCCCAGACAGTACTTTTGAAAGCTGCTTGGCGTGCAGGAGATTGGCCAGTTTTGATTGGGCATAAGCACTCCACCCGTCGTATTTTCTCCGCTCAAAATTCAGATCATCAAAATCAATTCGCCCTTCCCTGCCCATTGCCTTGTCATGGAAACAACTCGAAACATTCACAATCCGGGACGGAGCCCCAGCCTTGAGAGCAGGCAATAAAAGCTCGGTCAAAAGGAAATGGCCCAAATGATTGGTTCCGAACTGGAGTTCAAAGCCATCCTGGGTAGATTGCTTCGGGGAATTCATGATGCCGGCGTTATTGACCAACCCATGAATCATCGGGTGGGTTTGGAGAACGCGGGCTGAAAAATCACGCACGGACTGCAGGCTTGCTAAGTCCAACTCCTCAACCACGATCTGACCACGAACACCAGAAGTGCGGATCTCATCCATCACCCGACGCCCCTCCGGAACTCTCCGGCAAGCCAGAACCACCTTGGCCCCTTGGCGCACCAACTGCTCTACCGTGATACGTCCGATGCCGGAATTCCCTCCGGTGACGACCATGACTTTTCCGGATAGATCAAGATTGAGAAGAGCTTCGGGACAGCGATGAACGGAGGGCATGAAAAAATCCTTTGGGTATGTTTGGCGATTCATACAAATATGGTTGAACCTTGCTTGACCGTCAACGATTGCGCCGGCGGAGTTTAACCTTTACAAGGTATCCGCTTGACTCCACACTAAGATCTTTGTGCATCTTTCCGAACAAGCAGCACTCAATAGATCATGGAGACCCGGATATGGAACAGTTGATTGTCAGCATTCAGATCCTGATCGCAGCATCGGTGTGGATGGTTTGGGTATTGCGCTTTGACAATATCGTCAAAGAGTTCGAACATTTCGGTTACCCCACGTGGTTCCGGAGCTTAGTGGGTGCCCTGAAAATCAGTCTTGCAGCGCTCCTGATCGCAGGGATCTGGTTTCCTCCCCTGGTCTTCTACTCGGCTGTTTCCATGGCTGTCCTCATGGTAGGTGCTCAGTTCACCCACCTCAGAGTCAAGAATCCCGTGACCAAATTCATTCCGTCTTTTGTCCTGCTGACACTGAGCTTGGTAGTCGCTTATTCTCACCTGGGACAACACTAAGTGCTACTGGTCGCATCCCTGGTCTCGGGACTCGGCTTCCTGATCTACGGGTTTCAGTGCCTCGTCTCACCCTTCATGAAAGCCGAATTCGAACGCTTCCAGGTGCCCCACTACCGGGTCTTGACGGGAATTCTTGAAATTCTGGGGGGCATCGGAGTCATCACCGGCCACTTTGTGCCGCTGATCGGCGCCCTCGCCGCTGCGGGCCTCTGCATCCTGATGGCGATGGGTGTGGTCACCCGAATCCGGGTGAATGACAGCGCCTTTCAATGCTCGCCTGCATCGTTTTTTTGCTTCCTGAATGGACTGATTGCCATCCAGTACTTTGAGGCCATGTCGGGAAATTTCGAGCTGTTCAAATAAAAAAAGGGCCGGGTGCTCTCGCACCCGACCCCTCAGTCTACGACTTATGCCTCTTCGCTTCTGGACAAAGAGTAAATCACCAAACCGAACCCGATCTTGTTGATCGCATCGGCGATGTTGTACACGATATCCATCGAGCGAACTGCTGCTGCAGGATCACTGACCAGCTGGATTCCGAACAATCCACCCGGAGTTCCGAGGATGTAGCCGAGCGGATACACCGCCCAACCCACCAGGACGAACCAAGCGAGCACGCGAACGGCCTTGGCCACTTGAGGACCGGCGTTCTTTGCAAGTTCAGCAACTTCACCCACCCAAATCAGGTAGACGATGTAGAAGTAAGCGATTCCGGACATCACGCCCCAGAACACGCTTCTGTCGCGATAGATGGTCTCACCGAGGTAACCGGTGACCAGCATGACCAACGAAGCTGCAATGAGTTTCCAAAGAAGACCGATCTTCGCTCCGGCCTTTTTGGTGATGAGATAGAACTCAACACACATCAGGGGAACAGTCAGAATCCAGTCGACGTAACGGAAGAAGGTGGGAGAATCTCCAGTGTGGAGATTGTAACCTCTCATGTAATAGTAATGCACCGCGGCGATAAAGGTGATCAAACCCGATACCAATACCGACTGACGCCACTTCTTGGCAGTGTTGCCAATTTCAAAAAAGAAAAAGACCGATGCGGCCATCATGGCCATAGTTCCGATAAAAAACGTAAATGCTACGTAATTATCGCTCGCAATTTTTAAGTGTTCCATATTCTGGACCCTCCTGTTTCAAGTTGTTTACGTTCTCGTAAACGGTAAGCTCGATTGACACGGTTTGCAACCTCTATCAGGATAAATATTCAGATTGGGACAAAGCGGGATCTTGTTGACGTAGTTCGGGAGTCATTTTGGTCAATTCATTCGATGCGGCAATCATTGGTGGAGGGCTATCGGGCTTTCTGAGCGCTCGATCCATTCTCGAGAACCTAGATTCGCATTTGAAACTGGCATTGATTGACCCCGATCGCACGAGTCTGGGTAAGAAGACTTACTCCAGCTGGCGACGTCGAGATCGGTCCACTCACCCCTTTTCTCATCTGGTCGCCCAACAATGGCATCAGTTCGAGATTTTCGGTCCTGAAGGCGAGCACCTTCAGCGGCGTTTTGACGAATACGTCTATGAGAGGATCCCAGGTTCAGAAATTCTGAACGACTTAGAAAAGCGTCTGGCAAATGACTCAAGATTGATTCGTTTCGCTGATACAGTCGAAAAAATCACGCCCTTGAATACAGAATCCGGAGATCTGGTAAGGCTCGACCTCGGATCAGGCGTCAGCATTTGGTCGGAGGAGGTGCGGAGTTCTGTCGCCAGATTCCCGAGAGATTCGATGATCCAGTATTTTCTCGGCTTCGAAATCGAAACCGACCGGGATGTCTTTGATCCCGCGACGGTCACCCTGATGGACTTTCGCGTCCCCCAAGAGGGGGCGGTTCGATTTGTCTACACCCTGCCTTTTTCAAAACGCTCTGCACTGGTCGAGTTCACGGTCTTTTCAAATATCAGGATTCCCGACTCCGAATGCGAGCGCCTGCTAAGAGACCACCTCTCGAAGCATCTGGGAATTGAATCCTACCGCGTCGTGAGCCTAGAGACGGGCGACATCCCGATGAGCAGGGAGGTCAGGCCAAGATTCCCCTCTCCTTTTGGCGGCAACCGAATCCACTCCATCGGAAGTGCCGCAGGACGGGTCAAGCCCAGTACCGGCTACTCTTTTCAAAGAAATTGCCGTGCCATGAACCCTGGAAACCAGGCTGAATTCCTCGCTCCCCGGTTCCAGCTCTATGACGAAATCCTTTTGGGAGTTCTGCGACAAAAAGGAGCCTCGGGGGCCAAGGTCTTTTTCAGGCTGTTCGAGCGCAATCCACCGAACCGTATGTTTTCATTTTTAGACGAAGATTCGAGTCTGATGGATGAAGTCCGGATCTTCATGACCCTGCCTTTGCGACCCTTCATCCGTCAACTGCTCCTGCAGCACCCCTTCTTCTTCGGAACCCTCCTCACCTTGCTCCTCCATTTTTCAGGAATGACTGCTGCGGCCTGGCTGATTCCCTTGCTGGGATTGATCACTATCGGTATCGGGCACGGCAGTATCGATCATCTGATGAGTCCGAAGAGCGATCGAAACTCGCTCTTTCTCCCGCGCTATCTGATCAAGATTTTCATCTTTTTGCTGTTCTGTGCGCTTACGCCTTTGCTGGCATTGATCTTCTTCATTGCCCAATCTGCGGACCACTTCGGCGAGGGACAATGGCACCGGGCCATCCGTTTTTCTGAAAACCAAACCCGGGTCAGGCTCCTCTCTTGGATCTGGGGCCTTTTTGCCTCTGTGTTCGGGGTGTTTTTCCACTGGGAGGAATCACTCCCCATTCTGGAACACCTCACAGGCAAGGCAGAATTGTTCAGGCTGATTTCATCGTCGCAGGCTCGCACGGTTTCGCTGATCCTGATGTCACTTGCTTTGATTGCGGCCACCCGGTTGAACCATTACGTGACCCGGACCTCAGGTTTTCACCACCTGGGGGTTCTCAGTACACTCGGGCTGGCGGCCGGGCTTGCCGCTCTGCCGCTTTTACCCGGGTTCTTGTGCTTTTTCGTTTTCTGGCACAGCTGGGACTCGGTCAAATTCCAGCAGTCGAACCTGGGCTGGAGTCATTCGCGTTACTTCAAGAGTGCCTGGCCATCGACAGTGATTTCCATCATCGGGGCGATGGCTCTGATGGGGTTCACAAAAAGTTGGGAGACGCTCTTTTTCCTGGTGGGCGCGTTGACCGCCGCTCATGCGCCGGAAATGTCACGTTTTTACAGGAAGTCGTGACTGGAACACCAGCCACAGGGCCTGGAACAGGGAGGCGAATTTCCCTGCACGGGAAACCACGGTTCTTTTTCGGAATGCTTTTTCAGGATCCTTCGCCGCTTCTGCAAGGAGACACTTCCCGATCTTCTGATACACCAGTCCGGCGACCGCGATGGCGAATGCACAACGCAGGGGTAAATACCGTAATCCCTGGAACCCCTCCCGGTACTTTTCATCGGCGATTCCCAAGAGCCACTTGACCGCCGGGTAGGCCCGTTCCGGGTGAGTCACCAGCTCAGCCGCTGTCGGAGGAGCGTGCGGATCGGGGGCCCCACGCCAGAACTCTGTGGGCAGGTAGACTCTCCCCAAACGCGCATCCGCCTGAACATCCCGACAAATGTTGGTCAACTGCATCGCCTTTCCGAGTGCGGATGCGGCGGCTTGGCCTTGTTCGAGATCAGCCCCGAGAAGTGGACACATCATCAACCCCACCACCCCGGCTACCCTGAAGCAATACAGTTCCAGATCCGACAGGCTCCGGATTTGAACTCCCCCGGCATCCATCTTGAAACCCTCGATCAACTCTTTGGCGTGATCAGGATTCACCCAGTCCGGTGGCGACATTTGAAACAAAAGATCCAATCTCTTCTTCAAATCGTCCGCATCTTTTGCCTCATCGATCAGGTCGTCACAGGACCGGCACCATTGATAGAGGACTCGCACACGGGTCCTGTTCTCCTTCGGAAGAAACATGGAAGCGAGTGCGAAACTCTTGGATCCTTGGCGAATCGCTTGGTCGGGAGTCATCCCCATTCAGACCGTCCCCTGGAGCCTTCCGTCCTGCAGATCTTGCAAAATGAGATTGGCGGTGGCCTTTCCGGAATTCACCACGCCCGGAACTCCCGCTCCGGGATGGGTTCCGGCCCCGACAAAATACATGCCCTTCAGGTGATCGTCGCGATTGTGCGTCCGGAAGGCGGCACTTTGCAGCAGGACCGGTTCGGCCGAGAATGCGGCTCCCAAGTGGGAGTTGAGTTCCCCTTTGAAATCCTCAGGAGTGAAAATCCTCTGGGTCACGATCGATGCCTTGAGACCGGGCGCATATCGCGACTCGATGTAGTCGAGAATCCGTTCTGCGTAGATCGGACCCTGCTTCTTCCAGTCGATCGGAAGGTTCCCGAGATGTGGAACGGGTGACAAGACGTAGAAGGATTCACATCCCTCCGGTGCCATCGCCGGATCCGTCCGCGTGGGCGCATGGAGGTAGAGGGAGAAATCCTCCGGAATCGCATCACACTTTCCGAAGATTTGATCCAACAGCTCGCGGTAGGACTTTCCGAAGAGGATGTTGTGGTGGGCGAGAGACGGGTACTGTCGATTCGTCCCGAAGTAGATCAAAAACAGGGACATGCTTTGCGACTGCCCGAGCGCTTTTTTTCTCGACGGCTCGACTTCCCGACTCGCTTTCAGAAGATGGGTATAACTGTGAACCACATCGGCGTTCGAGACAACGAGGTCGAACTCATGGTCCTCTCCTCCCACACGAACACCCCGGACTCTTCCATTTTTGGTGAGGATCTCTTCGACTTCGCTGGAAAGGCGGATTTTTCCACCAAGGTCTTCAAAAAGACGGACCAAACCCTTGACGAGCGCCCCGGTACCGCCACGTGGGAAGAAAACGCCCCATTTGCGCTCGAGGAAATGAATCAAAGTGTAAATCGAAGAAGTCCGGAAGGGATTTCCACCGACCAGCAAGGAGTGAAAACTGAAAGCCTGTCTGAGCTCTTTGTCATTTACATACTTCTCGATGGTCTTGTACACCGAGCGATGGGCCTTGAGTCGGATGAGTTGGGGGGCCACACGGATCATGCTCCACAAGTCCAAAAACGGCACATGGGCCAATTTGGTATAGCCTTCATCGAACACTTCCTTGGAATAATCCAAGAACCTGTTGTACCCGTCCACGTCCTGTGGCGATTTAGAACGGATCTGTTCCATGGTCCGTTCGGGGTCATTCGAGTAATCGAAGGAATAACCGTTTTCCCAAAACAGCCGGTAAAACGGAGTGACCGGCATCATCTCGACATAGTCGCTCATTCGCTTGCCGGAAACCTCGAAAAGCTCATTCAGGCATTCCGGGGCAGTGATCACCGTGGGGCCGGCGTCAAACACGAAGCCCTGATCGCGGTACACGTAAGCCCTGCCACCCGGCTGGTCACGCTTCTCGAGCAGAACCACCTCGTGTCCTGCTGCTTGCAAGCGTATCGCTGAAGACAATCCCCCGAAGCCACTGCCAATGACTGCTATTTTTTTGCGATTTTCCATTTTACCGATATGCCTCCATGATGTTCGACGCCAGATCTCTCACTCTTTTTAATGCGGGACTTTTCAGGAATTGATCTTCAAGGTGTTTCAAGTTCCAGCGAAGAGATGCTTCCGCCCGAGCCCTTGCTTCTCCAACCACGCGATCTCTCAGCCTGCATCTCATCAATCCCTTGGTAACCCCTTCTTGAAGTTCTTTGAACTCGCCATCATCCAGAATTTGGGCGGCTGTGGCCCAGACCCAAGACGGACGGACCAGGCTCCCTTGCTGAAGGCTCTCACCCAGCACCTCAGGCCTGTAATCCTTCAAGTCATTGAATTTTTGCAAATCGACACCAAATTCAAACCCGAACTTCGAAAGGAGCTTTCGCGTTTCCAAATCCGCCCCAGCCACCATCGCACCTAACTCGGAGCACATCTCCATCAATGAGCCGGTCTTTAACGCGATTGCAGCCAGGGAGATCGACTGAGCTCGATCCCTCGGAACCTTGCACATGTCATAATGAAGATCGAGAGACTGCCCATAGTGGGCCCGGGTCATGGTTTCGTGGTAAATCCGGTAAATCTCGAGCTCCAGACTTTGAGAGATTCTGCCGTCCCGGAGCAACTGTGTGGGCCAAAA
>JAIXWV010000041.1 GCA_027491115.1 Pseudomonadota bacterium
GCCAGAGTGGTGATCGCCACCTGAAGGAGGGTCACCGACGCAAAGCCAGAATCCTTGAAAAGCCCGGGCACCGCCACCGAGGTGAGGAGGCTCATCGCCATCGCCGTGATCTCACTCCAAGCCGACACCCGCCACCAGAACCAACGGGCCACATAGATGAGTCCCGTTCCGGCGCCAATGGACAAGAGGACTTGAAACGCCTCTTGAGCGGTGGATAGGGTGAAACTGAGGAGAGCTGCAAAGACATACAACAGCACCGTCATCCAGCGTCCGGCATTCACATAATGCCGTTCATTCCGATCAGACCGGATGAATCGGCGATAAAAATCATGAACGAGATAGGAAGAGCCCCAGTTGAGATGGGTCAGAATGGTCGAGGAATTGGCCGCGATCAGGCCTCCGATCATGAGACCGATGTAGCCGGCCGGGAGGAACTTGAGCATGGCCGGAAAGGCAGAATCGTGACCGATCAGGGCGGGATCCGCATCCGGAAACGCAGTACGGATCGAGGCGAGATCCGGGTATACGATGATCGAGCACAGGGCCGTCAAAATCCAGGGCCAAGGTCTCAAAACATAATGAGCAAAATTGAAAAACAAAGAAGCTCCGACCGAGTCCTTCTCGGACTTGGAAGCGAGCAAGCGTTGGGCGATGTAGGAACCCCCACCCGGTTCGGATCCCGGATACCAATTGGCCCACCAACTGACGGCCAATGGAAGAATGAACACCATGAGCGCAAGCTCACTCATATCCGGAGCTCCCGAAAAATTGGGAAGCAAATCCAGAATCGGCTGCCCGGAGCCGTCAATCGCTCCCATCACCGGCTCTGCATTCCGTGGCGACACGACCTGCCGGGTGGAAAGTTCTGACACCAGAGCCTTCAAACCTGCGAATGCATTGGGTTGCCCGACTAGCCTTCGGCCCACCTCGACCAAGGAGAACCAAGCCGCAGCGAAAACCGCAGTCATCTTGATGAAGAACTGGATCATGTCGATCACCAACACACCCCACAGACCCGAATGGGCTGCGAACGCGACATTGAGGATTCCTGTGATCAGGATGGTCTGCCAGGGGCTCAGCCCGAAAAGGATGTTGGCGATCTTGGAGGCGGCCAAGGTGACCATGGCCATGATGAAGCAGTTGTAAAAGAGTCCGAGATAAATCGCTCGGAATCCCCTCACCCACGATGCTTCCCTGCCCGAATACCGGAGCTCATAGAACTCGAGATCCGTCAGCACACCCGATCTTCGCCACAGCCTGGCAAAGAAAAACACGGTCGCAATTCCGGTCAGAGCAAAGGCCCACCACTGCCAATTCCCGGCGACACCAAAGCGCCTGACCTGCTCGGTGACCCAGTTCGGCGTATCGGAGGCGAAGGTGGTCGCCACCATCGACAGACCGGCCAACCACCAGGGGACCGAGCGCCCGGACGCAAAGAACTCGGATGTGTCTTTCTTGGAGCGCTCGGCGAAAAACAAGGCCGGGATGAAGCAAACCAACATGGAAAGCGCCACGATGAACCAGTCGAGAGCGGTGATGTGAGGCATGATGCACCCAGCTTATCAGGAAGCCGGGAGATTGTGATTCAGAATCGTGCCACAATCGCCGTGGTGAGGACGGTGTCCCCGCGGTATCGGACTCCGACCGGGGGCTCGTGGTAGTACCTCCACCTGAATTCATTTTTCATCGAGAACACCGAGCTCAATTGGGTGGTGAGGGCCACTTCGGAGTTGGCCTGCCAGGCATCCGGCTCGGTGAAGTTGGGCAGAGCCTCCATCAGAACAGAAAATTCCACACCCTTGAGCAAAGTTCTCTTCCAGTCGAGCATTCCACGGAAAAATTGATAGTTGGCAAAGCCATAGGGATAGTTCTCACGGGCGAAGCGATAGCCGATCGAGCAGGATGCGCTCCACTCCCCCTCTTTCTTGACCTCGTAGCGAAGCCCCAGGTCTGTGCTGTATCGCTGAAGGAGATTCTGAAAGCGATTCCCCTCAATGAACTCTCCGAGAGTCAGGGAGTAACGCGGTCCGACCCTACGTCCATAGGTGAATCCAATATCCCAGATCGAGACCGTCTCGATGTTCTGATTCGACGCCCGGGTGAAGCTCCCCTTTGCCATCAGGGAGTCTTTGTCCCACCTCAGCTCACTTTGATGTCTCAAGGCCAGGGATGAGACCTGGGTGTTTCCCGAGGTACTGAGTAGCCCCAGGGAGGATTCGTGACGGTCCGCTGCCTGCGCATGGAAACCGCAAAACACCAAGACTGAAAGGAACCAGAAACGGTAAGGGCCCACTGCTGCTGTGATTTGCAGGGCGCGTGCCAATTCAATCTTTGATTGGGGTTTCAGCGTTTTCCGCTGACTTTGAGTTCCAAAATCTGACTGCCGGAACGAAGAGTCTGGGGCAATCGGGTGACATCCACCTTTCCGACAAAAAGCGGAGCCTCGAGGGCTTGGATCTCGAATCGGTCCTGATACACGTCGATCAAAGTGAAGGACTTGGCCGAGCGCTCTTTCGCACCTTGCAAGCGGGTCGGGCCGGCACCGAGGCAGGCTTGCGAGACATGATGGATGCCTTCATGAAACCCCGGGAAAAACGAATGATGGTGACCGCTCAGGTAGAATTTCACCCCATGAAGCTCCATGAGCCGGACCAGATCCGCGTCGTAGAATGATTCGCCCTCGGGAACCTCGGCAAAGTGAAAGAGCGGCACGTGGGTGAAGAAAAAAACCGTCTTGGTCCGAGCATGTTTCTTCAGCTCTTTTTCGATCCACAAGAGTTCTTTGGCGCTCCGGGGTCCGACCCGGGTCGAGTCGATCGAAATGAAGAGCAGGTCTCCGACCGAAAAGGAATAGAAGAACGGGTACTGTTCGAGATCTGAGTATTCGACAGCCGGGAGATGGGTCTTCCACTCCTCCTCGAAAATCTTCCGCTCTTCGAGAAACCGGGCATAAGCCGAACCATCGTGATTGCCGACCGTCACCGCAAGCGGGATTCCCGCCTCGTGGAGGGGCTCGGTCACGACATCATGGAAGGAGCGCCACATGGCCCGGTAGTCGAGGCCTGCTTTTTGTCCGGCCACCAGATCTCCTGTGGCCAGCACGACGTCGGGTTTCAGTTCGCGGATCCGGGAGACTGCGGTGCGAACGTCTTCACCGTAACGGGTCGAACCGTAGGATCCGTTCATGTCCGAAATCACGGCGATCCGATGAAGACGCTCAGATGCGTCAGCTGTCTGCCAGAGGAGTACCCACAAAACCACCCAAACTCTCATTGGATTCGATACTTAACGCAGCCCGCTCTATTCGGCCAGAAAAAAGGATCCAAGGGTGGGGTGTTGAAGGTTTTTATGAATGGTTCCGATAAGTTTGGTTGAGTAGTCCTCAATCACTGGAGCATCCATGAAAAACCAAGCTGCACTAGCATTTGTATTTGGCCTGATCTTTTCGCTGAAATCGGTTGCTGATTCCTCCATTCGTCCGGCTTTTGGTGGCTTTATCGATACTTATTGGGCCTACTCCACAGCAAAACCGGTCAACATCGATCGTCAATTCACGACTCACGCTGCAAGAGACAATGAGTTCAACATTAACTTGGCATTTATCGAAGCGAAAATTGAAAGCGACCGTGTTCGCGGTCGCCTGGCGCTGCAAGCAGGAACAGCAGTGCAGGTAAATTATGCAAGTGAACCGAGCGTAGGATCGACCAGCGGCGGATCCCTATCGAGACACATTCAGGAAGCATATATCGGCTACCGAATAGGTGAAAAAACCTGGATGGATGCAGGAATCATGTTTTCTCATGTGGGCTTGGAAGGCTTCGTATCCAGGGATAACGCGATCTATACCCGATCTCTGGTAGCCGACTTCTCACCGTATTACCAATCTGGAGTAAAAATTTCCCACCAATTCAACCCTCAATGGAGCTGTCAGTTTTTGATCCTGAATGGTTGGCAAAATGTCTCAGAATCAAATCGGGAAAAAACCATCGGCACACAACTCACCTACCAGCCAAATCCCGATTTTTCCGTCACATACAACACATTGATCGGCAAAGAATCTTCATTTCGACAACTCCATGATCTGGTCTTGAGGTACAATGTCACCCCGAAATGGACACTCGGTTCCCAGGTGGACTTCGGGCTTCAGAAAGACACTTGGTACGGCTTTACTTTGATTACCCGGTTCTCGGTTTCCGAGAATGGATCGATTGTGTCGAGAGTCGAACGTTACTCCGATGAAAAAAACATCATCGTCTCCACTCCGAACAACACCCCCTTTCGGATTTGGGGATGGTCGCTAGGCTACGATCACTCCTTGACCCGAGAACTAACCTGGAGAAACGAATTCAGAAACATGATCGCTGATCGGTCAGTTTACCTGACGGGATCGGGCCTCAAAAACACCGACTCCCTGTTCGTAAGCTCGCTTGGCCTGAGCTTCTAGCGGATCCAATTTTGAATAAAGGGAAAATGGGGTGACCAACGGGATTTGAACCCGCGACACCTGGAATCACAATCCAGTGCTCTACCAACTGAGCTATGGCCACCACACAAGGTTCAGAATAGACCCTCACCCTATCAGGCTCGAGGACCCCTGTCAAGATAAGCGGTGAATACCCTTGACGATTCGCCCTTCCCTCTGTTTTTCTAAGGGGGCATGATTAAAGCGTTTTTTTTATCCGCCCTCTTGGTTCTGGGAGCTTCCCCCCTGGCGCAGGCCGGGGTCTTCAACATCCCGGAGTTTGTGGATTACCAGTCCTGGGCCTTCGGGCTCGAGCCGGAAATCACTTTTGACACCTTCGAAAAAGGCGGCGGAGGATTCGGGTCCAATGCGAAATTCACCTACGGACTGACCCCGCTTTCAAACCTGCAGGTCGGCATCGGAACCGGAGCCGGCTCCAAAGGCTTCCGGGTCGGCGGGACCTATAGTTTCGATTTTATTCCGGACATGGAAGGTCAAGTCGGACTCGGAGTGGCGGCACAGGGCAATTACATCAAGCTCCACGACTCGAGTGCGCGCACCGAGGGACTCCTCTACCCTTACGTTCACAAATCGTTCGGGATCCGGAACGGCATGATCCTCGATCCCTATCTGGCAATTCCTTTTGGGATGGCCTTTCATGCGGGAACCTACCGGACCGTCGTGCAGGGGGTCCTCGGAACCGCAATCCGGACCAACGAGCACGTGCGCCTTCATCTCGAAACGGGCTTCAATATCAAGGACTACGACAGCACTCTTTCTTTCGGTCTCAGCTACAGGAATTGAACGCATGACTCCATCCCCCCTCGAAGCCTTGGCCCCCCACCGGAACCGGATCCGCGGCATTTGCTTTGACATCGACGACACCTTTTCATCGCACGGGAAAATCGAGGACGAAGCCTTCTCAGCACTTTGGGATCTAAAACGTGCCGGCTTCACCCTCATTCCGGTCACCGGGCGCCCCGCCGGCTGGTGTGATCACATCGCGCGATTTTGGCCCGTGGACGCAGTGGTGGGAGAGAACGGGGCTTTCAGCTTCTACATGGCGGATGGCAAAAGAAAACGCATCGACACCCTTCCGCCTCCGGAAGCACAGGCCGCGCGCTCGAAACTGGCTGCACTCCGATCAGGGATCGAGACCGAGTTCCCGGGTGTCCAGTTCGCCTCAGACCAAAACTACAGGGAATACGACCTCGCGATCGACTTTTGCGAGGACGTGAGTCCCTGGCCTGAGAGCGAGATCGACCGACTCGTGACCTTCTGTGAGTCCAAAGGGGCGATTGCCAAGATCTCGAGCATTCACGTGAACACCTGGTTCGGTCGGTACACCAAGATCGAGGGCATCCGCCACCTGCTCCATCAAGCCGGGAAAGACCTCGGTTTGCCCGATTTCGATTCATTGATTTTTGTCGGGGACTCCCCGAACGACGAGCCGATGTTCGGCGCCTTCGAACTCAGCGTCGGGGTGGCCAATGTAAAGCCTTACCTGGCCCGACTCCGCACACCCCCGAAATTCCTCACTCAGCTCGAGGCTGGAGCCGGCTTTTCGGAGCTTGCGCGATTTCTTCGAAGCTGAAATTCATCACGGGCCAATCGTGGTGAGTTTGGTGGTTGAAGTGCCACCACTCGACGCTGATGCCGTTGAACCCGTTGTTCTCCATCGCTTCACGCAGGAGATTCCGGAGGCGTCTCGACTCCAGGGTCCCGCCATCGTAAGAGGCATGGGCCTTTTCATTCATCTCGTCAAAGTCGCTGGGCATCTCGACCGGCTTCCCGGTGTGAAGATCGAACAAGGAAAGATCGACAGCGCACCCCCGGTTGTGGGACGAACCCTTGGCAGGATCCGCGAGAAATCCGCGATCGTGCTCGTTCGAGTGATCCCAGAACAACTTGCTCACCGACCAAGGACGGTACCCGTCGAAGATCAACAGTCCGTATCCATGACGTGCCAGATCCCGATGCGCCCGATGCAGATCCTCCTCCACGTGGGAAAGGAGAAAAGCCTTGGGTTCGGGGTACACTTTTCGACCGAAAAAATTGTCCTTCCGGGCATAACGGATGTCAAAGCGGTACCCGGCCCCGCACTCCTCGAGATCGGTGATCCGGACGACTTGATCCCTGACCTTCAAAAGACTAATCATCGAGCTCCCCGATGTCCTCGGCACGCTCGTGGGCCAGGTGCTTCGCATATTCCTCGGTGAACGCGATCGGAGAGGTCCCCGGTCCGTATTCAATCCGGTCCACAAACAAGACGCCCGAGAGATGATCCAATTCATGTTGAAACACAGTCGCCAGGAATCCCTCGGCGACAATGGACCGGTCTTTGCCTTCGAGATCCTTGAAATCGACGCGGATCTTACGAGGGCGGTACACCAGGCCTCGGATCTCGGGAACCGAAAGGCATCCCTCCCAATAGCCCTGCTTCGACTCATCGAGCACCGTGATTTTCGGATTCACGACCACGGTCGGAGGAATCGGGTTCTCTTCGTCCTCCTGATAGTCGATGATGGCGAGCGAAACGGATTCGTGGACTTGCGGGGCCGCGATTCCGATTCCCCCGTACTCTTCCATGGTCTCGAGCAGGTCCTGAACCAGGCGACGGGTTTCGGCTGAAACAATCTCTTCACGGGTCAACTCGCGGGCTTTCAAACGCAAGACGGGATGACCCATACGGGCGACTTTTCTGATGGCCATGAGTGGATTCTATCACCGAAGCGGGTGAGATTTAAGACGGATTTAGGACACTTTCTTGCCTTTTTCGGGCACCTCGGTGAATGCCGTGACCCGATTGCGCCCCTGCTCCTTTGAGAAATAGAGCGCCTGGTCAGCATGCTCGAGAACCTCTTCGAAAGTGTGGCCACAAGCCGGAAAAGAAGACACACCAACGCTCACCGTCACTTTTCCAAGGGGCTGGAACTCGCCGAAGGGGAACACGGTTTGCTCGATCCGGGAACGGATCACTTCCGCCTGAAGCTTGGTTTCCTGGATGTCGGAATTGCGACAAAGCACCACAAACTCCTCACCACCGTAACGTGCCGGCAGATCCTGGGAGCGCACACAGTCCTGAAGCGTCCTGGCCACGATCCGGAGAACATCGTCACCGGCGGGATGTCCGTTCCGGTCATTGAATTTTTTGAAATGGTCGACATCGATGAAGATCACCCCGTAGTGCCCCTGAAAGGATATCGCTTGATGGTGAACTGACGCCAGCACCTCCTTGAAGTACCGGTAGTTCTTGAGACGGGTCATTTCATCCGTGGTGGAGAGTGTAGTGAGAACCGCATTCAATTCGAGAAGCTCGCGCTCGGCACGCTTCTCGGCAGTGATGTCGCGTGCGATGAACTGGATCACCTCGATGTAATCGAGGATCTTCAGCTTCTCAGCCGTGACTTCGAAGGTGTATTCATTCCCCTTCTCGTCGTGGTAAACGAGTTCTGTCCCGGGGAAAGCATCCTTGAGTTTGCTGTTCAGAAACTCTTCCGCTTTGAAAACCCTCGGAAGCTCGGTCCCGAGCACCTGGGATTCATTCAGAGCCAGCAACTTCAAGGCAGCCTCGTTGCACTCGAGGACCCGATAAGAATGCCGGTCGATCAAAAAGACAGCTTCAGCCATCCGGTGAAACAGGTCGGAGTAATTGGCGAGCTGAGAGAGCGTTCCCCCGACCATGCGGCCCTCGAAGAGCTCGTGCAACATGTCTTTTTTTGCCGAAGAAGAATCGCCCATACAGGTCTTATCGGCAATAGCGTCAAAAAATTGAGTTTTTTCCTGAGATCGAACCCCCCTCCTAACAACATGAAATGACACCAAAATCCTTCCCGGATCCCTCTTCCATGCTATCCTGTGGATGGGATGAAGTTCACGACCCGTCACACCTTGCTGCCTGCGACTCTGCTGGTCTTATTGATCCAGGGGGGTGCTGTCGTTGTCGGGGCCCCCTCCGCCCGAGCGGAATCTTGCTTCACGCGTTTTTTCTCATCGATTTTTGGAAAGAAAGAGGCCACTCCCGACCCCATTCTCGGACTCGCTCCAGGATCCCGTGTCGGCTTTTCTTCGAAAGGCGCACGAGTCGAGGGGGAAGTGATCACCCACTCGTTTGAGGAGATCAAGATCCGGGGAGATGACGGCAAAGAGTACCGCTTCAAATCGAAACGAGCGGGCGAGCTCACCGAATTGACCGCTCCTACGGACCGGGGTTCAGTGGCCTACCGGTTGTGGGAACTCCGGAAGAAAACACGATTGAGCGAACAGTCGGACCTCTGGCCGGAAATCCGGTCCTCAGTTCAAAACGAGGTGGAACAGGTCCGTCTCATGAGCAAGGCCGAACGTCAGACCTACCTCGAGCGTGTCGGAGATGAAGTGGTCGGCAAGCTCAAACAGAAATACGGCCACGAGGAGTTCGGTTTTCACTTCAATCTTCACGGAGGGATCCTCGAGGAGTACGTCGATCGCGGTGGAATCATGATCTCGCGCGGTGACATCGCACTGAACTACGGCGGCGGAGATCCGAATTACAAAGTTTATTTTTTCCGCTCATCCAATGTCAGTCTTTATCGCTTGCTCAGCGAAGGAAACCCTCAACTCTATGGGGGCGGACGCATGGGTCATGTGATCATGGCCTTTCCTTACGACTCCGATTACATCCGGAAAGGGATGAAAGAGAAAGGAATCCTGAGGCCGAGCACGATCTCTCTGGATTTCGACGAGGAGTGGGTCCGTAAACAGGAAGTTTCCCGCCACACGGGGAGCGGTGTCGGGATTCCTGCCACCGAGTTCGTGGCTCCCCCGGCACAGGTTTTCGTGGGACTGAGGGGAAAGGTCGGAATGGGTGGCCTGAGCCGGGATGAGGAAACCCTGGCGACCATGCGTTATCTCGAACACTTCTGGTCTACCTACGGTCGCTGATATCGACGCTGATATCAGCGCATTTCGATATGAATCTCGACTCTCTCCGCACTCGCGGCAACGCCGGCTCCCAGACGGATCTTCAGGCGACGGAATCCGGGGAAATTCCTCTCGAGATGGTCGACGAGCCAGGACGCACGCTCCGTGGCCAATCGGTAATCACCCAACTGGGTGAAGACTGAAACCCCTTGGCTTTCGTCCCGATCCTCTTTGAAGCCTTCGATCCGGACCTGAAGTGAGGGTCCGAGTTCAGGGAGAAGTGTTTCCGCCAAGCCGTCGATCAGCGGCAACCAGCCCTCTGAAATGGAAGACGATTGCCCCTCGTACAGTTCATCGCTTTCAATAGAGATCACAATGCGGTGAGCGGTCCGCCAGAGACGAACCCCGTCGACTTTTGTCCTGAACCACTCACTCTCCTGTAAATGTTTGTGCAAGACCTGGAGTGCATGCGGGCTTTCAACTTCCACTCGGGGAAGTAGTGTCGCTGAAGGTGTGGTAGTCACGTCCTTCACCGGGACTTGAAGTCTCGATGCAAAAAGACCGAGCGCGAGGACGGCCAATCCCTGATAAACCGAGACGAGGTTCCCGCGACTCAAGCGTCGGCCCATCTCGGATTCACCAAAACCTTCGACCGCAGACGGTCTCCCACCAATTCGACATTCACGCCGTCCTGGATGCATGTCAGCCCTTCTTCCAGGAGTTCGAAATGGGCCCGGGCTTCTTCACGCAAGGATTCAAATCGACCACCGAAGGCGGCCTCCAGGATCAATTGGACAAACAACATGAGCCCGAAAGGAATGAAAGCGAGACCGAACCCGGTCGCCTCGTTCGAGGTCCGCATCAAAAGAGATCCGAGCAAAACCAGGGTCGGTACCAAACCCACCAGCGGAATCAATCCGACAAAACGACTGAAATAATCACGATTCACTTCGATGATCCGGAAACGCGTCTCGCACTGGGATCGAACCAGAGGAAGCAGTGCGGATTTTTCATGCCCGTCCATCACCTTCTTCATGAGGTGTCTGAGAAAAGGATCCTTCAGGTCTTTTCGTCGGGATTCGAGCGCCAGGAGCCCTTCTTGGCGTACGATGCGAGCCAAAGCCTCAAGCTCCCGGATCATCGCCTCCGGATTGAGACTGTAAGGAGCTCCCATTTGCGACCAAGACTCGGGGCCCCAACCCTCCGGAGCTGCAAGACAGTAAACCGCCCCGAGCCCGCTGGCCAAGGTCAACACCAATACGACTCCGAAAGACAGTCCGGGACCGAAACTCTCGAGTTGAAACGAAAACCCCGCATACAGCACCATGAGGAAAACGCCGAGCCCCTTGATCATTCTTCCTCCTAGTGTACCCTATCTCTCAGCATGATCATCAAAAAACCCTTGATTTTGGGCATGGCGCTCACCGGAATGATTGTCGGCACCGTCCTGATGACGGCACGGACACCTTTCGAAAAAGGATTGGCCACCGAGTGGATCGAAAACACCTTCCCGCAAAATCCCGATGAAGAGAGTCTCTTGCCCTTTGGGTATACGATCGGGATCTGGCCTGCACAATTCGAAGGTGACCCGATCGTCACACGCTTGACATACCAAAAAGGACCGCCCACCCAATTCATCAGCAGCCTGGTTCAGATCTGGAAACCGATCGAAGTTGAGCTTACCCTTCACGGACCGAGGACGCTGGTCGCGAATCAGACTGCAGAAGCGTGGCGTAGTTGTTTCCAATCGGGCTTCTCGTGCAAAGAACAGAAGGCCAAATTCAAACAGCTCTTATTCCCGGATGAAGCCGACCACGGGAAACATCAGAAAGTTGTGACCTGGTTCGACGGTCTGGATCCTTGGAGTGCTAGAGGTGTACACCTGTTTATCCAAACCGAAACCTATCGAATCGACCGCTATGCGGTGATCACACCGGCCGGGGCTGTTCAGCTCTTTTCCTTGAAGACCGCGTCAAATCCAGTGGGAGACGCCGGCCGGGCCCTGTTTCAGAAGACCCTGGCCTCCATGAAAGTGAAAGACGATCTCCCGAGCAACCGCGCCTGGATTCAGAATCGGATCAAAACAGTGAACTTGAAGGATGTCCGAGCCCTTCCCGATCAGAAGACGCGTTTGGAACGCCTCATCCGTGTCCAGAACTGGATTTTTTCCAATCTGTCGGTCGACCCATCACAACTGCCCTCTTTTTTTCATTTGGCCGGTACGACGCACCTTCTGGCGATGGAGCTTCTGAAAACCAAGGAGCGAATTTTCGAAAACCAGGAAGCGTGGATCCTGGGAGTCATGCCTCTGATGAAATCCCTCATATCTTACGCACAGGATTTCAAGGACAGTGAGCCCGAAGTGAAAAACATGGAGGCGCTCCTGCAAGACATTCTCGTCGAACAGAAGCGCCTCTCGCGCTGAACAGTAAAATCCGGAAACGGTTCAGAACATCCGGGTGTTCTCGAGAGCGGCAATGCGCTCTTCGAGAGGCGGATGGGAAGCGAACAGACGGAGTAATCCGCCCTTGCGGTTCGAGATCTGCATGGCCTGCATGGCCGCTGGAGCGGGCTCGGCGTTGAACGGCTGCTCATAGGCCATCTGAAGTTTTCTGAGGGCGGCGATCATCTTCTCGCGACCCGCCACCTTGGCACCACCTTGGTCGGCACGGAACTCCCTCCAGCGGGAGAACCAGGCGACCACCATGGATCCGAGGACGAGGAACACCATCTCGAAGACTTGAATCAACATGAACTCGGCGAATGTCCCGAGACCACCCTTGCCTCTTTCTCGATCGTCCTCACTCCGGGTAGCCTGAGAAATCGCAAAAGCCAGGATCCGTGCGAGGAACATGGCAAACGCGTTGACCACACCCTGAATCAGAGTCAGAGTCACCATGTCGCCATTGGCCACGTGGGCGATCTCGTGACCGATGACCCCTTCGACTTCGGCCTTACTCATACGAGACATCAGCCCAGTCGAGACCGCCACCAAAGAACGGGAGCGTGAGGGTCCAGTGGCGAATGCGTTTAAATCGGGAGAATCATAAATCCCCACTTCGGGCATCGTAGTGAGGCCGGCAGAACGGGCCGCGGTGTGCACCATGTGAACCAGGTTAGCGAGCTCCGGATCGCGGGTGTTGGGATCAATCACCTCAACTCCCATCATGGACTTGGCCATGAACCTCGAAAGGAGCAGGGAAATCAACGACCCACCCATACCCCAGACCAAGCACATGACGGCTAATGCCCGATAGTCCAAGCCATACGCAGTTACGTAATGACCAACCCCGAGTAGCTTCATAACGAAAGTCAGGGTGAACATCACGAGGATGTTGACGAGCAAGAATAAACCGATGCGTTTGAACCAAGTGAACATGTGGATGAACCTCCAATCAGTATTTGTACATTAGAATGGTCTCTTATTCGCGGATGTCAAGTGCACCTGACCGCCCGCTCCACAAAGCGACCCAGAAACCGCCTAAACCCGCTCCAGTCAGCTTTACAGCCAGCGCGCCCTGCTTCAATAGTTCATGCTTTTGACCAATCAAATCGGGGGTCAGCAATCCCCAGGTCTCAAAACAGTTCTGTGCGTCTTGCATCGCGCGGGCGATCCGATCCTCTCCTCGGGACGAATCCTTTTGGAACTCAAACAGCCCCTCTTTGGCAAGGCGGGTCGCTTGATCCATTTTTTGATCGAAGCGATCCGCCAGATGCGGATGAATCTGACGCCAATGCTTCACCTTCTCGACACAGTCCAAGGTCTGACCCCTCAGTCCGGAATCATAAAGCTCAAAACGAGGTAGACGGTCGAGTCCAACTAATGGTCGGGCTCCTTCGTCCATAGAAAACTCTATCGGACGGCCGTGGGCGATGGCGTGCACATCCATGCCACTGCTCTTCCCATGAAACACATCTTCGAGATGGGTCGAGAGTGGAATCCAGGAAGATTCATCCGTTCCGGTTCTCCAGATCACCAAGCGAGCGATCGCTGTACAGAGAGCTGCTGAGGATCCGAGACCGGCGCCGATCGGGATGTGACTCTGTATGTCAACCTCGCCTGAATCGAAGAAGCGAGAATCTTGACCAAGCCACTCGAGCGCTCGACCAATCAGACTCCGAACCACCGACTGGAACGGATTCGCCGTGATCGAGAAATCCTTCTTCTTGCGATAGACCAACTTCAAAGAAAACCTGGGATGAGGAAAAGCAATGGCCTGCTTACCCCGAAGAACCGCATGCTCTCCGGTCAATACCCACTTGGCTGGTACCTCGATGGTAAAATCAGAAATCCGAGTCATCGAACCTGGCTCCTTTCCCGCTCACATCCCTGATTGTCTTCAAACCAGGATGGAGTCTAGAAAAATACTGTTCCCACTGTGGTGCCTCTATCGATGGAACAAACAGATGGGCATTGGCTCCAGCATCGAAAGTGAGGACAGCATGATCGCTGGGCAATTCGGCATTGCGGTTCCGAATCCGATCGATCCAAGCCTCGCTCTCCGAGTTCCAATAACGGAATCCGGGTACGCTCGAATGAAACAAATCATGCATGTCGATCGCCTCATCCAGCACAAGCGTAGAGAGCGCGAATCCATGCGGACCCTTCAGGAGACGACGGAGTTCGGACAATCTGGTTTTCACCCGTTCCTCACGACCACTGAAGAGAGGCGAGGTCCGGACACGTTCGTGGGCCTCGCTCGATGAAACCGCTTTTTCTTCCGTCTCGAGCAACAAGATAAAATCCGTGTATTCACCTTCCGGTCTCCACTCAGTGATCCCGGTCTCAGGATCCCACTCGACAAAAGGACCACCGAACGAGCGGCAGGAACTTCCGGAACCCTTTGCCGACACGGCGGCAAGTGACTTCCGGAGCGCAGGATCTTTCTCGAAACACTCACGGAATCGACTGAGCTCCCGACCACACAGCACCCCGGCCCAAGCCAAGGTCAGTGCCGCGAATCCGGAAGCACTGGTGGCGATGCCGGTTCCAGCGGGAACCGTGTTCCGCGTGAGAATCTCATAAACACCGGGACGGGCGTTCACTTCGAACCCGAAAGGCTCGAGGGCAGAACGGAATGATCCGACATCGGACAGAAATGCCTTGGCCTTGGCAAGACCCGTGGCAGGCGGAACATAACCCTGGTCGGAAAACCGGAATTCCAACCGGTCCGCATCACCAACCTGTGCGATGCGGGTGTGGGTCCCGGAGCGGGAAAGGGTCATCGACAGGGAAGAATTTGAGGGCTTCCCGGCGTTCTTACCCATGTACTTGATCCAAGCGATATTCACCGGAGCAAAAACGCTCACCATACACACTCCGAAAGCCTTCCGCGGACGCGTAGCCCCGTCTGCTGCACCGATGAACTCACGGAAGCCAGACTCACTCCCGGCTTCAGCACCATCAAGAACTGGTCATGAAGCCCTGCCCCGCAGCCCTTCACGCCTTCCACTTGATCCAAGGTCTGCAGAGCCTCACGGATCTGGCGGGCATTTTCCGTCTCACGTCCGGTCAGGGCCAACTCCTCGGCGTACTCTCCCAGCACCCGAAACCCGCCCTCATCCGGATCCAAAAGCTGATTCCGGAAACGCTTCACCAGAGAACTCAAAACATCGAAACGAACGGGCGCACGATCCAGTGCCAGATCTTCATGGGTCGGGCGCTTGGACGGTGTGCTTCGTTCCAACAGGACCATTCTTTCGTAAACGAGGGGGATACTCTGGGTTCTTGGACGACCGGTCTTTCTGGCCTGAAGGAGCAGATCCGCTCCACTCGCTAAAGGCACATTCCGCCGGTACCACAAATGGATCTCCTCCGGATCAGGCCACACACCGTGAACCTGTTTCCAAGCCATCAAACACTCTGCGGTCGAACCGCCAAAACCTGGCGGAGCTGAATTCTCGAGCAAACGGAACCGGGAGACTCGTGCCCCTGCCTCGGCAAGCAGCCGACCCGCCGGAGACTCTGGATGAAGGACTGATCCCTCGATATCGTCACCGAACTCGAAACGATAACCGGGACGGATCGCTTCCAGTACAGCATCTCCACCCTCGAGGACCAGGTACTCACCGATCAGGAAGATCTTTGCCGGGATATCAATGATCTCCAAGTCCGCCTCACCCGACCGAGCCTTCGAGCTTGAGCTCGAGCAGACGGTTCGCCTCAAGCGCAAACTCCATCGGTAACTGCTTGAACACTTCGTCGCAATACCCGTTGATAATGAGCTTCACGGCTTCTTCGGCCTCGATGCCCCGGGACTGAAGATAGAAGAGCTGATCCTCGCTCACTTTGGATGCGGTCGCCTCGTGCTCCACAATGGCGGTCGGATTCCTCACCTCGATGTAGGGGATCGTGTTTGCTGTGCACTTCGCACCGATCAACAGGGAATCACACTGGGTGTGGTTCCTCGCACCCTCAGCACTCGGCAGAACGACCACCCCGCCCCTGTAGGTGTTCCGACCCTCTCCGGTCGAAATCCCCTTTGAGAGGATCCGACTCTTGGTGTTCTTCCCGATGTGGATCATCTTGGTGCCCGTATCGGCCTGCATCTTCTCGTTGGTGATGGCGACCGAATAGAACTCACCCGTTGAACCCTCGCCCTCAAGAACGCAAGAAGGATACTTCCAGGTTACTGAAGATCCGACCTCAACCTGCGTCCAGGAGATCTTCGAGTTCCGACCCTTACACAAACCCCGCTTGGTCACAAAATTGTAGATTCCGCCCTTGCCCTCGGCATCACCCGAGTACCAGTTCTGGACCGTGGTGTATTTGATCACGGCTCCCTCGAGGGCCACGAGCTCCACAGTCGCAGCATGAAGCTGGTTCTCGTCCCGCATGGGTGCCGTACAACCTTCCATGTAGCTCACTTCCGAGCCTTCTTCTGCGACGATGAGGGTACGTTCGAATTGGCCGGTTCCTTGAGCGTTGATCCTGAAGTAAGTCGAAAGATCGAGCGGACACTTCACACCCTTAGGAATGAAAACAAACGAGCCGTCACTGAACACAGCGGCATTGAGAGCGGCATAGTAATTGTCCGTGGCAGGAACCACAGAACCCAGGTACTTCCGCACCAGTTCCGGATGCTCTTTCAAAGCCTCTGAAATGGAGCAAAAAATGATCCCGTGCTTCTTCAGTTCCTCGCGTTGGGTGGTGACCACCGACACCGAATCGAACACTGCATCGACCGCGACTCCGGCCAACATCTTCTGCTCGTGAAGGGGAATGCCGAGCTTTTCGTAGGTCTCGAGTAGCTTCGGATCGACCTCGTCAAGGCTGTTCAGTTTCTTCTTCTGTTTGGGGGCTGAATAGTAGCTGATCGACTGGAAATCGATTTCTGGATAGGTCACGTCCGCCCACTTCGGCTCCTTCATTTTCTGCCAAATGCGGAATGCCTTGAGCCGGTACTCGAGCATGAACTCGGGTTCTTCTTTCTTGGCCGAAATGAAGCGTACGGTATCCTCGCTCAGACCCGGAGGGAGGCGGTCCTCCTCGATGTCGGTCACGAATCCGTATTTGGAATAATCCTTGTTCTGAAAATCCATAATTTCACCAGATCCCCAAGCGGTCTTTCACTTCGTCAGAAGCCATGGTCTTCGGATCCCACTTCGGCTCGAACACCAACTTCACTTCCGCTTCCACCATCCCCGGATACTCGAGGAGGCGGTTCTTCACATTCGCCACAAAGGTGTCAGCCACGGGACAGTGCGGGCTGGTGAGGGTCATCACCACATCCGCACCGGTCTTCTCGGGCCGGAAATTCGCTTCATAGATCAGACCGAGATCGACGATGGACAGGAACATCTCCGGGTCTTGAACCGGATGCAACCATTCCAGGAGTACGGGGTCACGCATGGTGGGTCTCCAATCCTTTTTTGAGTGTGGTCCAAGGAAGCAAAGCGCACTTGATCCGGACCGGGAACCGTTTGATGCCGTAAAGAGCCACAATATCTTCGGAAGAGTCGTCTGCTGGAAGGACATCCGGCCGATCCTCACCCTGCATCTTGGCCCGAAAACCTTCGATCAATCCTGAAACTTTGGACAGCGGCTGCCCCTGAACCATCTCAGTCATGATACTGGCCGAGGCCATACAAATCGAGCACCCCTCGCCCTCGAAGGTGCAGCTCTCGAGTTGTCCGTCGCGGAATTTCAAACCGAGGGTGACCTTGTCACCACACAGCGGATTGAACCCATTCTCACGAACTTGTGAGTCCGACGCTAACCCCCAGTTTCGGGGCGATTCATGATGGTCCGCCAAAACCTCTCCGAAGACGTCACGGTAGTTCAAGCGTTCTTCCTCCTGAAGAATTGAGGGGCGTTCATCAAGGCTTCGATGAGCTGATCGGCTTCCTCGAGAGTGTTGTAGAAACTGAAGCTCGCACGGCAGGTCGCAGGCAAGCCGAGACGGAGCATGAGCGGATGGGCACAGTGGTGACCGGCTCGAACCGAAATCCCCCGCATGTCAAGGAAGGTCGCGAGATCGTGAGCATGGACACCGTCGATCGCCACACTGAAAATCGGCGCGCGATGGTGCGGATCCTTGGGCCCGAGCAACCTCAATCCCGGAATGGCCACAATGCGCTCGAGCACATATGCAGTGATCCGATCCTCATATTCCTGGATCCGGGTCCGCCCCTGGGTCTCGATGTAATCGATCGCTGCACCGAGCCCGATCACGCCTGCGATATCGGGGGTGCCGGCTTCGAACTTATGGGGAAGCTCGTTCCATTCGGAATCTAAATCCCCCACGTGAGTGATCATGTTCCCGCCCACCTGGTACGGGGGCATGCGGGACAGTACCGATTCTCGACCCCAAAGGACCCCGACCCCGGTCGGTCCACAGAGTTTGTGAGCCGAGAACGCGAGGAAATCGATCGGACCGAGACGCGAGAGTTCGACCTCACCGTGAGCGATTCCTTGAGCGGCGTCGACCACGATTGTCGTCCCGACCATTTTGAATCGTGAGGCGAGCGAGGCCACGGGATTGGTCACCCCGGTGACATTGCTGAGCAGGGAAACGGCTAGGATCTTCGGTTTCAATGCGAGAACCCGATCCACTTCCTTGGGATCGAGTCGGAGATCCGAAGTCAATTCAATGATCTCGAAACGGGCGCCTTTGCGCTTGGCGAGCTGCTGCCAAGGGACGAAATTCGCATGGTGCTCCATCCGGGTCACTGCGATCACATCGGCCGCACCGACATTGCTCTCACCGAAGGAAGAGGCAATGAGGTTGATCGCCTCAGTGGTCCCTTTGGTGAACACGATCTCTCGCTCGGAAGCGGCACCCAGAAAGCGGACCACCTTGCTCCGGACCGATTCGAACGCATCCGTGGCTTCCTGGGAGAGCTTGTAGACCCCTCGGTGAACATTGGCGTTGGTTTCGAGGTAATACCGCACGATCGCATCCACCACTTTTTTGGGACGCTGGGAGGTCGCCGCGTTGTCGAGGTAGCACAAGGGCTTCCCTTCAACCATTCTTCCGAGAATGGGAAAATCGCGCCGGATCAGCTCGTTCATGACCACTCCTCTTCGAGCACACCGAGGCGGGACTCGATCTCACGGCGGATCGAAACATCCGAGATCCACTCGAGCGGTTGACGCAGGAATCCCCTTAACATCATCGACTCCGCGGTTTCCCGATCGATACCTCTCGTTTGGAGGTAATACGTTTGCTCCGGCTCGAGCGAACTCGTGCTACTCCCGTGAGCACATTTCACTTCGTCGTTCTCGATGAGAAGCTTCGGAAAGGAGTCAACCGTCGCACGCTTCGAAAGCATCAGGTTCCGGTTCTTCTGGAAGGCCTCGGTTCGAGGAGCCGACTGCTGAATGTGGATCCTGCCATTGAAAACCGTACGGGAATCGTCCCGGGCCGCACACCAGACCTGGAGATCACTGTAAGTATCGGAAACGGAATGGACGGCGTCAGCACGAATCGAGAATTGCTGATTTGACTTGGCATTCAATAGTCCACGGAGCTCAATACGGGCCCCGCGACCCTCAACTGAGGTGTCGATCTCGAATGCCGACTTGGCCCCACCGTCGAGGATGACGGTCAGTTGGAGGGTGCTGTTGGCTCCGGCTTTCACTCTGACACGGGAGAGGGACTCGACTTCGGCAGAAGTGCCCTGCTCGATCACCATCTCGACACGGGCTCCCTCATCGAGGGCGATGTCGATTTCATGCACTCCACCGTTGTTTGGAATCCGGTAGTGCAGAACGCCGGAGGCTTGACTCCGACCGGCGACAGCTTCCACCACATGGCGACTGCCGGGTCCCGGTATGGCGTCTTTTGATTTGAAGATCTGGTGTTCTTTCATGACAGATCAGGCGCCTTCCACCCAGTCATAGCCACGCTCTTCGAGCTTCAATGCCAGTTCAGGCCCCCCGCTCTCGAGCACCCGGCCGCTTCCAAACACATGGACAACGTCGGGTTTGATGTAATTCAGCATCCGTTGGTAATGCGTGATCACGAGCATCCCGCGGTCCGTGTTCCGGAACGACTGAAGATTCTCAGAAACGATCCGGAGGGCGTCGATGTCGAGACCGGAGTCGGTCTCGTCGAGAACGGCCATCTTGGGTTGAAGCAATCGAAGTTGGAGAGTCTCAAGGCGCTTCTTTTCGCCCCCGCTGAATCCCTCGTTCAAGGAACGGGTCATGAAGGCTTCCGGAATGGAGAGGTGCTTCAGTTCTTCCTTGATTAGTGAACGGAACTTGGACGGCTCGATCTCGCCGGCACGGACGGACTTCATCGAAGCTCGAAGGAAAGACGCTACGCTGACCCCCGGGATCGCAACCGGATACTGGAACGCGAGGAACAGGCGTTTCTTGGCGCGTTCTTCGGGCTTCAAATTCGTGATGTCCTCACCATCGAGTAGGATGCTACCGGAGAGCACCTGGTACTTGGGGTGTCCCATCAGGGTGTAAGAAAGGGTGGTCTTGCCTGTCCCGTTCCGACCCATGATTGCGTGCACTTCACCCCGACGCACCACGAGGTTAACGCCTTTTAGAACTTCTTTTCCTTCCACGGCGACGTGGAGGTCCCGGATCTCGAACAATGGTGCACTCATGATCTCAGCTCCCTGTTTCTCATTTGCCCGACATGATCACTCGCGATCGAGCTGGTTTTGTCACGGATCTCTTCCTCGGGCCGGATGAGGTCGGCCAAGGTCATCCTCGAGGTGAATTCTTCTACATATCCGGAGAGCAGATCCCAAAACGGACGGATCGAACAGGATCCGAAGCGTACGCAGGCCTCTGACTTTCCGGTGAAAGACTTACAAAATTCCGAGCCCGCCTTCTTCCTTCCATTCAGCGCATCGAGGACCTCTTTCAATGAGATCTCGGCAGGTTGTCTGGAGAGGGCAAAGCCTCCTTTGATGCCACGAACGGTGCGGACGAGCTCGGCACGCTTCAACAACAGCATGAACTTTGAGACGTACTCGATTGAAAGTCCCTCGCGCTCGGCGATATCCGGAGCGGACAAGGTCTTTCCTTCGGGCAAAGAAGCGAGCTGGACCGCACAACGCAGTCCGTATTCTTCCAAGGCGGTGACGTTCATGGCCTCGGATCATGCCATGAGAGCCTGATTGAAACAATACTTTTTTGTACGGATTTTAGTCTAATCTATTGAAATCCAACAACTTAGACTCACGGTAGGTAGCGAAATGCGTATAAGTTTCCACCACGACTCATGGCAAAGACCGTGCGGCGCTTCGAATCGTAAGCCAGATTGCCAGTGAACCCCGACCCATACCCCACCTGAAAGCGGTTCACCAAGGTCCCGGTCTCCCGGTCAAGCGTGTATAAATACTCATTACTGGAACTGAAGACCACATGCCGTCCGAGAACGAGCACCCTAGACGGAACCCCTTGATCGAGCTCGAATTTCCAGATCCCCTTCCCGGTCTTGGCATCGAGTGCATGAACCTCACCCGCTGAGGAGGGCACCAACAAGATGTTGCCAGACAAGGTCACCGCATTCGAGCCCCCGAGATCCTCACGAGCCCAAAGTGTACTCCCGGTGCGAGCATTCAGCGCATACAGGGCATTGTCATAAGCCGGCACATATACGATTCCTCCCGACTCAAGGAACTCGGCTCCCAGGCTCGAAAAGCGCCGATTCGGATTCAATTGTTTTTCCCAAAGCACCTTTCCGTCCTTGCGGGATAAGGCCACCAAGGCACCGTCCGCAAAGCCGACCCAAAGCGTATCGCCCAACACTAGTGGTTTTGAGCCTCCATGAAGTCCGGGACCCGTTGCATTTCGGCGACGGTAGTGCCACTGCCACTTCCCGGTCTTCGACTCGAGACTGAGCAAGGCATCGTCACTGGTCACAATATAAAGATCGTCTCCGTCCAATGCGGGACGGGATGCGACCGGATTCCGCAAGGGATAAGTCCAGTTCACTTTGCCCGTTTCCAGAGAAATCGAGTAAATGTTCCCATCCCCACCAGTAAAGAACGCATTGTCCTTACCCGGTTCAATCTGACTGAGAACCCCGTTCGGAAGCGGTAGCTTCCAACGTGGCCGAGGAATCCTGGGATACATCGCCGTCAGGCCAAACCGACTGCTACCAAAAATGAGCGTGGTCTCGTGAAAGACCGGACTCGAGTATTCCATCCCGGGTGTGGACAATGAGCTCGAATCCGGCTCGATTGCATAAGTCCACTGGCGACGGAGCACTTCACGCTCTCCCCGAAAACCCGTTCGCAGGTCCCGAGAACTACAGGCTGTCAGAAAGAGTAGCCCGAGTGCGAAAACAACGGGAATCCGGATCATGAATTCTCTTTCACCCAGGACTGGGCCATTTCAGCCTGTTTACTACCTTCCATTTCCTTATTGAGACGCTCACTGAAAACCTTTGCCTTCGAGGCGTCCCCTGCCTGAAGGTTCAGACGAACCAGACCCAGCAAAAGATCGGCTTTCAATCCCTCTACATTCTCTCCTAGGCCGGACTGAAACTGGGTAATCGCCGCCTTGGCATCACCGTTTTTTTCCTGACTGAGACCGAGAAAATAAAGCGCTGTGGCCTTCTGGAAAGATGATCCGGCGAGGCTCACGGCCTTTTGGAAGGCCGGCTCGGCTTTTTTGAACTGGTTGTGCTCGAAATACAGATTCCCCAGCTTGAGTGCCGCCTCGAAGCCGACACGCTTCGGAGTTCCGGAAGCGGCCGAGATCGCATTCAGCTCGGCGACAGTCTTCGGAAAGCTTGCATCAACATCGAGCGTGACTCCCGGAGTGCGATCTTTCTCTGGCACAGCTGCGTTCTCGTCCAAGAATGACTTCTGGATCCGGTAGAGGGCACTCTTACTGTCCATCTCTTTGGTCTCGAGGTAGCGTTGCACTCCGAAGGTGGTGGCACCCCCGAGAACGATGAGGACAATCAGGATGAAGAGGTTTTTCGAAGTCAGTAAGGATTCCATACGATAGATGTATGGTTTCAAAGGACTATTGTCAAAGCAAAAGCCTGTGTTACGCTCAGAGACAAGATGATGAAAACCTTGGTCCGGACGGGCCTCATTCTCGTCGGTTTCTTTCTCTGTACCGGTGAGGTCGGCCAGGCGCGGGAACTCCTGGGTCGCGCCGGGCTCGGATACAATGCCCAATTCAGCAATGCGGATCGGAACGGTCACACCCCTGCGATGAGTCTCAAGTATGCTTTCGCACCTCGATCGGCACTGGAAGTCGTAGCGGGATTTTATTCGGGTACCGCTGGTGATGGAGTCGTTGCGTTAAAATATTGCCGGACCATCCGCTCCGAGAATTATGTGAACTTTTACTTCCCTCTCGGACTCGGTTACCTCACGTCCCGGGGAACGAGCGGGATAGAGATCCTGGGCGGTCTCGGCGCAGAGTTTTTCATTCCTGGCGTGGATAGCGTAGGGATGAGCTTCGAAGCTGGACTGAGCGGAGAAACCATCAGCTCCGGCACGGGATCTTTTGTCTTGAAAACCTTCGGTGCAAGTTTTCTGAATGCGGGGATGCACTATTATTTCTAAATCATGGTTTCCTCTCGTTTTTTCGCTGCTTTTGGCGGGGGCTCCTGAAGCACTTGCTCAACCCCCGGTCGGCGTTGGAGTCGGAGAACCTGCTCCTGGCCCACCTTCGAAGAAAAACGAGGATCACGGCCTGTTCGACCAGTCCTCACCCTACCTCGATTACGGCGACTTCAACCTGACTGAAGAAGAGAACGAAGACACGCAGTACTTTCAGAACGGGCGCTTTTTCGGATTGAGCTTCGGAGGCGGTTACCAGGCTGCAACGGGGAATCGTGGCAAGCTCTATGAACCTGCCATTCCCCGCTTTGATGTTCGGGTCCAGTACTGGTTCAATTTCCAATTCGCAGCGGATCTGGGTATCTTTTTTGCCAATCACAACTTCTTAGACGGCAACACCAACTACGAAGTCAAAATGGTGGGTTACGGGGCCCACCTTAAGTACTATTTTGATGTCCGGGACGCAGCGGCTCCGATCACTTTTGCAAACCCCTATCTCGCTTTTGGATTCGGGGCGGTGACCAAGAACCAAATCAGTGCCACCCAATCCACACCGGATACCGACTCCACCCTCAGTGTAGGAGGCGGTGGCGGACTCGAGTTTCCCATTGTCCATAAGCGGACCTATCTGAACTTGGAACTCATGTTCCACACCCAAAACTTCACCGACACCAATGAAACCCGATACCGGGCAGTCACAGACCTGACTGGAGGATTCTTCACCCTGCTTGGTCACTTCATGTTCACTTGGTGATCATACATAGGGATTGTGGCGCTTCTCATGTCCGATTGTCGTCGAGGGCCCGTGCCCGGGCCAAGCGCGGGTGTCGTCATCGAGGACCAGTAAACGGCTCCGGATGCTTTTGACCAGTAAGGCCTCATCTCCACCCCACAAATCAGCACGCCCGATGTCCTCTTTGAAAAGGGTGTCACCGGTGAAGACCATTTCCGGAACCGCTTTGGCAGTATCGGAATGCAGATGGAAGCAGACTCCTCCTGGGGAGTGCCCCGGTGTATGAAGAACTGAAAATTTTAGGGAACCGAATTCAAGCGACTGACCATCCTCGAAATACCGATCCACCGGTAAAGGTGCATTCATTCGAAATCCAAATCGAGCAGCCTGCTGAGGCAACATCGAATAAATGAATTCGTCTTCACGATGAAGAAAAATGGAAGGGGCCTCGATTGCATTTTGTGTCAATGCTTCCTTGACCCCTCTTGCCGCTCCGATGTGGTCAAAATGAGCGTGTGTGTGGAATAAGGCCCGGACCTTGACCGGAGCACCGAGCTCTTTTTCAATGCGACCAATCTCAGTGAGGATGCGTTCTGCCTCGTCCCCCGGATCCACCACAACGGCATCTCGGGTCTCTGGACAGACCAAGATCTGGCAATTGCACATGAGTCGTCCGACGGGCAGTGTCTTCTGGATCATCGATCCAAGATTAGCATGGCATCACCATAACTGTAAAACCGGTATCGTTCCCGTACTGCTTCATCATACAAACCCAGAGTAAACCTGAGGTCCCCGATGAATGAGGCAATCATCATGATTAGAGTGCTTCCCGGCAAATGAAAGTTCGTGATCATGGCATCAGTGAATTTCCACTCGTACCCGGCCCCAGGATGAATGAACAAGTTCACATCACTCACTCCAGGAACCAGTTCGAAACCCCTCTCTCCGGGAGCGGATCGACCCTCAAGGGCTCGTGTGGTCGTGGTCCCAACCGCCAAAACGGTACGACCCGCGCGTTTTGACGCATTCATCGACTCGGCCACTTTAGTTGAAATCTCAACCGGTTCTGCATGCATCACATGATCCCTGACATCGGATGCACTCACTGGCTTGAAAGTACCGATCCCCACATGAAGGGTGAGCTCTTGCCAATCCATCCCACCCGCCTTGAGTCGTGTGATCAACTCGGGTGTAAAATGACGGCCCGCTGTCGGGGCCGCGACCGAACCAGCCTGTGTCCCAAAAACGGTATTGTAGGTCTCGAGCTCTCCCGGGCCCCATTCCTTTCTTTTGGCCACAATGTAAGGGGGCAGAGGCACCTCACCGATGTCGGCCTCAACAGGATCCCTCGAGAATTTCGCGGTCAGGATCACACCAGCAGGAGACTCTTCCCGACGGATCACCTCCGCTCGGACCCAGCCACCTTCCCGATCGGGAATCTTGAATTGAAATCCAGGAACCACTCGAGCTCCAGTTTTCATCAATCCCTCCCAACAAGCGGAATCCACCCGCCTGAGAATGAAAAACTCCACCTTTCCGCCAGTGCCTTCACGTTCACCCAGCAGGCGAGCGCGGATCACCTTGGTGTTATTCGCGACGATCACGGTTCCGGGATCCAGAATCTCCGGAATCTCATTGAATCTCCTGTGCTCCCAAGTCCTGGACTTTCTGTTAACGACCAAGAGACGGGAATGATCTCGTTGCTCCAGGGGTTTAGCAGCAATCAATTCATCGGGTAAGGTGTATTGATAGTTCCGGATGTCGAAAAGATTCATGGGCCGAACGTTACCCTAATCTCCCGGTTTTTGCACGAGTCCGGTCAGGTAGCATTCCCCGGATAAATATTCGATCTCGACGATACCGCACTTTTTGATGCCGATGCGGGCTCCGGTGAGGCGCTCCACTAGAACCGGAATGACATCCCCGTGCGAACAAGCCACGAGCAAGTCCGGACCCCGGTACTTCCATTCGTCGATGAAATCGCCCAATCGGGTCGACAACTCTTCCTGTCTTTCGATAGGTCCTGTTTCGGTGAGGCGCTCGTCGATTTCCAAATCAACCCCGTATCGTTCAGCCAAGGGTCCGAGAGTCTCGCGACACCTTTTCTTGGGTGAGGTGAGAAAGCGGACTTCACCCTCGATTTCCTTCTCAAGATACCGGAGCATCCGCTTCACCTGCTGCTCCCCTTTCTCACTGAGTCCGTTGTCCCGAGAAGGACATTCAGTATCGCGATGAGCGTGACGGATCAGGATCAGGCGCTTTTCCATCGAAGTCTCACTTCACCCGTTCGAGGGTTCCACATCTTCTCGAAAAAGGGGATTCTGTGGCCGGGGATCGGGAACAGATTTTTCGGGTGAGTTCCAGGTACTCATCAAGCAATGCAAGTGGATAAGGTTTCTGCGCCATGGCCGAAGTGAAAACCGGAGTTCTGGGGTCAATTCGTTCTTTCCACCATTTTAGCTCGACAGAACCCAGATCAAGACGGGTCAGACGCTCCAAAAAATCGCGATAGTGCTGCCCGAGGAAATAAAACGACTTCTTCCATTTTTCCCCGTCTGCCATGGCTTTCCAAACCATCCCGCAGCGGGCACGGACCAAAGCCCGGTCCTCCTCGGAAAGGACAGAGGGCTTCACACTCTCCACCCATTCGCGACCGACCCGACACTCGTAGGAAATAGCCTCGGCTTCTCCACCCTCTCCTTCGATTCCTCTGACCACGTAATCGCCGGCTCTCAATGTAGGGTGAAAAGGATTCTCTTTTGGCCGGAGTGCGTGCACCAATTCATGTGCCAGGTCGAGAGCTTGAAAGACAGGGCTCTTCGAGCCTGAGATGATGACTCGAGTCTCGTAATGTACGGTCTCGACCCCATCGTGAACACTCCGGGTAGCGGTGACCTCAGTTCGAGAGACCTGACCGTGCCCCCAAGGGATTCTCCCTTCGCGTGCCGCATCGAGGACCTGTCGACCGGCGGTAGTGGCCTCGAGCAATCGTTCCGCCGGCTCCAGTTCTGACTCGGTCTGGCCTGAAGACGGGGTCGCAGGGGTGATCAGCAGGACTGCGCAAATCAGAATGAGAAATGAGTGGACTCTCACATCCTTCCCTTCGGCCCCACGCCGTCAATTCTTTAGACACCTGTGTGATCCTTTCAGGCACCTCCGCCCTCAGCCGAGGGGATTCTGGTACAACACAAAATCCATTTATTTTATTCATTATTGTTTTCAGCAACTTAAATCGAGGCTTCCGAAGCACCCTCCGCAGACCTTTTGGCATCCTTTTTGAAGAGAAGGGGACTAAGAAAGGCCAGGCACCGCACAGTGAAAACCCTCTCCCTCATCTTTGCATTCCTCCTCCTGACCCTTCCGCTGACCCAAGCGGCGTCCCTGAAAGTGTTCCAGATTCGGAACTGGGGACTGGAAGACCGCGCCATCAGCGTTGAACGCGCATGGAAACTGACCGAAGGGAGCCGCAACGTAATCGTCGCGGTGATCGATACTGGCATCGATGCCTCCCATCCTGACTTGAAACCCAATCTTTGGAAATCGCCAGGAACCAAGAATCGCCCCAACAGCGGAAGTGTTTACGGTTGGGATTTCGTAACCCAGGGTCCGAACCCGGTTGATTTTCATGGCCATGGAACTCACATCGCTGGAATCATCGGCGCAATCGCCAATCCTCGCACAGGAACCTCGGGTGTCACCCGGAATGTGCAGATCATGCCGGTCCGTTACTACTCCGAGACTGCTCCGGGCTCGGTCAACCTCGCCAACACCATCAAAGCCTTGCATTATGCCATCGACAACGGCGCTCGGATTATCAATTACTCTGGTGGTGGACCTGAGTATTCTGAAGAAGAGTTTCAGGCGATGAAGAAAGCCGAGGAGCGTGGAGTCCTCATTGTCGCAGCAGCTGGTAATGACCGTCACAACACCGATGTTGAGGAATACCGCTACTACCCAGCTGCTTACGGATTGAAGGGGTTGAAGAACATCATCACCGTGGCCTCGATGGATGCTGAGAACAAAATCCTCCCCTCGTCCAACTGGGGCGTGCGCTCGGTCGACGTGGCCGCTCCAGGAGAAAGCATCCTGAGCACCATTCCGGGTGGTCGTCACGGACGCATGACCGGGACTTCCCAGGCAACTGCATTTGTTTCAGGAATCGCGGCACTGCTCCTGTCCAAATCTCCCAACCTGAGCCCTTCCCAGGTGAAGGAACTCATCGTTCGGAACACCACTCCGATCGCGGCTCTCCGGTCCAAAGTGGCCTCCGGCGGCAAAGTCGATGCATTTCGCGCCATCTCCGCTCTGGAAGCGGGACGCGGCGCCGACCGCTCCACGGCTTCCAAAAATTAATGCAGTCCGGTCGAACCCTTTGGTAGACTGGACCCAACTTGAAGGCTCTCTTTCTTTCTGCAACTCTGAGTGGAATCCTCTACGTGCTGTCATTCGCGCCGTGGGATCTCCATGCTCTGCAGTGGATCGCATTTGTTCCCCTGCTGGTTACTGTCGACCGGATCCGGGATCGACCGAGGTCGCTGAAATCGACAATCTTTGCCGGAATCTGGATGTCGGTCATCATCTGCCTCGGTGGCTTTTATTGGATGATTGGAGCGACCATGAGATACGGAGGATTGCCCCTTCCAGTGGCGCTCTTGGTTTTCATGGCGTTCAGTCTGACAGGGCAACTCCAAGTGCCGCTCTACCTGCTCGTTCGTGACCGGCTCATCCGTCATTCAGCCCCCACCTGGCTGAGCTTGCTCTTACAGCCCCTTTTGCTCGGAGCTATATATACCGGTGTCGAATCGCTGTACCCGAAGATCTTTCTCGATACTGCGGGGCACGCGTTCCATTCGGCCTTGCTGGTCCGTCAGGCTGCGGATCTGGGCGGGGTCTTCTTCCTGACGTCGCTCTCCCTGGCATTCAACGAAGGAATCGCCACTTCGCTCCGACACAGGAGCATTCGTCCAGCGGTCGCATCCATCGTGCTCTTGAGTTCGGTGCTGATTTACGGGCAATGGCGAGTGGGGCAACACTTGGACTATGAGGCCCTCCCCACAGAGGCATCGCCCCGACTGAGGGCTGCGATGGTCCAGGCGAACATCGGAGATTTTTTGAAAGTCGCGGCCGAACAAGGGACCCGTGATGCGATGACAGCGGTCCTGGAACAGTACCTCGGTCTCTCCGGAAGTGCTTTACAAGAACAACCCCGCCCCGATGCCATCATCTGGCCTGAGACCGCCTATCCCTCGATCTTCCGGCAGCCCGAGACTCCGAATGAAGTCCGGATGGAGAACCGTTTGAACGGTTTTCTGGAAACCTTTCCCGGGACCCTCATTTTCGGGGGTTATGACCGGGATCGCTCCGGGTTGGAGTACAACTCTCTCTTTTTCCATCATGCTCCGGTCCAAGCGACCCGAACCTACCACAAGAATGTACTCCTGATGTTCGGTGAGACCCTCCCTTTCGCCGACACTTTCCCATCGATGAAGACTTGGTTTCCGACGATGGGCTTTTTCGGAAGAGGACCTGGACCGGAAGTGATCGAAGTGAAAAACGCCGAAGGACAATCCTTCAAGCTCGCTCCCTCAATCTGTTATGAAGGCCTGATCGGTGAGCACTCTGCGCAGGGAGCATTGCTCGGGGCGGACGCACTCGTGAACGTCACCAATGACTCCTGGTTCGGCCCGGACGGGGAACCCTACCTGCACCTCGCGTTGACCCGCTTCCGCACCGTGGAAACCCGCCTGCCCCTCTTGCGATCAACCAATACCGGGTTCAGCGTCTGGATGGACGCGATCGGAGAGACCCGTGCTCGCTCCGGCCTGTTTGAAAGTGCAGTCCTGAGTGCGGAAATCAAAAAACGGACTTGGCCCTTTTCCCCCTATCTTGAAATCGGAAGGACTCTTGGGGCCAATTGGTTTGCCCGGATCTGTCAAATCGTGACCCTCCTGTTTACGGGGATTTTTCTCACCAAACGCTTCCGATCAACTTGAATCGTTGAGTGTCACCAGGCGATCAGGCGTCCAAACTCTTTACACCGGGCGCGCTCCCAAGGCCCCTTACCGAAGATTTCAGGTTGGCACTCCCGTTGCATTCACTCAAGGTGTAGGGATTGAGAGGGAGAATATGAAAATCATTAAAAATCTGTCTTTGGGACTCATTCTGGCCTGCCTTGCTTCAGCCTGTGGCGCACGCCCCCAGTTCGCAGACCGCTTTGACGGATACTCCAACTCCTGGGGTCCTTCAAATTCCGGACAGTACATGTCGGCCGACCTCCAGTGCTCCGAAACCCCGAATATCATCAGCTCGACCGGTCAAGCTTCCCAGGAATACCGCGCCTGCAGGAATGAGTCGTCATCGACCTCGATCCGTCTTTTCCCCGCCGACGGCGCCCTTCGTACGGTTTGCGTCTACCCTACCCTCGGAGGTCGTGGAATCGTGGCAAATCCCTACGGGACGATCTATACCCGTTACGCAGTCCAATGCATGAACGTCAATTCCGACGGTGCACAAATCAATTTCGGATCGCTCCAATTCGACGGCATCCAGGTCGTCCGAGCGGCAGACGCACCGGTCATGTCCTATTGCCTGGCCTACGGCAATGTCTCGACCTGTGCATCCCAGTCATCGCTCCAGTACGCGAACGGCAGCCTTTAATGGATGTTCCTTCGGACCTTCTCGGGCAGGAGGTTTTCTCCCTCTTCAGCACGACTTTCCGAACCTGAGCTTCCGAGGACTTCCTTTTTCCCGTGTCGGCACATCCCGACAAGTTCAGGATCCCGGGTTGGGAACACATCGATGATCTCGATCTGCGTCTCGTCCGCGGTGTCTTTGGCGATTACGACATACCAATACGGCTCGTCGTGGTCGTAATGCTTGATGAAGTGGTAAACTCGCTTGGCCGACTTCGGCTGATAGCTCCAGAGCTCATTCGGCTTTTGCAAGGTTTCCTCGAGACACTTCTGGTAAAAGCCGAAATCCTCGGGGGGTATGTCTTGGACCTTACGGGACCGGACAATCATGGCTCGAACCGAGTCCGCCTCAGTCCAGGGTTCTGCGAGCCGATCGGAGCCCTGCTGCTCATCCCGCGCAAGCTCGGTCACGCCTTCTTCTTCAGGAGCTTCGATTCGCGATCCTTCCTTCACAACCTTCATCTGGTCGCCTCGACGGAAAACATCCACGAGATTGCGATCAGAACTTACGAATGCGAGAAAAAGAAAACTCGGCTCACCTCTCAACATCAAACAGACCGCCACAGCCCAGACCTTCTTACTCTCCGGCATGTATTCCGCGATCAGGGTGTAACGGCGATCTCCCCTTGGGAGCGTTTCCATCCAGACTTCTTCGGGATTCTCGAGCGCCATCCATCTGAAATGCGCATATCGCTCGCGTTCCTCAGCACTCAGATCCTGGGGGGCCACATGCTTTCCATACTCCCTTTCGAGTTTCTCGATCTCGGGAGTGAAGTGACTGACAATGCAACCTTCATCGCAAAAGTACCGACCGACTTCTTCCTCGACAAAAAGAGCCTGATCCCTTTGGGAAATGACTTTTTTGCATTCTTCACAATGTACTTTTGCCGATTTTTTAGCCGAACCGCGCGGTTTTGAACTCATCCTAAGTCCCCCGGGAGTTGCTCTCCGAATGCCGATCCCATCCTGGGATCCACTGTTTTCAGTCTGAGCCCTACCCGAACCCCCGTCAATGACAGCTTTCAGACGCCCCGGAAGGTACCAAAATGATGCGTGGGAATTTTGTCGTTGCGCTTTTTTCCTGACTCCGGAAAACTAGGGATAGGGGCAGGAAGCTCCGGTTGAACTTGTCCTTTCACCCACAAATCACCCATGGAGGGGTACGGGGATGATCACGGTTTCTCGAGAACAACTCACCACAGTAGAATACCTCATCAAGCAATCTACCCAAGGGAATCACATCCTTTTCGATATCGATGTGGTCCGTAAGGTGTTTTCCAATCAGACCCAACCGATGAGCGAAGCCGAAGCTCGTGAAATCGAGAAGCACATCGAGAAATTGATCACTCTCGAGGGGTATGACCGTCAGAAGGCTTATCTGTCTCGACTCCCAGAGACCGTTCTCTACCGGGTCGTGAAGATCTATTTCAATATTGTGGAGAACAACCTGTTTGAAACCAACCGGATCCGTCATTGATCCAGGAAGGAGTCACCCGTGAGCCGAGTTGAAAACGGTTATTCTGCGAGCCAGGAACTGGCGGAGCAGTACCGCCTCCAACGGGAGCAAAAACAGTCCCTTCAGGATTCCCACGAAGCTGAAATCCAGAACTTGAAGAAATCCCATGCTGCCGAAACGGCTGACCTCCAGGACCGTTTTGAAACCTCCTCTCAGGCACAGCGCCTCTCCCACTACGAGCATCTCCGGAACCAGAAGAACCAGATCAACCGGGAAGAACGCGATCTCCAGACCCGGGGCCGGGAGTCCATAGCTGAATCCAAGCGGGAACTGGAGACCGAAGCATTCAAGACCGAGCAGGAAGGCAGGACCCGCGTCGAGGAGAGCAGAAAGCGTTTTGTCGCACTCGAACAGTACGAACGGCAACGCGAACGAGCGACGCAAGACGATCTTCACAGGAATCACATCCGGAATACAGAAATGATCGTCAAGAACACCGAGAAAGCGACGAGTGACCTGCGCGAGCAGAAAGAAGCCTACCTCGAGGTCCAGAAAGAGAACCATCGTGCCTCGCTCGAGGGAATCCGCGAACACTACCAAAAGATCCGGGACGAGAAACACCAAAACTACCTGGACGAGCTGAGGGAAGTGGAGCACCGAACCACTGCCTCGTTGAATGAACGCAAGCTTGCCTCAGCCGAGAAAATCAAGGCCCATGACACACGTATTCATGATCCTTTTTACCAAATCAAACGTTTCGAATCGGCTATGGAAGATCAGGGAGAATCCATCGTTCTTCGTGTAAAAGTTCCCGAGCACGAACGCAAGGGCATTCGTGTACAAGTCAGCGGCAAGGATCTGGAACTGATCGGAACGCGGGTGGCTGATGAGCGCGCCATGGTCGCACCTGGTCGTGTGATCTCATCAAGATCCCATCAGATCCTTTCCGAAAGGTTCTCACTCCCCGTTCCAGTCGATCCGAAATCAGTCTCCATGCAGGAAGATGGGGATTGGCTCGAGTACCGGATGGTGAAATTCGGCGCCCACCATCCCGTCTCAGGTCCCGCCGCCCACGAGATCGACCAGGAACTGAGTCCGATCGCCAGGGAACTCCGATTTGTCGAGAACCTCCCCCGCCCTTCAGTGATGAACCAGAACAGTGGCAAGGGGACCCTGACCTGAACAAGGTTTAGACACCCTCCGCGGATCACTGACACCAACGGAATCCGTTTATCTTGAAAATCCCTTGTTGTTTCAATGCCGTTTCCTCGGATTGAACATCAATGGACTTGGCATCACCGTTGCATTTATTCAAGTCACAAGCAGCAGCGTAAGCGAAGCAAACCGTGACAGCGAGTAAAGGAAACAACAAGATGTCGGCAGCAAAAGACCCCTCCCAGAACAGCCTCTTCATCTACTCCAACTTCTATCACCTGTATCTCAAGGGCAAGTCGGTCACTAAGCCTGAAGCTGCCAAAGGCGTGGTTCTCAAAACCGCACGCGCCGAAGAATTCCCCGCACCGGCCGAAGTTCGGGTCGTTTCTCCGGCCGAATCCGAATCCTTCAGCGGCTGGACCTCTGGAGAAGCAGGTCCTGCCCGCAACGAGATCGCCCAACAACTTCTGACTCTCCGCCAGGCCCGCAAGCGCCTGTCATTCATGATGCAAGAGATCGATGAAATTTTGAAGCGCGCCTGATCCGCGCCCCCAACTGTCCCCCTCAACCCCTCAACCCTACCCTCGAGCCGGGGACGGAGTCAGACTCCGTCTCCGGTTTTTTCTTTCACCTTGATCCGGATCTCGAGCGTGACATCGTTCTTGCGGAAAAAATCTGAGATGAGCACGGTTGGGTCGATCTTGTCCTGGACCTTAGCCAGCATCTCGGTCACCACATTCTCCATGAACTCCTTGCGGACGTTCTTCGCTCCATCCAGGATCCCGCCCACGATCTCTTTCGGGAGCTTGAACTCAGAGACCAAGGTCTTCAGCGCATCTTCAGTCAGAAAAAAAGTCCCGACCCCGACTGTCAGCAGTTTCTTGGCCCAACCCAGGGATCCGGATCCGTCATCTTTTTCGTCTGACATCGCTCAAAGCCCTTTCGCGCGCTGATAAAAGGATTCCATCATTGAAGGAAGCGTGCTTTTCACAATCCCCTTCAAGATGAAGCCCGGAACAGAAAAGTTGAACTCCACTTCGAGAGAGTACTTTACGCGGCAACTGTTCGGCCCGGTGGATTGGATCTTCCATGAACCGTTATTCACCTTAAAAAACTCACTTTTCAACAAACTCCAATCCACCTCACCCGCAGAAGGATTTTCGCGGATCTTCAGGACATAACTCATGTCCTTGGACATCATGGAGAGGTCATAATGGGCGGTGACGCTTCCGTCTTGGGCGCGCTCGACACGCACTTTCTTCATTCCCTCGACGAACTCCGGATACTTCTCATAGTCCGCCACTGCCTTGAAATACTTCTCGGCACTGATTTCAAAACTCTTCTCATGTTCTGCCTGGGCCATGATCGATCTCCTCAGCGATAAAAATTCAGCGACTAAAATTCAACGGTTGAAATGGTGTTGGGTGTGGATGTACCGGATGGTTCCGGTCTCCGAGCGCATCACCACCGAATGGCTCTCGGCCCCACCTTTGAAAAAGCGGATCCCGTTCAAAAAAGTCCCCTGGGTCACGCCTGTTGCGCAGAACATGACATTTCCTTTGGCCAGGTCGTGAATCCCGTAAACCTTACGCAAATCATCAATACCCATCCGCGTGGCCCTAGCCCGTTCGGCATCATCTTTGAACACCAATCGACCGATGAAATCCCCACCCCGGCACCGAAGTGCGGCTGCAGCGATCACTCCTTCAGGGGCCCCACCGGTTCCGAACAAAACATCGACACCACTGGTTGGTTCTGTGGTGGCGATGGCGGCCGAGACATCCCCGTCACCGATGAGCCAGATCCTGGCACCAGCCATACGGACTTCCTTGATGAGCTCCTCGTGACGAGGACGATCGAGAATGATGGCCGTCAGATCCGACACCGAACATTTCTTGGCACGGGCAATTTCTTTCAGATTTTCGGTGGGCGTCCGGTTGAGGTCAATCGCACCCTTTGCCTCGGGCCCAACAGCGATCTTCTCCATGTAACAATCGGGGGCATGAAGAAAATTCCCCTCCTCGGCGATGGCAATGACCGAAATTGAATTATTGAGCCCCTTGGCACAAATGGTGGTGCCCTCGAGGGGATCCAGAGCCAAATCCAACCGGACCGATCCGCCCTTGCCGACCTTCTCGCCGATATAGAGCATGGGTGCTTCGTCCCGTTCGCCCTCGCCGATGACAACACGTCCGTCGAACTCGACCGAGTTGAGCGCATTCCTCATGGCATCTACAGCAGCCTGATCGGCGAGCTTCTCGTCTCCGCGCCCCATCAAACGCGCACTCGAAAGTGCGGCCGCTTCAGTCACTCGAACAAATTCCAAAGCGAAGTTACGATTCATTAAAGGGATCCTCCTACCAAATGGGAAAGCATCCGCTGACGATGGGCCTCATCCGCAAACGGGGCGCTCTCGACTAACCCGATGGCCGTTTCGATCAAGGTCCTGTCCTCGACAGGGTGATACTCGATGAGACGGGTTTCGAGACGGACGATTCCATGCGCGTAACCTCCGTCATCTTCGGCGACGGCTTGTCCGGTCCGGATCCCGTCGTCACTTTCCCACTGTACGAAACTGTGATGGACGTACAGAGTCCAGCGATTGAGCGTCCGACCCTGGTCCTCCCCGTCACGGAAATAAAGCAACAGATCCACTCCCACCGGATTGTGATACCAATCCGTTCCGGCAAAATCAGGGAGCTCGTACTTCCTGAGACTTTCGCCGAGCTTGACCGGATGGGAAATCGCCTCCAAGTGGGCTCGCAACTCGGGGCTGAGATCGATCCACTCTCCTCCGACCAAGGTCCCCCGGATGTATTTCACTTCAAACCGGCAAGAAAGCTTCCGCCCCTCCACCTTCACCGTTCCAGGTTGTTGACTGGCTACCGTGAAATGGGCGAGGTCTTCTTTTTCACTCAGGCGGATGGCCAAACCTCCGAGAGAAATGTCCTGGACCGGGTAGTTCCGGGACCGGGAATCAGAATGAAACTGGCAAGGCGAGATGTGGAAACGGGGAAGCTTGCGCTTTTCGTGACTCATAGGTTTGAGCAGAAGAATAACCTGAAAATTCAGTGGATTGCAAATAAGGCTTTTACAAAGAACGGGGTGCGTTGCACACTCGGAAGGCATGGAAAACCGGCACGAGCCCTTCGATCAGATGACCTTCCATACCACACCGAACTACCTGACCCTGCTCCGAGTCCTGTTTGTTCCGGCGGTCATCATTTCGCTGTATCAGGGCACCCCGCTTTGGGACTTTCTCGGAGCAGTTTTCTTTGGTCTTGCCGGCATCACGGACTACTTTGACGGGTACCTCGCCCGGAAACACAAAATCGAGACCGTTTACGGAAAACTCCTCGATCCCTTGGCTGACAAGTTCCTGGTCATTTGCTCCTTCATCATGCTCCAGCATCTCGGAAGAATGAGCCCAATCGTGGTGATGTTGCTGGTTTGTCGCGAACTCACGATCACAGGGCTCCGTGCCCTAGCAAGCGCTGAAGGGGTGATCGTCGCGGCATCTCAAGGAGGCAAGTGGAAAACGGCGACGCAGATGTCGGCCATCCCGTGCCTCATGCTCGACCATGCGCTCGGATTCCCTTTTCTTACCATCGGGATGTGGCTGACCTACCTCTCGCTCGGACTGTCTCTCTGGAGCGCAAAGGACTACATCGTCGAATTTTTCAGGGGACTCAAGCGGGCAACCGAGCTCAGGAAACAAAAACGCCTAGAAAGGCGAGCCGCCAAAATCAGGAAAAAAGAAGCAAAAAGAACCCGCAACCCGTCCTGATCAAGCCTTCGGAGGAAGCCACTTTGACTCAGGGTGTACGGAAGCCTGATTCACCGCACGCGCCATCACAAAGAGGCAATCACTGAGGCGGTTCAGGTAACGAACGGATTCTGGCCGGATGGGTTCGCTGTGGGAAAGATCCACGCATTCCCGCTCAGCTCTCCGGATGATGGTCCGGGCGAGGTGGAGCGCGGAGCCTGCCTGTCCGCCACCCGGTAGGATGAAATTCCGAAGCGGATCGAGACCTGACTCCATCTGATCGATCTCGGCTTCCAGGCGTTGAACCTCGGTCTCAGCTAGAACCGCGCAACTGTTCTTGGAACCATGCGGGGTGGCCAACTCCGAACCGAGCTGAAACAACTCGCCCTGGATCCGGGTCAGAGGCTCCCGGAAATGGTCGGTCGGACCCGACAGGAAAGAAATCGCAAGTCCGATCATGGAATTCGCCTCATCCAGGGTTCCGTAGGCGTTCACCCGGGGGTGGGATTTCATCACTCTCCCCCCGCCGAACAAGGAGGTTTCACCCAAGTCTCCGGATTTCGTATAAATTTTCATACTTTGAGACTATGCGATCCAGAAATTGCCCGCCAATAAATTCTTGACCCCGTCATCGTTTCGGGCTATTCAGAAAACCTAGCTGTTCATTCAGGCTGTTCCAAGCGGGAGTAGCTCAGTTGGCTAGAGCGCCACGTTGCCAACGTGGAGGTCGAGGGTTCGAGCCCCTTTTCCCGCTCCATTTTTCTCATGAACTTCACACCAGACTTCAAGGATCAGTTTTATAGGCTCTTGCAAGCCCGTCGTTCGGTGAGGAAGTTCAAACCTGAAATGCCTCCCCGGGAGATCCTGGAGCGGGTTCTTCAAGCTGCAATCGAAGCACCTTCCGGAAAGAATCGTCAGAACTGGAGGTTCTTTGTGTTGTCCGGTGAAAAGCGGGACGCATACCTGAGCCTTTCCCAAAAATCCTGGCTCGGTATCAAAGACATTCTCGAGAAACGACTGAAGCCCTCTCTGTATCAATTCACGGAGCGGTTCTTCTACACCCTGGGCGATGCTCCGGTGGTCATCTTGTGCTATTCGGCGAATGACAGTGACGAAAAACACCTCACCAGTGTCGGCTCGGTGTATATGGCCGTTGAGAACCTGAACCTGGCCGCAGTAGCAGAAGGTCTTGGATGCTGCACCATGGGCGCACCCTTGGAAATCAAAGCCGAGGTGGACTCATTCCTCGGCATTGAAACACTCCGTGAACCCGGAGTGGAAAACATGGAACTGCTCTGTGCGGTGGTCCTCGGTTATCCGGACCACACGCCACCTCGGGCTCCTCGCCAGCTCGAAAATCGAGTCCGCTGGCTTTAATTCATCCTCACCACTCTCAGTGGTGAGCTTCTTCTTTCTTCTCTTCTTTGTGCTCTTCGGATTTTCCGTGCTTGGTTTCGCAATTCTTACAGCCCTTCTTAGTCTTGGCCTTCTTTTTCATCTTGCAGTTCTCACCACTGCAGTCCTTATCGCAACCGCCATCGCAGTCGTCTTTCTTCTGCTCGGCAGCCGGAGCTTCCTGTTTGGCAGGAGCAGCGGTATCTTCCGCGCGAACAACCGGTGAAAGAAACAACGAGAATGCAACCACTGGAACCAATGCGAATTTCTGAATTGAGGTCATGAGTTTCTCCTTACTCCCCATTCTAAACATTCCCTGTGAACTCAGGTCACAATTTTTTCCATGAAAACCTGAGTTGAATATTTAAACTCCGGGAATAGAAGAAAGCAGGAATTAAAAAAGTGCTTAAATTACTTGCCCTTGGAATATTAATGACGACACAGGCCTTCGGATCGACCCCCACTCCAGAAGCTTTTTGTCGTGATTACTTAGCCCTGCGTCAAGAACAGTCCAATTCCCGCCCAAGACCAGATCAAACACTCACCCTCCTGTTCCGGCCTCGCAGCCTGATTCAAGCCAGACAATGGGATCGCCCCGTGCCAGCTCGAAAAGTGAGGGATTCGTCTGCAAGAACCAAGAAGGTGATTTACGTCCTTCTGAGCTCACCGGAATCGGATGAGTCCGTGATCCGCTCGGTCCGCGCCACCCAAGAGCGCATCCGCCGTCTCCCTCTGCTCAGGGATCTTGCACGGGCTCCATCCTTGGAAGGGTGTATCGAAGCGGTCCAGCAGGATTCCTTCGGTTATGCGCGGATGAGCGAGTACCTCGATCAATATAAGACTGCCCGTCCCCACCTGGATGCCAAACGGCAAAGTGACCTGAGGGCCCTGGTTGAAAAGAAATTGATCGCCTTCGAACACAAGGGCTGGGAAGTCCGCTTTCCGAAAACCTACTCTGATTTCATGATCGAGCTCGAACGTGATCCCGGAATCCGTGAGGCCATGATCATCGCCCACGCCGACCCTGAGGGAAAACTTTACGATTCGACTGGAACGGCGATTCCAGCAGGGGTCCTGTTGAACCTGCCCGAGAGTCTCCAAAAGCTGATTCTATTCAGTTGCCATTCCCGTGCGGTTCTCGATCGCTATGAAGCGAAGCGGGCATCCTCATCCATGGATATTCACTACCCCGAACTCGAGGATCAGCATGAGAACCTTTATCGGACTTCCATCCCGGTCGTGGCACTTCGAGGAATGTTGAATGCAGCAGACGCAGGCCTTTCCGGCGGTTCCGCCCCCGATCGCTCATGCCGGATCGATGTCGTCCTCCCGGAAGCCTCCGGTCGGTACGAGATTCTGCTTCAGAACCGATTGATCGGGATCCTCGATCGAACAGCCGGGAAATCGATCTCTTTCGACTGTTCCCTTCTCGGAACCGGAAAAACCATTTTCAAGCTCCATCACGCTGAAGGCGAAGCAAGAACACCCCCAAGGGTGTCCGAGATGCGCCTCACAACTCCCGGATCAGGAATGGTCCTGCTCCGGGTGAAGGAGTTTCTTTCGTCAGACGGCATCAGCCACATCCAAACCATCGGTACCACAGGAGGTCACCCATGAAATCCATGAAACAGCGGATCAGCGCCCTGGTCCTTTCCACCACTCTCACAGTCGGAGCCATCAGTGCCCCCACCCAGCGGGCCGAAGCAGGGGTGATCGTCGCCGCAGCTTCTTCCCTGTATGTGACCATCCCGGCACTTGCGATCGCAGGAATGCTCGGAGGATTCGGTACAGCGGTCGGATCCATCTATTATGCCATTGATCATCGCGACAAAGCTTGGTGGGCCTACGCCTTCTTCATGCTCGACGCCGAACTTCAGAACGGAAACCTGCAACAAACCATCGAGCAGCGTTACCCGGGCATCGACTCGACCGTTGCAGCCGAGATCGCACGGATCGTTACCGAGAAAGCCAAGGAAACCGCTTTCGATGACAAAGGGCTGAAAGAAATCATTCTCAGCGAAACCGACCTGGCACCGGTGACGGACTTGCTCGCCGAGACCGATCCTGCTCTCGGACAAAAGCTCAAAAACGAACTCACCCACTCGACGCTGGTGAAGTGAACCCGAACCCGAAACGGAGAAAACCATGAAATACGTGAAAAATTTAAAAGCCAAACTCGCTCTTCTCGCCTGCCTCACCGCCGCAACGGTGGCCCCCACCTCGGATGCCAAAGCCGGTATCATCATCGGGGTCGCCATCCCGGGGATCGGATCTGCCTTGGTGGGCCTGACCATCACCTCAGCGGGATTCTTCTGGGGCATCCAAAGTGATGACCTGAACTACTGGGCTGCGGCTCTCTTTGTTTTGGATCAGGATGCGACTCCTGAAGGTCTCCGGTCCGCTCTAGAACAACGCTATCCGGGCCTAGACTCCGCAGTGGCTCTCGAGCTCGGTCAATTGATTTCGAATAAGGCCTCCCAACTCGAGAGAAACGGCCAAGGACTCAAGGAAGTGGTACTGACCGAAGCTGAGATCGCGCCCATCCTGCAGATCCTTGAGGAAACCGGCTCCGATCTTGGGGAACGCTTGAGCCAGGATTTGACCCGCAGCAGCTTGAAATGATTCGAGTCCGGCCCGGTCAGCACCCGATGGGTTTTGGCCGGGCCCCCTCAAGCCCGGGGCAATTCCTGCCGATCAGGAGTCTATGCTCAAAATGCTCACCGGCTTGACCCTGTGGCTCCTCCTGTTCGCTCTCTATCCACTCTCCACACGCGCTCAGGTTCACGGGAGCGGAGGAGGACCGGATCGACCCAGCAATCAGGAAGCGATGTGCACCGAGCTTCGCGACCGGTCTCGTGACCTGGAAAAAGATTACCTAGATTCGAGAAAAATCCGCTACGAAAACGACCAAAGTTTCTTTGACGAAATAAAACGTCTCGCAGCAAAAAGTATATTCAAAGCGATCAGTAAACCATCCTGGGCGCAAACTTCCTGTGGGAGTGCGCCGGTTCCCGTTCACACCCCGGATCAAATCAAGCTCCTTCATCGGATTGAGCAACTTTGGGTACAAGGGGTCGAATCACCACAATACTGCCTAGGACGTTTCAAGTCCCGTGCCAGAAACATTGATGCTCTAAAATGTGTGATCCAATCGCTGTCTCATGAGTCAAAATGAGGAACGCCACGTCTATTTTCTGGAGACTTTCAAGCTCCTGAGATCGGACAAACGCAAATTCCTGTATCGCCTCGAGCATCACACCTTTTCTTTGGCAGAAGGCCGATTGCTCCGTGCGTATCTCGAGTTCCACAGGAACTCGAAGGCGGGAGCCTTGAAAGAGCTCCGGGTCAGTCCTTTTCATGAAGCATTCTATGAAGGGGTCAGGCTCTACCTCATCGGTCTCGTTTACAACCAGCACAGCCATTTCAGGTACGCAGTCGAGAATCTCGAACGCTCCGTCCAGACCTTCCAAACCGTGCCTCACTATGGGTTCGTCCTGAATCCGCTCTACTTGCTGATCCTCGCCCTGGGTAACAGAAGAGAAGTGGCCCGAATGGGCCAACTTTTACTGGAACTCGAATCCATCCCGGTGACCACCGCTCTCGAGAAACTCCAAGTCCTCCATTGTCGGATCCTGTATGCCTTGCTCTCAGGTGATACTCAAAACTGCCTTGAGCTTGTTGAACATGCATTCCGTCACAAAAAGCAGGATTTGAAGAGCTTTGAACCGCATCTACTGATCATCCGAATCTCAGCTTTGATCCAAGAAATGCGTTACGATGACGCGATCTCTCTTCTGGATCGATACAAGAAAACGGCTTCAAATGCGATCGTCCGTGCAAACTATGCCTATATCAAGACACTGCTCACCCACCTGCACCAGGGGGCTCCCTTGTACATCTACGCATCGAAGTTCAAGGATTTCCCGGAGCTACACTGGCAACTGGAAACGGTGAAACGTCTCTCCATCGGGGATTTGGATGGGGCCAGGAAATTTTGGAACCAACTCCGGAAGCACAATACGGGGCTTTACGGTGTGGACTTCGAGTACAAGGGTGACCCCTCGCTGTTCTCGCAATGCCTAGATCGATACCGGTCTCACACCACTGGAGAGGACTGGGATGAATCTGAACTCGCCGGAATCAAATCCAAACGGGATCGACTGCATTTCTTGCTGACCCGGAGTTCAGGTCCGATCCTTGCTGACAGGCTGGTGGACCTGATTTGGGGAGAAGAAGCCGATGAGCGTACCCTGGCCCGACTCAGGAAACTGATTTCAAACTACTGCAAGGAGCTGGGTGTGAAGGTGGTTTCTCGCCACAACAGTTACCGTTTGGACCTGCAGACCGGTGAGACCAGGTAATCAGCGAATTCCAAACGATTGAGGGCCTCACAAGCTCCGGGATCGACGGGACAGGTCAATCCGAGGTGGTGTAACTCCAGATCGACCCGTTTGCGGATCCCGACATGCATTTCGGAACAATTCAAGGCCTCGTCCCAAGCGGGGTTCACGTACTCCGCCCACGTGAAGCTCGCATCACGTTCCCATTCCCCCTCCTCGTTGCACCTAAAATACGGACGGGATCCTTCCACTAGGCGGGACCAGAAACGGTACCCTTGGTAATCCGCCGCGATGTCTGCCCAGGACTTCACACCCGAAGTCCCAAGACCCCAAAGACCGTCCTCACCATGTTCCGTATCCAAAACCTTCTCGATCGGGGTGCCTTGACGAACCTGATCGTAGAAATCGAGACCCTGCATGAAAAAGTGCCCGATTTTGTCGGTTCCGATCACCTGGCCCGACAGCTTGAAACTCCGACCGATCCCGAACACCCTCATGATGGGTGACTCAAAAAAAGAAACCTCCCGATAGACACTGTTTCGGACTCCCACCGGAGTCCTCTCAATCGAATCCGTGAACTCGAGCCATAGCTCGAGGATCCCGGTCGGATCCGGCCGGATCCACCGAAGGATCTCTTGCCGAAGGACGGCAAAGCTGCAGAATCCGGGGCTCTCGAGACGGGAGTCGCGAGCCGCACGGTCCAGGATGCTGTTCACCTTCTGGTCCAGGACCGGAATCGAGTCCCGCACCAATGCAGAACGCCCCGTGAAATTATCCACTTCGTAGGCCAATACCGGCTGAAGGAGCAATAATACGAAGCTCAAGACCATTTAGTGTTCATAGCACCTGGAAGGAGGTCTTTACAAATCCACTCTGAACAGCTATTATGCGCCGCATGAAACTCTCCACCCTTCACTCCATCCCCTCGTTTTTGTTCCTTTTGGCGCCCCAAGTGTTTGCACAGAGCGTGAGTTACTCGGGCTACTACAACGGCCCGCGAGTGGACGTGAACTTCATTCAATACCCACCCGCCCAGTACCAGGAGTGCCGTGAAAAATACATCAACTCCACCGCCCGGATCTATAGTGCTTGCAGCTTCGGGGTGGATGAAGCCCGTCGGATGGCGGAGCGTTTCGGCGGGGGCAAGGGCCGAATCGAAGGCTACCTGAGAGGGTTCTCCTGGGGCCTTTATTCTTCAGTACAATCGAATCGCTCGAACGACGACGCGATGGCGATCGGTGCCGCCCTCAATGCCGATCTTTTGGGACGGATTGAACGGGCGAGCCTCGAGGGTGCCTCACGTGGCAAGTCCGCAGGTGAGGCGCGTGGAGCTTCGGAAGCGAGAAAGCGCTTCACATCGGCTTTGGACAGCGGCATGAGCCCCATTGCGGAGATCGGGGCCACTCCTCCTTCGGCATTCTCCTCACGCTACCAGGACCCATATAGCAGCCTGATCGGAAAGCCACAGACGCTCGAGGACATGCTGAAGCAACCGGTCGAAGACTTGAGTCAGATCCGCGTCTACGACAGCTATGACCGTGTTTTCTTGGGAGACGTCCCTCGCTTCAATCTGTTCGATTACTACTTCAGTGACGGAACCTACCAGTTTGAGATGGCCCGCTGGGTAGAGCCCCAGGCCGCCATCCGTCAGTGGCTGAACCGTCCGATCGACACCAAGCCTCGATACGAAGCTCTCGAAACCGATACCATTCAAGTGGCTGTGCAAAACCCCAAACCGGGTGAGCCCGCAACCCGGACCGAAACCGTTGAATTGAAGGAGATCTTCCGCAAGTCCTTCGTCAATGCCTACGGCTGGTATGTGAACTACTACTTCTCACAGAACTTCTATACCCAGCTCGATCTGGGACAAAGAGTGGGCGAATCCATCGGGAAGCAGGTGGGAATGCGATACGCTCGGTCATCAGGGGAAGTGAAAGGCTTCAACCAGAAGTTCCAACGTGATGAACGTGCCGCCTACGATTCTGTGTTCGAAAACGCCTATCGAAACGGCTTCACCGCCACGTTCAACGATTATTCCAACAACCCGAAGCCGGAGGTGGACGGGTTTGAAATCATCGGAGAAGTGGATGACGGAATCCTTCAGCCAGGCGAACGAGTCGCGGTCTCTTTCCGAATCAAGAACTACGGAAAGGTCGCCACCCAGGGCAACGCTTATCTGGAAGGGGTCCAAAACGGGGTGTCCAGCCAAGAGATCGTGATGCCTGCCCTCCGATCCACTCCGGTTCGTACCGACTTCCTGGGGTCGATCTCCAGTTCGGTTCAAAACACAGCGAATCTGAATATCGGCCTGACCCTCACCGGGAAGGGATTCGGAGCCTTCACCGTGCTCCAGAGCGCACGGGTCATGAGACAGGTCACTCCACTCGGAATCGAAGTGAAAACCCTCGCACCGACCGGGCAGGCAATCGTGAGCTACAGCGTGAAGAATAACTCACGCCTCAATTCCTCGGCTAGCGTCCGGGTCATCCTACGCGATTCGACCGGTCGAGTAGTGGAGGAGAATCTTGGCATCATCGCAGGCAACCAAACTGCAACGGCCCAATTCCAACTCGACGGGTACTCCCCTCTCGAGCTGATTCGTGGGCCCGGCATCACGGTGCGTGGCCAGATGTTCCTCGGTGAGCTCGTGATCGGAGAACTCGGTGGCACCGTTCTGTCACAGAACCCCGTAGCCGATCTCGCCCGGGCATTTGCCGAGCAGGCCCGGGACGCCTCCCGCTCTGAACTGGTTCGCGCCCTTCAGACCGAGCTGGTCGAGCGAATTACCGGAGAAACCGCCAACATCGAACGTCGGGGTTACGAGCGCCAGGGAGACGCCACCTACCTCCAACAAACCCTGAACGCCTACCGGGGTAAATCCCTAAATGCAGTGGCCCGTGAAGCCTACTCGTCCTTGGCTCGCGCACTGTGGCCGGCCCGAAAGGCATTCACTAACTTCATCGGAATCAAATCCTGCAACCGCAAGTTCTTCGAGTCAGCGGTTAAGGAACTGAACGCCGGTAAAAAGATTTGAGCCTCTTCGTTTCGACCTTCACACTGATCTTCCTGGCCGAACTGCCGGATAAGACCGCACTCGCCACCTTGCTGCTTGCCAGCAAAGGTGGCAAGTTCCCGGTGTTTTCGGGAGTGGCCGTCGCCTTTCTGATCCAATGCTTGATTGCGGTGGGGGTGGGAAGCTGGGTCGGGAAGCTTTCTCCGATCTGGGTCAAGGCTGCCACCGGAGTCCTGTTTCTGGTGTTTGCCGTCATGTCCTTCAGGAAAATTTCTGGAGAAGAATCTGAAGAGGCTTCAAGCCCGAACGGTGTGGGAGCGGGATTCACAACCCAAGCCTCAAAAGCCTTTGTAGTCGTTTTCCTGGCTGAGTGGGGAGATCTGACCCAACTCAGCACGGCGTCCCTTGCCGCCCGGAACCCTGACGGACTCATGGCGGTATTTTCGGCCTCGCTCCTGGCTCTATGGAGTGTGACCGCGATCGCAGTGGTACTCGGACAACGACTGGGACAATGGGTGTCACCCAAACGCCTGCTCGCCGGTTCCGCCACACTCTTTGGATTAATGGGTGCCTGGTTTTTGATCGAAGCGGCTCTTCAGATCCGGATCCGGTAACCCTCACCCCGGACCGTTTCGATTCTCGACCCCTCGGGCCCTAGCTTCTTCCGGAGTGAAAAAACATGGGTATCGATGGCTCGATCGATCACGGAAATTCCGGGTCCCTGGACTTGCCGGATGAGCTCGTCCCGGGAGAGGACGCCACCCCTGGCAACGAGGAGAGCCTCGAGCAGTTTGAACTCGTTCGGCGTCAGATGAACGCGTTCACCCATCAGGAAAACATCATAGGATCTCGGATCGACCAACAATCCCCCCACTCCGAGCTTACCCGTAACCGTCGGGCTGTTTCCGGTGAGAGTCCTGATCCGCTCACGGAAGTGCATCCGTTCGATCGGCTTCGGAATCACCTCGTCCTGACCCGCCCGGACTCCCGGAATGGATTGGGGGTGCGCCCCGGGCCCTGCGATCACGAGCACCCTGAACCCGGATCGAGCCACCGAATGGAGCTGGCCGAGAAACTCCTCAAGAGGCAGCTCAGGGATCTTGGCATCGGTCACCACCAGGTCCGAAGGACTGGTGGAAAACTCACGAAGAAGAGCAGCCGGGTCCCCGAATGCCATCACCTCGAGACCTGCTTCTCTGATCTCTTCGGAAAGGAGTATTCGGAATTCCTCATCTTCTTCGAGGATCAGGGCCTTCTTTTGAATCATGGTTTTTGACCGGAATGAAAACCGCCGTGACGGATGTCCTTACCCGTAGAGGCGAAAATGACATCTTCCGCAATATTGGTCGCGTGGTCACCAAGCCTCTCAAGGTTCCGCGATACCAGCATCAGATCCACCGCTCCCTCGACCTGTGTTCCGTCCTTCTTCATCACCTCGATCAAACGTTTGAAGGTCGTCCGTTTCGCTTCGTCGACGACATCATCCTGAAGTAGAACCTGTTCAGACAAAGTCAGATCCGCTTTGACGAAAGCTTCCATCGCGTCCCTGACCATCTTCCGGACCGTGTGAGCCATGCTGGCGATGGTGGCGGCCTCAGGAAGCGGTTCTTTGCTGAGGTAATCCCGTACGTTCAAGGAGATGTTCATCGCCTGGTCTCCCATCCGCTCCAGATCGGCATTGATCTTGATAATCGCAAGAATCATACGCAAGTCCGCAGCGAGCGGAGACTGTTGGGCGATCAATTTCAAGCAGAGCTCGTCCACCTCTAGGTGGTAGGCATTGATTCTGTCTTCGTACTCCCGGACTTTCTTGAGTCTCTCGGGATCCCTCTCAATCAATCCCTCTGTCGCCTCTTCAACGGCAGCTTCCACCGCTTGCCCCATGGAAAGGATCACGGCCCTCAGTTTGTTCAATTCATGATCGATCTGTCTCTGCATCTTCCCTCCCCGATCCGGCTCAGCCGAACCTTCCTGTGATGTACTCTTCAGTCCGGCGATCGGACGGCGTGGTGAACACTTTTGTGGTCGGACCGTATTCGACCAGGTCGCCATAAAGGAAAAACGCGGTCCGGTCTGAAATCCTGGCGGCCTGCTGCATGTTGTGGGTGACCATTAGAATGGTGGTCTCCTTCTTGAGTTGAATCACCAGCTCTTCGATCTTGGCGGTCGACACCGGATCGAGGGCACTGGTCGGTTCGTCCATCAGGAGCACCGGCGGCTTCACTGCTAAGGCACGGGCGATGCAAAGACGCTGTTGCTGCCCGCCTGACAAAGACATTCCGGAGGCGTCGAGCTTGTCCTTGACCTCGTTCCAGAGTGCCGCCTCACGAAGCGCGGCTTCCACACGGGCTTCCAGTTCAACTCCCTTGGCAATCCGATTCAACCTCAACCCGGAAGCCACATTCTCGAAAATACTCATGGAAGGAAAAGGATTGGGTTTCTGGAACACCATCCCGATCCTCCGGCGGATCTGAACCGGATCGGTACCTGAAGCGTATAGGTCCTGTCCTTCAAGAGTGACCCGACCCTCAGCACGCCCACCGGGGGTTTCCTCGTGCAGACGATTCAGGCACCTGAGGAAAGTCGATTTACCGCAGCCTGACGGCCCGATGAATGCGACCACTTCTTGCCTCGACACCCCGAGGTCGATCCCATGAAGGATCTCGGTCGATTCAACGAAAGCTTTGAGGCCATTGACTTCGAGCAATACTGGGGAGGGAGTCATCATCCGTCCTTTCTCCTGGGTAAGAAAATCCTGATCAACAAATTCAAACCGAGAACCATGAGAATCAGAATCAGGGCGCCGCCCCAGGCTTTGGCATGCCAATCCTCGTACGGACTCACGGCATAGGTGTAGATCTGGACCGGTATCGATGCAAGCGGCTCGGAGAGGCCCTGGAACCAATGTTGTGAGGCAAAGGCGGTGAACAACAAGGGCGCCGTCTCGCCCGCGATTCGAGCTACCGCAAGGATCACTCCCACCGTGAGAGATCGCAGACTGCCTTTCAGGACAATGCTCACGATCACCCGCGCCTTGGGAAGCCCGAGTGCAAGTCCGGCTTCACGAACCGACCGGGGCACAAGCTTCAGCATCTCCTCGGTGGTGCGCGCCACCAGCGGAATCATGATCATCGACAGCGCGATCGCACCGGCATGGGCGGAAAATCCCTTGAATGGTCGCACGACGAGTGCATAGGCGAACAAGCCGACCACAATGGAGGGAATACTCGACAGGAGCTCCACCACCACACCCAAAACCCGCGACACGGGTTTTTGCGAGTACTCAGAGAGCAAAATCCCCATTCCGAGTCCGAGTGGAATTGAAATCAGGGAACACATTGAAATGAGAACCACCGAGCCGAGGATGGCATGTCCGATCCCCCCGCCGATCTCCCCCACCGGCGCCGGGAGGCTTGAGAAAAACTCCAACGACAGTGAAGAAGCTCCGTGGGAGATCACATAGAACAGCACACTGAACAGGGGCACCAACGCGATCATTGCCAGTAAACATATGCCGGAAATGAACAAACGATTGAGCCAGTGCCGTGCAATCATTTGGAGTACCCTCCTTTTCTGAGTGACCACCGCAGGAACAAGAACAGGCAACCGGAGATCAATAGCAGGACCAGGCCGACCACTCCCAAGGCCGACAAGTGCACACCGGTGGCCTCTGCCACTTCGGAGGCCACGGCACTCGCCATCGTCTGATGCGGAGCGAAGAGTGAAGCCGAGATTTCGGCGGTGTTCCCGATCACCATGGTGACCGCCATGGTTTCACCCAGAGCACGGGACAGACCGAGAATCATTCCCCCGAGAATCCCCGATCGGGAACTCGATACCACACCGATCCAGAGCATCTCGGATCGGGTGGACCCCAGCGCGAGAACGCCCTCTTTCAGTGGACGGGGAACCGCACTGAACACTTCTTTGCAAATGGCAGTGATCGTGGGTGTAATCATGATCGCCAGGATCAATCCGGCCGCGAGCATTCCGACTCCGTAGATCGGACCCGAAAAGAGTGGAATGAAACCGAGACTCTTCCGGAGAAAAGGCTCAACCGAGGTCCGGAGCCAGGGAATCACCACAAACAGTCCCCAAAGCCCATAAACCACACTCGGGATTGCAGCCAGCATCTCAACCAAGAAGCCGAACACCGAACCGATCCGGCGAGGTGCGATTTCGGTCAGAAACAATGCGGCAGCTACACTGATGGGAGTGGAAAACGCAAGTGCCAGGAGAGAACTGACTAGCGTTCCGTAAATGAACGGAAGGATCCCGAACGACTTCAAGGGGGGATTCCACTCCAAGGACATCAGGTTACCGAAACCGACTTCCCTGAACGCCGGGAGTCCGAGGTCGATCAAGAACGCGAACATGCCCCCGAGAAGCAGAAAAGCCAGAACAGCAAACCCATAAAGAGTCCGACGGAAGAACAAATCGACCAGGTTTTTCTCAAGCGGGATGTCTTTCATGGGCGAAAACTCTCCTGCTCACTCCTGGCCAGTCGATCCATCACCCGCTTGACCAAAGGGGGGGGCAAAGAAGCATAGTTCAAGCCTGGGCTCATCTCCTGTCCCTGTCTCAAGGCCCAATCGAGAAATCCATACAGAGCCGACCTTCCGGGCCCCTTCGGCATCCGGTCATAAACCAGGATGTACGTGAATGAACTGATCGGGTAGGCACCTGTGGCCGGAACGAGGGTGATCGAGGCCCGGAAGTCGTCAGGAATGTCAGACAGCGCTCCCTCCGCGGCGAGGGTCACGCTCCGGGGAGACGGCTCGATGAATTCACCTTTGGCGTTCTTAACGGAGGCAACCGGAAGCTTCAAGGTCTTTGCAAACACCAACTCCACGTAACCGATCGAACCAGGAATTTGCTTGATGAAACTCGTGACTCCCTCGTTCCCCTTACCGCCGATCCCGACAGGCCAACGCAGGGCCGAACCTTTTCCGACTCTCTTCTTCCACTCTTCGGACGATTTCGAGAGGTACTCCGAGAAGATCGAGGTCGTACCACTCCCGTCAGCACGGTGAACGACCAGGATATCCGGATCATTCGGGGACTGCAGCACAGCTTTCTCTTCAGGATTCAGCTCGACGATCCTCGGATCTGCCCAACGGTTGATCTTTCCAAGAAAAATGTCTGCAATGACCTCACCGGAAAGTTTCAGCGGACCTCTCAATCCCGGCTTCTGGTAACTGAGGACGACCGCCCCCATCGTCGCCGGAACGTGCAAAATCGGTGACTTGGCCTTTTTCAATTGCTCATCCGACATCGGCGCATCCGAGGCTCCGAAGTCGACCGTCTGGTCCAGGAGTTGACGGATCCCCCCGCCGCTTCCGATGGACTGGTAGTTGAAGGCCAGCGTGGGATGCTTCTTTTCGTAAGCGGCGAACCAACGGGAATAAAGCGGGTAAGGGAAAGTTGCCCCGGCTCCGTTCACCATGAGCTTTCGCTCGAGCCAACCGGCCCGGACTTCTCCCGACTGCAGCAACGCCGGAAGCAGCAAAAACCCCAGAAGGATTCCACGCATGGACATGGCCTGAGCTTGCGTTTTCAGAGGGCTTTTTGTCAATGCAGAAGCGCTGAACTTGGATTAAGATCAGGCCATGCGCACCCCGATCTATTCCGAGCTCCAATCCCGTGGAATTCTCTACCAAGTCACTGACGAATCCCTGAAAGGCCACCTGGATAAAGGTCCAGTGACTTTGTATTGCGGCTTCGACCCCACCAGCGATTCCCTGCATGTCGGGAGCTTGTTTCCTCTTTTGACTCTGCGTCGTTTTCAAATGGCCGGGCACCGACCCATTATTGTCCTGGGTGGCGCGACGGGCATGGTGGGTGACCCGAGTGGAAAGTCCCAAGAACGGAATCTCCAGACCCCCGAGCAGGTGGCCCGCAATCTGGCCGGCATCAGGAAGGTTGCCGAAACCTTTCTCGATTTCTCTCCCGCTGCGCCGAATGCCGCGATGATAGTGGACAACAGTGATTTTTACAGGGAGATGAACGTGCTCACATTTCTCCGTGAAGTGGGCAAACACTTCACCGTGAATCACATGACCCAGAAAGATTCGGTGCGCTCCAGGATGGAAGACCGGGATCACGGGATCTCCTATACCGAGTTCTCCTACATGCTCCTCCAGGCCTATGATTTCTTCTGCTTGCACGAGCGTCTCGGTTGCACCCTCCAGATTGGGGCTTCGGACCAATGGGGCAACATCACAGCCGGAACCGAACTGATTCGAAAAAAATTGGCGCACGGTGAAGGCACATCTCCGGACGCACCGCTCCCGGCTTTCGGGCTCACCCATCCGCTGATCACGCGTCCGGACGGGGTCAAATTCGGCAAAACGGAAAAAGGCGCCGTATGGCTCTCGCCCGAAAAAACCTCCCCCTACCAGTTCTATCAGTTTTTCATCCAGTCCCCTGACAGTGTGGTGATCACTTGGCTCAATTACCTCACCTTCCTGCCGTCTGAGAAGATCGAAGAATTGAAGCAGCACATGGAGCGGGAACCGGAAAGGAAAGCGGCTCAAACCGCACTCGCACAAGAACTGACCCGCTTGGTCCACGGTGAAGAAGCCTTGCAGAGAGCTGAAGCCGCCACCCGTGCCCTGTTCGGTGCCGAACTGAAGGAACTCGACCTAGTCACCCTCGGGGAGCTCTTCGCCGACGCTCCTTCGACCGAACTCTCCAAGGACCGGCTCGGCTCGGGTCTTCCATTGGTGGATCTGCTGGCTGAATCCGGCTTGTTCCAGTCCAAGGGAGCGGCTCGTAAGGAAATCCCGGCTGGTGGAGTATACCTAAATAACGAGAGGATCACCGACGTCGCCTTGAGTGTGCAGGAATCCCATCTGATCGGCGGATCGGCGCTGGTGCTCCGCAAGGGCAAAAAGAACTACCACCTCGTCAAATTCATTTGAGCAAACGGGGGGCAGCGGTGGGTTCGTTCTTTCGACCCCCGTCGAACTCGTTCCGTCGCGACTGGATGCGGGTCCACCCGAATCCCTCGTTCATCCGGTCTCCGCTCAACGCGTGGGTCAAAACCTTGGAGATCACCATCGGACGTTCTATCTGGGGAATGTGTCCGGTCTTCTTAAGGAGGTAGGCGTCGAGATACTCCCCGTAGGACTCGATCCAATTCCTCACCCAATGAGTGGGGACAAAGCGATCCGAATCACCCCATATCACGGTGATCTTTCGAGCCATGAACGGCAGAGCCCCGTCAATGAAGTGATCATCCCTCACCGAGTCCACGAAATTCTTGATGGACGGCCTTTCGTAAAACTCTTTGAAATCCCGATTGAGGAGAGGTCCGAACTTCTTGGGATCGTAGACAATCATCTCGAGGAGCTCCTCGAGCGTAAGGCCTTGATTCTTGACGATGAAGTCCCCGAAGATCTTGCGCTCCTCCGCGGGAATCAGCCCGGAAGGAGCGATTGCGATGAATTGCCCGATCACCTGTTGGAACTGTTGGGCGGCTTTCCCGGCCAACCAGGCTCCGAGCGAATGCCCCATCAGGACCTCGGGTGGATAACGGTCACAGACCATCCTGACGACACCGAGAAGGATGTCCATCGAAGACACCATCTCGTGATGAGACAGGAACCCCATGTAACCGGGGAAGTCGATCACCAACACCTCGTCAAAACGACGGGTGAGCTCGGCCTTGCTGAGAGTGAAAAACGGAAGCCAGGAACCGGGCGAATCTCCGAGCCCGGGAACGAACACCAGACGACGGACTTTCTGTCCGGAAGGAACTTCACGGAGCGTCTTCCGGATCACGTAAAAAACCGCATCTCCCTGCTTCAACTCTTCGAACCGGAAATCCGCCCGTTCAAAGGCCTGCCGGAGGGCAAAATGCAACACCTGGTTCTTGTTCGGAATCCTGGCCTTCACGGCCTCGATCCACCGCTCACGGTGCAGGGTCTGTCGAACCCGGTACCGGACGGTTTCTTTCAGTCCCTCGAGCATCCACTCCGCGAACTCATTCGGATCAAAGGGCGGAGTCTGCTTTTGCTGACTCATGAATTCTTCGGAGCATCGAAGAGCGACTTGGCGTTCAGAGCCATCAGATCGCGCAGGTTCTTGCTCATCCCGTCGACCGATCCGTCGAAGAAGAGGATGTTCCCGGTCGAATTCTCACTGATGTTCTTCAAGGCCTCGGTCCACATGGAGAAGAGGATGAAAGAAGCGTCGAGATTGCTTTTTTGCATCTCACCCGCCGCTGCGCTCATCCCACGGGCCACTTCCTCACGGAAGCGTGCGACAGCTTGACCCCTCAGCATGGCCGCGTTCATTTCGGCCTCGGCTTGGATCCGGATCGCATTCCCTTCGGCTTCGGCAGCCTTGGTCTTGGTGATCAAGAGAGCCTGGCCTTCATTCTCGGCGGCCGCCTTCATGTTGTTCGCTGCAACCACCTTGCTCATGGAGCGCATGACTTCTTCGTCGAAGGTCACGTCGTTCACCTGCAGATCGATCAGGTGGTAACCCCACTCCTCGAGATGTTGATCCATGTTGTCCTTGACTGCGAGAGTGATCTCGGTCCGGAGCGAAAGGATCTCGGATTGGCGCTTGGTCGCCACGAAGGAACGGATGCTCCCCTCGACCGAACGGGAAAGGGTTTGCATGAAGCTCCGGTAGTCCATGAACTTGAACGCGACACTCTTGACCGTCTCCTCGTCCGAATCCTTGACCGAATACAGGAGCATGGCTTTGAAGTTTACATTCGCCTGGTCCTGGGTCACCGCCTGGAACTGGAGCTCGATCGATTGGTTTTGTAGAGAAATTTTGGAAAAAACTTGCTCGATCACCGGAATCTTGAAGTTCAACCCGGCGCGGAGGGTCCGCGAATACTTTCCGAAGAGTGTCAGAACCGTCACGGTGCCTTGCTGCACGGTCACAATCCCGGACACGAGAATCACGAACAGAACAATACCCAGAATCAACATTGCAGGAATCTCCATCAATATTTCCATAAATGCTCAGCCGAGAGCTTAATCCAAACACCTACTTGCGCAAAACATAATCCGACCGGGCTCCATCGGGAGCCTTCCGGATGAACAAGCGCTGTTTCGCACCGATTCCAAATAAAACCTGTCTGACATCGGTGAGCACGGGACGCGATGCGTAATACCCATGACCGAGCCCGGTGAATCCGGGATCGTCGACCTCGGACACATTCACGACATCGACCCCTTCCTGTCTGAGACAGGACCCGAGACGCTCCTGATGATTCACCTTTTTCGAGGCGGTCATTGCATGATCCTTGTCCGAGCAATACAAGGTGATGCGACCGGCAATCCACTTGAGTGATGGCAGAATCCGCCGAAACTCCTCCGGATCGAAATCAGGCGCATTCAACACCAGTTCTTGCACCACCACACGCCCGGGTTCGGAAGCCATACGGGACAAGGCGGGCAAAATCACTTCATGGCCCATCGAGTGAACCATGACCTGCACAGGAACCCAGAGTGAAGCCAACTCACGGAGTACCTGAATGGCGGGCTCGACACTTTGCAGGGCGTGCTTTCGATTCAGCTCGTAGGTCCGGTTGATCAAGGTTTGGGCCAGGAAACCACCGTTACCGCCGGCAGGCCACGAAAGCAAAAGCACTTTGCCCTGGAACTTTAAATCAAAGGCCAATTGGGCCGCCCTTTGCAGAGCCTCCTCGAAACGCACATTGAATCCGTGGGTAAAGACCAAGACTCCCCACTCCGAAGCTCCACCTAGCTGGAGTTTCCATTCCTCTAGGGTAAGCGGAACCCGATCACCCACCCGAGTGGGCAACATTCCGACACCCCTCTCATCGGGCACCTGAACCCGGGTTTTCCCGAAGCTCAATGAACCCGATGGAAAAATCCCCTCTTGTTCGCGATTGGAGGCAAACCAAATCTCGACATCTCGCGAGCTCGTCCACTCTTCTAAAAAAGTCTTCGACTCTTCCTGGCCCATCAAGGCCCGGATGCGACGAAGAGCACCGTCGGGAAGAGACGGTGGAGGGGGTGGAGGTGAAGAGCAGGAAGCAATCAGACTGAACAGACCGACCAGACCAATCGGTGCGAACTGGCCCGAGCAGAAAATCCGGATGAGCATGATGATGAAACTCTAAATGTTGGGTTGGTGCCGAGGACCGGAATCGAACCGGTACGTCTGTTGCCAAACCCAGGATTTTAAGTCCTGTGCGTCTACCAATTTCGCCACCCCGGCAATGAGGAACGGATGTCCACCAGTTTGCCCATGACCCGGAGCGTTTGCAAGACTCCTTATCCCTTGGTCTTCAAAAAATGCATCCGGACAGGGGTCCCAAGGTAGCCGTAATGCTCCCGGATCGCGCGAACCAGGTGCCGACTTAGACTGAAATGGATCTTTCGCGGGTCACTCACATGCGCCACAAAAGTCGGCGGGTTCCGCCCGGACTGATGGACGAAATAAAACTTTGCATTGTTCGGATTGTGGATCTCGGCCGCGTTCCTCAGGAACTCGGTAAGCTCCTTGGTCTGGATCTTGAGAGAACGCTGTTCGATCACGGCCTGGGCCACGCGGAAAAGACGGTCAAGACCGATCGAGTCCTTGGCGGTCGTGAAAACCAGCGGAGCGTAACCGAGGAAACGGATCTTCTTCCGGATCTCCTCCTCGGCGAGCTTCTGGGAAAACTCCTTGTTTCCGACCTGGGTGTCCCACTTGTTGAGCACCAGGATCACACTGCAACCCATCTCTTCGATCAGTCCCGCGATCTTCTCGTCCTGCTCGTAGACCCCCTGCTCGCCATCCATCACGAGGAATGCGAGATCGGCACGCTCGAGAGTTTTACGGGTTTGCACCACCGACAACACTTCGATCCCCTGCTCGGTCTTGTTCTTGCGTCGGATCCCCGCGGTGTCGATCACGGTGAAGTCCTTGCCGTTCCAATTGATGTCGAGATCGATCGCATCAACCGTGGTTCCCGCGATGGGACTCACAATCGTACGCTTTTCGCCGCAAATCGCGTTCAAGAGCGTGCTTTTCCCGACATTGGGCTGTCCAACGATGGCAATCCGGGGAGTCCGCGGGACATAGACTTCCTCTTTCTCCGACTCGGTCTCATCATCGATTTCCTCCTCGGGCACCCCGGGCAGTGCTTCGGGATTCAGCAAATCGACCACCATTTCCTTCAACTCGTCGATCTGCAAGGCATGCTCCGCAGAAACCGGTAGCAAGCGGCCCACTCCAAGAGAGTAGAACTCAGCAAATCGTTCCTCGGCCAGATCGGAGTCCGCCTTGTTCAACACCAGGATCACAGGGATCTTCTCACTGACTCCGGAGCGACGAAGCTCGGAAAAGACCTCTTCATCCGCATGGGTGAGGCCGACCTTAATGTCGACCACGAAAAGCACCACCGAAGCTTCCTTGAGTGCGGTATCGACCTGGAGGCGGATCTCCTCCTTGAACTGTCCCTCTCCGAGACCTCCGGTGTCGATGAGATTCACCGGATACTCCTTGGCACGAACCCAGAAACTGGCTGGTTCGACGATTCGGTCACGGGTCACACCCGGCGTATCGAGGACCAAAGCCCGCTTTCGACCCAGGAGACGGTTGAACAGACTGCTTTTTCCGACATTGGGTCGCCCCACAATCACCACATTGATGGACATCATCGTCTTTCCTTACCGGCCCGGGTCCCCTTGCCATCGAACTCGTAACCCAACTGTTTCATCTTCCTGGACTCGGAGGTCCAACCTTCGAGCACTTTCACCCGGAGTTCGAGGAACACGCGTTCCCCGAGCAGTTCTTCGATCTCTTTCCGGGCGGCAGTACCGATCTCCTTGATCTTCTTGCCGCCGGCACCGATCACCATCCCCTTTTGACTCTCGCGTTCCACATAAATCAGTGCGGCAATTGCAACCGGCTTGAAATCCTCGCGATAGCTCTCAATCTCGACCGCGCAACTGTAGGGAAGCTCGTCTCCGAGTTTCATGAAGAGCTGCTTCCGGATCATCTCGGCGACCACGAAGCGGGAACTCCGGTCGGTCAGTGCATCAGGATCCTCGTACAGAGGAGGCCCGTCCGGAAGACGATCAAAAAGACCGGTGACCAGCTCGGGCACCCCCGTCTTTTTCTCGGCTGAAATCTGGATGGGAGAAAGGACTTCGACACCGGCACCGGTCAAAACAGTCCGGCACTCCTCGAAATAGGTGGCCACCCACTCAAAACGCTCCGGCTCACGCTTGGTCAGGTCACACTTGTTCAAGACCGGTAGCACCGGGGCCTCCGACAAACGCAGGACCTCCAGCACCAACCTCTCGGCCTCGGGCTTGCTGAAAGGGTCGACCAAATAGAGTACCAAATCCGGACCCTCGAGTGCGCGCTTCACCTCTTGCATCATGAAAGCGTTGATTCCCCCTTCGCGTGCCCGATGGATCCCCGGGGTATCCACGAATACGATCTGCCCGCGCTCGTCCGACAGGATTCCGCGAATCTGATCCCGGGTGGTCTGGGCTTTGGGTGTGACGATCGAAATCGATTCACCCAAGACCGCATTCAAAAACGTGCTCTTCCCGGTATTCGGCCTTCCTACCAAAGCAATCACACCCGACTTCATTTTTCGAATCCTCCGTCCAACTCCGGAAGCACCCGGAGGGCCTCGCAGGCCGCGTTCTGTTCCGCATTCTTCTTCGACGATCCCTCGCTCGAAGCCAGCACACGATCCTTGACCCGAACTTCCACCGTGAAAACCTTGGCATGATCCGGACCGTTCGATGCGATCAGGTGGTAAGTGGGGGTAAGTCGATAACGACTCTGGATCAATTCCTGGAGACGCGTTTTGTGATCCTGGAATGAAATTGTGCAATTTTCGGCCCTGAACAAGGGAGCGAAGAGGTAGCGGACCACGGGGTATACGGCATTGAATCCTCCATCGATGTAGATGGCGGCGATCAGCGCCTCGAACGCGCTCGACAGGATCGAGGCCTTCTCGTGACCGCCCGTCCGGGTCTCCCCTTTTCCAAGAAGCATGAGTCCACTCAGTCGAAGGCTCTTCGAGATCTCGCTCAGGGTCTTTTCGTTCACAACCGCAGCACGCATCTTCGAGAGCTGCCCCTCACTCGCTTCCGGGAACGCCTCCAAAAGAAGATCTGAAATCACCAATCCCAGAACCGAATCGCCGAGAAATTCTAGACGTTCATTGTTCCGTTGGACCGGCAACCGCTCCTGGTGATTCTCCTGACCGTAAGACACATGGGTCATCGCGAGGATCAACAGCCTCGGATCTCCGAACGGGTAACGGATCTGGTCCTGAAGTCCCTGAAGGGTCTGGGGTCTCTGATCAGGCATGGCACTCTCCAATCCAAGAAACCTCGCCTGAAGCGCGATCGACAAACCAACGGCCGATCCTCACCGGTACAATCCGGTTCCGGGTCAATCCGGGGGAAGACTCGCCCTCCGGAAAAAGCACTCTCTGATAGTCCGGAGAATAGCCTGCAAGCCAGGTTCTCGTTCCATCCGGTCCCTTCACGCGCCCTTCCACGAGGACGCCTTCGATTCGCTCCAAGCCACCAGCACGGATTTCAGAAAAACGACGGGTCATTCGATCGAGACTGAGTGACAGCAGGCGCCGGGCACGGAATTTTCTCACTGAAAAATCAACAGGGTCCGGAAGGCGTGTTGCCGGTGTCCCGGAGCGTTCGCTGTAGGGAAACACGTGGAGCCGCGACCAGTACCATCGACCGAGACGCTCTTCCATGGCCGAGAACTCCTCCTCGGATTCCCCCGGAAAGCCGGTGATCAGGTCCATCCCGACGAAGGGTCTTCTCTTCATCGAACCCAGGCGTTCGAGGCAATCCTCCACTTCGGCCAAAGTGTACTTCCGCTTCATGAGCTTCAAAATTCGCGACTCGGTGTGCTGGAGAGACACATGAAAATGGGGGCAGAAAGCATCATGCTCTTCCATCATGGAAATCATCCTTCCGGAGATTTCCGTCGGATCGAGGGACCCGACCCTCAAACGCTCGATTCCCGAATGGATCAGAATGGACTCGATCAAATCATCGACCCGGGGCTGATCCGACCAATCGATCCCGTAATCCCCAATATTGGTGCCGGTCAGGATGACTTCCCGGATGCCTTCGTCTTTCAAGCGTTTCACTTTTTCGACGATCTCGTCGATCCGGAGACTCCGGGCGGGGCCACGGCCATAAGGAATCACACAATAGGTGCAAAAGGCGTTACACCCTTCTTGAACCTTGATGAACGCCCGGGTCCGGAAAGTGGATGCTCTGGGGTCGAGGCTCAGAATCTCGTCGGCACCGGTGGAAGGCATGGCCCACTCACGGTCCATGGGATGGCGGGAGCGGAATTCCTGATATCCGCTCACCGTTCCGAGAATCTCAGGGTGAGAGGGCGCGGACTCGAGATGTTGCACGATCCGGTCCGCAGCGCGGTCCTTGTCTTGATTCCCGATCACCGCACTGACTCCGGGAATCTTCAATGCCGATTCAGGATCGACTTCTGCGCCACAGCCGGTATAGATCACACGGACCGACGGATTCTTACGGGCCAGATCCCGGACGAGCTTTCTCGATTGCCGATCGGCTTCATCGGTCACTGTGCACGAGTTGACCACGATGACATCGGCGTCAGCGTCACTCACCGCCGGACTCCACCCGTGCTTCAGCAATCCGGCTTCGATCTGCTGACCGTCCGAGGAGTTCGCCTTGCATCCGAGAGTTTTGACAAGAAATTTCTGTTTCATTTCATCACCAGAATCCTTGCACCACCGAGAATTTCCTGGTTTTCCACCCAAACCACACCCTGCCCTTTTTCGAGTGAGATTCCGGAAACCTTCACTGGCTCCTCGAAAGCCACCTTCAAACGACTGCCTTCATACTGGATCAACCTCACCGGCAAGGGACGTTCCGCTCCTTGAAACAGAAGACCCGTCCGGACCTCCCTCATTCCCGGATCCGGTCTGACAAACCAGTAGGCCTCTTCCAAGTGCAACTCCTGATAGGCGGCAGCCGGATCCTCGACCACCTCCACCACCGACTCGGCCCGAAACAAGGCCTTGATCCGATAAGTCCGCTCCGGATGCAGGGGATGCTTCCAGACACCACCGGTTTCGAACAAATGCACTGGAGATTCCCCGAGAAGTTCCCGCGTATCGGACATGACTTTATAGAGACCACGACTCCGGCTGGACGGGATGAGCTCAGGATCGTTCGCCATCCTGTTCCAATCGATTTCAAATTCCCGGGTGATCTCCTCCGGAGCGACCTCTTGCGCCAGCTTCTCTAGCATGCTTGCCGGAATCGAACCGACAGGCAGCATCATCTTGGAGAGTTGACTCTGCCCGAACCCGGCTAAAAGCAATATCGCGTCCAGGTCGGATCCGGCACCTTGAACCACACGGGTCAATCCAGCAGAGGGATCCTCTTGCAAGGTCACGGCATAGCCCCCGGCAATCCGGTCACTCTTAAACTGTTGTGCGGCCTCAAGCAGATGAGGGAGCAACACACGGTGGTGAAAAACAGCTTTCGGAGAAAATCGGGCACCTTTCGTATCCGCGACCTCGACCTCGAGCTTGCCAATCCTGAGCCATTCATCCCTGGAGGGGACCCGTTGGATCTGGAGTCCGAGTTTTCGTTCCAGTTCGAGCAATTTCTCGGCGTTTTTTTCGGATCCGCTCAGATCGAAATGAATTCCACGGACCTGGAATCCTTGTTTCTTCAGGAGCCAGGCTGTGACCAGACTTTTCGGACCACCGCTGATCGCCACCAGGATCTTCATGAGGCACGGCCTTTCTGCTCAAGGATCCCTGACAGGGCTTTCAGAAAACCTTCCACCTCTTCAGCATGGTTCGAGGGGCCGAATGAAACACGAATCGAGTTGAGCGCCGCTTCACGGTTCGCTCCCATGGACAGGAGCACTCTCGAAGGCTCGATGACTCTCGCCTTGCAAGCACTCCCGTGACTTACGGCGAATCCCCTCAAGTCGAGGAGCTCGATCCAATTTTCGTAAGACTGGAATTGTTTGAAGCTAAAGCGGGTGGTGTTCGAAATGCGCCGTTCCTGCCATCCCCAGATCTGAATGGTGGGATCAATCCGGATGAGGCCCTCTTCAAGTCGGCGCTGCAAAAAACCGGTCCTCTGCTGAAAACCGGCAGGGTCGAGATCTTCGCATGCAAAACGTGTCGCCATCATTCCGAGTAGATTCTCGGTCCCTCCGCGGAGCCCGCTATTCTGGGATCCTGTCAGCAATGGGGCGAGACCCGAACCCGGACGCTTCCAAATCAAACCGGTTCCGGCAGGTGCACCGATTTTGTGTGCAGAAAAAGTGACATAATCCGCAGGTGTCCCCGGGACATCCAAAAGGATCTTTCCCCAGACCTGGGCTCCGTCGAGGTGCAAGCGCACCTCGATACCGGAATCGCGGATGATCCGGGACAATGGTGCCAGCGGAGTCAGTACGCCGGTTTCATTGTTCGCCCAGAACAGACTGAGTCCGATCGATCGAAGTCCTCGGTCACGAGCTTCTTTCAACATCTCCGACAGGCGGGCCAAGTCGTAGGAACCCTCAGGAAGCAAGGGCAACTCGGCCTTGAATGAAACACCCAGTCCCTCGAGAAGATCGTGGCTGGCGGAATGCTCACCTGCACCGATGATCATTCCTTCCACGGTCCGCTCCAAGCTCCGGATCACCGTCTGGTTCGCTTCCGTTCCGGAAGAAACCCAGACCAAGTCGTCGGGTGAAACCGCCTCCCCCAAGGTACGGGCCACCACCAGGGAGGCCTCGTACATGAGGTGCTGCATTTTCTGTCCCGGTCGATGCCGGCTGGATGGATTCGCCAGGAACAATTCCTCGTTCTCTAAGAACGAGATGAGACGATCCCTGACCGAATGACTGACGCCTGCGGAAGCGTTGTAATCAAGATAGTGGACGTTCTTTTGCCACATCCGGCGTCACGCTTCCCGCTCCGGAAGAGCTGCCCCGGTTCAGCAACTGGGTTCCCGACTTGGGAAGCTCCTGTTGCCCGCGTGCCTTACGGATCAAGTCTCCCACACTGGTGGTGGTCAGATAATCCTGCATGATGGTTCCCAGGTTCTCGAAGTAAGACTTAGTGAGCACAAACTCAACCGTGTCGCTCTTCAGGTCGCCGCTTCCGATCAGGTCTTTAGCTGGGTTGATGTTTTCACCAACCGAAGTCAGAACCTCTCGGACAGAAATCTCGTCCATGGTCCGGGACAGAACATATCCGCCCCCCGGTCCACGAACTGACTTCACCACAGCACCTTTACGAAGTCTGCGGAACAGTTGCTCCAAATAATGGAGCGAAATGTTTTGACGCTCGGAAATCTCCTGCAAGCGAACAGGCTTCCCGTTCGAATGGAACGACAGATCAAGAATGGCACGGACAGCATAACGGCCTTTGGATGTTAAACGCATCTGACTACCTCCTACGCGTTTTGGGGCATAATCTGAACTTCCGCTCGAATGACACACCCGAGCGCAAAGGGGTTTTACCATTATTTGCTCACTCAAGTCAACTATATTGTCTCTATTGAATAAATTAAAATAAGCTCATTAATTCAGTTACTTATCTAAACAAAAACAGAAACCGTCAACTTCGTAACGTTTTGCTCTACAGAAATTCCTGATCCATCCGATCAGATCTCGAGGGATTTTTGACATGGGCGACGCGAAAAAGAAGGATCAAGAAACCATCTCCATTGTGGTGGATGAGTTCAACTCAGCCGTGCCGGGGGTGACCATGTTGCTGAATCCGAAGGTGATTTTGGAGCGTGAAGCCTCACGGATGAAACTGGAACCATCAGGTTCCGGCACTCCGGAAGCTCCCCTCCAAACTGAAGATCCCCCCAAATCGCCTTTAGCCGAACTCGGTGTGACCCTTGAGCTTCACTTTGAGGAAAACGGGACGGGCTTCAAATTCCTGAAAGCCGTACCTCATTCTCAGGAGAAGATGGAAGACTGGCAGAATGAAGTCTACCGTGGGATGAAACTCGAACTCGATGTATTCGGGATCAACATTTCCTTCCAGGAATTTTCTGGGAAGAAAGATCCCTTCAAAGCGGATGCTTTATGTGTCCCGGAGGACTCCTGGATCCAGACCGTTCGATCGAGAGAACATTCCACTCGATTGTATGTATTGATTACCCGGCGCTCCTTGTTGATGGAGAAAGAACGAGTCTATACCTTGCTCGAAGGATCTGGTGAAAAAGACTCCAACGATGACAGTGATGACAGTGGCGGAATCGAAATCGATTTCGCCTCTTAACCGCTGATCCGGTAGGTCCTGCACGCCCCTCCATTGGAATCGATCTGGATTTGAAGGGATCTTTTACCGATTTTTTCGGGATGATCCCTGTAAATGCGCAAATCCTGCTCAAAAAGCGAACCCCACTCCACAAGCACCAGACACCCTCTCTCTTCGAACTGTTCAAGTATCCCCGAGTCCTCCAACTCTGAAGGATCCCGGAGACGGTAGAGGTCAATGTGGTAAACTGACATGCCTGAAGGCGTCCTGTAGGTCTGCACGAGCGGAAAGGTGGGACTGCCATGAGAAATGGCTCCCGGACAAAGAAACTCAATCACGAACCGCGCAAGCGTCGACTTCCCGGCACCCATTTCACCCTCCAAAAAAACGAGAGTGTCGGGACCGAAACCATCTCCGAGAATCCCGGCCAGCCGGTCACGGAGCTCAGGCTCAGAGCAATCGAGCCATTCGAGGTTCTTCTTCTTCGCCATATCTTTTCTGGAGCTCCTGGTAAGCACCGGGGATCGAACGGATGATATCACCGGCCATCATTCCGCGAGGACTCACTTTACGTGCCGCCCGAGCACCCGCAAGTGAATGAAGGTACACTCCGACCTGGGTCGCATCGAATCCGGGAATCCCTTGCGCGAGCAAGCCCCCGATCATACCGGCCAAGACGTCCCCCGAGCCAGCGGTAGCCATACCGGCATTGGGAAAGTGATTGAGATACATCGTCTCTTCTGGAGAAAGCATCAGAGTCGCCGCACCCTTGAGCAAGACGACGGAATGAGTGAGATCCACTGAGCGCTTCAGAGCACCGATCGGATCGTTCACGACTTGTTCTTTCTTCCATCCCACCAATCGGGCCATCTCCCCGGGATGAGGAGTCAGGACAGTGGGTGCCTTCCTTCTCTGGCAAAGGGAGTGCATGCCGTGTTCGGAAATCAGATTCAATGCATCGGCATCGAGGACGACCGGACCAGGAAAATAGCCTAGGACGTTCTCCAAAAGGCGTCTCGCTTCTGGACGATTCCCCATTCCGGGTCCCATCACGAGAGCAGAAAACTGGGACAGCTGTTCAGAATGTTTCTCGTACCCTCGCTCGCTCTCGGGGATCGACCAAGTCATGGCTTCCTCGGGCACCTGCGAAACCAAATCACGGATCGAATCTCCCCAAGTGGCCGCGGTCGCAAGCCCCGCCCCAGTCCGGAGTGCCGCATGAGTCGCCATGGCGATGGCCCCGGTCCTTCCCGGAGATCCTCCAATGAGGAGCACATGACCAAAGGTGTTCTTGTGTGCGTAACGGTCCCTACGGAGGATCTTCCTCGCCACCGTCTTGGCCTGGAGCAAGAACTTGTCTCCTTCGACCGAAAAACGATGAGGAAGCGAAATGTCCACATTCACCAACTTCCCGCGGGTGTTGGCTCCGGGGGGGAGAAAATGTCCGAGGCGTGGAAATCCGAATGAAATGGTGAGAGAGGCCTCAATCGCGATCCCTTTCACCTGACCGGAGTCGCCACTCACTCCGGTTGGAATATCCAGACTGACGATCTCGTTGAAGTGGCGGTTCATGATCTCGACCACATCGTAAAAATGACCCTCGAGATCACCCTTCAGGCCAGTTCCGATGATCCCGTCGATGGCCAAATCGAAGCCCCCTGCCTGGGCCAAAAAGGCCTCGATCTCCTGGGCCTCAACAATGTGGGTCAGCTTGGCCTTCATTTTCTGGAGAATCTTAAAGTTCTCGGAGGTCGCACCTTTGTAGTCGGACCCCTTGACCAAATGAAAAATCCTGACTTTTCGACCGAGTCCGAGCAATTGGCGGGCCACCACGAAGGCATCTCCCGCATTGTTCCCCTTACCGGCGAAAACCAAGATTTCCTGATCCAACCCGGCACGCGGATACTCGCGTACGATGATCTCACTCGCAGCGCGCCCAGCATTCTCCATCAGCAACACTGGTCCGATCCCCATTTCGGTCTCGGCAGTGCGATCGAGCGTCCTCATTTCCTCATTGGTGCAGATTCTCAGCTGATACATGGACTCCCTCTCTTTTATGGAGCGTGAATGGCGGAAATCATCTCTCGGACCGCTTGCTCGAGACCGACGAGTGCGGCACGACAAACAATGGCATGGCCGATATTGAACTCTTCGATCACATCGAGCGCCGCGATTTTCCTGACGTTCCGAAAGTCGAAACCGTGCCCTGCATGCAGGTGGATTCCCACCTCGCGCCCGGCCCGAATGGCGCTCTCCAGCCTACGAAACTCTTCCTTCTCGATCTTCGCACTGTTTTTGCCATAGAACTTCTGGGTCGCGTTGCAATACTTGCCGGTATGAATTTCAACCGCATCGGCCCCGAGTTCTTTCGACAATCTCACCACAGCAGCATCCGGCTCGATGAACAAGGAAACCCGAATGCCTTTCTTCTTGAAGTCGGCGATCGCCTTTTTGATCCGGGCACGGTACTTCTTCACATCAAGACCACCCTCGGTCGTCACTTCCTGTCTGCGCTCGGGAACGAGACAAACCCAGTCCGGCTTCACTTTCAAGGCGATCTTGAGCATGGAAGGCGCAAGCGCACATTCGAGATTGAGCGGCAGACCGCCCTTCTTCCTGAGCGCAATGACGTCTGCATCCTGGATGTGTCGACGGTCTTCACGCAAATGGATGGTGATCTGGTGTGCTCCGGCTTTTTTCACCAAAGCCGCGGCCTCAAGCAGATCAGGATAAGGGGTTCCACGGAGTTGTCTCAGGGTTGCGATGTGATCGATGTTGACGCCTAGTCGGGGGATGAGCCAAGGTGTAGTGTTCATTGTCCGAGATCCTCGATGAGTGCTTCTTTCAGTTGATTGGCAATGCGTTCATTGGTGACGGAACTCTCGCTCTCCACCAGAATCCGCAGTTTGGGCTCGGTGCCCGAATAGCGCACGAAAATACGCCCTTTCTTCAAACCGTCCCGACACTTCTTGAGCGCCTTCTGGTAAGAATCGAGTTCTTCGAGATCCTTGCGTTCGCGGACCTTCAAGTTCAGGAGAGTTTGCGGGAACAGACGTATTCCTTGCTTGAGCTCCGAAAGGGGCTTGCCGGTCTTCTGCATGATCTCGAGCACCTTCAGTGCAGCCAACGCTCCGTCTCCGGTGGTTGATGAATCCAGGAAGATAATGTGTCCAGACTGTTCCCCGCCGAGATTGATACCTTCCGAGCGCATTTTCTCAACCACGAACCGGTCTCCCACATTCGCCCGGTGCATGGTGATCCCCTTCTCCTTGAGCGCGATCTCAAGACCGATATTCGACATCGGAGTGGTTACGATCGCGTCCTGCTTCAATTCTCCACGTTCTTTCATGGCCAAAGCGCAGAGACCGATCACAACGTCCCCATCGAGTATTTCACCGTTCTCATCTGATAGAATGACCCGATCTGCATCCCCGTCGAGTGCGATTCCGATGTGAGCCCCCGATCTTCGTGTCAAATCAGCGATTTTTTCTGGATAAAGGGCACCGATTTCGTGATTGATATTCGTGCCGTTCGGACCGACACCGATCGTCGTCAGAACAGCTCCGAGTTCTTCGAAGGCCATCGGTGCGGCCTTGTAGGCGGCACCGTTTGCACAGTCGAGTGCGATTCGGAAACTGGACAGATCGGCATTGTCGGGGAACTTTGACTTCAGGAAAACGATGTATCGACCGTGGGCCTCTTCGATCCGGTAGGCTCGTCCGATGTCGGCCCCACGAGGCAGCTCGGCGTCCATCCGGATCGGATCCGCCACCAATTCCTCAATCACCGCCTCCACCGCATCCGGCGCCTTGAATCCGTCGGGACCGAAGATCTTGATCCCGTTATCGTGGAACGGATTGTGGGATGCAGAAATCATCACTCCCGCATCAGCCCTCATGCTCTGGGCGACGAAGGCGACTCCGGGAGTGGGAAGCGGTCCAAGCAGGATCGCTTCTCCTCCCATGGCGCAAACACCCGAAGCGAGCGCCTGCTCGATCATGTAGCCGGACCGGCGGGTGTCTTTACCGATCACAATCCTGATCTTCGAGGCGTTGGCCTTCTTGCGGAACGGATCACCGAAACCGGTCTTCCACGCCTCGCGCTCCCGCAGTAAGGAATACACCAGCGCACGCCCCACCCGCATGGCGACCTCTCCGGTCATCGGATAAACATTGGCCTCTGCACGGATTCCGTCTGTACCGAACAATCGACGCTTCATCATGGCTTCTTCACCACCACCCGGGTCAACGGAGGAATCACCCGGACTAAATGTACTTTTTCTGGGAGCTGGACCCGAATCCACTTCAAGTAATCGCCCTCAGGAACATCCCGAACATCCACGAGAGCGGTAATCTGATCGCCCTCGATCTTGACGTTATCTCCGGGCTCAGTCCGGATGATGACAGTGACTTCGTCGTCCGTGACTTTCGCCATGCCCGACGGCTTCACCTTAACCGGAACATGTCTCACCCGGAACGCCTGACCCCGTCCTTGGACTTCAACGTACAACTCCGGCAAAACTCCGTCGACATCCACCCCGAGGGACTTGAAATCAAAAGCAAGCGGAAGAACCGAAGTCTCATGAAGACCGGAAAGATCCACGGGCACCGTGAGGACTTCTTCCAAGTCTCCCATCCGGCTTTTCGGACCCTTCACCTTGACCACAGGAGGATTGACCTCGATCCGGCTCGATTTCAAACCATCCGGCAATTCGCCGGTGAAAGTCACTTTGACCGGAATCTGCTTTCGCTTGAGTTCTTCGTAGCGCAACTGAACCGCATTAGGTGTGATGGTCAGTACCTTCACACCAAGTGGAAGTTTGATCGCATCACTGAAAATTCGATGGGTCTGTACCCCAGCCTTGGCACCCTTGACCGTCGCACGGATCGGTTCCTCCATCCGGTTCTGGATGGAGCGCAAAAAAGCTTTAGGACCGGAAAGCTTGAAAGTGATCTTTTCCGGAACAGGGTCGACCAGAATCTGGTCTTCGGGCATGATCGCCTCGAAAGGGATCTCTTTCGTGATCTCGATGGTCTGGGATCCGAACACCAACACCCAAACTGTAAGCGCGATCAAAATGGACGCGAGCTTCATGAGCCATTGATAACGAAGCATGCTCCAAAACAAATGAAATGGACCGAGTACCCAGCGCCTCATCGATCGCCCTCCCCTTTACCGCGGACGGTCTGAATGAAATTCCGGATCCGGTTCGGAAGCGGCTGCTCGGGAGAGTTCAGATTCAACAACTGGGCAAGAGTGTCACGAATCTGGCCTTCGGTCAGGTTGCGGATCATCTCCCCGCTCTGGACCAAATGGGCCTGACCGGCTTCCTCGCTCACCAGGACCACAATGGCATCAGTCTCTTCGGTCAGACCGAAAGCCGCACGGTGACGGGTGCCTAAACCGCGGTCGATCTCCGTGTTCTTGGAAAGGGGAAGAAAACATCCAGCAGCGGCGAGACGATCTCCGGTGATGATCACGGCTCCATCATGAATCGGTGATTGAGGAAGGAAAACCGAATACAGTAATTCAGCGCGAACGCGAGCATCCACCTTGGATCCCGTGTCCATGAAATTCTTGAGACCATTCTCCCGTTCGATCACAATCAATGCACCGATGCGGTCCCGGGCCAACTGGATGGCCGCTCGAGCGATCTCGTCCACCATCTCTAGCTGATTCTCGCTCTCTGCGGAGTACAAGAACGGATTCCTTCCCATCCGGGTGAGTGCTCGACGTAAATCATCTTGAAACAGGACAATGATGATAAAGACAAAGTAGTCGAAGAAATTGCTCAGCAACCAGTGTGTTGCATAGAACTCGAACTGGCTCGAAAGGACGAAGCCCGCTGTCAGGACTCCGAGACCGATCAGCATCTGTACTGCCCGCGTCCCTCGGATCAGATTCAGGAGGCGGTACACGATGAACGCGACGATGGCGATATCGAGCAAGTCCTCCTGTCTGAAACTCGAATGCAGGTTCGCGAGCAACTCCCGCATCAGGCCATCACGGGCGCGGGCGCGGCGCCTCCCCCTTCAGGCTTGGGGTCTGTTCCAACTTTTTTGGGTGCCCGCTCGATCTTCTCACCGCGAATCAAACGATCCACTTCCTCGCCGTCGATGGTCTCATACTCGAGCAAGGCTTCGGCGATCCGGTGAAGTGCGGCGATGTTTTCGGCCACGAGCTGGCGCGCCCGCTGGTAGTTCCGCTCCACAATATCCCTGACTTCGCGGTCGATGGTCTGGGCAGTCTGTTCGCTATAATCCCGATGCTGAGAAATCTCCCGTCCGAGGAAAATCGCCTCTTCTTTTTTACCGAAAGTGAGCGGCCCGAGAATGTCACTCATCCCCCACTCGCACACCATCCGGCGGGCGACTTCCGTGGCCCGTTCGATATCATTTCCGGCCCCGGTGGTCTTTTGATTGAAAACCGCTTCCTCGGCAACACGACCGCCCATCAAGAATGCGATCATGTTCTCGGCCTTCACCTTGTCCATGCTCACCCGGTCTTCGCGAGGCAGGGTCTGGGTCACTCCGAGAGCCATTCCGCGAGGAATGATGGTCACTTTGTGGATCGGGTCCGTACCGGGAAGGGAGCGTCCCACCAGGGTGTGTCCTGCTTCGTGGAAAGCGGTGGTCTTCCGCTCTTGCTCGGAAAGCACCAGGCTCTTCCGCTCAGAGCCCATCAGGACCTTGTCCTTAGCATCTTCCAGATCATGGAGCTCCACGAACTTCTTGTCGTTGCGTGCGGCGATCAGGGCCGCCTCGTTCACGAGGTTCTCGAGATCGGCACCGGAGAAACCAGGAGTTCCGCGGGCGATGATGCTCAAATCCACCTTGGGATCGAGTGGAACCTTGCGGGTGTGTACCTTGAGGATCTCTTCACGCCCCTTCAAATCGGGATTCGAAACGACCACCCGGCGGTCGAACCGTCCGGGACGGAGCAAGGCCGGATCGAGCACGTCGGGACGGTTCGTAGCGGCAACCAGGATCACGCCCTCGTTTCCTTCGAATCCGTCCATCTCCACCAGCAATTGGTTCAAAGTCTGTTCGCGCTCGTCATGACCACCCCCGAGACCTGCGCCTCGATGACGTCCGACAGCATCGATTTCGTCGATGAAGATGATACATGGCGCATGCTTCTTCCCTTGCTCGAAAAGATCACGCACACGGGACGCTCCCACTCCGACGAACATCTCCACGAAATCGGAACCTGAAATCGAGAAAAACGGCACGCCGGCTTCTCCGGCCACAGCCTTAGCGAGCAAGGTCTTTCCGGTTCCGGGAGGGCCCATCAGGAGAACACCCTTCGGAATCCGCCCACCCAGACGGGTGAACTTCTTCGGATCCTTCAAAAAGTGGACGATTTCTTCAAGATCTTGTTTGGCTTCTTCAGCGCCGGCCACATCCTTGAAAGTGAACTTTCGGCTGGCCTCATTGAGCATTCGGGCCTTCGATTTGCCGAAACTCATCGCCTTGCCACCACCCGACTGGATCTGACGCATGAAAATGAAGAACACGAAGAAGAGCAGCAGCATCGGGAACCAGGAGACCAGCATCTGTTGCCAGAAGGGGGTCTTCTCGGCTTGCTCATAATCCGGAATGAGCTTGTTCGCCTTCAGAATCTCAGTGAAAACGGGATTCTTGGTGTCTCCGACCGTTTCGAATGAGGTCCTTCCGTCCACCGGCTCCTTCAGTTTCCCGACGATGACATCTTCACTTTTGAAGGTCACCTCGGCCACTTTACCCTGTTGGACCAGTTCGATGAACTGGGAGAACTTCAACGCCTTGTGGGGGCGCTGGTTCGAATCCACCGCCTTGAACAGAATCGCGAAGATCAGGAATACCGACAACCAGAGCGCGGCTGCGCGTCCGAAACCTTTCATAAGGGGTCCTTTCTCGTGGAAACGAGTCCAACCCTGATTTCAACACAGAGACCTTGAAAAAACAAATCTTTAGCCTTGATCAGGTAGATCGAGATTCTCAATGAGAAAGCCTTGTTTCACCGGTCTAAGACGCGCCCCGCCGGGTAGGCTCAGTGCCCGGCGTCTCCCCCCTGCCAACAATTGGGCCCGAAGCTCTTCGACCTGCGCTCGACCCAGGGGGCGCCCGATGGCCACCTCCACTGCGGCTTTCACGCTGTGCAACAGAGGGGTTGCGTAAGAGCTTACCAGTCGTTCGGGGTAACGAGCCAGAACATCCCGGACGGCTGGAAAATGCTCCTCAAGAAGTGGGAAAGCGCGAGTTCTGGCCCAGGCGCGAAATCGTTTTGCATCAGCATTGGTCGGATCCTCATGGAAAGTGAGGTTCTCTTCGGACGCATAGGCTCGGATTTGCGATTTACCCACCTGAAGGAAAGGTCTTAAAACATTGTCATCACGAAATAAAATCCCAGCTCCTAGCTCGAGCATCTCTCCGCGCAAGAACCGAAACAGAACAGTCTCCGCCTGGTCGTCCCGATGGTGCGCTGTCAAGACGGTCGAATAGGGCCTTCCCTTGCCAGTGAGAATCTTGAAAACCTTCTGCCTCTTGAGGCGGGCATCCTCCTCCAGGTTCCGGCTTTCTTTTGTTCGCCCGCGAGGCACAGGGAGGTGTCGACTCATAAAACCGACTCCGAGGCTCTCCGCCAGATGTCGCACTGAATCGCGCTCTTCGGCTCCCGATTCGGAACGCCAGCCATGATCTAGATGCAAGAATGTGATTTGCCCGGATGGGAGAACCTTCCTACCGTAACGTCCAAGAAGGTGGGCAAGAACCATCGAGTCCACTCCTCCTGAAACGGCAATCAGAATACGACCCTCAAGGGGCAGTTTCACTTGCTGTTCTTTAAACGTCCGGATCACCTGACGAATCAGGCTACCCCCCACCCGTCCGGGGGAGGGATAAATACTCCGGGAAAGGGAAGACACTCAATTCCTGCCCTTCATTGGATACAGTGAGGCCCGTTTCGGATCGATATCCACCCAACAAGAGACCTGCTTGCCCTGAGCCAGATCCTGGGTGCAAGTCAGATGACTTCCGGTCCGAGTACTCACTCCGCTGTCTGGAAGTTTAGAATAAAGAACGGCCGAAAAAAGGAGTGGAATTCTCAAGGTCAAATGCCCTCCTGCCACTTCCGGGTGGACCTCGACCCACTCCCCGTTCTCGTCAGGCATCCTCGGTTCGGGATTGGCAGAAATCAGGTCTCCCGGGGCACGAATCGGCACCGGAGCCCCTTCAGGAAGATTCAGGGCTAGGACACAACGCGTGCCCCGCGTCCGCTTGAGACACTGAAGGTGGATTCCGGTTTTCGAGGACATTCCCGTTCGGCCCTGCGCCTGCTCTTCTGCCAGCGAGAGGCTCCGGTATACGAGATCCGCATCAGCTCCCTGAAACTCCAGGCGCAAAGCCCCGCCTTCCCACTCCTGCATTCCAAAATCCGTGGTCGCATCCACCGGGACTCCATTGGGAACCTGGGGTTTCAACTGATTGAGGGACGAGTTGGAATACCCATTTCCTTGGAGAACGAGGGTGGGTGCCCGCTGTGGAGCACACGATGCCAAACCAAGGAGGAGAAGAAGAACCCAAGAACTTTTTTGACGCACAACACCTGAATCCATGCGGAGCGGGTTTTACTCCGGAAAAAGAGGAAAGTAAAGCCTTCAGGTGATGAGCTTGACCCCCGCCCCCCGGACCGTGAGGAGGTGCTGGGGATGCTCAGGATCCGGCTCGATCCGTTTTCTGAGTTGAGTGATCAGGTAATCGACTGTCCGGGTTTTCGGAAGGAAAGTGAATCCCCAGACATCCTTGAGCAAGCGATCCTTACTGACGATATCCCCCTCTCGCTCGAGAAGGTACGCGACAAACTTGAACTCCAGCGGAGTCAACTGAACCGGGATCCTTTGGGTATGAAGGGTCAAGGTTCCAGAATCAAGCCACCATCCGCTCCGTTTGTCCTCGGCAGCGGGCGTGGGCGCCCTTCGCCCGAGAGCCTCGATCCGCGCCTCGAGTTCCTGGAATGAAAAAGGCTTTGGAAGATAATCATCGGCCCCAAGACGGAGCCCCTGAATCCGCTCCTCGACCCCGGACTTGGAACTCAAAATGAGCACTAGGGATTTGGACCTGCGGGGATGGGAGAGCAAGACCGTGCCCTCTCCGTCCGGCAGATTCCGATCCAGGATCCACAATGGGTAAGTACCTGAAGCCAGGCACCGGCCGGCCTCTTTCAAGGTCTTGGCCCAATCACACTCAATTCCCATTTTCTTGAGCGAAAGGACGATCGTATCTCCGAGAATGAGCTCATCCTCCACGAGCAAAACTCGCATCATGCGAAGTACCCTTCGATCACAAACTGTGCTCCTCGCCCCTCACCGAGACTCCGCCCACTCAAGGTGATACCCATCGCCTTCGAAGCACTCGCTGACAAATACAAACCCAGTCCAGTACCAGGAATGGAATGGGTCTTCTGCCCTCCCGAATCCCCTTCGAGTCTGGAAAATCGCTTGAAGAGAGCCTTTTCTCGCCCCGGCGCAAAACCGAGCCCCTGATCCTCGACCGAGATCTGCCACCGGGTTTTCCAGAAAAAAAACCGAGAGTGAACCGTCTTGCACCGGACCTCGACCCTGGGCTTCCCGAGTGCGAACTTCCGGGCGTTGTCGAGCAAGTTCCTAAATACGAGCTCGAACAAAATCGGATCGATCAACACCGAACGGGGAAAAGGATCTCCCGAAAGACGGATCTCGGACTCTCGGCCCAGGAGATCTTCGAAACTCTTCCATCTGACACGAATCCAATCATTGAGGTCCACTCGAGAAAGATTCACGTTGAGGCGCGACTCACGGAGACGTGCGGCCTGGAGAAGCAATTCAACGTCCGAGCGGAGCCGCTCGAGCTCCGCGCCGTGCGAGGACCAGAGCCGGGAACGTTCTTCTTCACTCAGAGGATGGTCCGGATGCTTGAGAAGGTCTGAGACCAGAGTCAATGACGCCAAAGGCGTCCGGAGCTCATGGGAGATTCGATCGAGAAAGTCGGCCTGGACCTGGCTGATCCGCATCTCCCTGAGCAAGCGGGCAAAAAATAGGATCAGCGAACCAATAATTCCGATGAACCCGACAGCACCGACAATGATCTTGCCCCAGGGGGTCTGCTCCCATGAGATGTTGTGAACCAGTTCGACATTGTAGCTGGTTGCCATGTATCCAGCAAAAATTAGCCCGAGTACAAGGATGAAAACCCAGATCCCAACCCGAGGTCTAGAAACGACTTTTTCGAGTTTCATGAGACACTCCGGAAATCCAAAGAGCGATGAAGACCAAATCCGCGCAGAGCAGGTGAACGAGCTGCATCCAGTTCGGAGCCATGAGGATCCAGTTCAAAATTCCGAGCAAAAACTGCAGAATCACGCCCCCGAGGAGGAAGCTCCGGATCCGGTTGAATTCCATGGCCTCGAGCTTCCGGCTCCAGAAAAACACGGAGCCGATCCAGAGCGTGGCCAAAATAGGATGGAGCACCCGGAGTCTGACGGTGAAGTGCGCGCTCTGGTCGAAGTCCGCAGCAATTCCATCTGCGAGACTCTTAGCAGGGAACAAGGTGTCTCCGAGGGCCGTCACCGCACCGCTCATCCCCAACAAGAGAAAAAGTCCGGCGCTGAACCAGAACGAAGGATCCCGCGGCAGAAACCGACGCGGTGGACTCTCGAAGTCGCCCTCATTCCGGCCGAGCCAGAGAGTGGAAGTCAGGCAGGCGAGAAGGAATAGTGTGTTGACCAAATGGAGCGATATAGAAACAGCGCGCGCAACGGACTGATCAAACTCGACCAGCTTCAGAAGTACGAGTCCAGCTCCGAGCAGAGCCTCCAGAATGATTGCAATCAGGGACCAGCGCGCCGCAGTTCGCACGAGCGAATGCCGGTCCGAAATCTTTCTGGCCCAGAAAAAGGTGATCACCACCCACACCAAGGACAATCCGCTAGAAAGCCGGTGAGCGAACTCGATCACGGTCTGGATCCGGGGAGCCGTCGGAATCACCTGTCCATTGCAGAGCGGCCAGTGGTCGCCGCAGCCGGCACCGGAGCCGGTCGCCCGGACATAAGCACCCCAAACGATCACCGCCAAACAATACAGCAAACTGAAAATCTGAAACCGGAAAAACGCGCTTCTTGAGGCCGAGATCCCCGTCATTTCTTCTTCCTCTCGAGCGCGGCAGCAGTAAGTTCTTTCCACTTGATGCTGCAACCCATGGATGGAATCGCTTTGTCATCAAAGTTTCCAAGACCTGTCGCCAGAGTTTCCATCGCCTCCCTCAACTCCTGCCGCTTCACTTTCGTTTCGTCCTGCCAGGAATCATCGATCCGACCCCGGTAGCGGAGCAGGAACTTCCCGTCCACGTTTTCGTAAAGGTAGGGATCTGGTGTGCAAACAGCATCGTAGGCTTTGGCGACCATCTGGGTCTCGTCAAACACATAGGGGAACGGAAGATTCCACTCCTTCGCGGTAACCACCATGTTCTCGAAGCTGTCCGCTTCTTTGTAGAGCGGGTCGTTCGAATTGATCCCGATGACGGCAATTCCGCGCGGAGCATAGTCTCGAGCCAACTGGGAAAGTCTTTCATGGATCGCAATCACATAAGGACAATGATTGCACATGAACACCACGAGGAGTCCCTTGCGGTCAGAAAAGGAACTCGGGCTGTAGATCTTGCCATCGACACCCCGCAAGGAAAAGGAAGGTGCCTCCGAACCCGGAACCGAAGCAGTCGAATATTCAAGTGCCATGCGCCGACCCTAACACAAAAACCCCTCGCCGGAGAGTCCGCTTTCGTGCAGAATCGGGGCATATGGCCATCCTCCAGACGAATAAGCCTTTCGGCCCGCCGCAAAAGCCGACCAAATTCCGTCGTCTGGCGCTCGGAAGCTGGAGCGCACCGGACAATCCCACAATTTACGGAGTCCTCGAGCTCAATGTCGAAAAGGCCCTGTCCTACCTAGAACACCTCAGGACCCGGACAGAGGAGAAACTCACGATCACCCACTTCATTGGGAAGATGCTGGCCGAGGTCATGGCCCTCCATCCCGAGTTGAACTGTGAATTGAGATTCGGTAAATTCTATCCACGGAAGTCCGTAGACCTCTCCTTCCAGGTTGCGATCGAAGACGATGAAGCAGACTTCGGTTTGAAGCACCGCCACGATCTTTCTTCAGGATTGGTCCGCGATGCCCATTTGAAATCTGTGATCCAAATCGCGAAAGAACTGAATGCTTCTGCACGTCAGATCCGTGGACAGAGCGATCCGGGCTTCTCCGGTATCAAGAAATTAAGCGGAATGGTCCCCGGGTTCCTTCAGACCTCTGCAGTGGGACTGTTGCAATGGATCATCCGTACTCTGAATCTATGGAGCCCGCTCCTCGGGATCCCGAAGAACGCTTTCGGCTCCTTGTTAATCACCAATGTGGGATCACTCGGACTGGATTTCGCACTTCCGGCCCTGTTTCCGCCTTCTGGTGTACCATCCATCATCGCGGTCGGAGCAATCTACCGGGCTCCAGTCTATGAAACGGATGATTCAGGTACGGTGATCCGCACCCGTCTCGAACGGTTTGTTCGTTTGTGCGGGGCTTTTGACCATCGCTATATCGACGGCATGCACGCCTCACGGATCGCACGGGACATGCGACGTTTCACCGAACACCCCGAGCTCTTCAAAAACGGAGACGCAGTTTGATCAATTTCTGCGACGCGCCGGCAGAACCGATCCACGAGCTGTACGGGCTGTCGAGGCCTGGAGCCGTTTCTGCTGCTCAGGACTTTCCGCATAGCGAGACTCGAGCGACTTCAAACGGCCGAATTCTGCGTCCATCTCGGGTACCGAGAGCTTCTTACTGCGGATCTCGTTCAGCGGACCGGTCGGAAGGGACCGTTTCCCGTTGGTCCTGGCAGCATGACCGAGACTGATCAAAGTCAGCCCGATCAAAAAGCCTCCCAAAAACCAAGCATAGTGCGTCCAATTCTTCTTTGAGGAGTCCATGGTGACCCTTCCTTCCGTGCAGGCATTAAGCAATGTCCGTACCAGATCCCGCATTGCGCCAAATCCAAATCATGAGCTCCCAGGCTCTATTTCTTGGCCCCCGTCCCTCAAGGGGTGTATAAATTTCTGACAGTTGGCCAAAACCTATGAAATCCGAGTCACCGATCCGTCTTCGCGGGGTCAAGCAAAACAATTTAAGGAACCTCGACCTCGAAATCCCGAGGCGGCGTCTGACCGTGATCACCGGTCTCTCTGGAAGCGGAAAATCCACGCTTGCCTTTGAAACCCTGTATGCCGAAGGTCAACGCCGGTATGTCGAGAGCCTCTCGACCTATACCCGTCAGTTCCTCGAAAAGATGCCGAAGCCGGATCTCGACTCGATCGAGAACATTCCTCCTGCCATCGCTCTCGAACAACGGAACACCGTTCTCAACTCCAGAAGCACCGTGGGCACCCAGACCGAGATGCTCGACTTTCTCCGCCTGTTCTTCACGAAGGCGGGTTCGCTGATTTGCAAGGAGTGCGGTGCGAAAGTGATCGACATTACCCCTACCCAGCTGGCCAAAGACCTCTGGACACGGGGGCAAGGCAGAAAATTCGCGCTCTGTTCACCCCTGGAGCTTTCTTCCGACGGAAAGGACAAGAACCGGAGCTTTGTCGAAAATTACTTCGCCATCCTGGCTGAACAAGGATTCAGACGGGTGTTTTGGACCCGGACCCGACGTTGGCATTTACTGGAAGATCCGATTCCGGAAGGTCTCAACCGAGAAGCTCTGATCGCAGGTGAGATCCACTTGCTGATGGACCGCTTTGATCTGACTGAATATCCCATCGATTCGGACACTCAAACCCGCTTCGATGATTCTTTCGAACAGGCACTCAAATTCGGTTCCCAAAAGCTGAGCGTCATCGACCTCGAGACCCTGGAGGCCCGGATTCACCAGACCGGGTTCGCCTGTTTTGAGTGTGGTTCGCGCTACACCCGGCCATCCCCGAATCTGTTTTCATTTAACAGTCCTCTCGGAGCCTGTACCACTTGCAACGGTTTCGGCTTCACGCTCGAAATCGACGAGAAAAAAGTGATTCCCGACACCAAGCTTGCACTCGACGAAGGGGCGATCGATCCACTCGCCAAGCCTTCCTCGGAGTCGGAATTCAAATCCTTTTTGAGGCGCTGCCAGAAAGAGGGCATCCGGACCGGGCAAAACTGGTCGGGTCTCAACGCCAACCAGAAGAAATGGGTTTGGTCCCGGGTCCTCGAGTTCTTCAAGGACCTGGAAGATTACCGTTACAAATTCCATGTCCGGATCTTCATCCGTCGCTACCAGACGCCAGTCGAGTGTGGAACCTGTCATGGTTCCAGACTCAAGTCGGAAGCCTTGGACATCCGGGTACGCGGAAAAAACTTGGCCGATCTTCTGAAGCTTTCCTTGAAAGACCTCCTCGCATGGTTCGAGGGGCTCGATTACACTCCTGCCGAGCGGGAGCTGATGAAAGATTTGCACCCTCAAATCATCCGTCGGCTCGGATTCCTGTGCAGAATCGGGGTCCCCTACCTGACCCTGAACCGGCTGACCCGGACCCTCTCAGGCGGTGAATTCCAAAGGATCAATCTAGCCACCCATCTCGGAAACGGTCTCTGCGGAACCTTGTATGTCCTCGACGAACCGACGATCGGACTCCACCCTGTCGATACGGAGAAACTGCTCGAGATCCTGCGTGAGCTCCGGGATCAGGGAAACACCCTGGTCGTGGTTGAGCACGAAACACGGATCCTCGAGGATGCGGACTGGATCATCGAGCTTGGCCCCGAAGCGGGCCGAAAGGGCGGTGAGCTCGTGGCCATGGGAACCCCGGAAACGGTGGTCCGCTCGCCCCGTGCCCGGACTGCGCGCTTTCTCGCTCCCGGCGGGACCCGACCTGTGCGTCGCCACCCACTCCGGACCGGCCCTGTTCCCGAGCTCCGGATCAGTGGTTGCCGTGAGCACAACCTGAAGAATCTGGATGTGACCCTTCCCCTTCAGCGCCTCGTGGTCGTCACCGGAGTCAGCGGTTCGGGTAAAACCACACTCATCCATCAGACGCTCGCCCCCGCATTGATCCAGCGCCTGGAGTCGGGAGGGAATCGCGAAGAGGGAGAGGAATCTGAAGACCAAGCTCCCAACGGATCCGGCGCCTACGATCTATTGACGGGCGCCGAGCATCTGGATCACGTGATCCTCCTCGATCAAAAACCGATCGGTAAAAACTCAAGATCCAACCCGGCAACCTACCTGAAAGCTTGGGACGAGATCCGCAAGATCCTGGCCTCACAGTCGGTGGCGCTCAGCCGCGGATACACTCCGGGACATTTTTCCTTCAACGTCGACGGAGGCCGCTGCCCCACCTGCAAAGGTGAAGGCGAGATTGCAATCGACATGCACTTCATGGCGGAAGTGAAACTTCCCTGCGAAGACTGCGGCGGAAAGCGGTTCATCAAACCCTTGATGGATGTAAAATTCAAGGGTCGTTCGGTCGCAGATCTTCTGGCCACCACTATCGATGAAGCCCACGAGCTCTTCTTCGAGTACCCCGACCTCCGGAAAAAGCTCCAGGCCCTCAAGGACGTGGGGCTCGGCTACCTCGAACTCGGTCAGCCGGGTCCGACTCTGTCGGGTGGCGAGGCCCAGCGACTCAAGATCGCCTTGACCCTGTGTGAAGAGGGTGGACGTCCCTCCCGTGATCTGTTCATCCTCGACGAGCCCACCACAGGACTGCACCAGGATGACGTCCAACATTTGCTCGATGTGCTCCACCATCTGGTCGATCGTGGAAAGAGTGTGATCCTAATCGAGCACCATCTTGATGTAATCGCCAACTCGGATCACGTGATCGATCTCGGACCAGAGGGGGGTGAAGCGGGTGGTTCAATCATCGGTGAAGGCTCTCCGGAGATCCTCACCCGACATTCTCGATCGAAAACGGGACAGGCGCTTCGAGAAGCCGGCTCATCCGAGCAACCAGCCCCCGTCCACAGGCAATGAAACGCCCGTGATGAAGCTCGATCGGTCCGAGCAAAGCCATAGGACCGCATCGGCGACCTCCCCCGCCACCGCGATTCGACCCATCGGTTCGGAGGCAACCAGACTCTCCCGCCTCGCCTCATCCCCTCGAGTGTAACGGTCAATCATCGGGGTCTGGACCGGCCCGGGGCAAACAGCGTTGATGCGGATCCCGGAACGTGCAAATTCCATTGCGGCACTTTCGGTAAGACCGATGACCCCGTGTTTGCTGGCGGAATAAAGAGCGCTTTCACCCACACCCACCAGCCCCGCAACAGAAGAGGCATTGACAATGGCCCCTTTCCCTTGTTTCAGCATGGCTGGAATCTGGTACTTCATACAGAGCCAGACCCCTTTCAAATTGGTCCCGATTACATCATCCCAATCCGAATCGGTCGTGTGAGGGAGTCCGGTGCTCCTCCCCTCGACTCCTGCATTGTTGAAAGCGCAGTCGATCCTGCCGAAAGACTCGAGGGTCCTTCCCATCAACAACTGGACATCGGTCTCGCGAGTCACATCACAACGAATGAAAAGCGCAGTCCCCCCGGACGCCTCGATCTCGCGCGCAGTCGTGACCCCGGCCGACTCAGAACGGTCGGCGACGACCACCCGATACCCCTCGCGGGCGAACAACAGTGCGGTGGATCGTCCGATGCCGGACCCCGCTCCCGTGATGACAATGACTTCTTGGTTTGAAAGACTGTGCTGACGATCAATCATGGCGGGAACACAAGGTACAAGCTCCGTGCCAGCCTGGGTACCAACAAAAAGCCCCGTCGGCATCGCCGACAGGGCCATTCGGAAATCTCACGGGACGGATCGTCCCCCGACTCAGTACGGGATCGGACTCGCAGGGAGGATCGGCACCAACTTCAGCGGGGTGCTGCCCTCGATCTGATTGGTCTGATCGTTCATGTGGGCAACCACAGCCAATTGGACCAAGCGACCATTGTGTTGTCCCACCGAGATGGTCGAGTCATCCACCGGAAAGTAAGGATTATGCAACATGCGCTCAGTCGCCAACCAAGGCTGGCTGTTGAAATCGACCTTGAAGAAACTCCGTCCGCCTCGAGACACGATCGTGCCATTCAGAAGGTAAGTCTCGTTCTCTGCGAGTTCAAACTTGGTGTTGGCCTTGCGAAGCGGAAACGGAATCCGCTCTCCATCTACTTTAGGAACCACGCATCCGTTACCCGGACTGGCCATTTGCGCATGTGCCCCAGAAATTCCTGCCAAAAGCACCAGCCCGATGATGCTCATCATGATCTTTTTCATGTGTTTTCCCCTTCGACCATACGGATCTTGAGTTCTGGAGCCAGACGGTAACCCTGTCTCCAATTGAGGAGATATTGGGGTTTCCGTGGATCCGGCTCGAGAAGTTTCCTGATCCTGTTGATGTTGTAATACAAACGACCGTCGTCCGCGTCTGGATTGTACTTCACTTTCCAAACCTTTTCGACGATCTCCTCCTTCGACAAACCTTGCCTGCCATCACCCTGATCGCGCCCGTGCGCGAAAGCCAGTTGACGGAGGATTTCCACCAGTACGTGCTGGCGTCGCAAATTGATCTCGCCTTCCCGGGTCCTCACCAAGGTCCGGTTCAGGTCGATCTCGAGGTCCACGCGGTTCAAGTTGAGCTTCATCCGCTCTTCTGCGATCCCGAGCCTCAAATTTTTCAATTCTTCCTGAACCACAGCCTTCTCGAGCAAGTCGAGGTAAAACCGTGCCTGGACGAAATCCTGCTCCTGACGGGCGATCACCGCAAAACCGTACAGGACGTAAAGATAATGGTACCAATTGTGATCCGAGACCGACTCGGCAAACGCCCGCTGCAGCCACTTCTTCGCAAGCTCGAGGTCTCCACTCCGTTCTGCCAATCGACAGAGCATCAGGTAAGTGGAGGCGAGAATCCCGCGGGGACGTTCCCGCTCCGCATAAGCGAGGATGACCTCACCGAGATAACGGGCGCGACCGAGCTTTCCCTGGGCCTGGGCCACAACGGATAAAGAAAGAAGCGCCTGGGCCTTCGAGCGCATGAATTCACGGTAGAGGTCCGGAGTCATGTTCTTCACCGAGTTCTCCTCGGCTTCCACTTCCCTCCAGAACCTGTGGAACAGAATCTGGGCCTTCTTGTATCGGGCGTTCCGGAAAGCGACGATCCCCTTGCAGTACCAAGCCTGAGGACTGAGATTGCCGGAATGTTGGGCCACGAAAGTCTCGAGCTCACTCACCCATTTCTGGATGCCGGCCTCGTCACCGATTTCGCTGGAATGACGGAGCAACTGGGCGAGCGCATCGCTGATGCCCCGGTAGTCGCGGTCGGCCTTGGCACGTTCCAGCGCCAGTGCGAAATAAGATCCCGCGTCCCGTAACTCACATTTTTCTACACGGAGATTCCCGCGACGAATGAGTTCCTTGGAAGAAAGCCCTTCAAGCCCGACGGTAGAGAACAGGGAGTCCGCCTTTGGCTGGTTTTCAGGGTTGAGATTTTGAAACAGATTGTCCAAGCTGGGCTCCCGATTCCCCGGTTTAAGTTGCAGGGCGACACTAGACGGAATAGAACCATGGGTCAATATGCTCCTGAACTTTTTTAAGTGGTACCGAGGGATCGCCCCCTCTCCGAAGACCCCCTTCCTGTTCTTGCACGGGCTCGGAGGGACCGGACGTATTTGGAGGCCGATCGCCGCGGCTCTGGAGGAAGAGGTCCCGTGCTACGCCCCCGATCAGCGGGGTCACGGACAAAGCCGCCCAGTTCCCGATGACCAACGGGAACACTTCCATGCTCTCGATTATGCTCAGGATTTACTGGAGTTCCTCGACCGGGAATCCCTGCCACAGGTCAACTTGGTGGGACATTCCATGGGGGTCCGGTCTGCCCTCGCCCTCTGCTCCCTGGCCCCAAAGAGGGTGAAAAGTCTTCTCGCAGTGGATATCGGCATCAGCTCCGCCTGGGGTGGAGGCATTGGAGCCCCCCTGGCGTCGTTCATTTCAAGCCTTCCCCAGAGCTTCCCAGACCGGACCACCCTGCGGGAGCACCTGTTCAGCCAATGTCCGGACCCGGCCATCGCCCAGTACCTCTCAGCCGTGGCTCAGCTCCGGGCGGGCCCACCGGAACATTGGGAGTTCCCGTTCGACCACGACGCCCTGATCCGGACCATCCACCAGGCGCACGAAGCCCCGATCGGTGATTGGCTCCGACAAACCCTCGAAAACGGCATCCCCTGCCTCTTCTTGAGAGGGGCACGATCGAAAGTCTGGCTCAAACCCGATTACGAGACCCAAAAGGCCGAATACGCCCACCCCCTCCTTCGATTCGAGGAGTGGGAGGATTGCGGACACGGGATCCCCTTCGAACAGAGGCTCCGGTTTACCGGAACCCTGAAAGAAATCACTGACCGAGATCGGCAGTGAGGGGAACGGAAGACCCCTTGCCCTCCACGACCACAGAGTCGTTCCGGGTAACTTTAGCGTTCTTCATGAAGGAACGGAGAAACTCACTCATCACCGCCTGCTGACGCTGACTTTGGAGTTTCTTCAAAGTCTCTGCCCGATCCTTTTCGGTGAGCTTCGAGCGATCGAACGACTCAGAGGCAACAGACAGGGCGAAGAACGTACCGGCGGGGAGCGAGAAATCACGAACCCCGTCCTCTTTTTTCAGGTTCAGGAGCTGGTCCTCGATCGAGCGGACCGATCCTACTCCTGGAATGACATTCGCCTCACGGCTCAACCAATCCGAGGTTTTGGCTTGGATCTTCACATCCTTGAGAAGGTCCTTGATCTTCCCATCCGCACTCTTGGTTAATGCTGGAACGATTTCTTTGGTGAGCTCAGCGACTTTCGAATTCAAGGCCTTTCCCTGCTCTTCTGGCTTCAGGCTCTTGGGAAGCAGCTTTCTCACCGACTCATTGTCGAGATAAACATACTTCAACTTGGCACGAGTCTTCATCCTGGCAATTTCACTTTCGACCTCGCGCTCGGAAACATGGGCGAGCTGACCGAGAAACTCACGGAAATTCTGCTCCATGATGTCCTGGGCCACCAGTTCCTCGAAACGGACATCGGTATACTGGTTCGCCGCAAGCACCGCCTTGTACTGCATTTTGTCAAAACGGCCGTCCTTCTTGAACGCGTCCATTTTCAAAATCTGCTCACGGATCTGCTCGGGAGAAGGCATGAAACCTTCTTTTTTTGCCATCTGAACCATCACCTTGCGCTGGGCCAGATCCTGAAACACCGCTTCAGAAATCCGGAACTGGGCGATCTGCTCTTCGGTAATCTTCCCGCCTAACATGCCCTTTAGCATTTCGACCCGCTGATTCAGTGCACGAGAAAACTCGGAATAAGTGATGGTCTCTCCGTTCACCTCTCCCGCTACACCTGGACCACCTGAAAGGGAACTTCGGGTGAAGATTCCCGAGAACACAAACACCACCACAATCACGCCCATCACACCGAAAATGATGGCAGGTCCGAACTTGCTTCGCATCGCACTGATCATGAATTTATCCTTTTGCACCCCATTGAAACACAAGATAGGATATTTGCAATGCTAAAGCTCATTAAGCAATATCGATTTTACTTGATATTACTCCTGTTTTTGCTGATTCCGGTTCTCTCGATCGACAGCACAAACCGGACGCCGCGTGAGTACCGTCCCTACGACCGGATCGCTCTTGCGATCACCACCCCATTCGAGATTGCGATCCACTGGACGCTCGACTCCATGGTCACATTCTACGAAAACTACATCGCTCTGTGGAAGACCCGTAAAGAGAACGAATCCATGGTTCAGGAAAACCGCAAGCTCGTGAATACCATCCTGAACTTGAGGGAGCTCGAACAGGAAAACATCCGACTGCGTTCACTCTTCCAGTTCAAAGAGAGTTTCAAGATCGAGACGGTGATGGCACGGATGATCGCGAAAGACGTATCGGCGGAATTCCGGGCTATCCGGATCAACCGGGGCAAGGACAGCGGCATTCAGCCGAACATGGCGGTCATGAACGCAGAAGGTGTCGTCGGTCGAATCCTCCGGGTGGACGAGCACACCGCGGACGTGGTGACCCTCCTCGATCCTCTCTCTGCGATCGACGCTTACATCATGCGATCCCGGGCACGAGGCATCGTGGAAGGACTCACCGACTCCCTCTGTCAGCTCAAGTTCGCCCTCAGGGTCGATGACATCCAGCCTGGTGACCTCCTTTTGTCGAGCGGTCTTGGTGGTAATTTCCCAAAAGGCGTGCCGGTCGGGACGATCATCAAGGTGACTCGGAAATCGTTCGGCATCACCCAGAAGGTTGAAGTCAAACCTTCGGTCGATTTTTCAAAGCTCGAAGAGGTCCTCGTGGTCACGAAAACCGATGCTGCTCCCGCTCATGTCGAGCTCATCGATGGTGCCAAGATCGAAGCCGCCCCGAAAGCCACTCCGACGCCGAAAGGAAAGTCCCGTCCATGAAGGCCAGGATGCTGAAGCTCCTGAACTTGCCGGGAATGATCCTGTTTGCACTGGTCTCACTGGCGCTTCAAGGAACTTTGTTCAATAACCCTTCGCTCGCTTTCTTCCAGCCCGACATCATCCTGTTCCTGGTTCTCTGGGCGGCGATGAAACGGGAGTTCCTGGAAGGAGGGCTCTTGACTCTGGTGTTCGGGCATCTGGTCGAGATCAAGTCAGCCGCACCCGCCGGGCTTTTTCTCTGCACCTATATGGCACTGTTCCTGACCGCTCGATTCCTCTACCGGAACTTCCAAGTGCTCAACAAAAGATCTCTGGTTGTAGTGGGAATTGGTGCAGCACTCATGACCCAGCTCATGATCCTTCTGGTCCTGTTCCTGCTCGACAAAGCCGACAACCAATGGTTCCACACCTTGCAGCTCTTGGCGCCGACTTCAATCGCACACGGCTTGCTCATTCCCTTCGTGTTCAGGTTCCTCCACACTTTCGACTACCGGACCCTGAAGAGTCCGGACGCCGAATATCGCTACGAACGCGATTTCCACTTGGACGAGGAGCCGATCTGACATGGCATTCATCGGAAACGAAGAACAGATCAGATTTCTTCAGGAGAGATTCCGTTTCGTTTATGGGATTCTTTTCATCGGCCTCGGGGTCCTGCTTTCCCGGATGGTGTACCTCCAGGTGTTCAACGGAGATCAAATGCGGCAGTATGCCGAGGAAAACCGGATCAAGCGCGTGAAGATCCCGGCTCCGCGGGGTATGGTGTTCGACCGACACGGGAAACTGCTCGTCGACAACCGGCCTGCGTTCAACGTTCTGATCACACCCCAGTACCTGAACGAGTCCGGACGACAGAAAGAAGTCCTCTCGAAGCTTTCGTCACTGATTCATCTTCCTGTCGTCGAGATCGAAAAGCGTCTCCAGAAATCCAGGTCCCAAGCTGCGTTCATGCCGGTGGTGATCAAGGACAATCTCACCCGTGACGAAGTCGCCGAGCTGGAAACCTGGAAAATCGACATGCCCGGCGTGGAAGTGGAGATGGCGATCTCCCGCTCGAACCTGTCTCATGACGTCGGTTCGAACCTTTACGGCTATATCAGTAAGGTCAGCCAACCCGAACTTCCCGTGCTCAACAAGTCCGCCAGCCGGAAGTACCAGCTCGACGATTATGTCGGAAAAAGCGGTCTCGAAAAGGAGTTCGAAGATCAACTCCGGGGGGTGGACGGATCCGAACTGGTCGAAGTGGACGCTCTCGGAAGGAGCATCGAACCCTCGAAACGCAAGGACCGTGTTCTCGCCCAGGCTCGTGAGGAGCCGTTCATCCCGGGCAAGAACCTGGTGCTTTCTGTCGATCAGGACCTCCAGATGGCTGCAGTCCGCGGCTTCGGCGAGAAGAACGGAGGGTTGATCGCCCTGGACCCGAGGAACGGTGAAGTGCTCGCAATGGTTTCACGCCCTTCTTTCGATCCGGCAGATTTTTCCCGCGGGATCGAACAGGACCTCTGGGCCAAGCTCATCGCGGACGACAACCACCCGCTCCGCGACAAGACGATCCAGGACCACTATTCGCCCGGTTCGACTTTCAAAACCATCACGGCCATTGCTGCACTGGAAGAGGGCGTGATCGACCAGGACACGACCTTCAACTGTGGCGGTTCCATCAGTCTCGGTAGCCGGAAGGTCCACTGCTGGAAAAAAGAGGGGCATGGCAGTGTAAACGTCGTTTCGGCTCTCACCCACTCTTGCGACGTGTTCTTTTACCGGGTGGCCCAGAAACTGAAGTCCGTGGACGACATCGCCAAGTACGCCATGCACCTGGGTCTCGGAAGAAAGACCGGGATCGAGCTCGGACGGGAAGTCCCCGGGCTGATTCCGACCGAAGCCTGGAAACAGAAGCGTTTCAACGTCCCCTGGTCGCCGGGTGAGACCCTGTACGTGGCCATCGGTCAAAGCTTCGTCCTCACCACCACCATTCAGCTGGCCAACGCCTATGCGGCACTGGTGAACGGCGGGACGCTCTTCAAGCCCCATGTGGTCCGGAGCATCCAGAGCGAGGAAGGCAAGACCCTGAAAGAGTTCACCACCCAGGTGCTCGACAAAACCAAGCTCAAGCCCGAGACCCTCAAACTGGTCACAGACGGACTCTGGGGTGTGGTGAACATGCCTGGAGGTACTGCTTACTCCCAGCACATTCCGGGAATGGAGTTCGCAGGGAAAACCGGAACCGTCCAGGTCGTCACCCAGAAGGCCGACAAGATCTACCAGAAGTGCGAGAACCTCCGGTACGCCCAGCGGCACCACGGCGTATTCGTCGGGTACGCTCCGATCCAGAATCCGTCCATTGTCGTGGCGGTAGTGGCGGAACACGCCTGTTCCGGATCGCACGGAGCCGCTCCGATCGCACGCGAAGTGGTCAAGACCTATCTTCAGAAGTACTATCCGGACCTCTACAGCGATCGTGCCATCCAGGATCGCAAGCAGATGGAACGTGAGAAGGCGAAACGGGCCAAGATGAATCAAGGGGAATGAGCGATGACCTACACCTCGATGGAGACCAATCTCGACCAGACCTTCGATCCGAACCGGACCTCGTCCTATGAAGAAGAGTTCAAGTGGCTGAAGTGGATTCCACTGATCCTCGAGATCGTGATCCTTTCGGTTGGAATGATGAACCTCCTGAGTGCCACCGGGGTCGAAGACAAGTCTCTCGGGCTTTGGAAGAACCAGGCTGTGTCAATCGGTCTCGGTACGGTGGTGACGCTGATTCTCCAGTTCCCCCACTATAGTTTTCTCTCCCGGCTGGCTTACCTGATCTATATCGGGAACATGGGACTCTTGATCGCGGTGCTCGCTTTCGGGAAGTCCTCCCTCGGGGCCAAACGATGGATCAACCTCGGAGGATTCAGTCTCCAGCCTTCGGAGTTGATGAAGCTTTCGATGGTGATCTTCCTGGCCAAGTATTTCGAAAACAAGAACACAACCCAGGGCATGAAGCTCACCGATTTGATCGTTCCGAGCCTGTTCGTTGTCATTCCGGTGTCGTTCATTATCGTTCAACCGGACCTGGGTACCGCGATGATCATCCTGCTCGTCTACGGCTCGATGCTCCTCTTCCTGAAGATCCAACCCAAGATCCTCCTTCTGCTGTCGGTGGTGGCGGCGATTTCGCTTCCTGTCGTGTACAACTACGGGTTGAAACCCTACCAACGCCAGCGGATCATCACTTTCATCGATCCGATGAGTGATCCAAAAGGTGCTGGATACAACTCCATCCAGTCCATGATCGCGGTTGGCTCCGGGCAACTCTGGGGTAAGGGCTTCAAAAAGGGCACTCAAGCGCACCTGAACTTCCTTCCCGAGCACCACACCGACTTCATTTTTTCCGTCTTTAGCGAGGAATGGGGCTTCATCGGCTGTTCGGTGCTCCTGCTGCTCTACGGGCTGTTCATCATGAGCGGGCTGTCCGTCGCCTACCAGTCGAATGATAAGTTCGCCTCACTCCTGGCTTTCGGAATCGTCTCGATTTTCTTCTGGCACGTGTTCGTGAACATGGGGATGGTCATGGGCATGCTGCCGATCGTGGGCGTTCCCCTACCCTTCCTGAGCTATGGAGGATCCGCTTTGCTCACTGCCATGAGCGGAGTGGCGATTCTCGTCAACATCGCCAACAAGAAGTACATGTTCTGATCCGAGGAGTCCGAGAATGAGAAAGACCATCATCGAACCGTTCAAGATCAGGGTCACCGAGCCCCTCGTCCAATTGGACCGCCCCCGGCGTGAAACCGTACTGAGGGACGCGCACTACAACCTATTCCTGGTCCGCTCGGAACATGTGACCTTCGATTTCCTGACCGACTCGGGAACCACCGCCATGAGTGCCGCCCAATGGGCGGCCATGATGGTTTCCGACGAGAGCTACGCCGGGTCGAGGAGCTTCCATCGATTCCGTGAAAAAGTGACAGAAATCACGGGCTACCCGCATGTGATCCCCACTCACCAGGGCCGGGCCGCAGAGAAGCTCCTGTTCGGCATCCTCCTCAAACCCGGGATGAAGGTCCCTTCCAACAACCACTTCGACACCACCCGCGCCAACATCGAGTACATGGGCGCCCAAGCGGTCGATCTCGTCATTCCGGAAGGAAAGATCCCGGAACTCGAGCACCCCTTCAAGGGTAATATCGACCTCGACCGCCTCGAGTCGTTTTGCAAGGAATTCCAAGACAAGATCCCGCTCGGAATGCTGACCATCACGAACAACACCGGAGGGGGTCAACCCGTCAGCCTCGAAAACATCCGGGACGCGGCCCGGATCTACCACAAGTACGGAATCCCCTTCATCCTCGACGCCTGCAGGTTTGCAGAGAATGCCTGGTTCATCAAAAGTCGGGAACCCGGTCGTGGAAGTGATTCCATCCGGAAGATTGTCCGAGAAATCTTCGACCTCGCAGATGGCTGCATGATGAGTGCCAAGAAAGACGGACTTGTGAACATCGGGGGCTTCATCGCCCTGAAGCACGAGGCCTGGGTGCAGGATTTACGGAATCAGCTCATCCTGACCGAGGGGTTCCCCACTTATGGCGGACTCGCAGCAAGGGACCTCGAAGCCCTGACAGTGGGACTCGATGAAGTGCTTGAGGAAGACTATCTCCGCTATCGAATCGCCACCTCGAATTACATGGGTCGGAGACTGACCGAACTCGGAATCCCGATCGTCCGTCCGGTCGGGGGACATGCCATCTACATCGACGCGGCCAAATTCTTGCCTCAGATACCGAAGTCGGAATTCCCGGGTCAGGCCCTCGCGGTAGAACTCTATCTGCAAGACGGGATCCGGAGCTGTGAAATCGGCTCGGTGATGTTCAAAGAGGCAGCCCCCATGGAACTGGTTCGTCTGGCTTTCCCGAGAAGGGTCTACACTCAAAGTCACTTTGACTACATCCTAGAGGGCTTTGAGGAACTGAAGGCGAAGGCAGCCAGCCTCCGGGGATTCAAGATCGTCGAAGCCCCACCCTTTCTCAGGCATTTCACGGCCAAATTCGCCCCGCTCTGAGTACTTGATTATTTTCATTGACTTTATGTATTAATCCGTACACAATCGGGCGCGATGAGGTCTTGGATTGGATTCTTGATTTTTGTGTCCCTGACCCTGGCAGCGCCGTCCGGAGCGTGGGCGGAAGACCGGGCGGAGGAGGCATCGGCGGCCTTCCCTGTTTGTGGACTGATCGTGGGGAAAGCCTACAAAAGTGAAGTCGAAACCGACACCGCCAAACCGGACAAATACAAGCACTGTGCCCTTTCGTGCGTCATGACCCTGTATTGTGGGCCGGGCGACTCGATGAGCGTCGGTATCCTGAAAGAGGTCTACGATGCTCTTGGTTTCGGAACCCCCGACTGGAAAGACATTGAAGCGGACAAGGCGGGAATTAGGATCGGGATGAAGCAGATTGCGAATGTGGATTTTTCGCGGAGCTCCTGCTACCGGTCTTGCTCCAGTCTCTACTAACTGCTCCCTTACCATTCACTTTCCGGTCCCGTCTCAGAATTTAAGCCACTGCGTTCATTGGCCTTTTACTTGCCTTTACTCGGGCCATGAAAAGATGCTGTCCGAACCCCAACTGCAATCGTGAGCCCTCCCTCCTGAATTCTAGTGGCTGTTTGAGTCCTAGATCCAGACTCATCATCCGGAAAGGCTCCTATTACCGTTCCCGGGACAGACGCTTCATCACGAAGTACCTTTGCAAAAACTGCGGTCGACACTTCTCGTCTGGCACACTCTCTCCCGACTTTCGACAGAAGAAGCGCGACCTAAATCATGTGGTTGTGCAGTTGTTCTCGTCGGGAGTGAGTCAGCGGCGGATGGCACGCCTCCTTCAGGTGAATCCAAAGACCATCGCCCGCAAATTCCGGATCATGGCCGCGCGCGCGAGGGCTGAACATAGACTTCGATTGAATGAGCTCGCTCAATCCCCAATCTCTGAAATTCAATTTGATGACCTGGAAACCTTTGAACACACCAAGTGCAAACCCCTGAGCGTGACTCTAGCTGTGAACAAGAAAACTCGAGAAATATTGGGATTTCAGGTTTCCAGGATGCCTGCCAGCGGAAGACTGGCCGAGATTTCAAGACGCAAATACGGATATCGTAAAGACGAGCGCCCAAAGGGGTGGGATCTCCTGTTTAGAACACTTAATCCCTTGGTTCATGCCGGATCCATCCTTGAGTCTGATCAAAATCCTCACTACCCGAAATTCATCAAGAGGCACCTAAAGAATGTCGGTCACATCACCCATCCCGGTGCTCGGGGGGCGATCACGGGGCAGGGAGAATTGAAGAAACTCGTCTTTGATCCGCTTTTTGCGCTCAATCACACCTGCGCGATGCTAAGGGCGAATCTCAACCGCCTCTTCAGACGCACCTGGTGCACGACCAAGAAGCCTGAAGGACTGATCGATCATCTGTCAATTTACCTGAGGTACCACAATACGGTCTTGATCCGGCCATGAGCCCGGACTTAAGGCGAAGTCTAAGGGGCCAGTTGGGGGGCGTCGCGATGCTTCTCCGTGCCCCGAGCCGTCCCAAACAACGACCGCAACTGCCCACACGCCGCCAGGATATCCCTTCCCCTCGAGATCCGCACGGTGGTCGTATACCCCTGCGACAGCAGGTAGCGCTGGAACTTGAGTACGGTGTCGTCCTTAGGGCGTTTGAAGTCGGCGCCCGAGTGCTCGTTGAACGGAATCAAATTCACCTTCGAGGGGATCCCGCGAAGCATCTGGGCCACACGCTTGGCATCCTCGAGGGTGTCATTGAAATCCCGGAGCATGACATATTCAAAAGTGATCCGACGATGGCCTCCGAGAGGCACTTTCCGGCATGCGGCGAGGAGTTCAGCGATCGGCCAGCGTTTGTTCACCGGCATGATCTGGGAGCGCTGCTCGTCGGTGGAGGCGTTCAATGAGATCGCGAGCGACACATCCGTCTGCTCGTACAGTTCGGCGATAGCCGGGACCAGACCTGAAGTAGAAACCGTCACCTTCCGCTTGGAAAAATTCATTCCGTCCTCATCCAGGAGGATTTGGCAGGCCTTTGCAATGTTCTTCACATTGTGAAGCGGTTCACCCATACCCATGAAGACAATATTGGTGATGGGGGCGCGCATCCGAAGCTCATGTACCTGGGTCACGACTTCATGCACTTCCAAAGATCGATCGAGGCCCTGAACGCCGGTCAGACAGAATTTGCAGGCCATCGCACACCCGACCTGTGACGAGATGCACGCCGTCAGACGGGCCCAGGAATCGGTATCGAGTTCACGATCGAGTCCCGCCTTCTCGACTTCGATCCCTGAGTATCGCTTGCCGTCTTCGAGGGTGGACATCACCTCCTCGCCCACTTTTTCTTTCAGTGCGGCCGGGATGATCACCGACTCGATCGTCTTCGTGTCGTTCAGTTTCCACAAAAACTTGTAGGTGCCGTCTTCGGACTGTTTGGAGTAAGACTCCTCGAGACGGAAGATCTTCACATTGTCTTTCAACCAGGCACGGATCTCCTTCGCGATATCCGTCATCTGGTCGTAGTCGGTCACATAGCGCTGGTACACCCAATGAAACAGTTGCTTGGCCCGCATCTCGGCCTGCTTGCGCTTTTTCTTCCCGATCTTCAACAGAAGGGCCTCGCGTTCCGACTCATCGGTCAGCGTCCGGAGGTCACGCTCCTCTTTTGCGGTGCTGAGCGGAAGGAGGGCATCGGCCAGGTCGGATTTGGTGAGAGACTGGAAGATCAGCATAAGTGCGCGGAAGAGTACCGTGCCTGATCAAAAAAGTCAATCTTTAACTCCCGCCCGATTCGATGTAAACTCAATCCGTGGAAAAGCCCCGAATCACACCTTTTCAAAGGTCCGTTTACGCGCTGGTAGCGCAAATCCCGGCCGGACAGACCCTGACTTACGGAGAAATTGCCCGGCGACTTGGAAAACCGGGTGCCTCCCGCGCGGTCGGACAGGCGCTGAAGCGCAATCCCTTTCCCAGCGAGGAGGTTCCCTGCCATCGGGTGATCCACTCCTCTGGGAGGATTGAAGGCTACTTCGGATCGCTCGATCGGGATTCCTCCCAAAATCGTCAGAAGCGGGAAAAGCTGATCCGGGAAGGGGCTTTGCCTTCAGATCAGGATTGAACCGGACCCCGAAACTCCCTATACTCGGACCCACTATGTCGATCTGGTTTTTCACTGAAGAAGAGAAAATGTTGGCTGAATCCGTCCGCGCTTTCGCGCGCGAGCAACTTGCTCCGAAGATCGAGCACCTCGACGAGATTGAGAGCTTCAACCTCGAGGGTTTCAAGAAACTCGGTGAGATGGGCCTCCTGGGCATCACCGTCGCAGAAGAAGACGGCGGGGCCGGAATGGGTGCGGTGGCCGCAACACTGGCCATGGAAGAAATGGCGGCCGTGGATGCCTCGACCACTCTCTCCTATCTGGCTCACTCCATCCTGTGCGTCAACCAGATCGGGACAAACGCTTCCAAAGAACAAAAGCAAAAGTACCTCCCGAAACTCATTTCAGGTGAGCACATCGGCGGCATGGGGATGAGCGAACCTGGTTCAGGATCCGACGCTCTCGGAATGCTGACCAAGGCCGAAAAGCAGGCCGATGGGACCTACAAAATCAATGGATCGAAGACCTGGATCACCAATGGTCCCAATGGTGACGTGTTCTACATCTATGCCAAGACTGGCCCGGGCAAGAAGGACGTGTCGACCTTCATCGTTGAAAAGGAAATGCAGGGATTCTCGACCGGCAAGAAATTCAAGAAAATGGGAATGCGTGCCTCACCGACCGGCGAGCTCTGGTTCACCGACGTGAAAGTGCCCGAAGCCAATCGTGTCGGGACCGAAGGTTCGAGCGTAAAGGCGATGATGCGCAATCTTGACATCGAACGGATCACGATCGCCGGGATTTCGCTGGGGATCGCCCGGAACTGCATCGAAGTCGCCACCCAGTACGCCAAAGAACGCAAACAGTTCAACAAGCACATCGGCGCGTTCCAACAGGTGCAAGAGCGTCTCACCGAGGCATCGGCCTGGTACGAGGCCTGCCGTGCCCTGACCTACCAGGCGGCCAAGACCTGGGACATGGGACTCATGACCGGCAAGGACGCCTCCATGATGGCGGCCAAGGCCAAGCTCCAGTCGGCACAAATGGCGACACAAGTGGGATTGGATGCGATCCAAATCCTGGGTGGCTACGGTTACACCCGTGAGTTCCCGGTGGAACGCCAAATGCGCGATGCAAAACTCATCGAGATCGGAGCCGGGACGAACGAGATCCTTCGCGTGATCATCGCCCGCCAAATGCTCGGCGAAATCGCAGACGAGCTCATGTCAGGCTGATCCCGAAGCAGGAATCAGAACACCGAGTTCATCGACTCTTCGGCGTCGGTTACAAGACTTACCGCAAGTTCTCCAACAGAGCGCTCGAAGTCACCCTCGTTGATCAGAGCGGATGTCGAGCCGAGGGCTCCCAGGTAGGTCGAAGCTGTGAACGTCTTCTGCCTCACAACGGTGTCGCCCCAAAGCCGTTTCCGGGAACCAGATTGGAAAAGTTCGAAAGCCACACGGAGGTTGACGGAATAGGCCGAGGCGATCTGCACATTGGACGGTCCGGTCTGGACCGGGGCGATCTGATCTGCAGTGGTGATCCCCGATGGTGCGTAACTGGCATCGAGCACCTTCGCCTCAATTTCAGCATCCGCTTGTCCGGGCTGATCCACGATCCTCACGTATCCACCCTGAGCGATCCGCTTCCGTAGGGCATTGTAGATGACGATCTCGACTCCGGGCTTGTATGACTGGTTTTTCACTGGAGCAACATACAGGCTCCTGATTCCGTTCTGATTGAAGAACTCCCGCGTATTTCCCCGAAGGGTGTAACCGCAAGAGCCAAGAAGCCCTGCAAGCCCTAGAAGCAGGGAGATTTGAGATGCAATCCACATGAGTGAGATTTTGACAAAATCCTCTCCTTTTGCCAAGAATGAAGCAGCCATGGATCTGTTGAGTCGCATTCTGAAAAGCATCCTCGAATCCAACAGCGGACTGAAGAGCGGGATGCACGAAGCACGCATCCTCGAGCTTTGGGAACCTGCGATAGGAATGCCGATCGCGCGTCATGCGCGCGCAGTTCAAATCCGTGGAACCATTCTCACTGTGGCGGTGACTCAGTCCGTGTGGCGCCAGGAATTGCTTGGAAACAAACAACTCGTACTTGAAAAGTTCAATCAAAGACTCAGCCAAGAACTCGGAGAACCTGCATCCGGTACTGTTTGGCTCACCGATATCTTCTTCGTAGGATCAGCCCCTAACGCGAACCCGACCAAAGCAGGTAAAGGGTTCCGAAAAAAATAATCAGAATGACCCCGACAAACAGGACCCTCGACTGAAGCGAGGACTCCTCAATGGAGTCATCGTGAGACTCGTCTTCATGATTTGCCTCCGGCCACTCGAGCTGGGCATGAACAGGAGGCGGTGAATCAGGCCGAAGTTGGCCCTCACTCCTCAGATCCACCCCTTTTGCACGGGTATCCGTCACCAGACTGGTGGACGTGCGTTCGGACATCTTGGGGAGAATGGCCTCGAGCTTCACGTTATGAAGGAACTTCCTAACCTCCTGGGCATCTTGAAGGTGGAACCAGTAGCATCCCGATTTACAGATCTCGTCTCTCGGACCGAGCTTACCCGTCTCGATCATGCGGATCAAATCCACCTCCGATACGGGTCGCTCGAAACTCAAATTGGGATGACGGATCAACCAGTTCTTCACGTGGACTCTCCTTTTTGAGCAAGACTGAGCGATTGGAACGACACGAGATCTGCATCAAGAAATCTCCGGATGGCCGCATGATCGGACTTCACGAACTCATGGGGCAATCCTCTGAATGCGACTTTGCCCTGGTCCAAGAAAATAATCTGATCGGCTAGACGTAAGGCGGACGGGATGTCATGCGAAATCACCACGGACGTGAGACGGAACTCACTTTTTATTTTTTCAATCAGTTCGTCGACTGTGATCCGGGTGTAGGGATCAAGACCAGTCGTAGGCTCGTCATACAAAAGAATTTCGGGTTTCCGGATAATGGCACGTGCGATCCCAACACGTTTCCTCATGCCCCCTGAAATCTCATTCGGATACTTGTCATAGGGCCCGTTCATCCCGAGAGAACGCAGCACCGAAACCACTTCCTGCTCGATCCGGGCCTCGTCGAAGTCGGTGTGTTCCCTGAGGGGAAACGCCACATTCTCGAAAACAGTCATGTCATCGAAAAGCGCGGAATTCTGGAAAACCATACCGAATTTCTCGCGGAAACGGATTTTCTCCACTGTTGAAAGTACGGCAAGATTCTTCCCGAGCACCCGGACTTCTCCTTGATCCGGGTCGAGCAATCCGAGAATGTGTTTCAGGGTGACGGATTTCCCAGTCCCCGATGGTCCAAGAATGTAGGTCAGTTTTCCTTTCGGAAATTGGATGTCGATCCCACGCAGGATCTGATCCCGACCGTCACGGAAAGCCTTGTGTACTCCGATCAACTCGATTGCGTTTTCCTCAGACATCTGACCTCTCCACGCGTGATCCGATCCGGGTAGTGATCTCATAGGGAATGGTCCCCGCGGCCTCGGCCTGCTCGTAGGGATCCACCTCGTCTCCCCACAAGACCAGTTCATCTCCGACCCGGACATTCGACGGGATCCGGACTGCTGAAAGGTCCATACTCACCCGCCCGATGAAAGGAAGTTTTTTACGTCCGTGAACTGCGATTCCCTGATTCGATAAGGATCGGAACACCCCGTCGGCATAGCCGGCTCCGAACACACCGACCCATTCTCCGTTCCGGGCTTTACACACATAGGTTCCACCGTAACCGACACGGTCGCCGCGCTCGAGATGGATCCGGTTCAACACTCTGGAAGAAAACCGCATCACCCGTTTGAGGCCGTCTTCACGCGCTTTTTTGAAGGGACGGATCCCGTAGAGGGACAAGCCGGGCCGGGCCAGATCCATCTCCCTCATCAATTCTCTCATCAAAGGGAAATCGCGGTGATTCCAGATGGCCGAACTGTTGGCAAAATGAAGCAAGGCGGATGGAAAGCGGGTCCGGATCCCCGGCAATACGGATTCGAACTGCTTCAACTGCTTCCGGGTCAGGGAGGAACCGGGGCTGTCCGCATCGGCAAGATGGGTGAAAACGGACTCGGGAGGAAGCATGACGCAACCGAAGGAATCGAGCGGAATCCCCAGGCGGTTCATCCCCGTGTTCAATTCCACATGATACGGAACCTTCCTGGATTCCTTCAGGCTCTGAAAGCGGAGCAGACTCTCGATCTCACTCAGGACCGGTTGAAGACGGTAACGGACACACAGGGAAGAATGTTCAGGTGTCCAGGGGGCTGAATCCGAAAAAACGATTACCGGCACACGGGAATCCCCGAGAGACAATCGTAACTCGACTGCCTCACGGAAACTTGCGACACCAAAGGCATGCAGGCCCTTCTCTCGCAAAAGGGTCCGCGCAGCCAGCGCCGCACCGTGCCCGTAGGCATCCGCCTTGATCATCGGGATCAAACGGAGACCCGGAACCTTTTTCTTCAGGATCCTGAAATTGTTCCGCAGGGCACTGCTGGATACGGTGACCTCGGCCCGAGCGATCATGAGAGGCCGGATTCGAGGTCCATCCCGATCACTGAACGGGTGTTACGGGTCGCCCGGGATTCGAGTTTGTTCGAGCGGGCGTAAAGCACATTCCCCGCCTCGGCCAGGACACGCGCCAAAGACGGTCGGACTTGAGCGCTCTTCATCCCGGCTTGGAGGACCACCAGCACCCCAGTCATTTTCGATTGGCCGCTCACCTCAGGACTCGAGGTGACTCCCCATGCCTCAAAATGAGCCACATTCAATTGCCCGAGCATCAGCTTGCTCATCGGCCCGTAGTTGTTCAACGAAGCGATTCTTCCGCTTTCCGAGAGTTGCTCCACCTGAAGCTCGATGTCCTTCCGGACATAAGCCTGCATCTGGGAGTGATTCGGAATTCGGACTTCACCCGCGACAGCCGCAAGTCCCAGGTTCTGATTGCGACGCTGATAACGGAAATAAAGAACCGGGCTGTCAGTGAGCTCGGCGCACAAAGTGACCAACTCCTTCTCGATCCCTTCCAGTGTCGGGAAAGACGGGATCCTGGTCAGGAACTCATTGACCGAGTCCCGCTCGGGCAGGATGTTCTGCGCTCCCTCGATCGCCAATGACTTTTCGGTTTCCAGATTCTTCCGGTTTTCGACAAAGCTCTCTGCAGCCTGTTCCGCACGGTCCTTCTGACTCATCACACTTGGTGCGATCTTGTTTCGACTCAGGCTCGGGGCCACGGCTGGCAAGGGACGACTCTCAAGCCGACTCTCGCGGGCATTGGAAATCTGCCTCTCGACTTCACGCGATGCCCAGGCACTGACCACGCTGAAGCTGATCAATGCGATCGCGACCAATACGAGTGCGAATCCGAGAGACTTGCGAGCGGCACCCGAACCGGCTTGTTCCTCGATCCAAGGAGCCGTGAAAACAGGGGCTGGCGCTTTTTCTTCGACAGCAAAGGCGAAAGGTAGGACACCCGCGCGAACGAATGCCACCCGGGTTCGATTGCCTTCGGTGCTGGTGTAGGACTCGACCGAGCCGGTCTGCGCACCGAGGAAAAGATTCTCAATCACCTCTTTCAAAGCATCGGTTTTCTTGAGGTCGGTCCCTACAAAACTCGAAATCGTGTGATTCAACACCCGTCCGTTTTTATGAACCAAATACGCAGTTTGCTCGCCCTGGGCGAATTTTTGGATTCCTGAGAAGGCCCGGATCGGATCAATCAGGACCAGGTTCACTTTCTCAATCGGGGCCTCTAAACCGTTCGGTTGAATGGAGATCGCAGGTGTCGCTATGAAAATCCCCTCCTTAGAACCGCCTTCTGAAACCTCATAGGTTCCAAGAGCTTGACGGGTCAAGCTCAAGTCTCCCATCGACAACTGGTTCTTGAGTGCCTGCAGGACCCGCAATTCTAAGGCCAAATCGGGGGCCTGCCCGGTGGCTGAAGCGTCAAGTGAAGCAAATGATTCGAACTCCTCCGGAGAGCCTTGCTTCAACTTCAAAACCGCCCGATGGGTCACATAAGGAAGAGCCGTAGTCTTGGCGTTTTCGATCACTCCGAAAAACTGATCCACGAGGAGCGAGCCTTGCGACTTCAAGTTCTCATGACTCCGGATCTCGGCTTGCTCCTGGTCGTTCTTCAAGCTCGACACACCGGTCAAGCCACCGATCAAGAGCCCTGTCATCCCGGCCAAAAAGATCGCTACGCGAACAAATTTCATGATAAACTCTCCCCGCTTAAGAGCTTAACACAGAGGACCAATATGGCAACTGATCGCCCCAAAGTTCTGATCATCGGAAGCGGCATCGCCGGCCTTTCGGCCGCCATTCATTTCTCCTCATTTAGCGATGTCATTTTATTGACGAAAACCACCCTCGACGAAGGCAATACGCGTTATGCCCAGGGCGGCATTGCTGCTGTGTGGGCGAAAGAAGACTCATTTGCCAAGCACAAACAGGACACCCTCGAGGCCGGAGCCGGTCTTTGTCGTGAGACCGCTGTCCATATTTGCGTTGAAGAGGGCCCTGCCAGGGTCCGGGAGCTGATCGACTGGGGAGTCGAATTCACCCGGAACGCCGAGCACCCGGCCGAATACGATCTCCACATCGAAGGGGGCCATCACCAGAGACGCATCCTTCATGCGCATGACTTTACTGGACTGGCCATCGAAGAAGCCCTTGTTCATCAGGTCAAGAGCCTTCCCGGCATCACCCTCCTCCCAAACCAGATGGCTGTCGACCTGATCATGGAGGGCAAGCTCTCTCCGACGTCCTCCGGGAAAGGGCTCGGACGGTGCCTCGGCGCGTACTCACTCGATACCGAAACCCACAAGATTTCACCCATTGCAGCTGATCTGACGGTGCTCGCCAGCGGAGGAACAGGAAAGGTCTACCTCTACACCTCGAATCCGGATGTGGCGACCGGAGATGGCATTGCCATGGCACATCGGGCAGGTGCCCGGATCGCGAACATGGAGTTCATGCAATTCCATCCGACGTGCCTCTACCATCCCAGTGCCAAAAACTTCCTGATCACCGAAGCCCTTCGCGGCGAAGGTGCGATCCTCCGGAACCTCGAGGGTCGGGACTTCATGCGAGACACCCACGAGATGGGCTCTCTGGCCCCTCGCTATGTGGTCTCTCAGGCGATTGACAAGGAACTGAAACGGTCAGGAGCCCCGCATGTCTGGCTCGACGTTCGACACATGAAACGCGAGGACTTCGTTGAGCACTTCCCCCAGATCCATTCCATGTGCGAGAAGTTCGGAATCCGAGCTCCAGAGGAAATGATTCCGGTGGTTCCTGCCGCCCATTACATGTGCGGAGGCGTACTCGTCGACGAACACGCGCGGACTTCCGTGGAAGGTCTTCTCGCACTCGGTGAGACGGCTTGCACCGGATTGCATGGTGCCAACCGACTCGCGTCCAATTCGCTTCTCGAAGGCATTGTGTTTTCGAAACGAGCAGCAGACTACGCCCGAGACACACTGGTCTCGCATCGCCCTCCCCGCTCACTCCGCCCCCTTCCGGCCTGGGAGTCGGGCCGGGCAGTCGACATGGAAGAACAAATCGACATTGCCGCCACCTGGCGGGAGATCAGGACCCTCATGTGGAATTACGTGGGCATTGTCCGCTCGGACCGGAGACTCCTTCGAGCACGCGAACGCCTGGCCCTGATCCGCCATGAGGTGAACGAAGACTACTGGAAATTCAATGTGAGCCGGGATTTGATCGAGCTCAGGAATCTGCTGACTGTGTCGGAACTCATTGTTGAGTCGGCGCTCAGACGCAAAGAAAGCCGTGGACTCCACGTCAATGTCGACTACCCCGCCGCTTCACCCTCGGAAGCCCGCGATACGATCATTTGACCGGAGTGCAACTCCAAGACTTCCCACCGTTGATCTCCTTCACCACCTCGGACAGAGTGACCATCCGGACGCCCTTTTCTTTCAGGTAGCGCATCAGCATCTCGGACGCGACAACGGATTGCGAATGGATGTCGTGGAACAGGATGATTCCCCGACCGAGAGACTCCACCTGCTTCACACTCCGCTGATAAATCAACTCGGGGTCCTTGTCGTGCCAGTCCAAGGTGTCGACGTTCCAGAAGGCGTGCACCATGCAAGCTTGGGCGATATCGGTCCGAATGGAAGGCACCGAGACTCCGGCGCCGTAGGGTAGACGGAAAAAATCGGGCCGTTTTCCCAAAACCTGCTCGAACACCTTGACGGCCCCACCGATCTCCCGTGCGCGCTGGGATGCTGCGAGTTTGGGGACTTGAGGATGGCTGTAAGAGTGAGACGCCACATCATGCCCTTCTTTCATCTCTCTCGCTGCAACCTCGGGGAATTTCTTCGATGAATCGATTTGTTGAGAGAGCATGAAAAAAGTAGCCTTGATGTCATGCTTCTTGAGATTGTCGAGAACGGCTCCGGTGGTCCGTGCGGGACCGTCATCATAAGTCAACGCCCAAACACCTTTGGGAAATCCGGCCCCGGTGATGTTTCCGGCCGATGTAGTGGAGGGTTCGATCTTGATCCCTTCGGTTGCGGGCAAACGATCGGATTTGGCAAACAGAGCCGAGAGTTCACCTGCGGTTTGGGATTGGACCTTTTTGATGAAGCGGTCGACATGGATTCCCGCCTCACCATCCTGAGGGGCGAATGCCCGAACCGACTCACCTGGGTGTGACTGGATCTGCCTCCGGACCTTGCGGATCCGGCTCACATCAAAACGGGAGGAAACCTCCTCCGGAAATCGCCCCTCCAAATAACCGGTCTTGAGACTCCGGGCGTGTTCGCGAACCTCCTCCAAGGCAAGATCAATCAAAACTTCCTGCTCCGGATGCTCCTCCATCAATTTCCTGGCCTGGGACTCCAATTGATCGAGTGCCACGACACGGGTGGATTCAGAATCGAGTGCCTCATTGAACTGGACCTCGGACCTTAGCTTGATTCCCTCCTCGATGTTTTCCTTCAAAGCTCGAAGGGACATGAATTCCGCATAAAGGTTTCGCTCGCCCGGACGAGTCCGGACCAAATGTTCTACCGTCACACCGGATTCAAAAAGTCGATCGAGCTCAACTACCAGCTCGTCTGCTTTGGCGTAGGTCTGAACCAGTGTCTTCAGCAAAGTGGATTGAAGCTCGGCATCCCCGACGCTTGATGGAATTCCCGACCAATTTCTGAACTGCTGCCACTGGGTCCGAACCAGATGCTCGTTCACCCTGAATTTTTGGAGGGTCCCTGCACCGCTCGCTGGCCGACGGACCGGGGCCTGCCCAACCGTACTGCAAGACGAGAGAACCAGTGCCAAGGTGATCCAGGGTGCAAAAGACCTGACTGAAAGAGACATCATAGGAATTCCTTTCCTGTTTCCGATCTTCTCACGATGAACCTCTTCAGGTAAACTGAAGCCATGCGTGCAATCTCTTTCTTGGTTTGTTTTCTGCTTTCGAGTCAGGCAGTTTTTGCCGGTGGGAAAAAATGGTCTAGCCCCGATCTCGAGATCGCCGTGCAAGGACTGAATCACGTCATCGAGGGAGGCACCTGGTGCGGCCTGAAACCCGAAGAAGCGCGCCACCTCATGCTCCCGCTCCGTCCGGCTTGGGAACACTCCTTGAAAGCACTCGGCAAACGGTCTTCATTCGCTGCAGAACGGAAACAGGCTTTGGCCTGCAAGTCCACCTGCACCTGCGGTCTCTGGGGTGTTCTCTTTGACCACAAACCCGGACTCAAAAAAGGCGAAATGGATCTGATCCGAAAACAACAAAAGGAATCAACTCCGGCGGATCGACAGACCTGTCTCAAAAAGAGGACGGACCTGTGCACCACTCTACTTCCTGAACTCAAAAAAGTCGCAGACAGTGAGTTCAATTCGGAAGGCGCATTTTAAACCGATTCACTGGGAGATCAATTTTTCAATCTCGGCTGCGATCGACTCAGGCTTGTCCTGGGGAGCGTAGCGTTTCAGCACTTCACCGTCTTTCGAGACCAGGAACTTGGTGAAGTTCCACTTGATCGCCTCGGTACCGAGAATGCCCGGTGCCTGCTTTTTCAGCCACTGATACAGGGGATGAGCCCCCTCTCCGTTGACCTCGATCTTCGAGAACACCGGAAAGGTCACACCGTAATTGCGAGAGCAAAAACCTTGGATTTCCGAATCAGAGCCCGGCTCCTGGGCACCGAACTGGTTGCACGGGAACCCGAGCACCTCGAAGCCACGATCGCCAAAGGTGGTTTTCAACTTTTGGAGGCCCTCGTACTGGGGGGTGAAGCCACAGGCACTTGCCGTGTTCACGACCAACAACACCTTGCCCTTGTACTCGGACAGGGACATTTCCCCACCCTCTGCTTTTTTCACCTGGAACTCATGAATGCTCATGCTGACCTCCTTGAATGGCACGTTTTGCCGCTCCGATGAAAATCGGAAGCACGGATACGAAAATCACGATCACAATCACCTTGTCGAGACGATTGGCCAGTTCGGTCTGACCGAGAAAATACCCCACGGTCAAAAGCGAGTTGATCCAAACGAAGCCGCCCAGGATGTCCCAACGGAGGAACCGGGGATAATCCATCTTGGCCACGCCGGCCACAAAGGGAACAAAGGTCCTGAAAATCGGAATGAAGCGACAAGCGATGATTGCAGCAATGCCGTAGCGGTCATAGAACCCCTTGGCGCGGTTCAAGTGCTTCTTCTTGAAAAAGAAAGAATCCGGCCTCGAGAAAACCATGTCGCCCGCTTTGCGACCGAGCCAGTACCCGACCTGGTCGCCGATGATGGCCGCCAGAGTGAGGGCTATCGCATAGTGGAGAACGGAGGAACCCGGAATGTGATTCGGATTCGCCGGATTGTTGAGCACCCCCACGGTGATCAAAAGAGAATCACCCGGAAGGAAGAAACCCGCCAAAAGCCCGGTCTCGGCAAAAATGATCGCCGTGACGAGGACGATCCCGCCGGTTGAGAGCCACATTTGGAAAGTGGCCGGATCATGCAAGGACTTCACCCAGGACAGAAGTTCGTTGATCATTTCAGGGATCCTTTCTCGATCGCATCGAGGGTTTTCTTGAACGAGGCCACGTAACGAGCAGTCCGCACTCCGGGAAACTCCTCCACTTTAACTTTTTCCAGAAACGAGCGCGCGCGGCTGATCGCGAAATCCCGCTCGCCTTCGGCCACCATGATCTTTGTCAGTCGCTCCATCGATCGGATCAGATTATCGCCGTAAGCATACCTCACGGCAAGCTCGGCTTCCGTTCTCGCTTCTTTCAGTTCCTTGATTTCGAAGTGCATGCCGGCCGCGGCATGGTGGAAGGTGAACTCTTCCGGAAACTTCCGGGTGAACTTCGAATAGATGGCTTTCGCTTCCGTGATTTCGCCGTTTTTCCAGAGCAGGGCCGCGAGTTCGAGATGAATCCCCCGCGAATCCGGATCCCGCCCGAGCTTCAGCAGTTTGCGGTAGGCGGTGATCGCCTCGCGTCCGGCCGTTTTCATGCCCTCTTTGTCGCCTGAAGCTTCTAGTAAACTTTTCTTGAAATCGATCAGGTCCGCCAAGGAAAGCTCGAGTTCGGGGAGCATCAGGGTCGCCGGGTCCAATCGTTTCTCCAGCACACGCAGCGCACCCAAGGCGACTTTCCGGGTCTCAAGCCCCTTTTCTTCGGGAAGCTCAAGCGCTCCGTCCAGAGCCACCATCAGGGTCGAGTCAGGCAAGGATTCAGCTTTGGCAAACACTTCCTGCAACAGCGCTTCCCGCGCTTGAAGCCCGGCTGGGGGTTTTTGAAGTGCGAGCCCACGCAGGCGGAGCTCGGGATCCGAGGGAATGAGAGCGAGGCCTTTTTGAATGAGAGCGATCGCACCCGCCTCGTCCTTCTGCTCGAGACGGACCGGAACGAGCCGGCGGTATTCGGCAACCAGGTCTTGCTCGCCTTGCTTCAGGCGCTCATCCGGACTGCGCCCACCCAAGGAAGCGGCTTCTTTCAGTTTCTTCGTGAAGGCCTTGGGTCCGAAATACCCCACGATCCGATCGACCTCTACCAAAGCGGCCAAGGATTCAGTCTGGGGAATCTGGGTCACCACAAAGGTCGGGTAGCCCCCGACCCGGAAGTGCGCCTTCCATTTGAAAAAACGCTCATCATCGGCGTCGAGTTTCAAGAGCACCCAATCGCCGGCGACCTTCTTGAACTCGGCCGACGGAAACACGTTTTCATTGTACAGATTGCAGGGGGGACACCAGATACCGAAAAAATCAATCAAGAGAGGCTTCTTCGACTTCACCGCCATCCGAAGAGCCGCTTCCGGCTCATTCACGAATGTCTGATTCGAGTCTTTCTTGGCCGACTTCTTGATCACCCCTTGGGCAGGCGCCGGGACTGTCACCCGCAGCGGGAACTTCCGGATTTTTTTGATGCAGTAGGTTTTGGCTTCGTCGCACAAGAACAGAGAGGACTCGATCTCCTCGCCCTCTCTCAGTTTTAAATCTGAGCTCGCAAAACGCACCTGTTCCTTTTTTGAATCCGTCTTGATAAAGGAGATCGCTCCCCCTTGAGCTCCCGCTTTCATGGGGGCTCCGAGATTGAAGTGATGGTTCGCAGGAGGGGTGAAATCAAGGATCCAACGGGGCACCTTCGAAGCAGGGTCAAGACTCACCTGGAAGCCATAATCCGGAACGACCGGTGTGGCCGCTTGCGCAATGCAAAAAAAGAGTGAGAACAGGAAGCCCATGAGGCGGGAGCTTAATCCCCTTCACTTCCAAATTCGAGCGATTTTCGTGTCCGGATAGTAATGGCTGAGGATCTGGTCGCGGGTGAAGCCGATCTCTCCCATTTTTTTCGCTCCCCACTGACACATTCCGACCCCATGGCCGGACCCTTTGCCTCGAAACAGGATGGAGCGGCCGAGGCTCGTCATGCTGAACCAGGTGCTCTTCAACTTGGCCGGATCGAACCAGTTGCGCGCCACGTAGGCATCCATGGTGACCTTCAAGCGTTGATCGAAATTTTCGCGATTCACAAACTCGAACACGATGTCCGTGATCCGGGCCGGCTCACCCGCCGCCTCGGCATCCCGGACCAGTGCAAGATTGGAGCTCTTCTGTTTCGGAGCCCGATCGCCGTATTTCGGCTTCACATCCATCAGGTACCAGCGATTCGGATCGCTCGTGTACTGCTCGGGCCAAACCTTCCGACCGTTCGAATCCTTCTGGATCCCGTTCCAGATCCGCTTCTCGATGTCATGGAAACTGAGACGGTAATCCCAGTTGAAGGACGGCGAAGGATTGCAGTACGGGCAAGGAACGCCTTTTTTGAAACCGGCGAACCGTGCCCCCCAAACCTGTTCGGGCACCACCGTCCGACCGCCGCAGCTGGCGTGGTAAAATGCCTTGATCGGCTCGAGATTCCGGTTCCCTTTGGGCATCATGATCATCCCACGGGTTTTGGCCACGAGTTGGGTGGCCTTGGAATCCGCCCGGTCCATGCCCAGGTAGACCTGGTCTTTTTGCGTCGACTCGACGTCGTACACGCGCCCCTTGTCCTTGCGCATTTCCTTCATTTGAAAGAGTGCATAGGTCCGCGCGGCGATGATCTGGGCCTCGACAGCCGGCTCGGCCCACTGCGAGTTGAATTCGCCATTCACCACGGACTCGAGGTACTTCTCGATCTGGATGTGGTTCACGACGAGGCACTCTGAGTTTCCGCGAAGGGACGAATCGTAGGGAGACTGGAGTTCCTTCGGATACACCACGATCTGTTCGCGGAAGCGCTTCTCGTTGATGGAGAGCACGCCCGAAAGACTTTCGATCAGAATGCCGGAACGGGGAATTTGGCGGGATTTGTTGGTTTCGGGTTGGTAAATGAGACTCCGCTTGCAGTCGATCACCCACTCGTCCGCACGGACATTCCCGAGGCCGGGCTTCTTGGCAAGAGAGAGGGCCAGATCCGTGCCCCGCACGGTCATCACGCGGCCGAGATTGGAGAGCCGAACCCGAACAGTCTGCGGGGTCATTCTGAGCTCGCTTGCGATCTTCTGCGGATCCGCCGGTAAGGCGTGAGCAAGCGAGCTCAGTCCGAGACCGAGTCCGATCTGCAATCCTTGCATCAGGGTCAGGCGCTTCATCCGTGAAGTACTCTCCAGAACTCAGTGTGACCTGAATTTCCGCATCCCGATAGAAGCCATGATTTTGACACGCACCTTGTCATATGCGTGAGTTTGACAAGCCCTGAAACTTGTTGATAAGACTTAGAAACCGGCTATTTCAGGGGTGACGTACCAGAATGGCTAATGGCACGGTTTGCAAAACCGTTGTTTGTCGGTTCGATTCCGACCGTCACCTCCATCTTTCCTCGTGGTTTTCCCATTTTAGTTCGTCTCGCCTCAACTCACCTCCCGCGGAGTACCGTTTGTACACCTTGGTCGATTCGTTTCGCTCGACTTCCTAAATTGGGAAACCCACGGGAAAGACCATCAGGGGGACGGGAGGAATCGAAGCAAGCAGGCCGGCACCCTGAATGGGTGCTGAGCGAGCGTGACGCGAGCGAAAAGCCTGCGCGGTGGCCAGGCGGAGGAGTCCCGTGAGGGGACGACGAGCGCTTGGCCGATTCCGACCGTCACCTCCATTTCAACCTCCCCCACCACATTCAGTAAAACGAAGGGTCATCCCCTCAGGACAGCAGCCATCCTGGCTTTACACTTCCGTACGCCATCCATGGCTGAAGTGATTGTCCTGAATGAATGACCCTTTGTTTTACGGTCGGGGGTGCCGGTTGACGGGAAGGCAACGCTCTCCCCGCAACGAAGATTGAGTTGAAATGGAGGGGACGGTGCGAGGGAGCGGCCGCGATGGACGCGACCTCAAGGAGCGTTCAGCGCGGTCAGGCGCGCAGGACGCGCGACTCAGCGACCGAGGGGAGCCTACGCAGGGGGAGAGCGGGATGCGAACCCCCGAAGGAGGCGTCACCGCGATCACCTACCCTATTCCTCACCCAACACTATAAGGATCGGGGGTGCCGGTTGACGGGAAGGCAACGCTCTCCCCGCAACGAAAATTGAGTTGAAATGGAGGGGACGGTGCGAGGGGGCTGCCGAAGGAGGCGTCACCATGATCCGCCAACCCCTTGATCTTAATCAGCTCAAGCAGATCCACGAAAAAAGAGTACAGTGTACACAATTTAGTGTACGGTGTACTCATGAAACCTGACTTTCTGCAAAAATACTCGCGTGTCATCCTTGTGGTGGGCTTCAGCCTCATGTTGTTCGGCCTTCTCAGTTACTTCGTCATGCCGAGCCAGGAAGATCCCACCATCCGGAACCGCAACGCCGTCGCCACCCTCGTCTACCCGGGAGCGGGTCCGGAAAAAATCGAGCGATTGGTCCTGCGTCCCATCGAAGACGCGCTCGGTTCGGTATCCGGTCTCAAGGAGGTCGAATCCGAGGCACGCCTGAATGTCGCCATCCTGAAACTCCGCTTGCGGGATGACATCAAAGAAATCAGTGAGACCTGGCGTGAGGTGGAGCGGGCTCTCGAGGAAGCCCAAGGCCAACTACCAAAAGAGGTGAACCGCCCCCTACTCGATTTCCATGTGCTGGATATCGAATCCGTAGTCATTGCGGTGACCGGCTCTGACAATCTGGTGGAGCTCCGGAATGCGTCGCTGACCCTGAAAGACGCGCTCCTGAAGCTGCCGGATGTTGCCCGAGTGAAGCTCTTCGGAGATCCGGGTCCTGAAGTCGCCATCACCGTGAATCCGGAAGCCATGAACCGCCACGGGATCAGCGCGGGACAACTGTATTCGGTTTTGAAATCGAACAACTCCGCAACTCCCACCGGATTCATCGTGGACCGGAACCAGCGGATCGTGCTTGAGCAGGATAACGACGCAAAAAGCCTCGATCAGCTGAAACGCTTGCGTTTTGAAACGGGCAAACTCGAGGAGGTGGAGCTGTCTTCCTTCGCCCGGGTCGACCTGACCACACAAAACCCGCCGCAAGCCGTCTTCCGGTGGAACGGACACCCTGCCATCGGACTTGGAATCGTCGCGAAAGAAGCCATCAACATTGTCGCCTTCGGTGACCGGATCCGAAACGATCTCTCCGCCATAGAAAACTTGATCAAACCCTTGAAAGTCGAAATGGTGGCGTTTCAACCGAAACGTACCGAGGATCGACTACGGGACCTCTTGTGGAGTCTTTTCACCGGGATCGTACTCATTGTTGCTTTCCTGAGCTGGACCATGGGTGCCCGAACGGCTTTTGTGATCGGGTTCTCGGTACCCGCGATCAGTCTCATCGGACTATTCGCCTACTTTCTGATGGGAGGAGTGATCCATCAAATCTCCATCGCAGCCTTTGTGATCTCCATCGGGCAATTCATCGACAACATCATCGTCATTGTCGACAGCATGAAGCGAAAAATGAATCGCGGGATCAGCCGCATCGAAGCCGCCGAAGAGGTCTCGAAGGAACTGCAGCGCCCGATGCTTTTTGCAACCCTCACGGGGATCTGTGCCTTCCTCCCCATGCTTGCCTCCGAAGGATCCACCGCGGACTTCGTGTTCTCCTTACCCTTGGTTGCAGTTCTGACCCTGATTGTGAGTTATTTCTTCGCGATCTTTTTCGCCCCACTCCTCGCCGCTCATACCCTGGAATCCGAGCAACGCGAGGTGAAACTCCCCTGGGCTCAACTCGAAACACTCGTTTCATCGCTCGCAGTCGGTCCGTTCAAAAGGATCGGCCTTCTGGTCCTGTTGATCCTGGCCGTTTCCATTGCATCCTGGATTGGAGTGAAAAAAGAGTTTTTTCCCGAGTCCGATCGCAATGAGTTCCTCCTGACCTTCAATCTAAGCCCAGCATCCGACATCGTCGGAACACTCGAAGTCTTGAAATTCGCTGAGGAACGCCTACGAGAACTGCCCGAGGTCACCCAGGTGGCCGCATTCGCGGGAGGAGGAATCCCGAGATTCTACTACAATCTACCGAACCCGCTCCGGGCTCCCCAATCCGGCCAGCTCCTGGTCACCACCAAGAACTCAATGGACGTGAAGGGAGTCGGACTCAAAATGGAGGAACTGCTGACACTCAAGTTCCCCCAGGTCAAGAATGTCGCGCACTTTCTCCAACAAGGCCCTCCGATCAATGCCAAGGTCGAAGTTCAAGTCTTCTCGGACTCGAAAGAGCGTAGACAGGCCTTGATTCAAAAGGTCGAGCAGCTGTTCCGGAGTGAAAAAGGGCTCCGGGGAATCCGAACCGATCTGGACGAGCCCCTCCAGGTGCTCCGCTTGATAATGAACGAAGAGAAAATGGCCCAAGCCGGTCTCAGCCGCGAGGAAGTGAACTTGGCCTTGGCCCTCCACAGCACGGGCGTGGAAGTGACCCAATTCCGATCGGGTCGGGAGCTCGTACCGGTCAGGCTGAAAACCCTCACCCATGTCCAGACGACCGAGAAGGAGCTCGGACGGGTGCTGGTGAAACGCGGACGGGATCGGGACTACCGGGCACAAGAACTGATTCGGTCCGATCGCGAGCCGGAATCACCCTTGATCCGCCGCCTGAACTCCGCCCCTTTTTCAAGGGCCCTTGCTGATCTGACGCCCGGGTACAGCTATGATCAAGCTCTCGGGACTCTTCAACCCAAACTCGCGGCGATTCCGCTCATCAACGGGGAAAGGCTGGCGTTTGCCGGTGATGCCAAGGGTGCCGGCGAAGCCAACGCATCGATCTTCCGCATCGTACCGATGGCGATGCTATTCCTGGTGGTCTTCCTTCTTCTTGAATTCCGGTCGATCCGGAAGGTCCTGATCGCCCTCACCGCTCTTCCGATCACAGTCCTAGGTATCTTTCCGGGTTTGTACCTCGGGAGAGCCCCGTTCGGATTCATGTCTCTGCTCGGACTCTTGGCATTGGTCGGGATCGCGGTGAACAACATCATCCTGTTGCTCGAAGCCATGGAAGACGAAGTCTCGATACAAGCTGCGATCGCCTCGAGATTCCGTGCGATCTTCTTGACGACCACGCTCACTCTCCTCGGATTGATCCCCCTGGCACTCGAGGACTCCTCACTCTGGCCTCCATTGGCCTGGACGATGATTTCAGGACTGATCACCGGCACCTTCGCAACTTTGGTTGTCGTACCGGCCCTGTACCGTCTTGTTTTCCGTTCCAAAACCAAGCTGACCCCTACGGGTGGTCTGAGTCTGATGCTCGCTCTCTTGCTCATTCACCTCACCCCTCCGGCACAAGCATCGGAAAAACCGTGGACGATCCAGGAAGTCATCGAGCGAGTCCATCAGACGCCGGAGTCGAGGGCATCCGCACTCGCTCCCCGATCGGCGCAGGAACTCAAAAAAGCGACCGACCACTCGGCTTTTCTACCTCGGCTCACCATGGGAGGTGAATTCTTCCAGCGGAACCGTGACCTCACCCTCACCACACCGTTCGGACCTCTCCTCACTGAGGAAAGTACCCGATACCAGGCCCAAATCGAGTTGCGCCAACCCTTGTTCAACAAAATGAAAATGTGGAACGATCGTGACGCACAAGACAAACACCTCCAGTCGGAGATCGCTCACGACACCCAGAACCAGAGGGACCTGGAGTTCGCTGCAGCCGCACAAAGCATCGAAATCCTCATTCTGGAAAGGCAGTCACGATTCATGACAGACTCGGCGGAGCTGTTGACCACCAGGCGTCGCAATGTCGCCCGGGCCATCGAGAAAGGACGTCTTGGAAGATCGGACCTCGTAAAACTCGATCTGGCCTTGGAACGGTTGAAACAACAACAAGAGGAAGTCGGAACACGGATCCGGAACCTCAAATCAGAACTCGCTGAGCGACTGGGCTTGGAAGGCTTGATCAGTCTCCAATCACCACCCTTGGTGAGTCCAAACGGAATCCGGGACCTTGAGAAACTCGAAAGCCCTGCCCTGAAAGCAAAAGCCCTCGAAGCCGAAGCCGAATCGTTTGCTGCCCAAGCCCGAGGAACCCAAACATCCTTCATTCCAGCTGTCGACGGGTTTGCGCGGGCCCTGAGTGTTGATGGCAGGCGTTTGAACGAAAAGCTGTGGAGTGAGGTCGGACTCAGCATGAGCTGGGAGATCTTCGGAGGCGGCGCACGAGGTCCGCAAGGTCGAGCTTTGGCGCTCAAGGAGGAGTCACTGAGGCTTCAATCCTTGGGACTTCGTAGGACCCAGAAACTCGAGGAAGCCGAGGCGCTCCGCAACCTACGGGACCGGCTGAGCTGGAAAGCCCGTGTCGAGTCTCTCTACCCACAGGCCAAGCTCGTTGCAGAAAACGAGGCCAGGCGGTATTTTGAAGGTCGAGGTAACTTGAACGACCTCGTCGAGGCGGACAGTGTTGAGTTGGAATTGGAGCGTGACAAAGACCTGAGTGCACTCGAGGCTTCAATGGCCTGTTATCGAGTGATGGCACTGAAGGGGCTCAAGGTGAACGAACGATGCAAAATCGAAGTCCAATGACCCTGAAAAAGAAAACTGGCGTTGCCCCCGAAAAAAGCCTGAAGGCCCGCTTGATGGCCTCAGCGATCCTGAGCCTGAAGAAACAGGGTGCTCATGAGCTCTCGATGCGGACGATCGCGCGCAACGCCGGTTGCAGCACGATGGCCACCTACCGCCATTTTGAATCAAAGGAACACCTCCTGTCAGAGATCGCGTGTGAGGGATTTCGTGAACTGAGAGCCGAGATTGATGCAGGGGTGAAAGCCCATCCTGATGATCCCCTGAAACAACTCGAAGAAGTCGGTAACCGCTACATTCGCCTTTCGTTGAAAAAACCCGAGCACCTGATCACCATGTTCGGGTCGGTCATCGAGGACTATCGTCGCTATGACCATCTGGTCCAGTGTTCGGAGAATGCCTTCTTCGGTCTGGTGGAAATCATCAAAAGCTGTCAGGAAAAAGGCCTGATTCCGCCGGGAGACCCCGTTCGCAAGGCAGTCGCCTGCTGGTCAACGGTTCATGGATTCGCGATGCTTCTCGTGAACGGAAACCTGGACTGGCTCAATATCACTTTGAAAAACTCGGAAGAATACGGAAGCTTCGTGGCCCGTTCGGTGATCGGGGGATTATTGAGCAAAAATTGAGGCTAGAGGCGTCACCGCCCCCGGTCTCAATCCGCCCGCTGCTCGATGGTCTTCTTCTTACCGAAGGACTTGAAGCCGGATTTTTTGAAATCCTTCTTGAATCCGTCTTTCTTGAACCCGTCTTTTTTGAAGCTTTTCTTGAAGTCCTTCTTGAAGCCGGGGCGTTTGGTGAACTCTGTTTTGCTTGCGGCAAAGCTTCCTTTGCCCGCCATGAACTTCGGAGTCGCATCGATGAGCTTGATCTCGCGAGACAGAAAGCGCGCTACGATCTCTTCTTTGGTCATGTTCTCAATCGCCGTGCTCCAACCGGTCGCAATGAGCGCCTCTTCGATCGCAATCACGGTTTTTGATTTGCCCGCATCTGCCGGCAAGAATCCCACGAGCTTCCGCTCCATCTTGAGCTTCATCACCTCGAGCGGGCTCGGCATCACGCCCGGCATGAGCTTCGTTCCGGTCACCTGCTCGATCTTGCCCACGAGCCAATTGTGGCTCGGAGTCACGAAACTCCAGGCAATCCCCTCTTTACCGCCCCGGCCGGTCCGGCCGACCCGGTGGATGTAAAGGTCGAGCTCGCGCGGGAGCGAGTAATTGATCACATGGGTGAGGTCCTTCACATCGATGCCTCGGGACGCGACATCGGTGCAAACCAGAATCGTCACTTCTTTCGCCTTGAACGCCCGAAGAGTCCGTTCACGGGCATTCTGCTCCATGTCTCCGTGCAGGCAATCGACCGCATAGCCGTGGAGCTTCAGCAAATCCGTGAGCTCAATCACCGATGCCTTGGTCTGGCAGAAAATGAGCCCGTAAAAGCCCTCTACTGTGTCGATAAGCGTCTCAATGGTCTGGTTCTTCTGATGGTCCTGAACCTTGAAATAATACTGTGCCACCGAGCTGGCCGTGTCGGTCGCTTTGCTGACCTGCACCTGCTTGGGCTTCGTCAAAAACTCATCTGCGATTTTGCGGACCTCCGGGCTCATCGTTGCCGAAAAGAGCCAGGTCTGGTGCTTCACTTTCTGGTTCACGCGCTCGAGAATCGTCTCGATCTCCTCCTTGAAGCCCATCGAGATCATTTCGTCGGCTTCGTCGAGCACCACCACTTTGAGTGCATCGAGATTCAAAGTCCCGCGGTCCAGGTGATCAATGATCCGTCCAGGAGTCCCCACCACGATACTGGCGCCGTCCTTCAGCGCCCGGAGCTGGCCTCCGTAATTCGAGCCGCCGTAGATCGCGAGCGCCTTGGTCGGCTTGTAGCGCGCGAGCAGATTGATTTGTTCTGATACTTGCTTGGCGAGTTCTCGCGTCGGGCACAAGATCAGCGCCTGCACGCCTTTGGCATAAGCGTCGATCGTTTCTAGAATCGGAATCGCGAATGCGGCCGTCTTGCCTGTTCCAGTGCCGGCGAGACCCAGAAAATCCGTTCCCCCTTCGAGCAACAGCGGGATCGCCTGCTCTTGCACGGGCGAGGGCGTTTCGAACCCCAATTCCGCGATGGCCCGGGCCACCTCGTTACTCAGTTCGAAGTCTTCAAAACGGACGGGGATTTTTTCAGGTGATTTCATAAAGTTGACGCGGAGCATACGCCACCTACCCCCAAATAGCCAGCACTCATTTCAAATTTAATCAGGCCCCTTTTCTCACCCTCGGTTAGGATCAAGGAGATGAAAAAGTCCACCCTGATCAAATGGATGAGCCTCTGGCCGCCCTTCTTGGGTGCTGGGATCCGGGTGAAGACCCTGAGCCCAGACTTCCGCCTGATCGAGGTCGAAATGGGTCTCCGCTTCTGGAATCGCAACTACGTGGGGACCCACTTCGGGGGCTCCCTTTATTCCATGACCGATCCGTTTTTCATGCTGATGCTGATCGAGAACCTGGGACGGGACTACATCGTCTGGGACAAGAGTTCGAGCATCCAGTACAAGCGCCCGGGACGCGGGACGGTCCGGGCTCGCTTTGAACTCTCCGAGGAGCAGATCCTCACCATCAAGCAGGCGGCCGACGACAACCCGAAAACCGAACATGAACTTCAGGTCGAGGTGACAGATGAGTTCGGACAGGTGATTGCAAAAGTCTCGAAGCTCCTTCACATCAAAAAAAAACCGGAAATTCGACCATGATTCAATCATTTTAATGATTCAAAATCCTGTTTCCTGAGAAACAAATCACATGAGAAGATTCAAACATGGTTGCTTGGATTCTTCTTTCCCTGTTCCTCCCCTCCACCGAAGCCGCTGATGATTTGGGAACCCTGATCAAGCGGATCAATTGGTCGGAACTGAACCTGCCGTTCGTGGCCAAGGTCCCCTCGGGAAAAAAATATTACCGGCTGACCTTTGAAGATGATTTCAAGGGCAAGCCGGATCAGTCCACCCGAAGCAACTACTGCTACGACGTTGCCAAGCCTCAGTGTTCCACCTGGTGGCAATCTGGTGAGACGACGAAGGACTGTCTCGACACCAGTCACACGCCCCCCATCCGGGCCAATCTGAAATCAGCGCTTTACTCTTTGAACCCAGGTTCGAATTATGAGGGCCTTTCGCTAACCTCCATCCAGCAACTCTACGGTCAAACTCTGCAAGATAACTGGAAGCACCTCAACAAGTGCAACTGGGTCAGTTATTCGGGTGTGAACTGGATGGCCACGGATTACGGGAATCCGCCCCAGTATTCGTCAAAAATGGACGCATCTCAGGTAACGGTCGATCCCCAAGGTAAAGGCTACCTCATCCTTTCTGCTCGCAAAGGAAAGGTTGTAGAGGATTGTGCCTTCGGTGGCACCCATCACCTCTTGCCGAGTCGAGTGAGGACGGGGAGTGCGGAATCAGCCTGCCTGATCAAACCAGTGCCAGGGCTGGCCGGGCCCCTGGGAATCTACTGGGTTGATAGTGACAAAAAATGGCCTGGAATCTACTACGCAAAAATCAACGGACAGTGCAGTTACGGTGGGCAAACGACTGCTGAAAGTCCGAACTGTCAGGTTCTCACCTTCAACCCAGGCGAACTGAGCCCCATGATCCGCTATGGGCTGGTTGCAGTAAACGGATCCGCTCAGTTGTTCTACTCAAACCACCAGAAGTTCGCGTGCCAGGACCACATTGAATACCCGACCAGTGGCGTAGCATTCAATCAGCTGAGCTGCCCAGTTTTAAATGGTGGAATTTCCTCAAAACACTTTTTCAATTCATCCGATCCGACCGACATGGCGGGCAAAAACGGTTTCTCTCAGCAGAACGGAGTTTTCGAGGTGAAGTTGAGGATCCCGAAGGGACCAGGCGCTTTTCCTGCCGCTTGGCTCATCCCGACGCGTGGAGGGTGGCCCTATTCCGGTGGAGAAATCGACATCATGGAGGCCCGGGACGATGCGAATGAAGTCCACCAAACCTATCACCACGGCAAATGCATTGATTTTGTGAATCAAACCGAAATTTTACAAGATCCTGAAAACCCATTGGCCCGTGTCGAAAGTGGGAACTGTAGCAAGGCCCAGAATGCTTCCTCGGTCCAGTATTCGAGGGGGATTACCACCAGGCAAGTGATCGAAAACGAGTTCAACTCCCGAGATCATGTGTTTACCGCAGAATGGGATCAGACCGGAATCCGCTACTACGTCAACAACCGCCTGATGGATTCGATTCAAACAGGTTCCACCCCTGAAAAATACACCCATCTCGGAGGGTATCTCAATAGCCTGTCCACATCCCCCACGAATCTACCCGATGCCATTCCATCAAATCTTCGACAATTTACGGCAATCAACATGCCCCGGGACCCCTTCTACTGGATCCTGAACCACAGCACTTATGTGACCCAAACGGATCTGGGTAACTGGCAGAGCCAACACTTTCTGATCGACTACGTGAAAACCTACTCCTTATGCCAGACACAAAAGGACTTCTGTCCGAATGGGGGCATTTTCCAAGAAGGCGTGGGTTGTGTTGTCACCAACCGCGATGGCCTTCAGACCATTCAGGCATCTGCATGCGTGGAAAGCTTCAATTCCCGATTGTGCCCGAACGGGGGAAAACAGGCGGGACCGAATTGCTGGGTCCATGGATTTTCCAAACCGAAAATGATCCCAGGAGTGAATTACTGGGTGGATCATCATCCCGCCTACGCCGGGATTTATTACGCAAAGGTGAATGGTGAATGCCCTTTTGGCGGCTCAAAGGGCGTGAATTGCATGATTGACAGTATCTCGCCAGGCATAGGCCCGAATGAAAACAGCAAGGTCCTCCCGGGCATTCAGTACTGGGTGGATACGAATCCTTCCTGGCCGGGCGTCTTTTACAGAAAAATCAACAACGCATGCCCGCTCGGCGGAAGCGGTCCTGCGAACAGTCCCAATTGCCAACTCCGTAGCTATCCTTCGGGGGCGCTGAGAACCACCGTCTCCTATTGGGTGGATACCGATCCACGTTGGCCAGGAGTGTATTACCAAAAAACGAAACAAGGATGCCCTTACGGAGGCACCTCGAGCGGGACCAGTCCGAACTGTCAGTTGACTCCCATGAGTGTCCCCTCGTTGTATCTGAATCCGAATGTTCAATATTGGGTGGATACCGATCTCAGATGGCCTGGACTGTATTATGCGAAGATCAACGGTTCTTGTCCATATGGAGGCAGCGTCGGTGTGAATTGCCAACTGAAGTCCTTTCCACTGACGGAAGGACCCTATGTGATGCCGAATGTGAATTACTGGGTGGATACGAATCCTTCCTGGCCGGGAATTTACTACGCGAAAATCAATGGGGCCTGTCCTTATGGTGGAACTGCCGGTGTGAATTGCCAACTCCTTGCTTTCCCTGCTGGAGTGGTGGAGCCAGGGGTGAACTACTGGGTGGATAAGGATCCGAGATGGCCCGGAGTCTATTACCTCCCGGATTTCAGATGAGCGCCCCTGTCGGTAACCGACCTCCATTTAACTGTGGCGCATGCCTCCATTAAACTTTCGACAAAGGCACGCACCTTGGGCGACACAAAACGCTGGTTCGGATAAACCACATGAATCGGCCCCGCCGGTCCGTGCCAGTCCTTGAGCACGACTTTCAACCGCCCGGCCTCCACTTCCTCGGCACACAAAAAATGAGGCATGAGGCCTAGACCCTCGCCTGCGATTACCCAATCCCGCACGAGCGACATGTGATTCGCCAGGATGCGTCCGCTCACCGGCACACGGATGTCGCCTGCTTTTCCACTCAGGTGCCACACATCCGCGTCTAGGTCCTGATCCCCTCCAAAGCGCACACAATCGAAGCGCTTCAAATCAGACGGGGTCACCGGGCTTCCGTACTTTCTCAAGTATGCTGGGCTCGCATACACCTGCGTCTCGAGGCTTCCGATCCGCTTGGCCAGGAGCGAAGAGTCCTCGAGCTCGCCCATCCGGATCGCAAGGTCGAATCCCTCGCCCACCAGATCGACTACCCGCTCGGTCAGGACCACCTCGACCCGGACCTTGGGGTGATCCTTCAAAAAACGACTCACCATCCCACCTAAAAAGCGATTTCCGAAATCATTCGCTGCTGTGATCTTGAGCGTGCCTTGGGGCGTACTCGCAAGTCCGGAGCCGAGCGCCTCGGCTTTTTCAAGCTCCGCTGCGATTGCTCGGCCGTGTTCCAGGTAGGCCCGTCCAGTCTCGGTCACCCGAAGACTCCGGGTAGTCCGGATCAGGAGCGAGACCCCGAGTTGGGCTTCTAGAGCGGCCACACGCCTGCTGACGGTCGAGACTGGCATGCCGAGTCGTTTTGCGGCCTGACTGAAACTTCCGGACTGTGCCACTTGGGTGAACAGCAACAAATCACTCGAATCCATAGGTTTTGATTATTCCAAAAATGAGAAATTGTCTCTCAATTTATCCATCTTCCACAAAAACCTCTTTTGAATGAGACTCTTGAGGAACCAACAAACGAAAGGAATCCGTTATGAAAATCATCCTGACACTCGTCCTGGCCCTCACCACCCTGAGTCTGGCCCACGCCTCCCCTAAAAAAGCAGAATCCGCCAAAGCCAACCTCGATGTGGAAAAGAGCCAGGCGCTCTGGACCGGTAAGAAACTCGCCGGCACCCACAACGGCAAGATCCTCTTCAAAGGCGGCAAATTTGAATTCAAAAAGAATGTGCTCTCCGGCGGCGAAGTCGTGGCCGACCTTACCACCATCACCAATGAAGACGTGAAAGACGCGGGCTACAACCAGAAGCTCGTCGGGCACCTCAAGGGCGCCGATTTCTTCGACGTGGAAAAATTCCCGACCGCCACTTTCACCATCAAGACCGCTCGCGAAATCAAAGGCGCCGCAGCAGGACAACCCAACATGGAAGTCAGCGGCACCCTCACCATCAAAGGCGTACAAAAGCCTTACTCCACCAAAATCGTGATGGCTCCGGCCGGCGAAGGCTATGAGATCAAGGGCAAGATCGAAATCGATCGCACCGAGTTCGGCCTGAAGTACAACTCGAAGAAATTCTTCGACGTGAAGGAACTCGGTGACAAACTCATCGACGACCGCTTCGAGCTCGATCTGAATCTCGTTGCCAAGAAGTGAATCTGAGTCGGCGGGAGTGGCTGATTCCGGGCGGCGCAAGCCTGTTCGGAACGGTCACTCCCGCTGAATGGACACTGCCTAATTGACTCTTTTTTGACTCTTTCGATCACATTCCAGAGACAGGATCGCGTGGGCCTTTGTTGGAAACTTAGCAATCACCTCTGATAAACCGGCCGAAGGATCGAATACGGCCCGCAAGGTTGGGGCATCGAGGTGCCCCTTCAAACGAATCTCCCAATCACTCTTCAGTTTGGACGGAACTTCCGAGAACCGGGTGGATCCACAATCCACCACCTCACTCCAGCGATCTTGAAATTGAACCACATGCATGCGACACGACTTCAGATCGGAACTGAATCGAACACGAGCCAAGGCCTGACCGAAGTCGTCTAACAGCTGACCGAGCATGGATTCACACTTGGAGGAGCTTCCCGGTCTACCGGGTGAGCTCGACATCAACTCACCCAGAGCCAAGGAAAGTTTCATGTCCATTGAAATCTGCTTCTGTTTGGCACGAGCTTCATCGAGTAACGCCTGCTGCTGTGAAGCACTCAACTCTTTCACTTGATAATACTGGCATTCCACAGGAATCGGGCGCTTGCCGCCGTTGGCGAACTGCCCTTCTTTGGAATACTCTATCGCCTGAGAAACCGCTGACTGACACTTGCTCAACACCTCGGCACCCACCGGGGACCCTGAAAAACTCAAAAGGATCAAAAAGAAGCTCATAAACTGAGGGTATCAGCTCTCTCTGAAGGTTCAAGATGACGACAAGGGGATCTCAACCTATTCTTGACTTTTTTAATCAGCAATAGTATTCTACTGGGCCCATGCTTCCCCGCGCCCTCCACTCCCGCCTTTTACTGACTTCGACGCGCTCGAAATTACGTCTTTTGCAGCTCCTCATCGGGCCGAGCAGCTGGATCCGGAAAATTCTGGGATTGCCGACCAGCGGATTGGCTGTGACTCGTCAGGGATTGAAATGGTCTCTCGATCTCAGCGAAGCAATCGAGGCGAACCTCTACCTCACTGGGCGCTACGAACCGGAACTGTCGGACCTCATGGAACGGGAGATCACACCGGGTTCGATCGTCTTAGACATCGGCGCCAATCTCGGCGCCCACACGCTACCCCTTGCTCAAAGGGTGGGTCCCGAAGGGCGGATCATTGCGGTCGAAGCAACTGATTTTGCCATGAAGAAACTGCAGGTGAATCTGTCGCTGAACCCGTCACTCGAAAGCCGGGTCACTCCGGTTCACGCATTCCTTTGTGATCCTGAGCATTCCGACCTGCCCTCTTACGTTTCATCCAGTTGGTCCCTGAAAGGAGGGCTCACCTCTCCCTACCGGAACGCTCTCGATCTGGGCTACGCCAAGCCCACGCTCGGTGCACAAACTCTGACGCTCGACCAACTTGTACAGGAACTCGAACTGGAACGGGTCGATGCGATCAAAATCGATGTTGATGGACATGAGGCCTCGATCCTTCGGGGTGCGCGAGCAACACTCCAAAAACATTCACCTCTGATCTTTCTCGAATGTTCTCCCATCCACTACGAGGCCATGAAGACCACTTTCCGCGAACAACTGGATCTACTCTTGGCCGAAGGATACCGCTTCGAAGATGTGTTCGGGAATCCACTTTCATCGGATCCGGAACAGATCCGTGCCTCGATTCCACGCGGTACACTCATCAATATTTTGGCCAAAAAGCAGGTGCATCAGAACCATCTCGAACTGAAGAACCTGAACGAGGAAAGACTCGAGCTCTTGAAACATCGACTCTCGGCTTACATGGCCGGCCAGAGAGACTCCTGGAGTTACCTGAAGGTCATCCGCCCCGGCTATGCTTCAAAAGAACTCTACGCGATCTACATGATCGAGACCTATCACTACACTTTCCACAATTCTCGCAATCAAGCCAGGGTGGCCGCACGAAAAGAATCACTCGATATCCAGTACATGAAGTTCTGCCTCCATCATGCTGAAGAGGAAGCCGGGCACGAACTCATGGCGGTTCACGACGTGAAGAACCTCGGTTTCACGGTTGAACCCTCTCATCTCCCCTCGCCCTTACCTGCCACACAGAAACTCATCGATTACCTCTACGAAGTTTCGGATACGGGCAATCCCCTCGCCCGTCTGGGCTACAGCTTTTGGGCGGAACGGGTTTATGATTACATCTCGCCCTTGCTCACCCTCATGAGAGTCGGAGTCGGCATCCCGAAGAACGCAATGAGTTTCTTCACAGCGCATTCGACCATTGACGCCAAACATGCCGTTGAAATCGATCGGGCCATGATTCGTTTCGCCAAAACCGACGCCGATTGGAAGGCGATCGAGTCCTGCATGCTCGAATCCCTTGACCGGACCATCGCCATGACCCACGAAGTGCTCGCCGAGTACGACCGGTTCCTTGCGGGAGAATTCACCCGCTACGACTCGATCTTGAAAGGCCGGAAATGAAACAGTTCAGACGCGAGCAAGAACTCCTGACCCGTCATCTCGAAGGCCGCTCCGTGGCGGGTTTCAGCCCGGCCCAAATGAAAGAGATCCAACACGAGGTGAAAACGATTCGAGAAGCATCCGATGCATCGCCTCTGTTGCACCAGTTCATGGAAGCCCTGCCCTTTTTCATCCTGCTCACCGCTTGGGCCGGGTTGATCTTCCTAGTCCCGAGCATGATCTCTAACACCAACCTTTTATTCATCATTCTCTTCATCGGGCACGGCATCATCGGATACCAATGGGTCATCTACGGCATCCATGAGGGCGCCGGCCACGGACTCTTCCGACGAGGCGACTCCCGGTTGCTCCGACTGATGCGTTTTCTCGCTTTTCACAGCTCCCGCCTCATGATGGCCGATCCGGTTCACTACCGCCAGCAACACAAGAGTCATCATCGATTCACCGGTACCGAGCAAGACGGCTCGCAAACGAACTTTGTACTGGGCCGGAGGATCCTGGTGAGCTTGCTCCCGGGAGCCGGGATACTCTTTCCCAATGATTACCGCGTCCACCATGGCGACGGATTCAGCGGCTCACTGGCCCTGTCCGGGGTGGTCGGACTCACCCGAGTCGGAATCGAAATTCTGGAACTCCGGTCAAGATTCAGCATCGGGGAGTGCCTCGCCCTTTTGTTGATCTTTTCGCCTTGGGTGGGCCTTGCGCTGGATCGGATTCGAGAGAGCCTCGAGCATCACCTGATGCCCCAATCTCCGGTTCATGGCACACGTGAACTCGGACTTTCGCCTTTGGCACTGCTGATCGCTGGCGGCCCCTGGGGTCAGCCCTGTCATTTGTCCCATCACTTGGCCCCTGAATTGAACTGGTACCAACAGATCCGCCTCCACTTTATTTTACGGGACAGAATTCTGAATGAAGAACAGCTCCGTTTCTTCGGATTCAGAACCCCTTTTCTCCGACTTGTCCGTGAAGAAACCGAAAAGCATCTGGCTTTGGAGTACGGGCAGAACAGGAGTCGGATATGAGACTTTTGCTTACCCTGATCGAGCTCTTGGCCTTTCGTCCTTTCCGGGCAATCCTTCAGCTGTATATTCATTTCGGTCCGGCCCGCTTCCAGAAAATCAGACTCGGCTCAGAGCTGTCCGAAGCCACCCTCAATGAGATCTCCCGCTTCAGGAAGACCCAGTACGAAGGAAGTCAGCCCTACCTGATTCCCGATTCGCCAGAAGCTGTGACGGAGGAGAATCACCTCGACCTCCGTTCCTACCATGGCATTGCTCGGGATCGCTCAGGGAACATCATCGCCGTGGCTCGCTTCACGCCCTATCCATTTGAGACCACTCGCTTGCTCGGGGCCGAACTCACAACCCCGTTCCGGGAGCACCTGGAAATCTCGAGAGTGGTCACCTCCAAACGCAGGTCCGGGATCGGTCGGAGGCTGTTGATTCAAGGCGGGTGCTTTGCCATTTCCACCAAGCGATACCGGGGTTTCGTGGCGGTGTGCAAATCGGGGAACCTCGCGATTTTCGAGAAATTCGGACTCGGCACCCACGGTCGGCACCTCATTCCGGGGCGTCCGGCCTCTCCTTATCACTTCATCTCGGCCGACTTCTTCAGAATCACCGTCACCACTTTCGCCTACACAGGACGAAAATTCGCTCACGCGTGTTCCGTGATTCTTAGCCCGTTTCTTTGACTTCGAACACGCCGTCACGTTCCAGTCGGTGAACCAGCTGCTCACGGTCGGCCTTCAGAAGCATCTCTTTCAGCGACTCAAGCCGTTTCTCCAGTACCTGTCTATACCCCACGGCCTCGAGGTGATGCCTGCGTGCCTCCGCCGAAATCGGTCCCCCCACTTCCTCGAGGGCCCTCAGTACCCAATTGGCCGACTGAAGTGCCCCCACGAACTCACGGGTGAACTCGAAGCACTCGTCGCGATCTCCTTTTTTCAGTACGCCTTCTTTGGCAAGAACAAGACCTGCACCATGGTGCCGGGCCTCATCACGCAATATTTTCTGGAACGCCTGAACCAGTCCCGGATGACGGCAGTCTTGCATCAGGGAACGGTAATGCCCCATTCCGAACCCCTCCAGCAGAACCTGGATCAGGAGCACACAAGCCTCCTTACTCCCATCCCGGATCACTCTCGCCAAGGGATCGAGCATCGGGTGCCAATCCACGGAGGGGTCCGGGGTGAACCGCATGAAATTCCGGAACAAACGCAGGTGAATCGCTTCCTCGGCCGAAAACAGACAATAAAGGGACTTCTCCTCCATCCGGTCGGCAAGGAGGATCATCTTCGCTCCGTAATTGTGGCCCGACTTTTCGATGAAATAAGACAAACTCAAGTTCCATCTCGAAATCTTCTGAAGCACCTCCGTCTGCTGATGGGGCTCGAGTCTTGTATACACCGATGAATGTTCCAGACCGTACCGTTCCGGCCCCCAAAGGCTGTCGGGCAAGTCCGACACCGGCTTCGTCACCCCGTACTGTTCAAGCCCCCGGTCGAGAATGCTCACGATCGGGTGTTCCGCATCAAGACTTGGCGCGAAGAAAATCGAATCGTCCGTGAAGTAACTCTTCAAATCGTTCATGATGCCTCCCTTCCGGAATCTCCTGATTCGGATATACCACCGCCCCGGCCTCAATGAAGGCCCCGTCTCCGATCACAGTTCCGGGGGCCAGTGTGGCTGAAAAAGAAACCACCACGTCAGATCCGACCCGGACCTCTTTGACGAACAACTGATAGCGATCTTGTTTCTTTTTGATCGCATGAGCCGTGATGTAGGATTGGTTTCCGATCAAGCACCGATCGCCGATGCGCACGAAAGGGCGATCCACAATCTTGCATCCTGCAGTCCAGTTCACCTTCTTTCCGATCCGGGCCCCCCAGAGCCTGAGCCACATCGAATACACCCCGGGAAAAGTTTTCAGTACCCGCTCGAAAACCTCGAAGGTCTCGTAGATCTCTTGCAACCGGTGGCTCACGAGCCAAAGACTCCCCGTTTCAACCTTCACACCGATCCGGCTCACCAGCGGAACCGGTCCGTAAACCGAGCTCATCAACCGCCAAATCAGAGGCGACTGGAGATACAAGGCGAATATGGCGAAAGGAAGAAACAGGCCTTCCCAGTCATCTGTCCAAAAAAAGAGCAGGCCGAGCTCCAAATAGAGCACCGGGGTGTAAAACCTGAATACCAGATCCAGAAATTTCGGCATGCCAGACCGACCGCCTCGAATCAACGGTGCCGGAGGTTCGAACAGGTGGTGACGGTTTTGACATCATCCTTCCACTGGTCATGGAGCAGCACGAACGAATCCGGCCGGTGACTCTCGGGGTTCATTTTGAGAACGAAAGCCGCTCCGCCACTTGGAGTGCCTTCCACCGCAGTCAATTGCTCATGCGTGAACTGAACCGTACCGTCTTCAGAATTCACGACAGGCAGATGCTGGAGGACCAGCTCCTTCGATCCGAACTTGATGAACACGCGCTCGTTGAGCGGATTCTTCACCCCCTGCTCGAAGCGGATGTCGATCACTTCGAATGCACAAGGGTTGCCGTTCAAACCCAGACCCGAATAAACCCCTTTCTCGAGATGGGCTTGCGCCGGCAGAGTGAAGAACAAGGCAAACAAAACTGAGACGTTGGATTTCATGATGTTTTCTCCTGATTACGGTTCAACTTAGATGATCATTGCACCAGTGCACAACCACGAACGCGGACATCCAAGGCTCCATCGGCGTTCAAGCAGCTGTAAAAGCGAAAAGTCTGCTGCCCGTAAGAGAGCCCTTTTTCGGCATAGACAGCACCCTCCGCCGAGACCTCACACGGATTGTTCATGGTGCATGGCTTGCCGTCTTCACTCCCGGTGTTGTTCACGCCAATGACTTTACGGGTGTTGACAGAAAGGATCGGCGAGCCCGAAGTACCCCCGATGGTCTTGCATCCACTCCGGCTGTAACGGATCGAATCCACCCAAGTATAGGCATCTTCCTTCATCTTGTAGACGAACCCGTCGATTTGGCACGAATACCCCCGCTGCCAGTAGCCGGAGAGGATCTCGATGGCCTCTCCTTCGGTTGGACGCCTCGAATCGAGTGTCAACGGATCGATTTCAAACCGACTTTTGATTTGGGCGTAAGACAGCTCCAACTCGTACAGCGCCACATCGGTCCCGGTCATGGTGGCAAACAGGATTTGGGTCGAGACCACGCTGTTTTGGCTCAATGAACCGTCGTGATTCAAAAATTTGAACGAGCGCTTGGCGGGTTTCCGGAACAGGTGCTCGCCCGGCTTGATGAAGCCGCCGAACATGCCCATCGGGACGCAATGACCGTTGGTCATGACCATTGCCCGATCAGCGTCATTCGAGTGCTCGAAGCGGACCAGCGAGCCGGAGCAATTGTCGAGCTTCACAATCCCCTCGAAGTCATAGGCGTTCGAGGTATTCCAACTCAAAGCCTCGATCTCCTCCGCCGTGACACGGGTATGGAGCGGCAACGCGAATGCGGATGGTGCGAACGAAAGCGCCAGGAACAAAAGTACGAATGTTTTCATGAGCCCCCTTAAAGATGCCCTGAGAGTGTCACGAGATTGACGCCTTGGCAACTCACAGAGTCAGTCAGAATTTGACGCGGAGCACTCACTGCTCCCCGGCCGGCATCCGGTTCAGTATCGCCACAGTCGAACCCAAACATATGAAGCTCCCCAGATGGCGGCAAATCAGACAAATGGGAACTCAAGACTTCATGACTGACCACCGTGCACCATTCATGAACCCGGATCAAACCCGTGTTTTTGACAATGCCCCGCAAAAAAAATGCACCGGACTCAATTCCATTCCTACCCGTTCCGATCAGAAAATGAATGGGTCAATGCCGTTTCACCATGAATCCAAAAAGCAGTGTGACGCCCTTGCTGCTCCTGCTTCTTTCTTCGTGTTCTCCACAGATCATCGGAGAGCGACTGAGCGAGCAGTGCGACCTCAAGACCTTCCATTACCCGAACACCTCGTTGGTTGCCGTCAAAAATATCGATCCACTTGACGAAACTCCAATCCTGAATGAGGGGGCAAACCCGCCAGTTCGCTTTGAAATTCAACCATCACTACCACCCGGTCTCGTGTTTGATACCGACTCTGGCCGCATCACCGGCATGGGGACAGCCATATCAAGTCCGACCCGACACACCGTTCGAGCGATTTCAAAGATGAACTGCTCCGTCCAATCCACCCTTCAACTTCATCTCACGGGAACTGAGGTGAGCCGATCCGGAGCGTCCCTGAATCAGCCCCATTCTACGGTCAGTGAAGAATCTGGCGCATTGTTGGAAGTCACACTTAGGGACTCGCTCGGCCGTCCAGTGGTAGGAAATATCGCATCAGTCATGAGTTCGCGGAGTCAGGATGTCATTGAAGCGGTGGGAGATTCTCGCTCCAACCTGGCTGGTAAAGTCAGTTTCAAGATCCGGTCCACTTTGGCTGGAACCGCACAACTCAGTGTAGTCGATCTGACCGACCAAAAAGTCATGCTCGATATCGCATCCATCCAATTCACTCCCGGGGAGGCGACTCACTTCACTTTTGCTGGAATACCTGCTCAAGGAACAGCCGGTATCAGTTTAGGCATAGAGGTGGAAGCCAGAGACTCTTTTGAAAACATCTCGACATCTTTTTCAGACCTCGCTCGACTGAGTCATGACGACAACTGGGCTTCCAGCACAGGTGCCGGACCGGTTTCACTCCATTTCAGTCAAGGGGTGGCTTCCCATTCATCCGTCAAACTCACTCGGGCCGGGGCAACGGTGTTCACCATTGAGCATTTACCTGAATCAGGGACACCCATTCCTGAACTCACTCGATCCACCCTGATCTCCCCCGCATCCATGGATCCGACCAAAACAATCTTGACCGACTGCCCGGACCAATTGCAGGCCGATCAGACTGAAACCGTTCAGGTCGAACCTCGGGATTCTTTTGGCAATGCAAGACCCTCCCACATCCCGACCTCGGCAGAGGTGAGATTAGATGCTTCTGCGTCCCCGGACAAGCTCTACTTCGGTGAAACCTCGGTGTATTCGAACGCTACCGGTCGTTTCGCGATCACACTTCGGGGTTGGAAAAAAGGGTCGGGTAATATTTTGCCGCTCATTCAAGGCACTCCTGGATCCGGTTGTACTCTCGCGGTGACCGGAGGTCCACCTGTAAGAGTGAATCTAGAAGGTCTCACCGAGGGCCTCGTAAATGGAGTCACCGTCGCCGGCGACACGCTTCCTAACTTTTCATTGCATGCTTATGATATCGCCGGCAACCAAGTGGACACACCGAATGGTTACTTCCTGAGGGGCTTTCTCGACTCACAGTGCAAAATCCCTAGTCCAACAGAGAGTCCCCTGACCATGAGCGGACCAATCGATTCCAATGGAGTCAGAACGATTTCCGGTGCGCAACTCAAGAGCACTCTCACAGGGCATGTAGCTGTCTTTGCCTCACTTGACCCTCCATCACCTCCTCTTTTTTGCTCAGGACGGATCCAGGTTCAACCCAATGTTCCGGATGTCTATCAGTCCAGGATCGCCATCGACAGCTACCCCTTTCCAAGTCCTGAATCATCAAACGTCCCTCTGTCCGACATCCTTCCCCTTCGAATTGAACTCCGCGATGCCTTCAAGAACTTAGTCCCGGACTCGTTTTTTCTTTGGAATCAACACAATGGATGCGAAGGAAGAATTGAAGTGTATGATTCGTTAAGAGAGGAGTGGGTCCATACGGTTCTCCCTTCAGCCCCAGACCCCACTCAATACAACACGCACCCGAACTCGGACGGAAGGCTCCGACTTCGGGTCGGCTCCGGACGTGATTACGATCCCAATTGGCCACCAGGAAGCCCATTTAACACTTGTGAGTACACTCTCAGGGGATCTCGTCAGAGTTGGTTCAATTTTGACTTTAAACACATCTTGGATTTCCGGGGTTCTCACCCCCATTCATTGTCTAGAGCAGGAGGGCTCAACACACCTGGACTCAGCATGATCGACGACTTAGATTACCAGATGATCCCTCCGAACGATAGCACTTACCCAAGGTGGCTGGTCCAGATCACAACGGTTGACGAAAGCGACACTCCCACTTCCACCCTCGTGTGCCCGGGGGTCCGGGTGAATGAAACGGGAATCTTGACCACTGCAAGTTGTTTGATCGAGCAGGGCCTTGGCCTAATAGAGGAAATGAAGGTCCGGGATTCCGAAGGGAATACAGCTCGGATTTCCTCGATTGTTTTACATCCTGACTATAGCCCCCATGAACACCTTAAAAATCTGGCCGTGATTCATTTAGGCCAAACTCTCCCGACTTTCCAATTCGCACGCATTCAAAGTAGGAGTCCGTCACCGGAACAAATAAACTCACTGATTGCATACTCCTGGACCCGAACGGATGGATTTATTCCCCAAATTCCCTATTTTGATCCAAGCCGTCACGGCATCCTCACTTCTAACGATCTGTTTCGGGGAGAGGTCCAGGAGACCGAACGCATCTCTGCTGACACGGATCATTATCTGGGTTTGGTGACGCCAACCATGGACGGATTGTGGACTCTGGGAACCAGATCGGTTCTGGCGGCAATCTCGGAAAACGGGGGCATTCATTTCATGGGATTCAGTGTGGCCTCAGGAAACCAGGTCGACTCTTTTGATGCAGTTCTTTATCCGACGAGGGAAGGAAACACCTTTTTGGAGCACGAGCTCCCGGCGCCACCTTAAAATGCGACACCGAGTCCGAGGCTGAAACTACTCGTGTCGATACTTCGGCGATCCATCACCAATCGGAGTCGCGCGTAATCGAAAGATAGGACAAAGGTCTGCTCCCATTGACGAAACAGAAAACTCAAGCCCCCGGCCCATTCGTGATTTTCGAGATTGAGTAGAGACAAGCGACTCATCATGGGTGAGAATTTCAGATAAGCCGACAGCGCATTACCGTTCGAAAACGCTCGCCTCGCCGTAGGGTACAGTTGCGGCCCCGACACATTTCGATAGCCGAAGCTCAAATCAGACGCCGTCATGGTCGAATAGTACCATCCTCCATAGAGAGCCAATCTCCACGGCTTCTTGATCTGGGGAAATAAATACCCAAGCCTCAGATTCGCACCGATAAAGCGAAGATCTTCGCTCCCGTTACTCGATAAAGTGGCCACATTCATAAACCCGGAAACACCTAAGTCCCAGGTGGGTGGGGAAATGAAGTAATGATATGCCCCCTTCACAGACAGAACAGTCGAACGGTAATCGGCCACACTCGAATCCGATTGGCTGAACCGAATGGAACTGATGCCGCTTCCCATGACAAAAAACGCCCTTCTGTCGAGTTCTCGATTGAATTCGACAACCGGCACGGAGTCGGGAAAAACGACCCCGACCCTGGGCGCCTCAGGCTTCATGCGGAACGAAACAACATGCTGCGAAATCTCCCCACTTGAGCCGATCCAGACCAGAGTCACCGATGTGGCTTTTCCCCCAAACGGCACCTCCAACTCGAACCGATCGTCTGATTTGAACGCGAAGGTTCGATCTTCACAAAAAATCCTGGACCTTCCGGGAGGCATGTTTTCTATTCGTCCCACGATCCTGAGCACAGACTGCACACTGACGCCGAACGCCCGACTCACCACTTCAACAGATTCGATTCGCCAAGAAATTGGCAGATCCGCTTCCTGTTCGGATCGCCCTGACCACTCTAGCGCTCGAGTCACATCGGATGAAAAGCTGTTCGAAGGGTTCTCGGCAACCGCCGATTCTTCAGCGAAGCCTATGTTCATTCCCCACCATGCAAGCAGGACGCACAGCAAAAGGTAAGCGGAAAAGGACCGGAGGGATCTCATGATGATGATTCCGGTTTAACCGCTTTTTTTTGCCAAAACAAGGCTTGAAGTGGGAGAATCAAACTGTGTCATCCTCCAATTTGCGCACAGGCTCATTAGGATTGAAACTTGTCATCGGCGTGACCTTGCTCGTTTTCATCCTCATGGGTTCTTCTTTTCTATTGGCATACAATTTTCTTCGTGAGGAGACGAGGTCCTTCACCTACGAGATCCAGGCAAACCAATCCCAACTCCTCGGTCAACGCTTTTCGAGTTTGGTCGAAACCGTGATTCACACCTTGAAGGTTTTACCTGCGCTCGACACGGCGACACTGAAAACTCTCGAAAACCAGGACTCTCTCTTGAGCCTAGAGGTGTTTGAGACCGGAAAGACAGGTGAAGCTGGAATCCGGGAGATCTACGACTGGAAAGGAGATCCCGGACATGCTCTCCCTCAACCGAACTTGCTCAAGGAGATTCTTGAGTCCGGGGTGGCCTACGAAACTCGTCGTACCGCATCAGCTGGGGGCGAAATCTACCTCTATAGCTTGCTCGATTCTGATCGAAAAGGTACAAAATTGACTTTCATCCGATCGCGACTCAATCCCGACTCCATCTTGAAAAAGTCTGGAGGAACCGATGCACGTATCGTGAGCAGAGGAGGAATAGTACTCCTCGACACACGAAATCCGGAGGTCTCAGGAGCGATCATCGATACAAAAGACCCACTTTTTGTGAGTGCAAGACAATCCCCAGTTTCAATCGGAACCCTTGAATACCGGGATTTCGCGGGAGATGGTCGCCTCGGCACCTACATTCTTCCGGGTTATCAAGTTCTCGTATTGAATTCCGTGCGCGCAAGTGATGCGATGAGAGGAACCACCATTCTCCTGGAGCAAATGATCTTGATCGGTTTGATCCTGCTTGGAGTCGCATTGGTTACCGTCGCGCTTTTTTCACTGAAACTCACCCAGCCGCTCAAGGAACTGACCCGTGCGACCCAGGTCATCTCGCAAGGAAATTTCGAACTCGCCTTAAACGAGAAGTCGTCAGACGAGATAGGCCACCTTTCCAGATCCATGAACCGGATGTCAGAAAAAATCAAAGCACTGTTGAAGGAAAGTATCGAGAAAGTAAGGATCGAACAGGAGCTTGCAATCGCCTCGAACCTCCAGCACAGGCTCATCCCCCCCTCGGAGATTAAAACAGAACGATACTCCCTCTACAGTCACTACCAATCAGCAGCCGAGTGCGGAGGGGACTGGTGGGGCTATATCGAGGCTGGAAATAGGGTCTTGATCATGATTTCGGATGCCACCGGACACGGATTACCGCCGGCGATGCTTACGGCAGTTACCCACGGATGCTTTTCCGCTGTACGTCAGTTGATGCAACAAGATCAGGCTTCCGTATTGAGCCCATCACGACTGCTTGGAATCGCGAACGAGGTGATTCTCGAATCCGGTAAAGGTGAAATCAACATGACGATGTTCATCGCGTTGATCGATCTCGACCAAAAAACACTCACTTTCTCCAACGCAGGTCATCACACACCTTGGCTACTCAGGGGGGCCTCAGACCTGGTTAACTCCCGATTCGAAAGTTTGCGCGGTATGGGATCCAGACTTGGCGAAATGGATGGCTTCGAAGCCTCACCGGATCGGACGGTTTCATTCGATCATGACGACAGCCTCTTCCTGTATACTGACGGCTTAATCGAGAATCCTGGAAAAGTAGAAAGTACTTTTGGAAAACGCAGGGTCATGGATCTACTCACTCGCACCCCTACGGTCGACCAGGAGACCCACTTAGCTCTCAAGCTTGAGCTCGAGAGCTTTTATGGCGACCTGATTCCGGCCGACGATGTGACCTATGTTCTGTTCCGACTGGACTCGGAAAAAGGAGATTCGAATCGTGCTTGATCGGGTCCGATACCGCTTCGATGAACGGACGGTACTGGTGATCGGCTTTCTGTTGATTCTCATCCCAGTGGGGATTTATTGGTCAGGTATCCAGATTACCGAAAGAATGATTCCATCTCGTGACCTATTGAAACAAAGCCCAATCGGTGAGATCAACCGAAGAAAAAACACAGTTCGTAAGCGGGCAGAAGCGAATCCGGTTTTTTCTCATTTGATCACCGGTGACGCCCTCTACGTCGGAGACCGGATTCTCACCGGCAAAGACTCCACTGCCCGGATCACACTTTCGGATGGCAATCTTCTCGAGCTTGGACCTGAGTCTCTCATCCGAATCGAACCGGTGAGGACCTTCGGCCTTGGCGGAATCAAAAGAAAAATCAAGGTCACGCTCGAAACCGGAAGCGTGAGAGCCGCTTCACGTGAGCAATCTGTTCCCATGATCATTGAAAACCCAGCCGGTGAGGTGATTCTCGAGGTTCCCCCACCGTCTCCAGCATCCTCCCTTCAGCAAGCTCCGAGCCCTGTGACTCCGGAATTCAAGTCGGCTTCGATTCCGCCTCTAGAAGCTCCACGGGTTTTGCAAGAAATGATCAAAAAGGAGGAGGAAAAGGCAGTTTTGGAGCCTATCCCCAAATCCCTAAAGATGGAGAGTCCAACCAGCTCTGATCTCCCCATCCTATCCAAATTGACATTGGCTATTCGGCCGCCTGCCGATGAAATTCGAATGATTTCGTACCCAAAAGATCGAATTTTGAGCGGAGATATCCCTCTCTCGTCCCAAGTATTCCAATTCAATTGGAAACCGGTGGGCTACGGACTCGACGGCAACTATCGGGTAACTTTGGAGATGGGGGGATCAAAGCAAAACCTTGAGGTTTCGACTGAAACTCTCGAGATTCCTGTACCGGAGGCTCCCTCTGGGAAATTTGATTTGGTTTTGGAAGCCCGCCTTAAGAACGGAGAAGTCATCTGCTCCAAACCCTTACATCATGAATGGGCACTCCCCACTCCGAGAACCGTGTCCCCAAAAGACGGGGCTATCGCTACTGAAATTCAAATGGAGAACGATTCGAAAAAAATTCTCCTCACCTGGAGGGAAATGAATGCCTGTTCGGCTTTCCGAGTTGAAGTTGCGAAAGATGATGACACATCCTTCTCTAGACCTGAGATCGTCGCACACCCGGTTGAAAACTTCATTACATTCAACCTTCCGGATGGAATGTGGCGATGGAGAGTCAGTTGCGCCTACACGAAGACGCTTTTTGTCCCCGGTCTCGCATCCCGATTCAGAATCGAAAAGGTCTCTTCACCATGATTCTGAATCTGGTCGGTACCGGGATTCCTTCGGACTGGTGCAAGGTTCTGGAGAAAGCCATTCACTCCGATTCATTTAGTAACCTACACTTCCAACTCCTTCAGGAGTCATCAAATGGAACTGAAATCTATCCGGCTTCCGACCATGTTTTTCGTGCCTTCGAGTTGGTCCCTTTCCATGATGTGAAGGTCGTCATCCTCGGCCAAGATCCCTATCACGGCCCCGGTCAAGCTATCGGGCTCAGTTTTGCCGTCCCGAACAAACTCAACAAAAAACCCCCGAGCCTGAGAAACATGTTTCGCGAACTGGTCTCGGACTTGGGAGTGGACCTGATGCCGGGGCATTCAGATCTGACAGGCTGGGCTGCTCAAGGGGTGCTTCTGCTGAACACCTGCCTGACCGTGAGGGCGGGGCAACCTCTTTCCCACTCAGGCGCGGGTTGGGAGGAATTCACGATGGCAGTGATGGATTCACTCGTAAAAAGAAAGGCCGGTATCGTCTTCTTGCTATTGGGGGCACATGCCCAATCCTTCAAGCCTGATCTGACCACGTCTCAACATCGAGTCATCGAAGCTCCGCACCCTTCGCCTCTGTCTGCTTATCGAGGTTTTTTTGGAAGTAAGATTTACTCCAGGGCGAACGACGCGCTCCAGGAATTAGGACACGATCCCATCGACTGGGGAAAAATCAGTTTAAAATAAAAAAAGGGCCCGAAGCTTGCGCTCGGGCCCTTAGAGTCATTACGACTACTATTCAGGGGGGTGTGGGGTGGATCATCGCCTTACGAGTTTTCTTCCGGCTCCCGACTCCAACATTCCCTCTCAAACATTATTCAATTGTGTGATCACTCGCCGCATCTCTCCGAACCTGGCCGGGCTCGAATCTGCGGTCCATGAGACCCACCGACGTCTGGTGGTCATCTCACGCTGGGCTTACCGTGGGGGCCCCGCATCGTGGAACTGGTGCTTATCGTCTCGTGCGTCATGAGACAGCTGTTGCGCTGCGGTTTTTCTCATACCGTCCTCCGTGAAATCAGAATCTCATTGTTGATTGATTCGGTCAACTAATTTTTGAGAAAAATGTGAAGGCTCACTCGAAAAAAATCACCTGAGAAATCAAACTGTGTCCGGAGTACCCCGCCTTGATTCGACCCAAAACCGAGCAAAACCTGACCCGATTCCGCTGAGCAGCATGACCACTCCACAAATCGCGAGCACCGTCCTTACCCCGAGAACCTGAAACGCCCAAGGAGAGATCGCAAAAAACACCAAGGTGATGAGTGAGTCGAGAATCACTTTCATCCCGAAGATTCCCGCTAACGCTTCAGGGCGGTAGTGACTTTGAGCCAGATCCACAAAAGGCAGATCATTCACCGGACCGCCCACCGCAGCGAGTCCGATCACCCAATGAAGCACACTCAAGTCCCTCACTCCGCTAAGAACCATGAAGCCGATCCCGAGCCAGATCAAACCTCCGTAAATCCAGAGCTCGGGATGATTCCTGCGGACACTTCCGATTCCGATCGCACCCGCGAGGTTCCCGATACCATAGGCTGCAATCAAGGTTCCGAAGACCGACACCCGACCGGGTTGCATCTCCTCAACCAACAAGGCCAGTCCCACTCCGTATGCGAGACTCCACGCTCCGCCACTCACACACTTGGCCCAGATGCTCCTATGAATCGCTGGGATGCCTCGAATCAGTTTCCACCCCTCTAGCCACCCTCCACTCGATCGACCACCGGATTCGTCGCTTTCGCCGGTCCATCCAATGGAGCGGATACTGGCCGCCGAACCCACGAAGGTCAGGGCATTCAGGGTGAAGAAGTGAACCATGGGAATCCAAGCAGTCAGGACTCCGATAATCGAAGGCCCCACTACGCGAGCCAAGCGGTACGTGGTGGCCATGAGTCCATTGGCCCCACGGAGTAATTCCGGGCTCCGGGCGACTTTCGGAACGAACTCCATCAAGACAGGCTCGAATGCGGAACTGAGACCGAAAAGAAGGAGCGTGGCGACCACCAGTGCAGGAAAACGCCACTGAGGGAAAGGATAGAACACCACTGGAACCAGACTGATCCCGGCACGATAAAGATCGAGACGGACCAGGACACTGTCACTTGGAAGCGACCTGAACCAACGGGAGACGAAAGTCGCTCCCAAGAGTCCGGAGAGTACGAGCAGGACTGAAAGTCCTCCGGCGTCTTTTCCGACTTCTTGGACACAAATCCATGTGAACGCGACCCTGTAAATCTCGTCCCCCACTCCGGACAGAACCTGCCCGAACCAGAGTGCGAAGATGGAACGATCAAAAAGAGCCCGGATCAAACCGTCTTCAGCTCATTGACCAGTTTCTGGAGGCTCTCCTTGGCGTCACCGAACAACATGCCGCACTTGGAGTTGAAGAAGAGCTCGTTCTCGATCCCGGCATACCCCGACTTCATGGACCGCTTGAGTACGATGATCTGCTTCGACTGGTCCACATCCAGGATCGGCATCCCGAAGATCGGACTGGTGGGATCGGTCTTGGCTGCGGGATTCACAACGTCATTGGCACCCACCACCAGTACGGCGTCCGTCGTGGAGAACTCTGAGTTGATGTGTTCCATTTCGACCAGTTTGTCGTAACTGACGTTACTCTCCGCCAGAAGAACGTTCATGTGTCCCGGCATCCGACCTGCAACGGGATGGATCGCATACTTCACGTCCACGCCCTCCGACTCGAGCAAACTTTCCAGCTCATGGCACACATGCTGAGCCTGGGCCACGGCAAGACCATACCCTGGAACGATGATCACCTTCTGGGCGTACTTCATCATGATGGCCACATCGGTCGCCTGGACCTCACGCACCGAACCGGAAACCGCTTTGCCCCCACCGGAAGAGCTGGACCCTGCAAGTCCGATCAGTACGTTGGTCAGAGACCGGTTCATGGCTTTGCACATCACCACGGTCAGAATGGTTCCGGCAGAACCGACCAAGACACCGCCCATGAGCATCACGTTGTTGTGGTACAAAAATCCACCACACGCGGCAGCAACACCGGTGAACGAGTTCAAGAGCGAAATCACCACCGGCATGTCGGCGCCCCCGATCGGGAACACGAAGAATAAACCGTAAATTGTCGAAATTCCGATTGTTGTCAGAAACCAAAGCATCCCCTGGTCCCCGCCCCGGAAGGTCATGACGGAAGCGCCGATCACCCCGACCAAGAGAATGGCATTGATGAACTGTTGCCCTTGGAAACGGAAATCACCCACCGAGCCGTTCAATTTACCCCAGGCAACCATGCTCCCGACGAAAGAAACCGTACCGATGATGAGGCCCGCGATGATCGGCAGGTAGTGACCCAGGGTCAAGACCTCACCAGACGCCTGAATGGCCCGCCACTCGATGACCGAGATCAAGGCTGCACACAAGCCTCCCATCCCGTTAAAGAGAGAAACCATTTCTGGCATGGCGGTCATTTGGACCCGCTTGGCCATCACAGTCCCGACCAGGGTCCCGATCACGATGGCAATCGCGATCCAGCTCAAATTACCGATGACCCGGAATCCTTCCTCACCCAGAAAGCAGGTCCCGAAGACGGCAACCGCCATCCCGGCGGCGGCCACGAGGTTTCCTTTCCGTGCGGAGTCGGGTTGCCCCATCATCTTCAGACCGACGACGAAGGCGATGGAACCGAACAAATAGGCGAGTTCGAGAAGGTGATTCATGACTTCGCTCCCCCTTTACCGGGCTTCTTTTTGAACATTTCGAGCATTCGGTCGGTCACCACAAACCCGCCGATGACGTTCAATGTCCCGACAATGACCCCGAGAAATCCGACGGTCTTACTGATCCAATCTTCTTCGCCCGCCTTACCGAGGACGATGATAGCGCCGATCAGGACCACCCCGTGGATGGCGTTGGCCCCGCTCATGAGCGGAGTGTGCAACACGCTCGGCACATGGGAGATCAACTCGATCCCCACAAAAATCATCAGGACAATCAGATAGACAAAGGTGATGTTCTCACCGATCCAATTCAACAGTTCCATATTCACCTCAATTCGACGGGTGCCGAATCTCACCTTGATGGCAGATCAGACATCCCTGGACGATCTCGTCCTTCAGGTCAAAAATCATTTCCCCTTTCGGAGCGATCAATTTGAACAACTCAAGCAGATTCCGGGCGAAAAGCTCGCTAGCGTTGCTGGCCAGCTGGGAAGGCAGATTGAGAGCCCCCACAATGCGAACACCGTTTACCTCGGCGATCTCGCCGGGACGGGTCTTGGTGCAATTCCCACCTTGCTCGGCGGCCATGTCAACCAGTACCGACCCTGACTTCATCAGGGACAACTGCTCGTCATCGACCAGGATCGGAGCTTTACGTCCGGGAACCAATGCGGTCGTGATGACCAGATCGGCCTGAGCCAGAGATTTGTTCACCGCCGCACGCTGGGCCTTGCGATATTCTTCGGAAGCCTCTTTGGCATAACCCCCCTCGCTTCCGACGGATGCCCCTTGGACTTCAATGAACTTCCCACCGAGACTCTGGACCTGCTCTTTGGTCTCAGGACGCACATCGGTCGCTTCGACCACAGCTCCCAGACGTTTGGCCGTGGCAATCGCCTGGAGGCCGGCGACTCCGGCTCCGAACACGAGCACCTTGGCGGGCGTCACGGTACCGGCCGCAGTCATCAGCATCGGGAAAATCTTGTCCATCACCGAGGCGCCTTCGATCACCGCACGGTATCCGGCCAAATTGGCCTGGGAACTCAAGACGTCCATGCTTTGGGCGCGTGAAATTCTCGGAATCGCATCGAGCGAAAAGGCGGAAACCTTCTTGGAATTCAAGGCCCGGACCACTTCGGCTGAAGTGCGGTGTTGGAGAATGGAAATCCAGACCGATCCCTCGGGCAACTCGATCACGCGGTTCGGTTCGGGAATGTTGATTTGGACAAAGACCGTCGCTTCTTTGAGCAAGGCCGCTCCACCCTCTACCACCCGGACTCCGACCTGTTCGTAGCTTGAATCTGAAAAATGCGCAGGGACACCCGCACCTTTTTCGATCGAGACTTCGTGTCCCATTTTTTTCAACTGGGCACACACCTGGGGAGTGAGCGCGACCCGGTGTTCACCGGCGCGCGTTTCCTTGAACATCGCGATTCTCATAGATGGCTCTCCATGGGCAAAAGTCTAACGAAAGCCTTAGCTTTTGTCCCAAGTAAAGTTCGGCTCCGTGATTGTTCTTCTCTGTCGCATCGCACCCTCGCTATACTGTCTCCATGCTGAATGAAGTGACTGCAAAAAAAGTGATCGATTGTGCCCTTTCTCTTGGGGCGGATTTCGCGGACCTATTCGTGGAACGCAACCGGACCCTTTCCGTGAACCTGAAGTCGAGCAAAGTGGATCAAATTACTGACGGCATTGACTTTGGAATCGGGCTCCGGGTCCTGTTCGGGACCAAAGTCCTCTACGGCTACACCAACTCACCCGCCGAGGACGAACTGATCCGGGTGATTCGTCTCCTTTGTGCGCCAGATCAGCGAACCGCCACCCGGACCGGTCCGATCGCCTTTCGATCGGAAGCAAGCTCGCAGCGCCTGCCCTCGCCCGCAGCTCACGGCTCAGATCTCGAGGCCCGGATCCGCCTCCTTCGAAAAATCGACGAACTCACCCGGAAGCAGAGTCGGGAAATCTCGCAGGTCTCGGCCCACTCCCTCGAGCGTCACCAGGAAATCGAATTGTTCAATTCTCACGGACTTCACGCCACGGACCTCAGGCTCTACACCCGCATCGGATCGGAAGCGGTGGCCACTGACGGTGACCAAAAGGACTCAGCATTTTACGGTCCCGGAGCGTCTCTGGGTTGGGAATTCGCAGAAGGAATCGATCCGGCCTTCATTGCAACCGAGATCGCACGACGGGCTGTGACCTCACTCCACGCTGAGCCTTGCCCGGCCGGCACCATGCCGGTCGTGATCGATCACGCCTTCGGAGGGGTGATTTTCCACGAAGCTTGCGGGCACTTGCTCGAAACCACCTCAGTCGAAAAAAAGGCGTCGGTTTTCTGGGACAAAAAAGGCGAAATGATCGCCCACCCTGCGGTGAGTGCGGTGGATGACGGAACCATCGCCGGTGCCTGGGGTTCCCTGTCAATCGACGACGAGGGCATGCCCACGGAGCGTACCCAGTTGATCAAGAACGGAAGGCTCGAGAACTTCATGGCTGATTACGTGGGGAACCTGAAAACCGGCCACCCCAGGACCGGATCCGCCCGCAGACAGAGTTACCGTTTTGCCCCGGCATCCCGGATGCGAAACACCTTCATCGAGCCGGGCCCGCACCGCTTCGAGGAACTGATCGCAAGTATCGATCGCGGACTTTATGCGCGGTCGATGGGGGGTGGTTCCGTGAAAACCGGAACCGGTGAGTTCAATTTCTCCGTTCAGGAAGGCTATTTGATCGAAAACGGAAAGATCTCCCGCCCCGTGAAGGGAGCGACCCTGATCGGCACGGGCCCGGAGACTCTGAAGCGGATCTCGATGGTGGCGGACAATTTCGAAATCATGGCCGGCATGTGCGGCTCCGTGAGTGGCAGCATCCCCGCCAGCGTGGGGCAACCCGCCCTCAAGGTGGACGAAATCCTGGTCGGAGGTGCGAAATGAGAAAGGAAATCGAAACCACGCTCGATTGGGCCAAGAAACTCGGAGCGGATGAATCCGACGTGATCCTGAACGAAGGCAATGCACTTTCTCTTTCGGCCCAGCAAGGCCGGATCGAAACCTACAAAGTCACCTCTTCACGTCTCATCGGCGTCCGGGTGATCCGGGATCATCGTGTTGGCATCAGTTATTCGGAAGACCTCTCAGCGGATTCACTCCGTTCCATGGTGGAAAGCGCCCTCCGCCTCACCCAAGCGGTCGAGCCGGACGAGAACCAGAGCATCACCCTGAGTGGAGCCCCGGTGATCGACACCAACCCAAAGACCTATCGAGAGGACTCGACACCACTGGAGGAGAAAATCAAACTCACCCTCCATCTCGAGGACGAAATCAAAAGAAGGGATCCGAGAACCCAAGCCGTCCCTTACAACGGTTATTCCGAGGGCGAGTCCCACTCTTTTTACGGAAATCACCTGGGTCTCCGGGTTTATGAGAGGGAAAAATCTTTCAATTGCTACACTTCGGCACTTCTCAAAGACGGAGAAAAGCAGGCCCTCTTCTATCGGAGCAGCAATGGTAGGACCTTTTCGGAGCTTTCACCTGAGAATGCGATTCAAGAGACCTTGAAATTCACCGGAACCTTGCTCGAAGCGAAACCCTTGCCGACCGGAAAGTATGACGTGATCTTCGAACCGGATTGCTTTCAGGCGCTCTTCAGCTGCTTCACTGGCCTGTTCTCGGCCAAAGCGGTCAAGGACGGCTACAGCCGCTTTGGAAATTCCATGGGTGAGGCTATCGCCCACCCAGAACTGACTCTCCGAGATCTGCCCCGATACGAACTCGGCTTCCATCACACTCTGACGGATGCAGAAGGGGTGATGAAAACCGACCTGACCTTGATCGAGCGAGGCAAACTGGTTTCGCTCTACCACAATTCATCCACAGCCCGACATTTCGGGGTGAAGACCACGGGCCATGCGAGTCGGAGTCCCAAAGGGCAACTCGGAACGGCCCTGACTCAACTGGTGATGGATCCGGGAACCACCCCGTCCGATCGTCTCGCTTCAGGGACCGTGCTCCGGATCTTCGCCTTGGATGGATTGCATGCCGGGGTCAACACCTCTTCTGGCGCATTTTCTCTTGCGGCGAGCGGAGAGCTCCTGCAGGACGGTGTCTTGGTCCAAGGAGTGAAAGGCATCACCCTTTCTGGTAACTTTTTTGAGTTGATCCGGAATATTTCTGGTGTCGGGCAAACCTTAATCCCCACCACTGGAAGAGGGTTCTTTGCTCCAGAAATCCGGTTCACCGGACTGCAGGTGGCCGGTCACTGAATTCCGTGATAGAATCGAAATAGAGGGAGAGACCCATGTTTGGAATATCATTCGAGCACCTGTTGATCATCGGGGTCGTGTTGCTGATTTTCGGACCAAAGCGGCTCCCGGACCTCGGTCGCTCCCTGGGGCAATCCATCAAGAACTTCAAAGACTCCTTTAATGGAATCGGGCAGGATTCAGATGCTTCTGACCGGATCGCTGAAAAAAAGAAGTCTGATGACGGGAATCCCCCCCAAAACAGCTAGACAGCCAGGTCTTCCTTTGGTCTGATGAGCAGGATTGAACCGACCTAAAGGGGGATCCATGCGTTTCATCATTCTTGCGTTGCTGACCCTAGCCAGCGTTCCTGGCATCGCCCGTGCTTCAGATCACGACCTCAAGCATCTTCCGAAGCCGTTTGCTTATCGGGACTCCAAAGCAGTCTTCGCGGATTTTGAAGAAGCTTTGTACGAGGTGACCTACGACCTGACGGCCAAGCAAGCCGTAGCCAAGGCGCAGATCCGGTTCCTGACCATTGAAGCCGGATATCCGGTGTTCGATTCGGTAAAAACTCCCACTTCCCTTTCGTTGGACGGACAAGCAGTGACGGCTACTCTGACCCGCACCCCGAATCAGGAAAGCTCGGTCCGAGCCATCGACCGCCTCACCCAGCCGGGCATCCACCAACTGGATGTCATCCTGCCCCTCACGGATCTGGTCGAATTCCGCCAGGACGGAGTGAAGAGCGCCTTCTGGACCTCCGACCTCCAAGACCGAAATTTCCTGGAGCGCTACCTCCCGGCGAACCTCGAGTTCGACCAGGTGAAGATGACCCTGATCCTCCGCTTCAAGGGCCTGCAGTCGGAGCAAACGATCTACACCAATGGATCGGTCCATCGTTACGACTCGACCACTTACGAAATCCGTTATCCATCCCACTTCACCTCATCCAGCATCTTTTTCCATACCGCGCCCAAAGGCCTCTATCCTGAGCTCCGCTTCGGCCTCCGCTCGATCGACGGACGTGAGCTTCCAGTGGTCCTGTACACGAACGGCGGGGTATTCTCGTCTTCGCTCGACCGTTTGAAAGACCGGGTAACTACGGTGATCGCCGAGCTCGAACGTGACTACGGCCCATTCCCGCATCCCTCCATCACCGTTTACCTGGCTGGAGCAGGCGGGATGGAATACTGTGGCGCAACCATGACCGATTTCTCGGCTCTGGGCCACGAGCTGTTTCACTCCTACTTCGCCCGTGGCATGATGCCGGCGAACGGCAATGCGGGCTGGGTGGACGAGGCCCTGGCCTCCTGGCGGGATGACGGCTATCAGGCCATCGGAAGCCTGTCCGGTAGCACCGGGATGTCGTCTCATCCCTACTACACCCGCTCCACCGACCGTGCCGCTTACTCATTCGGTGAACGTTTCATGAGCTACCTCGACGGTAAAACCCGCTCGAAAGGCGGCCTCAAACCGTTCATGAGGCATCTGATCGCGACCCGCGTGTTCCGTCCGTTCCACATCGAGGAATTCATCGGGTGGATGGGTGACTACTATCAGTCCTCTTTCGTCGAGGATTTCAAGCGGTACACCTACGGCACGCGGTCTTTTGAAAGTGCTCTGCCTGTCCGGAATACGAACGAAGTGCACCAGAAAATGCATCCAGAGATGCTTCAATCCCTGCTCTAAGGAGAACCTCATGAAGACGAATACTTCCCGCCCAGTACTGACCCTCGAGGCCGCGCGTTTCCTGGTCGACCAAGCGGTGAACCACGCGTCAGAAATCGGAATGAGGATTTCCGTCGCTGTTCTCGACCATGCGGGACGCCTTCGGGCATTCGCATCCATGGATGACGCCGCACACGTAAGCCTGGAAGGTTCGATTAAGAAAGCCAAGACCGCAATGGGCTTCGGTCTGCCGACCGGCGATACCTGGTACCAGTTCATCAAAGACGATCCGATCCTGCTCCAAGGTGCACAACATCTTCCTGACTTCATCCTCTTGGGCGGGGGATCTCCTCTCAAGGCAAAGGGAGCCCTGATCGGAGCAATCGGTGTGAGCGGGGGACATTACGCGCAAGATGAAAAATGCGTGAAGGCGGCCCTCGAGGCTCTCCAAAAGCTCGATCCTGAATTCGGAGCATGAGCCCCTTTTCCAACCCGCACCTGCCTTCTGGTGTACTGGCACAGACCCTCGAGCGCCTCTCTCCCTTATTGAGTCAGATCATCGAAACCACGAATCTGGATGAGCTCGGTCGGGCCATTTTGAACGTTCTTCGGAGAAACCTTGAGTTCCGTTCGACCGGGTTTTACTTCATCAACCAGGAAACCGGGACCCTGGAATTGATTCACGCTGAGGGACTTTCGCCTGAGGAGCGTGCGGCTGCGGAAGCCACTGCCATGGATCGTCACCCCGGTTGGGTGATCCGGAACAAGAGCACCTGGCTGAGCGGGAAAGACCCCGAGCCACAAATGGAATTCCAGAAGCGCCTACACCTGGCTTCCCGCCTCTATTGTCCGATCCTGTATCAAGGAGCCTGCGTGGGAACAATCGGAGTGGTCTCCGACAAGGAAAACGCATTCAACACCGACCACCGGGCTTACCTCGAGTTCATTTGCAGAGTCGTATCGATTACTTACGAAAACATCGTTCACATGGAAGCACTCGAAAAAAATCGCGAGCGTCTGGATCAGGCAATTCGATCGCTCAAGTTCGGGATCTGGGATTGGGACTTGAAGAAGAACACCCTGATCTGGGATGAGTTCATGTATGAACTTTATGAAATCCCCAAGGGGGAATTCACAGGAGCCTATCAGGCTTTTGAAAAAACACTTCACCCGGACGACGTGGGCAGAGTTCAGCAAGAACTGGCCGAAACCATCCGACTCAGAAAAGATTTCAAGGCCGAATTCCGTGTGGTGACCCCTGCAGGTGATGTGAAGCGAATTGCCGCAAGTGCCCGATGCACGTTCGGTACGGACGGGGCTGTCGAGAGATTGGTGGGTGCGAATTGGGACGTGACCGAGATCCGTGAAAAAGAGGTCCAAATGCTCCAGATCTCGAAAATGTCGAGTCTAGGTGAAATGTCGGCGGGAATCGCCCACGAGATCAACAATCCATTGGCGATCATTCTCGGGAAAGCCCAGCATTTGAAACTCATCCTGGCCAAGAACAACCCTCCCCTCGAAACGGTATCCAAGGGAATCGAGATCATCGAGCAAACTTCGAACCGGATCGCCCGGATCGTCAAGGGACTTCAAATTTTTTCTCGAGACGGGAACCGCGATTCCTACGAGCGGACAAGCATCCAGGATATCGTAGAAGACACAGTGAGTTTTTGCCATGCCCGATTCAGGAGTCACAGAACAGAACTCAGAATCGATCCAATACCAGACGGACTCATGATTGAGTGCCAGTCCACCCAAATTTCACAGGTTATCTTGAATCTCCTCAATAATGCTTTTGATGCCGTCCAAGAGTTGGATGAACGGTGGGTCCGGGTGGCGGTCCAGGATGTCGGTGATCGCGCGGAAATCAGGGTCTCTGATTCCGGAAACGGAATTCCGGCCGACATTGCAAAGAAAATCCTCGAGCCCTTCTTCACCACCAAGGAGGTCGGCAAGGGCACCGGGCTCGGGCTCAGTATTTCACTCGGGATCGTGAAATCGCACCAAGGTGATTTCAGACTCGACCGGAGCCAACCCAACACCACCTTCGTGGTGACCTTGCCGAAACGCCATGTCGTCCAAAAAACCTGAAACTGACTCTCTTCGCGCTGAACTGGAAAAATCACTTGGCCCGGCGGAATGGTCCCTCATCCGCAAGCAGATGCCAAAAGACACAGTCATCGTGGTGGCCGCGACCCTGGAACTGATCGAAGTCGCCTTGGCTGTGGCAAAAAACGAAGAGGTCCGGGTCAAAGCATGGATCGAGTCCGGTGAAATCACCAAACCCGATCTTGCCATGCTTTCGAGCTGGGAGAAGACCCAAGACCGCACCTTCTTGTGCGTCGTGGTCCATCCCTTCGTTTTGATCCAGAAGTTCGGAAATTAAAGGTTCGTCAGAGACAGATCGGTACGCAGGCGGGACTCGCCCACGGTGACGACCTTACTTGAGCGCTTCAAGCCCGGGGCTTCGACGCTGATCTCGTACTGACCCGGATTCAGGATGACCGTGTAGAATCCTTCCGCAGCAGGGCGAACCTTCTGTTTGAAGGTCCCTCCGACTGAACGTACTTCAAGGCTAGCATTCTGAACTCCCATTCCGCTCGGACCTCGAACCTGCCCGTAAAGGGAAGCACCGTCCATGCGGGAAAGGAGGTATTTCCATCCTGCACGCTGACCCGCAACCGTCTTGTCTCGCCATTGGGCGTAAGAAGGTTGGAAGCCCTGGGAGGTAGAATTGACCTCGATCACGTAGGGGATGACTCCTGCAACGGCGTAGTGCCAGTCGATGTCACCGCCATCTACCGAGTAAAGAAGCTCGGGCGCAGTGCCGGCACGGTAAGTCCCCCGACCGTCATCTTTCATGAGCTTCGACGCAAGTTCCTTCCCGATTTTCTCGACCACTTCATGGGTCTCCGTCCTCTGGCCTGCGCAACCGTATGGGTAAATCACGATCTCGCTGTAGGAGTGGTAGGAAATCGAGAACACCGGACGGATGTTCGACACAAAATTCATCATGACTTGGGTCTCGGGTTCGGAGCCGGCACTGTCGCCCCGGAAATCCTGTGCCCAGCGGGAGCCGCTCGAACCGCGGCAGCTGTTCCAAGCGAAAGGGTAGTTCCGGTTGATGTCGACGCCGTATCCGCCACGGGCGTTCTTGCGCCACATGGAGTCGCTGGTCCAGACCAGATTGTTCCCGTCCACGTTGAACATGGGAACGACATCGATCACATAGTTGCGGAGCCACTGGGTGATCTGGGCGTCTTTACCATAACCTTGGAGGAGCTGGTCGATGATGTCCAAACCCACTTCCGAGGTCATCACCTCACGGGCGTGGTGCATGGAATTGAAAAACACGTGGGGTTTGGAAGCGGTCGCCTTCGAGGCATTCTCGGTGATCTGGATCGCCCAGATGTCGCGGCCTTGGAGGGACTTTCCGATGGAAACGAGTTTCGTAATTGAAGGATAGGCGGCCGCGAACTGTTTCAACGCCGACTCAATCTTGGTCGGGTTCTGGTAGCGGGTATCGGGAGCCGAGGAGTCCACTTTTTCGAGGATTTCACGGAAGCGGAACCCGTTCCGGGAAAGCCATTCGGACTGGGTGGGATTCACGAGCAAATCGGCTTCACGGGTGTCGAGGTTCACACCGGCCACGTCGATCGACTGGCTCTGGATGCGCTTCATCCCTTCACGGTAGTCAGACAACTGAACCCGGACCAGACGGTTTCCCGTAGAGTGGGCTTCGACAGGACGGCCGGACAGGACAGTGAAAGCGAGCAAAAGAACGATGAATGATCTCATTGTGGATTCCCCCAGTGGCGAGAGTGTCTCTGAAGGAATGCGGAGTTTCAACCGCTTTTTGCAGACACGCCAACCTGGCGCGTCATCCTTTCTTCGAGTTCCGGATGGCCCGGAATGCCGCCGCCCTCAACTCTTCGTCGGAACCTTGGATGAGCTCCCGGTGGACCTCGTGACGGACGCGGTCCTTCACTCCCGCGCTCAACTTCGAACGGAGCATCCCCAGAAACCCCGGCTCGGCCACCATCACGAGTTCGGTGAACTCGTGGTGCCCCAGGGCCTCCTCGAGTCTCCGCGCCACGGCGCCCGCAAAGTGTTCGACATTCCGTTCGGCATGATGAAAGGTCCGGTCGAGGGAGTGTCGGATCGTCCCACCTCCAGCGCTCGACATGCCTGAGCCGGGACGATCGGAATCGAAGTCACCCTCCATCCGACTGCCGGCTGGATTCTCCAAGCGATCCACAAATTGGAAGTGCTGGTCCGGAAGGTCTTTATAGAAGACCGCTCCGGTCTGGTTGGCGAAAACGAACCAACGCGACTTCCGTTCCTTGACCGTATGATCTCTGAAATAGTTTCCAGAACCTGTTCTCATGGGACCCTCACAGGAGGTGTGGACGTCGTTCAGTTTCCACCTCATGCTGGCGGTCTGAAACTTTGACTACGAGTTCCAGCTCGTCCGCTAGCACCGCCAGCAACTCGTGACTGGTTACAATTCCAGAAAGACTACCCGTCCCGTCCACGAGTGGGATGCGGTTGATCCCGTGCTGTTTCATCAGATTGAGCACATGATAGAAACTGTCACTGATCTTCGCCGAAACGAACTCGGACGACATGACGTCACGAACCAGAACTCCGTCCGGAGGGATCCCGAAAGCGCAGGTGGACACGACGATGTCCCGATCGGTCAGCACCCCCACGGGGATCTCCCGAATACCTTCCTTTTTCACCACCACGAGGCTACCCACGTGACGATCCCGCATCAGCTTGGATGCTTCTTTCAGGTTATCGGCCCCAGATACGGTGACCACTTTACGATTGGCAATTTTCTCGAGAATCACGATTACTTCTCCTTGGCTTGATGAGCCCGGTCCGGAAACCACGAAGGCTCCGGACCGGGTGGCAGTCAAATCACTGGTTCAACCGCCGTTCCGGGCTCGGGGCCCGGGACTGACACTCCCCGAAGGGAGCGGGTTCACGAACAAGACACTCAGTCGTTTCTGGATCTCTCCATAAGCACACCACCTGCCTTCCAGCCGCTCGTGCCACCGAAACATAAAGCAAGGGAAGTGCCAGTCATCCATCCCTTGAATCACGGGGATTTAATGAATCAGGCAGCCCCACGATGAGGCGATTTCCTCCTCCGAAGGGACAAAGACTTTTGACGCGGCAGGGCTTTTATCCGGGAAGGCCTTCTCATATGATTTCTCCATGAAACTGTTTCTGCCATTCATTGTTCAAGGATTCCTCACCAGTGTCGCCCTTGCGTCGACTCCACCTCTCCAGTGGGTGGATCTTGAACCGGGAATCCTCGTTAAACTCTCCGCCCCGTTGGCGGTCACTCCCTCACTTCAATTTTTGAAGGGCGCTAAATTCGCCGTGAATCATTCGGAGCCACTCCCTTCCATCAAGGTCCAGCTGCTGAAGCTCCGCCATTATCCCTGTCAGGGTGAACTGGCAGAAAAAAGGGTGGAAATGACAATCCTTGATTCCGGTCATGGCTTCGAGATGAATCAGGGATGTGAAATCTCGCTCTATCACGAGTTCTACGAGTTTTATCGTCCAAGCCTCTTCGAACAGCTCGTCGAACGGGAAGACCAGTGAGCCTTCCCTGGCAAGTCGCTTTCAGGCCGGAGTCCGAGTTCACCCAACTCACCCGACCAAGATTCTTAAATTGGGAAAAAAGCTTTGTCTCAGGGCCCGAAAGTCCCCTATTTGTGGTTTCGCATTGGAAGGCCCCGGAGACCCGGGACTGGCTCCTGACCAAAGTATTGTTCAAGCCCCGGGCCGAGGGCCCTCCCGGTCATGTGCACGGTGGAGCCTCGGCAGGCTTGCTCGACGAGGTGATGGGAGTGCTCGCCTGGGATCAGGATCACTCTTGCGTGACCCGTTCCCTCCAGGTTCATTATTCACGGGCTCTTCCGATCGGCTTGGAAGCCAGGGTGTTCACCCGGTTGGTGAAGATCGAATCGCGTACTCTCGAGGTGCATTCCACCGTTTACAATCCGGACGCCCTCCCCTTCGTTTCGTGCCAGGGGATCTTTCACATCTTGAGTGACGAGCAACTCGCGAGATTCAAAAACGGGTTCTGAGGAGATTGCGGTTTCCGGCTTCAAGAGCAGGCCCAGGCTGGACCAACTTCTCGTTCAACCCCTCCGTCCGTCCACCGAGCACAGCCAAAAGGACGTCACCGAAAGCGAGAATCCCCTCAAAACGGGACTTCTCTCCCGTTCGCAGGTCGTTGAACTCAATGTCGAAAAAATCTCCATCTGAGTAAAAGGATTCCTCGATCCGGATTTCGAAAGGATGAGCGGCAACTCGGGCGCGGGCCACTCCCGGAGCGGTCACTTTCACTTCCGGGCAATGACTCTGGAGCGCGTGATAAACTTTCTGTTTCCGGTCGTTCAGCGTGTAAGGCAGAACCACGCAATTCCGGACACGGTCGATCAGATAGCCCAGAACCCGCGGGGAAATGCCGGATTCGTCAGCACGAGACGGGGACGGAAGCAGGGTCAGGAAACTAAACATGATCAGGACTTGAACTTTCATGGCTCCCTTCTACCGCTGAAAGGATATGAGTAAAAGTCATTTTATGTGATAATATTATTCCAATATGGAATTAAAGAACTTGGAGATCCTGAAGAGCCTGGTTGAAGACCCTCACATGAGTCGGACTTCCGACCGGTTCCGCATGACCCAATCCGCCCTATCCAAACGTTTGCAGAGCTTGGAAGCAGAACTCGGTGTGAGGCTTTTCGACCGGAGGGGGCCTCGAGGTCTGGAGCCAACACCGGCCGCCCGGGAACTAGCGCGGATGGCGGAGCAGCTGTTATTGTCGTGGGACTCGGGATTGAGGAAGATCCACCAGCACCAGGACGAGCCTGAACATTTCGGGATTGTCGGACCTCAAATCTTCATGCGGGAGGTCCTGCTCCCGTGGTGGACTGGGCGGAACAGAGCCCACCCGGGTTTGTGTCTCGATGTTCACGTCTCGGCACTCTCACGGGTTTCATTCGAACTCGTACAGGCCGGTCTGGATGCTGGCATCCTCGAGCACCAAGAAGACTTAAGTGACTTCATCTGCAAGCCGGTCTTCACCGAGCAATGGGGTATCGTCTCTCACCCAGGGGCACCCATGGATCCAGAGCGACGGACCTCCTTGGGGGAGTGGTCCTGGTGCACGCTCTCAAGCCAGACGAATCCGGTCGATGAGTGGCTGGTCCGCCGGCAAAAAATGGCCCCACCTGTATACCGTCTGTATTGGAATGATCTCGCGGCTCTGGCCGGATTCGTGGCGTCCAATCCGAAAACAGCGACCGTGCTCCCTTTGCACACTTGCAAGAAAACAGTTGAAGCCGGGGCCCTTCGCTTCACTCCACTCGGTAAGGGCTCGAACCGAACGCTTTACCTCGCCTGGCGCAGAAGCCATCCTCATAAAAAGTTCATTCACGAGCTATTGAAGCTCGGAGAATCCTATTCTTGACAGATATTCCTGAGTGAAACCGTGAACTCTACCCTGCGATTGCGTGAATCATCCGAGGCGATCCCGCGGCTGTTCATGCTCCACGCACGTCTGGAAGCGATTCCACGGGGACAGAAGCGCGCCTCGTCCATGCGTTGATTCTTCACAAAATAGTTCATTACTGAAATGGCCCGTTCGGTCGAGAACAGATAAGGGTCCTCACCTGAAATCGGTGGTTTCTTGTCCAGATGCCCCTCGATCAAGACATTACCCTGAACTTTCTGGAAGATCTTGGAGAGCTGTTCGAGACGCTTGTAGGCCTCTTTTTTGAGTTCAGTGCCTCCCGGTACGAACAGGTCATCCCCGGGAATCGAGAATTTCAACACCTCGACATCTGAATCGAGCTCCAGTCCGAAAGTAATATCACCAAGCTTAGATTCAATTTCCTCTTTCAGGTCTTTCAGAGGTTGCTGGACCAAATCATCAGGAACCGCCCCCTCCGCCCCTTTATTCATCGAATCCCCCTGGCCGTAACGCTCCCCGAGCGGAATAGCTTCAGTGGTTTTTTCGTCTCTACCTTTGTTGTAGGGCGTGTTGGGATGGTTGAAATAGTGCGAGACGATCGACTTGGTCTCCTCATCCGCACTGGTGAGCCAAAGCACGAGAAAGAAGGCCATCATGGCAGTCACGAAATCGGCGTAGGCCACCTTCCAGGCTCCGCCATGGCCACCGCCATGTCCTCCCTGGACTTTCTTGATGACAATCGTGACGCCTTTTTCTTTGTCTTTTGCCACGCTTCAGTCCCCGATCACGCCGCGGCCTTCTGGCCGGAGGTCGCCTTGTCCACTTCGTCGAAGCTCGGACGAACCCCAGGAGGGACGGTCCGACGGGCGAACTCGACGCAAACCTTGGGAGCACATTCCTTGGCCAGCGCTAAGACGGCCGATTTGATCACATCGATGTATTTGCCTGCATCGTGAATGTCCGCCTCGATCTTGGTGGCGAGCGGTTGCATGAAACCGTAAGAGATCAAAATCCCGATGAAGGTTCCGACGAGAGCGGCCGCGACGTTCTTTCCGATCGCTTCCTTACCCTCCGAAAGAGCTCCCATCGTGATCACGACCCCGAGAACCGCCGCAACGATTCCGAGACCTGGCATCGCATCTCCGAGCTTCGAGATAATGGTCGGCGCATGGAGCTCTTCCTCGTGAGCCGCCTTGATGTCCTTGTCCATCAGATCCTCGAGATCGTACGGACTCATCGGAGAAGACACCTGGACTTTCAGGGTGTCACATAAAAAATGGAGGGCATGGTGATTCGCCAGCACGCCAGGATAGCGTTTGAAGATCTCGGAAGACCCCGGGTTCTCCACGTGGGGTTCGAGGGAGAGCGGGTTCGTCTTGACCACCTTGCAGAGCTCATACAGACACATGAGCAATTCGAGATATTGTTCCTTGGTGTTCGGCTTGGATTTCAGCGCGTGGAGAATCGAGTGAACGATCCCTTTGATCTGGGCCGGTGAGTTCCCGATAACGAGAGCTCCCGCAGCCGCACCGAAAATGATGAGGAATTCGGTGGGTTGGTTCAACACCATGATATTCCCATGGTGAAGCACATAGCCCCCGAGCACGCATCCGATCACGATGATACCGCCGACGATTACCATAGTTTCTCCTCTTCTGTTTATCGGTTCCAGCGCGCAAAAACTTGACAGCAAGGACAGGTCTTCAGGGAGTGTTGGATTTAAGAATCTGGAATCATTATGAAATTGTGCGGTTTTCTTCTTTGGACGGCTTTGTTATGGTGCAGAGCGCATGTTGGCATTTCTCTTCATTCTTCCCTGGGTCGCCCAGGCCGATGCGGTCACGGATTTGAATTGCATGAGGATTCCGGATTCAGAGTGCGCGGCCGAGCTTTGTTTGCTCGAGCCGACTGGAGGCTACTCGCGACCCACTGCTTGGATCTCGGTTCCACAGAATCCAATCAAGCGATTCCGGATCCACCTTCATGGCTGGACCCAGAATGCTGCAGGACATGCCCTGAACTCTTTGTTTGATTTTGCATGGCCCTCTGGGAGCACTCCTGATGCCCGAGACGTGATCAAGATGGCCATGGCCTACGGAATGCATCGTGACGTTTGTGAGTCCGATGCGGAAACCGTGCTGATGCCCCTGAGTCGGGGGCACGTAGATGATTACCGGTTCCACTTCAAAACACCTGCCGACCTCACCCGGTGGATGAGCGCAGTGACTGGCATGATCCGGGCAAGCGGAACGGAAATGATCGATTCCAACCTACCCTGGACCCTGAGCGCCCACAGTGGCGGAGGGGCAATCGCAGCGCGATCGATCGATCCGGAAGGGCCCTCACCGGATCGGGTGATCTTGCTCGATGCCACCTACGACACCACAACTGCGGTATTTTTCCAGACGTGGTTGACCCGGAATCGCGACCCGCTGAAACCGAAAACGCTGGAAGTGGTTTCGGTGACTGCGCCGACGGCAAAATACGCCAAAACCATATCCCTGCCAGGTCCCGCCGAAACGGATGATTTCACCCGGACGGTAAGGACACCCACTGCAACACTGGTGCGGGAGATCCGCAACGACCTAAAGTTCGACCACTACTCAATCGTCCCCGCCCGCTGGGACATCGGCAAAAGGAGACCCTGATGAAAACTCGATCTGTGTTCGCCCTGTTGGCAAGTCTGGCCTTTGTTCCGACGATGGCGTCGGCCTCTTCCACCCTCTTGATCGGAGATTCCCACTCGGTCGGAGCATTCGGGAAAACCCTCGATTCACACCTCCGTGCGGACAAGACCCGTGAAGTCCGGACGGTTGCGAGTTGTGGCTCGATCATCCGTTGGTTCTACACAGGAGCGCCTACCCCCTGCGGCTTTCTCCAAATCGATTCGGCAGGAAAAGTCACCGAGGCCTTGAAGTCCCCCACCCCCCTCCTCTCCGGACTTCTTGCCGAGAGTAAGCCCGATTTGATCATCGTCGAACTCGGAGCCAACTACATGGTCGGATACCCAGACGCGACCCTGATTCTGGATGTAGATCAACTCCTGAAAGACATTGATTCGACCGGTGCTAAATGCCTCTGGGTGAGTCCGCCCGACTCGAGAAAATACCGCGAAGAAAGGAAACTCCTCGTGGCGCGACTGGAGAAACTCGTCAGTGCTAGGTGCCAATGGTTCGACAGCTTGCAGTTCACACGATACCCGGACACAGGAGGCGATGGGGTTCATTACAGCACTTCGAGCATGATCCCGATCGCCAAAGAATGGGCCTCTCAAGTTTACAAAGTGGTCGAATCACTCTGAACATCGCGGATGCGATTTTCAGAAGGTCAATCTCCGAGCAACACTTTCCGGATCTTTTTTCCATTTTCGGAACTATCCAGTTCCGAACGTAAAAAGGCGGGATCGAGAAATCTCGAAATCTCACGGTACTTTAAACTCAAAGCTCCGATTTCTGACTCCTCAAGCGCGTTGTCCGCGAGCGCCTGATTCAGCTGATCGAGAAATGTAGCCGCATCATCGAACACTTCACAACGATTCATCATGTCGAGCAGACGCTCGTAGGCCCGCTTTTTGAGCGCCGATTCGGGATCATTGCCGAACTGAGCCTTCGCCACGTAGGTTTCGAATTTCTTCGGTGGGAGTGCACCTGAAATGATTTTTCGATCTTGGATCTCACCCTTTTTGAAGCGTTCACATTCGGCGGCCACATCAAATCTTGCTAGAATGCTGTTTCGGTCCTCGCGGGAGAATCCCTGATTGCAAACCTGACTGAGGGGCCGGGAGGCCGGAGACCAGACCTTGCGATTCCCTGACTCCAGATACTCGAGTTCTCGAACGGCACCGGGCATGTCATCGGATTTCCCGAACGGACCTTCCACCCCATATGAGATCAGGATTTTGTGCCTGACTTGGAGATCCCGATCCACTCGAACCCATCCCCGGGCCATGGCGGAAGTCCTGACCTCGTTCAAGGCATCCGCTTGTTCGCTCAATCTTTGAGAACCCTGAGCACAAGGGAGCCCCACCGAAGTCCTGAGCGGACACAATCCCTGAAGGGTTTCCCGGCCGCCTCTCAA
>JAIXWV010000025.1 GCA_027491115.1 Pseudomonadota bacterium
CGGATCAACGCGCGGACGAGATCGGCCGGGTGGCGGCTCTCGTAAAGCACATCACTGGCCAGGACGAAGTCGAACAGACCTTTGGATAACAGATTTTCAGGAACCGGTGTGGTCCAATCCCAAGTCAGGTAATCCACTTTCACCTGGTTCAAGTCCGTGTTTTTCTCGAGCCAGTGTCCGGCATCCGGATGAAAATCCGCCGCGGTCATGACCGCTCCAAGTTTTGCTCCCAGGATCGAGTTCAATCCCAATCCACAACCGACTTCGATGCCTCTTTTTTTCGAGAACAGGGATTTTTGCTCACTCATGAAGAGCCCAAGCGCACGAGCGGAGGGCCAGACCGTGGCAAAGTAAGGGCAGAGATCGAGCAGACGCGTTTCTTCTTCCGGATTCGCCGGGGGATAGGTTTTGCAGATTTCGTCGAGGGCCCGGTCCATGTCCCGGATCGACCAGAGATGGAGCGGAAACGTTCCGATCTTTTCGATCGTGGTGATCATATCGTAGTCAATGAGGGGGACGGGAAGCGTTCTCACTCCGTCATTGTAATGGAAAGGGCCTCCCGATACAAATGGAGCATGGGATCTTTCCTGGTGGTTCTTTCGGCTCTTGGATTTGCGACGCTCGGTATTTTCGGCAAGTTCGCCTACGATGCGGGGTTCGGGCGGAATGAAGCCCTCTTCTGGCGATTCGGCCTGTCGCTACCTTTTTTGGCGGTGTTGTTGGCAATGACCCGGTCCTTTCCGAAACGAGCCTCTCCGTTCCTGAAGGCTGTCGCTCTCGGGATGGTCGGAATCGGGGTCGAGTCTTCTGTCTTTTTTGTCACCCTCGAGCGGCTCGGTGCCGCCCTGACCGGGATCTTTCTTTATCTGTATCCGGCATTCGTCGCCTTGATTTCGCATTTCTTCCTGGGTGAACGCCTCAGTCGCGGAAAAGGGTGGGGCGTTGTGCTCGCCCTGATCGGTAGTGTCCTCACCGCAGGCGTGGTGGGGGGAGCTGCATCGGGAATGGTTTCTCCGCTCGAAGATCCGGTCGGGCTTGTGTTCGGGATCATCACCGGCGGGTGGTATGCGCTCTACATCCTTGCCGGGAACCGCCTGACCCGGGACGAGAACCCTCTGACCGTGAGTGCCGGTGTGACCTTGGGGAGTTTCATCACTTTTGCAGGCCTGACCGCGATCGGTGTCGGGCAAGGGGTTCCCTTCAACGGTGTATCGGGTCGTGAGTCCTGGATCGCAGTCGCAGGGCTGGCTCTTTTTGCCACTGTGCTTCCTTTCACCACCTTGTATGCGGGGATGAAACGAACCGGAGCAGTGAAGGCCTCGTTGCTCTCGACCCTCGAGCTGGTCTTCACGGTGATCCTCGCCGCGGTCTTTCTCGGTGAGAAATTGACACCTTGGCAAGGGGCGGGAGCGGTATTGATCCTACTTTCCGTTTTACTCGCCTCGATCCTTCGTTGAAACTAGTACCATGATCATTGATCCGCGCACAGGGTCGCATCCCGCTGTACGCTTCGAGCACCACCCCGCAGTGAGGGGTGAAATCTACCGTTTGAACGAGCGGGATTACCGTGACTCGATCATCGAAGAGACCGTCCGCAGGACCATGAAGGACATGTCCGCTTCGGATCCCCGAATGCTTCTCGAGGAGACCCTCTATCTCGAGCGGGTCCGGGTGAAAAAATCCAGAGCCTCCTGGTTGACCGCTCCCTACCTGGCCAGCCGGAACGACCGGGACCGGCAGTTCCTTTCGAGCATCCAGTCGGGAATGAGACAATCCGTCGGCTTGGAAGATCACCGAGAACTGCTCCGTTCGTTCTCGGATCATTTCGCGACCGAGATCTGCGGCCATTTCGAGCCCGCGGTGTACGACCTCGCAATCCGGATGGTTCCTTGGATGTTCTCCTGGCTTCTGAATGCGGCGAGTGTGAAACGTTTCATGCCGTTCGGGATGAGCGAGAGTCTCCAGACCCGGCTCCGGGTTGTGGGAGAGGTGGACCAACTCCAGAAGCTTTCCAGAAAAGGCACCATCCTTCTGGTGCCCACGCACCTGAGCAACATCGACAGTCTGCTGGTGGGGTACGTGATCCACCTGATGTCCCTGCCTCCCTTCTGTTACGGTGCCGGTTTGAACCTCTTCAGTAATGCTGCATTGAGTTTTTCACTGTCCCGACTCGGGGCCTACACGGTGGACCGGCAGAAGTCGAGTTTGCTGTACAAGACCGCTCTCAAGAACTATTCGACCTCGATCCTGAAGCGCGGGATTCACAGTATCTTCTTTCCGGCCGGAGGTCGGGTCCGTTCCGGCGCGATCGAAAGCCACCTGAAACTCGGCTTGCTCGGAACCGCACTCCAAGCCCAGCTCGAGCGGTACCAGGAAGGGCTCCCGAATCCAGAGATTTACATTGTCCCCATGGTGATGAGTTACCCATTCGTCTTTGAAGCGTCCTCATTGATCGAGGACTACCTCGAGGCCTCGGGTAAACACCGCTTCATGCCGAACGACGGTGGTGAGGATGTTCCACTGATCAAGACCCTGCGCTTTTTCTGGAAGCTGTTCGCGACCCGTTCCGAGATGTGGGTGCGGATCGGTCGGCCTTTGGATGTTTTCGGCAACTTCGTCGATGAGGACGGGCATTCCATCGGCCCGAACGGGACCCGGATCGATCCGAGACGACTCCTGATGACGGAGGGTGAGATCAAGGCCGTTCCGCAAAGGGACCGGGAATACACCGGGATGCTCGGGCAGAAAATCTCGGACCGTTATCATGCTGAAAACATCGTGCTCAGCTCCCATCTGGTGGCTTACTCGCTTTTTTCAGCGCTCCGGAAGAATTATCCGTCTCTCGACCTGTTCCGGTTTCTGAGACTCTCGCGTGCCCAACGGGCCATCACCAAGGAACGCTTTTACGAAGAGGCCGAGGCCTGCTTCAAAATGGTGAAACACGCGGCCGATCAGGGCCGGTTGTTTCTTTCCACTTCGCTCCAGTGCGGGGATGTCCGGATCTGGGTCGAAGACGGGATCCGTCAGCTCGGGTTGTTCCATGATGCCAAGGTCGTCCGGATGGATGAAGGGGCGGTTTCCACGGATGACATGAATTTGCTTTATTACTACCGCAATCGTTTGACCGGATACGGCTTCGGTTGTGAGATCTCGGGAGAGACGGATGAAAAAGGCTTTTTGGTCTGATTCGAAAGTCGTGATCCTCGGTGGAGGGAGTTTCGGTACGGTTTTGGCCAACCTGGCCGCGGCGAACTGTTCGCAGGTCACGGTCTATGTCCGTGCCGAAGATCAGGCCCGGGCCATGAACTCGACCCGGATGAATCCGAACTACCTCAAAGATCTCGTCCTCGATCCGAAAATCCGCGCGGTGAGTTCTTTTGAGAAAGCCTTCGAGTTCGATCAAGATCTGGTCATTTTCGCATTCCCCTCTCATGCCACCCGCGAGCAGGCCAAGCTCGTCGCTCCTTTTTTGAAGGGGAGTGAGATCGTCCTGCATGCGACCAAGGGCATCGAAGAGCAGAGCTTGAAGCGGATCTCGCAAGTTCTCGCGGAAGAGCTTCCGATCTTGAGAATCGGCGCCATTTCGGGCCCCAATCTTGCCGGAGAGATCGCCAAAGGCGAACCCGCGGCGACAGTGGTGGCCTCCCGGTTCGATGATGTGATCCGGGCCGGAGAAGCGGTGCTCGCCACCAACCTGTTCCGGGTTTACACCACCCACGACATCACAGGTGTCGAGTGGGGCGGGACGCTCAAGAACATTTTTGCCATCGCGAGCGGGATCCTCGAGAGCAAGGGCCTCGGGTGGAACATCCGCTCGTTTATGCTCTCACGGGCCCTGGCAGAGATGGTCCGGTTCGGAGTCGCCATGGGTGCCGAACCCGAGACGTTCCTCGGTCTGGCAGGCATGGGGGATCTGATCGCCACTTGCAGTTCGAATCAATCGAGGAACTTCCGGGTTGGATTCCACTTGGCCAAAGGGGAGACCCTCGAGGATGTGCTCCGCGAGCTCGGCCAGGTCGCGGAAGGGGTCAGGACCACCCGCATTGTGCGCGAGTTTTCAAAAAGCCGTGGAGTGGAAATGCCGATCACCGAGACCGTTTTCAGGATTCTGGAAGGGGAGTGGTCGGCCGACGAGGGGCTCCGGCATTTGATGACCCGCCCTCTCGTACAGGATGAAAGGACGTGAACATGGAAGGAACGATCCAGGAACGTCTTCAGAATCTGCTCGGCTTCGAACCTCTCGCCGTTTTGTCGGTTCTCGGTGTGGCCGCCTATGCCTTTTACCGGATGGGGCTCCGGAATGTGAGGGCCTCCCGTCACGAGACTCTCGGACGCTTGTTCCGCGAGCTCCTTTCGACTTATGTCCTCTTCGTGGTCTGCTGGGGAATCCAGTATCTCGTCCTGCACTTCTGGACGGATGCGGAGCGCTTCTATCCTTATGTCGGAGTCGCAGCGGTGGCATTTGGTGCCGCAGTGTTCGTCAGATCGGTCAAGATCATCGTTTTCGAGTACCTGTTTTTCAAGAGCATGACGGCTGGTGTCCCGGTGCTGCTCGTGAATCTCGTCACGCTGATCCTTTCGATTTTCATCGCCGCTTGGCTCTCGACCTCCGTCTTCGGAGTTCGCTGGGCCCCCTTGCTCGCGACCTCGGCGATTGTGTCGGTCGTCCTCGGTCTTGCCCTGCAAGACACTCTCGGTAACCTCTTTGCGGGAGTGGCACTCCAGTTCGACAAACCCTACGAAATCGGCGATTGGATCGAAGTGCACGGCTCCGGGGGGCAGACCTTTGTCGGAGAAGTGCATGAGATCACCTGGCGCGCGACCATTCTTTACGGAGTGTTCGACGAGGTCCTGACCCTTCCGAACCGTCTGGTTGCCCAGAGCGAGGTGGCCAACTTTTCAGCCCGTAAGAAACCCATTTATCGTGGATTGAACGTGCTGCTGGATCCTGAATCGGACGAAGAGCAGGTGAAGTCCATACTCCGGAAGGTTCTGAAAGAGACCCATGGCGTTCTCCAGGGGCTTGACCACCTGGTGATGCTCCGCGACCTGAGCGAGCGCGGGGCCTTGTACCGTTTGTTTTACCCGATCACTCACTACAATCTGCAGTTCATCATCGTGGACGAAATCCTGATGCGAGCCCAAGCCGAGTTCAAGAAGGCGGGGATCTCGGTTTCCAGGCTCCGAGTCGAGGTCGGGGATCAGGCCCAGTCCCGCGGCGTGTAGTACTCCCACATCTTCTCATGAACCGAGCCCGGCGAGGGGCGGTAGCGGTAGGTGTATTTGCAGCGCGCTGGCAAAGAGATCAAGATGGAGTCGATGCGTCCGTTTGTCTTGAGGCCGAACAGGGTCCCCCGGTCGTGGAGGAGGTTGAATTCCACATACCGACCCCGGCGGTGGAGCATGAAGTCCTCGTCTTCGGGGGTGTAGGTCTCGTTCATTCTTTTTTGGACGATCGGAAAGTAGGATTCGATGAAATGTTCCGAGAGTCCCCTGACGAACTCCAGATCGGCTGCCGGATCTCCGCTCGAGTAGTGATCGAAGAAGATCCCTCCGACCCCACGCATCTCGATTCCCCGATGGGCGTTGTTGAAATAATCATCACAAGTCCGCTTCATTTCCGCATAGCGGTCTCCGGCGGCTTGCTTCCAGACTCCGTGAAAATGGCGAAAGTCCTCTTCGTGCGGATAGTAGGGAGTCAGATCCGCTCCACCTCCGAACCAGAATCGATCCCCCTGATGGATCATCCGGAAGTTGGCGTGGACTGTGGGAACTTTCGGGTTCCGTGGATGCAGGATCAGCGAGATTCCAGCTGCCCAAAGCTCGTCGCCTGATCCTTGGAGGGCCGTGGCGAAGCGTGGATCGATTTTGCCTTCCACGCAGGACGTATTCACGCCCGCGTTCTCGAAAAGACCGCCTTCAAAGGCGCGGGTCAGGCCACCCCCTCCCGGATTTCCGGAATGGTCCAGTCGGTCCCACGGGTCTTCGATGATCCGGATGCCCGGATCCACACGTTTCATTTCCTCGGTGATCCGGTCTTGGAGGGCCCGGACATGGGTATGGAATCCGGCCTTCAGTCCGTCGAGATTCATTCCCCGATCTCCTTGAATTCGATTTGCTTGATCTCGAGTTCTTCTTCTCCTTTGGGAGAACGGAACAGGACCACATCACCCGTCCGTTGACCGAGAAGGGTCTTGGCCAATGGGGAGATCCAGGAGATCCGTCCCCGGGCGGGATCGATCTCGTCGATTCCGACAATGGCTACGGTTTTTCGGGCTCCGGCTTCGTTTTCAAACGTCACGGTGGCTCCAAAGGCGATCGTCGGCGAGCGGACTTGTGCAGGGTCGATGACCTCGGCGATCTCGAGACGCTTGGTGAGGAAGCGGATCCGGCGGTCGATCTCGCGCAGGCGCTTTTTACCGTAGATGTAGTCGGCATTCTCGGAACGGTCCCCGTTGGACGCAGCCCACGCCACCACCTGGGTGAGGTCAGGGCGCGTCTTGTTCAGGAGGAGGTGCAACTCGTCCTTCAGCTTTGCGTGCCCTTTCGGGGTGATGTAGTTTTTCCGGACGGGGAGGGACTGCAATTCTGCATCGGGGGCGTCGTCCGCCCCGTCGTCTTCCCGTGTGAATGCCTTGCTCATGGTCCCTGAAGTTACGGCATGGAACTCGCAGAATCAAGGCGCATGGCGAAGAGGAATTGTACCTCCCGTGAGACCGGGGATTTCCATGAGGCCCTTGCGGCCTTGCACCTGAGAAGGCTCGGTTGGAGGATCCTGGCAAGTCAGGTCCGTTACCGGGTCGGAGAGATCGACCTGGTGGCCGAGGAACCGCTTCCGGGTCGAGGGTGGGCCCTGGTTTTTGTCGAGGTCCGGAGTCGGGGCGGAGGATTCTGGGTGAGTCCTGAAGAAAGCGTAAAGGGCGTGAAGCTCATGCGACTCAGGCGTGCAGTTGCCCTGTATCTCGCGGGTTACCGGGGTCGGGCCTGTGAGGTCCGGATCGATCTCATCTCCTTCCGGGACGGGGAAATGAGTCATCTGCGGAACATCCGATCCGAATGAATAAAAAAACCCGGCCTCGGGGGAGAGGCCGGGTCGGGGGCATCAACCGTGATCGCTCACTGGTTGATGACAGGTTTTCCGTTACGACGGGTGAGGCGTTCATCATCGTAGAAGTCGAACTGGTTCTCTTCGTCAAAAGCTTTGATGATCTTCTGGAACTCAGAGCGAACGCCACAGTACTTGGGTGTGATGTCCGTGTCGTGATGGATGGCCTTCAGGTTCTGCACGAACTGAGTGATTCCGCTGGATCCGACGAACTCGAGATTCTTCAGATTGAGAACGATATTTTTGGCAGCTTGGTCTTTCTTGTTGCGTTCGATCGCGGTGTTGATGATCTCGCACACCTCGTCCTGGGTTTCATAGTCCACTTTTCCGTCGAGTGAGATGATGATGGATTCGGCATTTGTGTTGATTCGAGCTTTCATTTTTTCTCCTTAAAAAGTAACCTCCAAACAGGATGCCAACGAACGGGAACGACGACAATCGGCAACATTTGCCGGAAAAAACGCATTACTCCACCCATCCGGGACAGCGCGCACGGATCTCGATGATCGCCACTCCGATCGGGAATCTCAGTGATATCGGGGAGCGGGCATTGAGGGCGCTGGAAGAGGTCGAAGAGCTCTGGTGCGAGGACACGCGTCATACACAAGCTTTATTGAATGCGCTGGGCATCGAACGGAAGCGCCTCAAGCGGGTGGATCAGCACACCCCGGATGCCGAGCTCAAATCGCTCTTGCGGCAAGTGGAAGAGTCAGGTCTGCGGGTCGGAGTGGTCACGGATGCCGGCACGCCGGGACTCAGTGATCCGGGAGCTCGACTGATTCAGCTCGGGGTGGGGTACCCGGGGATCCGTTTTGAACCGATTCCGGGGCCGTCCGCACTGTCCACCTTCGTATCGGTGGCCGGTTTGGTCGGGAACTCGTTCCTGTTTCTGGGATTCTTTCCCCGAAACCCGACTGAAGCGCTTCAATTGTTAACGGAATTGAAAGAATCCCCAGCGACTCAGAACTTGATCTTCTTCGAGAGCCCGAACCGAATCCTGGAGACCGTGGGTGTATTGAGGTCATTTTGTGAAGGCTTGGATATCTCTCCGGAATTTGTTCTGGCCAAGGAACTGACCAAGGTTCACGAGACCTTATATCGCGGAGCGGGTGCCGGGTTTCTGTCGTGGATGGAGACCCAAGGATTCGATGAACGGGGTGAGTGGGTCTTGGCTGTGATTTTACCCAAAGACAGTTTAAAAAAAGAAAAAGATCAATCGGATTGGCGTCTTGTTCTCGAGTGCTTATTGGAAGCTGGAATTTCGGCCAAAACCGCGAGTCAGATTGTGGTGGGTCGGTTTTCTGTCGCGAAAAATTTGGCGTACAAGGCCGCTCTCGATTTTCAGAAATTTCAAAAAAAATAACTAAAGTGGTTGACCCACTTTCGAAGCCTTGTATCCTGTTGATGTGTGGTTGTGGTTGAGTCCAAGGATGGATTCGCAGCGGGAGAAAACAAATTCTCTATAGTCGGCAAGGTCGACTGAAAAAGCTCCACTGCCCCGGTGAGATCAGGATGATTCCTCACCGGGGCACAGTTTTTTCAAGGCTGCACTTTCTTCGATTCCGCTCCATTCCACTCCATTCGCTCCTCCGTCGCGGTACGTGAGTTGTTTTTCGGGAGGGAGTGTCCGTTCAGGATGAACGGGGAGAGGGATTCGCATGGACGCGAAACTCCTGAATCAAACCCAAACGGTCGAGTTGACGAGGCTCGAGGAACGTTTGCTGGATCTCGTTGCCCGGAAGGATCTTTCAACTCTCGGGCATTCGAATCGCGTCGCCACGTTGACCCGTGAGTGGGCCGAATTCATGTTGAGCCGTGGACTTTGGATCGGGGTCAGTCCGACCCGGATCGGATCCGCTGCCCGTATGCATGACGTGGGAAAAGTCATGGTTCCGGATTCGGTCTTGCTCAAAGCGGGTCCGCTCGATGCTCTCGAACGGGAACTGATGAACGCACATGCGGAAGCCGGTTACGAGATGGTCAGGGATCAGGATGTTTCGGGCTATTTGGCCATGGCCGTCCGACACCACCATGAGCGCTGGGATGGGCAGGGGTATCCGCTCGGTCTCAAGGAGGATGAGATTCCCTTCCAGGCCCAAGTGGTTTCGATTGTGGATGCGTTCGATGCCATGACCGAGGACCGGGTTTACCGGAAGGGTCGCTCTCCGGAAGAAGCCTTGGCAGAAATCGAGCGTTGCGCAGGAAGTCATTTTAGTCCTAGTCGCGTTGCTGAATTCGTTCAATTTATCCATGCGCGGAACGGCTGATCTGGGTTAACCTGAAGGCATCATGTCCTCCTGGTTCGACGACCTCAAGACCCCGAAATTCAAAGGGGAACAGCAAGCCCGTATCGCCAAGATCCCGGAAGGTCTCTGGGGCAAGTGCCCTCAGTGTGGAGAGATCATCCAGACTCGGCAGCTGCAGGAGAATCTATCGGTTTGCTCCGAGTGCGGGCACCACCTCCGGGTCACTGCGGCCGAGCGGGTGGCCCAGTTGACGGACCCTGACTCATTCGTGCCTTATGGCGGCGACTTCAAGTCCAATGATCCACTCGAGTTTGACGACCAGAAGCCTTACAAGGGCCGACTCGAGCAGGCAATCCGCAATCACAAGCTGAACGATGCTTTTTTGTGCGGAAAAGCCACTCTCGAGGGAGTCCCGTTCCATATCGGAGTCTTTGAGTTCAAGTTTATGGGCGGAAGTATGGGCGTTGCGGTGGGCGAAAAGATCACCCTCACGCTCGAGAAAGCGCTCGAAGAGCGTGTCCCTGCAGTGGTGATCTCTGCGAGCGGCGGAGCCAGGATGCAAGAGGGGATCTTGTCTCTCATGCAGATGGCGAAAACTTCTGCGGTCATTCAAAAAATGCGGGATGCGGGCATTCCCTACATCTCGATTCTCACGGATCCCACCACAGGCGGTGTTGCCGCGTCTTTTGCCATGCTCGGAGACGTCATTTTGGCCGAACCGGGCGCCTTGATCGGCTTTGCGGGTCCTCGTGTGATTGAGCAGACCATTCGGCAAAAGCTTCCTGAAGGATTCCAGAGGAGCGAGTTTTTGCTTAAACACGGGTTTGTTGATCGGATCGTTCCCCGTAAGGAACTCCGTTCGGAGTTGCATCAGTTGTTCCTGCGTTTGGGAAGCCGGTGTTCGTTCTGAGCGGGATCCGGATGCTTTCCGTTCTGCTCCTCGTTCTGACCCTCCTTTCGGGAGCGAGTGCTGAGGCGCAATCCAATCTGATGCAGTTCGGATCGGATCACACCCTCGTCAAGCGTAAGGAAGACCGGGTTGAATTGCGGGGAAACGCCTACGTTTACCGTGACAATGAGGTGATCAAGGCCGACGCGATCGATCTCGATCAAAAAAACGATTATGTGCGGGCCAGCGGACGGGTTTTGTATCAGTTCGGAGAGTATTCCGTCCGTGCCGATGCGATTGAAATGGACCTGAAGACCCACGTGGGGAGGATTCTGAACGGAAGTCTTTCCAACGGGCAGTTTTCGCTTCGCGGCTCGAGTTTTTTGACCGAAGGCCTCAAGCACTTCAAGATCAGTGACTACAATTATTCCACCTGTGTCGACTGTCCCAATTCTTGGGAGTTGACTGGTAAAGAGGTGGATTTCACGATCGAGGGGTATGCCTTCATCCACGACTTCATTTTCAAGGTGAAGGATGCGTCCGTCATGTGGCTTCCCTTCATGGTGATCCCCGCGAAGACCAGACGGCAGAGCGGGCTCTTGTTTCCACGTTTCGGGGTGAATCAGGTCTACGGGGCCTTTGTAGTTCAGCCTTATTTCTGGGCGATCAACGACTGGTCCGACATGACTTTCGGTGCCGGAATCTATGCCAGTCGGGGTAGCCGGTTCGAGTGGGAGGGAAGGTATGTCCTCACTCCCGAGAGTCGGGGGACTTTCAACCTGTTCTGGACCCGGGATGATGCCGTGAGCGGGCTTCGCTATCGGTATGGAATCCGGAGCGAGGTCACCCAGGAGATGCCCTTCGGTTTCGACGCCAAATTGCGACTGAACGAGGTGAGTGATTCCGGTTATCCGGTGACCTATTCCGAAGACGTGCCCGGTCGTCTGGAGCCGGTGTTGGCCAGCGACCTGTTTTTTTCCCGGAACGATCCGTCCGTGAGTACAGTGCTTTCGTTCAGGCGCATCCGGAATCTCTTACGTTTCGATTCGAACAACCGGTTCGTCGGGGGCTTCGATCCCACCACGGTCCAGGATTCGCCCCGGATCGTGGTCAACTCCAATGATCAGTTCGTGTTCGGACAGAGTTTCGCAGCGGGAATCGAAGCGAGATTCAACCGGTTTTCCCGTGAGGCGGGACCCTTCGACCGCTTCACGGTCGGTTCGGGTCAGGTGGAGACCATCCGTGAGGCAAACCGCTTCACCCTCATTCCGAACCTCTACACTACGCTCAATCCCAAGCCCTGGCTCTCACTGACTCCCTCGGTCCAATACCGATCGTTTTTTTACAACTTCAACGGCATTTATCCGAACCTCGCGCGTGGATACCTCCTGGCCCAGGCCGATTTGAGCTTCCAGCTCGAGAAGGTGTTCCGTTCTGAGGATCCGGAGGTGAGTTACAAGCACACCATCCGTCCGACCCTCACTTATGCGAACATCCCGACCATCCAGCAATCCAGTCAGCATCCGTTCATCGACCAGGTCCAGAGTCAGGCGAGGCCCGGGCAGTACTTCGACAATTCGGACATCGTTCCCGAACGGACCACTCAGAACTTGAACAGTTACTTCACGCCGCTCGGAAACTCTTTGACTTATGGTCTGGTGACCCAGGTTTTCCGGAAGCAGGCGGGTAAAGATGGAGCTCCGGACCAGGTCGTCCGGCGTTTCGAGGCCGGATTGACCCAGACCCTCGACATCAAGGAGGCTAACCGGTTCCTCTCAGATCCTGGAAACGACGACCGGGTCCTCTTGTCGCCACTGTTCACCCATATGATGTACACGGGAGACAAGTTCAACGCCCGGATGGAATACACCTACTATTCTTTCTTGGATCGTTACCGTGACGCTCAACTGCTCCCGTTCGCGAATCCGCACCGACTTAGTTCGACATTCTCTTGGATGTTCGAGCGTGCTGTGAAAGACGGGCTTCTGCGGTTTGAGCGGAGTCTCTCGGTGAATTACACCTTCTCGAAATTGACCGCGCGGGTGTCTTCCCTGCAGACCAGTTCCAACTTTTCATTGAACGACTACGTCATGCCCCGGGTCTCGCTTTCTTACAATCTGGTGAGCGGCAACTTTGCGCTTCTCGACAGTGCCTTCGGAGTGCTTTTTCAGAGCCCTTCCCGTTGTTGGCAGCTCGATCTCGGAGTGATCAACTCGATCGACCGGGGGACTGGCCCGGTCATCAATTTTTCGATGAACATCTCAGGGAATTCTATGGGTCCCTTGGATCAAACGTTGTAAAACTGATCCCCCGTCGGTACAATTTTCTTTATGAAAATCCTGCTTTCCAATGACGACGGGGTGCATGCACCCGGCCTTCGAATCCTATACGAAGAGTTGAAGAAACTCGGTACGGTCAAAGTGGTGGCACCCTTGGAAGAGAAAAGCACGATGGGTCATTCCCTGACCCTTCACAAGCCTTTGCGCTTGCTTCCGATGGACAAGGACTTCTACGGGGTGAGTGGTTCTCCTGCAGACTGTGTCTATATTGGAATGAGACAAGTCATGAAATCCACGCCGGATATCGTGGTTTCCGGGATCAATCGCGGAGCAAACCTGGGGCAAGACGTTTACTATTCAGGGACCGTTTCTGCCGCCCGCGAGGGTTGCATGTTAGGGATTCCATCCTATGCAGTTAGCCTGGATGTCGATTTCAAGAATCGTAAGCCCGAGTCCAAGTTGCACTATGAGTCCGCCGCAAAAATGGCGGTCAAGGTGATCCGGGAGTTCCAGAAGCGCACTCTGCCGAAATTCACCTTGATGAACATCAATGTACCCGATCTTCCTCTGAAGCGGATCAAGGGAATTGTTGCGGCTCGTCAAGGATTTCGCTATTATTCCAGTGCTGTTTTGAAGCGCACGGACCACCGCGGCAAAGATTACTTCTGGGTGGGCGGTCAGTATCATGGTTTCGAGCCGGAATCCGATACGGATTGTGCGGTGGTACACAAGGGATTCGTCTCCCTGACGCCGCTCAAGCTGGATGTGACCGATATGGCCTATCTGGATGAGATGAAGAGGTTGGCTGAGTAAACCATGATGCTGAAAAGGCTCGGACAAGGGCTGTTTTTCTTTCTGCTTCTGACTGAGCTGTCTGCTTGCGCGGTCAGGCCGGTTCAGTCGTCTCGCCGTGGACTTCTGGAGCAGGAAGAACGCGTGGTGGCGACTCGCTCCAAAGGGGGCGAAAGCCGTTCCGTGGCCCGGAGAACCGCCAGTGTCGATTTCGGCAATCGAACCATGGGTTCAGTGCCTCTTCCCGGCAGGTGGCAGTGGCCCCTCAAGGAAGTGGAGATCTCTTCTTCTTACGGAGAACGCGGCGGCAAATTCCATCAAGGCGTGGATCTTCGTGCTAAGATCGGCACCCCTGTTCTCGCTGCCGCATCAGGCGAAGTGGTTTATGTGGGTTCGAAGATCCGGGGCTATGGACGGATGGTGGTCCTCAAGCACGAGAGTGGCTTCTACACCGTGTACGCCCATCACTCCAAAAATCTTGTGAAAATGGGGAACCGCGTTCATCAAGGGCAGGTCATCGCTTACTCGGGGAAGACCGGCAGGACCTTCGGAGCGCACCTTCATTTTGAACTCCGTCGGGGAGCCCAGAGTATCGATCCCGAGTACGCATTCAACGGCTACTTCAAGGTTCCTGCGAACCGGAAGATCGCCAGCAACAAGGATAAGCCCCAGGCTGAGTTCGAAGATTAAGCTCCCGGGGCCGGAGTTTCGGCCGGATTTGCTGCAGGCATGATCTTCTTCAGGATTTTGATTTCCTCGTTCCGTTTCGGAACAAAGAAATTCGGAGACGGCTCGTATGCTTTTTGCAGAAGCTCCCGGATTTCCCCGATCTGATTGCCCGGTAAGCGCATCTCTTCGAGCTGTTCGTGTTGGAGGAGGAAAAAGTCGAAGTGCAGGGGAACGACCATCGGCGCTTCGATCCGCTTCATGTTCTTGTCGACCAGGTCCTCGAGGCTCTTCTTGTTGGCGATTCCAACAAAGTAGGCATCGGTCTTCTTTGCGAATTCAGCATGAGGCTCGAAGAAGTGACTGCCCTGATCAACCAGTAGAGCCCCGTCCGGATGCTCGATCCGGAACGCCCAGACCTCGCCCTCATGATACTGATAGAAGCCGAATTTGAAGTCATCAGGGACTTCTCCCGGGAGGAATTTGATCGCTAATTTATGAAGGATTGGAGCATGCTGACGCCTGAACGGAATCACCTTGAATTTTCCGACCGAGAATTCCTTTTTGTCTTCCATGTCCTCGAACTTGGCCTTCTCTTGCGGATCCTTGAGTGCGATCCGTTTCAGGGATGGGCCTCCGCGAACCACCGCGCCGGTCGCCCCGGAGACCGCACCGATGTCTGAGACATGGTCGAAATGACAATGGCTTGCGAAGACGGCTTGGGCACTTTTGATCCCGGCTGCCTCGAGACCTGATTTTACCTTCTCAGGATTGGAGCGGAATTCTTCCCCAAGAATCCAATGCCTCCAGGTGGGCTTGGTGAAGACCGGATCGAACAGGAGGGTCGTTTCACCGTCCGTGATCGACAGTCCTGCCACTCCGAGCCAACGTGCAGTGAGCCCTTCGCCGAAACACAATTCAGGCAGCAGGAGCAAGAGCAGGATCGGAAAGCCAGTCATACGGTGAAAGGGGCGCATGACGAAAGTTTATCATGACTCTATGGGAATAAAAAAACCCCTCCGGTCACGATCGGAGGGGTTGAAAAAATGGCGGGAGCGATGGGACTCGAACCCACGACCTTCGCCGTGACAGGGCGACATTGTAACCGACTCAACTACGCCCCCGCATTGGAACAATAAGGAAGCTACCGGATGAGGGGGGCTTTGTCTAGGGTTTTATCAAATTCCGAAACCGCATTTTTTGATCAAGAATTGACTGAATTCGGTGTCGGTTGGAAACAAAAATTCGACTTCGGAGGTCTTGTCTTGATTGAAGAGGAGCGACGACGACACTTTGCACGACTGTGTGCCTCGGGTGATGGTGGCGAGGGTCCCGAGACGGGGATCGCCACCTCTCTTGTCGACCCGGATCATCACGCCGTCTCCGCTGTAATGGAGACGTGCAAATTTGCGTTTGAAACGATCGGTACCCAGATCGATCGGGGCGGTTTCCTTGAGTGCTCCGCCTAAGATCTCGTGGGTTGCGCCATCGAAGTCGACGGTTTCTCCCGTGGGAAGTGTGACTCTCATCCGGGCTGCCTGGCCCGGACTCTCGATCCATTCCAATGCTGGCAGGACCTTTCTTGGAAAAAGGTAAATGTAGCTCTCCATCAGTTGAGAGAGGTATTCATTGGGTGCGTCTGTCACAGAAAAATAGATGTTCTGGCGAGCCCGGCTTTGGAAGCTGAACGAAAATGTCCGATCGGGACCTGCACCGGGTTCGGACCTTCTTGGAACGATCCGGTTGGGTCCCTCATTGGTGAACTGGAATCCCACCAACGCTCCACCAGACTCCTCAACTGAAAGTGAATAGGATCCTCCCGTCGAGGGGGCAACGATCAAGGTGTCTCCAGGCCTTCCGGGAATCATGAGATCCCGATCGGGAGCTGTCACCCATGATTCGGGGGCGGGTGCTTGAGCATGGGATGCCATGGGAGATAGAGCGAGAATGAAAAGCAGATACGGGAGCATGATGGCGCCGATTTTAACGCGCCGCGTTAAATGTGTCAAGTTGAAGATTGTCTCTCACTCCTCTTTCCGCTACGCTCCGCGCATGTTCCGTAAAATCAAGCTGACGACCTGGATTTTCATCGCACTCATTCTCGGTTTTCTGGTGGGGCACTACCTTCCGGGGTGGGCCCCGGCATTGAAGCCGTTCCGGACGCTGTTTTTGAACGGCGTGAAGTGCATCATCGCGCCACTGATCTTCGCTTCTATCGTGCTTGGGATCAGCTCCGCCGGTTCGGTCAAAGGACTCGGTAAGACAGGGGTTCGGGCCATCGTTTACTTCGAGTTGGCCACGACCCTGGCGCTCGCAGTCGGACTTTTCATGGTGAACTGGCTCCGTCCCGGTGACGGGCTCTCACTCGGAAACGGAGTTTCCGAAATCGTGGACAAGGCCCGTCAGACGCCGCTCACATTTAGCGGTTTCTTCGAACACCTGTTGCCCACCAATTTCGCAGAAGCGATCGTGAAGGGCGACGTCCTCCAGATCGTCCTGTTTTCCTCATTGTTCGGAGTGGCAGTGTTGCTCTCCGGAGAAAAAGCAAAGCCCATTCTGCAATTTTGTGAGGGCTTGAACGAGGTGATGTTCAAGTTCACAGGCCTCATCATGTCCTTGGCTCCGATCGGTGTCGGTGCGGCAGCCGCGACCTCCGTGGCCGATCACGGGATCGGCGTGATGATTCCGATGCTGAAGCTCGTCGGCACCCTTTATCTGGCTCTCCTGATCTTCGTGGTGTTGGTGCTCGTGCCGGCCATGGTTTACGCGCGGGTGAAGATGAAGCCGTTCCTCAAAGAGATTCGCCCCTCGTTGCTCCTCGCGTTCGCCACCACATCCAGTGAAAGCGCCTATCCCTCGGCTCTCGAGTCGCTGGACAAAATGGGGGTCAAAAAGCGGATCTCGAGTTTTGTGTTGCCTCTCGGTTACTCGTTCAATCTCGACGGATCGACGCTTTATCTGGCCATCGCTTCGGTTTTTGTGGCTCAAGCGGCCGGGATCGAACTTTCGCTCGGAACCCAGTTGACGATGATGCTCACACTCATGCTGACCACCAAAGGCGTGGCAGCGGTGCCGCGGGCCTCCATTGTGGTGCTTTCCGGAACGCTCACCGCATTCGGACTTCCGCTCGAGGGCATCACGCTCATCCTCGGAGTGGATGAATTCATGGACATGGCCCGCACCACGGTCAATCTCTTCGGCAACTGTGTCGCCACTTTGGTGGTATCCCGTTGGGAAGGGGAGGCGCTCAGCGAGGGATTCGAGCAGGCTTGAGTTCAGGCCGGCTTGCCGGCATGGATCAGGGTCTTGATGTCCATCTTGAACAACACTTCGACCTTGTTCGGGAACACGAGCTTTTGGATGATGCCTTCACCGAAAACCGGGTGTTTGATGCGATCACCGGCCAGGAAAGCCTGATCCGCCCCGTATTCTTTCATGGCTGAGGTGGAAGCGTTCATCTGGCGCATCCACTCGAGCTCCACCGGTACGGTCTTCTCTTCCTTCACCTCGCGGGGAGCGCGGGCGGTCCGGGTGGTGCTTCCGGGGCTTCCGCGACTGGGAGCGATTCCGCCGGGTTCTTTGACCCCGCGCTTCGGCTTGAAATTGTGCTCGCTTTTGCAGGTCCTGCACATCACGCGGGCCGGAACAGATCCGACCATCGACATGATCATGTGTCCGAGATCCATTTTACAGCGGGTGCAGTAACAGACAGTATCCTTGCCAACCGAGAGTGCCGGGGTGTTCATATATTGGGATTTAGGATACCTTGAATCGGTCTGGATGAGCACCGAAAAACGCCCCGAGAATAAATCGCGTCTCTTGCAGGAAGCCAAAAAACTGGCGACCTCGCCCGGCGTTTACCTGATGAAGAACGCCTCGGGAGACATCCTGTATGTTGGGAAGGCGAAAAGCCTGAAGGCGAGGGTCACCTCGTATTTCCAACCCGTGATCCACGAACATCCCCGGACCGAGTTGTTGTTGACCAACGTGGAAACCTTTGAGGTGATCCACACCGGAACCGAGAACGAAGCGCTTGTTCTCGAGTGCACGCTGATCAAGCGATACAAACCCAAATTCAACATCCGCCTCAAAGACGACAAGCACTACCCGTATCTGCGGGTATCGATGGTGGAGCGGTTTCCACGGATCGAGTGGACCCGCAAGGTGAACGAGAGCAAGGCCCGCTATTTCGGTCCGTTTCCTTCGAGTTTCGCCGCACGGATCACCTTGCGACTGCTGACCGAGTCTTTCAAGCTCCGGGATTGTTCCGACAACACCTTCTCTCACCGCTCGAGGGCGTGCATCCTGCATCAAATGGGACAATGTTCGGCTCCCTGTGTGGGTGCGGTGAACGAGGAGGAATACAAAAATCAGGTGGACGAGGCCTTGCTGGTGCTGGAGGGAAAGGGCGCGGAATTCCTCGATGCGCTCCGCGAGCGTATGGCAACTGCAGCGGCTGAAGAACGTTACGAAGAGGCCGCGATCATCCGGGACCAGATCCAGGCTGTCGAGATCGTCTCGCAGACCCAGTCGGTGATCGACGCCGATACCCGGCTCGACCAGGATGTGTTCGCATTCGAGCAAAAAGAGGGGATTGCTCATGGGGTCGTCCTCCAGGTCCGGAGTGGCAAACTCCTCAGCGTAAAACACTACGATGTGCAGAATTTCGACGGTTCTCTCGGGCCGGATTCGATTCTGTATGACTTCCTCTCGCAACATGTGATCCTGATGCAAGAGGGGAGCGATCTCACGCAGGCGAAAGAGATTCTGGTCGCCCAGCTTCCGAGCGATCACGAACTGCTCGAAAGCGCACTCGGAGTCAGGATCCGTCTCCCCGAGTCAGAGGTCCAAAAACAACTCGTCAACGTGGCCCGGACCAATGCCAAACTCGCGGTCGAAAGCGCGAAGCGTGAAGGCGCCGGGCACGGAATCGGTGCTCTTGAAGAGGTCCAGGAAAAGCTCGGACTCGAGAAGCTTCCGAGACGGATCGAGTGCTATGACATTTCAAACACGCAGGGTGAGGACTCAGTGGCCTCGCGGGTGGTGTTCATCGACGGAGCTCCGGACAAGAATCTCTACAGACGATACAAGATCAAGACAGTGAAGGGCGCGAACGACTTCGCATCCATGCGCGAAATCTTCGACAGGCGTTTCTCGAAAATGGACCTCGGAGCCGGAAACGAAAAGCCCGATCTGGTCATCGTCGACGGGGGTAAGGGCCAGCTGGCCCAGGCCAAAGCGATCTTCGAGGATCTCGGGATCCAAGGAGTGGATCTGGTCGGTCTCGCCAAGGCCAGAACGGAACGAGATTTCAAGTCCAAGGAAGTGGTGAGCTCGCAAGAACGGATCTTCATCCCGAACCGGGTGAATCCCGTCCCGCTCTATCCCCATACGCGGGCCTACAAGCTCCTCACTCATGTGAGGGACGAGGCGCACCGTTTCGCCATCACCTTTCACCGGTCACTTCGCGACAAGCGGAGCATCCGGGGTTGAAAGTGAGGATCGGATCAGGCGAGCAGAATGCGGCCGTGACCGGCCAGCAGTTGCTGGATCAATTTCTTCAAATGACGCATGCCCCAAAACTAGCAGGGGTCCTGCTTCCTTACAAGCGTTAACTGGGCAAAGTCCGACGATCTTTATGGGTTGCGCAGCGCGTCAGGGTCTTGGGGTTCAATCCAGAGCCTGCTTGAGGTCTTCCATCAGATCCTGGACGTCCTCGATTCCCACACTGATCCGGATCAGCGTATCCGCGATCCCGAGGGCCTTCCGGTTTTCCGCCGGCACTGAAGCATGGGTCATGATTGCGGGGTGTTCGATTAGGGATTCAACTCCTCCGAGCGACTCGGCCAGAGTGAAGAGGCGGGTGCGTTCCATGACCCGCTTTGAATCCTCGAGGGTGCCCCGGATGACAAATGAGATCATTCCCCCGAAACCGCTCATCTGACGTTTCGCCAGCTCGTGCTGGGGGTGGGAGGGGAGTCCTGGATAAATCACTTTTTCCACCTTCGGATGCTTCTCCAGGAACCGAGCGATCGCAAATGCGTTCTGTTCGTGTTCCTTCATGCGAACATGAAGGGTCTTCAGTCCCCGCATCACCAGGAAGCAATCCTGTGGGCCGGGGATGGCGCCGACCGCATTCTGCAGGTATTTGAGTTCTTTGTAGAGCGCATCGTGGTTCGTGACGAGCACCCCGCCGACGACATCGCTGTGTCCGTTCATGTACTTGGTCACAGAATGGATCACCACATCGGCTCCCAGGTCCAAGGGACGCTGGAAGTAGGGGCTCATGAAGGTGTTGTCCACGATACTGAGCAAACCGCGGGAGCGGGCAAGTTTGGCCAGGGCGGCAATGTCGAAAATCTTCAACATGGGGTTGGTGGGGCTCTCGATCCAGAGCATCTTGGTCTCGGGCAGGATCGCAGCCTCGACTTTGGAGAGATCGCCCAGATCCATGAAGGTGAACCGTATGCCGAAGCGGGTGAGGACCTTGTCGAATAGGCGGAAGGTTCCTCCGTACACGTCATCCGAGCAGATCACGTGATCTCCCGACTTGAGGCTGTGCAGGAGGGTATCGATGGTTGCCAGACCGGAAGAAAAAGCCAGGGCGTACTTACCGTTCTCGAGAGCGGCGACGCACTCCTGGTAGGCGGTCCGGGTGGGGTTGTCGGTCCGGGCGTACTCGTACCCGGTGTGTTGTCCCGGAGAAGTTTGCGCGAAGGTGCTCGTCTGATAAATGGGGACCATCACCGCGCCTGTACGGGGATCAGGGGCCTGACCCGCATGAATGGCTTTGGTTCCGAAACCGGCTGCTTTCGACTCTGTTGATTTCATTTGCCCTGAGTATCCCTGAGTTCCCGTGCCGCCGCAAGGGCCGAGAGCTTGCCGATCACCCCGTACACCGCCTCGAGGTGGGGAAATTCCTCGGAATTCCCGTCGTTCAAGCTGTCGCTTAGATCTTTGAAGCACAGCTTCTTGAAGAACATGCCTTGGCTGTTCAGATTGTCCATGTCGTCCCGCTCGGAATTGGCGCGGATGAACCCGCCGATGAGTTCGCTCCCCATCATGTACACCACCGGCTCCGAGGTCGAGCCGTCCGTGGTCAGGGTCGTCGGGATGCCTTCCTGGATCAGCACCCGGTCGATGCGGCTTTTGTTTTTCCCCATGCTCATCTTGTTCCGGGTCCGGCGGTTCATGGTCTTCAATTCTTCGATCGAATGGATCACCATGATCCCCATTCCGTAAGTACCGGAATCGTTCTTGATGAACAGGGCGGGTTTCCGTTCCATTCCCCGTTTGGCGTATTCGGCTTTGACTGAATCGAGCATGCGCTCCGACTCGGAAATGACCCGGTCCAGACCCGCATCCGTTCCGAAGTCGACACCGTCGATCGGACTGCTCCCGATCTGGATGCGCCAAGGATCGATGCCGATCATTTGGGCGAATTCACCTGCAAGAAGATTGTAGTGCTTGAAGTGATCGCTTTTTTTCCGTTTGAACCAACCCAGTTCGGGAGAAGGCATCACCGGCTGAGACAGCCCGAACAGTCCGTCGGGGCGACCCGCGGAGAAATCGTTGTTGAGGAGGATCCAATCGGGGTTGAATCCGTTCGAGAGTGTGGCTCTTCCGTTCACAATCAACAGCGGATATTCATGGATGGTCTGTTCGCTCGCCGACTTGAGCGTGTACTCCTGTGGGTCCGAACCGTAGCGTCCGAATGCGGTCTCGAATCCGGCCTCCTCGAGAATCCGTGCCAGGTGATGGAGATTCTCGAGATAGAACCGGTTTTCGGTGTGGTTCTCGGGAACGATCAGGATCTTCTCCGGAACCGTGCTCCCGAGGATTCCCGCTATTTTACCGATCTGGTCTTTGAAGATGGCCGGAGCACAACCGAGATCGATCTCGCAAATGTTGTTGAAACCGGCCGGAAAAAGATTGCAGTCGACCGGGGCGATCTTGTCTCCTGAGTCCCGGAGATCGACCGAACAGTAAAACGCTGGAGGGGTCTCGCGGAAGCGGGACTCGAACCAATCCGAGACCTCACGCCTTTTTTCGAATACGGCGTGAGCGATTTGATTTTTTAGGCTGGTAGGGCCGGTAGCACTTTTCGAGTTCGACATGGATTCCTTTGGAGAACTCGAAGGTGGCCTTCAAGTCTTTCCGGATCTTCTCTTTCAAAAAAGAATCGATCCTCATTTTTTCAATCTCATGGTTCAAGCCCGTGAAGGACTCGCACCATTCTTTCAGTATGGCGGTATCGGCAACCTGCAGGGCTTCGGTGAGAGCTGACTTGAAGCACAGGTTTTTCTGGCCGAAGTAATCGAGGAGTTCACTTTCGTCGAATGCCTTGTCTTTCAGCAGATGGGTGAGGGTGCAGTGTCTCAATGAAAACACCATCCTGTAGCCCGGTAATTGTGCTGAAAGAGCGGTATCAGGGGCGGACTTCAAGTGTTCTTCCAGTCGATCGAGTTCCTCTTCGGCGGACTGGAACTGTTTGTCTTCGAGGAGGCTTTGGAACCGGATGGAGCGTGCCAGGCCGGTTTGTTTGGGATCGGGTTTTGATTTGAGCAATTCGTCTGCCAAAACCCGTGCGTGCAAATGATCCTTCAGTTTCAGTTTGGCTTCTGCTGCATAGGATCGCATCCGGTTCAAATCGATGGATTCCCAAGGTTGATTCAGGCATTCCCCCGCGTGCCGGTAAGCCTCGGCGGTTCGTCCCTCTGCCATCAATGCGGATACTAGTTGGAAATAAGCGTCCTTCAGGCCGGAATGGGAGGGGTAACGTTCCACGAAGCGCGATAAGGACCGGATCGCAGCCGGACGATCGTGCTTTTCCAGAGCGGTTTTTCCCTCCTTGAGAAGGAATGCGGCCTCTTCTCCGTTCCTCGGACCCGGATCGGGGTTTCCAGTTTCGCCCCTTGCCGGACTCATCGGGGTCAGCAGCACTAAAGCCCAGAAAAGGAGTGGAATTTTGGATCCCATAGTTTAGCTTGAGCCTAACATGAAGGCGAAAGGTCCAGCACTGATTTTCAGCACCGTTTTCCCTGAGCCATCGTCCTCGGCTGCCGGAGTGCGGCAAATGCAGTGGATCCGGATGTTGCTCGAATTCACCGACCGTGTGGTTCTCGTTTCTCCCTCCGCACTAAAGTCCGAGCGGGATTGGGGATTCCATCCCATGCCCCCCGGTGTGGAGTTGGTATCTTTGTCACTCAATGACTGGACCCAGGTGGGCTGGATCTGTGAGCTCGCTCCATCCATCGTCCTCTTCGACCGCTTCATCACCGAAGAACAATTCGGTCCCTTGGTTCGGGACGCTGTGCCCGGTGCTCTCCGATTGCTGGAAACTCAGGATCTTCATTTCTTGCGGAGGTCCCGTGGAGAAGGATTGAAAGGATCGGTCTCGGACCAGTCCGAAACTGCGATCCGGGAAACCGCATCTATCCTTCGATCAGATCATTCCTTTGTCGTGAGTTCTTACGAGGCACAACTGTTGAATCGCGAGTTCGGGATCGGTCCTGATGTGGTGGATTGGATTCCCTTCGCTTATTCCGGGACGCGCGAGGAGGGGAGCTTCGAATCCCGTTCCGGATTCCAATTCATCGGGAACTTTCGCCACGCTCCCAACCTCGACGGAATCCGTTGGTTCAGAAGTGAGATCTGGCCCGGTGTGCGCAAGCGTCTGCCGGGGGTGGAGTGGAAGATTCACGGCTCTTACCCCTCTGCTGAAGTCATGCAGTGGCATCGACCCAAAGAAGACGGGATCCGTGTGGTCGGCGGGGTGAAAAACCTTTCTGATGCTTTCAGGGGGGTGCGGGTGAACCTTGCTCCGCTCCGGTTCGGTGCCGGGGTGAAAGGAAAATTGCTCGATGGATTCCATCACGGGGTTCCCGCAGTGAGCACTTCGGTCGGTGCGGAGGGTTTGATGCCCACTGAAAGACCGGATGCCTTCCCCGGACTGGTGGTCGAGACGGTTCAAGATTGGGTGGACGCATGTGTACGCCTCCATGAGGAGCGAGATCTTTGGATCGAGTCTCAGTCACGGGCACGCACCCTGATGCTCGAGGTCTACTCATCGAACCAAGTGGACGGGCAGTTCCGGAAGCGGCTGACGGAAATCCTCGCCAGGCACGATCGGGGCGAGACGCCACGGTGGATTTCGAGGATTCTCCGGGACGAGTTCCAGACAGGGCGTAAGTACTTCTCGAAGTGGATCGAGGCCAAAAGTTCGGGCTCAGTCCAGAAGGGGTAGGGCGGTTCTCGCATCCACGACGGGAGTCTCAGGCGAGGCTTTCTTCATGGAGGCCGGACTCCGGTCAGGGGCGTTCCAGTAGCCGAGAGAGATCACCAGGGCGCAGATTCCACCCAGGATGGCGAATCCGGTGTGGGTGAGGCGAGGGTGTCTCGAGCTGAAGGATCCCATACGAAACACGCATCGGTTTCCACGGCCAATACTTGAGTGAATTCGTCAGTTATCGACGGGGGCGGAGGCGGATCGAATGGATCGGGAGCCCGTCTTTGATGAACAGGCGCTCGAACAGGGTCACCTCGGGGATGGTGAGCTTCTTGGCATCCGGGTTACCAGCGTGGAGGTCGCGGGTCATCTCGAGGACTTCCCAGACGTCGCCCAAGCGCTCGATTTCGCCGAGGATGAACTCGAAGTATTCCGCATGATCGGTCTTCAGGTGGAAGACGCCACGCGAGGAGAGCAAAGGAGCGATGGACCGGAGCCAGGCTTCGTCAGCGGTACGGTTTTTCTTCTGGGCCTTCTTCGGCCAAGGATCGGGGAAGAACATGTGCAGGAAGTCGATCTCTCCCGGAGCGAACATGAAGGGGAGTCGTTCGGCGTTGGCCCGGAAGGCGAGGAGGTTCTTCACCTTGAATTTGGCGGCCTTCTCGGCCATCCGGTAAATCTGTTTGAATTTCCAGTCGATCCCGATGTAGAGGGAGTCCGGATTCCGCTTGGCCCACTCGAGGCTCACGTGGCCAGCGTTGCAGCCGACTTCCACATGCAGGGGGATGGTGGCGCCGGGATTTTTTCCGGCACTGGCGAGAAACTGCGCTCTCCAGTTCCCCCGATGGGTTTCGGTATCATGATCGGTCAGCGCGAGCCCCCTGAGAGTCTCAGGAAGGTTCTTCAGCTTGCCCCAGTAGATGTTCTTGGCGGGGGCATATTGGAATTCAGGGCTGGACACCGAGCGCGAAATCATTAGGAGATGGGGGATAACTCGATTGCACACGCTTGTAAAGCTTTCACCTGACAAACGGGGTGGCACTCGAGGGAGTGCACACCCCGCTCATCGAGGTGTGCGTATCATGAGTCATCCGGACTCATTTCCCTATGAAGTCGAGCGCTCGGGTCCTTAGCCGAGAAGTTTGAGGACCTGTTGCGGATTCTGGTTCGCTTGCGAGAGGACCGAGATTCCCGCCTGGGCCAGGATGTTGGACTTCGTCAATTCGGAAGTCTCAGCAGCCATGTCGGTGTCCCGGATCCGGGAGCGGGCGGCATCGAGGTTCTCTTTGTAGGTCCCGATATTGTTGATGGTCGACTGGAGGCGGTTCTGGAGGGCGCCGAGTGCGGAACGGTTCTCGTTCAGCTTGGTCAGGGCGTCGTCGAGTTTCGCCAGGTTGTTCTGGGCGTCAGCTTTGGAGCCGGTGGTGATTCCTTCGATTCCGAGGCTTCCGACTGTGATGTTCTGCTGGTCGGAATCGATTACCAGGCGGTCTTCCATCGGATTGTTGTTCAATCCGACCTGAAGCTCGAGCTTCGGCGCGGAGCCATTCAGGAGCTTGGTTCCGTTGAATTCGGTGGTGGTGGCAATCCGGTCGATTTCGGCGCGGAGTTGCTGAACTTCTTTGTCGATGAAGCTGCGTTCTTTGTCACCGATGGTGTCAGAAGCGGCTTGGATCGACAGTTCGCGCATCCGGACGAGGATGTTGGAAACTTCGTTGGTGGCACCTTCTGCCACTTGGATCAGAGAGATCCCGTCCTGGGCGTTCCGGTTGGCCTGGCCGAGGGAGCGGGTGTTGGCGCGAATCCGTTCGGAAATCGCGAGCCCCGCCGCATCGTCACCGGCGCGGTTGATCCGGGTTCCGGAAGAGAGACGCTCGAGTGAGCTCTCTTGGGATCGTCTGTTTTGGTCGAGGTTGCGCTGGGCAACCATGGCTTGGATATTGGTATTGATACGCAGACCCATGGAATTTCTCCTTGATACGCAGGTTTATTCATCCATGAGTTTTTCGTGATCCTTCACGAGGCCGAGCATTCCAAGAATCGCCCGACACCCTCCTATCGTCAGTGGAGTTTTTGACTTGAGGAAAAAAGTGCAGGTATTTCAAGCACTTATACCTTACTAAAGTGGTCGGGAATTTTAAATGATTGAAATTCCAGCAAAAAATACATTCTTCAGTGACCCAGGTGCGTTGAAGAAAAATGAAGAGGGGTGTTTTTTTCCGCTCAAGTCGCGCTATTTTCGGGGGAAAGTTGCCACTTTTTTTGCGGATCTGGTAGAAATTCGGGCATGACTCCAGATCAATTGAAGGCTCGGATCGAGCAATTGCACCCGGAAACGCGCGTACAGGTCACCGATCTGACCGGCACCATGGACCATTATCAGGTCACCGTGGTGAGCCCCGTTTTCCAGGGCAAAATGATGGTCGAACAACACCAGATGATCATGGGTCTCTTGAAGGCCGAAATCGACACCGAAGAAGTCCACGCTCTGTCGATGAAAACCTTCACGCCTGAACAATTCGCCAAATTCGGAGGAAAATGAACATGGCACACACACTGGTTCCTGAAGTCGAAAAGCTCGTGAAGAACAACGAAGTGGTGATCTACATGAAGGGATCTCCGGATTTCCCCATGTGTGGTTTCTCCGCGCGTGCAGTGGCAGTATTGAAAGCCGCCGGCGCTTCGAAGCTCGCTTCGTTCGACGTCCTCTCCGACGATGACATGTGGACGGCACTCGAAGAGTACACCCAATGGCCGACCGTTCCCCAGATCTTCATCAAAGGGAAGTTCGTCGGCGGATGTGACATCGTGAGCGAAATGTTCGAACGCGGTGAACTCCAGGACGTCCTGAAGGCCTGAGCTTTTTCACCAACGGCTTTTGAGTGGAATGACCTCGTCGATGTGACTTGCATCGAGGAGGAGCATGCACAGGCGGTCCACTCCCATGGCGATTCCGGAGACCGGGGGCATTTTCCCTACGGCCTCGAGGAATTCTTCGTCCATGGGTGACTCGGGCATCGTGTCTCCGTATGTCTCCCGTCGGATTCTTTGATCCTTCTCGAAGTTCATTCTCTGTTTTTGTGGATCGCGGAGTTCGTCGAAGGCGTTACCCAACTCCATCCTGCCCGCATAGGCCTCGAAACGATTTGCCCAGAGGAACCCGGTTTCATCTGCAACCGGATTACAAAGCGAAGACTGGCTCAAAGGATAGTGGGTGACGAAAAACAATTCGTCAGTCGGGAGACGGGGTTCGACGCAGTTCAGCCAGAGCTTGAAATAGAGGTCATCCCAGGACTCGGTCGGGTCGGAGAGGATTCCCGACCTCCGACAGACCTGATGGAGAGATTCGGAAGTGAGGTGGGTTCGCAGGTCGATTCCAACATGTTCCAGAAATGCATCCACCACCCGGATCCGACGCCAGGGGCCTCGGGTCGAAAAGACTTTTCCTGCGTAGGTGAACCGGTCCGTTCCGTGGAGGTGCAGGCAAAGGTGACTGACCAGGGCTTCGACCCGCTCTTGGAGTCCCCCGAGCGGAAGATCCGCTTCGTAAAATTCGAGCATCGTGAATTCAGGATGATGCTCGGGAGATTCTGGCTCATCCCGAAAAGAGGAGCAGATTTGAAAGATCCTCTGCATTCCCTCGGCCAGCAGCTTTTTCATCGCGAACTCAGGCGAAGTCGGAAGAAAGACCAAAGGCTTTCCGGACTCACGGCTGATTTGAACCGGCCTCAGGTGAGGTTCCATCCCGGGACTGGTGACGAGGAGAGGGGTGCGGGTTTCGGTGTAGTCTAAGCGCCAGAAATACTCCCGGATCGCCCGCTCGATCTTGAACCGTTCTTTCCATTTCTCTGTTGTAGTGGTCATGTTTTTTATCCTCTCGGAGTCGCTCTCTACAACACCCTGTTGAAGCATTCTGCAACACCGACGGTGCGAGACAGGGGCGATCGTCCTCTAATGCGCAGTTGAAGCCTGGCATGCTTCCTGCCTTCTATGGCTTCAGGGGAATTCAAAGTTCCTTATCCACATCAACCCTAGTCAGGAGACTACCATGAAACTGCTTTCCGTGATCGCTCTCGTCCTGTTCACTTCCGTGTCCGCATTTGCAGACGACGCCGCACCGGCCGCGGCCCCTGCAGGTGAAGCCGCTGCGGCCGCACCGGCTGCCGAAGCTCAGGCAGCCCCGGCTGAGAAAGCCGGAAAAAAAGCCAAGAAATCGAAGCGGGTCCGCAAGCAAAAGAAGGCTCACTGAGTTCGCTCTGAGTGACGCAATGAGGCGGGCTCCGGTGACGGAGCCCGCTTTTTTTTGGTGTGATCCCGGGAGTGTGATAGCGTTTGCATGATGGGTTGGCGGGCTATTCTGAAATATTTCAACCACTTGGAGTTGCAGGGGAAGGTCAGTCTCATTCTGATCTCCGTGATTTTTCCGGTTTCGATTCTCCTCGGGCTTGCCCAGTCGAGTGTTGTGGAGCCTTTGCTTCAGGAAGAGATCCGTCAGGTCGGAGTTTCCTTTGCACAGAATCTCGCTTCGCAAATCGAGTCACAAAAACTGTTAAGCAAGCCGAACTCCGCCCAATCCATCAGCGACAAGATCCAGAGCATGGTTTATTCGCAACCGGGGATCATCCGGGTCGATGTGATCGGGAAGAAGCCCGGCACCGGTGATCTCTATTTCATCGCTTCGAACGTCGAGGACTCCGAGAATCAGGCTCCTACGGACGTTCTAGTCGGTGATCAGACCACCGCACGGTTGGAAGAAGAGGATGAGCTTCCAGTTTGGAACATCCTCCATCCGGTGAAGTCCGGAGCCGAGCGCGCCATGATCCGGGTCCTGGTTTCGCTCCGGTTTGTGAGCGGGATCCAGGCGCTCATCCACCGGATCAATCTGATCGCGGCGATTTTGAGTACGGTTCTGTTGATTCTCATCCTGTCGTTCCTATTGAAGCGGACGATCGAGAATGAGCGACAACTCAAGGTGGCCCAAGAGAGCAATGCCGCTCTTTCCGGACGCTTGCAGGAAACCCAGCAGGCACTGATCCAAACCGAGAAGCTTGCGGCGATGGGCCAGCTCACGGCCAGTTTTGCGCATGAAATCGGCACTCCCTTGAATGCGATCGGGGGACATTTACAACTTCTGGAGATGGGACTCGACAAGCAGGTTGCCGAAGAAATCAAAGGTGGGATCCGTGAGCGGATGGGGATCATCACGGGGCAGCTCCGCAAAATCGAGGACATCGTGAAAGGCTTTCTTCAGACAACCAAGAAGCCGATCGCCCGTCAATTGTCTACGGTGGCGGTCCGCGAGCTGGTTCAGAATGTTCTCGCCCTCGTCGAGCCCACAGTCTCGCGACACGGGATCCAATGTCAGACCGGATTCGGTGCCACTTCGGAGACGGTGGCAGTCGTTCCGCTTGAAATTGAACAGGTGATCCTGAATTTGATCAACAATGCGATCGACTCGATGAGAGATCGGGGGTCCGGCTCCGCTCTCAATCTTGGGATCCGGACCTGGAACGACAAGGGCCCCGGAAGAGTGGTCCTCGAGATCTCTGACACCGGTACAGGCATTCCACCAGAGAATTTGAAACAGGTATTCAAACCGTTTTTTACTACGAAAACGGACGGGGCGGGTCATGGGCTGGGGCTTTCGATCTGCCAACAGATCATCCGCTCCTACGGAGGCGAGGTGACAGTTGATTCCGAGTGGGGAGCGGGAACCAAGGTTCGGGTATCGATCCCGGTCGCGGAGAGGATAACATGAAGATTCTGGTGGTCGATGATGATCAGGTGACCTTGAACATGCTGAGGGAGTTTCTCGAGTCGCACAGATTCGAGGTTTCTCTTGCTTCTAGTCCGGCCGAGGCGATGGCGCACCAGGCACGATCGCCCGTTCCACTGGTCTTGAGTGACATCAAGATGGGCGAGGCCGACGGTTTGTCACTCTTGTCGGAGCTCAAAAAAACTTCTCCATCCGTGGTCATGATCTTGATGACCGGATTCGGGAGCATGGAAGGGGCCATCGAGGCGATCCAAAAAGGGGCCTTCGACTACATCTCGAAGCCCTTCGATCTGAACCGTCTCCTGGTGCTCCTGAACAAGGCAGTGGCGCATATCCGGAATCTGGAATCCGATCCGGGAAAGACGATGCAAGCGGAGGGGGTTCTCGAGACCCCGCGCCTGCTGATCGGCAGTTCCCCCGGGATTGTCGAAGTCTACAAAACCACCGCTCGTGCGACTCTTTCCTCGAGCACCGTGCTCATTCACGGAGAAAGCGGTACGGGTAAGGAACTGGTCTCGCGTGCGATTCATCAAAACAGCGCACGGAAGAGCGGTCAATTCGTCGCCGTCAATTGTGGAGCTCTCACGGAATCCTTGCTCGAGAGTGAACTCTTCGGTCATGTCAAAGGCGCCTTTACGGGAGCTCAGACCGATAAAATCGGTCTGTTCGAGGAAGCCGACCAAGGCACGCTTTTCTTGGACGAGGTCGGGGACATTTCCCCCGGACTTCAGGTGAAGTTGCTTCGCGTCCTTCAAGAGGGCGAGATCAAGCCGGTCGGATCCCAAAAATCGGTGAAAGTGGACGTCCGGATCGTGGCTGCTACCCACCGTGACCTTGAAGATATGGTCCGGTCCGGGAAGTTCCGTGAGGATTTGTACTATCGCTTGAAAGTGATCGAGATCGAAATTCCTCCACTCCGGGAACGGAAAGAAGACATTCCGGAACTGGCGAGGGTGTTTCTGAAGAAGTACGCCATGAAGCTCGGAAAGAACGTTCGGGACATCTCTCGCAGCGCGATGGATCGTTTGATGAGTCACTCCTGGCCCGGGAATGTCCGGGAGCTTGAGCACCAGATCGAGCGAGCGGTGGCGATGACCGGATCCGGAATTCTCTCTGAGGACGATTTTGATTTCATGGAGACCGCTCAGCCCGTTCATGTCGAGATCGGGGACGCGAAGTCTCTTGAGTCCATGGAACGCGAACACATCCTCCGCGTTCTGAAGGAGACTGATTACAATAAGTCGAAAGCGAGCGAGATTCTCGGAATTGACCGCGCGACCTTGTACCGCAAGGCACAGAAATACGGGATTGCATTGAAAAGTGAGTGACTCGAGGGACCGTCTGCATTCCGATCTCAAGAGTATCCTGCAAGGGCTGGACCCCGCCCCGGGTGAGTTCCATGCGTCGGTGCTGGCACTTTTCAGAGGTCGAGACTTCGAAACTTCCGAGATTCTGCTGACTAAGCGGTCCCAAACCGTAGTGACCCATGTGGGCCAAGTGGCGTTTCCCGGAGGTCGGATCGAAGAGGAGGATCTCTTCGATCCTGTGAAGACCGCTATCCGAGAGGCGCAAGAGGAGACCGGAATTCCGGGCACCTGCATTCAGCCCGCCGGATTCATGCCGCAGGTTCCCACTGTCACGAGCGGGTTCTTTGTGATTCCTGTGCTGGCTGCGCTCGATCCGGGTGATCGAGAGATCGCCCTCATGCCCTGTCCGAAAGAGGTGGAGCGTGCGGGTTGGGTGAAGGTGAGTTCACTTCGGGAGAGTCGTCGTGAAGAGCCGTACGCATTCAAGGGAAGGGAGGTCCTGCTGCCCGTTTTTCATTGGGAAGGGGAGCGGGTCTGGGGTTTGACCGCTTTGATTTTTGACTCCATTTTGCGCCGTTATGATAGTCTAGGGGCATGATTCTCAACCGGAAATGCATCGTATGGATCACCCTTCTCTTGGCTCACTTCTCGGCTCAAGCCGCAGAACCCTGGAAGGGAAATACAGTGGCCCGACCTGTCGAGGCGGTGCTCATGTCGGGTCTTTCGATTTACGGCAATGAAGCCGCTTTCGGTGTGTTGACCGGCGGAGCCTACTTGCTGAAGGACCGGCATTTCGTCGGAGAGATTGACAACCGGGTTTGGGCCGAAGTCCTGCTCGGACCTGCCTTTTTTTCGACCACCAACAGCACCCTGACCGGATTCCAGTATTCCGCTCATGCCCGTTGGGATGTCAATTACAACGAAGTTTGGACGGCTTACGCCCTAGCAGGTCTCTCGGGCTATCAGCTTCCGGATCGCATGGGTGGGTCTTTCACCATCCATCCGCGGGTGGGTCTCGGGGTCAAGTACCAGACCAAGTCCGCTCTTTTGTTGAGGGGTGAGATCTCTGCCGAGTTCATCGGAGCAGGGGTGGCGCTCAACTTTTGAACATGCAGCTCGTCAATCTCATTCCTTTTCCCGGGTTGCACCAAGACCACTCTCGAAGCTACAAGGTGTTCGCCGGTGCGCAGATGCAGGCGGGGAGTCTGACACTCGGGTGGAAGATCACCTCGGCGAGTGCGGCGGCACTCGATGAGATCGTGTTGCCGGAGCCCAAAGAACGAGGCATCCGAAGGGATGAACTTTGGAAAGAAACCTGTTTTGAGGCGTTTCTTCCACATGCTTCCTCGGACGCTTACCTTGAGTTCAACGGGGCTCCATCGGGAGATTGGAATTGCTACTCCTTCAGGGGATACCGTGAAGGCATGAACCCCGTACCGGTCAACGGTGCCACGCCTCCGAAAATCCTCTCTTTGACCCGGTCGCCGAAAGAGATCGAGATCCGCTACGCTCTGCCGATGGCGGTGGTCAAGCAAGGGTTTTTCTCGCTTGGACTCGGGTCGATCGACCTGGATCCGATCGGACTCACTCTGGTGATGAGTTGCCGGAGCGCGACCACCTATTGGGCCCTTTCCCACGACGGGGTCAAACCTGATTTCCATCTGAGGTCCAGCCACCATTATGATTCATTTCGGAATTGACCGCCTACTCGAAGAGTCCGCAATCCGTAAACCCCTGGCCGGGAAGCGCCTCGGGCTGCTCGCCCATCCAGCATCGGTGACCCGGGATCTCCGGCACAGCATGGATGCGATCCGGGAGTGTGGCGATCTGACGCTCACCTGTGCTTTCGGTCCGCAACACGGGATGAGGGGGGAGAAACAGTACAACATGGTCGAGTCCGAGGACTACCTCGATCCGGTCCACCGCATTCCGGTGTTCAGTCTCTACGGAACCACCCGCAAGCCGACTCCCGAGATGCTTTCCAACTGCGATGTGGTGCTCGTCGATTTGCAGGACCTCGGCTGCCGAATTTACACCTACCTGACCACCCTCGTTTACATGATGGAAGCTTGTGCCACCCTCGGGAAAAAGGTGGTCGTACTCGATCGTCCGAATCCTGCAGGGAGGATGATGGAGGGAAGCATCCTGAAACCCGGCAATGAGAGTTTTGTCGGTGTGAAGCCGGTGCTGATGCGGCACGGATTGACGCTCGGGGAGTTCGCCGAATTCGCCAAGCGCGAGTACAAAATCGATGTCGAACTCGAAGTGATCCGGATGACCGGCTACCGGATGGATCAAGGGCCGGGCTTCGGCTGGCCTCTCGAAGAGCGGGCGTGGGTGAATCCGAGTCCCAATGCTCCGACGCTTTCGATGGCGCGTTGTTATGCCGGAACCGTGATGCTGGAAGGCACCCATCTTTCGGAGGGGCGTGGAACCACCCGGCCGCTCGAAGGATTCGGAGCGCCTGATCTGGATGGCCTTCAAATCCTGAGGGGAATGGAGGCTCTGGCTCCCGAGTGGCTCAACGGCTGCAGATTGCGGCCTTTTTATTTCGAGCCCACTTTCTACAAGCATCAGGGCAAACTGTGCAGTGGTGTTCAGATCCACACCGATGTCTCGGCTTATGAACCCATGAATTTCCGCCCGTACCGGATCATGGCCCTCGCTTTCAAGGTCATCCGGAACCTGCATCCGGAATACCCGATTTGGCGCGACTTTCCGTACGAGTATGTCTTCGATCGTCTGGCGATCGATGTGATCACCGGTTGTGAGACGCTCCGACTCTGGGTGGACGACCCTTCCGCACGCCCGGCTGATCTCGAAGCGTTTTTGTCCCGCGATGAGTCGATCTGGAAAGAAAAGGTGCGCGATGCGACGTTTTATCCGTGAATGTTGCTTTCTGATCTCTGTTGCGATCGGCTTGATGCCGGCCCAGCCGTCATGGGCCAAGGGCAAGGATCCCGGTCTCGAGAAGGCTCTCCGGGCTCTCGAAAAAAAGGGAGCCCGGGTCTCTGCCCAGATCGTGAATCTCACGAACACCCGGACCCTGCTGTCAGTGGATGCGGATGAACCCTTGAATCCGGCCTCCAGCGTGAAACTCTTCACGGCCTATTCTGCGATCGAACGGCTCGGAATCAACTACAGCTTCAAGACCGCATTCCATGTCGGTGCGGACGGTGGAGTGTGCGTGAAGGGCGGGGGGGATCCCTCGTTTGTGATGGAGGATCTGTTTCTGGTGGTCCGTGCCCTGAAACGGAAGGGACTGGATCAGTATTCGGGCGCCATCCGTTTGGATGCGACCGTCTTTGATGACGAACACTATCCTGAAGACCGGTCCGATCAGGATTCCGAGCGCGCCTACAATGCTCCGATCTCGGGACTGAATTTCAACTACAACACCATTTCCGTGTTTGTGAATCCCGGAAAGAAGGACGGCGCTGCGATCACCGGACTCGATTTTCCATTCGACTTCGTCAAGATTGAGGGAACCGTCAAGACCGGTGGAAAAACTGATGTGACCTGGGACAAGCGCGGCAAAGGTGATCTTGAGATCGTCCATCTCGGGGGTCGGATCGCAGACGACGCGGAAGAATGGCGGAAACCTTTCCGGATCCGGAAGCCCGTGCAAGCGTTCGGAGAGGCGTTGGCCACCATGCTCGAACAAGGTGGAATCCCTCCCAAAGGAAAAGTGCGGGTCACCGAAGGGTCCTGCACCGGTGAGGCGTATTATGTTCATCAGAGTCGTCCCTTGCCGTTCATTGTCAGTCTCATGGACAAGTACTCCAACAATTTCATCGCCGATGCCTTGGTGAAGGCGATTGACCATGAGGTGGCGAAACATCCCGGGACCGCCAGCGGGGGACTCCGCTACATCCGCACCGAATTGATGAAAATCGGAATCCCGGCCGAGTCGAAGGGGCGCAAAGTGGTCTCAGGGTCCGGGCTGACGGACGGGAACCGGGTGTCGGCTTCCGACTTCACCGCTCTCCTGAAGCACATTCACCGCGAGAAGGCGTTTTTGCCCGAGATCTTCGCTTCCTTACCAATAGCTGGCGTGGACGGCACGCTCAAGCGCAAGTATCACGGAAGCGATGTGATGGAACGCTTGAGGGGAAAGACCGGGACCTTGAGCAATGTCCAATCCTTGGTCGGAGTGTATCCCAATTCCGAGGGCGAGTGGCTCTCAGTGTCCATCATCATCAACGGTGGGCACGGGATTCCTGAGGGGGAGCTCGCCCGCTTTCTCGCCGCTCACTGAGCGCACCGATTGGTCGATGGGGGTGAGTTCATGGCCCCGACCGAGATCAGCTCCGAGCTCTTTTGCCCGATCCAGACTCCGGACTACTCCCTGGGTCCCGTTCCACGATTTGTCGACAGTTTCGTTCCAGGCTTTCACGGCCTGGTCCAGTCCAGACTGCACCCTGTGTAAACGTTTCATCAAAGTTTCCATCCGGTCCCCGAGTTGACCGACCACTTTGAACAACTCTTGGGCGCGCTCGGATACGCGTTGTTCACGCCAGGACTGACCGATGAGCAGGATGAGGGGCAGAAGCGTGGCAGGGGACGCGATGAAGATCTTCCGTTCCATGGCCCAAGAGAACAGTGTGGCGTCCGAGTCGAATGCGGCACGGATCGCTGCCTCCGACGGGATGAACAGGATCACGTAGGGTAAGGATTCACTCAGGTGCTTCTGGTACTCACGACCCGAGAGCTCCTGGATCCGGGTTTTGAGTTTTTTGACGAAATCGCCGTGGAACTTGGCCCGTGCGGTCTCGTCCGTCGCGGTTTCAGATTCGATGTAGCTTTCAAACAGGCTCGCTTTCGAGTCGATCACCAGGTGTTGCCCGGTCCGAGGCAGGCGGACCACAAAATCAGGACGGAGAGTCTGTCCCTCTTCGCCGCTGAGTTCTTTCTGTTCCTCGAAATCGATCCCGTCGACGAGATCACCCTGACGGAGGATGTTCCGAAGAACCAGTTCTCCCCAACGTCCTCGGACACTCTGGGATGTGGTGAGAGCCGACTTGAGTCTTCCGGTTTCCTCGATCAGTTTCAATTCTTGCTCGGCGATCGACTCGATTTGTTTCTCGATTCTGCCGTATTGGTTCATCCGTTCCCGCTCGAAGTCCCGGATCTGTTCGCGGGTGTGTCGGAGATCATTCTTCAGTTCTTCCAGTTCTACGGATTTGTGGGGACGCCAACCGCGAATCAATACCCCCAGGAGGATTCCAGTGATCAGACCGACGAAGAGTGCGATTGCGATTTCCATGTGGATCCTTTCGGGTCAGGGGTAGTTTAGGGGTTCTACAAATTGCAAGTCAGGTTCGATCCTGAGAGCGAGGGAGCGGGTAAACGGACGGTTGAGTCTTCTTTTTGCTTTTTTGAGCAAAGACGGCACCACATCGGCCCGTCCGGTGATGCTCTGGTAAGCACGGATGGCTTCTTCACGGTTTCCGAGAATGTCGAGAGCCGCACCTTTGAAATAATGGCAGAGATCACGGTGGTGGGATCCAAGTCCACTGATCGACAAGCACTGATCGAAATGTTGCTGTGCCTCTCGGGTTTGACCTGCAATGAGTTCAAAGTATCCGAGTTGCATCAGCACATGAGGATCCCGCGGCCAAGATTCCACCGCTTGGATCAGGAAAGCATGTGCAACATCAGGTTGGTCTCCTCGCACTTGCCACGACACATATGCTTGGTGAAAGTGATGGAGGGCTTTCATGAAGGCCTCGGGATGCGGTCTACCCAAATCGAGAACCTTGGGCCCACCGCTCGTGCTGAGGTTTTCCGGATCCCTCGGAAGGACCAGGTAAGGGCCATGTGTGACTGGAGTCTCCTCACGGATCGAAAGATAGATTGAATCGGTCGCGGGATCGAACCCGACTGTCTGGATGGTGGTAATCACACTGGATGTGTTTCCGAAGACCCTGAACTCTCCATGACCGGATTCCCGATGGTTCGAAAGCTCGAGAAGTGCTCGCTTCCAGTCAAAATCGGTCGAACAGTGTTCAGCCAAGGTCTCCAGAGCTGATTTTCGTGCGGTACAGTCGTGTTGGAAGTCGGCGCAGAACTCGAGTTCATCCCGTCTGAATTCTGGGTTCTGAAAGTGATTGGAGTGGGCGATTCCGGTGGTGCGATCGGCTTCGCGAACATGGATCTTGCCGCCGACCATTTCGACCGTGACATGACGGTTTTCATTGAAAGAGCTCAGGTTGAGCGCCCAGGATCCCATGGTCTTGAAGAGTTTACAGAGTTGGATCGCCTCATCGAGTGTACGAGCGGTTTCAAGGATGTCTTCGCCCAGGAAAAAAATCGGAACTCCCTTGAAGGATACGCGCTTCGAGAAGTGAGCATGAAGGGAGAGTGCGATTCCTGCCTCATTCCAGCCAGTGAGTCCTGATGACGGGATCCCCAGGCTAGTGATGGCCACATGCTTGAGAAATCCGGGTTCGGTCGGTTCGTGGTAACAGACAGTCGGGTAGCGCTCCCAGTAAGAGGCTGCTGGGTAATCGAGATTGCGGATGAACTTGGCTCCTTCTGAAGTGAACACCCGGACGGTGGAACATCCGGGGAGTCCCTGGAGAAAGTGGTTCCGGGTTCGAGGTGATGCGGTCGCAGCCAAGACCATCAGCATATCCGGCTGGAACAGTGCGAGCCAGAGACGCTTCTTTGAAATTCCAGAATGCCTGACAAAAGGCTCTAGCCGTTTACGATACTGTGACGGCAAACGAAGGAACCGTTCCCAGACAAGGGCTTCGTACAATCCGCGCATCAAGCGGCCTCCCCCCGGAATCCGGGTGCTCGCCCGGTCGATCAGGATCTGGTTCTTTTGCGCCAAGGGTGTGAGAGCGAGGTTTTCCCTTTCTTTCGGGTCGAGTGCTGCAACAGCCTCGGCATGTTGCCTCGCACGAGCTTCGCGAGTGCCCTTCAGCCTTAATATTCTGACGTTTCGTGGAATCAATGGATCCAAAATAGGCCTCCTGCGATCAGTGTGGGGATCAAAGCGTATTGAATCAGAGTCAGAGGGTGAAATCCCTCTTTCTGGAAGCGGTGCTTGAAAATAGCGAATCCCGCTGGATTCGGTGCATTTGCAATCAGTGTGAGTCCACCGCCAGTGACGGCACCAGCGACTACGAGGTAGCGACTGCTCATTGAAAGGCCTTCAACCTGGGCAGCCAGTGAGGTCAGGGCCGCATTGTCAGTGATGGCGGTGAGCAGGCTCGCACCCACGAACAGAGTGCCTCCATTCAGGCTCTGCAACAAGGGGCTCAGCCACCAGTCCTGCTCGGCGGTCAGAACCATGAGTCCAGCCAGGAAGAAGCCGACGAGAAGGCCCTGCCCCGGGTTGAACTCACCCTGCTCTTCGCGGGTCAGCCAAAGGTAGGGAAGAAACAGCCCGATTCCCCAGGCCAAACCCACCGGGCTTGTCAGAGCCATCACGAAGAAGATGAGAAAAGCCGAGTTGATGAAAAACAGAATCGGGTTGGTGAGGTTGGTACGTTTTTTTTTATCCGAATCGATTCCTGCCCAGTTCAACAATTCCCCTCGGTTGATCCAGCAGGTCAGCGCCGCATTCAAAAGGACGGCACACAGTGCCTTCCATCCGAAGTGTTGCATCATAAAGAGTGTGTCCCACTCCCAGATTCGCGCCACCACCAGGACCGGCGGTGCTGCGAATGCCGTGAGCACACCCCCGATCGATACATTCACCAACAATGTGCCCAGGACCGAATACAGTAAACGTCGACTCGGAGCATTTCCGAAAATACGTTTTTGGATGAGCAAGGCTCCCACCGTCATTGCGGCCGGTTCGGTGATCAAGGAGCCCGAAAGAGGGGCCAAAAAAAGGATACTGAACAAGAGCGGTATCCGGCTCTCCTTGAGTGGCAAGGGTAGTGGCAGGGATCCAGCAAATCCCTCGATTACCACGCGCGCAGCCTCTAGAACCGGTCGAGTCGAGGCCAGGATCATGGCGACTGCCACAAAAACGAACTCCGAAAAATGCAAACTCCGAAGCAGAGACCCGGTGGACTCCAGCGAAGTAAAGGGAATGCGGAGCGCCAGGAAGGTCAGGGCCCAGAAGCCAAAAATGAATTCGACCTCAGAAAGGAGATGTAAGCCTTGGGCAAGTCGGGGGTGGCGATTCGTCCAGCGTTTGGAGAGGTTGCCGAGCCGGCCGGCTGAAAAGGTGTGTATCAAGGTGAGCAGAAGACAGAGTGCGGCCAGACGTTCCTGAGAGGCAGACTCCATATGGTCCAAGTATGGCAAATATTCCTTGGTGGATCGAGAACAAAGCTCTAAAATCAACACGATGGGTTCTCGACTTGATCTAAAAAACCTCCGGGATCAGCACCGGCAGTTTTACCTCGTAGTGTACTCTCCTTTGGAGTCGGATTCCGCCCGAACCCACTGTGGGGGAGGCTTGCCTGACGAGGGTCTGAGTGAGCTGGGTAAGGAAGAGGCCCGGAAACTTTCCGCCCGGTTGAAAAAGAACCCTTTCAAGATCAAACGATTTTACACCGGGGCCGAGCTCCGAACGGTCCAGTGGGCCGATTTCATGCACGATGTGATCAAGGTTCAGATGAAAGCACTCCTGGTCCTCAATGACCAGAATCTCGGTGAGGTGGAGGGGTGTCCGATGGCGTCGGGTGAGGACGCCTTCAGTGTCCTGCCCCATCCTCGAGGCGGTGAAAGCGACGAGGTGTTCTCGATCCGGGTCAGACAGGGGATGGAGGTGCTTCTCGCCGATCCGGAAAGATCCTTGCTGATCGCCCACCCGAGGGTGGCTAAAAAAATGCTCGAGTGGCTCGGCTTGAAAGGGGAATCGTTGAATCGATCCACCCTGTATTCCATCGATCTTCCCGCAGGCCAAGGCTTGCCTCATCTCCGCGAGATCTAGTCGGTTTTTTAGGGTTTGCCAGACTCGGGGTGGGCGTGTCATGATCCCGCCGATGAAACTTGTGACCCAATCCTTCTTGTTTCTTTGTGCCCTCGCCACCACCGTGTCAGCGTCTCCGATTCGCAGTCAGGTTAAATTCGATGCCGATGTCGAGCCGGCTCTTCGCCAGCAGATGCTCGGAGACCTTGATTTCATCGCTCAGGTGAAAGGATCCCGGACCACGCCCTTGCATCAACAGGTGTTCGGCAAGCTCGAAGGCGCCAACTATTCCAAATGGTTCGATTCGAGAATTTTTTCGATCGGTAAGAACGCGTGTGGAGGCGGGAACGCCGTCGCTTGCGTGATCCCGTTCTATGACAACAACAAGATGTGGGTCACCAAGAACTACACCCAGTTCAGCCACCCGCAGATTTCGCGCGTTTCGGTGATCTTCCACGAAGCCCGCCACTCCGAGCGCCAGAACGGGAACTGGAGCCACGCCAACTGTCCGACGCCGTTCAAAGATGCGGCCGGTAACGACATTCGCAGCATCTGGACCGGCGCCCTCCTTCAGGGGCAGGCCGCTTGTGATGTGACTCCGTTCGGCTCCTACGGAAGCGCCACCATCCTGCTCAAGAACATCGCGCTCAATTGTGAAACCTGCAACTCCAAGGTCCGCGCCGATGCGGACCTGTACGCCAACGACCAGCTCGGTCGGGTGATCGATCCAAAAGCCAAGACCGCGATGAAGGCCGACTTCGGCATGATCCGGAAGAGGTGAGCCATGTTCCGGGGCAGGGTTGCGATTCTCCTCGCGGTATTGATCGTTTCAGCAGGAATCGCGGTGCTTCTTTTTCAAGGAGCGCCTCGTTCCGCATCGGTAGGCCCGGCTGTTCCTGGAATTCCACTCGACTCAGCCCAAAAAGAAGGCACAAAAGGTACTGGACGGGCTCCGGACCCCGCATTGCTGCCGATGCCAGCCGAAGGGGGGACCAGTAAAGGTCCGATCCCGGGCTTGATGCCCGAAGAGCAGAAGAAGTGGCTCCTGCTCGAGCAGATCCTGGCCAGCAAGAACGACAACGATCCCCGGATCGACACCGAGCTGAAGGGTTTGAGCCCTTTGTTCAAATCCACTTTGTCGCTCTATTATGCGGAGTTGAAGCCGGAGCGTTTCAATGACCGCGGAACCCTGGTGTTCCTGGTGGGTCGCGAAATCGTGAATCCAGCTGATGTGGATTTCATGAGAACGGTCCTGACAGAAAAGCCCTGCATGAGTGTTTCGGACTGCTCCCGGCCACCGGCCGCCCATGCGGGCGAGGACGACCACCGCGAGATGGTGAACGAAACCACCACCCGTTATCCGCAGCTCATGGCATTGAGGGCGCTCAAGCAGAAATGGCGTGAGCTCCAAAAAGACCCCTCAGGTCAGACCGACCTGATCCGCCAGATCCGCGAGACCTTGGAAGAAGCAGCACGTTCGCCGGATCAGAGGATCGCCGATGAGGCAAAAGCGATCTTGAAGTCCAAAGGATCTCCGGCGCCTTGATCAGAGCGTGGTGATCTTGTAGAGGTTCCCCAACATGCTCTTCTTGGAGAACCAGCATCCGACCACCTCTTTCGCCTCAGAGAAGTCCGAGCAAATCTCCTCGTAGCGGCCATCTGCTCTGAAGCAGGCGCAGTCTTGACCCTTCGCCCGCCAGTCAGAGCCCCACGAGTTGCGGATGAGGTACTTACACTCGCCCTTCAAGGTTTTCATGCCGGTCATCACCACGGCATGGCGGCCACATTCATCAGAGTTGAGCGCTTCACGCGTAGGTCCGGGTTTCAGGCCAATGTAGGTCGGATCATAAAATAAATTGGAACAAAGTGAGACAGCAGCTGGGTCCCCGTTTTTCATCGTTTTTGCCAAGATTCCGTGGAACTCAGAATCTGTTCCCTGCCGGACTCTCGAGGGTTCGGGCATTTGTGAGACGGCTTCAAATGGCTCACACTTCGAAAAAAAATTCTGTAGGATCTGATTCGAGTTCAAGGTCGGAAGAGACTTCAGAAATCGGGTGACTTTTTGATTGAGTTCGCAGGATGTGGTCTCATTGCTACCAGACTCTAATCTACCCAAGTAGCCCGATATCCAAGACGAAGCATGAGCGCTCACCCGTTGAACACTCGATCCACTCGAGCTCTCAATCAGAGAAAGAACATCTGCGTAAGGGAGTCCATGAATGGACCAATTCCGAACCATTTCGTCCACTCGGTTGGACGGGCAATTCCCGGTGTCCCTGAGTCGATTTAACGCAGTCGAAACGTCTCCGCCAGAAGTGTCCTTTCGATCTTCCACCCGGCTGTAGGTCCCGGCCACATAGAGTGGATGAAACCCCTTTTTGACATCTCCCCCTCGCTTCAACTGCCAATGATTGGCGAGGGTCGATGCAGCGTAGGCATAGCAGATTCCAGCACCGTCCTGGTCTTCGACCGGGATTTTTCTAAGCGGAGAGTCAGCGCTTGAGTTCAGGTCGACTTCGGCACAGGGCTCTTCAACCGGATCCCCGCTGGCGAAAGAGATCAGGGGAAAGTGGAGAAGGATCAACAGGAGTGAGGTTTTCATCGTGTCGCTCCTCCATAAGCCCGTTGTAAGAAAGAGCTAGGAATCAGGCTTCCATCTCCGGCCTGGCAGAAGCTGGTTCTTCCACCTCCGGCCTTCGGGGCTCCGAAGATCACTTTCCCTGATAGCTTCCGGCACAGGACCGACCCTGGATTCTTACCCCCCTCCAATTCGACGGGCTTCAGAATGAGATTTGCCTTCTGGATCAGGGGGAGAAGGCGGAGAGCTTCGCACTTTTCTTCCGTGTGGCAGCCCGAGCTGACCCAACCTTCTTGCAGACTATTCCACTCCAGAGGGATTGATTTTGACTCGAACAGAAATTCCCTGGTCTTGGCGGCTCGTGCCTGAATCGGAACCATCAACAGGATGCAGATGGCCATTCTCAAACAAATCGAGGAGTTCACTCCTTTAGGATAGCACTAAATCCCCATGCATTTTGCGGTTGTTTTTGCCAGTGATTCCCGGTCGATAACTGTGTTATACTGGTTGAAGTGGGGCCGTCACGGTTTCGACGGGAGACGTGAAGTCCTTCAGGCATGCAGAGGTGCGGTCAGGCCTCTTTAAACAGATCGCAATTCGTAATTGCAAACGATTACGCACTTGCCGCTTAATTAAAAGCGACACGTTTTCAGGGTTCAGGCCCTCGGGGCCCTGAAAACGCCATTAGAGGGCTGGCTTCCACTTTCTCACAGGCGGAGTGGGGGTAAGACAAGGTCTGTGGAGGGTTCCGGTAGCCGGTTACGGGGCGCCCGGGGCTCAATCTAAATCTGTGACTAAGCATGTAGAATGGGGCGATGGATCTCTTTCGGACGTGGGTTCAATTCCCACCGGCTCCACCATTTTTTCTTTCAACCCGCCCCGGTGGATCCGGGCGGGGACTCCCGGGGACTTTGAAGTCGTCCCCGCTCGGATCCACAGGGGCGCGTGAATCAGAAG
>JAIXWV010000014.1 GCA_027491115.1 Pseudomonadota bacterium
AGACCAACTTGTCAGGATTCAACTTCGGCTTACGCATGGCCGAGTTCCGTCAGGCACTGGTCGAGGATCTCAAGTCCCACTTTCACATCGTCTTCTGTGATCACGAGCGGTGGGGCGAAGCGGATAGTGGATTTGCCACATGAAAGGAGAAGTAGTCCCTTCCTAAAGGCAAGCTGCTCGAGTTTACCCACGTACTCTGTAGCGGGAGATCCGTCTTTTTGGATGAACTCGGCACCGATCATGAGACCTACACCACGGATGTCGCCGATCACGGGGTGCTTTTTTTGAAGTTTCTTGAGTTCCTCGATGAAAAAGGCACCGACTTTGCGGATTTCCGGCAGACGCTTGCCGATGATGTCGAGCGTGGCGTTTGCAGCTGCGCAACAGACCGGGTTTCCACCGTAGGTGGATCCGTGGGTTCCGCGTCCCCAGGTCATTGTCGAGGTTTTTGAGATGATCGCCCCGATCGGCATACCGGATGCGATTCCTTTGGCAGAAAGGATGATGTCGGGAGTCACGCCCAGGGTTTCGGCAGCGAACATGTCCCCGGTTCGGCCGACACCGGACTGGACCTCGTCGAACACGAGTACGATGCCGTATTTGTCGCAGATGGCGCGGAGATCTTTCAGGAACTTGATCGACGGCATGATGTAACCGCCTTCGCCCTGGATCGGTTCCACGAAAATTGCGGCAACTTCATCCGGAGCGAAGTGCGAGGTGAACCAGTCGTCTTCGAGTTTTCTGGCGCACACGCAGTTCTGCTCACACCAGTTCTGCTCGTTCTTGTACGCGCAACGGTAAGGGTAGGAGTAAGGAAGGTGGTAGATCTCCGGAAGCAGAGGACCGAAGTGGGCCTTCTGGGTCGGCTTCGAAGAGTTGAGGGTGATTGCCCCCATGGTCCGACCGTGGAACGCCCCTTTGAAGGCGACGATCTTGGTCCGACGGGTGTGATAGCGGGCGAGTTTGATCGCCCCTTCCACCGCCTCGGTGCCGGAGTTGGTGAGGAACACCTTGGTCTCGCCCATGTATGGTTTCACCGAGCTTGAGAGTTTCTCGCACAGAGTGATCATGGACTCGTAGTAAAAGTCCGTTCCGCAGATGTGGAGGAACTTTCCGGCGGCGTCCTGAACAGCTTTCACCACTTCGGGGTGGGCGTGTCCGGTCGAGGTCACAGCAATGCCTGCCATGAAGTCCAGGTAACTGTTCCCGTCCACATCATGAACGTACATTCCCTCTCCGTGGGACACGACGAGTGGGTATTCTTTGATGTAAGAGGGGGAGGTGACCGCATGGTCACGGTTAATGAGCGCTTGGGCTTTTGGACCCGGCGGGGCCACCTTGATCTCAGGACGCTTTAGAGTTTGCATGCTTCGCAATTTAACCCAAAAGCCCGCCCAAGGCGAGGTGGAATCCTGAGGTTGGCGCGGCGCGCCAGGTGTTGAATTACTCCATGATCGTGCGGGATTGCTCCCTCATGAACTGGGAGACATAGTAAGGCCCACATCCACCTTTTCCTGACGCTCCCGAACCTTTCCATCCACAGAAAGACTGTACTCCAGGCCATGCCCCAGTGGTGGCCCCGGTGGCGCGATTCGCATACAGAACACCCGCTTCAATGTGATCCATGAAGAAATCGATTTCTTCCTTCTTTCCGGTGAAGATTCCTGAAGTGAGTCCGTATTCGGCCTTGTTTGCCTCGTGGACAGCATCAGGAAGTGACTTGAATTTGGTGACCGCAAGGAAGGGCGAGAAGAACTCGTCTTTGAAGTGACGGGACGTGGAAGGCAGCTCCACAATGGTCGGATCGGCGAAGTGTCCATTCTTGAAATTGGGGTTCTCGCGAAGGTCGCTTCCACCGAGTAGGATCTTTCCGATCGCCTTCGCCTCATTGATCGCCTGAAGGTGGCGTTCCACCGCTTTTTGATTGATCACCGGACCCATGTAGATCTCTTTCTTCGATGCATCCCCCACGGTGAGCAGTGATTTTGCGGCGGTGATCAGTTTTTCGATGAAGGCGCTGTAAACCGACTCATGAACATAAAGGCGGGAAAGTGCGCTGCACTTTTGTCCGGAAAGACCAAAAGCACTCCGAACGCATCCGCTCGCGGCTTTCTCAAGATCAGCCGATTCGCAAACGAAGGCGGCGTTTTTGCCGCCAAGCTCGACGAGGGCCGGCTTGGAGTAGGCCCCGTTATTGAGGGTCCGGATGATGCTCATGCCGACGCCCTTGCTTCCTGTGAAGGCAACTCCGTCGCAATGAGGATGCTTCACCATCGATTCTCCGAGGGCGGGACCGTTCCCGAAAACCACCTGGAGCACCCCTTCAGGAAGGCCTGCATCCCGGTAAGCGAGGTAGATTTCATAGGCGGTTCCGGGGGCGTCATCACTCGGCTTCAGAATCACCGAATTTCCTCCGAGCAGTGCAGCCGAGGTCATTCCCGCCCCGAGGGCCATCGGAAAGTTGAAAGGTGCGATCACGGAAAAGACGCCATAGGGGCGGAGCACGTCCTGGGTCCGCTCGTTCGGTGACAGCTTGCCGAGGGCTTGGATGAACCCGTTCGCCTGTTCCATCTGTGCCGCGTAATAATCGAGCAAATCTGCCGATTCCTCGGCGTCGCCCAAGGACTCCATCCTGTTTTTCCCGACTTCGAGGGTCATGAGGGCTGCAATCTTCATCCTGCGATCGCGCATGATTTCAGCCGCTTTACGGGTGATTGCCACACGCTCCTGCCAGGGCATCGAACCCCAGGCTTTTTGGGCGGTCTTTGAAGCCTGGAAAGCCTCATTGAGTACGGTGTCGTTCACTACAGCGTATTGCGCGATCAACTCGCCCGTGTTCGCGGGATTCATTTTCCGGTTCATCCGGTCTCCCTGGTAGGGCTTCCCGTTGATGATGGAAGGGGTGGTCCATCCGAGCTCCGCTCTCAGGGCTTGATAGGCCTGATCGAACTCGGCGTGGATCTGGTCCATGTTGGCGTTCAGGGCGGAATAGGTGATTTTGAAAGGTTTGGACATGGGGTTCTCCTCAGATTTCAAATGTCTCGATGGCGGTTTTCAGTAAGGCGACGCATTCGTCGGATTCAGTCATGCTCATTTCAAGGGAGGGGCCGAGGATCACCAGATCTCCGTTCACTCCGTCGGCCTGGCCGTAATTCGGCCAGAGGATGAGCCCCTGATCCTGGGCGTGCTGGACAAACTTCGGGGCGAATTTTTTCGAAACGGGGAAAGGTTTCTTCAGGGCCTTGTCCTCGACAAACTCGATCCCGGCCATGTGGCCGATTCCGGTCACGGAACCCACATGAGGAAGTGCGTGGAGGTGATGCGAAAGTTCCGCAAGAAAATGCCTGGAAACAGGAGCCGCTTTCTCCAGAACCCGGTGCTGCTCGAAGTATCGAAGGACGGCCAGTGCGGTCGCCGCCATGGAGGGTGCCAGCATGTAGGTCTGGGCGTGCAAGAACCCTTGGGATGCGGCCTTCATGGTGTCGACATCGCTTTTCTTCACCAAAACCGCGGCAACCGGCATCAGTCCTGCGTTCAGGCCTTTTCCGAGAACCAGGAGATCCGGCTTGAGTCCGTAGTGTTCCGCGGCGAAGAACTTGCCCGTTCTTCCGGAACCACACAGGACTTCGTCCGCAATGAGAAGGATCTCGTGTTTCTTACAGATACTCTGGATCCGGTCGAAGTAGCCTTTCGGAGGAACCCAGGCTCCGGTCGAGGATCCGCTCACCGTTTCAAAAATGAAGGCGCTGATGGTCGAGGCACCTTCGCGTTCGATCAAATTCTCCAGTTCCTGTGCATAAAATTCCGCCCCCTGTTCGTGGTATTCCCGGAGAATCTCATCCGGATCATTACTTCGGGAAAGCGGGAACCGGTAGCCATAGGGGGTGCTGATCGAAAGGACAGGCGACAAGAGCGGTCCGTAGACTTTCTTGTAATGAGGTCTTCCGGAAGCCGAGAGTGCGTAGAGGGTATTGCCGTGGTAACCTGGTGTACGCGAGATGATCTTGTGTTTGTTCGGGTAGCCCCGATCGACCCAGAGTTGGCGGGCGAATTTGATGGCGGCCTCGACTGCTTCGGATCCGGAAGCGAGCAGGGTGACCCGGTCAAGCCCCAGGGGAGCCGCAAGCTTGGCCAGTCGATCCGAGAACTCCTCCATGGCGCGTGAGGCGAATTGCATCCCGTTCACATAGGCCACTTTGCCCATCTGCTCAGCAATGGTGGAGACCAGCTCGGCATTGCCATGCCCGAGGTTCGCAACCAGAGCTCCACCAGACGCATCAAAGTACCGCTTCCCGGTTTCATCAAACAAGTGCACGCCTTTTCCGTGGCTGACAATCGGGTAGGTCTTATTCAGGTTCCGGAGCAGGGTGTGGCCGTCTGGGTAATGGATCGTGTGTTTCATGGGAGTCCTGTTCAATTGAAGCCTTCACCCATATCTTTAATGGCGAAGTTGTATTCGGGGGGGGTACTTGAGAAATTGCAACCGACCGGAGTTGTAGGAGGTAATCCACCATTACTGGTGGGGACGTTTCCGACCCACCCCGCCCCCGCAGAGCGGCAGTCCCTGAGCGCTTGGCTCACTCTTCCACCGCCGCTCACATATTCAATTTCATGTTGGAAATATTTGACTAGGACATTGAAAGTACCAGTGGACACATAAGTCATGAGAAAGGGACTCATCTTCGGTAAGTAAAAAGAGGTAAAGTCCAGATCGTTCGACGGGACACCGAGACGGGTTGAAATGAGACTTGCTTCCGGGGGAGGTGGCTGGCGGATCCACAATTGGAGGGTGATGGTTGAGAGGAGCTTCATCTCGAACAGGTGGCGGTTGGTGCAGCTCCTCGGGTTGAGAAGGTTCCTGCATTTGAAGTCGGAGTTGGAATGGTTAAGCGGTGGTCCCGGAACAGGAGTGAAGTATGGTGCAATGCTGAGAGGCGGTGTTGATCCACCCGTGTTGGGCGTCGGCCAAGGCCGCACGGTCTGGATCACGTTCGGGCGGAGAGATTTGGTTCCACTTTCATTGATTTTGATCGATTGCTGCTCGTAAACGGCAAAAGTCTTGAGAGCAAGAAGGTTGCTGTCGAGTTTCCTGCAAATTTGACCGTCGACCGAATTCATCGGAGCGTTTGCCTGGTCTTTGGTGACCGGCTCAACAACGGTTCCCAGCAAAAAGAGTTCTCCTTCGACACCTTTCGGAACCGGAATCACAATCGGCCGGCTTAGTGCGGAATTCGTATTCAGATACGTACTTGCAGAAATCACTCCGATTGCAGGAGCGTTGGGTCTGCTGGCTAATCCCCCCGCTTCGTTGGTCAGCGCATAGTTATCATAGTCGAGAATTTCCGTACTAAGTGCGACAGGAACAAATGGAGAGTCCCAGCCCGGCGCCTTGAATCCCGCTCTGAGCTCCATTTGACGGCATGCCGGTCCTGCCAAAGTGGAAACCATTGCATTTGAATTGCCGACTCGTTGGATGAGAGTGTTGGAGAGGTTCTGTGTGGGATTTGCCACAGGGATCGGGGTCAATAGGGTGATGTTCACCATATCCGAGCCACAGGCGGATAGTATCGACGCCCACAACAGGCCGGGTACAAGCTTCCGAATCATGACACCACCTTGATTCGCTGGCCGAGCACATAGGCCACGATCCCGAATCCGATCGACAGCCAGGCGGTGTCTGCGAATCCTTTCATCTCGTCACCCGCACCACTCTGGGTGACGAACCAGCCTGACAAAAACGTCGCCGATGCCGCACCCACCTGATGGATGCAGGAGTTCAAACTCATGAAGCTCCCGCGCCGCTTTGCAGGGATGCTCGAAGAAATCAGGGTGACCGCCGGAACGCTACGCAGGCTCGAAAGAACGAAGATCGCCGTCGTGGTCAGCAGGGTGATCCAGTACTCCACATGCCCGAGGTGGGTGATGAAATAAATCGGAACCAGGAACAGAAGGCCCGTGAGTTTGAATACTTTTCTGGCGCCGAACTGGTCACAAATCCGTCCCATTTTGATTCCGGTGATCACGGTGAGGGCTCCGCCGACCAGATACACGTGGGGAAGGCGGAATGCGGGGAATCCGGTGTTCGAGACGATGTATGCGCTGATGAAGGGGATCACCACGAACTGCGAGTGAACCATGAGCAGGGTAGTCAGGAGGGAGGTTCTGGCATTCGGGTCACGCAGGTTTTCGGTGAGACCGGAAAACATCGGTGCGGGTCCCTGTTCGAGATGCCAGCGGGCGCTCGGAATAAACCGGTGGGCACCAAAGAGTGCAATGGTTCCCACGATTGCGATGGATCCGAAAGTGGCGTGCCAGCCAAATCGTTCTGCGACGATCAGACCGACCGGAACCCCGAGGATGCTGGCCAGTGAATAAGAAGTGAGCAGTTTGCCGGTGGCCAGACCGCGCTCCGAGATGGAAAACAGGTCTCCGATGATCGCGAAGCTGATTCCTGAAAGGAGTCCTCCGAAGGCTCCCGAGATCGCCCGGGCCACCAGGAGTGTCGGAAAATCGGGAGCGAAGGCACAGACCACTGTTCCCAGGATGAACCCCACGTAAGCTCCGAGCAGAGCCCGTTTCCGGTCCATCCGATCGAAAATAAACGAGCCCAGGAAACCGAAGATTCCAGCTGCGAACGAGTAACTCGAGACCAGGAAAGAAAATTTTTTGGGACTCAATGAGAACAGCGCCATCAGCTTCGGACCGAGGGGCATCAGCACCATGAAGTCCATCGTTGCTGTGAACATCATCAGCGTAAGTAACAACACCACCCATCGTTTGTGACGAGGGTCGATCCGGTGCGTGGGGGGGACTTCATTCATGGCACCCAAGCGCGAGGGGTTCGGTTCCCTCGGTTGTGGTGACGGTTCTGGCATGATACCGAATATACCATGTCAAAAATCCACTCGATATTTCCAAAACCGGTTTTCCTAGGGTCCTCGGTCCGAACCCCGATTGGACGCTTTGGCGGGGCATTGAAACGCTTTTCAGCACCCGAATTGGCCACAGTGTGCCTGAAGGAATCCTTGCGGCGTGCGTCAATTTCGGCCGATTCATCCATCGATTTGGTGGTTCTGGGTCATGCCCGTCAGGCAGGAGCCCGGCCGAACCCGGCTCGTCAGGCGGCGCTGTTTTCGGGATTGCCCGAGACCGTTCCTGCCATCACTTTGAACCAGGCCTGTGCCTCGGGTTTGGCGTCGGTGATTTTCGGTGCCGAGAAGATCGCACTGGGACGCGCACGGACCGTCTTCGCCGGAGGAGTCGAAAGCATGTCCAACACTCCTTATTATTTGATGGATGGACGCTGGGGCCTTCGGATGGGGCATGGTGAAGTGGTGGACGGGATGACCCGTGACGGATTTCACTGTCCCATGGCGGACATGCTCATGGGGGCCACGGTGGACACCTATTTGGCTAGAGAGTCCGGAATTTCCCGACAAGAGCAAGATTCCTATGCGCTTCTCTCCCAGCAGCGTGCGGAGCATTCCTGGAAGAACGGCCTATTTTCAGCCGAGACCTTCGCCATTCCGGGTGATGGAAAACTGTCCGGTCTGAGCGAGGATGAGCACCGCCGCGGAAACACCACGCTGGAGAGTCTCGCAAAGCTACCACCGGTGTTCGATCGCGAGAGCGGGACGGTCACCGCCGGAAACTCCAGTGGGATCACGGATGGCGCGGCCTTTGTCCGCTTGGGATCCGATCGGGATCCGGGGATGGAAGTCGAATTGCTCGATTATGAGATGGTGGGTTTGGATCCAAGGCGCATGGGGCTCGGACCGATCGAGGCGACCCGGCGCATGCTGGCGCGTCAAGGTCTTCAAGTGAAAGATCTGGAGGCGGTTGAATTGAACGAAGCGTTCGCGGCACAAGTCCTGGCTTGCAATCGCGAGCTTGAAATTCCCGAGGATCGATTGAATGTGCGGGGTGGGGCGATTGCCATCGGTCATCCCATCGGCGCGACAGGAACCCGGATCCTGGTGACTCTAGCGCACATTCTCAAGGGAAAGCCTGGAGCGCTCGGGGTGGCGACACTGTGCGTAAGTGGGGGTCAAGGTTTTGCCGTTTTGTTAAGATCACTTTGAATGTTCTTGATCCCTGACCCGAAAAGTGGAAATCTTGAATCATAACCATTATTCATTGAAAGGAATAATTCACATGAAAAACATCATCGTTGCACTCGTTGCAGTATTCGCTCTCTCCACCGTTTCTTTCGCAAACGACCATGCTGCTCCTGCTGCTGCTGCTACCACTGAGCATGCTGCTGCTCCTGCTGCTGACGCCCATGCTGGCGAGCACAAAGCTGAGAAGCCTGCCAAGAAAGCTAAAAAAGGCAAGAAAGCAAAGAAAGAGCACAAAGCTGAAGAGCATGCTGCTCCTGCCGCTGAAGCTCCTGCTGCTCAGCCTGCTGGACACTAAGCGTTTCGAGTCAAACTCGTGGAAAGGGCCTGCCGGTAACGGCGGGCCCTTTTTGTTTGTATTGATCCCCACTCACCGATAAGTTCAAGAAGATGATCCTCAAAAAAGGTTTGAAGGGCTCGGGTTCCAAAAAGAAACACGGAACAATGCGCGGTGAAGCTCCAGGGTTCATTGAGCCCAGAGTTGCCGAGATTCTGGAGGCCCTGAGTGAGGATCCATCCCGTGAGGGTCTTCTCGACACTCCAAAACGTTTTGCGAAGTCGATGCAATTCCTGACTTCCGGCTACGAGACTTCCGTTGAGAAAGTCGTGGGAACCGCACTGTTCCATGCCGAGTCGAGTGAAATGGTCATTGTGAAAGACATCGAACTTTACTCCTTGTGTGAACATCACATGCTTCCATTCTTCGGGAAGGCTCACATCGCTTACATCCCCGATAAGAAGATCATCGGACTTTCCAAAATCCCTCGGATCGTTGATGTGTTTGCACGTCGACTCCAGGTTCAAGAGCGTCTCACCGCTCAAGTGGCCGATGCGTTGATGGGGGCGCTGAATCCACTTGGAGTCGCCGTGGTGATTGAGGCCGCTCATTTTTGCATGATGATGCGTGGAGTGGAGAAGCAGAACTCAAAAACCATCACCTCAGCCATGCGTGGAGACTTCTTCACCGATGCCACCACAAGAAAAGAGTTCCTCACTCTCCTCAAGGGCTGACAGGTTGCTTTCCTTCATCGATTCCCACTGCCATTTGAGTGATGAGCGGGTCATGGATCGTTTGGACGATGTTGTGTCACGGGCCCAGCAAGCGGGTGTTTCACGGGTCATGATCGGTGGAGTGGACCCTGTTGATTGGTCCCGTCAACAGATCTTGAAATCGAGATACGGCGCTTGGATCCGGACTTCCTTCGGACTGCATCCTTGGAGAGTCGAACAGATGGACTCTGAGACCGTAAAGCGCTCCTTGCAGGATTTGTCGGTCGAATTGAAATCGGCCGATGCTCTGGGTGAGACCGGTCTCGATTTCCATCCTCGCCGCGACCCCGTAAAATTTGATCTTCAGCGCGAGGCCTTCCGGATCCAGATTCGGATGGCAAAACAGGCGGGAAAGCCCCTCGTGTTGCACATCGTGCGCTCCCATGCCGACTCGATCCGGGAAATCGACGTGGCGGGTTTCGGTGGGAACATCTTGATCCATAGTTTTTCAGGGTCGATCGAGGAGGCCTCGGAATGGATCAAACGAGGTGCACTGCTTTCCTTCAGTGGGGGCTTTTTGGTTCCTGGGAAGTTCGAACGCATGAAGAAGGTCCTGCAATGGATTCCAATCGAGAACCTTCTGCTCGAGACGGACTCGCCGGATCAGGCCTGGAGACTCGACGGAATCAACGAACCTGCTTGCATTCCCGAGCTTTACCGGGGTTTAGCCACCCTTCGGGGTTGGGAACTTGAGTTTTTGACTCAGAAATTGGATGAGAATTTCCGGAATTTCGGGTAAACTCCGGAGCCGTCATGAATGAAATCCTACCGATGAATGAAGGGGAATTGGAACAGTACCGTTTGCACCGCCGGTTCGACCGGATGGGGCGCTTGGTGGGAGATCCCGCCATGGAGACCCTGTTTCGATCACATGTCCTCATTGTGGGCATCGGTGGAGTGGGTTCTTTTGCCGCTGAGGCGGTCGCCCGTTCAGGCGTGGGCAAGATCACGCTCGTCGATTTTGACGAGATCTGCATCACCAACTTCAACCGGCAACTTCATTCCTTGAACGGTCTCGTGGGAGAGAAAAAAGTCGAAGTGATGGCGGAGCGGCTTCGTAAGGTGAACCCCCAAGCCAAGGTCCACGCGATCCCCAAGTTTTATAATGAGCGGCTCAGTACCGAGATTTTTGAGGAGTGCGTGCAAGTACAAGGACGCATGCCCGACTTTGTCATCGATGCGATCGACAGTGTCACCCCGAAATGCCATTTGCTGGCGAAATGCCGGACCGAGGGGATCCGTGTCGTGACCTCGACGGGTTCGGGTGGCAAGATGGATCCGACCCGGATCCGGGTGAAGGATCTCGGTCTCACCACAGTGGATCCGCTCGCCAAAGCCCTCCGTCGGATCTTGCGAGATCAATACGGATTCCCTGAAACAGGTGAGTTTGGGATTCCTGCAATCTACTCCGAGGAGCCTTCCCAGGCGCCCGTGGAGCTCAAGTACGATAACGGCAAGGGATTCCGCTGTGTGTGCCCACAGGGACAAAACGAATTCTTCAACTGCGACAACCGGAATGTGATCCTCGGAAACGCAAGCTACGTCACGGGAGCTTTCGGCCTGGCCTGTGCTTCACAAGTGGTGAACGCTCTGGTCGAACTCAGCTCACCCCGAACACACTCTTGACCTTCGCATTCGACCAGACCCGGAAGCGGTCGATGAACGAGAACGCCGCCGGGACCACGATCAAGGTCAGCAGGGTGGAGCTCACCAAGCCGCCGATGATCGCCACACCCATGGACGTGCGCTGACGCGAGGCTTCGTTCAATCCGATCGCAATCGGAATCGTACCAGCGATCAGAGCGAGCGAGGTCATCAGGATCGGGCGCAAGCGCGTCCGGCCCGCCTGGATCATGGCATTGGCCCGGTCCATGCCTCCTTGAATGAGCTGGTTGGCGTAATCCACGAGGAGGATCGAGTTCTTTACGGCCACACCGAGGAGCATGATCACCCCGATCATCGAGAAGATGTTGAGGGACTCGCGGGTGATGGCGAGGGCTACCAGCGATCCGCAGAACGCCAGGGGCAATGCCAGCATGATCGTGAGCGGAGTCACAAAGGACTCGTACAGGCTTGCGAGCACCAGGAAGATGAAGAGGATCCCGAAAATCAGGGCCGTGACCATGCTCTCACCCAGTTCCTTGAAGTTCTCGGCCTGACCGACGTAGGCATAGCGGAAGCCGGTCGGGAGTTTCAGCTCGGGATCCGATGCGAACATCGTGTCGATGTCTTTCATGACATCGCCCATGCCGGCACCCGGTGTGATGTCCGCCTGGATCTGGATGTAGCGAGCGCGGTCCTGACGGTTCACCTTGGATGGACCGGTTTTCTCGATCTTGTTGGCCACATCGGACAGCTTCACGAGAGTTCCGTTCAGGTTGGGCACATAGTAGCGGCCGAAATTGTCCTTCACCGTCCTCTGGTTCTCGTCGAGGCGGGTACGGATGTCGTATTCCACACCTCCGGTGCGGTATTTGGCCACATCGGTCCCCTCGATCAGATTGCGCATCTCGAATCCGATCGATGCCGGAGTGACCCCGAGTTCCGAGGCCCGTGCGGCATTGATCTCGAACTGGACTTCAGGCTTCCCGGGGCGGAAGTTGATGTCCACATCCTTGAGACCTTTATTGGCGCGGAGTCGCTCGACGAACTTGAGCGTATAGGCCTCGAGAGCGGCCTGGTCCGAACTCACGATGTTGAGGTTGAAGGGACGTTGACCGCCGCCGACCGCATCGTAGTCCTTCACTTTCGGGTTGGCGAAGGCATATTCAACCATCTGTTCCCGGATCTTCTCCTTGAACTGGGAGGTGTTCATCTTGCGTTCCTTGGTGGGGACCAGCTTCACATAGAAACTGCCCACATTGGCCTCACCGTTCCGGTTGCCGATGGTCAGGGCGGCGATGGCGACCTCGGGATTCTGACTCAGCACCGAGTAGATCTTCTGTCCGACTTCATCAGTGGCTTCGATGGAGGTTCCCGGTGGAAGGTCATAGTCGACCGAGAATTCACCCGCATCTTGGGGCGGAAGGAAGGTCTTCGGCACGAACTTTCCGGTGTACATGCAGAGGACGAAGATCGCCACACTGATGCCGATGGAACGACCCGGACGTGCGAGCACGGATTTCAGGAGGTTCTCGTAATAGTCTTCGAGTTTCCGCTGAACTCGTTCGAACCTTTCCAGAAGAGGCGCGAAGATGCGCTCGAAAAACCCTTTGTTCCCATGGCCACTCTTGCCGGCGAAATAGGCAGAGAGCATGGGAGCGATGGTGAGAGCGTCGAAGAGTGAAATCAGCATCGCAAAGCAGATCACAAATCCGAACTGTTTGAAGAACTGACCGACCACGCCTTTCAGGAAGGCCACCGGCCCGAAGACCGCAATGACGGTGAGAGTGGTGGCGACGACAGCCAGGGTCACCTCTTTCGTTCCTTCCAATGCCGCCTGGAGAGGGGTTTTGCCCATCTCGATGTGACGGAAGATGTTCTCCCGGACCACGATGGCGTCATCGATCAGGAGACCGACCGAGAGGGAGAGTGCGAGCAGGGTCATCAGGTTGATCGTGTAGCCGGACGCCCACATCAGGAGGAATGCTCCCAAAAGCGAGTTCGGGAGGGCGAGCGCGGTGATCAGGGTGGAGCGGGCGTTCTGGAGGAAGAAAAACACCACGATCACGGCCAACGCGATCCCGATGATGATCGATTCCTTCATGTCCGTGACGTTCGCCCGGATGTAGACCGATCCGTCGCGGATCACGTTGATCTCGGGTTGTCCCTTGATCTTCGAGAGTTCGGGACCCATCTGATTGATTCGTTTCAGGACATTGTCCACCACGGCCACGGTATTGGCCCCGCTCTGTTTGAAGACGAAGAGAAACAGAGACCGCTTGCCGTTCAGGTAGGTGCGCGACTTCTCGTCTTCCAAGGAGTCTTCTACCTTGGCGAGGTCCTTGATGCGGAGCGACCGCTCCCCCCCGAAAAAGCTGACAATGGTGTTACCGATCGACTCCAGGGTGTCGAATTGGCCCACGGTGCGGACGATGGATTCTTGCTTGGAATCCTCGTTTTTACCAGCGGGGATGTTCTCTCCTGATTGGGCCAGGCGGGTGTTCAGATAGGTCAGGCTGAGTTCACGCTCCTTTAGTTTCTTGGCGTCGAAAGCAACCTTGATTTGACGCTTCCTTGCTCCGAGTGCGTACACCTGTCCCACTTTGTCGACCTGCTCGAGCTTGGGGCGGATGATTTCATTGGCAATGTCATAGAGCTCGGATTCGCTCATTTTCTCTTTTGCTGAAAGCGACAGGATGACAATTGGCTGGTCGGACGGGTCCAAACGGCGGATCACGGATTCCTTCACGTCTTTCGGGAGCAGGAACTTCACGGCTCCCACCCGGTCGCGGACCTGTTGCTCGGCGAACTTGATGTCGGTTTCGAGAGTGAACTCGGCAATGACCTGGCTCACACCTTCCATGCTGACCGAGGTCAGGCGCTTGATGCCTTGCAGGGTAGAGAGTTCGTCTTCGATCGGCTTGGAAACCAAGGTCTCAATCTCAGCGGGTCCCGCTCCCTGGTAAGGGGTGCTCACAAAAATCACCGGGAAGTTCACTTCCGGGAAGAGGTCGACTCCGAGTTTGGAAATCGAGAATGCCCCGACCGCCAGCATGAGCAGGACGATACAGGTGATGAAGGTCGGACGTTTTACGGAAAGATCTGCGAGCGTCATGGTCGAGGCTTCCTTTTTTGTTCAGTCTTGGGCGAAGGTTTTGAGTTGTGAGTGAAGGGCGAGGATCTCGTTTTCAATCCGGAGCCTCGAAATCACGGCTTGTGCGTAATCTTGTTCGAAGGTCAGCACCTGGTAGGTTGTGGTTCTGCCCAGGTTGAAGCGGTATTTTTCGTATTCGAGCTTCTCTTTTTGCATCGAGACCAGCTCGTCGGCCATCTTGAGGCGCAACCTGGCTTCATTGAACTTCTGACTCAGGTCACGGAAAGTGGATTCGCTCTCCAGTTCTTTCTGGCGGGTCAAATGTTCCGCAGCCATCTGTTGTTTGGCCCGTCCGGCACGGATGTCTGCCGTATCGGACAGATCGAGAGCGAAGTTCAGTTTGACCCCGGCGGTGTAAATCGGGTGCTGGGCGGTGAGAGCCCGGGTGAGGGCCCCTTGTTGCCCGGCAAAATCGATCCCGTTGAACCCGGCACTCGCGAAGAGAGAAAGATCGGGTTGTACTTTTTGTAGCGAGAGCTCGTTCGAAGCCTTGGTAACCCGCTCACTTTCTTTGGCCGCTTTGACGTCGAGGGTTTCAGTGGCGCGTACCGGGACTGAAAGGTTCAGTACGCGTTCGGTCGGAATCAGCTCCGGTTCTTCGGTGCCGGCCAGGGTGGTCTCATCAGCAGGAAGATTCCGCATCTGGTTGAAGGTGATTTTTGCTGAAGTGAGTTCCTGTTCTGCCGCTTTCAGAGACATGAGGCGCATCTGGTAAGCGGAGCGAGTCTGGAGTTGGTCGATCCGGTCAGAGAGGTGGTTCTTGACCCGCTTTTCGGTCCATTCGAGGATGCGCTTGGAGCGATCAAGCAGTTCTCGTTCCAGGTTCACGGATTCAAATGCGATGGCCAAGCGGTTGTAGGCGTTTTCGGCCTGGGCCAAGGTCTGCTTCAGCTTGAACTTCTCGGCGTATTCAGCCGCTTTGGATCCCGCCTCGGCCAATTCGGCGGATGCGCGAGTCTCTTTACCAAAGGCATTTCTCCAGAGGGACTGAGTCAGATCGATTTGGGTTTGGGCGCCGAGATAGTCGAGGAGAAACCGTCGGTCTACTGGTTGGGGCCCGAAATTCAGGGAATTCAAATTGTAGGAGATCTTTGAAGCCAACCCGAAATCAAATTGCTTTTCAAACCCGAGGCCTAACGCCCTCGCCCGCATGGCCGTTTGAAACGGGTTTGGAAATTGCCTTTGGTCATCCGTGAATGAACCTTGGAGCGTGAGTCGGGCCATAGTGGGGAGGCCGCCCTCTTTGGCGGTGAGAGCCGTGCCTTCGATCTGCGATCGACTCGACTTCACCGCAGCAGAGTCCCCTAGGACCTGAGAAAGGTACGACTCGAGACTCATCGAAGCCGCAATCGACTGACTGCCTGAAAGCACGAGAATCAAAGGTGAAAAAACAAAAGTTTTTATAAGCGTGAACCAAGCCCGGGTGGTTTTCATTTGCATTCAGACTTAAATCGATGGATGTATGTAGTCAATTACATTTATGGTTTTTTGTTCGAAACGAGATCGAAAAGCGAGGGAGTCGGCACTCATGGGTGCCGCAGCGCGCCTGTTTGCCCAAAAGGGGTACGAGAACACTCGCACCCTGGAGATCGCAAGGGAGGCTGGCGTGAACGAAGCGCTGATCACTCGCTACTTCGGAGGTAAAGAGGGTTTGTTGATGTCCGTGCTTCAGGGGGCGGATACAGGGGACTTCCTCCGCATTGAAGGTCTCGATCCCTCCATTCCTGATTTGAAAACCGCCTTGAGGAAGTATTTCGAGCAAGGGCGACGCATGGTTGAGGAGCGGGAATCTTTCATGCGGATTGCGATGTCGCGGTCTTTGTTTCAACCCGAATTGGCCGTAGCGGTCCGGGAGAAAATCATTGATCGCCAGATGGACGTATTGATGAAAGGTCTTCAGGATCGGTTGACAGAGCGCGGAGTGAGTGCTCAAGAAGTCGAGGCTTGTGCCATGTTGATGGGGGCGGTCAATCACTCCTTCAACTTTATTGTCCGCAAGGTCCACCACATGCCGGATGAAAAGATTGATCGAGTATTCGATCTCCTTACCGAAGCGCTCATTCTGAGGTTGGAGTACGCAGCGCCTTCGCAGCCTTCATCGGGATGAGATCGTAAACCACGAATTGTCGATCCTCGATCCGCCAATGGACGTCGTGGATTCCGACCAGTAGTCCGAAATCCTTGCCTTGGGCGTGATCCGCATCGGGGGGAAGTTCCCGACGTTGAAAGCCCGGCCGGGGGTCTATGGTCAGGAGTTGTTCGATCAGTTCGCGGAGGCCCGGATGCCCACGGGACTCCGCGGCGCGGATTTTCAAGTCCGCCTCAGGTAAGAATCTAACGGGCGTTTTGATGATCTCCTCATGCGCCCACCCAGGGTTCGCTTCAGGCACGGAGTCCGCGTAAGGAATGTAAGGCTTGATATCCAAAATAGGGGTGCCATCCAGCAGATCCACTCCTTCTACTTCGATTTCAGGACCGCCTTTGGCATTCAAGTCGATCTTCCGGATCTTCACCACCGAAAGTCCGATCGGGTTAGGGCGGTGGGGAGAGCGTGAGGCGAGCACTCCCATTTTCGCCTTTCCGCCCAATCGAGGAGGGCGGATGGTGGGCTTCCACTTGTTGCCGCCGTGGGAGTGAAAGACGAACACCAGCCAAAGGTGGGAGAATTGCTCGATTCCTTTGAGAGCGTGTTGGTAATCGGGATCCGGGCCGAACTTGACGACTCCCCGGGCTTCCGGAACGAGTCCTGGCTGTCTCGGAATTCCGAATCGCTGAGTGAAGGGTGTCCGGATCACGGCGATCGGGGGAAAGTGGTAGTCCATCCGTCAAAGAACTAACACGCAGGAGAAGCTTCCTCAAGTCCGGGACCTGATTTACCGATCGAGTAGAAGAGAGGGAAACGCCCATGTTCAAAATGATCGGTGCCGCATTGATTTTGATCTTTCTTCTGTCCATCCATGCCCAGGGCAAGGTGCAGGGGGATCCGATCGTGATCGGTACTCAGCCCCAGATTGAGAATCCAGAGTTCAAAGAACCGAAGACTCTGGATGAAGCCAAGAAGCAAATCGCCAAACTCAAAGATACGATTGCGACCAATCACATCATCTGGACGATCCATTGCAAAGCCTCTGAAGAAAAGTTGTTGAAGTACTTCTCCTCGCAAAACATGAACCACACGGTCGCTCCCAAGAAGTCCTCAGGCGCGGCCACTTCGCCGGCCAAGCCCGCGTCCCAATCCGGAGCGGGTGGAGGTCAGAGCGGGTCCGGCGGATCAACCCCGGGTGGGGCTGGGAAGTAAGTTCAAACCGGAGTGAGTCCTACTCCGACCAAGCCTTCTTCGACATCTTCAGCCACCTCGACGTGGTGTCCTTTCAGTGCATCTTTCGACGCGACATAGGTGAGGTGGGTGCACAAGGTCTCAGCCTTGAGGGTCGCTTCGTGAGCCTGTGCCGCTTGAAGCAACTTGCCTTCGATCCACAAACACAATTCGATGCGGGCATCGAGGTTCAGATCGGCGTTCTTCCGGGCCTGCTGGATCTTCCGCATCACCTCGCGGGAAAGGCCTTCCAGGATCTGTTCCTCGGAGAGGCTCGGATCGACTTCGATCGAGACCAGCTGGTGGGCAACCAAATTCGGATTGTCCCCTTTTGAGGCACGGCGGATCTCCACATCCGAAATCGAGATCGTTTCTCCCTCGACCGTGAGGGTCTTCCCGGCTTCCAAGTCTTCCAAATCCGAAAGCGACAAGCGGTCGATTCCGGCCGCAACGAGCTTCATTTTCGGGCCGACGCGCTTACCGAGCACGGGAAAATTCGCTTTGGCTTTCACTTGCACGAAATCTTCTTCTTTCGTGATGTATTCGAAGGCACGGATGTTGAGCTCGTCCTGGAAATAGGCTTCCAGGCGCTTCAGATCCGCAAGCGCCTTCGGGTCGCGATGGATGATCTTGAGGGTTTTGAGCGGAATTTTGGCCTTGATCTTGATCTTCTCACGCAGGTTCCGGCCGAGCATCACGAGCGCGTCCATCCGGGCCACGGCCTGTTCGAGGTCAGGGCGGATGAAAGCTGCCTCGGCCTCCGGAAAGGCTTCGAGGTGGACGCTTTCCTTGCCGGTGGTGCCCGGAAGTGCCTGGGAGAGGTTCAGGTAGATCTCTTCGCTCAAGAAGGGCGCGAAGGGGGCCATCACCTTCGAGAGGGTGACGAGCACATGATAAAGCGTCTCGTATGCGTAGCGCTTTTCTTCTGAATCGCCATTTGCCCAGAAATGCGGACGGTTGAAGCGAATGTAGGTGTTCGTGAGCGCTTCGATGAAATCGAGCAACTTCGGCACCACGTTGTAGAGGCGGTAGGCCGCCATCTCGCGGTTGGTGTTGTCGATGAGGGAGTGGAGTTTGGAGAGGATCCATTGATCGAGCAGGTTCGGGGATTTCGCAAAATCCCCTTTCGGCTCGAAGCCCTCGATGCTGCCGTAGCTGGTGAAGAAGGAGTAGGCGTTCCACCAACGGAGCAGGATGCGGCGGACGATCTCGCGCACGCCTTTTTCCGAGAAACGGAGTTCTTCGGCTTTCACTGCAGGTGAGTCGATCAAGTAGAGCCGGAGTGCGTCCGCACCGTGTTCGTTCAGGACGTTCATCGGATCCGGGTAATTCTTGAGGCTCTTTGACATCTTCTTGCCATCTTCGGCAAGAATGAGTCCGTTCACGATCACGTTTCGGAAGGGGGCCTTTCCGAACAGTCCGGCGCCGATCACCATCAGCGTGTAAAACCAGCCCCGGGTCTGATCTAGGCCTTCGGCGATGAAATCCGCCGGGAAATTCTTCTCGAACTCCGCCTGGTTCTGGAAGGGATAACCCCACTGGGCGTAAGGCATGGAGCCCGACTCGAACCAGCAATCCAGCACTTCATCGATCCGTTTCAGCGGGGACTTTCCGGTCGGAGAAGGGATCTCGATCTTGTCGACGTACTCTTTGTGAAGATCGTCCACTTTCTGGCCGGAGAGTTTCTCAAGTTCCTCACGAGAGCCGATGCAAAGGATTTCGCCTTCCTTGTTCTTCCAGATCGGAAGCGGCGTGCCCCAAAAACGGCTCCGGGACACGGACCAGTCGCGAGCGTTTTCGAGCCAGTTGCCGAAGCGGCCGTCGCGGAGGGTCTCTGGGACCCAGTTCGTGGTCCGGTTGGCGCCTAGGATGTCGCTCTTGATCTTCTCCACCGCCACATACCAGCTCGAGACGGCGCGATAAATGAGAGGCGTGCCCGAACGGTAGCAGTAGGGGTAGGAGTGGACGAGCGTGTCTTGCTTGTAGAGTCGCCCCTGTTCCTTCAGCTTGGAGATGATGTCCTTGTCGGCGTCTTTCACCTTGCGGCCGATGAAGTCGCTCACCGGAGCCATGAATTTCCCGTCATCATCGACCGGGCACACCACCGGGATGCCCGCCTTCTGGCAGGCGAAGAAGTCTTCTTCACCAAAGGCCGGAGCCATGTGGACCACTCCGGTCCCGCTGTCGGTCGTGACGTGGTCGGATGGGATGACTCGGAATGCACCGTCGGAACGCTTGTTCGAGTAATAAGGCAGGAGGGGCTCGTACTCGAGACCGAGGAGGTCCTGACCGGTGAGAGTTTTCAGGATTTCAAAGTCCTCTGCGGGTTTCTTCGAGTAGGTCCCGAGGCGAGCTTCAGCAAGAATGAGGTGTTTGCCGGTCGCGACTTCGCGGACGATCACATAAGTGATCTCATTTCCCACCGCGAGGCCAAGGTTCGAAGGCAGGGTCCACGGGGTGGTGGTCCAGGCAAGAATGGCGGTTCCGGTGGGAGCGCCGATCTTGGTGGCCGAGGCCGGAAGCAGCGGGAAGCTGACCGTGACCGCCGGATCCTGGACTTCCCGGTAGTCGAGATTCGCTTCAAAGTTCGAGAGCGGGGTTGAGACCCCGGTCGAGTAGGGAACGACCTTGAGTCCCTCGTAAATCAGGCCTTTTTTATAAAGGGTCTGGAACACCCACCAGACGCTCTGCATGAATTCCGGTTGCATGGTGAAGTAGGCGTTGTCCATGTCGACCCAGCGGCCGATGCGTTTCACGCTCTTTTTCCACTCGTTCGAATAGCGGTCCACGATTCCGCGGCAGGCGGCATTGTAGCGGTCCACTCCGTACTCGAGGATCTCGGCACGGGAGTGCAAATTCAGGGTCTTGTTGATCTCGAATTCCACCGGCACGCCATGGCAGTCCCATCCGAAGCGACGCGCGACCCGGTAGCCCTTCATGGTCCAGTAGCGGGGAACGATGTCCTTGAGTGTGCCGGCGAGCAGGTGACCGTAATGGGGGAGTCCGGTCGCAAATGGAGGACCGTCGTAGAAACTGTAGGGCTTGGCACCCTCTTTCTCGTTCATGGACTTTTCGAAGATCCCGCCTTCGTCCCAGAAGTGCAGTTGTTTCTCCTCGAGGGAGGGGAAATTCACATCGGGCTTCACCGCTTTGAAGCGGCTGGTTCGGGCGGTTTTCGCTGTCATATGGGGTCAGTTTTAACCGATCAAAGAGGCCTTTCCTATCCCTAAAAAACACCGTACAATTTTTCTATCGCAACGCAGTTCAACCAGGAGGGGTGTATGGCGAAAAAGGGTATGAGCATCGAACTCGGCACGATCGGAATGAGTGCCTTCGGATTGTTCCTCTGGATCGCGGTGTTCTCGTATCACTCCCAGGACCCTTCTCTCTTCACCCAGTCGACTGAGTCGGTGCTGAACTCCTGCGGCATGGTGGGGGCGTATCTTTCTTCACTGATCCTCCAATTCTTCGGGATCGGAGCTTTTCTCATTCCGGTTGGATTTCTTTTTGTTGCGGCGCACCTTCACTCGAAAGACACTGCGGCCAGGGCTCTGTCCTCCTTGGCCGGCCTGAGTGTCTCCGTCATTGCGCTGACGATCTTCCTATCTTTGCATTGGAAGACCTGGCGCTGGGATCAGACCGACTTGATGACCGGTGGGGTGTTCGGGGCCTGGCTTTCGGTTCCGCTCGAGCGCCTGCTGAACCGCACCGGAGCATCGATTGCTGCCCTTGCCTTGTTCCTCGGTGCACTTGTGATTTCAACTCCGATCGGAGTCGCGCATTTTATTTCGAAATGCATCCACGCTCTCGGAGTGGTTTCCTATCGATTCGGTCGCTTGGCCTTGACCTACATTGCGTACTATTCCGCAATCGCTCTGAACAAGAGCGCCCAATTCATCGGGATGCAAGCCAAGAAAAGCTTCGACCAGATCCGTGAACGGGCCGAAGCCTACCGATTAGCCCGGATCGAGGCAAAGTCCGCCATCCCTCTTGAGACTGTAGAGGACGCCGTAGTGGTGGAAGAAACGGTGGTCGCAACATCGGAACCTTCTACGGTGGAAGAGAACGAGGTTCTTTCCGTGGTCGACGAGCCGAAGAAAAGTGTCATCAGTGTCGCCGAACTCAAGAAGCAACCGGACTTTTTCGAAGAAGGTCCGGTGATCGAAAAAGCGATTTCCGAGCCCGAATCCTCGAAGCCCAAGTTCAAGATCGACAAAAAGCGGGGTAAGTGGAAACTCCCCGTGATCGATTTCCTCCGTAAGGTAACCCGGGTCGAAACCGCTATCGACAAGGAGCGGCTCACCCTTCGGGCTGCCAGCATCACCGACAAGCTTGCCGAGTTCGGGATTGATGGACAGGTCACCGCTACGAAGGTAGGTCCGGTGATCACCCTGTACGAATTCAAGCCGGGTCCTGGGATCAAGGTCTCGAGGATCTCGAATCTCGTGGAAGACCTTTCGATGGCCCTTTCGTCGAAGTCCGTCCGGATTCTCGCTCCTTTGCCAGGGAAGTCCGTGGTCGGGATCGAGATTCCCTCTGACACCCGCGAGCAAGTGCTGATCCGAGAGTTCCTGCAGACCGGTTCATTTCTCGATCCAAAGTATCAGCTTCCGATCGTGATGGGGAAGGACATCTCCGGTAACTCAATCCTGGCGGATCTGGCCAAGATGCCGCACTTGCTCGTTTCGGGTACCACCGGTTCCGGGAAGTCGGTGTTCATGAACGGGCTCATCTGCTCGCTCTTGTACCGATTCACTCCGGATGAGCTCCGGATGATCCTCGTCGATCCGAAATTCATCGAGTTCAGCTTCTATCATGACATTCCCCATTTGCTGCTTCCTGTAGTTGACGATCCGAAGAACGCTTCGAGCGCGCTCAAGTGGGCGGTCCGTGAGATGGAGCGGCGCTACCGCATTCTGGAAGCCGCAGGGGTCCGTAATCTCCAAGGCTATAACGAAATGGTCGAACAGAATGGCGCGAAGTCCATGGCTGACATTCTCCAGGCCGAAGCTCAAGCACAAGAACAGTCCGGGGGACTCCTGACCGGTGGGGATTGGATCGAGGCTTTCGAAAAAGACGAGACCGGAAATCCGATCATCGGAAAATTACCGTATATCGTGATCATCATCGACGAATTGGCCGACCTCATGATGACTGTGAAGAAAGACGTTGAAGGTTCAATCGCCCGGATCGCTCAGAAGGCACGTGCATCGGGGATTCATCTGGTGATCGCAACCCAGCGTCCGTCGACTGATGTGGTCACAGGAATCATCAAAGCCAACATGCCGACGCGGGTATCGTTTTCGCTCCGCTCTCAGATCGACTCGCGCACCATCCTTGATTGCCAAGGTGCCGAGCGTCTTCTCGGACAGGGAGATATGCTGTTCATCCCGCCCGGCCAAAGTGAGCCGGTCCGTTTGCAAGGTGCCTTCATCGATGATGGTGAGCTCAACAAGGTCACGGACTTTTTGCGGGATCAGGGCGCACCCCAGTACCGCAACGAGATTCTCGTGGACCCTGAAGAGGGCGGGGGAGAAGACGGCTTGCACGAGGAGAAAGTGGATCCTTTGTTTGAAGAGGCTCTGATGATCGTCCGGACCTCACGGAGTGCGTCTGCTTCCTTTCTGCAGCGTAAGTTGGAAATCGGTTACAATCGTGCGGCCCGGATCATCGAGATGATGGAGTCCCGTGGGATCGTCGGTCCGGCCGATGGCGCCAAGCCACGGGAGATCCTGATTCCGTGAAGGGCATGATGCTACCCCTCGTGTTGTTCGTGATCTCCGGGTGGGGTGGTTACGATCTCGCCCTTGCGGCAGGTAATTCCGATGATGGGGCTTACGAGATCGATTACGAAGAGGAAACTGAAGAGTCCGAGACCCAAGCAGAAGAAACCCCCACTCCAAGAGCAGGGAAGGCTGCCGCTAAATTAAAGGTTGGTGGAGGTGGACCTGCCGTCCAAGGCTCCCGGGCGAAGAACCGATTTGCTCCGATTTTGAAATCCGAGACCCGGAGTGTTTACAAGAAAGACGGGAAAACTCTCGATGTGGACACGGATTGAGAAACCGCTCAGCATTCCCCAGGTGCCTCAAGAGGTCAGGGGTGTTCTGAACGCGCTCTATAGCGCTGGATACGAAGCTTATTTGGTCGGAGGCTGTGTCCGCGACCATCTCTTGAATCGGCCGGTTAAAGATTATGATGTAGCCACGAGCGCCCTCCCTGAGGAAGTGATGAAACTGTTC